>CALMII010000020.1 GCA_937864115.1 uncultured Steroidobacter sp. | reverse complement strand
TTGACCACGCCATCAGCCAGCTGCATCTGCGGACGCTTCACATTGACCACGCCATCAGCCAGCTGCATCTGCGGACGCTTCACATTGACCACGCCATCAGCCAGCTGCATCTGCGGACGCTTCACGTTGACTACGCCATCGGCCAGTTGCGGAGTCGATGAGTTGAGTACGCTGCCTGCGCAGACGGTAGCGGTAGCAACCAGGGCCGCAGCGACGAGCGATGCACGAATGACGTTACGCATGATGTAAAACCCTCCCGGGGAGACGATGGAATATGTAACCAGGCCGTCCGCGTTCTGTGACGGTTCACCCGGTTAAGCGACGGCCAAACGTGAAAGCCGTCACGCCGCAACCGTCCGTCAGGGTAGATTCGTCAACAATCAGGAGACTTCCGACGCGGTGGCGCGGGAAATCCCCTAAGCGTCAAATCAAGTCAACCTCGGGGACTGTCGTAGTCGGATTACGGGCGCCGGCACACGGTTCGGGAACGGGGTCCGTGACAAAATGGCGCATTGCCCTTTCGGCGGCCACTCCATCTAGAATCAGTTGAATATCCGGGTATTCCCGGATTGGTATCGAGCGGAGCGTCCTTTCTGAGCAACACGATCGCAGCGGCGATTCCCGCGGCCGACCGGCAGCAGGCGGTCACCCGACTCCTGTCGGCGTGGCAGTCGGGGGACGTGCGCGCGCTGGAACGGCTCACTCCGCTCATTTATGAAGAGCTGCGTGAGCGGGCGCGCCGCTACATGAGGAACGAGCGCCCCGGCCATACGCTCCAGGCCACCGCGGTCGTTCACGAAGCCTTCGTGAAGCTGGTTGAAATGAGCGTCCCCTGGCAGGACCGCGCTCACTTCTTCAATGTCGCCGCCCGCCAGATGCGACGCATCCTGGTCGACCATGCCAAGGCGCGGGTCCGGACCAAGCGCGGCGGCCTGTCGACCGCTACCGGCCCGGTAGACGAACTGATCGGCAGCGATCTGGCCGGGTGGCCGATGACGTCCGGGGAAATCGACGTCCTGGAAATCGATGAAGCGCTGCAGCGGCTCGCCATCCACAACCAGCGGCTGGCCGAAATCGTCGAACTGCACTACTTCGGCGGCCTGACCTACCAGGAACTGGCCGAGACGCTGAAGGTCTCCGAAGCCACCATCGACCGCGACCTGCGCCTGGCCAAGGCGTGGATCCTGCGGCAGATCCGTCCCTCGCGTCCGCGCGGCCTGGAAGGTCTATGAGTTCCGAATCAGGGATGATTCCCCCGACATCGAGGCCGGCCGGCAGCACCATCAGCGCACGCTGGGTGCGCCTGCAGGACATTTTCGATGTGGCCAAGGATCTGCCCGTCGCAGATCAGCAGGCGTTCGTGCAGCGCGAAGCCGGCGACGACCGGGAACTGTACGAGGAAGTCATCGACCTCCTCGCCCACGATCCGGGCAGCGGCCGCTCTCCGTTGACCGGCGCCCTCGGCACGGCCATCGAACTGACCACCCGCGACCGCCGACGCGCGCTGATCGGCCGCATCATCGCCAACTACCGCCTCACGAAAGTGATCGGCTACGGCGGCACCGGAACGGTCTACCAGGCCGAACGCGCGGACCGGCAGTATTCCGCCCAGGTGGCCGTCAAGATCATCGAGGCCGGCGCCCTGCCCTATGGCATCGGACAGCGGGTCAAGTCCGAACGCCAGATCCTCGCCAATCTCAATCATCCGAGCATTGCGCGCCTGCTCGACGCCGGCGAGATCGACGACGGCCGTCCGTACATGGTCATGGAATACATCCATGGCCAGCCCGTCGACCGGTTCTGCGATGACCCGGAAGTGCGGCTCGATCTGCGCCGGCGCCTGGAACTGTTCGTCGAAATCTGCTCGGCGGTGCAGTACGCGCACCAGAACCTCGTCGTCCACCGCGACCTGAAGCCCGCGAACATCCTGGTCACGCAGGCCGGGGAACCGAAGCTGCTGGACTTCGGCATCGCCAAGATGCTGGAGGAAAACAAGGCGGACGTGCCCGCGGCCATGACGCGCATCAACGATCGCGTGCTGACGCCGGAATACGCGAGCCCCGAACAGATCCTCGGCCGTACCGTCACCACCGCCAGCGACGTCTATGCGCTCGGCATCGTGCTGTACGAACTGCTCACCGGACTGCGGCCGTACGTCGTGCCGCCGCAGGCCTCGCAACTCGATCTCGAACGGCTCATCTGCCTGACCGATCCGCTGCGCCCGAGCGCGGCCGTTCAGCGCGTCATCGAAGCAAGCGACGTCGTGGACGCCCCTTCCATCGCCGACATCGCCGCGGCCCGGCACCTCACGCCGGAACGCCTGAAGCAGCGCCTGCTCGGCGATCTCGATGCCATCGTCATGCGCGCGCTGCGCAAGGAACCGCAGGCGCGCTATCGCACGGTCGAACAGTTCGCCGAAGACATCCGCCGCTATCTCAATCGCGAACCCGTGCAGGCGCGGCAGGGCAACTGGCTCTACTACTCGCAGCGCTTCGCCCGCCGCAACGCGGTGGCGGTGAGCGCGGCCGGCGTGTTCGTCACGTTCCTGGTGACGTTCGGTATCGTGATGTCGGTCCAGCGCCAGCACATCGCCGAGGAACGCGACCGCGCGACCCAGGAAAGCGAACGCGCGGAACGTGTGTCCAACTTCATGCTCGGCGTCTTCACGGCAGCCGATCCGTTCGAGAACAACGGCAAGCAGGTCACTGCCAACGATCTGCTGCAGCGTGCGGCGGGCGCGATTCAGGGCGAATTGAACGAGCAGCCCGAAGTGCGCGCCCGACTGCTCGAGGCCATCGGCCGCGCCTACCGGCGACAGAGCCAGCCCGAGCGCGCCATCGCGCTGCTCGAAGAGTCGCTGCGCGTACGCCGCCAGGCAGGCATGCCGGAAAACGTACAGACGGGTCAGGTCTTCACTGAACTGGCCATCGCGCTGCGCAACGCCGGCAAGTTCGACGATTCCGACGCCGCATTCCGGACGGCGCTGCGGATCTCCACGGAGAGCGAGGGCGACTCGCTCATGCACGCGCGCCTGCTGGTCGATCTCGGGCGCCTCGAACTGATGAACAGCCACGTCGATCAGGCGCAGAAATACTTCTCCGACGCTCTTGGCATCACGCGCCGGGTGGCCGGCGAAACCAGTGTGGACACCGCGGCCATCCAGCTGGAGATGGCCACCGTGCTGGCGTGGCGCGACGATCTGGATGGAGCAGAGAACGCCGCCCGCGAAAGTCTCGCCATCTATCGCCAGACGGCGGACGAACGGCATCCGGACCGCGTGATGGCGAACATCCGTCTCGCCGACGTGCTGCTGCTCAAGGACCAGGCGAGCGAAGCGGGTCCGCTGTACGAAAGCGCGCTGAGCGCACAGCGCGTCCTCTATGGCAACTACAGCAGCCAGGTCGCCGACTCGCTCGGTTCGCTCGCCCAGGTCCGGCTTGCCGAGAACAAGATGAAGGAAGCGGAAAAACTCACTCGCGAAGCCATCGAAACGAACATCGAGGCCCGCGGCGAGAACTACTACACGAATGGCTACCTGCAGACTTCGCTGGCGCAGATCCTGATGCGACAGGGCCGCTTCAGTGAAGCGGAGGTGCCGGTACGCGAGGCGCTCGATCTGTACGCGCGCACGCTGCCCACCGATCATCAATACGTCGCGGCGGCCGAATACGTGCTCGGCGAAATCCTGCTGTCGACCAACCGGCTGTCGGATGCGGAAGCGACGCTCACGGCCTCCATGAATCGATGGAAACGTTCCGATGCTCCCGCCTGGCGTGCGGCGCGCTCTGCGAGCGCGCTGGGCGAGGCGCTGTATCGGGAAGGACAGACGCGCGAAGCCGAAAAATATCTCGTCATGGGCTACCGGGAACTGACGGCGGACAGCGGCGTGGATACCGCCACTCGCCAGAAGGCGCACGACCGTCTCGCCCGCTTCTATGAAGCGAACGGCCAGTCGCAGAAGATGGAAGCCCTGACGCTGGAACTGCACGGCGCGCAGCCCGCCGGCCCGAAACCCAACCCGAGTCTCAACTAAACAATCCCTCGCGGCGCATTTTCCGGCGCCGCCGCTGAACGAATCCCGATCTGCTAGAGTCTTACGCAGTCAGGCAACTGCGTTGGAACCGCCGTCGTGCGGTCCACGTTTGCGTTCAACGGTTTTCTGTTTCGAGGTATCGACAAGCAATGCGCGCGCACACGTTCTTTGCCCGATGGATGATCCTGGCCGCGGCACTGTTCGCCAGCACCGCGTCGGTCGCGGACGAGCGCCAGGACGCGCGGCTGCTGACCTCCACGCAGGTGATGGAAGAACTGCTGAAGATGCCCGAGCAGAACATTCCCACCTGGCTGATGCAGCGGGCCTATGCCGTCGCGGTCGTGCCGGACGTCATCAAGGTCGGGCTTGGCATCGGCGGCCGCCGCGGCAAGGGCGTGCTGGTCGTGCGTCGCGACAACGGCGCCTGGAGCAACCCCGTCTTCGTCAATCTCACCGGCGGCAGTTTCGGTTTCCAGGTGGGCGTGCAGTCGACCGACGTCGTGCTGGTATTCACCTCGCGCAAGAGCATCGAAGGCATCGTCGGCGGCAAGATCACGCTGGGTGCGGATGCCGCGGTCGCGGCCGGCCCGGTCGGACGCCAGAGTTCGGCCGCCACCGACATCGGACTCACCGCGCAGGTCTATTCGTATTCGCGGTCCAGCGGCCTGTTTGCCGGCGTCGCACTCGACGGCTCGGCCATGACCATCGACAGCCGCTCCAACGAGGCCTTCTACGGACGATCAGGGATTCTCGCGAGCGACATCATCCGCAGCGATGCGCCCGCAGCTCCCGCCGCTGCACAGAATTTCGTTGCCGCCATCGAGCGTTCCGCGGGCTCGCCGGTCGCAAGCACGCAGGCGCCCGCCGGCACCAGCCAGGCGCCCGCCACGACGCAGCACCAGCCTGCGCAGGAAGGGGCGCTCACGACGTATCCGATGGAAGACAGCAGCCCGGGCGCGGAACCGCCGCAGTGATCAGATCACTCCGCGCCTCATCTGATCCAGCTCGATCGATTCGAACAGCGCCTTGAAGTTGCCTTCGCCGAAGCCTTCATTGCCCTTGCGCTGGATGATCTCGAAGAAAATCGGTCCGATCACATTCTGAGTGAAGATCTGCAGCAGGATGCCTTCCTGCCGCGCCGGGTTGCCGTCGATCAGGATGCGACGCCGGCTCAGTTCCTCGAGTTTTTCGCCGTGGCCGGGAACGCGCGCCTCGACGCCCTCGTAATACGTGTCGGGCGTGTCCTGGAACTGCACGCCCTGACCACGCAGCACATCGACGGTCCGGAAGATGTCACTGGTACCGAGCGCGATGTGCTGGATGCCCTCGCCCTGGTACTCGCGCAGGTATTCCTCGATCTGCGACTTGTCGTCCTGCGATTCGTTGATGGGAATGCGGATCTTGCCGCACGGACTGGTCATCGCACGACTGAACAGGCCGGTCTTCTTGCCTTCGATGTCGAAGTAGCGGATCTCGCGGAAGTTGAAAAGGCGCTCGTAGAAGCCGGCCCACTTGTTCATGTTGCCGCGCGCCACATTGTGCGTGAGGTGATCGATGTACGAGAGCCCGGCCGAGGGCGTCGCCGCGGCCGCGGCAACCGGCACGAAATCCACGTCGTAGATCGTGCGTTCGCCGTAGCGATCGACCAGATAGATGAGACTGCCGCCGATGCCTTCGATCGCGGGAATCTGCAGTTCCATCGGACCCACGCGCGTCTCGACCGGTTTCGCACCCAGCTCGACACAGCGCCGAAACGCGAACGATGCATCCTTGACCCGAAACGCCATCGCGCAGGCCGAAGGACCGTGCGCCTGCGCGAAGCGCTGACCGAAGCTGCCGGCTTGCGCATTGATGATGAAGTTGATGTCGCCCTGCCGGTGCAGCGTGACGTCCTTGCTGCGATGACGCGCCGTCGCCGGAAATCCCAGCCGCTCGAACAGCGTGCGCAGCAGTTCGGGATCGGGCGCGGTGTACTCGACGAATTCGAAACCGTCGGTGCCCATGGGATTGTCGAAAAGCGCGGAGTTCTGTGGCGTGCTCATGACGATGAACCTGGCGGGTGATCCGTCGCAATGCAGCGTCATTGCATACCGCGATGACGCACTGCGAAGATTGCAGGTGCGGTACACGGGTCATATTGCAGCAAGTAGTTACAATTGCAACCATTCGCCATCCACGGGGCACAGCGGGACGTGAACAAGAAGAAAAGCACCGGCAGAGAGCCGGTCGACAGACTGCATCTGGAGCACTTCATTCCCTTCCGGCTGTCGGTGCTGTCCAACGTCGTGAGCATGAACATCGCCCGCGCCTATGCGCGGGAATTCGACCTTTCCATCCCCGAGTGGCGCGTACTCGCCGTGCTGGCCCGTTATCCCGACCTGTCGGCGGTCGAGGTCGCCGAACGCACGGCCATGGACAAGGTCGCGGTGAGCCGCGCCGTGCAGAGCCTGCTGAAAGCGCGACGTCTCGCGCGCACCTACGATCGCGGCGACCGGCGTCGTTCGGTGCTGCGCCTGTCCGCCAGCGGTCGATCTGTATACACGCGCGTCGCGCCGCTGGCGCTGGAATACGAGAAGAAGCTGCTTGCGACGCTCAGTGCGTCGGATCGACAGACGCTCGACCGACTCATCGCACAGTTGCTGACGCGCGCCGAGCAGATGAGCTGACTCGATGCACGCGCCGACCGCGTCACGACGAATCAAACCGCAGCCGACTTGGCTATACTTCGGCGTCGCAACGGATGTCTGGGAGACGACCGGGTGAGAACGGTTGCCGAGTTCCGCGTTCAATACCTTCAGCACCTCGATGCACAGGGCAACACGACTGGCGAACTGCCGGCGTTCGCCGCCGACAGCGACGAACTGTTGAAAATGTACGCCGCGATGCTGCGCGCCCGGACGTTCGATACCAAGGCGATCAATCTGCAGCGCACGGGCAAGCTCGGCACCTATGCGCCCTGCCTCGGCCAGGAAGCGACGCATGTCGGCGTCGGCGCCGCGATGCGGCCGGAGGATTGCCTCGCGATCGTCTACCGTGAAATCGGCACGCTGTTCTGGCGCGGCGTACGCATGACGGACGTGCTGCTGTACTGGGGCGGCGACGAACGCGGCAACGACTTCGGCGGCGCCGCGCACGACTTCGCCTGGTGCGTTCCCATTGCCACGCAGACGCTGCACGCCGCCGGCGCCGCAATGGCATTCAAGATCCGCAAGGAACCGCGCTGTGCTCTCGCCTACATCGGCGACGGCGGCACTTCGGAGGGTTCGTTCTACGAAGCGATCAATCTGGCCGGCGCGAAACAACTGCCCGTCGTCTTCATGGTCGTGAACAACAAGTGGGCGATCTCCGTACCCATCGAAGAACAGACGGCGGCGCAGACGCTGGCGCAGAAGGCGATCGCCGCCGGCATTCCCGGCATCCAGGTCGACGGCAACGATGTCATCGCGGTGCGCGCCGGCGTCGAACAGGCGCTGGCGAAGGCGCGCAGCGGCGGCGGCCCGACAGTGATCGAAGCCATGAGCTACCGTCTCAGCGATCACACGACGGCCGACGACGCGAGTCGCTATCGATCGGAAGCCGAAGTCGCCGCCGCCTGGGAGATCGAACCGATGGCACGGCTGCGCAAGCTGCTCATCGCCCGCGGCGCGCTCGACGAAGCAAGAGAGCAGGCCTTCAAGACCGAGTTCGCGCGCGAAGTGGAAGCCGCGGTGCAGGAATACCTCGCGACGCCGAAGCAGGCGACCGATGCGATGTTCGATTTCCTGTACGCCAATCCGCCGCCTTACCTGGAAGCGCAGAAAGCCATGGCCCGCCGTTACGCCGGCACCGGCCGTCCCTCGCACTAGCGCGATCCGCACATGCCCAAGATAACGATGATCGAAGCCATCGCGATGGCACAGGCGTGGGAGCTGGAACATGACCCGAGCGTGGTCGTGCTCGGCGAGGACGTCGGCCGCAGCGGCGGCGTGTTTCGCGCCACTGCCGGGCTGCAGGAACGTTTCGGCGCCGAGCGCGTGCAGGACACGCCGCTCGCGGAAAACATGATCGCCGGCATGTGCGTCGGCATGGCGGCGCAGGGCATGAAGCCGGTTGCCGAAATCCAGTTCATGGGTTTTCTGTATCCGGCCATCGACCAGATCGTGAATCACATGAGCCGCATGCGGCATCGCACCCGCGGCCGCCTGAGCTGCCCCGTCGTCATGCGCATGCCGCACGGCGGCGGCATCCATGCGCCGGAACATCATTCCGAAGCAGTCGAATCCATGATCGCGCACGTGCCGGGCATCCGCGTCGTCTGTCCTTCTTCGCCCGCGCGCGCCTACGGCCTGCTGCTGGCGTCGATCCGCGATCCCGATCCGGTGCTGTTCCTCGAACCCACGCGCATCTATCGCTACGTCAAACAGGACATCGCCGACGACGGCGAGGCCTTGCCGCTCGATACCTGCTACGTGCTGCGCGAAGGCGAGGATGTGACGATCGTGACCTGGGGTGCGATGACGGTCGAAGTGCTGCAGGCAGCCGAGCAGCTCGCGGCGCAGGGCATCGGCGCCGAAGTGATCGATCTTGCAACGATCAGCCCGATCGATTCGGCCACGATTCTCGAATCCGTGGCGCGCACCGGCCGGCTCGTCATCGTGCACGAAGCCGCGCGCAACTGCGCCATCGGCGCCGAGATCGCCGCCATCGTGGCAGAAGAAGGCCTGTTCGATCTGGTGGCACCGATCAAGCGCGTCACCGGCTACGACACCGTGATGCCGCTGTATCGTCTCGAGAACGAATTCATTCCGAGCATTCCGCGCATCGTCGATGCCGTGAAGGCGACGCTGGAGTCTCAATGACAATGCGGGCAACCACATTCAATCTGCCGGATCTCGGCGAAGGGCTGCCGGAAGCCGAGATCGTGTCGTGGCATGTTCGCGAGGGCGACACGCTGCTGGTCGATCAGCCGCTGCTCTCCGTCGAAACCGCGAAGGCCGTCGTCGAAGTGCCGAGCCCCTATGCAGGCAAGGTCGTGCGCCTGCACGCTGAACCCGGCGATACCGTGCAGACCGGCAGGCCGCTGGTGGATTTCGAACTCGCAACTTCCGATTCCGGCCAGCAACCCGTCGCCAGCAGCCAGTCGCCCGGCGGCGGTTCCGCCGCCGAAGGCATGGTCGTCGGCCACATGGCCGCCAGCGACAAGGAATTCGTCGACAACGCCATCATCCGTCGCGCGCAGCGTTCGACGGGCCGACGCGTTCGGGCCGCGCCCGCCGTGCGCATGCTCGCAAAGCGTCTGAACGTCGACCTGAACACCTGTCGCGCCACCGGACGTCATGGACTCGTCAGCGTCGACGACGTGCTGGCGCGCGCCAACGTCGGCGGCACTGCTGGCGGCTCGCCTGCAGTCGCCGGGCTCACCGATGCGGATCGTCTGCGCGGACCGCGCAAGGCCATGTCGGCCAGCATGTCGCTGTCGCGCGATCAGGTGGCGATGTGCACGATCTTCGACGACGCCGACATCGAGGCATGGCATGGCCGCGCCGACATCACGGCCCGCGTGATCCGCGCCATCGTTGCCGGCGTGCGCGCCGAACCGGGACTCAACGCCCTGTTCGATCCGACCGGACCTGCGCGACGGATCATGGATCAGGTGCATCTCGCCATCGCCGTCGATACCGGCGAAGGCCTGATCGTGCCGGTGCTGCGTGACGTCGGCTCGCAATCGCCCGAGCAGCTGCGCAGCGCGCTCAACGAACTGAAGGAACGCACCCGCAATCGCACGGTGACGCCGGAGCAGATGCGCGACTACACCTTCACGCTGTCCAACTTCGGCACGCTCGCGGGCCGCTACGCCACGCCGCTGGTGGTGCCGCCGACCGTCGCGATCCTCGGCTCCGGCCGCCTGCAACGCGATGTCGTGGCGGGCAGGACCGCTCCCGAGATCCATACGCGCCTGCCGCTGTCCCTGACTTTCGATCATCGCTGCATTACCGGCGGCGAAGCCTGCCGGTTTCTCGGCGCGGTCATCGCGGATCTTGCCCAGCAGACATGACGGCGAATCGGCTTCAGGCGATCTGCCGAAGCTCCAGTGCACGGATGCGAGGGTGACTACGAATTGCGATCGGGTCCATCCTCACCTACACACGTCCCATCACCCAAGACGTACCCATCCATGCACGGCACCATTCCTGCAGCTCGCAAGAAGCTCATCGAACAGATCGCCGCGGCCGCACGTCGCGCACGGAAGCGCAGCGATGGCGTAGAAGCGGCCAGCTTCATCCGCCAGTACTACCGCGGCGTCGCCGAAGAGGACATGGCGGCGTATCCGCGTGCCGACCTCGCAGCCCTCGCGCTCGGACAGATGCGCTTCGCCGCCACGCGCAAACGCGGCCGGGCGGCGGTCCGCGTCTTCAACTGCGATCCGGCCCGCGATGGCTGGACGACGACCCACACCATCGTGGAAGTCGTGGTCGAAGACATGCCGTTCCTGGTCGACTCGATCGGCATGGTGCTGAGCCAGGCGGGGCTCACCATCCAGCTGATGGTGCATCCGATCATCCGCGTCAGCCGCGATGCAACGGGTCGGCTGCGCGAAGTCGACGACGGCAGTGCCGCCGCCGGCAAGTTCCGGGCGGAATCCTGGCAGCACATCGAGATCGAACACATCGGCGATCCGCAACGGCTGCAGCAGCTCGAACAGAAGATCCTGCGCGTGATCGACGACGTGCGCTTCGCCGTCGAGGACTGGCCGGCCATGAAACAGCGCGCCATTGCGATTGCGCAGGACATCGCCGCCCGTTCGACGGCGGCACCGGCGAACGAGGCACGCGAGGTCGCGGCGCTGCTGGAATGGATGGAAGCGAATCACTTCACCTTCCTCGGCTATCGCGAATACCGGCTGCAGCGCGGCCGCGCGGAAGATCTGCTCGTACCGGTTGCCGAATCGGGCCTCGGCATTCTGCGTCAGCGACGCGGCCAGCACCTGGAGCCGACGCGACTCACTGGCGAGGCTCGCGATCATGCGCGCGAGGCCGACCTGCTGATCATCACCAAGGCCAACTCCGTCTCGACGGTGCATCGCGCAACGTACCTCGACTACGTCGGCATCAAGACGTTCGACAAGGCGGGACGGGTCACGGGCGAACGCCGCTTCCTCGGCCTGTTCACCTCCGGCGTCTACAGCCGCAGCCCGCGCGAGATTCCGCTGCTGCGTCACAAGATCGAACGCGTCGTCGACCTCTTCGGCCTCGATCCGGCGAGCCACGACGGCAAGGCCGTCATGCACGTGCTCGAAACCTATCCGCGCGACGAGCTGTTCCAGGCCAGCGTCGCCGACCTGATCCGCATCGTGCGCGGCATCGTGAATCTCTACGAACGCCACCGCGTGCGCGTGTTCATGCGTCGCGACACGTTCGACCGCTTCTACTCAGGCATGATTTTCGTGCCGCGCGACCGCTACAACACGCAGGTACGCAACCGCATCGAAGCGCTGGTGCGCGAACGCCTCAAGGCCACCGCCATCGAGTCGCAGGTGCAGCTCTCCGAATCGGCACTGGCGCGGGTTCACATGATCGTGCGCCTGCCGGCCGACGGCGGCCCGCGCATCGATGTCGATGCGCTCGAACAGCAGATCGCCGAGACCGTACGCACCTGGGACGACCGGCTGCGCGAAGCACTGGCACAGACGCATGGTGAAGTCGAAGGCTATGCGCTCGCCGATCGGCTAGCCGGTGCCTTCCCGGCCGCCTATGCGGAAGACGTACCCGCAGAAACCGCCGTGGCCGACGTCGCGCAGATCGATGAAGTGCTGCGCCATCCCGACCGCATCGTCATGCGACTCGTGCGCGGCGAGGCCAACGCCGTTCATCTGCGATTGCTGCGCACCGCATCGCCGATCCCGCTGTCGCGGGCATTGCCGATTCTGGAAAACCTCGGCTTCACCGTGCTGAGCGAGCGTCCGTACAGCATCGCACCGCCACACGCGACCGGACCGAGCCGCGAAATCTGGCTGCAGGACTTCGAGATGCAGCGACGCGACGGCGGCAAGACCGACCCGGCGCAGCTCGAAGCGCGCTTCACGCAGGCGTTCATCGCCACCTGGAGCGACCGCGCCGAGAACGACGGCTTCAACCGGCTCATCGTCGCTGCAGGACTCACCTGGCGACAGGCGATGGTGCTGCGTGCGTACTGCCGGTTCCTGCTGCAGGCAGGCACCGCGTTCAGTCAGTCATACATGGAACAGGTGCTGGTCTCGAACGCGGGGATCACCGCCACGCTGTCGGCGATCTTCGAGACCCAGTTCGATCCCAGGCATTCGTCCCAGCACCGCAAGGCTGATCTCGCGCGCCTGCAGAAGCAGCTGGGCAGGCAGCTCGACAAGGTCACGAGCCTCGACGAAGACCGCATCCTGCGGCGCTTCGCGAGCGCCATGTCGGCGACCCTGCGCACCAACTACTACCAGACCGACGCGGCGCATCCGCATCCTGACGGCAGCATCGACAAGAGCTACCTGTCGCTGAAACTGGATTCGCGCAACATCGCCGACCTGCCGCAGCCGCGGCCGGCGTTCGAGATCTTCGTGTATTCGCCGCGTGTCGAGGGCGTGCACCTGCGCATGGGCGCGGTGGCGCGCGGCGGCATCCGCTGGTCCGACCGGCGCGAGGATTTCCGCACCGAAGTGCTGGGCCTGATGAAGGCACAGAACGTCAAGAACACGCTGATCGTGCCGGTCGGCGCCAAGGGCGGCTTCGTTCCCAAACGGCTGCCGCAGAACGCGAGCCGCGAGGATACGCAGCGCGAAGGCGTCGAGTGCTATCGCACGTTCATTCGCGCCCTGCTCGATGTCACCGACAACATCGTCGACGGCAAGGTCGTGCCGCCGCCGCAGGTGGTGCGTCGCGACGCTGACGACACCTACCTCGTCGTCGCCGCCGACAAGGGCACGGCGACGTTCTCCGACATCGCCAACCGCATCTCTGCCGAATACGGCTTCTGGCTGGGCGATGCCTTCGCCTCCGGCGGTTCCGCCGGCTACGACCACAAGAAGATGGGCATCACCGCGCGCGGCGCGTGGGAATGCGTCAAGCGCCACTTCCGCGAACTCGGCGTCGACACGCAGACGCAGGACTTCACGGTCGCCGGCATCGGCGACATGGCTGGCGACGTGTTCGGCAACGGCATGCTGCTGTCGCGACACATCCGTCTGGTGGCCGCGTTCAATCACCAGCACATCTTCCTCGACCCGAGCCCGGATGCGGCGAAATCCTTCCTCGAACGCAAGCGCCTGTTCGAACTGCCGCGTTCGACCTGGGAAGACTACGACCGCAAGCTGCTGTCCGCCGGCGGCGGCATCCATCCGCGCAGCGCCAAGTCGATCCGCATCTCCGCGCAGGCGCAGGCGCTGCTCGGCCTCGATCGCGATACGTTCACGCCGCAGGAACTCATTCGCGCGATTCTCTGCATGCCGGTGGATCTGCTCTGGAACGGCGGCATCGGCACCTATGTGAAAGCCACGGAGGAAACCAACCTGGACGTCGGCGACCGCGCCAACGATGCGGTACGCGTCAATGGTCGCGACCTGCGCTGCAAAGTTCTCGGCGAAGGCGGCAACCTCGGCGTATCGCAGCGCGGCCGCATCGAATACGCACTGAACGGCGGCCGGCTGAACACGGACTTCGTCGACAACTCGGCCGGCGTCGATTGCTCGGACCATGAAGTCAACATCAAGATCCTGCTCAACTCGCTGCCGAAGCGCGCCGGCCTCACGCTGGCAAAGCGCAACAAGCTGCTGGCCTCGATGACCGAAGAAGTCGCCGAACTGGTGCTGCGCGACAACTATCTGCAGAGCCAGGCCCTGTCGATGCTCGAAGCCCGCGCGGTGAAGGATCTGCTCGAACACGTACACACGATCCGTTCGCTGGAACTCGCCGGCCTGCTGGATCGCTCGCTCGAATTCCTGCCGACCGGCGAAGAAATCGAAGAACGACGCAAGGCCGGTCGCGGCCTGACGCGACCGGAACTCGCCATCCTGCTGGCGTACGCGAAGATGGCGCTGTACACGCTGCTGGTCGATTCCGACGTCCCCGAAGATCCCTATCTCGGCCTGGAACTGGAGCGCTACTTCCCCGCGAAAATGCAGCAGCGGATCGGCCGCTACTTCCGCCAGCATCGCCTGCGCCGCGAGATCATCGCCACGGCCACCACCAACAGCATGGTCAACCGCATGGGTGCGTCGTTCGCGCGTCGTACGCAGGAAGATACCGGTGCGAGCGCGGCGACCGTGGTCCGCGCCTACGCGATCGCGCGCGAGGCCTTCGGCATGCGCTCGACCTGGAGTGCGGTCGAATCGCTCGATGCGAAGGTCGACGCGCGCACCCAGTACGAGATGATGTTCGAGACCACGCGACTGCTGCGCTTCTGCACCTACTGGCTGATCCATCGTCACGCCGGCGCGTTGCAGATCGAACAGCAGGTCGGTCGTCTGCGCACGGGACTGACCCGGCTGGATGCGGCGTTGCCGCGCGTGCTGTCCGGATCGGACCTGCAGGGCTTCCAGACCCGGCACGAGGCGTATCGGGCCGCGAAGGTTCCGGAGACACTGAGCAAGCGCATGGCGAGCCTCGCGGCACTGCGCTCCGGCCCCGATCTCGTCGACATCTCGGAACACACCGGCGTCGCCATCGAAGCCGCCGCCGCCGTGTATTTCCATCTCGGCACGGCCCTGTCGCTCGACTGGATACGAGAACAGATCGAATCGCTCGGCGTCGAAGGCCACTGGCAGGCGGTGGCGCGCTCGACCCTGCGCGACAACATCTACGACCTGCAGCGCAAGCTGTGCCTGCAGGTGCTCGGCAAGTCGCGAACCGCTTCGCCGGCGACGGTCGATGCCTGGCTGGCGAAGAAGGCCGGCCCGATCGCGCACGTCCGCCAGACCATCAACGACATGCGTTCGCTGCCGCAGATGGACTTCGCGACGCTGTCGGTAGCGCTGCAGGCGGTGCGGGCGATGGCGGAGTGAAGGACGGCCGCAAAAGACCGCATAGAAGATCGGATTCGGCCCAGGACTCAATGGTACTGACTTGAGGATTTGCTCTGCCTGTGGGGCCGGCTTCAGCCGGCCTGAAAACAGTCAGGCCAAAGCCTGACCTACACAAAGAAGCCGGTCTTTGCGGCCCTCCGCCTCCGCTTCAGTCTTCGCCCGTGCGTCTGCTATAAAGCCCTCCCCCTGACCTGCGACACTCCCGAACATGCCCGGCAAACTCATCCTCGTCCGTCACGGACAAAGCATCTGGAATCTCGAAAACCTGTTCACCGGCTGGGTCGACGTCGACCTGACGGAGCAGGGCCGCAACGAGGCACGCGAAGCCGGCCGGCTGTTGAAGGCGGAAGGCTTCGAGTTCGATCTGGTCTTCACGTCCGTGCTGAAGCGCGCGATCCGCACCCTGTGGATCGTGCTCGATGAAATGGACCTGATGTGGCTGCCCGTCGAGCGCAGCTGGCGCCTGAACGAGCGCCACTACGGTGCGCTGCAGGGTCTCGACAAGGCGCAGACCGTCGAGAAGCACGGCGCCGATCAGGTGAAGATCTGGCGCCGCAGCTACGACATTCCGCCGCCGCCGCTGTCGCTCGACGACCAGCGTCATCCGCGCTTCGAACGTCGCTATGCCGCGCTCAAACCGGAAGAACTCCCGGCCACCGAATCGCTGAAGACCACGCTCGATCGCGTGCTGCCCTACTGGACCAGCCGCATCGCGCCGGAACTGAAAGCGGGCCGCAACGTGCTGATCGTCGCGCACGGCAACAGCCTGCGTGCGCTGGTGAAGATGCTCGATGGCATGTCGAACGAAGACATCGTCGAGTTCAACATCCCCACCGGCGTGCCGATCCACTACGAGCTCGACGACCACCTCAAGCCGATCTCGCGCCGTTTCCTCGGCGATCCCGAGGCGATCAAGGCGGCGGCTGAGGCCGTTGCCCGGCAGACGGAAGGGAAGAAGAAATAGCCGCAAAAAGGCGCAAAGAACGCAAGGAGATGAAGACATCTCTATCTTGAACTTTGAGTCCTTTGCGCCTTTTTGCGGCCAATCCTCCTCAGTCTTCGGTCTCCCTGACCGCCATCCACAACTCGCGGATGTAGTCGAACAGCCAGCAACACAGCTCCAGCCGGTGCCAGGCTTGAGGACTGGGTTCGACCAGGTAGCCACCCAGCAGATGTTCGCGCTGGGCCTTCGAATAGCGGTGATAGACACAGATCGCGGCGAGATCGAACAGGCGCTCGCCGACGCCGGCATATTCCCAATCGATCAATCGCAGCGCGCCGTCGTCGACGATGTTCAGGGCATGAATATCGTTGTGACACAGGCGCGGCTCGGGTTCCGCAGCCAGAAAGGCGGTGATCTGTCCGGCCCGCTGACGCAATGAAGCGTCGGTCGGTCGTCCGTGACGTTCGAGCGTCTGCGCATAGCCGCGAATGACATTCGCGAGATCGACAGACTGGATCCCGCGCGGCGGCAACAAGCCGTGCAGCCGACGCAGCAGCAGCGCGACGCGGTCGATGTTTGCGGAGTCTGTTGCCTGCGCGTCAGTCCAGGTGGCACCCGCATAGCGCGTGACCAGCAGATGTCGGTCCGGATCGCAGCAGATGACTTCGGGGCCGATGCCAGCCCGCGCGACGGCTTCCAGTATTCGCGCCTCGCTGCGCCGGTTGATCTGCAGCGATTCTTCTGAGGCGTTGCTGCGACGGACAACGAAGACCCCCGCCTCGCTGCTTACCAGCCAGCTGTCGTTGGTGAGTCCATGCTTGATGCGCTCGACGCTGTCGATGCGTCCGAGGTCGATCCCTGACAGTGCGTCGCGAAGGTCAGGTTGCGACATGCGCCATCGCACCCTCTCCGTCGGCCGCGCGTTGCGCCGCCAGATCGCGGCGCCAGACGAAGTAGCCGCGCACTACGATGCCGACATAGACGGCGGAAAGCAGCGCGAATCCCAGCAAGCCCTGCGCGTAGCACAGCCAGATCGCGACGCCGTCCACCACGATCCAGTACAGCCAGTTCTCGATCACACGCCGCGCCACCATCCAGGTGGTGATGACGCTGCCCCAGGTGACGAAGGAATCGACATAGGGCAGCGCGGCGTCGGTGTACTTCGCCAGCAGCCAGCCGTTCACCACCGTGGCCGCAGCGACCGCCGCTGCCGCCATCACATGCTGCTGCGGCGTCCAGACGCGGATGCGCACCTCACCGGCTTGGGTTCGTCCCCTGCGCCACTCGATGAACCCCACCACGGCCATCACGAGGTAGAACACCTGCAGCGTCGCCTGCATGTACAGATTGACGCGCGCGAACAGCACCAGCGAAATCGCCGTGCCGATGAAGGCACACAGCCAGCACAGCAGATTGCGCTTCACCGCCAGCAGCAGGTACGCGAGTCCGAGCGCGACCGCGATGGCCTCCCACGGACTCATGGCCGCAAACTGTTCGAGCAATGCCTTCAAGGCGCTTCTCCGCCGATCACTTTCATGACGAACACCTTGCGACCGGCTTCGGCGAAGGTGATCGCCGTCTCCTTCGCCAGGATCTCGAACACGCGCGCATGTTCGCCGGCGATCTGGGTACTGAGCGCATTGGTCGTCACCTGCAGTTCCGGATAGGTGTTGAGACGCTCGATGAACGCCTTGATGGGCGGGATGTAGTCGGCGTCGAGCGGATAGAGGCTGATGTCGATGGCGGTACGCATGAGAAGAAGCGCCTCCGGCGCGGGTGGGAGTTGGGCTACTGGCTACTGGCTACTGGCTACTGGCCAGAACGCGGTGCTGCTCAACGCAGCGACCACAGGACGTTCACGCCCACCTGCCGCGGCTCTCCGAGCTGGATGTAACGCTTGTCCCCGAAGTCCGGCGGCTCGTTGCCGAAGTAGAAGCCGCGGACCGCGTAGTCCTCGTCGAACACGTTGCGTGCCCACAGATGCACGCTCCAGCGCTCGGCCTCGTAGCCGGCCTTCAGGTTCACGAGCGAATAGGCGGCGGCGCGCTGGTCGTTGGGCGGGACGTCGAAATAGAAATCGTCGATGGCCGAGAAGTCCGCGCGCGCCATCCAGCCGAGCGGCGAACGCCAGGTGGCATTCAGCGACAGCGAGTACTCCGGCGCATGCGCCTGGTCGCGATCGCTGAGATCGATGCCCTCGGGGCGATAGCCGGAGTAGCGCGTGTGCAGCAGGCCCAGCGAGCCGCCGAATTCGAGCTGTGATGTCGCGCGCCAGCGCGCGCTCATCTCGACGCCGAGGTTGCGACCGCCCGAGGCATTGTCGGTGATGAAGAGATAGCTGTTCGGATCGCCGATCGGATCGAGCTGGATGCCCGTCGATACCTGCATGTCCTCGCGGCGCATGTAGAACGCGGTGATGTCCGCGTACAGGCGACGTTCAAACCATTCGCCCTTGGCGCCGACATCGAAACTCCACAGATACTCGGGCTCGAAGCGTTCCTTGAGTGCGGCCGCGCGGCCGAGATTGAAGCCGCCAGCCTTGTAGCCACGGGAGACGGTGGCGAACAGGCGCGCGTTGTCGCTGGCGTCGAAGTGCAGCGTCGCCTGCCCGCCCCACATTTCATCCTTCTCGCTCGTGTCGGTGACGCGCGGCTCACCGTCCTGGATGCCGTTGTCGCGATATTTCGCATCGCGCTGTTCGCCGCGCAGGCCGAGCGACCAGCCCCAGCGCTCGTTCAATGCGCCATCGAGCTGACCGAAGAGGGCGATGTTGGTGGCGTCGTAGTGGGTGCGCAGGCTGTCGTCCGCCGAGCCGGAGTATTCCGGGTAGAACGGATCGATGTATTCGCCAACGCTCACTTCGTCGATGCGCTCTTCGGTGTCGAGCGTGTAGGCGCCGACCAGCCAGGCCAGCCCTTGCTTCGAATCGGGCGAGGCCAGCCGTACTTCGAGACTGCGCGCGCGCCGCTCGCTGTTCGCTTCATAGAAATAGTCGTACGTGTACGGCGCCCAGGCGTCGGCGTTGCCCCAGTCGCCATCGAAGCTGTATTCGCCTTTCGAATCCGACAATGCCGCGATCACGGTGAGCGAGCCGAGCGAACCGGCCGCGGTTTCGATCCGCAGCGAACCGCCGTCGGCCTTCTGCGCATCCTTGCCGGGACGATCCGCCAGCGAGGTGCGCGAGTTGTCGATCGACCAGGCGTCATAGCCATTGTCGAGATCGGCATGCAGCCAGGCGAGGTCGACGGTCGTCGACTCCGACGGCCGCCAGCGCCACTTGGCGCGCGCCGTGAGCTCATCGCGATCGTTGGTGTCGTCGCGATTCAGATAAGTATCGTCGCGGAATCCGTCGCTGCGATAGCGCTGCACGCCGACGCGCCAGGAGGAATCCAGCGATTCGACCGGCCCGGTGGCCACCGCGCCGATGGAGGACGTGCCGTAGTCGCCGACCGAAGCTGCGGTAGAGAAATCGAATTCATCGCGCGGATCGGCGCTGCGCATGACGATGAGTCCGGCCAGCGCATTCGCGCCATAACGCATGCCCTGCGGGCCGCGCAGCACTTCGACGCGATCGACATCGAACAGCGTCGCGGCCATGCCGATGCCGCTGAAGTCGATGTCGTCGATGAGAAAACCCACGGACGGATTCGGCGCACCCTCGTACTGCTCGCGCTCGCCGATGCCGCGCAGCTGGAAGTAGCGCGGGCGCGACGTACCGCCGGCCCAGTGCAGATTCGGCACGCTGGCGAGCACGTCTTCGAAATGCTGCTGCCCCGCATCGCGCAGCGTCACCGCATCCAGCACCGTAACGCTGACCGGCGCTTCGATCAGCGACTGCCGGCGCAGGGTCGAGGTCACGATCACCTCTTCCAGCACATCCTGTTCGGCAGCGGAAACCATGTCGGCGAGAATCGCCGACCCCAGCAGACACAACACAGACGCACGCATGCTCAGATCCTCGCAAAGACGATCCGGCGAACGACGCAGAAGCAGCGGACGGAAAAGCGCTGACACGCTTGCGCGATGTGTTCGACACACATCGCGAGACCTGCTCCCTACGCCGGTATTAACCGGATCAGGTTCAACGGGTCCGCCGATGAGCGAAGAACTTCGCGGTCCGGCATCTCAGGCCCAAGTCAGGGCCACCCCAAGGCGGCGGCGATTGTAGCGTGATCGCTGGCCGCTGGCGACGGGCTGCTGGCGCGTGGCCAGATCAAAGGGGCGTCTTCTCGTTCTGGCCAGTCCCTAGTAGCCCGCAGCCAGTCGCCGCTCCGCCGTTTGCTCTTTTGCCCCCCTTCCGCCATAAGAACAGCGGGGATTTCCACTCGCACGAGGCTGCATTTCATATGGCGAACCGCCGCTGCCGGCTGTTTCATGTCGACGCGTTTACGCGTCAGCGTTTCTGCGGCAATCCCGCCATCGTGGTGCTGGACGGCGATCATCTGTCCGAACAGGAAATGCAGACCATCGCCACCGAAGTGAACTGCGAAACCGGCTTCGTGCTCGAAGCGGAAAGCGGCGATCACGACATGCAGGTGCGCTACTTCACGCCGCGGCATCCGGCATCGTTCGTCGGCCACGTCACGATTGCGGCCCAGTACGTTCGCGCCAAAGTCGACGGCAAACCCACCGGCAAACTGCGGCAGCGGACCGGCGCCGGCATCGTCGAAGTCGAAGTCACGGAAGTCGACAACGACCTGCGCGTCGCCATTACCCAGAATCCGCCTTCGCTCGGTCCGACCATTCCCGACCATCACCGCCGCCAGGTGCTCGATGCCCTCGGCATTTCCAGCCCCAGCCTGCACAACGACTGTCCGCTGCAGATCATGACGAAGGGCACGTCGCGACTGCTCATCGGCCTGCGCTCGCCGGACCTGCTGAATTCGCTCAAACCCGATTTCGAAGAACTCACGCGTCTCACGCCGCACGTCGGCGCGGAAGGCTACTTCGTGTTTGCACTCAACGAGCGGGGCGACGGCACGGAGTCGCGCATGTTCTGTCCCGCCCTCGGCATTCCTGAAGATCCGGTGAGCGGCAACGCGCACGGCATGCTCGGCGTGTACCTCGTCAACCACGGGCTGCTGCAACCGCAGGAAGGTCGCGTCGTATTCGAAGGCAGGCAGGGCCAGTGGGTGCGTCGCCCCGGCTCCGTGCGGGTGGAAGTCGAGTCGTCGGGCAAGGTGGCGCAGAGCGTGCGCATCACCGGCGATGCGGTGATCCTGTATGAGGCGGAAGTGCAGGTGTAAGGCTCTTTGGTCTTCCTGTGGGTCAGGCTTCAACCTGACTCCTCAGAAGGCCGGCTAAAGCCGGCCCCACAGGAAGAACCATCAACCGAAGCTGACTTTTCCACCCTTCCCTATCCTCAACACCCCGCTCACCGCCGGCACGATGTCCTCCGCGTCGTGCACGGCCATCACGATCTGCGTCCCCGCTTCGGCGAGTCGCTGAATCGTGTCGAGGATCTGTTCGCGCATCTCGCCGTCGAGCCCGGTGCACGGTTCGTCCAGCAGCAGCAATTCGGGTTCGTTGATCATGGCGCGGGCGAACAGCGCGCGGCGCAGCTGGCCGTAGGACACCTGCCGCGGGCCGCGCTGACGCAGCGATTCGAGTCCGAAGAATTTCAGCCAGCGGGTGGCCGCCGTGCGATCCGCACGCGTCGCAGGCTCATTGAGGCCAATGCTCGAATAGCGCCCCGAAATGACGATCTCCTCGATCGATTTCGCGGCGAAGTAGTTCGCCTGCAGTTCCGGCGACACCCAGCTGACGCGGCGCTTCCAGTCTTCTATCCGCGTGCCGCGCGACATGCCGTCGCGCTCGATGCTGCCGCCGAGCGCCGGATGCAGGTCGCCATAGATCATGCTGAGCAGCGTCGATTTGCCGGAGCCGTTGGCGCCGAGCACCGCCCAGTTCTCGCCGCGATGCAGCGTCCAGTCGAGGTTGCGGATGACGGGGCGGTAGTCGCGGTAGATGGTGGCGTGGGTGATGCGGACGAGCCATGGCGAAGAAACTCCCTCCCTGCCCTCTCCCCTCGCTGGGGGATTCCGCCGCGCTTCCGCGCGCCTCCTCCCCGCAAGCGGGGGAGGGGGAAGAGGTTTAGTCCTTCGACTCTTTCTTGTCCCCTCCTCCGCTTGCGGGGGAGGGTTAGGGTGGGGGCGTCTCGCCACCGCTTCCGCACTCACGATCCGTCCCGCCGCAATCCGCGCCACATGCGTCAGATTCTTCGGCAACTCCTGCGGCCGATGCGACGTGATCACCCACTCATGCCCGCCGCGCGGCTGTTCCAGCGCACGCTTCAATCTTTCCTTCGCCCGCGCATCAAGCCCGTTGAACACCTCATCGAGCAGCAACACGCGCGCCGGCGATGCAAACGCGCGCGCGACCAGCGTCAGTCGCCGCTGTCCATACGACAGCGACAGGATGTGACGATTGCGCAGCCCCCACAGACTGAAGCGTCGCAGGATGCGATCGACTTTCTCGCGCTGCGCGCGCGTCGGCCGCGACAGCGGAATGTCTTCGTCGAACAGCCCGGTCGTCACGACCTGCGTGACCGTCAGATTCCAGCCGTATCGGACGTACTTGTCCTGCCGCTCCGGCCCGACGTACGCGATCAGTTCCTTGCTGCCCGCGGGCTCGCGACTTGCTGCGCCATCGAGCCGATAGATGCGCCGCTCGCGACCAGTCGGCGTCGGCCAGAGATCACCGCGCAGCATCTTCAGCAGCATCGACTTGCCGGCGCCGTTCGGCCCCAGCAACGCCCAGCGCTCACCGCGACGCAGCGCGAAGCTCACGTCGTCGAGTACGGGATGATCGTCGAGGATCAGGGAACAGTTCGACAGTTCGATCAGGGGGGCGGTTGTTTTCGTCACGAGACAAGACCGGAAAGGAGTAACCGCAAAGAACGCATAGAACGCAAAACGGAAAGAAGCAGGTACACAAAAGAGCACACAGAAACACAAAAGTGATTTTTCTGAAGAAGGCTTTTGTGCTTTTTATGTGCTCCTTTGTGTACCTGCTTCTCTTTGCGTTCTATGCGTTCTTTGCGGTTACTCCTACTTCCGAAACCCGCCAGCCGCCAGAATCTCCCCCGCTCACGACGCCGTCCTCTTCGAGCTTCAGCAGATGCGCCAGCAGCGATGACTTCGCCAGCACGTGCAGGCGCGGGTCGACGTCGTCGTAGACGCGGACGACCAGCGCGTCGAGATCGGCGCTCTGCAGTTGCGCGAGGCGCTCGAGAACTTTCGCTTCGCGCTGCTGCCTGTGCCCGATGATGCGTTCGATCTCCGCCTGTGCATCCTCGATCGTGAGGCCGTGACCGGGTGCGATGCGTGTGGCCGGTTCCTGCTGCAGCCGCCGCAGCGAACGCAGGTAGTCGCCCATGCTGCCGTCGGGCGGCGCGATGACGACGGTCGAGCCCTGCATCAGGTGATCGCCGGTGAACAGCAGGCCCGTGCCTTCCAGCAGGTAGCACAGATGATTCGATGCATGTCCCGGCGTGTGCAGGGCGCGCAGGCGCAGGCCGTCGATGTCGATCTCGTCGCCGTCGACGAGCGTGCGGTCGGGCTGGAATGTCAGGTCCTGCCGGCCATCACCGGGCGGCGCGCGGCCCAGCAGCTCCGCACCCGTGGCTTCCGCAATCACCACGGCAGCGGGCGAATGATCGCGATGCGTGTGGGTGACGAGCACGGCGGCCACCTGGTTGCGGGTTTCCCTGAGGATGCGCTCGACGTGCGCGGCTTCGTCCGGGCCCGGATCGATGACGACGCAGCGCTCGCGGCCCACGAGATAGGTGTTGGTGCCGGGGCCCGTCATGTAGCTCGCGTTGTTGGCGACGAGCCGGCGAACTCCCGGAGCGATCTCGTCGAGTTGCCCAGAGACCAGTGATGGCATGGCCCGGATCCGTCATGAACAAAGGACGCTGAGCATACTGATAGAGCCCAGTTCGATGCCATCGGTCGGGAAGGAAACCTGCGCATCGGTTCCGCCGGCGCCGAGCACGTACAGCAGCGGCAGGTAGTGTTCCGGCGTCGGCACCGACAGACGCGCCGCCTCGCCGGACTGCTCGTAGTCGATCGCGGCCCGATGATCGCCGCGCGCCAGCGCCTCGCGCAGCGTGTCGTTGAACTGCGTGGCCCAGGGATATCCGCTGCCGCTCGCATTCCAGTCGAGACGACGCAGGTTGTGAACGACGTTGCCGCTGCCGAGGATCAGGACACCTTCGTCGCGCAGCGGCGCCAGGCGTTCGCCGAGCCGGTAGTGGAATTCCGGCGACTGGCGCGCATCGATGCTCAGCTGCAGCACGGGAATCTGCGCCTGCGGATACACATGCACGAGCACCGACCAGGTGCCGTGATCCAGGCCCCATTGCCCGTCCGCCGCGACCGGCAGCGGCCGTAGCACGTCCTGCACGCGTCGCGCGATCTCCGGACTGCCGGGCGCGGGATAGTTCTGCGCAAACAGTTCGGGCGGGAAGCCGTAGAAATCGTGGATGGTGCGCGGATGCTCCATCGCGGTCACCGCGGTGCCGTCGATGTACCAGTGCGCGGAGACCGCGAGGATCGCCCGTGGCGTCGGCAGCGATTCGCCCAGCGCACGCCAGGCGTTTGTGTGTCTGTTCGCCTCCAGGGCGTTCATCGGGCTGCCGTGGCCGATGAACACGGTCGGCATGCGGGGTGTGTTCATGGTGTCGTTGTAGCCGCGCAGGCACGGTCGATAAATGCGTGGCGGGAATCGCTGTTATTCGCCCCGACCGCACCGTGAGTGGCATCGTCGAATGGGCACCTCTGGTCCGATCCTCTCCTCCTCGCAGCAGGGAAGGGCCAGAGTGAGGGCTTCTTACTGTGGGGCCGGCTTCAGCCGGCCTCTTTATTCAGAGTCAGGCTGAAGCCTGACCTACAGAAACCCCCGTCCCCCGCTGCGCGGAGGAAGGGACGCATCATTCAGTCTCATCTCTACGACGGTCGTGATCGTCCGCACAAAATCGTTGCCTTCTCACAATGATCTATTGTGTAATCACAACGATCCGTCATGTAATACCCACATGAGCTTACACAACCGAATCGCCGTTCTTCGCGCGGAGCGCAGCATGTCCCGCCGTCAACTGGCCGAGGCGGTCGGGGTCAACCCTCAGACCATCGGCTATCTCGAACGCGGCGACTACAAGCCAAGCCTGGAGCTGGCCCTGAAGATCGCGCGTCATTTCGGAGTGGCTGTCGAGATGGTTTTCTCGCTGGATCGCTTTGCCATCATGACATTCGGACGCACGGGAGAAGGTGAATGAAGCGTAGTCACCAGGGCATGCTGTCGAGACTGAATGACACGCTGCGATGGATGGACAACACCGTGCGGTGGACCGGATTCCCCGCCCGGGTTGCCGATGACATGTCCGATGATCCATTGGTCGATCGCAATCACCGGCCGCTACGCTGGTTCCCGATTTTCTATATCGCTGTCTCGTGCGTCTTACTCGTTCTTCCCTTGATCTGGCTGCTGAAGCTGGACCACGTCCGGCCGGGCGCCATCGTCGCCAGCATGACGGCAATGGTGATCTGCCTCATGACAGGCGCTGTGTCCATCCATACGAGCGGGCCGTTGGGAAAACCGTCTCGCGAAGATGATGAACGCGAGGCGACGCTGAGAAAGGACTCCTTCCTTTTTTGCCTTGGCCTGCTCGCCGCGCTCAATTGCCTGGGCCAGCCCAGCCTCCTGATCCTGTCTCACTGGCAGGGCTGGTCGATCGCGCAGAGTGCGATGGTGGTGTTCTGTACTCTGATGCTGAATGCCGTCCTGCTCGGAACCTTGCCGACCCTCTACGCGAGCTGGAATTTTCCGCGATTGCCGAGAGAGTGAGGGCGAGCTGCAACCGCAGCACCGCATTTCGCGCACGATCTCCTCGCGTCAACGCGTGGACACGCGTTGATTGCGCTGCTCCTGTCCGGATGCCAACATACCGCGGAATCAAAATCTGCATGCTTCGAGGGGGAGGCGATGCGCAAACGCACTCTGATTGCGTTCGTCGCGGCGGCGGTCGCGGTCATCGCAGGCCGATATCTCTGGAACTCGGGAAACACCGGGGGAAACCAGGCTGCGGACAGTCTCACGGTGGCGTTCGCCGGCGAGGCCACCGACATGGACCCGACGAAGAGCGCCGCGGGCATCGACTACTACTTCATTTCGCAGATCTTCGAAGGGCTGGTGCGCGTCGACGCGAACGGCAAATCAATCAACTGGCTGGCCGAGTCCTGGGAAGTGCTCGAAGAAGACGGCAAGCCCCTCATCGACGTGCGCATCCGGCCGAATGTGAAATTCCACAACGGCGATCCGCTGACCGCGCACGATTTCGAGTTCGCCTTCCAGCGCCAGCGCGATCCGCAGATCAGTCGTTGGTCGCACAACCAGGCCCTGGTCGAGCGGTTCGAGATCATCGACGACCTGCACTTCCGCCTGCATTTCAGCGAACCTGACGCGACGTACGTCGCCGACTATCCGGGACTGCGCCTGTGGGCGATACCGAAGCGGTACTTCGAACAGGTCGGCGAGGCAGGCTTTGCACGCGCGCCGGTCGGCACCGGTCCGTGGAAGTTCGTCTCCCGCAAGGTCAACGAGTCCCTGCAGCTGGAAGCCTTCGCGGATTACTGGAATCAGGAGCATCGCCCGCACGTCAAGCACCTGACGATCAGGATCATTCCGGAGGATCTGACACGCATCGGTGCGCTCAAGACCGGCGCGGTCGACTGGATCGACGCGGTGCCGCCGGCAATGATCAAGGACGTGCGCGACACGCCGGGCATCACGACGGCGAGCTACGTCAGTCCCAACAACCTGTTCCTGCAGTTCAACACGCACATGCCCGACTCGCCGTTCAACGATCTGCGGGTGCGCCAGGCCGCGGCGCACGCGATCGACGTCGATGCCATCATCGCCAACGTGCTGGCCGGCCAGGGCGAGCGCTACACGCAGATCGGCCGCGGCCCCAATGGCGACGACCCGGCGCTCCAGCCTTATGACTACGATCCGCAGAAGGCGCGCGCATTGCTGCGCGAGGCCGGCTATCCGAACGGCTTCGACACGCCCTGCTACAACCTGACGACGCCGCGCGAGGTCAACGTCAAGGAAGTCGGCGAGGCCATGTTCGCGTACCTGACCGCCGTCGGCATCCGCTGCAAGGTCGTCGGGCTCGAATATCAGGCGTGGCTCAACATCGGCCGCCGCGGCCGCAACGGTCCGCCGGAAATGGACGGCGTCATCAGCTGGATGTGGGGACACGGCATCAGCAACGATCCCGGCGTCGCCTGGACGGGGTACGTGCATTCGTTTCAGCCCGGCGCGGGCTTCGGCAGCTACTCGTACACGAACGATGCGCAGCTGGACGAACTCATCGAGGCGCAGCGGCGCACGTTCGATGCCGAAGAGCGCAAGGTCCTGCTGCGACGTATCGCGCGCATCAAGAACGAGCAGTTGCTCGGCGGCCTGCCGACCTACCGGCCGTACGTGACCTTCGCCTGGCGCACCGACAAGGTCTCGTTCAAGCCCTGGCCCGATGCGTTCTGGCGCAGCATGCAGGAGATCGGCCTCAAGCCGTCGGCGCAGGATCGAGCCGCGGCGGAATAAGCCGCGGCACCTCAATGTTCCTGCTCAAACGAATCCTGCAGGGCCTGCTCAGCATCGTCGGCGCGAGCATCGTCATCTTCGTCATCTCGCGGCTGTCCGGCGATCCCATCACCATGCTGCTGCCGGTGGAAGCGCCGCCGGCACTGATCGAGCAGACGCGGCGCGACATGGGGCTCGACCGCTCCTACTTCGAGCAGTACGTGATCTTCGCGCGCCATGCGATCGGCGGCGACTTCGGGCAGTCGTATCGCTGGCAGATGCCGGCGCTGGAACTGGTGATGCAGCGGCTGCCCGCGACCATCGAGCTGGCCTGCGCCGCGCTCCTGTTCAGCGTCATGATCGCCGTGCCGCTCGGCGTGCTGTCGGCGGTGCGCCGCGGCTCGTGGATCGATCGCTGCGGCAACGTGTTCGCGATGCTCGGGCAGGCGATGCCCGGATTCTGGGTGGGCCTGCTGCTCGTCTATTTTTTCGCCATACAGCTCAACTGGCTGCCGGCCTTCGGCCGCGGCACGTTCAAGCAGCTCATCATGCCGGCCATTGCGCTCGGCTGGTATCCCGTCGCGGCGCAGACGCGCGTGGTGCGCTCGGCGATGCTCGATGTGCTGGACCGGGACTACATCCGCGTCGCGCGCGGGCTCGGCGTGCCGGAGAACGTCGTGATCTGGAAATACGGGCTGCGCAACGCGCTCGTGCCGCTGATCACGATCATGGGCGTGTACTTCGCCGCGATGCTGGGCGGCGCGTTCGTCATCGAGGTGGTGTTCGCGTGGCCGGGGCTCGGACGTACCGTCGTCGAAGCGGTGTTCGCCCGCGACTTTCCGGTCGTGCAGGCCGGCGTACTGATCACGTCGATCCTGTTCGTGACCTCGAACCTGCTCGTCGATCTGAGCTATCACTACCTCGATCCGCGCATCCGCCATGGACACTGAATCGACGGTCGACGGGCTGGCCGGACCGGCGGTCAGGTATCGGCACTGGGTCGCGAACCTGCCGTGGTGGCCGCTGGCGATCCTGCTGACCGTGCTGCTCGCTGCGCTCTTCGGGCCCTGGCTGATGCCGCACGATCCGCAGCAGATGAATCTCGCCGCCGCGCTGCGTCCGCCGGCCTGGCAGGCAGGCGGCACCCTGGAATACGTCCTCGGCACCGACAATCTCGGCCGCGACATTCTGAGCCGCATCATCGCCGGGGCGCGCACGTCGGCGCTGGTCTGCGCCTATGCGATCGTGTTCTCCGGCGCGCTCGGCGCGCTCATCGGCATGACGGCGGGCTACTTCGGCCGCGCCGTGGACGCCATCATCATGCGCATCGTCGACATCCAGATGTCGATCCCATCGCTGGCGCTCGCGCTGGTGCTCGCGACCGTGCTCGATCAGGGACTGGGCACGGTCATCATCGTCATCATCGTCACGTACTGGACCTGGTACGCGCGCATCATCCGCGGCGAGATCCTGAGTCTCAAGGAACGCGATTTCGTGGCGCTGGCCAAGGTGGCGGGCTGCGGCACGCTGACGATCTTCGCGCGCCATTTCCTGCCCAACATCCTCAACACGCTGCTGGTGCTCGCCACGCTGCAGGTCGGACAGGTCATCCTGTTCGAAGCCTCGCTGTCGTTCCTCGGGCTGGGCATTCAGGCGCCGGACGTATCGTGGGGACTCATGCTCGCCGATGCCCGCGGCTACATCGCCAATGCGTGGTGGGCCATCACGCTGCCTGGCGTCGCCATCATGCTGACGTGCCTGGCGTCCAACCTGTTCGGCGACTGGATGCGCGACACGTTCGATCCCATGCGCCGGCAGGTCTGACATGACGGACACGGCGATCGACACTGCAACGGACCGGACACCCCTGCTCGCGGTCGAGGGACTGAAGACCTATCTGTATCTGCGCCGCGGCGTGGTGAAAGCCATCGACGGCGTCGATCTGCACGTCCACGCGGGCGAATCGCTCGGCATCATCGGCGAGTCCGGCAGCGGCAAGACCATGACCAGCCTGTCGATCATGCGATTGCTGCCGCAGCCCGGCGGACGCATCGTCGCCGGCAGCATCCGCCTGAACGGCGTCGATCTGCTGCAGCTGTCGGAACGCGACATGGCGGCGAACTATCGCGGCCGGCAGATTTCCATGATCTCGCAGGATCCGCTCGCCTCGCTCAATCCCGTGTTCACGATCGGCGATCAGGTCGGCGCGCCGTTTCGCTATCACGGACTCGCGAAGGACGAGGCGGACATCCGTCGCTCGGCGATCGACGTGCTGCGCCGGCTGCGCATCCCGTCGCCCGAGCGCCGGCTGGACGACTATCCGCACCAGTTCAGCGGCGGCATGCGCCAGCGCGTGGTCGCGGCCATGGCCATCGCCTGCTCGCCGCGGCTCTTGATCGCCGATGAACCGACCAGCGCGCTCGACGTGACGATCCAGGCGCAGATGCTGGATCTGCTGCGGGAGATTCAGCACAGCGCGGGGCTCGGACTGATCCTGATCACGCACGATCTCGGGGTCGCCGCCAGCGTGTGCCACCGCATCGCGGTCATGTATTCCGGCCGCATCGTCGAAACCGGCGACGTGCGCGAGATCTACGCGCGCCCGGCGCATCCCTACACGCAGGCGTTGCTGCAGTCGCTGCCGCGGCTCGGCGAAAAAAAGCGGCGCCTGTATTCGATCGCCGGCCAGCCGCCGAGCCTGCTCGACCGGCCGCGCGGCTGCGCCTTCGCCGCGCGCTGCGCGCATCGCATGCCGATCTGCGACGAGAGTCCTCCCCCCACCGTGCAGGCGGCTCCCGGCCAGAGCGCCGCCTGCTGGCTGCTGAAATCATGAGCCTCGTCGCCGTCGAACATCTGACCAAGCACTTCGCGGTGCGCGGCCCGCTCCTGTCGCGCTCGCGGGCAGCGGTGCGCGCCGTCGATGACGTCAGTTTCGAGATCGAGCGGGGTGCGACGTTCGCGCTGGTCGGCGAATCCGGCTGCGGCAAGACGACGCTCACCCGGCTGATGCTGGGACTCGAAACGCCGACCTCTGGATCGATCCGCTTCGATGGCCGCGACCTCGCGACGATGAACCGGCGCGACTGGAAGGGCTATCGCCGCCAGGCCCAGGCGGTGTTCCAGGATCCACATTCGTCGCTGAATCCGCGCCTGCGCATCGCCACGATCCTGGGCGAACCCATTCGCGCGCACGGATTGCTGAGCGGCGCGGCGCTCGAACGCCGCATCGCCGAACTGCTCGACATCGTGGGTCTGCCCGCGGGCGCGGCGCGTCTCTATCCGCACGAGTTCAGCGGCGGCCAGCGCCAGCGCATCGCCATCGCCCGCGCGCTGGCCCTGCAGCCGGCCTTCATGGTGCTGGATGAACCCGTGTCCGCGCTCGATGTGTCGATCCGCGCGCAGATCCTGAATCTGCTGGCGGACATCCAGGAACGATTCGGCCTCACGTACCTGGTGATCGCGCACGATCTCGCGCTGGTCGAACATTTCAGCGATCACGTCGCCGTCATGTATCTCGGCAATCTCGTCGAGACCGGCCCGACCGCGGAAGTCTTCGCGCGGCCGCGGCATCCCTATACGCAGGCGCTGCTGGCCGCCGTGCCGCGGCCCGATCCCGCGCACCGGGTTGCAGCCCGGCTCATCCAGGGAGAAATCGCCAGCGCGCTCGCGCCGCCGTCAGGCTGCAAATTCCATCCGCGCTGCCCGCAGGTGATGCCCGTGTGCCAGACGCAAACGCCGCTGCTGCGCGCAACGGGCGCACAACAGCGGGTGGCATGTCATCTGCCGCAGTCCGAAACGTAGCGCCTACTTTGCCTTCAGGTACTGGTCGAACCATTCGACGGCCATGCGGATCACCTTCTCGCGCTCGGTCGAATAGACCGCGTAGTGCGTGACGCCGGGCAGCATCTCCAGCTTCTTGGGTCCCTTGAGGTTTTCGTACGCCGTCTGGGCCACCGGATTGCCGCCGTACTCTTCGTTCTCGACGAGGATGATGAGCGTGGGCGCCTTCACCTTCCCCGCCTCGTCGACGGGGGCATAGCGCTCGCCCTTGTGGCCGATGGGCGAGCCGATCAGTCCGGGAATCGCCGAGGCGCGCGGCGCCGGATAGCCGACCTCGCCGCGGGCCATGCGGGTAGCCAGGTCGCGACCGGGCTGTTCCCTTCCGGCCGGCGGACGCGAAGTGAAGCCGCCGACCTGGCTCACCACCGCCTTCACGCGCGGATCATTGGCCGCGACATAGACCACGTGGCCGCCTGAGTAACTGGAACCGCGAACGCCCACCCGGCTGGCATCGACCTGCGGTTCGCCCATGATCCAGTCGAGCGCGGAAAACCAGTCCTCGGCCTGCTCGAGCGGATTGATGTATTCGCGCAGCGGCTGCACGCGGGCGGTGAAGGGATCCGCTTCGCCCGGCACGTGCAGCGGCTCCTGGTCGATCATGACGACGGGCGAGGCGCTCTCGCCCCAGCCGCGATAGTCGAACACCAGCACGAAATACCCGGCGCGAGCGATATCCACGGCATCCGTGCGGAACCCGGCCGCGACGCCGCCCCAGCCGTGCGCCATGACGACGGCCGGCAGCTTCGTGCCTGCGGGCGTGTCCTTGGGCGTGAATACCTCGCCATGCAGCCGGATGCCGTCCGAGACGATGGTGACGGACCGGAAGTCGATGCCTGCGGGCGGCTGGTAGTCCGCGGCGCGCACGCGCTGCACGACGCGCGCCGGATCCGGCTGACGCTGCGGCGTCGTGGATTGCTGGGCAAACGCCGGCGTATCCACCAGCGTCAGGGTTGCGATGCAGGTCACCAGACCGAAATTGCGCAGGCTCATGTAGTTCCTCCGGAGCGGGTTTTCGTCAGACGTTGAACCGGAAGTGCATTACATCACCTTCGCGGACGATGTACTCCTTGCCTTCGAGCCGCAGCTTGCCGGCTTCCTTCGCTCCCTGCTCGCCCTTGTAGGCAATGAAGTCGTCGTAGGCGATGACTTCGGCACGGATGAAGCCTTTCTCGAAATCGGTATGGATCACGCCGGCGGCCTGGGGCGCGGTCGCACCGACCCGCACCGTCCATGCGCGAACTTCCTTCACGCCCGCCGTGAAGTACGTCTGCAACCCGAGCAGCTTGTAGCCGGCGCGGATGACGCGATTGAGGCCGGGCTCTTCCAGGCCCAGTTCGTTGAGGAAGTCGGCACGATCGGCTTCGTCGAGCTGCGCGATCTCGGCTTCGATGGCCGCACAGACGGCCACGACCTGCGAACCTTCTTCCGCAGCGCGCGCACGCACCGCATCGAGATAGGGATTGTTCTCGAAGCCGTTCTCGGCCACGTTGGCCACGTACATGAGCGGCTTCAGCGTGATGAGGTGCAGCTCCTGCAGCATGCGCACTTCGTCCGCATCCTTCACCAGCGAACGCGCCGGCTTGCCGGCGTCCAGGTGCTCGCGCAGCTTCTTCAGCAGATCGCGCAGCTTGATCGCATCCTTGTCGCCCGCCTTGGCAGCCTTCTCCGCACGCAGCGCGCCGCGCTCGACGGTATCGAGATCGGCCAGCGCCAGTTCGGTATTGATCACGTCGATGTCGTCGAGCGGGCCGATGCGGCCGGCGACGTGCACGATGTCGTCGTTCTCGAAGCAGCGCACGACGTGCGTGATGGCATCCGTCTCGCGGATGTGGGACAGGAACTTGTTGCCGAGCCCTTCGCCCTTGCTGGCGCCCGCCACGAGGCCGGCGATGTCCACGAATTCCACCGTGGCCGGCAGCGTGCGCTCGGGATGCACGATGGCCGCGAGTTCGTCGATGCGCGGGTCCGGCACCGGCACGATGCCGACGTTGGGATCGATGGTGCAGAACGGATAGTTCTCTGCCGCGATCTGCGCGCGCGTCAGCGCGTTGAACAGGGTCGACTTGCCGACGTTCGGCAGGCCGACGATTCCGGATTTGATGCCCATTTACTTCTTCTGGTGCAGCCCATTCATCGCCTTCTCCGCCCCCTGCCCAAGGAACACCTGCAGGGCATCGAGCGAATTGGCGATCGAGTCGAGGATCCGGTCTTCTTCGGCCTTCGGCGCGCGGCGCAGCACGTAGTCGATCACCTGCGACTTGTCGCCGGGATGACCGATGCCGATGCGCAGGCGCCAGAAATCGGCGCCGATGTGCGTGATCGTGTCGCGCAGACCATTGTGCCCGCCGTGACCGCCGCCCAGTTTGAAACGGGCGTCGCCGACCGGCAGATCGAGTTCATCGTGAACCACCAGCGTTTCCGCCGGCGTGACCTTCAGGTAATCGGAGAGCGCGCGGATCGCGAGCCCGCTGCGATTCATGTAGGTCGCAGGCTTCAGCAGCGTGATCTCGCTGCCGTCGATCGTGACGCGGCAGATCTCGCCCTGAAAACGCGTATGGCTGCGAAAGCGGCCGTCGAGTCGCTGCGCCAGCGCATCGACGAACCAGAACCCGGCGTTGTGCCGCGTGAGCACGTGCTCGGGCCCGGGATTGCCGAGGCCGACGATGATCTTGATGGAAGTACCGGACATGGAAGGAACCGGGCGGCCGGCGAACCGGCCGCCCGACCGCCATTACTTCTTGCCGCCGTCCTTCTTCGCAGCAGCCGGCTTGGCTTCTTCCTTCTTCGCATCGGCCGCAGGAGCTGCGCCAGCAGCAGGCGCTGCCGCCGCGGCCGCCGCCGCAGGCGCTTCCGCCTCTTCGGCACGCGGATGATGGATCGAAACCACCGGCTCGTCGCGACCGTGCGCCAGCGCCACGAACTGCACGCCCTCAGGCAGCGGCAGATCCGACAGACGCTTCATCTCGTTGATGTGCATCTCGGACATGTCGACTTCGACGTACTCCGGCAGATCCTTCGGCAGGCACAGCACTTCGACCTGGTTGAGCAGGTGCGACACGATGCCGCCTTCGGTCTTCACGCCCGGCGAACCCGCCGAACCCTTGAAGTGCAGCGGGATGCTCATGCGGATCGGCTCGTTGTCCAGCACGCGCTGCAGATCCATGTGCAGGACCTGGTTCTTGGCCGGATGGCGCTGCACGTCCTTGAGGATGGCAGCCTGCTTCTGGCCGGCGATGCTCAGCGAGATGATGGTCGAATAGAAGCGCTCGTTCACGAGCAGCGTCAGCAGATTCTGGTGATCCAGCGTGATCTGCCGCGGCTCCTGATGACCGCCATAGAGAATCGCCGGAACCTTGCCGGAACGACGCAGGCGGCGGCTCGCACCCTTCCCCTGCACGCCATCCCGCGGATCGGCGACGAGATCAAAAGAGGTTTTCATGATGACTCCAAACAAAGTGACGAAAGTGACGAAAGTCACGCGAGTGACGCAGGCGCAGAGCACCCGAACCACCAACGCGATCCCGTCACGGAACGCATGCAGATCGATTCGCGACCAAAACTGATCCGCATACTTGGGACACAGATCACCGGGCGATGTCCGTGACGATTCTTGCCCTCGTCACTTTCGTCACCTCGTGACCTGCGTCACTCAATCTATGTACAACGAACTCACGCTCTCTTCATCGCGGATACGACGCATCGTCTCCGCAAGCAGGCCGGCGACGGACAGCTGCCGGATCTGGCGGCAGGCGCGAGCGGCATCGCTCAGCGGGATCGTGTCCGTCACGACCAGTTCGTCCAGCGACGACTTCGAGATGCGCTCGATCGCCGGACCCGAGAGCACGGCGTGCGTGATGTAGGCCACCACGCGCTTCGCGCCGTTGTCCTTCAATGCCTTCGCCGCATGGCACAGCGTGCCGGCGGTATCCACCAGGTCGTCGATGAGGACGCAGGTCTTGCCCGCCACCTCGCCGATGATGTTCATCACTTCCGACTCGTTCGCGCGCTGGCGACGCTTGTCGATGATCGCGAGATCGGCATCGTCGAGCCGCTTCGCCAGCGCCCGGGCGCGGACCACGCCGCCCACGTCCGGCGATACGACGATCAGGTCGTCGTACTTCTGCTTCCAGGCATCGCCCAGCAGCACCGGCGAGGCGTACACGTTGTCGACCGGGATATCGAAGAATCCCTGGATCTGGTCGGCGTGCAGATCGATGGTCAGCAGGCGATCGACGCCCGCGCCCGCGATCATGTTCGCCACCAGCTTGGCCGTGATCGGCGCGCGCATGGCGCGCGGCCGGCGATCCTGGCGCGCATAGCCGAAGTACGGCACGACTGCGGTGATGCGGGCGGCCGACGCGCGTCGCGCGGCATCGACCATCACCAGCAGTTCCATCAGGTTGTCGTTCGCCGGCGGCGAAGTCGGCTGCACGATGAACACGTCGCGACCGCGCACGTTCTCCAGCAGCTCGACCGTCGTCTCGCCGTCGCTGAAACGGCCGACCGACGCGCGCCCCAGCGGCACCATCAGGTGACGCGCGATTTCGAGCGCGAGCTGCTGGTTGGCGTTGCCCGAGAACACCGCCATCGTTGAACGATCCATTCACGCTCCCCGCGAAACAGGTAACGAGGCCGGGACCCGACACCCCACGTCCCACACGCCGTTACTCGAAAACTGGCTGGGGCGGATGGATTCGAACCACCGTATGGCGGGATCAAAACCCGCTGCCTTACCGCTTGGCGACGCCCCAAAAGAAAGTGATCAGGTGATGGAGTGATGAACGCAGCGCAGGAAAGCCCTGGCCTGCCTCATCACCCGATCACCTCATCACTTTCCCTTCCCAACCTTTCCAGCAACGGCGAACGGTTCAGTCCCCGTACGACATAGCCTGACCAGCGCGTCGGCACGCGCCGCAAGGCCGCGCTGGCTGCACTCTCCGAAGCAATGGCAGCGAACACGCACGACCCGGTTCCGGTCAGCTGTGCGTGTCCGAATTCCTCAAGCCAATCAAGCGCTTCGGCGATCTCTGGATAGCGCCCGCGCACGGTGGAAGTGCAGTCGTTGCGGCCACCCCCCGCGAGAAAGGCGCGTATTGTCGTGACGGGGGAATTACGTGTCAATTCAGCGGCCTGAAAGATTTCCGCCGTGCTCACGGCAGCCTGCGGTTTGATGACGAGGTACACGTTTTCGGGCGGCTCGATGGGCGTGAGGTGCTCGCCCACGCCCTCCGCCCACGCGGCATGACCGCGGACGAACAGCGGCACGTCGGCGCCCAGCTTCAGACCGAGCGCGGCGAGTTCGTCGAGATTCAGTCCCGCGTTCCAGAGATGGTTGAGCGCGACCAGCGTCGTCGCCGCATCGGAACTGCCGCCGCCGAGCCCGGCCTGCGCGGGGATGCGCTTGTGCAGGTCGATCGCGACGCCGGGTTGTGGATTCACGTGACTTGCCAGCAACCGCGCAGCGCGAACGACCAGATCGCTTTCCGCCGGCACCTCGGCCATTCCGCCCAACCGCTCGACGACACCGTTGGGGCGAATGAAGAACCGCAGTTCGTCGGCCAGATCGATGAACTGCATCGCCGTCTGCAGCAGGTGATAACCGTCGGCGCGACGCCCGACGATGTGCAGGCACAGATTGAGTTTGGCGGGTGCAGGCCAGGGCGCCGCGTCGCCCAGCGATTCGCCGCGCGTGCCGTCGTTCATTGTCCGAGCTGCCAGCGATCGACCACGATCCGCACGCGCGTCGCGCCATTGTTCGCATTCATGCGCACCGGCACCGGCGCGCCGGCGTCGCTGGAATACTGCTGGTACACGATGCGCCAGCCGTCCTGTTCGAGCGCCTTCTGTCCGGCAGCGGCGGCCGCATCCCATGCGTGATCGCCAGGGGCGGCCAGCCCGAGCATCCAGAAACGCAGATGACCCGCGGGCACGGGCGCGCCCAGCCGCGCTTCCAGTTCATCCCACGCCGCCTGCGATTCCAGCGTCACACCGTCGCCCGTCTGCAGTCGCACCTGCGGATCGGCTTCATCGCCTTCGACCTGCAGGCGCACGCTGCCGATGCCGACCGGCCCGCGAATCTGGATGTCGGCGCGATCGCCGTCCTGCCGCCATTCGAATGAACCGGAGCCGCCGCCTGCCACGCCGGACACGCCGATGCGACCGCGCGCCTGCCAGCGTGCGAGTTCGTTGAGATCTTCAGGAATCTGAACCGGCGCTCGTTGCGGCTGGCTGACGCAGGCCGCGAGCGCCGTCGTGACGACCAGCAGCATCGCGCAACGCTGAAGCACGCCTCGCATGGCGATGACCTGCATCGATGACTATTCGTGCAGCGACTTGACCCGCGACTGCAGATCTTCGTTGTCGGGGTAGCGCTCGCTCGCTTCCTTGAGCACGGTCTGCGCCTCGTCCTTGCGACCCAGCGCGAGCAGGACATCGACCAGATGCACGTCGACTTCGGGATCGCTGATGCGGCTCTTGGCACGCTGCAGGTAGGTCAGCGCTTCTTCGTCGCGCTTCACGCGATGCAGCGCCCAGCCCATGCTGTCGAGTACGGCGCCGCTGTCCGGCGTCTGCGCCAGCGCCTGCTCGATCAGCTTGAGTCCTTCCTTCGCCTTGCCGGTGCGATCGACCAGCGTGTAACCGAGGGCATTTTCGGCCACCGGATCGCCGGGGCGGTCCGCAACGAGCTTGCGCAGCTCCCGCACTGCTTCATCGACATGATCCGCATCCTCGAGCTGGAAGACGCGCGCAAAACGCAGCTCCGCAGCATCGGGATATTCCTTCAATGCCGTGTCGAGCAATGCGATGGCACCCGCCGCATCGCCGCTGTTCGCCAGCAGGCCGGCACGCGCTGTGATCGCGTCGAGCGTGTACTGCGGTCGCGTGCTGGCAAAGTCTTCGAGATGCTTGAGACCGGCGTCGAGTCCTTCCTTCCCGGATTTCAGTCGCGCGACGCGCGACTGCGCCGCCATCGCCAGGTCGCTGCCGGTTACGCGGCTGTAGATCTGGACAGCCTCGTCGGACGCATCGCGCAGCTCTGCGATCGCGCCGAGATAGAACAGCGACTCGTAGACGAAGCGGCCGCTCGTGACCAGGTTGCCGTAGCGCTGCGCCGCTGCGTCGCGATTGCCCGACTGGAACTCGATGTCGGCCAGCGCGCGCTCGGCCACGGCCGACACGGTATCGCTCCCCGTCAGCGCCTCGAGATCCTTGCGACCTTCCTCCTCGCGACCGGCCTGCATTTTCATCAGGGCATACTCGAGGCGGTAGGAATCCTGGCCGTCCTGATCGAGAACCGACTTCGCCGTCGCGAGCGCAGCATCGTTGTCGCCGCGAATCATCTGCACCTGCGCCAGCAGCAGACCCGCGGGCGCCCAGTACGGGCCGAGCTCATGCGCCTTCTGCGCGTGTTGCAGGGCCAGGGCGAAATTGTCGGACTGCAGCGCCGCCCGACCCAGCGCGTAATGCGCCTCGGTCAGATCGGGATACTTCAGGACCAGCTTCTGCAGGACCGCGCTCGTCGCGGCGGGCGATCCTTCATCGCCGAGCTGCGGCAGCAGTGCGAGAAAACCTGCCGGCGGATTGATGAAAGCCGTATCGAGCAGGATCGACAGATGTTCCGCGGCACGATCGATCTGGTACAGATGCAGCGCCGCAAACCCCGCATAGCGTCGCGCTTCCTCGTTGGTCTGATTCAATTCCAGCCAGCGTTCTGCGCCGGCGAGCACCAGCGTCCACTGATGGTGTTCGAATGCGATCTTGGTCGCCTGCTCGGCGAGCGTTTCGTCGCGGGCATTCTGTGCGGCCTTCACGTAGGCCTTCGACGCGGCGAGGTACTGGCCGCGCTGCAGGGCGACTTCCGCCCCGAGGATCAGCGCGTTCGGATCGTCCGGAACCGCGTCGTCCTTGGCGGCCGCCTGCTTGCCGGCACTGGCGCAGCCACCGAACAGCATCGCCACCGACAACATGGTCGCGATGAACAGCAGGCGGCTCGCAGGGAAAAAATCGGGGAATTTGGCGGTGTGACACATCGTGCGGGCACTATATCAGGGAACCCCTGCAAAACTTGTCATCCCGCCGGCCTTCGGCGGACAATCGCGGCCGTTTCGCGATATCCCACATGACACTCGTCGTCATCGGCATCAACCACCGCACCGCTCCCGTCGAAATCCGCGAGAAAGTCGTCTTCGCGGCGACGGATCTGCCGGAAGCATTGCGGAATCTCAAGGCAGTGCCGGGCGTGCGCGAATCCGTCATCGTGTCGACGTGCAATCGCACGGAGCTGTACTGCTTTACCGATCATCCCTTCACCGACACGCCCGGCGCACCCGTCGCCGACTGGCTCGGCGACTGGCATGACCTGGCTTCGCAGAACCTCGACCTCAGGGACTCGCTGTATCAGTTGCATGGCCGATCCGCCGTCGAGCACGTCTTCTCCGTTGCCTGCGGCCTCGACTCGCTCGTTCTCGGCGAGCCGCAGATCCTCGGCCAGCTGAAGGACGCCTATCGCGCCGCGCTCGACCACGGTGTTACCGGTCCGTACCTGAACCGCCTGCTGCAGACCGCATTCTCCGTGGCGAAACGCGTCCGCACCGAAACGCGCATCGGCGCCAATGCGGTCTCCGTCGCCTCCGCCACCGTCGCGATGGCACGCACCGTCTTCGAGGACTTCGATCAGCACACTGCCCTGCTGGTCGGCGCCGGCGAGACGATCGCACTCGCTGCCCGTCACCTGCACGCCAACGGTCTGCGCCGCATGATCATCGCCAACCGCAGCCTCGAGCGCGCGCAGGAACTGGCGAAGGAATTCGACGGCTACGCCATCGGTCTCGAAGCGCTCGCAACGCATCTTCCCGAAGCCGACATCGTCATCAGCTCGACCGCGAGCCCGACGCCGGTCATCACCTACGACGCCGTTCGTGCCGCGCTGCGCGCGCGGCGTCGCAAGCCGATGTTCATGGCCGACATCGCCGTACCGCGCGACATCGAAACGGAAGTGGCGAAACTCGAAGACGTCTACCTGTTCACGGTCGATGACCTGCAGAACGTCGTCAACGAAAACATCGAATCGCGCCGCGAAGCGGCGCGCGATGCCGGCCAGATGATCGCCGCCGAAATCGCACAGTTCGAACAGCAGCTCAAGACGCTCGATGCCGTGCCCACGATCCGGCAACTGCGTCACGATGCCGACGTGCTGCGTTCGCAGACGACCGAACAGGCCCGCCGCATGCTCGCCGCCGGCCGCGACGCAGGCGAAGTCATCGACTTCCTCGCCGCGACCCTCACCAACCGCCTGCTGCACGGCCCCAGCCAGCGCCTGCGCGAAGCCGCCGAACGCGGCGATGCGGAGATCGTCGCGGCGGCGAAGGCACTGCTCGTGTCCGAACAGACAAGACCCGAAGGAGAAGATCTCCACGGGGGACACGGGGAGCACGGGGCGGAAACAGAAAAAACGTCAGTCCGCTGACCGCCTGTTGCCCTGTACCCATGAGCTTCAGTTTTTCTTACCCCGTGATCCCCGTGTTCCCCGTGGAGATCTTCTGATTTCTTCTTCATGAAAGATTCGATCCGCAACAAACTGGAAAAGCTCGTCGAGCGGCACGAGGAAGTGAGCGGGCTGCTCGCCGACCCGCAGGTCATCGCCAACAACGACAAGTTTCGCGAGCTGTCGATGGAATACGCGAAGCTCGAACCCGTCGTCACGCGCTATCGCGACTATCAGCAACTGCTGGGCGAACGCGCGCACGCACAGGAAATGGCGGACGGCGACGACGCGGAGATGCGCGAACTCGGACAGGAGGAACTGAAAAGCCTGAACGAGCGCATCGACGACGAAAGCGGCGAACTGGCGAAACTGCTGCTGCCGAAGGACGCGCGCGACGAAAGCAACATCTATCTCGAAGTGCGCGCCGGCACGGGCGGCGACGAGGCCGCGATCTTCGCAGGCGACCTGTTCCGCATGTATTCGCGCTATGCGGACGGTCAGGGCTGGAAGGTCGAAGTGCTTTCCGAAAGCGCGGGCGAACACGGCGGCTACAAGGAAGTGATCAGCCGTATCGTCGGTCGCGGCGCCTTCTCGCGCCTGAAATTCGAAGCGGGCACGCATCGCGTGCAGCGCGTGCCGGCGACGGAAGCGCAGGGACGCATTCATACGTCCGCCTGCACGGTAGCCATCCTGCCGGAGCTGGCGGAGATCGAAGCGATCGATCTGAATCCGGCGGAGCTGCGCATCGACACGTTCCGGTCCTCGGGTGCCGGCGGCCAGCACGTCAACAAGACGGACTCGGCGATCCGCATCACGCATCTGCCCACCGGCATCGTGGTCGAATGCCAGGACGAACGCTCGCAGCACAAGAACCGTTCGCGCGCGATGTCATTGTTGAAGGCGCGCCTGATGACGGCGGAACAGGAGAAGCGCGATCAGGCCGAAGCCCAGTCGCGCAAGTCGCAGGTCGGCTCGGGCGATCGTTCCGAACGCATCCGCACCTACAACTTCCCGCAGGGGCGCGTGACCGATCACCGCATCAATCTGACGTTGTACAAGCTCGCCGACGTCATGAACGGCGAGCTGGAACCCGTGATCCAGCCGCTGCAGCAGGAATACCAGGCGGAACAGCTGGCAAGGATCGTCGAATGAGGACGTGCAAGCGGTGACGCGGACCGTGTAGGGTACGGACAAACGACGACGACAACCCGGACCGTCACCCTCCATGGCTTCCACTCCGACCATCACCCTGCAGAGCGTCACCGGCGTCGACGTCGAACTGCGCATCGCGGGCGCCGGCAGTCGCAGCTACGCCTTCGTCATCGACTGGCACATCCGCCTGGTGCTGGCGCTGGCGTGGCTGTTCACCGCCCTGTTCATCCGCGCCGGCTCGCTGAACCTGTTCGATGACAGCACGCCGCGCGGCGGCATGGGGCAACTCGCGATCTGGATTCCGACGACGGTCATCTACTTCCTGTATCACCCGATCCTGGAAATCGTCATGCGCGGCAGCACGCCCGGCAAGCGCATGGCCGGTGTGCGCATCGTCTCGCGGACCGGCGACATTCCCGGCGCCGGCGCCCTGCTCCTGCGCAATGTCTTCCGGCTGGTCGACAGCCTGCCCTTCGTCTACCTGCTGGGTCTCGGCGTCGTGATCTTCACGGAACAGCACGTGCGTATCGGCGATCTGGCGGCCGGCACGCTGCTGGTCCACGACGATGCCGGCGCGGTGAAGTCCTTCGATGGCCTGCGCAACGACACGCCCGAGAACGGACTGTCGCCGCAGTCCGCCGATCTCATTCACGAGCTGCTGGATCGCTGGTGGACGCTGGATGACACGATGCGCGCGAACATCGCCCGCTCGCTGATCCTGCGCGTCGATCCGGCGGCATCGACCGAGGCGCTGCTGCTGCAGACCTCGCCGCAACTGCGCTCGCATCTGCAGGCACTGCTCAAAGGGACGGCACGCGCATGAGTAGCGAAGCCGGTCTGCAGGCGTGGCTCAACTCGCGCATCGAAACCTGGCAGCAGGTATTGCCGCAGCTCGACCGGCTGGAACGCCAGCGCGATCACACGACGGCCGACGCGCTGCACGCGATGGAGATGTACCGCGCACTCGGTCGCGATCTGTCGATTGCACGCCGCATCCTGCCCGGCAGCCGCGTGACGCGCGCGCTCGAAGCGCGTTACGCGAAACTGCACGCCATCATCTATCGCAAGCCGCACGACTGGCGCGCGCGGCTGCGCACGCTGTTCCGCGAGGAAATTCCGGAAGTGGTGCATGACCTGCGCTTCACCATCCAGTGGGTCGGTCTGCTGTTCGCGCTCAGCGCCGCGGCGGGCTGGTGGCTGGTCTCGAGTTATCCGGAACTCATCGGCCTGCTGGCGAGCGAGGAAATGATCAACGGCGTCGAGGGCGGCAAGCTGTGGACGGAAGGTCTGCTCAATGTCATGCCGTCATCGGTGCTGTCGGTGGGCATCCTCACCAACAACATCGTCGTCAGCCTGACCGCATTCGTAGTCGGCGTCTTCTTCGGACTCGGCACGTTCTACATCATCGGCATGAACGGCCTGATGCTCGGCGGCATCTTCGCCTTCACGCATCAGCACGGCATGGCGGGCGAACTGCTCAAGTTCGTGACGGCACACGGCGTGGTCGAACTGTCGGTGATCTGCATTGCCGGCGCGGCGGGCGTGATGCTCGGCGAATCGCTGATCCGCCCGACGCATGGCACGCGGCGCGAATCGTTCCAGCACGCCACGGCGCGCACCAGTCGTCTGCTGGTGCTGTGCGCGCTGCTCCTGGTCGGCTGCGGTTTCATCGAGGGCTATCTCTCGCCCGACCCGGATTTCCCGATGATCAACCGCGTGATCGTGGGGTTCGGCTATGCGGTGGTGATGGTCGCCGCCCTTACCGGACGACTGTTCGGGCGCAAGCCCGAGCCGGGTGCGACCATTCCCTCCTGAAGAATCAATGACTTGACCTCATCGCCAGATTGTCCTTGCTGATAGATATCATTTTGATATCTTTCCGGCACACAACACACAGCAAGAGCGGGAGCAAGGCCATGCAGGAGCGACAAGTCAGAACCCTTCCGGGCGTGCCCATGGTGATCGTGCTGGCGGCGGCCACGCTGCTCACGGGCTGGTGGATCGTCCTGACGCTCGCCGAACAGCGGCTGCCGATCGCGGGCGGGCTGCTGCTCCTGCTGATCGGCGTGCTCTGGCTGGGATTCTTCATCGTGCAGCCGAACACGGCGGCGGTCCTGCAGTTCTTCGGCCGCTACGTCGGCGTCGAACGCAACAGCGGCCCGCGCTGGGCCAATCCGCTCTACACCAAGAAGCCGGTGAGTCTGCGCGTGCGCAATTTCGAATCGGGCAAGCTCAAGGTGAACGAACTCGACGGCTCGCCGATCGAGATCGCCGCGGTGGTCGTGTGGTGCGTGCACGACGCGGCCGAAGCGATCTTCAACGTCGACAGCTACGAGAACTTCGTGCAGGTGCAGGCGGAATCGGCGCTGCGCCAGATGGCCACGAGTCATCCCTACGATTCGCACGACGACGGCAAGATCGCGCTGCGCTCGCATGCCACGGAGGTCAATTCGCATCTGCGCGAGGAGATCGAGGAGCGGCTCGCGAAAGCCGGCGTCACGGTGCTGGAAGCACGGGTCAGCCATCTCGCCTACGCACCGGAGATCGCGCAGGCGATGCTGCAGCGGCAGCAGGCGGCGGCCATCATCTCGGCCCGCACGCGCATCGTCGAAGGCGCGGTCTCGATGGTGCACATGGCGCTGGAGCAGCTGGCGCAGAAGGGCGTCGTGCATCTCGACGAGGAGCGCAAGGCCGCGATGGTGTCGAACCTGCTCGTGGTCCTGTGCGGCGAGCGCGGCACGCAGCCGATCGTCAACACCGGCACGCTTTACAACTGACGTCGTAAGTCGTTTTGGCAGAGAAAAAAGCGTATCCGCTGCGCATCAGCAGCGAGGTTCTCGATGCCGTACAGGGATGGGCGGCGGATGAACTGCGCAGCGTGAATGCGCAGATCGAGTATGTGCTGCGCGAGGCGTTGCGGAAGGCGGGGCGGATCGGGTCAGGAACGCCCCCGTCCAGGGAATCGGAACCGGAGTAGGTTGCAGGAGCCTTCTTCCTGTGGAGCCCGGGCTTCAACCCAGTGGCACTGACTTGAGGATTTGCTCTGCCTGTGGGGCCGGCTTCAGCCGGCCTGAAAAGAGTCAGGCTAAAGCCTGACCTACAGTAAGCACCGCCACCCTCACACCCGTCGCCGCTGCCTGAACCCCGCATACGCATCGAACACGGCGCGTTCGAGTTGATCCGGTCGTGCGAGTACCGCGGGCGCACCCAGCGCCCGCAGCGCCAGCACGTTGCGTTCGAGGCGCGCACAGTACTCCTGCGCCGCGAGCGATTCGTACGGATCGAGCCACGAATGCGCCACGGCGTGCCGCATGTTTTCGGCTTCGGGACTGGCGAGGCCGGCAATCAGCGGCAGGTGCTTGGGCAGCAGCAGTCGCGCCGCTGAAGCGAGCTGGCCGGCAACCGTCGCATCATCGAGATCGGTCAGCAGCACGACGAGGCTGCGATGCCGGACGAGCGAGCGGATGCGCAGGGCCGCGTTGAGCGGATTGGATTCCGCCTGCACCGGTTTCGAGGCCGCGAGCAGTCTGCGGATGCGCACCACGGCGCTCGTGCCGCGTCCCGGCGCCAGGGCCGCGAGCGGTCGATCGGCGAACAGCACGAGGCCGACGCGGTCGTCCTGCGCGATGGCATGCTCGGCAAAGCGCGCCGCGAGATTCGCGTAGTGCCCGAAGCGGTCCAGATCGCCGGCACGCAATGCGCCGGTGCGTCCGGCGTCGATGGCGATCACGATCTCCAGATGCTGGTCTTCGGAGAAGTCGCGACTGACGAGGCGGCCGCTGCGGGCGGTCGCTTTCCAGTCGATGAGCTGCTGCGGATCGCCGGCGCGATAGTCGCGCAGTTGCAGTACCTCCGAACCCGTGCCCGCGAGCTGGCGCGGCTTGGCACCCGATGACACGGCGCCCGCACGGCGCGCATCGTCGCGCAGCACTTCGGGCATGACCTGCAGCCTGAAATCCGTCGCGAGCCGCTTCGGCCACCAGGCGAGGCCAAGCGGCCCGGCGATGCGCGTGCGGATGGCGGGCCAGGCGTGCTCGCCCAGTCGGCGTGGCGTGATGCGCAGATGCGTGTGCGCTGGTGCACCGGCGGGCGCGATGAGCAGCTGCACGGTTGGATCGACTTCCACCAGCGCGGGCGCATCAGGCGCGAGTTCCACCAGCGCGTCGCGGTGCAGCTGATGCTGCACGCTGATCTGCAGCGACCCGCCGCGTCCGAGAATGCCGCGTTGATCGGGTTCGATGGTCAGGCCGAGATGCGCACGCGTCGTCATCCAGCCTTCATAGGCGAGCCCGAGCAGCAGCAACCCGAGCGGCAGACGCCACAGGCCTGCGAGCGTCGCATCGCCGCTCCACGCGCCCATGATGGCGACGAGGGCCGTCAGCACGGCGAGCACGAAGGCGTTCTGGCGCAGGCTCATTGGGGGCAGGCTACAGGAGACAGGCTACAGGCTACAGCCAGAGCCGGAACCAACACCCGCCTGTGGCCTGTAGCCTGTAGCCTGTCTCCTCATCTCGGCACCGGCGTCTGATCCAGCAGCCGCTGCGTGATCACCTGTTCGGTCACACCTTCGAGCACGGCATCGGAAGCGAGCATCAGGCGGTGCGGAATCACCAGCGGCGCGACCTGCTTCACGTCGTCGGGCGTTACGAAGTCGGCGCCGCGCATGCCGGCAGCAATCCGCGCAGCGCGCAGCAATGCCAGCACACCGCGCGTCGAGAGGCCGAGACTCACATGCGCGTGCGAGCGCGAAGCGGCGGCGATATCGACCACGTAGCCCGACAGTTCGGGCGCGACATGGATGGATTCGACCTCGGCACGCGCCGCCTCGATCGCCTCGGCACCGATCGGCTGCTGCGACGTGCCGGATGCATGCGCATCGACATTGCCGTAACGGGCGAGGATCGCCAGTTCGTCGTCGCGCTGCGGATAGCCGAGATCGACACGCAGCATGAAGCGGTCGAGCTGCGATTCGGGCAACGGATACGTGCCTTCGAACTCGCGCGGATTCTGCGTGGCCACGACGAGGAAATTCGGCGGCAGCGAGTAGTTGTGACGATCGACCGTGACCTGACGCTCCTCCATCGCTTCGAGCAGCGCCGATTGTGTCTTCGGCCCGGCGCGATTCACTTCGTCGACCAGCAGCACGTCCGCAAACACGGGACCGTGACGGAACGTGAAATCCTTGCGCTCGGCATCGAAGACGTGCACGCCCGTGATGTCGGCCGGCATTAGGTCGGACGTTCCCTGCACGCGCTTGAACGTGCCGCCGAGGCTGGCGGCGAACGCCTTGCTCAGCAGCGTCTTGCCGAGACCCGGCGCGCCCTGCAGCAGCACGTGACCGCGCGCGACGATCGCAATCGCAAGGGCCCGCACGACGGGCTGCAGCCCGACCACGACGCTGCCGAGTTCCTGTTGCAGTCTGCGTTCGAAGGATTCCAGTGCCTTGCTCATGCGGGTCTTCCAGTCCAGTGAATCAGGCGAGCTGCTGTCGCACATGCACCAGCAGGTTCTGCAGCTTCGGCAGGTCGATGCGCCGGCCGCGTTGCGTGCGTTCGTGCAGATCGCGCAGTTGCTGCAGATCGCTCGCGGCGAGCGAAGCGCGGGTTGCCATCCAGTCCCACAACGGCGCGCCGTTGGCCGGCTGTCCGGTCTGGCGACGCAGATCGTTGAAGAAGTTCGTGAACAACTGCTGCGCGGCGGTCGCCGGCTTCAGCACGCGCGCCAGAAATCCGCCGCTGGCGCGGACGAAGTTCGTGATGTCGATGGGCTGCCAGCGGCTGTCGAGTGCGCGCAGGCGCTGCGAACCCAGGACGAACACCAGCCACAGGCCCAGCAGCCACCACAGCGACGCGTGCAGTCGCCGGTCGCCGTAGAACTTCTCGGGATCGTAGAAGGCGACGAGCCCCTGGTGCGCATCGTCGATCACGACACGTCCCTGCGGACCGAGCGACCCGCGCACGATGTTCGCCAGCAGCCGCGCATTGTCCTGTTCGCCCAGCAGCTTGTTGACGAAGACGCTGCCATACGCGCTGACCAGGATCTGGCCGTTGCCATAGCGCATGAGCCACAGCACCGGTTCGCCGGTCTGCGGATCGCTCGCCAGTTCCAGCACCAGGTCCGACATCGAGGCCGTCGAGACGCGCCATTTCGACGTCGCGTATTCGGACCGCGCATCGACGCGCTTCACCCCGCTCAGCAAGGGATGCTCGCCGTTCGGCACCATCGAAAATTCGAGCGGCTCGTCGAGCTTCTGGAAGGGATTGGCGAAGGGCCTGGGCTTTTCGGCCGGCGTCTTCGTTGCCGGTTCGACTTCGTCGGCGGGCTCGGTCGTTTCCTCGCCCTCTTCCGCCGCTGCCTCGTCGTCAGCATCGGCTTGCGCATGGGCCTGCGTGAAGCGCAGCCCCGTCATCGCTTCCATGTGTTTCATGAAACCGGTATCGATCCCCTCGCCCATCGACCATTCCGGCGTATCGGACAATCCAGCGACGACGAGCAGCGTGTTGCCGGCCGAAACCCAGTTGCGCAACGGCGCGGTTTCGGAATCGCGCATCGGGTAGCGGTGCGGCGCCGTACTGATGAGGAGATTGCCCGTCGCAGGCACGCCTTCGAGTTCACCGAGCGCCTGGAACCGCTCGCGCAAGGACACGGGCTGCACGTCGATGGCCTCGAACCAGCGCATGAGCGCGAGATAGCCGTTTGGTCCTTTTTCTGTCGTGATCGGCCGCGTGACCTGCTCCCGGGGCTGCGACGGCCGATGCAGGAACAGGACATAGAACAGCGCGAATGCGCCGATCGCGAGCGCGAGGGTCAGCAAGCGGTCCTTCATGTCGCCGCCCGCGGCACGTTGAGCTGCCGATCGAGCGCACGCCCCGTTTCGATGACGGCGTCGATCTCTTCAGGCGGCACGTTGCGATTGCCGTAGAGCATGCGCTCGCCGAGCGCTGCGACACGATTGAAGGACTGGCGCTGGTCGATCGCATCGAAAGCCGCGCGCGTTCCGAGTTCGCGGTGCGTGAGACTCTTTTCCGTCCTGAGCCGGCCGGTGCTCACGAGCGTGTTCACCAGTACACGCAGCAACAGCGCCGGACGCTCCGACAGCGCTACGCGATCCAGGTCGGCCAGCGTCGCGCGGGACAGATCCAGCACGTCGCCGCTCGCGGCCGGCGCTGCAGCCAACCGGCGTTCGCGGCGGCGGAAGACGCCGGCAGCGCGCAGTTCGTTCACGATCACGGCAATCGCGAGCGCGATGATCAGCAGGACCGACACATAGACGATCGCGCGCACGATGCGCTCGGACACATCGAGATCGCGCAGCCAGTTCGCCAGCCAGGGATCCTGCTCCTGCTGCTGGCGGCGGATCAGGCTGTTCAGCCAGCGCTTGAAACGCTCCAGCAATGTCGGCGGCCGGTCGGCGCGCTGCTCTTCCTGCAGCGCATCGAGAATGGAGGCGAGCCGATTCACGTCGTGCTCGGGCAAGGCGCCGCCATCGGTGGAGTACGGGTAACGCTCGATGAAGTACTGCAGGTCGGCGAGACCGTAAGTCGTCAACTGCTCCGTTTCCGTCTCGCCGATGAAACCGACATAGCCCGACTGGGTCAGCGCGTGTTCGATGCCGGGACAGGCCGCTTCGAGATCCGCGAGTCCCACTTCATCGCCGGTCGCCGTCTCGATGCACCGGGCAAGCGAATCCTGAGCCGCAACGACTGCGCCGGCCGCAGGATCCGCTTCCTGGGATCCGGCGGCCGGCGCAGCCAGCAACAGCAGGGTGATGAGCCAGGCTCGCACGTATCAGGCGGTCCCGAGCGAACCGACGCGGGCCGCGAGATCGCCGCCTTCCTTGCGCATCTTGAGATCCCAGTAGAGCGCGATACCCATCGAAACGTAGAACGGCGTCAGCACCACGCTCGCAAGGACGCCGATGATCACGCCGCTGATGAGACCCACCATCAGCGGGTCGCCGGCGCCGAGGCCGATGAGGGGAATCGCGACGCCCAGCACCACGCCGACAGCCACGTAGATGACCATCACGATGATGAGACCGACGGTAAGGACCGCGGTCGTGCGCCACCAGTTGCCCCAGACCAGATTGTGACTGCCGGTCAGCGCGGCGATCGGACCCTTGTCTTCGAACAGGACCAGGTTGAAGCACAGCATCAGACTGACCATCAGGATGAGGCCGGGAATGACGAGGAGTACCAGGCCGACGGCGAGCGCGATGCCGAACAGCACGCCGGTCACGAAGAGCAACGGTACCTTGCGCAGGCCGGTCGTCAGCGCTTCGCCCAGACCCATGTCGGTGTCCGTGCCGATCGCATGCACCTTGAGATACACGGCACCCATCGACCACAGCGACAGAATGATCGTCGCAAGATTGGCCAGCCAGTAACCGGGCTTCGACATCATGCCGAGCGCGGCCAGCGGATCCGCAGGATTGGCCGAACCGCCGAACACCATGTACAGCGACGGCAGCGTGCCGCCGATCGCGCCCAGCAGACACAGGATCCACACCTTGCCGATGGAGCCCTTGTAGAGCTGGAACGTGGTATCGAGAACACCACCGATCGTCTGCGGTTGCGTCGGTTGAATCGCCATCGTGAGCCTCCCTTGCGTTCTGTTGTATGAGCCGCGCCCGGTACACGGCGGCCCGATCATCGCGGAGCGACGGGATGGATGGCAAGGAGGTCAGGAAGGGCTTTCTTTCTGTGGGTCAGGCTTTAGCCTGACATTCCAGGCCGGCTGAAGCCGGCCCCACAGGAAGAATCATCCTGAATCAGCCGAGCGCTTCGCCCAGATCCGCCATCAGATCGTCGGTGTCCTCGATCCCCACCGACAGCCGCACCAGCGAATCATCGATCCCCAGCGCCTTGCGCTTGTCCGCGGGAATCGAGGCATGCGTCATCAGGCCCGGATGATCGACCAGGCTTTCCACGCCGCCCAGGCTCTCGGCGATCGTGAAAATGCGCAGGCGTTCGAGGAAGGTGCGCGTCTCTTCGAGTCCACCCTTGACGAAGAAGGTGACGATGCCGCTGTAGCCGTTCTTCATCTGGCGCTTCGCCAGCTCATGCTGCGGATGGCTCGGCAGGCCCGGATACAGCACGCGCGACACCTGCGGATGCTTCTCCAGCCACTGCGCGATCTGCAGCGAACTCTCGCTGGCCTGGCGCATGCGCAGCGGCAGCGTCTTGAGACCGCGCAGCGCGAGAAAGCTGTCGAACGGCCCGGCGATGCCGCCGATGGCGTTCTGCAGGAATCCCACCTTGTCGGCGAGCTCGGCATTCGCCGCGACGGCGACGCCACCGACCATGTCGGAGTGACCGTTCAGATACTTGGTCGCGGAATGCACGACCAGGTCGGCGCCGAGTTCCAGCGGCCGCTGCACCCACGGACTCGCGAACGTGTTGTCGACCACCGTGATGAGACCGCGCTTGCGCGCGAACTCCGCCACCTGCGCGATATCGACCAGCCGCAGCGTCGGGTTGGTCGGCGTTTCGATCCAGATCATCTTCGTTTCCGGGCGTATGGCGGCGGCCAGCGCTTCCGGGTTCGACAGATCGACGAACGTGACGTCGAGATTGGCGGTACGACGACGCACGCGTTCGAACAGGCGGAAGGTGCCGCCGTAGAGGTCATCAGTCGCAACAATATGGCTGCCCGCATCGAGCAGTTCGATCACCGTGCTGGTCGCCGCCATGCCCGAGGCGAAGGCAAAACCGCGCACGCCGCCTTCGAGATCAGCGATGCAGCGCTCATAGGCATTGCGCGTCGGATTGCGCGTGCGCGAATAGTCGTAGCCCTTGTGCACGCCGGGGCTCGACTGCGCATACGTGGACGTCGTGTAGATCGGCGGCATCACGGCGCCGGTCGACGGATCGGGCGACTGGCCAGCGTGGATGCAACGGGTGGCGAAGCCGAGGGGGCGGGGGGAGTGGGACATGGGGATTGGCGGTGACAGGTGAAGGCTACAGGCTACAGGCTACAGGCTACAGCGAGATTCTGGGAGAGGAATGGCGGCCGTGAAGGACTGTTCCGGCCAGTCGCCTGTAGCCTGTAGCCTCATCTCACCTGCCTCCGCAAATAATTCAATACATCCGAGCGCGTGATCAGCCCGAGGAACCGGTCGCCATCCATCACGGCGGCCGATGAGCGCACTTCCAGCATCGCGACCAGATTGTTCACCGAGGTGCTCTTGTCGACGCGCAGGAAGGCCTTGGTCATGGCATGGCGCACCGGCTCGTTGAAGCATTCCGGACGGCCGAACGCAAACCGCAGGATGTCGTCCTCGGTGACGACGCCGATCAGCTGGTCGTCTTCCATCACCGGCAGCTGCGAGAAGCCGGCGTTGCGCAGACGGTTGTGTGCCGTGGTGAGCGCATCGTCGGGGCCGACGGTGATCGTGGCGCGCTGGCCGTGCGGGCGGCCGATGAGGTCACGCAGGTCGCCGAATTTCTCGCGCTGCGTGAAGCCCTGATCGTCCATCCAGAAATCGTTGAAAAGTTTCGACAGGTAGCGCGAGCCGGTGTCGCAGGCGAGCGTGACGACGCGCTTCGGTTCCTTCTGTTCGCGGCAGTAGTGCAGCGCAGCCGCGAGCAGCGTGCCGGTCGACGATCCCGCGAGCACGCCTTCCTTCTGCAGCAAGGCCCGCGCGACCGAGAACGACTCGCCATCCGGAATGCTGTACGCGCGGCGCGTCAGCGAAAAATCGCAGATCGACGGAATGAAATCCTCGCCGATGCCTTCGACCAGCCACGAACCTTTCTGGGTCATCTTGCCGGTGTCGATGTACTCCTTGAGGATCGAGCCCTGCGGATCGGCGAGCACCAGTTCGACGTGCGGCGCGTGCTTCTTGAAGTACGCGGCCAGGCCCGCGATCGTGCCGCTGGAGCCGACGCCGATGACCACGGCATCGAGCTTGTGCTGCATCTGTTCCCAGATTTCCGGCGCGGTGGTTTCCTCGTGCGCCTTGGGATTGTCGGGATTGGCGAACTGGTTGATGAAGTACGCGCCCATCTTCTGCGCGATGGCGGCGCCGAGATCCTGGTAGTACTCGGGATGTCCCTTGCCCACGTCCGATCGCGTCAGCACCACTTCCGCGCCCATCGCACGCAGGTTGAAAATCTTTTCCTGGCTCATCTTGTCGGGCAGCACCAGGATCATGCGATAGCCCTTCTGCGCCGCGACCAGCGCGAGACCGAGGCCCGTGTTGCCGGCCGTCGCTTCGACGATCGTGTCGCCCGGCTTCAGCTGCCCGCGTTTCTCGGCCTCTTCGATCATCGACAGGCCGATGCGATCCTTGATCGAGCCGCCGGGATTCATCATTTCGAGCTTGAGATACAGCTCGCACGGACCGGTATCGAAGCGGCTGAGCTTCAGCATCGGCGTGCGGCCGATCATTTCGAGTGCATTGGAATAGACGTGCATGACGAAGAGGCTCCGAGGGCGGCTGGCGACTGGCCAGAGCGCGACCGAGTCGCGCGGATCGGATAATGTGCGCGAATTGTACGTGACCTGCCGATCCTCATGCCTGCCGTAGATACCTCACAGACCGTTTCCGACGTGCTGCATACCGCGAGCACGATGCTCTCGCGCGTTTCCGCTTCGCCGCGGCTCGATGCCGAATTGTTGCTCGAACATGTAACGGGCCTGTCGCGCACGGCTTTTCGCAGCGCGCCGGAACGCGAGCTGCCGCCGAAAGCGGGCTGGGCTTATCAGCAGCTCGTGAAACGGCGCATGCAGGGCGAACCCATTGCATACATACGCGGCCAGCAGGAATTCTGGTCGCTGCTGTTCGAAGTGAGTCCCGCGGTGCTGATCCCGCGTCCGGAAACCGAACTGCTGGTCGAGCGCGCACTCGAACACATCGGCAAGGACGCGACGGCGAACATCGCCGATCTCGGCACCGGCAGCGGCGCCATCGCGCTCGCCATCGCGAACGAACGGCCGCAGGCGCAGGTGTTCGCCGTCGATGCGTCGACACCCGCGCTGGAGATGGCGACGCGCAATGCCGCACGCCTGCAGATCGCCAACGTGAAACTGCTGCACGGCAGCTGGTTCGCGCCGCTGGCGGGCCAGCGCTTCGACCTGATCGTGTCGAATCCGCCCTACATCGCCTCGGAAGATCGCGACCTCGACCCGGGCGTGCGCCGCTTCGAACCGCACATGGCCCTGATCAGCGGCCGCACCGGTTTCGAGTCCATCGAACAGATCGTTGCAGCCGCGCCGGCGCATCTCGCGCCGGGAGGCTGGCTGGCGCTGGAACACGGCTGGAAACAGGCCGCGGCCGTCCGCGATCTGCTTGTGCGCGCCGGCTTCGGTCGCGTACGCTCCCACGCCGATCTGGCCGGCCATGAGCGCGTGACGGAAGGAAGCATCTGAGGCCGCAAAAAACCGCATGAAGGAGCGATCAGCCGGACACCGGCAATGACGCCCCTTCCGGTCATTGCAGACACTTTTTCCGCCGTCATGTTTCTTTTGTGCGGTCTTTCGCGGCTCTTCCTCTTCCTTCTGAAGTGACACCCATGCTCGAATTCAAAACCTCCAAAGGCACCTTCACCGTCCAGCTCTTCGACAAGCAGGCGCCGATTTCCGCCGAGAACTTCCGCAAGTACGCCGAGGACGGCTACTTCAACGGCACGGTGTTCCATCGCGTGATCCCCGGCTTCATGGTGCAGGGCGGCGGACTGACCGAAGACATGGACAGCAAGCCCGGCCAGCGTGCCGCGATCAAGAACGAAGCGACCAACGGCCTCAAGAACAAGCGCGGCACGCTCTCGATGGCCCGCACCAGCGCCATCGACAGCGCCACCTCGCAGTTCTTCGTCAACCTGGTCGACAACGACTTCCTGGATCACAAGGGCCAGAGCAACTACGGCTACGCCGTGTTCGGCCGCGTCGATTCCGGCATGGAAGTGATCGATGCCATCGCCGCCGTGAAGACCGGCAACCGCCGCGGGCATCAGGACGTGCCGACCGAGGCGATCGTCATCGAGTCGGTGACGGTGATTCCGGATTCGAAGTAGAGATACCTCCTGCTGTGGGGCCGGCTTCAGCCGGCCTTTTGAAGAAGCCGGCTGAAGCCGGCCCCACAGTGGAAAAACTTCCGTCCTTGCTTGCATGTTCCGCCGCCTGCTCCGCTTCATCGGCTGGCTGCTGCTGAGCTGGTTCGTCGTCACGATCCTCGTCGTCCTGCTTTTCCGCTGGGTCGACCCGCCCACGTCCGCCTTCATCCTGCGCGAGCGCGTCATCGGCGCGACGGCCAATCCGTCGTACCAGGTCAAACAGCGCTGGGTGGATTGGCCGCAGATCTCGCCGCAGATGAAGGTCGCCGTGATCGCCTCGGAAGACCAGACCTTCCCCGATCACTTCGGCTTCGATTTCAAATCGATCGACAAGGCGCTCGATGATCGCGAGCGCGGCCGCCGCGTGCGCGGCGCCAGCACGCTGTCGCAGCAGGTCGCGAAGAATCTGTTCCTGTGGCCGGGCAGGAACTGGATTCGCAAAGGACTCGAAGCTTATTTCACGTTGCTGATCGAAACGCTGTGGCCCAAGCAGCGCATCCTCGAGACGTATCTGAACATCGCCGAATTCGGCAAGGGTGTGTTCGGCGTCGGGGTCGCGAGCGAAACGTATTTCCGAAAGCCGGCGGCGAAGCTGAACGCCTACGATGCCGCGCTGCTCGCGGCGGTATTACCGAATCCAAAACGCCTCAAGGCGAACGCCCCGTCGAGTTACGTGCGCTCGCGACAGCAATGGATCGTCGGGCAGATGCGCGGGCTCGGCGGAACGGCGGTGCTGCAGCGACTGGAATGAGAAAAAGGATGGCCGCGAAAGACCGCATAAAAGAAAACATGTTCTGGTCCGAACAATCGCCATTCTTTATATGCGGTCTTTCGCGGCCTCTTCATTAATCTTCCCTGAGCGACGTTCAGCCTGCCGCCGCCAGCCCGATCGGACACGACACTCCTGTGCCGCCCAGTCCGCAGTATCCCTGCGGATTCTTCGCCAGATACTGCTGGTGATAGTCCTCGGCGTAATAGAACGTCGGTGCGTCGAGGATCTCCGTCGTGATCGGCGCGGTGTGTCCGGCCCTGTTCAACGCAGCAGCGTATGCCTTGAGACTCGCTTCGGCCGCAGCCTTCTGCTCGGCATCGAAGGTATAGATGCCTGATCGATACTGCGTGCCGATGTCGCCGCCCTGGCGCATGCCCTGCGTCGGGTCGTGGTTCTCCCAGAAAACCTTGAGCAGATCCTCGTAGTCGACGTCGCGCGGATCGTAGATGACGAGGACGACTTCGTTGTGCCCGGTATAGCCACTGCACACTTCCTCGTAAGTCGGATTCGGTGTCGATCCCGCGGCGTAACCGACCGCCGTGCTGTAAACGCCGGGCAGCTGCCAGAACTTGCGCTCCGCACCCCAGAAGCAGCCCAGGCCGAACAGCGCCTGCCTCATGCCTTCCGGAAACGGCGGCACGATGCGATTGCCGTTGACGTAGTGCTTGACCGGGACGGACAGCGGCGTCGAACGACCGGGAAGTACATCGGCCGGATCGGGCATCTGGGCTTTCTTGCGGAATGAAAACATGGCGACCTCGCGGGGAATGAACCGGCCGGACGCCAGACTACGAAGATGCTTCCCTGCGGGCAACCTGCCGGACGAGGCCAGAGATGTGGGCGGGCCGCTATTTTTCCAGGATGTTCAAGAGGACGAGAACCGCAAAGACCGCATAAAAGAATGTCTGGCTTCGGCTGCAGCCGGCCTGCGCGATGCCAGGCCGAATGCGTGGTCTTGGTCCGAAGACAAGAGCTTCTTTTATGCGGTCCTTGCGGCTCTCTGGGTCTTGTCTAGTGTGCCGCAGCGAGCACCGGCCGGGCGCCACCTTCATCACCGGCCGTCCATCCGCCGTTTCCCGTCGTCTGCCCCATGAACACCGGCGTCTCCGTGGCGTGCCGGCATTCGCGCGGCGTCAGGCCGTGAAAGCGCCGCAGCGCGCGGAACAGTGTCGAGCGGGAATCGAAGCCGACTTCCTTGACCACTTCATCCACCTGCCGATGGCTGCTACGCAGCAGCCGCGCCGCGACCGATGTGCGCTTGCGCTGCAGGTACTCGTGGGGCGTGATTTCGTGGATCTGCTTGAACAGGCGCAGGAAGTGATGGCGCGACAGGAAGGCCGCGCCCGCCATGTCGCTGAGCATGAGCGGCCGGGCGTAGTTGGTATGAATGAAATCGGTCGCCAGCGACACGCGGCGCAGGATCTCGCGGCGCGTCGAGGCGCGACGCACCGGGATCTGGCGCGCACGCACCAGCCGGTGCCGATGATTGATCAGCAGGCGCTCGAGCAGGAAGGCGAGCTGTTCCTCGTACCAGAGCGCATCTTCCAGTCCCATTTCGCAATGCCGGCGGATGAACAGCAGCACCGGCGTGACGCTGCGATCGTGAGTGTGCAGGTGCGGAGCAAACGGCAATGCCGAACCCGTCGGCATTTCCCCGTCTTCGAGCATGCGATCGTCCGGCGTCGTCAGTGCGCCGAGCACTTCTTCCGGCATGCCGGGACGGAACAGGATGGTCAGCGAATGCACGTTGTGCGGCGAGCGGATGCGCACCGACAGCGGCCCGGCCGGCGAGAGCATCCAGGTGTCGTCATCGATCGCAATGCGCCGACCGTCGACTGCGACTTCCTCGCTGCCGCTCCATGCGCTGAGCAGCACCAGACGGCGGCCATCCAGCGTGAAGTCCACGAGCTGGGTATTCAGGTCGAGGATGACGTTGTCCTCGTGGCCGGCGCGCGCGGACAGCGCGGTGCTCTGAAGCTCCTGTGTTCTGCGAACGATCATCCTCTCTGTGCTCCCCATGTGTGTGCCTGCCGCGCGTTTAAATGACATCCCCAGGACGCGGTATACAAGTCACTTACGACCATGAGATACACGAATGCGACGAAAGGTTTCGGCGCTTGTGAAGGTTGATGCCGGCAACACACAAAAAAGCCATGGATGAGACAAACCGCAATGAATGCACGCAGATGAGTCCATGCGGGGCCGTGGCGCGAACGCTAAAAAACAGCTGTTCATCAGCATTCGATGTACGAGCGTCAAACGGAAGATGACAGTCGTATCGCCCACGGCAGCCGATTACGGACAGATCGTCGCTTCGTGCTTGCGGCCGGCCATCTCTTCTGTGGGGCCGGCTTCCCCGTGGGATTCCCTTCGGTCACAGCCGGCCTGAAAACTGTCAGGCTGAAGCCTGACCTACAAAGAAGCAGGCCGGCTGAAGCCGGCTCCACAGGAAGAGGTATCATCGCGGCGTCGCATCAACCGTCATCCGATCATGCCTATCTGCCACGAACACAATCTTGCCGCCCCGATCCCGGCGAAATGCCCTTTTGGTATCCGCGTCCGCCTGCGCTCCACCGATCCTTTCCGGAATCTGGTGGGCAGCGACTGGAATCGCGAACACTGGTTTGCCACTCGCGAAGAGCGCGACGAGGCACTGCAGGAAATGAGCGGCCGCTACGTCTACTTCCGTCCGGGCGATCAGCCCAGCCTGGAGTTCGAGAAGGTCGACAGATAGGAGTCTTCCTGTAGGTCAGGCTTTAGCCTGACTCTTCAGAGGCCGGCTGAAGCCGGCCCCACACGAAGAACAAAGTCCTCAGAACGATCGGCCGAGAAACAGATAGAACTGCTTGTCGCCGCCTTCATCGAAACCGGCGGCCAGATAGACCGGCCCCAGCGGCGTATCCACGCCGAAGAACAGGCTTCCATCCTTGCGCAGATCGCCGGTGCTGATGTCGTCGCGCCGCAGCCAGGTATTGCCCGCCTCCGCCGAGACGCCGATGTACGCCGGCAGGTCGAGGACGCCCGAACCGCCGCGACCGATCTTGCGGTAGTAGATGAACCGCGCGATGCCGTAGTGCGGGCCGGACAGATAACCGGGCGGCAGCCCGGACAGATTCCAGAAACCGCCGAGCGAGAAGAAATCCTCCGGACGCGTCAGGTCGTCGATCGTGGTGCCGATGTCGGTCCAGAAAATGAAGGTGTTGCGGTCGATGGAACGCGCGATCAGCCAGTTCGTGACGAAGGCATCGAATTCCTGATCGGCGCCGAAGCCGGAACGCTCGCCGCGCCATTCGAACGTGAACTGCTGGCCGCGCCGCGGAAAGAAAATGCTGTCGAGCTTGTCGTACGAGAAGCGCGCGAACATGCCGCCGCGATTGAATTCATCGCCGGGCAGCATCGGATCGCCGATGAGCACGTGCGAACGACCTTCGCCGCGGCGCACGCCGAAGCGGAACTCGCCCCAGTTCGACAGCTCGCGTCCCACGTCGAGCGCGCCCTGCAGCGAGCGCACCCGGTACTCGGCGAAGCGGCGATCGCCCTGCAGCGCATAGACGCTGCGTTCCTCGAACTCGATCTGCGGCGCGACGAAGTAGCGGCTCGCCAGCGACAGCGGCTGGTAGAACTCGGTGAACACGCGCGGGTTCTCGCCGATCTGCAGGTCCGTCAGCCATTCGGCGCCGAGCGCATTGAGCTCGGTCATGATGAAACGCATCGCCGCGTTGTAGCGGCTGTTGCCTTCGAAGTCGTCTTCGAGATTGAGTCCGAAGCGCGCGTAATTCGGCCCCCAGCTCTTGCGGCGCAGGCTCATCTCCAGACCCGTGGCGCCGTTCTCTTCCACCAGCGAATAGTCGATCGACTCGAACAGGTCGAGCGCATACAGCGACGACAGCTGCTGCTGCATCGTCGCCGGATCGAGCGGCTTGCCGACGACATCGCTCATCGTCGCATCGACCAGTCGCGCGTAGTCCTGCGAACGCGAGTCGGCGTGCACGAATTCGATCGTCGGCCGCTGCGTCGCCCGCGGATTGCGGCCGGCCAGGTATTCGCGGTAGTGCGCCTCGTCCAGCGCCAGCGCGCTCAGCCGATTGCTTGCCGCCTGCGCGGCCTGTTCGCCCGCGCGCAGTGTTTGCGTCATGCGGGTGAAGTCAGTCGACGTCAGCTTGCCCAGCGGCGGATCGATGACGATGTCGCGCTCCGTGAGCTTGCGACGCTCTTCGAGCGTGCGCGAGCGGATCATGATGGCGAAGGCCTGGTTCGTCACTTCGATGGGCGATGCGAGCTGATCGCGCGAATACAGCGGAAAGCTCACGTCCACCACGATCAGCACGTCGACACCCATGTCGCGCGCGATGTCGATCGGCAGGTTCTGCACCAACCCGCCATCGACGAGCAATCGACCTTCGCGCTGCGCCGGCGCGAAGACGCCGGGGGCCGACATGCTCGCGCGCAAGGCCGTGACCAGATCGCCGGACTTCATCAGCACGGCTTCGCCCGTTTCCAGATCGGTGGCGATCGCGCGGAAGGGAATGGGCAGGCGATCGAAGTCCTGCACTTCGGCCACGGGCAGCGCGGCGTTGCGCAGCACCTGTTCGAGCTTCTGGCCCTGCACCAGTCCCTGGGGGAGGACGAAGCCATCCTCGCGCACGCCCAGCGAATAGCGCACCAGGAAATTCCGGTCGTCCTGCTTGCGACGGAACCCCAGCTCCGCACGCGGCGGCCGGTCCAGGAACGCGTCCTGCCAGTTCACCGAATTCATCAGCGTTTCGATTTCGCGGGCGGACATGCCCGAGGCATAGAGCCCGCCGACGACCGCGCCCATGCTCGTTCCCGCAATCGCGTCCACGGGCACACGCATCTCGTCGAGCACCTTGAGAACGCCCACATGGGCCGCGCCGCGGGCGCCGCCGCCGCTCAGCACCAGCCCGATCCGCGGACGCGCCGTTTCGGCGGCGAATGTCGCGGTGGACGTGCAGGCGAGCAGGCAGAGCGTCAGTGCGCGGAGAGTCGATGCGATCGGTCGTTGCATGGGCGGTTCGTGGCGCGCAGCGGAAATCCCGGGCGATAGTAGCGTAGGCATCCGCCTGTGGGGCCGGCTTCAGCCGGCCATCCCGGAGGGTCAGGCTGAAGCCTGACCTACAGTAAGAGAGCCGGCCCCGGCAGAAGAAAGTGGTTTAGGCTGCTTCACATGTCGCACGCCCGCCGCATTGCGCTGCTCGCTCTACGGCCCCTGCCGCCGCGGGCGGCCCCCCCGCCCCGGCGGCTCGTGGATGCCGACGCCGACGGGCGCTTCTATGGCGCTTACGGGGGCGGCAGCCGTTATGCGGATCTGAAGCAGATCGACCGCCGCAACGTCGACCAGTTGCAGATCGCCTGGACCTACCGCAGCGGCGAACTCGGCGCCGGTTTCGCGCGCGCCGACAAGCTGTCGTTCGAAGCCACGCCGATCCTCGCCAACGGCTCTCTCTATCTCAGCACGCCGACCAACATCGTCATCGCGCTCGATCCGGCCACGGGACGCGAACGCTGGCGTTACGACCCGAAGATTCCGCGCGACCTGCACTACTCCGAAGCCACTTCGCGCGGTGTGTCGTGGTGGGTCGATACCCAGCTCGAATCCACCGCGCCCTGCGCGACGCGGATCTTCATCGGCACGCTGGATGCGCGACTGATCGCAGTCGACGGCGCCAGCGGCCGTCCGTGCGCCGGCTTCGGCGTCGATGGCGTCGTCGATCTGGGCGCGGGCGTGCGCCTCGTCGAGCGCGGCGACTATCTCGTAACCTCGCCGCCCGCGATCTATCGCGACCTCGTCATCACGGGCTCGGCCATCGGCGACAACCGCGGCGTCGAACTGGAGCGCGGCGTCGTGCGCGCGTTCGATGCACGCACCGGCGCGCTGCGGTGGTCGTGGGATCCGATCCCCATCGCCGAAGCGAATGATCTCGCGACGCGCGGCTGGACGGCCTCCGCTGCGCAGCGGACGGGCGCAGCGAATGCGTGGTCGATCTTTTCCGTCGATGCGGGCCGCGACCTGGTGTTCATTCCGACCGGCTCGGCGAGTCCCGATTTCTTCGGCGGCGAACGCGCGGGCGACAACCGCTACGCGAATTCGCTGGTCGCACTGCGCGCCAGCACCGGCCAGCTCGTCTGGCACCGCCAGCTCGTGCATCACGATCTGTGGGATTACGACCTCGCTGCGCAGCCACTGCTGGTCGACATCGAACGCGAGGGCAAGTCCATCGCCGCAGTGATCCAGGCCACCAAGACCGGCATGCTGTTCGTGTTCGATCGCGAAACCGGCGAGCCCGTGTTCGAGATCGTCGAGCGCGCCGTTCCGGCCAGCGATGTGCCGGGCGAGGCGGCGTCGCCAACGCAGCCTTTTCCCGCAACGCCGGCGCTCGTCTCGCACGCGGCGGTGACACCGCAGGACGCCTGGGGACTGACGTTCTATGACCGCGGACGCTGCCGCGAGCTCATCGAGAACCATCGCTCCGAAGGCATTTTTACGCCGCCGAGCCTGCGCGGCACGATCATGTCACCGGGTTACGCCGGCGGCGTGAACTGGGGCAGTCTCGCCTTCGACAGCGAACGACAGCTCGTCCTCGCAGCCGTCATCAACGTGCCGATGGTGGTGACGCTGGTGCCGCGCGACGACTTCGACACCGCACGCAAATCGGGCCAGTGGCCCGATTCCGAGTTCGCGCGCCAGGCCGGCACGGCGTACGGCATGCGACGCGAGGCGTTGATGTCGCCGCTGGGATTGCCCTGCACGCCGCCGCCGTGGGGAACGCTGGCGGCGGTCGATCTCCGGCGCAACACCATCCGCTGGCAGGTGATGCTCGGCTCCACGCGCGACAAGACGCCGTGGTTCGTGCCGTCGGCAACGCTCGGCATGCCCAACATGGGCGGGCCGATCGCAACGGCCGGCGGCCTGGCCTTCATCGGCGCCGCCACCGACAACTATCTGCGTGCTTTCGACCTCGAAACCGGTCAGGAACTCTGGAAAGGCCGACTGCCCGCCGGTGGTCAGGCCACGCCGATGACCTACGAGATGAACGGACGCCAGTTCGTCGTCATCGCTGCCGGCGGACACGGCGGGCTGGACACGACGCGCGGGGATTACGTCGTGGCGTTTGCGCTGCCGCAGAAGTAGCGGCGCGGCCTTCTTCCTCTTCCTGTGGGGCCGGCTTCAGCCGGCCTGTCGAAGAAGTCAGGCTGAAGCCTGACCTACACTCAGCCCACAGGAGGAACAGACAAAAATTCTGCAGACATTGACCACCCGTCCGACGAAGATACGCCCTCCCGTATTCCTGGACCCGCAAGCTACTACTCATGACCGACATCCTGAAGTCCGCCGTGGCGCTGACGCTGCTCTGCCCCGTGCTCCCCGTGTCCCCCGTGGAGATCTTCTTTCTTTCCAACGCTTCCGCCGCCGAACAGATCGACGAAGTCGTCGTGACCGCAACAAGGCGCGCCGAACAGCTGCGCGATTTCGCCGGCAGCATTTCGATCGTGAGCGACCGCGACGTCGCGATGGTCGGCTCGACCCATCACGCGGAGATCATGAACCGCGCGGCGGGCACCATGATCCAGCGCAACAGCGGCGAGGAAAGCCTGACGGCGATCCGCTCGCCCGTGCTGTCCGGCCCGGGCTCGTGCGGCGTCTTCCTGTTCCTGGAGAACAGCGTGCCGATCCGCCCGGTCGGCTTCTGCAACGTCAATGAACTCTTCGAGGTGAACACCGAGGAAGCGCAGTCGATCGAAGTGCTGCGCGGTCCCGCCGGCGTCGTCTACGGTTCCGGTGCGATGCACGGCGCGATCAACGTGCTGCAGGCAACGCCGGCGCAGCTTCCTTCCGTGGGCCTCGGTCTCGAGAGCGGACCCGACGAGTTCTATCGCGGCAAGTTCGCCTTCGGGCACACCGGCACGAGCACCGACGTCGGTGTCGTCGGTCTCGCGTCTCACGATGGCGGCTGGCGCGACGATTCGGGACTGGAAGAACAGAAACTGAATGCGCAGCTCATCCATCGCGGCGACGACGCGCTGATGGGGCTGAGTCTCGCCGCCACCAATCTCAACCAGGAGACGGCGGGCTTCATCCAGGGCGAGGACGCCTACAAGGATGAATCGATCAAGAAATCCAACCCGAACCCCGAGGCCTATCGCGATGCCTACGCGGTGCGACTGACCGGTCAGTACCAGCGCCAGCTCAGCGACACGCTGCAGCTCGACCTGCGTCCGTACGTGCGTCACTCGCGCATGGATTTCCTGCAGCACTTCCTGGTCGGCAAGCCGACCGAAGAAAACGGCCAGGACTCCATCGGCCTGCTGTCGTCGCTGCACATCGATGCCTTCACCAACACCAGCATCCTCGCCGGCATCGATCTCGAATTCGCCGAAGGCTTCCTGAAAGAAACCCAGGACGGCCCGGCGACCGACGGCACGCCGGCCGCCAACGACATTCGTCCCGCCGGCAAGCACTACGACTACACCGTCGACAGCTCGGTGGCCGCGATCTATGCGCAACTCGATCAGCCGTTCGCGCAACGCTGGAAATTCAGTGCGGGCGTGCGGGTCGAGTATGTCGACTACGACTATGACAACCGCATGATCGCGGGCAACACGCGCGACGATGGCACGCCCTGCCCCGGCACGGGCTGTCTCTACAGCCGCCCTGCCGATCGCAGCGACGACTTCACGAGTCCGACCGGCAAGATCGGCCTCACCTATTCCATCAACGACTCGCATGCGATCTATGCCACCGCGACACACGGCTACCGCGCGCCGGACACCAGCGAGCTGTATCGCCTGCAGCGCCAGCAATCGATTGCCGACCTCGATGCGGAAGAACTCGACAGCATCGAGATCGGCGCGCGCGGCCAGTTCGCGTCGCTGCGCTACTCGCTCGCGGCATTCGACATGACCAAGGACAACGTCATCTTCCGCGACGCCAATGCCTTCAACGTCAGCGACGGCCGTACCAAGCACCGCGGCGTCGAATACGAATTCAGCTGGGCGATCGTCGACTCGCTGCGGCTCGCGCTGGCCGGCACGTACGCGGAACACACGTACGACTTCAACCGCTCGGTCGAACAGGGCGAAACCATCGTCGCCGGCCGCGACGTCGACACCGCACCGCGCCACGTGAATACCGCCCGCATCGACTGGCGTCCGCTCGATTCGCTGGGCGCCGAACTGGAATGGGTCGGCGTCGGCCGCTACTACGTCGATGCCGCCAACGCCCACGAATACGAAGGCCATGACCTGCTGAACCTGCGCCTCGCCTGGAACGCCACCGCCCACTGGACCGGCATCGTGCGCGTCAACAATCTCACCGACGAGGATTACGCGGATCGCGCCGACTACGCCTTCGGCAACTACCGTTATTTCCCGGGAAGGGATCGCACGGTGTTCGTGGAAGTGAACTACCGGACGGAGTGAACTGAACTCTCGCGGGGGCCGGCCTCGGCCCCCTCTGCCTGTGAGGCCGGCTTCAGCCGGCCAGCCCAGTTCCGGATAAGCACTACTGCCGATGGGCGCCATCGAAATCGTTCTCGCCATGCTCGTCGCCGTCGTCGTCAGCGGCGTGCTGGTGCGGTTGCTGCCGCTGCCGATTCCCACGCCGCTGGTGCAGATCGCACTGGGCGCGGCGATCACTGCGCTGTCCGAGCATCAGGTGCGCCTCGATCCGGAGGTGTTCTTCCTGCTGTTCCTGCCGCCGCTGCTGTTTCTCGATGGCTGGCGCATTCCCAAGGAAGGACTGTTCCGCGACAAGGACATGATCCTGGAACTGGCGCTGGGACTGGTGATCCTCACCGTCGTCGGCATGGGCCTGCTGATTCACTGGATGATTCCGGCGATGCCGTTCGCGGTGGCCTTTGCGCTCGCGGCGATCGTGTCGCCGACCGACCCGGTCGCGGTCTCGGCCATCACCGAGCGCATCCCCGTTCCCAAGCGCGTCATGCACGTGCTCGAAGGCGAATCGCTGCTCAACGACGCGTCGGGCCTGGTGTGCTTCCGCTTCGCGGTTGCGGCGGCGGTGACGGGCACGTTCTCGCTCTCCAACGCTGCCTTGACGCTGGTGTGGGTGGCGCTGGGCGGCGTTGCCGCGGGTGTCGGCGTGACCTGGGCCATCTCCTGGCTCAAGAACCTGATCAGCCGGCACTACGGCGAAAATCCCGGCTCGCAGGTGTTGATCAGCCTGCTCATTCCTTTCGCCGCCTACCAGGTTGCCGAACATCTCGGCTGCTCGGGCATCCTCGCCGCCGTCGCCGCCGGCATCACCATGAGCTACGCGGAACTGTCGGGTCGCGCGCTTGCCAGCACACGAGTGCAGCGCACCGCCGTGTGGGACACGATGCAGTTCGCGCTCAACGGCGTGATGTTCGTGCTGCTCGGCGAACAGCTGCCCGGCATCTTCGAGAACGCCGTCACCACCGTGCAGGAGTCCAATCACGAGAATCCCTGGTGGCTCGCCGTCTACGTGCTCGCCATCAACCTGGGTCTCGCCTGCCTGCGCTTCGCATGGGTATGGGTTTCGATGTCGCTCTCGGCCTTCGCCGCGCGCCGTCGCGGACTCGATCCGCGTCCGGCGCCGACGTGGCGGACCGTCGCTGCCATGTCCCTCGCCGGCGCGCGCGGCGCCATCACGCTGGCGGGCGTACTCACGTTGCCGCTGGCGCTGCCCGGCGGCGAAGCCTTCCCTGCGCGCGATCTCGCCATCTTCCTCGCCGCCGGCGTGATCATCCTGTCGCTGGTGGCCGCGAGCATCGCATTGCCGAGACTGCTCGCCGGTCTGGAGATCCCTCCCGATTCGCATGAGAAGCAGAGCGAAGATCAGGCGCGCGTGGCCGCCGCGCAGGCTGCGATCCAGTCGATCGAACAGGCGCTCCACGACCTGGCGGAAGGACAGCCCGATGCGGACCTGTATGCCGACGCCGCCACCCGCGTCATGGATTTCTACCGGCGGCGCATCGAAGGCCTCACCGGCGTGGAGGAAAACGCATCGCGCCTGCGCCGCGGCGATTCGCTCGAAGGCCAGCTGCGACTGGCCGGTCTCAACGCCGAACGCGAAACCATCTTCGCGATGGCGCGTCATCACGCCATTTCGGACGAATGCTCGCGCAAGCTGGTGCGGGAGATCGATCTGATGGAAGAGCGGTTGCGGTGAGGCGGCGACCAGGCACGATCCTTCGAATAATTCCGCAGACACGCACTTATTCGTCGCCGACGAAGCGCGCCTTCGTCCTAGCCTCCGTGCATGCCTTCGCATCTGCATGAAGCGCTTCTGCTGCTGTTCCGCAACCGTCCCACGCTCGCGCCGGAGCTGCTGCGCGATGCGCTGCAGGTGGAACTGCCGGCGTATACCGAAGCGCGGATCGATTCGGCGGACCTGACCGATATCCAGCCCACCGAGTACCGGGCGGACCTGGTTGTCCTGCTGCTCGATGGCAAACCGGTGATGGGCATCATCGTCGAGGTGCAACTGTCGCCGGACGAGCGCAAGCAGTTCGTCTGGCCGGTGTACGTGACGAACCTGCGGGCGCGATTGAAGTGCCCGGTGTGTCTGCTGGTCGTCACCGCCGATGAAGCGGTCGCTCGTTGGGCATCCAGGCCCATCGAACTCGGCGGGGCCAGCCTGTTCGCGCCACTGGTACTGCGGCCATCAGGGGTGCCGGAGATCACCGACGAGAACAAGGCACGCGAGGATCCGGAACTCGCCGTGCTTTCCGCCATGGCGCACGGACAGGACGCCGATTCCGCCAAGTCCGCACAGATCGCCGTGGCAGCCCACCTGGCCAGCGTCGGGCTCGACGAGGACCGCTCGCGGCTGTATTTTGACCTCGTTCTCAGCTCCCTCAGTGAGGCCGCCCGCCGGGCGTTGCAGACCATGGATCCAGCGAAATACGAGTACCGCAGCGACTTTGCCCGGCGCTACGTGGCGGAGGGGATTACTCAAGGCAACGCCCAGGGTCGCGCCGCAATGGTCACCCGGCTGCTGACGCTCCGCTTCGGCTCTCTGCCGGAAGACGTGCGCAGCGGAATCGCCGCAGCGTCGATCGAAGAGCTCGATGCGATCGGCGAACGATTGCTGACGGCGGAAACGCTGCAGGAAGCGATACGCTCGTCAACACAAACGGCCGGCTGATCTGCCGGGCCGTCGATCGCCTCTGATCTGATCCCCTCCTCCGCGAAGCGGGGGAGGGTTAGGGTGGGGGCCTCAACGCAAACTGCACTGTCTGAACGGATCGAACTGGTCGAAGCCGAGTGCGTACGTATCGCACTCCAGCATCACCGCGCGGGCCTGGCCTTCGCCGACGCCCTGCATCTGATGCAGGCAGAGGACACGACTTTCCTGACGATGGACCGCAAACTGCTGCGCCGGTCCGCGAAGCTGGGGCTGAACGTGGAGACGGTCAGCCGCTGATCGTCACGGTGGCGATCGGAATCGCAGCGTCGATCGAAGAACTTGTCCGTTCGTCAGCACAAACGACCGGCTGACCTGCCGGCCAAAGAAAGGCACGGACGAACCCGGGCCTTTGGTGTCCACCACCCACTCCTCGCAGAAATGGAATCAGATCGGCGTGTAGCCGCCGTTGCCGTTCGCGATCACTCGTGAACAACGCGAGGATCGTGTATTGCCAACGCCTTCTTGCACCACTATGCCACGGGCGACGGAGGCACCGTACCACTGACGATCGGCTGGAATGCTGTCATCGCATCGAGTGCCCCATCCGCGCCCAGCGCATTACCGAACTGAGTGTTGAACGCCCCGGATTCGCCGTGCAGTGCCATGTAGTTGAGCAGCACCGTTTGCACTAGCAGGTTGACGTTGTTCGCCGCCGGGCTGCTGCTGTTCACAACATCGCCGTTCGCGCTGAACACGCCGAGCTGTTGATGGCGAGCTGCTGCGGTTGTGCCCTCGCCGATCAAGGCAGGCCGGCCACCCAGCCGCGGCGGGTTGTAGACCAGGAAGAACGAAGCCGCAGTTGCCTGGTTATCGCCTGTCCACTCTCCCTTGCCACCCCCATCCTGAGAGTTGTCGACGCGCCCATTGGAAGACAATGAGCCGTCGCTGAAAACATAGATCATCACGGGCTGCTGCTTGCGTGCCGCGAACTCCAACACCGCGCCGATACAGCGGCCCGCGAGCAAGTCGCGCCGCTCGCCCGTAGCCCGATCGCCGGTGTGGTAGTCGAACCCTCCCATACTGATCGTGCCAGCGCCCGCATTGCCTTGGACGACCAGCTTCATGACCGATGCGGTCTTCTGGAATTCGCCGTTGCCACCGAAATTCGCGCCGAAGATCGCCGTAATATCCGGGTCGGCGCCCGGATCCAGCGCCGCCGGATTGCCAAAGGTATTGATCGTGTCCACCGTCTTTACATACGCGCATTTGGCGCGGCGGCGCGTCGCTTCGTCCTGATCGAATGGCAACTCTGTATGCACGCGCAGCAGCTTGTCGCGGCTGATGCGCGTCATTGACTCGAGCACCCGGATGGTGTCGCTCTGATTGCCCAGAATCGTGCCGAGTTCGCCGGTATCGACCAAGCCGACCACATCGCTGCGGCGGTCAATCTTCGTCGGTCGCAGCGACGGATCGATCATCATCGTCGGCGCCATCGAATTCCCACCGGACTCCGAGTTCTGGGAGCCGATCAGCGTCAGCAGTTCACCTTTCGCCCCGAGGCCGTCCGGCGCCGCCCTGGCGATGCCGTACATCGGGTTGTGAGGATTGTTGCCTGTGTCGTTCTCCGAGCGCGCGGCGATCACCGCGCCATTGACGCCGGCCTGCGTTGTCACCGAGGTCATCTCGAGCATGCCGCGCAGGAAAGCGCTGTCGGAATGGAAGCGTAGACCGAACGCCTCATTCACGAACGCCGGGTTCGACGGCAGCATGTCGCCCGGCAGACCGAGCTTCGAGTATCCCTGGGTGCTCAGGAAATCCATCTGGCCGCCCGCCTGCCCAACCAGCACATTCGAGCCGGCGATATTCGCGCCACCGGCCAGGTCGAAACAGATGAACGGAATTTTTTGATTGCCCGGCGCGATGTTGCAATCGCTGGCTGCTTTCATGGCGGCGATGTCGGGCGACAACTCGGCGCGCACCATGCCCGGCACAAACACCGTAGCCGCGCCGGTAATGAAGCCTTGCGCGAGAAAGTCCCGGCGCGTCACCGGCTTGCGGTGCGATTCATGCCGGATCGGCTCACCGACTTCCAGCGCGCGCTTACGACGGCTCTTGATGATGAACATACGCCTTGCCCTTATTGAACCAACATGGCGGCACTGCCAAGCGCCGCACCGCAAACTGCCTTGGTCACTGCCAGACTGCGCGCACCGCTGCAATTCGTCGGACACAACTGCCCCACCAGCGATCTGAGTTCGTCGGTGGTTTCGGGCGACGGCTGCGTCTGCGCCGCGCCGATGGCCTTCGCCACGATCGGAGCGATGATGGTGTCCCGAGCCGCTGGCAACTGCAGTCCACTGAGGTTGCTTCCAAAGAAGTCCTGGCGCGCGTTCGCGTCATCGACCAGCGCGCTGCAGTACACCAGCGCAAGCTGGGCGATCGATGTCTGATGCGACGACAGGAACGCTTCGATGGATGGCGTCGCCGGCAGCGAGGCACGCACGTTGTCGAACGTCGTTCTCACGGATGCGGTATTCGGACTCACCCCCGTGACCGACGCCATCGTCGCGTTGATCTGATCGAAGGTGCGCACGCCGATATCCGCGGGCCGCGACGTGAGCGGCACCGGGCGCAGCACGGCAGCCGCGAATTGCGAGCACACGTTGGTGCGGCTACCTAGCCGATCGAAGCACAGGAAAAATTCATCGGAGGCCGGTCCCTGCTCGACCGGAATGATGGTGCCGACGCTCGACAGCGCCTGGCCGGTTTCCGCCGAGTAGTTCGTATCGCTGATCGCGACATCAAGCAGGCGATACGCCTGCCCCACGATCGGTTCCGCGCCGTTCAGGCCGATGCGCATGCCCTGCAGCGCGATGCTGCCCGGTCTCGCCGCGGGGTCGAGGCTGATGAATTTCGGATTGGTGAACAGATAGCCTGACGAATCGTACTGCGTCACTTCAAACATGACGTACGACTGCGGCATGTCGATCAGATGCCCGACACCGAACAGCAGGAAGAACTTCTGACCGACGCCTGCCTCGAAGTTCTGCCGGATCTGCGCCAGAGTGAGCGCGCGCTTGTGAACGGCCGCCAGCCGGATCACGCCCGTCCATTGATGATCCGGATCGGAGCTGACCTCATTGCCGAGCGCGAAGGCGAAACTGTTGTCCCATTCGCCGAGCGTGCCACCACCAGCCGAATCCAGATCGCCGGTGAATTCGCCGTTGACGTAGATCCGCCGGCCATTCACCGGATCGAACGTCATGACGACATGCTGCAAGGAAGATTGCAGCCGCTCATCGTCCGGGTCTGTCGTCAGCAACGGTCCTCCGTTGTTGTTGGTCGCGGTGCTGCGATTGAAGAACTCGTAGTTGTACATCGTCTGACCCATCGTGAAATTGCGGGTCGTATTGCTGCCGGAATAGCTGACGATGCGGGCTTCTTCCTGCGTGACATTGCCTGGCGCAACCCAGGCTTCGATGGAGTACTCGCCGGTCGCGCCGATCATCTCCTGGAACTTGCGGCTCGCCGTCGTCGAAGCCTGCGCCTTGGAGCCGCCGTTCATGACAGCCTTGATATTGATGCCCCATCCTCCGACCCAACTGACGTCGCCGGAGAATTGCAGATCCGCCGCAGGACTGACGCCGCTGGTGTCATAGGCCGTCGCGCCGCTGCCCGTCTGGAATTCATACAGGGCAATCAGGTTGTTCTCGTAGCGATTGCCGCCGCTCGCGACCGTGCCGTCAAACAGCGTGAGCGCCTTGCTCACCACCAGTGCCGGATCGATCCGGGTGACTGGAATCGCGGCCGCCATCGCGGTGATCGCGTTCTGTACCGCCTGCGCATCGTTGGCGCAGCTCGCCGACCAGCAGTTGTGCGACTCGTTGCGCAGGCGCACGACGAAACGCGAGGCGGCCGGGTTGTCCAGATTGATCTTCGGCATCGCCGCGAGATACGCCTCGGCCTGGTTGTCGGAGGCGAAGTACGGCGACTGCGCCGTCGGCGAATTCGAGCGATGGCATCCCGCGCATTCACCCGTGGTGCGCAGCAAAGTCCACAGCGCGGTGAATTCGCCTGGCGCGGTAGTGGGAAAGCGCCGCGTCTCGCCGGGATCCTTGGGCGTCGGCGGCAACAGTTGGATCTGGCGACCCGCGGCATCGCTCGCACCAACCCACGCCGTGATCCAGCGCGTCAGAATGCTGGCACATGCGCCCGCATCCGGCAGCCAGCAGTTATGACCACCACCGACCTTGAGCACGAGCGATGACTGCGACGGCGTCGTTCGATTGACGAGCCCCTCCATCTGCTGATACGCCGCATTGACATCATCGGAGCGCGCAAATGTCGGGGTCTGTTGCGCGGCATGACAGGAGCCGCAGCGGTTCGTGGCGCGAACGTTCTCCCAGAATTCGACACGAAATGCCTGAATATCGGCATTGGTCGGCTGCGGGCCACTGTAGCTGCTCGGCGCCGCCGTGCCTCCCGTGGGAGAGTTCTCCACGGTATCGGCACCGCCGCTACAACCGACGATGAACGCTGCAGACAGCGTGGCCAGCGTGATTCGAAGCACACGAAAGCTCATGACGCGCATCATCGCTCGCTCCTCATTCCCCGGCACAGTGCGCCGCCACCTGGGCGAACACGCGTCTCAGGTTGCCACCGTTTTCGTTCCTGAAGCTCGTCGCAATCGAGACGACATTGTCGTGATCATCAGCATTGCTCGGCGACCGGAAACAGATCGTGCGAAAAACCTTCTCGACCTGGCATTGCGCAAATGCCTCACTGTGCGCCAACTCTTCACCAAGCGATTTGGCGCCGGCACCGCTCCCAGGAAGGGACGGCGACCATCCAAGCAGTGTGTTCGGCCCCGGCAGGCGCCAGCGATTCTCCCAGCTGTCGTTCGTCGTCACGTAACCCGGCTTGAAGTTGTCCGAATTGATCAGGTACTTCGGCTGCACGACGTTGGGCGTGTAGACCAGACGACCTTGGTTCTCGTCGAAGTCGTAGTACGCAAAGGCCTGCGCAAGCGGGTCCATGCCGTTGTGGCAGCCGATGCAGTTGTTCAGATACACGCTGCTGTCGCCGCCGGGGCTGCGAGCGATGTCCTGACGGATGCGATCGGGAGGCCGCGTCACGTCGTGGACCTGTTCGAGATCGCGACACAGATGATTGAGCAGCGTGAAGCGGAACATCGCGCGGTTGGTGCCGTCGATGAAAAATGCTTCCGCGGCGGCACGCGAGGTGATGATGCCTGCCGTCGCACTCGGCGGCAGCGTGCCGTTCAACGATGATTGCGTTCGCTCCTGCAGAACCGTACTCAGCCGCAAATCAGCGTTCGATCTCTCGAGTGCCTCGTAGTGAGCATTGCTCGACAACGAGTATGCGGGCGTCACGCCGGCACCGACATACACGATGTCGTCAGACAGCACACCACGAAAATCCTTGTTGTCTCGAACCATGCCGATCACGGTCGCCGTGTAGTCGTTGAGCGGCGCGAACGCGGTTTGATCACGGTTGGTCCACGGTGTCGCAAAGTTCTTGAGAACGACGCGATAGAAGCCGCTTGAGGTCGCATTGGCAGGATCGATGATGCCGAATGCCACGGCTTCGCGGCTGCTGCCACCGTCCAGCTGTGCGGTGAGCGATTCGAGTTGATCGGGCGTGGGCGCAGTGCCGGTCAAACGGTCGAACATGCGCTTCGCCTGTTCGCGCGTGCCGGCCTCGGCGACACTTCCACCGACGAGCGCGACCACCGCACACGCAGTTGCCATGACACATGCTACGGACCGTCTGCGCAGCGCACGCTGCCGCGAATCCCAGATACGTGTCGTGTTGCTCATGCCAGACCCATGAAATTGTTGAGTGAGCGGGAAATGCCAGGTCGCGGTTTCGGCTTCGCTGCCGCAGTTTTACCCCAGCGCGGTCGGCCATCCTCCGACAATCGCGGGCGGACTATAGCCATCAGGAAATCAGCCAGTAACTGTCTCAATCGCAAGACGTCGGGCTTCAGAGACAGTACCGACTACTTCGCGCGCGCATGTAGTCTCGTCGCCGCATTCCGGATGCATTCAACGTGTGCGATGCGAGTTCGAATGTGATCATGGTCACGCAATTCGCGCTTGCAACGCACGCATACCTCCGATTCAGGGTCCACCGCGATCACATCTGTGACTCGCTTAACGGTTGACGCAATATGTCGAGTCGAAGATAGGCGTGCAGTGAGGAACGCTCGCAGTACGCGCGAAGCTCCGGTGCCCGTGCAGGATTCAAGACCAACAAACGTTACGTAGCATCGATCGATGCACACTGATCCGGAGTACGCTCAATGAGCTTTCAGGCGCAGGCCGGGACTGCGATCTTCAGCGCCAAGATGCGACGCGTGATTGCGTTCATGCTCGCGTGCAGCGCGATCACGACGCTCGGCGCATGCAGCGGCGATGGCACCGGCGGCACCGACGTGACGATCGGCAGCGGGCAAAGCGGGGATGCAGCCACGGTCGACTTCCCCATCTTCTATGTGAAACGACCCGTCCCCGCATCCGATGCCGCCGTGGTCACGGACGCGCGGGAACTGCGCCGCTTCGAACCGGGCGCAGACCTGTACATGAGAGCGAGCGCTTCACCCTCTTCTGCCGAGATCAATCTCACCTCGTCGGTCACCGGCGATGGCCGGGCGGACCTCCGCGACGTGGAAGTGAGCTTCGACGGCAAGCGGGTCGTGTTCTCGATGCGGGTCGCCGAAGACGGCATGGACCTCGACGATGTCGATCCGGAAGAACTGCTGCCGAGCTGGAATATCTGGGAATACGACGTAGAAACCAGCACGCTGCGCCGCGTGATTGCATCGGACAACGTCGAAAACGACGGCCACGACATCATGCCGCACTACCTGCCCGGCATCGACTATCGGATCGTGTTCTCGTCGACCCGTCAGCGCGAAGCCAAGGCGGTCCTGCTCGATGAGAACAAGCCACAGTACCCCGCTCAAGTCGAAGGTACGACTGACAATCGACCCGCATTCAATCTTCACGTCATGAATGAAGACGGCAGCGGCATTCGCCAGTTGTCGTTCAATCAGAGCCACGATCTCGATCCCGCTGTGCTGGCGAATGGACAGATCGTCTTCACGCGCTGGGAACAGGCCATCGCCGGCAGCCAGATGGATCTCTATAGGATCAATCCGGACGGCACGGGCCTGGAATTGCTGTACGGCGCACACAGCCATGCAACCGGCTCGCCGAACCCGATCACCGGCGGTACGACGAGCATTCAGTTCTTACATCCACGCCCGATGCAGGACGGACGCACGCTCGTGCTGGTGCGCCCGTTCGATGGCACGGCCGAAGGTGGCGATCTCGTCCTGATCGACACCAGTAATTTCGTCGATTGCAACGACACGGTGCCGAGTACGTCGATCACGCCGGCGTCGCCGCAGTCGTGCAACGCGCAGTCACGCGCGCTGCCCACCGATGTGCGCACCGTCCCAGGCCCTTCGCCCGGTGGACGCTTCCGCTCCGCATCGCCGCTGTTCGACGGCTCCAACCGATTGCTGGTGAGTTGGTCGCAGTGTCGCCTCATCGAAGATGGCCGGGTGGTGCCGTGTACGTCCGAGCGCCTGAACCGCTACAGCCCCAATGATCCGACACTGGTCGAGGCGCCGCCGCTGTACGGCATCTACATCTATGACGTGCGCAATAATACCCAACGGCCCATCGTCACCCCCGAGGAAGGCTTCATCTACACCGAAGTCGTCGCCGCGGCAGCACGCAATACGCAGCCGCAGGTACTTCTCGACCGCATCGCCGGCGTGGACTATCCCCAGGCACTGCGCGACGAAGCTGTCGGCGTGCTGCACATCCGCAGCGTGTACGATCTCGACGGGATTGATCGTGCGCCCGGCGGCATCGTCGCTGCACGCAACCCTGCGGCGCCACGTATCCCGCGCTTCCTGCGACTGGAAAAGGTCGTCTCGCAACCCGACGAGGATGTTCGCGAGATCGCGAATACGGCATTCGGACGCGGCGGCCGCCGCTTCGGCATGCGCGACATCCTCGGCTATGCGCCGGTCGAGCCCGATGGCTCGGTGCTGGTCAAGCTGCCGGCAAACGTTCCATTCGTCATCAGCGTGCTCGACGGCAATGGCCGGCGAGTAGCGGGCGAGCTGGGTCAGCTGCATTCGAACTGGCTGCAAGTGCAGATTGGCGAAACGTTGCAGTGCAACGGCTGCCATTCGACGACGGTAAATGCGACGAACCCCGCACGCGCGCACGGGCGAGGCGCATTGACCGCCGCAGTCAACACGGGTGCTGCGACGACCAACATCTATCCGAATACGAACCCGGCACTCTTACCGCTCGTCGGGGAAACGATGGCCCAGACACGCGGCCGCATCATGTGCGATGGCGCCTGCGAGCCCACGCTCAATCTGATCCTGAACGATGTCTGGCTGCCGACGCTGCCCGCGAATCGGATCGAGGCATGCTATGCAAGCGGAGCCACCGACGTAGCCATCGATCCGGCGCGGCCACCGGGCGTGGACCCGAGTGACATCACGCGTCGTCACGTCTGCGGCAGCAGCCCGGACCCGACCACCCTGCGAACCACACTACCCACCAGCCTGGAGTGTGTCCGAAATTGGAATGGCAAGTGCCGCAGCACGATTCACTATCCGACACACATTCATCCACTGTGGAGCGTCGATCGGCGCGTACTCGATCCGAACCTGGATCCGTCGGATCCAGATGCCGTGATGGCCGATAACACGTGCACGTCCTGCCACTCGACGGTCGATGCTGCGAATGCGGCCCGCATTCCTGCTGGAGATCTCAATCTGACAGACGGGCTGTCCGAGATCGAGCCCGATCATCTCAACGCGTATCGACAGCTGCTGTTCGCTCACAGAGCCCAACGGTTGAATGCGATGGGACAGCCTGAGGACATCTGCATCCAGGAAGTGGTCAACGACGACGGCACCGTCGTCTGCGTCGCGTTCCAGCAGGCACCCATCACCATGAGCTTCAATGGTGCGAACGCATCGCGATTCTTCCAGAAGTTTGACGCCAATAATCCCAACGGTAATCATGCCGGCCGGCTCAACCCCGCGGAACTGAAGCTGATTTCCGAATGGCTCGACATCGGCGCCCAGTACTACAACGATCCGTTTGCGGCACCGGAGGATTGATGCCCCGCCTGTTGCGCCTGCTCATTCTTCCGGTCCTGTTCCTTGCAGCGCTCGCGCAGGCAGACGAGAACCTTCCGAAGATCCTGATCGCCGATCCGTACATCGAACTGCATACGGGTCCGGGACGCGGCTATCCCGTGTTCCACGTGGCCGAGCGCGGCCAGGAAGTCGAGATCGTCAAGCGCCGCACCGACTGGTTCATGGTCCGCACCAGCCGCGGCGTCGAAGGCTGGGCGCCGCGCGAGCAGATGCTCGCGACGCTCGAACCCACGGGTGAGCCGCTCGATCTGGATGAACCCGCACGCGAGAACTACATGAGCCGCCGCTGGCAGGCGGGCGTGATGGCGGGCGACTTCAGCGGCGCGAGCCTTGTTTCGGCCTTCGGCGGCTATGCGTTCAGCGACAACCTGTCGATCGAACTCACGCTCAATCACATGCCCGGCGAATACTCGGCGGCCTACAGCGCGACGCTCGGCCTGATGCACGTATTCGTGCCCGAATGGCGTGCGTCTCCTTACTTCACGCTCGGCACGGGCGTCATTCATATCGAACCCAAGTCGACGCTGGTCGAAGCGGAAGACCGCACCGACCAGATCGGCTATGTCGGCGGCGGTGTGCAGTTCTACCTGACGCGGCGTTTCATGCTGCGCACCGAATACCGCAAGGACATCATTTTCACGAGCCGCGACGATAACGAGGAAGTGGACGAATGGAAGTACATCGGCTTCGCCTTCTTTTTCTGACGCTGCTGCTGGCGAGCGTTCTTCCGGGCTGCGCCTGGTTCGGTCGCGGCCGCGATGCTGCGCCCGAAGCCGTCGCCGCTGCCGAAGTGCCGACCGGCGAATCGCGCGAACAGCCCATCATCGATCCGCAGGTCGAGCGGCGCGAAATCAAGCGTCCGCAGATCGACACCGAGGATTTCGAGATCGGCGTCTACGGCGGCATCCTCAGCATCGAGGACTTCGAGAGCAATCCGGTGTACGGCGCACGCCTCGCCTATCACCTCACCGAAGATTTCTTCCTCGAAGCGACGATCGGCCAGTCGCGCGCCGGCAAGACCAGTTACGAAACGCTGTCGGGCGCCGCCGAACTGCTCACCGACTCCGAACGCGACTACACCTACTACGCACTGTCGGCAGGATGGAACGCTTTGCCAGGCGAAGTTTTCATCGGCAAGAATCGCGCATACAACACCGCGTTCTATCTGGTGGCAGGCATTGGCAGCACACGGTTTGCAGGCGACGACTTATTCACGGTCAGCGGCGGATTCGGTTACAGAATCCTGCCCAACGACTGGATGGCGGTGCACTTCGACGTGCGCGACTACGTGTACGACACCGACCTGCTGGGCGAGAAAAAGATCGTCAATAATCTGGAAGCGCATCTCGGTTTGTCGATCTTCTTCTGAGAGAGGATGAGCGCTGGGACTGTCTGACTGACGAGGTCTTGAATCCATGCGTTCTTCCAAGTTGACTACCTGCCTGCGCGCAACCGCGCTGGCCGCGACGCTGGCCGTGTCCTCTCTCGTCGGCGCGAGCTCGGCGCTGGCACCAGCGTTCACATTGCCGTCGCGAAGCGGCGACATCGTGTCGCTCGACAAGCTCAAGGGCCAGGTCGTGATGCTGAATTTCTGGGCGAGCTGGTGCGGTCCGTGCCGGCAGGAAATGCCGCTGCTCGACCAGATGCACAAGCGTTACAGTGCGCTCGGCTTCACCATGCTCGGCGTGAACGTCGAAGCGAATACGGCCGATGCGGAAAAGTGGCTGGCGCAGACGCCGGTGACGTTCCCGGTGCTGTTCGACAAGGAAAACAAGGTCAGCAAGCTCTACGACGTGAATGCGATGCCGAGCACCGTGTTCATCGATCGCAAGGGCAACGTGCGGTATCTGCATCGCGGCTACAAGCCGGGCGATGAGAGCGAATATCTCAACCAGATTCGCGCGCTGTTGAAGGAGTGAGAGAGATGGGCGACAGGCTACGGGCGACAGGCTACGGCCAGAACAAGATTCGGTCCGGCTTTCTGGCTGTCGCCCGTCGCCTGTGGCCTGTCGGTCTCGCAATCGCCCTCTCCGCCTGCGGCAACATCGAACCCTGGGTCAAACCCTACGAACGCCAGAACCTCGCCGACCCGATCATGTCGTTCGATCTGAATCCGGTTTCGACTTCCTACATGGATCACGTCTACGAAGCGCGCGAAGGCGCGCGCGGCGCCCTCGGCGGCGCCGGCGGCGGCTGCGGATGCAACTGATGCGCAGGCCTCACGCTTTTATTCTGTTGCTGCTCGCCGCGCTGGCCTTGCCGGCGTTCGCAGGCGTTCTTCCCGAAGACCGCGCCGACCTGCTCTATCACCGCTATGAAGGCGGCGGCGTCACCATTCACGGCCCGTCGCTGCTGGTGCGCAAGACCATGGCCGAGAAGTATTCGGTCAACGCCAACTACTACATGGACATGGTGACCAGCGCCTCGATCGACGTCGAAGTCAGCGGCGCGAGCGAATACAAGGAAGAGCGCAACCAGTACAGCTTCGGCTTCGACTACCTGCGCGGCAAGACGACGTACAGCCTCAGCTACACGAACAGCGACGAGAACGACTACCAGGCCAGCACGACCAGCTTCAACATCAGCCAGGACCTGTTCGGCGACCTGACCACGATCAGCATGGGATTCTCGAAGGGCGACGACACCGTCGGCCGCACCATCAGCGATCCCGACAACCCGGATCGCCGCATCGTCGATCCGAATTTCAAGGAGGACGTCGATCGCTGGAGCTATCGCGTCGGCGTGTCGCAGATCCTCACGCGCAACATGATCCTGGCGCTGGGACTGGAAGTGATCACGGACGAAGGCTACCTCAACAATCCGTATCGCTCGTTCCGCTACTACGATCCGGAAGACGACCTGCACTTCCGTCTCGCGACCGAAATCTATCCGCACACGCGCACCAGCAACGCGGCCTCGCTCAACGCGCGCTACTTCCTGCCGTGGCGGGCGGCCGCGTTCGGCGGCTATCGCTACTTCACGGATACCTGGGGCATCGACGCCAACACGTTCGAAGTCGGCTACATGCATCCGCTCAAGGGCACGCCCTGGACCTTCGAAGCCAGCATCCGCTACTACAGCCAGGGCAACGCGGATTTCTACGCCGACATTTTCGATCGCGTCGATCAGCAGAACTTCATGGGCCGCGACAAGGAACTGTCGACCTTCGCGAGCCAGACCTTCCATCTCAGCGCCTCGTACGAGTTCCTGAGCAGCAGCTGGAAGTTCATCAAGAAGGGCACGCTGAACCTGTCGTACGACCGCATGCAGTTCGACTACGACGATTATCGGGACGCGCGCTATTCGATGCTGCCGACCGACGATCCGAACTTCCGCGCTGCCGGCGCCGAACCGTTCTACTCGTTCGGCGCGAACGTCATTCAGGCGTTCATTTCGGTGTGGTTCTGAGAGCGCGCCGGAGCACCCCCACCCTGCCCTCTCCCCTCGCTGGGGGATTCCGGCACAGCCTCCTCCCCGCAAGCGGAGGAGGGGAAGAAACGAACCGCCTCTTTCCGATCCCCTCCTCCGCTTGCGGGGGAGGGTTAGGGTGGGGGCTGCTTGGCATGGCGCTGCTCATGACGAGTCCGCCAGCCTCCGCCGATCCCTTCCCCACCCGCGACCAGAACCCGCTGCTCGCCGGCTTCGGCATTCCTCATCCGCTGCCATCGCGTCTCGAGTCCGCAGACACTTGGACGATGGCAGCCGATTTCAACTGGGGCAGTTCCGCGCTGCTCCAGCAAGCCGACGACGAAGATCTGCTCGTCGACGCCGAAACGCGCGAACTGCGCCTGACACTCGGCCGCGCCTTGAGCGATCGCTGGACCGTGCAGCTGCAACTGCCGTATCGCTACACCGGCGCCGGCAGTCTCGACAGTTTCATCGACAGCTGGCACGACTTCTTCGGACTTCCGGAAGGCGAGCGGCCGAACCTGCCGCGCGATCAGTTCCGGATCGCGTATGAACGCGATGGCGTGGCATTGCTGGATTTCGGTTCATCGGTCGCCGGCCTCGGCGATCTTTCGGCGAACATCGGCTACCAGTGGCTCGCCACTGCAGACACCCATGTCGCTGCCTGGGCCAGCCTCAAGCTGCCGACCGGCGATGCGGACGATCTCACCGGCAGCGGCGCGATGGATGCCACGCTCGCGCTCGCCGCGGAACGACGCTTCGGCGAGCGCTGGTCCGCGTTCGGTCAGCTCGCAGCGACATATCTCGGCGAAGGCGACCTGCTGCCGCAACTGCAGCGCAGTGTCGTATGGAGCGGGCTCGCCGGCATCGACGTGAACGTGTGGCGCGGCCTGGCGCTCAAGCTGCAGTTCGATGCGCACACCGCGGCCTTCGATGACACGGGACTCGACTACCTCGGCGATGCGCTCATCCTGACGGTGGGCGGCGCCTGGAAATTCGCGAGCGGCTGGCAGATCGACTTCGGCGTGAGCGAGGACATCGCGGTGGAGACGTCGCCGGATGTGGTGTTCGTGCTGGGACTGCGACGGTAGGCGACCGGGAAATCTTCCTGTAGGTCAGGCTTCAGCCTGACTCCGAAGAAGTCAGGCTGAAGCCTGACCTACAGAAGAGGTCGACCTCGGCTACTCCAGCTTCCGCTCGATCGCCTCGCACACCGTCCTCAACACCTTCAGCCGCGCATATTTCTTGTCGTCCGCCTCGACGATCGTCCACGGCCCATCGTCGGTGCCGGTGCGCTGGATCATCTCGCGCGCGGCCTGCTGGTAGTCGTCGTAGAAACGGCGGTTCTTCCAGTCTTCCGGATCGACCTTGTAGCGCTTCAGGGGATCGCGGTCGCGTTCGTGGAAGCGCTTCAGCTGTTCTTCCTTGCCGACCTGCAGCCAGAACTTGTGGACGACGAGTCCGTGTTCGGCGAGCTGCCGCTCGAATTCGTTGATCTCGTCGTAGGCGCGCTGCCAGTCGGGCACTGACGCAAAACCGCGCACGCGCTCCACGAGCACGCGCCCATACCACGAGCGGTCGAAGATCGCGATCTCGCCGCGCTGGGGTATGTGACGCCAGAAACGCCACAGATAGGGATACGACGACTCTTCCGGCGTCGGTGCCGACACCGGCACGACGTTGTACTGCCGCGCATCGAGCGCACTGGTGAGACGGCGGATCGCGCCGCCCTTGCCCGCTGCATCCACGCCCTCGAACGCCAGCACCGCGCCGTGCTTGCGGAAGCGGCCGCGACGCGTCAGCAGCGCGAACCGGCCGCGCAACCGCTCGAGTTCCTCGTCGTAGTGGTCGTCATCCAGCCGCTCGCCCGGATGGCTGCTCGAGAAGTCGATCCGGCCATGTCGATGCATGCTGTGCTTCGCCACCTTCGTCGACGGCGTACGCGCAGCGAAGCCGTTCTCGAGCGTATCCAGCAACAGCCGGCCCGCGGCAAACACACGGCTCTGCGGATCGGTGCCGTCGACCAGGTGCCATTCGGCGCCCGGCCGGCTGGTGGCCGCGATGGTTCCCCGCGCGACTTTCGCGACCTTGTCGTGATGACGTGCCAGCCACCGTTCCTCGCGAGTCACGCGCCAGCGCGTGAGTTTGTCGGCGCGCAGTTTGTGGATGCGTTCCTTCTGCACCTTCTCACCGACGGTAAGGTGGATCTTGAGAATCCTCACGCGGTCGCGCAGCAGCATGGATTCGAACTGGCGAATGCGCTCGGCGATCCGCGTGTAGTGGCGTCGCTCCCTGGCGGGTCCGCGCAGCGCAAGCTGGGTCAGATCCTCGTACCAGCCCATGAAGAAGAACGCCATCTCGCCGCGCGCCGGCAGCGCATTCCAGTAGCGCCACATCGCCGGCCAGCCGCGCGCGGTCTGCCGCAGTTTCTCCAGCGCATGCACGCGGATGCGCTTGGGATCGAGCCATTCGAGGAACTCATTGACGATTTCGCTGCGCCCTGCGGTCGGTACGCCCGTCACGATCACCGCGAGCGCGCAGGACTTTTCGTCGGTCAGCCGCTTCTGCGCCGCCAGCAGCGCATCCCGCAGCGGCGGCAGCACCTTCTCGTACTGTTCCTTGCTCATGCGGCGTGCGCCGAAGAGTCGGGCTTTGCGAGGCATGCGAATCTCCCGTGCCAGTGGCTCAATGGCACTGCATTAGGCGCCAGATGATTGAGATGAAGTCGAATCGAGCGTCCCTTCCTCCGCGCAGCGGGGGAAGGACAGGATGGGGGCCTCAAGTCAGGCAGCGCCGCTTGCGTTGATGCCCCCACCCTAACCCTCCCCCGCTGCGCGGAGGAGGGAATCAGCGTTTCTTGCCGCGCGGCACCTGCTGAGTAATGCAGTGAATGTTGCCGCCGCCCAGCAGGATTTCCCGCGATTGCACGCCGATCAGCCGGCGCTCCGGGAACAGCTTCTGCAGCTGCCGCGCGGCCTGCTTGTCACGCTTCGGATCGAGCAGCGGCATGACGATCACGGAATTGCCGATATAGAAGTTCACGTAGGAGGCCGCGAGCCGTTCGTGCACGCGTCGCGGAGCGCCGCCGTCGACCACGTCGATGCCTGCGGATTCTTCGCGGCTGCGGAACAGCGGACCCGGCTGGTGGATCTTGTGGATCTTCAGCTTGCGCCCCTGCGCATCGCGCGCCCCGCTCAGCCGCTCGAACGCGTCCATCGAGACGCGATACTGCGGATCGCGCTTGTTGTCGGTCCAGGTCAGCGCCACTTCGCCCGGCCGCACGAAGCAGCACAGGTTGTCGACGTGACCGTCGGTTTCATCGTCGACGACGCCCTTGCTCAGCCAGATGACGCTGGTCACGCCGAGATATTCGTGCAGCAGGATCTCGATCTGGCCCTTGTCGAGATGCGGATTGCGATTGGGATTGAGCAGGCACTCTTCCGTCGTCAGCAGCGTGCCTTCGCCGTCGACGTGGATCGCCCCGCCTTCCAGGATCAGCGGCGCGCGGTAGCGATCGCGACCTTCGATCTCCACCACCTTGCGCGCTACCAGATCATCCTGATCCCACGGGAAATACAGACCGCCGTTCAGTCCGCCCCAGGCGTTGAAAGTCCAGTCCACGCCACGGACGTCGCCGCGCTTGTTGACGACGAACGTGGGGCCGACGTCGCGCATCCAGGCGTCGTCGGTGGACATCTCGACGACGCGGATCGCATCGGGAAGCATCGAGCGCGCCTGGATGAACTGCGCACGCGATACGCCGACGGTGACTGGCTCGCTCACCGCAATCGCCGTGGCCACGGCGGCGAAGGCCTGCTGCGCGGGCTTTGCGCCCAGGCGCCAGTTGGACGGCCGTTCCGGCCAGAGCATCCAGCAGCCGGAATGCGGTTCGAATTCGGCCGGCATGCGAAAGCCGTCGGCGGCGGGAGTCGTGTCGAGCGTAGTGGTCATGCGCGCGATGGTAGACGGCTTGTCGTGACGCTGGCCAGCGTGCGTGCCCTGAGTGGGAAGTGCGGCTCTTCTCTCTCTACCGTTGCATAAACCGCTGCCGGTACGCCGCCGGCGACGCACCCACCTGCAGACGGAAATGCCGACGGAACGATTCCGCCGAACCGAAGCCGGCGCGGTCCGCGACTTCGCCGATCGGCACGCGGCCCGACTCCAGCATGTCGCGCGCCAGGGCCACCCGTTCGCGCAGCAGCCATTCGCCCGGCGCCAGGCCGGTGATGTTCCTGAAATGACGCAGCAGCGTCCGCGGACTCATGCTGGCCCGCTTCGACAGCGATGCCACCGAGTGCGGCGCATCCAGGTGCTGGCGCACCCAGTCGAGCAATCGCGCGAGCCGGCCTTCGTCTTCGCGCGCCACCGGCCGCGGCACGTACTGCGCCTGGTCGCCGTCGCGATGCGGTGGAATCACCAGGCGCTGCGCGACCAGGTTGGCAACCTTCGGTCCGTGATCGCGGCGAACCAGGTGCACGAGCATGTCGAGTCCCGCGGCTGAGCCGGCCGACGTCACGACCTGACCTTCATCGACGTACAACGCATTGGGTTCGACGCGCAGCGTCGGGTAACGCTGCTGCAATCGCTGTGCGTAGCGCCAGTGTGTCGTCACCGTCCGGCCGTCGAGGATGCCGGCCGCGGCGAGCACGAAGACACCGGAGCAGATGGAACAGATGCGCGCGCCGCGATCGTGGGCGGCACGAATGCGCTTCACGAGATCCGGCGGCGGCGGTTCGTCCGCGTCGCGCCAGCCGGGCACGATGATGGTGTGCGCCTGTTCGAGGATCCTGAGCGAATACGGCGCAGCGACGGTGATCCCGCCAGCCGCACGCAAGGTGCGTCGTTCCGCGGAACACACGGCGAACCGGTACCACGGCACGCCGAGTTCCGGCCGCTGCAGCGCGAACATCTCGACGACGCAGCCGAACTCGAAGGTACAGAGCTGGTCGTAGGCGACCGCGACCACGAGGGGCGACTTTTCCGCTTTGCGCTTCATGGCGCGATGTTACCGGAGGATGGCGATTGCGCCAGGAGCGGACGACGGGCCGCCGCGCTTACGATGCGCACACCGTTCGATATTGCGTCCCTTCCTCCGCGAAGCGGGGGAAGGACAGGGGGTCTCTGTAGGTCAGGCTTCAGCCTGACTTCTGAAAAGAGGCCGGCTAAAGCCGGCCCCACAGTAAGAGCCCCCACCCTGACCCTCCCCCGCTGCGCGGAGGAGGGGATCGGAAACACAGGAGTTGCCATGCTTTCTTCCGTCACCCAGATCCCTGCCGCCGACAGCGCCAGCGCCCTCGCCCATTTCCAATCGGCACTGCGCTTCGAAACCGACTGCTGGGACGTGCACGACGCCATGAACTCCGGCAGGCAGGACTTCGTGCTGTTCGACGTACGCAGCCACGAACTCTACGAACGCGGCCACGTACCCGGCGCACTCAGCATGCCGCATCGGAAGATCATCGAATCGACACTGGCGTCGTATCCGCAGGACACGACCTTCGTCGTCTACTGCGCCGGCCCGCACTGCAACGGCGCCCACCGCGGCGCCATCCGCCTCGCAAAGCTCGGCCGCCCGGTGAAGCTCATGATCGGCGGCATCACCGGCTGGCTCGATGAGGGGTTCGAGCTGGAGAAGCCGGAGTAGGAAGGAAGAATGGCCGCAAAAAGGCGCAAAGATCTCAAGGTCAGAAAAGAGATTTCTCCTCGGATACTTTTTTTCGACCCTCTGCGCCTTTTTTGCGGCCATTCTCCTTTCCGAATCTCAAAGCTTCTGCGTCGACAACAACAAACTCGTCTCCGTATTCGCGATCCCGTCGAGCAGGCCGATCTGGCGCAGGACGCGGTCGAATTCTTCGAGGTTGTCGGTGCGCAGTTCGGCGACGAGGTCCCAGCGGCCGTTGGTCGTGTGCAGGGCGACGACGTTGGGATGGCCGCGCAGGGCGCGCAACACCTGTTCGGTGCGGTTGCCGTCGACGGCGACGGTCATGAAGGCGCGGATGTGGTGCGACTCGATCTGCGGTCGCAGGCGCACGGTGTAGCCGACGATCGTGCCGTCGGCTTCGAGTTTGCTCAGGCGGTTCTGAACCGTGCCGCGCGCTACCTTGAGCTTCTTCGCCAGGGTGGCGACGGGTGTGCGCGCGTTCTCGCGCAGCAGGCTGATCAACTGGCGGTCGACGTTGTCCACGGCTGTTCCCCCTCGGACCGGCTTGGGCAGAATGCCATGAATGCCTGACGTTTCGCCCAATACATCGAGCTTCCTGACCAGTTCTCTGGCTTCTAACTGGCCCTGCCTGACGAAAAACTAGGCCCGGCGGCGCATACGAGAGTTCCGGGAGACAGGCAGTGGTCGATTACATCGGCATCGAACGCGTTCACGAACTGGTCCGCCGGACCGGCGTGGCGCGCTTCATCGAAGAGCTGGCGACGGAGATCGAATCGGATTACCGGCGCTGGCCGGCGTTCGACAAATCGCCGCGTCATGCGACGCACTCGGACATCGGCGTGATCGAACTGATGCCGGCGAGCGATGGCCGGCTGTATTCATTCAAGTATGTAAACGGCCATCCGAAGAACACCGCACGCGGCCTGCTTACGGTGACGGCTTTCGGCGTGATGGCAGATGTCGCGACGGGCTATCCGCTGCTGCTGGCCGAACTCACCTACACGACCGCGTTGCGCACCGCCGCCATGTCGGCGCTCGCTGCGCGCTGGATGGCCCGTCGCAACAACCGGGCCATGGCACTCATCGGCAATGGCGCGCAGAGCGAGTTCCAGGCCATCGCCTTCCATCACATGCTCGGCATCCGCGAACTGCGTCTGTACGACACGGATCCACGCGCCACCGACAAGCTGGTCCGCAACCTGTCGGCGTTGTCGCTCGATGGACTGCGCATCGTGATCTGCCAGAACACTGCCGACGCCGTGCGCAGCGCGGACATCGTCACCACCGTCACGGCCGACAAGCGCAATGCCACGATCCTGACGCCGGACATGATCGAACCCGGCATGCACATCAATGGCGTGGGCGGCGATTGCCCGGGCAAGACCGAACTGCATGCCGACATCCTGCGACGGCCGGATGCACGCATCGTCGTCGAGTATGAGCCGCAGTCGCGCATCGAAGGCGAGATCCAGCAGATGGAGCCGACGTTCCCCGTCATCGAGTTCGCCGACGTGGTCGCGGGTAATGCGAGCGGTCGCGACAGCGAACGCGAAGTGACGATCTTCGACTCGGTGGGCTTCGCCATCGAAGACTTCTCGGCGCTGCGCTACCTGCAGCGCCTGCATCACGCGCAGCGCGGCACGCAGCCGCAGCTCGATCTGGTGCCGGATCTGGCCGATCCCAAGGATCTGTTCTGCACGCTGCGCGAGGCGCCGGCAAAGACCCGCCGTGCCGAGGAGGCCGTCGCGTGAACGCGCGACGCGAAGTCACGCTGATCGGCGCACCGACCGACGTCGGCGCCGGTCATCGCGGCGCATCGATGGGACCGGAAGCGCTGCGCGTCGCCGGCCTGCTCCAGGCGCTCACGAGCCGCGGTCTCAAGGTGATCGATCGCGGCAATCTCGCGGGGCCCGGCAATCCCTGGCTGCCGCCGGTCGAGGGCTATCGTCATCTGCGCGAAGTCGTCGCATGGAATCAGCTCGTGCACGACGCCGTGCATGCCGAACTGGCCGGCGGGCGCCTGCCCATCCTGCTCGGCGGCGATCACTGTCTCGGCATCGGCACCCTCAGCGCCGCGGCGCGTCACTGTCGCGACACCGGCCGCACGCTGCGCGTGCTGTGGCTCGATGCGCACTCGGATTTCAACACCCGCGAACTCTCGCCCAGCGGCAATCTCCACGGCATGCCGGTCGCGTGCCTGTGTGGCTTCTGCCCGCCCGAGCTGATCCGCATCGGCGGCACGGTACCGGCGATGGAGCCGTCGGCGATCCGGCAGATCGGCATCCGCAGCGTCGATGCCGGCGAGAAGCGTTTCCTGCACGAGCAGCGGCTCGAAGTGTTCGACATGCGCTTCATCGACGAAGTCGGCGTGCGCCAGACCATGGAAATGGCGCTGGCCGATCTCGACGACGACACGCACCTGCACGTGAGCTTCGACGTCGACTTCCTCGATCCGGAGATCGCCCCCGGCGTCGGCACGACGGTGCCCGGCGGTCCGTCGTATCGCGAAGCGCAGTTGTGCATGGAAATGATTGCCGACACCGGCCGCATGGCGTCGCTCGACATCATGGAACTCAACCCGGCGCTCGACATACGCAATCGCACGGCAGAGCTGGCGGTCGATCTGGTCGAGTCGCTGTTCGGCAAGAGCACGCTGGTGCGCCAGCATGCGCCGCCGGTGGCGCAACGCTCGATCACGCACCTGTCTGCGAGACGCGGGCGCGGGTGAGCGGTGAAGATCGCAGCATCGGCGTGCGCGTCGTGCGCGACTTAAGCGCAAGTCCGTTTTGTTCTTTCCCTCCTCCGCGCAGCGGGGGAGAGCCAGGGAGGGGGTCTTCTCTGATCGGTGGCTCACTACAGTGGTGGCGTGTTGAATGCAGTTGGAGAAGAGAAGATAGAGAGCGGAAGGTATGGGCCGATCGCTTGAGTCGGTGCCATGGGGCTTCAGCCGGCCTCTCAGAGTCAGGCTAAAGCCTGACCTACAGGCGGAGCTGCATCGCTCTGACTGTGGGGCCGGCTTCAGCCGGCCTTTTCGGAAGTCAGGCTAAAGCCTGACCCACAGGAAGAGCGAGAATCCGCGGCGTTCTTGAGAACCCGCCGCGCCCCCGGCAAACTCGCGGCCGATCTTCCCGCTGGAGTTTCCCGGATTCATGAAACGCAGAAAGGCCGGCAAGGCCCTGGAACGTGTCGCGCGCGCAATCTGCGACTCGGACGAATTCGTCGCTCACGCCGCCGGCATCGCGGCGCTCTATCGTCGCGAACGCGAACTCGAAGGCAGCGAGCAGCGGCGCGAACTGCGCAATGCGCTCAAGGCGCTGCAGCGTCACACCGAAGCGCTCGCCGGATGGCTCGATCAATCACAGCCGGGCCGCACCGTGCGCCCGGAACAGACGGCCCTGAAGCTGATCGGCGAGACCGGCGGCGACAACGCGATCGTGCAGGCCTGGGCCACACGAGTAACGCAAGCGGCGGCGCAGACGGTCGACGATCTGAAATCCGCCCGCCCGGACGCAGGCAAAGCCATACGCACGGCAGCCGAGGCACTGAAGGCCACGTTCGAACATCACAAACTGAAGTGGTCCGCCACGATCACGAAGGGCCAGGCTGCGCCGGGGCTCGCGCTGCTGTGCGCGATCGCCCACGATGCCGGCGATCGCGACCTCACGCCGGTCGAAGCACACAACGCATTGCGCGCGCCCGCAGCGAATCAGTGACGCATGCGGTTGGCGAAGCCGACCACCTGCGCCGCCAGCATCGCGAACTGCACCTGCACCCTTTCGTCGAGACAGTCGCCCTCGTCGTCGAAGAGCCGTTCCGCCGTATTCAGCGTGATGCCGAGCGGTGTCGGCCAGCCGCGCAGGGCGTGAACGATGGTGCGCACCGACGTGAGCGTCGTGCCTGCGCCCTGCCAGCCATGCGCCGTGACGATGCAGCCGACGGCGCGATCGTGCAGGTACGGCCGCACGTCGCCGCGCAGATCTTCCAGCAGATCGATGGCGTTCTTGAGCAATCCGGAAATGCCGGCGTGATAGGCCGGCGTCGCCAGGATCAGACCATCGGCGTGACGCACGGCTTCGACGAACTGGCGCTGCAGTTCGGAGCGCTGCGCATCTTCCGGCGAGTACAGCGGTAGCTGCGCCAGCACGGGACCGGCAAACAGCATCGTCTGCGCCCCCAACCTTTCGGCCGCCTGCAGCGTGGCCGTCAGCGTGCGCTCGGTCGACGAGCCCGGTTTGGTCGTGCCGCCGATGCCGATGATGCGTGGCGGGTGTGCGTTTGCGGGCATGCAGATGCCTTGGGTGGTTGAGCAGGCGACGACGACCCGGCAGCAATGGCAAGATCGGCGCGACGGCCAGAATACCAACAATGCCCGCAACAGGATGCGCATGAATCCCGCCCAGCAGCCGAGCCAGTTCCGACTCTTCGCGCAACGCCGCTTCCTGCCGTTCTTCGGGGCGCAGGCATTCGGTACGTTCAACGACAACGTCTACAAGAACGTGTTGCTCATCCTGGCGACGTATCAGGCCGCGACGTACACGACCCTCGAACCGCAACTGCTGACCAATCTCGCCGGCGGCCTGTTCATCCTGCCGTTCGTGCTGTTCTCCGGCATCGCCGGGCAGCTCGCCACGCGTTACGACAAGACGGTGGTACTGAAGGCGGTCAAGGCGTTCGAGATTCTCATCATGGCGACGGCCGCGGTCGGCTTCGCGAAACAGCACATCGGCATCCTGCTCGGCGCGCTGTTCATGATGGGCGCGCACTCGACGTTCTTTGCACCGGCGAAGTACGGCCTGCTGCCCGAGGTGCTGGAAGAGAGCGAACTGGTCGGCGGCAACGCGCTCATCCAGATGGGGACATTCCTCGCGATCCTGCTCGGCACGCTGTTCGCCGGCATCCTCGCGAGTCACGGCGACATCGATGTGATCTCGACCGCGCTGATCGCCATCGCAGTGGCAGGCTTTGCCGCCAGCCTGGCGATTCCGAAACTCAAGCCGGCCGATGCCAGCCTGCGCATCGACTGGCGTCCGTGGACGTCCGCGTGGGACAACATCCAGGCCGCACGCGAATCGCGCACGGTGTTCCTGTCGATCCTCGGCATCTCCTGGTTCTGGTTCTACGGCGCGCTGGTGCTGGCGCAGCTACCGCTGTATTCCAAGGACATCCTCGGCGGCAACGAGGAAGTCGTCACGGTGCTGCTGGTCGTGTTCTCGGCCGGCGTCGGCATCGGCTCGCTGCTGTGCGAGCGCCTGTCCGGTCACAAGGTGGAAATCGGCCTGGTGCCGTTCGGCTCGATCGGCCTCACGCTGTTCGCGGTCGATCTCTACTTTGCCGCGCCTGCAGCGCTCGGCCCGCAGCTGCTGGCGCCAAGCGCCTTCCTCACACAGCCCGGCATATGGCGCGTGCTGCTCGACCTGGGATTGATCGGCGTCTTCGGCGGCTTCTTCATCGTGCCGCTGAACGCGCTGGTCCAGCAGCGCTCGCGACGCGAAGTCATTTCGCGCGTCATCGGCGCCAACAGCATCCTCAACGCCGCGTTCATGGTGGTCGCGGCGCTGTTCGGCGCGGCAGCACTCGAAGCCGGCATGACCATTCCGCAACTGCTGCTGGCCACCGGCCTCCTCAACGCCTTCGTCGCGATCTACATCTACACGCTGGTGCCGGAATTCCTGCTGCGCTTCCTCGCGTGGCTGCTGGTGCACTTCATGTACCGGCTGAAGACGGAAGGCCTGAAGAACATTCCCGAGGAAGGCCCTGCCCTGCTGATCTGCAACCACGTTGGCTTCGTCGACGCCATCGTCATCGCCGCCGCCTCACGCCGCCCCGTACGGTTCATCATGGAGAACGCCATCTTCAGGATTCCGGTGCTGAGCACGATCTTCCGCGGCATGAAGGCCATTCCGGTGGCGCCGCAGAAGGAAGATCCCGAATGCTACGAACGCGCCTTCCAGCTCGTCGCCCAGGAACTGCGCGCCGGCAACCTGGTGTGCATCTTCCCCGAAGGCCGCCTGACCGCCGACGGCGAGATCGGCCCCTTCCGCCCCGGCATGCTGCGCATCCTCGAAGAAACGCCCGTGCCCGTGATCCCGATGTCACTCAGCGGTCTGTGGCATTCCATGTTCTCTCGCCAATACGGCCCCGTCTGGAACCGCTGGCCCCGCCGCTTCTGGGCGCGCATCACCCTGCGCGTGGGCGAGCCGATCGCACCGGAGGAGGCGGAGCTGGAGGTGATGCGTCGGCGGGTGGTCGAGCTGCGCGGGACGAATCCTTAAGAGGAGGAATGGCCGCAAAAGGCGCAAAAAGCACAAAATGGAATCAACTCTTTTTTGCGCCTTTTGCGGCTATTTCTTCCTCTCAACTCCGCCGCCGCGCCTGCGCCCGCCAGTAACGAATCAGGACGAAGCCGGTCGCCATGCCGCCCAGATGAGCGAAGTGTGCAACGCCCTGTGCTGTCTGCGTGATGCCGAGGTAGAGCTCGAGCAGGCCGTAGAGCGTGACGAACAGCCACGCGGGCATCGGAATGGGAATGGGCAGCAGAATCAATTTGCGATTCGGCCACGCCATGCCGAACGCCAGCAGGATGCCGAACACGGCGCCCGATGCACCGACGACGGGAGCCGGCGGCAGGTTGGCGATACGCACCACGATCAGATGCATGAGCGCGGCGCCGATCACGCAGACGAGGTAGTACGTGAGATAGCGCTTCGAGCCGAACAGCCGCTCGACGTCCGAACCGAACATGAAGAGCGCGAACATGTTGAAGAACAGATGCATGAAGCTGCCGTGCATGAAGCCATAGGTCAGCAGCTGCCAGACCTGGAACGGCGGACCGCCCATGCGCTCGATCTGCGGCGGCCATAGTGCGAACTGAACGTTCACCAGGTGGCCGGCCAGATACTGCAGGCCGAACACGATGACGTTGATCAGGATCAGGGTTTTGTTGATGGGCGTGATGCGATCGAGCATCGCGCGAGTATGCGGGTGGCTCGCGGCAATTCAAACCCTGGAGAGGAACGAGAGCCGCTTCTTCTGTAGGTCAGGCTTTAGCCTGACAGTTCTCAGGCCGGCTAAAGCCGGCCCCACAGGCGGAGCACATCCTCCCATCCGACCCTCCCCCAAAAAAAAGCCCGCTAAGAAGCGGGCCAGTCAGGGGGATTCGAACAGCGCGAACGGAATCGATCAATTCATGCAGCGTGCGCCTGCGCACCGTGATAGGGCCGGAACGGCAGGCAGAGATCGCGGGCGACGGCTTCGTGCGTGATCGCGCCGTCGAAGACGTTCAGGCCGTGAGCCAGGTGCGCGTCGAGGGCGAGCGCCTTCGGCGTTCCGTGAGCGGCCAGCGCCTTCACGTACGGCAGGGTTGCGTTGGTCAGCGCGAACGTCGACGTGCGCGGCACGGCGCCGGGCATGTTGGTGACGCAGTAGTGCACGACGCCGTCGACGACGAAGGTCGGTTCGGCGTGCGTGGTCGGGCGACTGGTTTCGAAGCAGCCGCCCTGGTCGATGGAGATGTCGACCATCACGGCGCCGGGCTTCATTTTCTTCACCATTGCATGCGTCACGAGCTTGGGCGCCGCGGCACCCGCGACGAGCACCGCACCGATCACGAGATCGGCCGGCGTGACCAGCGATTCGATGCTTTCCGATGTCGAGGCGACTGTCTTGAGCGAGCCGCCGAACTGCGCATCGAGCGCGCGCAACCGCTTCAGAGATTTGTCGACGATGGTCACGTCGGCCCGCAGGCCCACGGCCATTTCGGCAGCGCACGTGCCTGACACGCCGCCGCCGAGAATCACGACTTTCGCCGGCGCAACTCCCGGCACGCCGCCGAGCAATACGCCGTAGCCGCCGTTCGCCTTCTGCAGCGACACGGCGCCGACCTGCACCGACATGCGCCCCGCGACTTCGCTCATCGGCGTGAGCAGCGGCAGCGAGCCGTCCGGCGAAGTGACGGTTTCGTAGGCGATGGCCGTCGCGCCCGAAGCCATCAATGCTTTCGCCTGTGCCGCGTCGGCGGCGAGATGCAGATACGTAAACAACGTCTGGCCACGACGCAGCATCCGGCACTCCGCCAGCTGCGGTTCCTTGACCTTCACGATCAGATCGGCCGCGGCAAACACCTCTGCTGCCTGCGGGACGATGCGCGCGCCGGCTGTTCGATAGGCCGCGTCGTCGAATCCGATCCCGGCTCCCGCCGCACTTTGAACAAGAACCTCATGCCCCGCTTCGGTGAGTTCGCGCACGCCGGCCGGGACCAGGCCGACGCGGTACTCATGGTTTTTGATTTCCCTCGGGACGCCGATACGCATGCAGACCTCGCGGTGAGTGTTGACACAGCCACAGTAGGCGCCGGGCAAGCGGGGAACTTGCACAATATGGCCTGTATACAGCGGTTTCTGGCAGACTCTGCGAACATTTTCGAAGTTCACGAAGGATTCTTGCGCATGTCACTGGACCGTTTCGACCGCGCAATCCTGCAGGCCCTGCAGATCGATGGCCGCATCGCCAACAGCCAGCTCGCCGAGCGCGTGAATCTTTCCGAATCCGCCTGCCTGCGCCGCGTGCGCGCGCTGGAAGAGTCCGGCCTGATCGAGGGCTACACCGCGCGCATCAACCAGCAACGCGCCGGCTGTCCGGTGAACGTGTTCGTGAACATCACGCTCGATCGCCAGGACGAAGTCGACCTGCGCAAGTTCGAAGAAGCCGTGCGCAAGATTCCCGAGGTGATGGAGTGCTATCTCATGACCGGCGACTACGACTACGTCGTGCGTGTCGTCGTCGCCGACACCGCCGACTTCGAACGCCTGCACAGCAAGTACCTCACGCGACTACCGGGCGTCGCACGCGTGCATTCGAGCTTCGCGCTGCGGACGGTGCAGAAGTCGAAGGAGTTGCCGATAAGATAGGAGTCGGAGAATGGCCGCAAAAAAAGCGCAAGGAACACAAAACTCACAGGGGATCGAGAATTGTTGGGCCGGCATCGACTGCAGATAGCACGTACTTTCGAATCTGGAATTTTCGCGAACCGAAGTTGATGAGCAGGCCATGCTCAACACGGGCTGAACGCAGGTAGCCCAGCAACTGAGCCTGATGCTCTGCACATAGCGAACCGACCGCCTTGATCTCGACGATGAGGAATTCTTCGATGACGATGTCGGCGAAATACTGCCCGACGTTGGTTCCGTCCTTGTCGAACACGGACAGTGGCTGCTGCTGCGTCACTTGCATTCCTGCAACACGCAGGCGGTGAGCCAGCGCATTCTCATAGACTTTCTCCAGATGTCCGTGCCTGAAGTACGTGTGCACAGCGAACGCCGTCTCGCGAACTGCATCACACAGCTTTCTGATGTCATCCATCTTCCATGATCCCCGTGCACTCTTCCGCACAGCGTAGACCCGCGGGACTGAATACCAGTTCTATTTTCTGTGAGTTTTGCGCCTTTTTGCGGCCATTCTCTTCATCCCCCACGCGGCGCCAGAAACGCATGCCCGCGGATCGACACCGCCTTCACCAGCACCCACACCTGCATACCCACTTGCAGCGAGAGGGATTGCAGTGCCGCGCGGGTGACACGCGAGAGGACGATGGAGCCGCCGACGTCGACACTGACGAGGTCGGCGTCGACGTCGTCGGGGACGATCGCGGTAATGCGGCCGGCGAGGATGTTGCGGACGCTCAGGCCTTCGGGGCGGTAGGTTGCGAGGATGACGTCGCGGGCCAGGACCTGCACGCGGACCTGCGTGCCGGGGTGGGCGTCGCGCAAGGTGACGTTGAGAACGCCTTCGCCGACCTGCACGGCAGCCAGTCCGGTGTGCGGATCGGCGGCGACGATGGAACCGCTGACGACGGAGCCGACGGCTTCGGCGCCGACGATGGCGCGCAGTTCCGGATGCAGGCTCATCGCTTCGACGGCGCCCTGCGCGACGATGCGGCCATCGTTCATGAGCACCACGTGCGTTGCCAGGCGCAGCACTTCGTCGAACTGGTGACTGACGAAAATGATGGGGATCGACAGTTCATCGCGCAGTTTTTCCAGATACGGCAGCACCTCTTCGCGGCGCGCGGCATCGAGCGAGGCCAGCGGTTCGTCGAGCAGCAGCAGGCGCGGCTGCGACAGCAATGCGCGACCCAGCGCGACGCGCTGGCGTTCGCCGCCGGACAGCTCGCGCGGTCGACGCTGCAGCAGGTGCGTCAGCCCCAGCAGGTCGACGACGTGATCGAACGTGATCGCGCGCTGCGCGGCCGGCGCGCGGCGTTCGCCATAGCGCAGATTGCCGAGCACGCTGAAGTGGGGAAACAGGCGCGCATCCTGGAAGACATAGCCGATGCGGCGCCGTTCGACCGGCACGCGCGTCCGCGTTTGCGTGTTTTCCAGCGTGACGCCGCCGATCTCGATGACGGCGGATTCCGGCTGCAGCAGGCCCGCGATGATGTTGGCGAGCGTCGTCTTGCCGCAGCCGGAGCGGCCGAACAGCGCGACGGTGCCGGCGGCGGGAACGTCGACGGCGACGTCGAGCGTGAATTCACTGCGATGCAGCCGGGCGGCGATCTTCACGTCATCGCCCCAGCATCCGGCGCAGGCGTCGCGCGATGAGTTCGGCCGCAATGAGCCCGGCGATGCCGAGCGTGAAGGAAATGGTCGCGAGTCGCGCGGCCAGCGCATCGCCGCCCGGTGTCTGCAATGCCGTGTAGAGCGCGAGCGGCAAGGTGCGCGTTTCGCCGGGAATGTTCGACACGAACGTGATCACCGCGCCGAACTCGCCCAGGCCCGCAGCGAATGCGGTGACGGCGCCGGCGAGAATGCCCGGCAGCATCAGCGGCAGGGTGATGCTGCAGAACCGGTCCCAGGCGCCGGCGCCGAGCGTGCGCGCGGCCTCTTCGAGCCCGGCATCGATGCCTTCGAGCGAAATGCGGATGGCCCGCACCATCAGCGGAAACGTCATGACCGCCGTCGCCAGTGCTGCGCCCGTGCTGGTGAAGATCAGCTGCACGCCGAACGTGCGATCCAGCCAGCCGCCGATCGGCCCGCGCGTGCCGAACAGCAGCAGCAGCAGATAGCCGACGACGACGGGCGGCAGCACCAGCGGCAGATGCACGAAGGCATCGAGCAAGATGCGGCCGCCCGCGCGGCGCCGCGCCAGGATCCACGCGACCAGCACGGCCAGCGGCAGACCGAACAGGACGCTGCGCAGCGCAACGGACAGGCTCAGGCGGATGGCGTCGAGTTCGGCAGCTGTCATCGGCAGGCGACTATCGGTGATGTTCCGTCAGCGAATATCCGCGGCTGGAGCTACGGGCGCGCCGCAGTATAGAGGCGTGCGCACTTAACTTTGCGCAATGAACCCGGCGTCGTGCCGGATGAACCCGGTTCCGGCGTAGCCAAGCCGGACCGCGACGCCTTATATTGCGTGCCGATTCACCATTCCGCGGCCGGATCGGGCCGAGATAAAGACACGAGGGGTATGTAATGAAGATCCAGTTTCTGGCCAGCCTCACGCTGGTGGGCTTGCTGAGCACCGGCTTGGCCAACGCGGAATGCCTGTACCCCAAGGCGCCCGCCTCCATCCCCGATGGCGCCACCGCCACCGAGCAGGAAATGATCGACGGCATGAAGGCCGTGAAGGAATACAACAACCAGGTCACCGCGTACCTGAGCTGCCTCGACATGGAAATGCAGGCACGCATCGACGCCGCCGGTGCCGAGGCCCCGGCCGACCAGATCGCACAGATCAAGGCCATCCAGGCCAAGCGTCACAACGCCGCCGTGGAAGAACTGGAAGCCCATGCCTCGCGCTTCAACGAGCAGGTGAAGGTCTACAAGGCACGCAGCAAGAAGAGCTGATCTTCTCCCGCACACGCGGGAACGAGCACACAAAACGCCCGGCCGCTCGATTGCGAGCGCCGGGCGTTTTGCATTTACGGCGTCGGGATCGTGGCGCAGGTCACGAATCGGGGAAGGCGGCCTCGGTTATGTGAAGAACGCGCCGCCGCATCTCTCAAGTCCTGCGCCGCGCGGGCCGATTCAGGGATTCGATCGGCCCCGTTCCGCGGGTAACCCTGTGTCGCACGGAGATGGAGAGATGAAGAACCTGATCGCCGCGATTGTGTTCACCGCCGCCCTCGCCGGCTTCGCCGCCTCGGCGCAGGCCGAATGCGCATTCCCGAAGGCCCCGGCCACCATTCCCGACGGCAAGACGGCCACGGAGCAGGAAATGCTCGCCGCCATGACGGCCTTCAAGACCTACAACGAGGAAGTGCAGGCCTTCGGCAACTGCCTCGAAGAGGAAGTGAATGGCCGGTCCGGCAGCGCCCAGCTGATGCAGCTCAAGACCATGAAGACCAAGAAACTGAACGCCGCCGTCGACGAACTGCAGGCAAAGGCCAAGCAGTTCAACGAACAGGTTCGCATCTTCAAGGCACGCGGCTGATACCGGCCGCACTGCAGTCCGCGCACCCTGCGACTCATGTCGCAGTTGCACAAAGCCGCACCTGCACGCGCATCAAGCCCTCCCCATCGGTGCCGATGACCTGTGCAGGCGCCGCGTGATTCGCGGCCTGACGATTTTCATTGAACCTCTATCGGAGATCTGAGCGATGACGCTGACCAAGACCCATTGCCTTGCGATTCTGGCCTTCGCGAGCCTGTCACTCTCGGCGCATGCCGATTGCGTGTACCCCAAGGCCCCGGCGTCGATCCCCGACGGCAAAACCGCGAGCGAAGCCGAGATGGTCGCCGCCATGACGGCATTCAAGACCTACGACGCCGAGGTGAAGGCGTTCGGCGCCTGTCTGGACGAAGAGACCAAGACGAAGGCGGTGGGCACGGCGCAGCTCATGCAGGTCAAGACCATGCAGTCCAAGAAGCTGAACGCAGCGGTCGAGGAACTGCAGTCCAAGGCGAAGGAGTTCAACGAGCAGGTGCGTGTGTTCAAGGCACGCGGCTGATCTTCGCTTCTTCTTACTGTGGGGCCGGCTTCAGCCGGCCTCGGAATCGCCAGGCTGAAGCCTGACCTGCAAGATCAAGAGCCGGCTAAAGCCGGCCCCACAGGCCCTCGCCGGGCGTTTTCGTTTGCGCGAGTCGATCTGCCACAATCGGCTCATGCTTTCACCCGCCGACGCCGTCGCCGCGATCGCCCGCCATGTCACGCCGCTCGAACCGGAATCGGTGCCGCTCACGCACCTGATCGGCCAGGTGCTGCGCGAGCCGATCGTCGCATCGCGCGATCAGCCGCCGTTCGACCGCGTCACCATGGACGGCATCGCTTTCGCCAGCGCGGCGGGGCGTCGATCGTTCCGCATCGCCGGCACGCAGGCGGCCGGCGCGCCGCGCAAGGTGCTCGCCGACGGCGAGGCCTGTTTCGAAGTGATGACCGGAGCGGTGGCGCCCACCGGCTGCGACTGCGTCGTACCGGTCGAGCGGATTTCCATTGACGATGGCGTGGCCACGCTCGCCGACGACGTCGTCGCGACGCCGGGCATGAACGTTCATTCGCGCGGCCTCGACTGTCGCGCCGGCGAACCCCTGCTGCAGCCGGGCACGCGGCTCGGCCCGCCGGAGGTCGCAGTGATCGCCTCCTCGGGACTGTCGCGCGCGCTGGTGAGCCGCTCGCCGCGCATCGTGGTGATCTCGACCGGCGATGAACTGATCGAGCCGGGCGAACCCGTGCAGGACTGGCAGATCTATCGCTCCAATGCCTACGGCGTGCTCGCCTCGCTGCAACGACGCGGCTACGGCCACGTGGCGCAGGATCATCTGCCGGACGATCTCGACACGCTGCGCCAGCGCCTGCGCCTGCATCTCGACACGCACGACGTGCTGATCCTGAGCGGCGGCGTCTCGATGGGCAAATTCGATTTCGTGCCGCAGGTGCTGACGGAACTCGGCATCGGCGTGGTCTTCCACAAGATCGCACAGCGACCCGGCAAACCCATGTGGTTCGGTGTCGGCACGACACCCTCGACGCAGGGGCGAACCGTATACGCGCTGCCGGGAAACCCTGTCTCCACGCTCGTATGCCTGAGCCGCTACGTGCTGCCGGGGTTGGCAGCAGCCATGGGCGCGTCGCAGAATGCCGCGGAGCGCATCGCCCTGGCGGAAGCCGTCAACGTGAAACCGCCGCTGGCTTTCTTTCTGCCGGTGCAGTGCGTCCCCGAAACCGCCGCCCAGAGGCTGGCCAGGCCGCGTCCGACGAAGGGCTCGGGAGATTTCACTTCCCTGATCGGCACCGACGGATTCGTCGAATTGCCGCCCGGGCCGACGCTCGTGCCGCCGGGCACGGTCGTCCCGTTCTACCGCTGGTAGCCGCAGCATGGCGCAGATCGTCAACATGCCCGTCACTCCCCGCCCTCGCGACACGCTGGGCCGGCCGCTGCACGACCTGCGCATTTCGGTGATGGACCGGTGCAACTTCCGTTGCCCGTACTGCATGCCGAAGGAAACCTTCCACGAGCACTATCGCTTCCTGAAATCCAGCGAGCGTCTGTCGTTCGAAGAGATCGCGCGCCTCACGCGGGTGTTCGTGGAACTGGGCGTCAGGAAAGTGCGCCTCACCGGCGGCGAGCCGCTGCTGCGGCCGAACCTGCCGGAACTCGTCGGCGAACTCACGGCGATCGAAGGCGTCCAGGACGTTGCGCTCACCACCAACGCCGTGCTGCTCGCACAGCATGCAGCGCAGCTGAAGGCCAACGGCCTGCAGCGCATCACCGTGAGCCTCGATTCGCTCGATCCCGACATCTTCAGGCAGATGAGCGGCGGATTCGCCGAACGCGATCGCGTGCTCGAAGGCATCCAGGCGGCGCTCGACGCCGGACTCGCGCCGATCAAGATCAATGCCGTGGTCGAGCGCGGACTCAATGATCACACCGCGCTCGACCTGGTCGAACGCTTCCGCGGCACGCCGGTCATCGTGCGCTTCATCGAATACATGGATGTCGGCAACCGCAATCACTGGAGCCTCGATCGCGTCGTGCCGTCGCGCGAACTGCTCGAACGCATCAGCGCGCGCTGGCCGCTGCATCCCGTCGAAGAAAACTATCGCGGCGAAGTGGCGGAACGCTATGCATTCGACGACGGCGCCGGCGAGATCGGTTTCATCTCCTCGGTCACCCATCCCTTCTGCGGCGCCTGCACCCGCGCCCGCCTGTCTTCGGAAGGCGTGCTCTACACCTGCCTGTTCGCGACGCACGGCACGGATCTGCGCGCCCCCCTGCGCTCCGGCGCCAGCGACGACGAACTGCGCACGCTGATCTTCGATACCTGGCGGCAACGCGGCGACCGCTACAGCGAACAGCGCGCGACGCTGAGCAGCCGGGAGCATGCGTTGCGGAAGATCGAGATGTACTACATCGGCGGCTGACGCCGCCGATGGCTGCTGGCTACAGGCTACAGGCGACTGGCCGGATGCCTCACCACCATCTACCGCGGTATTCTCCGGCTGTAGCCTGTAGCCTGTAGCCTGTAGCCTTTCCTCATGCCTCCCTTCTCCCACATCGACTCCGCCAACCTCCCGACCATGGTCGACGTCGGCGACAAGACCGTCGCGAAACGCACCGCGACGGCGGAGACGCGCGTGCGGTTTCCGGCAGAGGTCGCGCATGCGTTGCGGGTGCAGGGATTCAGCACGGCGAAGGGGCCGGTGTTTCAGACGGCGATCATTGCCGGCGTGATGGCCGCGAAGCGTACGCACGAACTGATTCCCTTCTGTCATCCGCTCGGCATCGAGAACTGCAAGGTGCAGATCGACATGGACGGCGATGATGCGCTGGTGCGTTGCACGGTTTCGGTCCATCACAAGACGGGCGTGGAAATGGAAGCATTGACGGGCGCCAGCATCGCGGCGCTCACGATCTACGACATGTGCAAGGCGCTCTCGCACGACATCGCCATCGTGCAGACCAGGCTGGTCGAGAAGCGCGGCGGCAAGAGCGACATCGGATGAGCACGCCCGCGCTGTTCGGATTGATTCTCGCTGGCGGCGCCAGCACGCGCATGCAGCGCGACAAGGCGGCGCTCGCGTATCACGGACAGTCGCAACTGGCGTGGGCCTACGACCTCGTGTCGCAGGTCTGTGCAGCCACGTTCGTTTCCGTGCGCCCCGATCAACGCGATGAACCGACGCGCGCGAACTTCCCGCAGATCGTCGATCGCCGGCCCGGCACCGGCCCCATCGCCGGCATTTCCGCGGCGCTGGCGCAGCATCCGAAGGCCGCGTGGCTGATCGTGGCGTGCGACCTGCCGTTCCTGACGCGCGCCACACTCGATCATCTGATCGCGCATCGCAATCCGTCATGCCTTGCGACCGCCTACTGCAGCAGTCACGACGGCCTGCCCGAGCCGCTGTGCGCGATCTGGGAACCTGCCGCGCGCGAGCCGCTGCAGGCCCATGTCGATGCGGGCAAGCAGTGCCCGCGCAAGTTTCTGATCAATTCCGACACGCAGCTGCTCGACCTGCCCGATCCGCGTTCGCTGGACAACGTGAATACGGCGGACGAATTCGTTGCGGCGAGCGCAGCGCTGCGCAGCCCTCGAAGCGATGAGCCGGCGAGTCGCAAAGCAGTTCGCGTGCAGTATTTCGCGCTGTTCCGCGAACAGGCCGGACGCAGCGACGAATCCGTCTCCACGACAGCGGCAACACCCGCCGAACTCTACGCCGAGCTGCAGACGCGTCATCCGTTCAAGCTGGCGCCGCAACAGCTGAAAGTCGCGATCAACTCCGAATTCGCCGACTGGAACGCACCCGTGCGCGACGGCGACACGATCGTCTTCATTCCTCCGGTGGCCGGCGGATGAAATCCTTCGGCTTCAGCAACAGCGCGCTCGATGTCGAATCGTATCGGCGCGAACTCGCCGATCCCGCGGCGGGCGGCTACGCCGCCTTCGAAGGCTGGGTGCGCAATCACAACGAAGGACTCGCCGTCACGCGCCTGGAATACGAAGCATTCGAAGCGCTCGCCAACAAGGAAGGCGAACGCATCGTCGCCGAAGCGATCCGTCGCTTCGGCATCATCAAGGCCGCCTGCGTACACCGCGTCGGTTCGCTCGCCATCGGCGACATGGCGGTGTGGGTCGGCGTCAGCTCGCGCCACCGCGCCGAAGCCTTCGCCGCCTGCCGCTTCATCATCGACGAAGTGAAACATCGCGTGCCGATCTGGAAGAAGGAGCACTACGTCAGCGGGGATTCGGGGTGGGTGAATTGCGAGCGGTGTGCGGAGCATGGGGATGCGACGACAGGCGACAGGCGACAGGCGACAGGCCAGAGTGATGCCTGCGCCAATCACCACCATCCCTCCTCTCTGGCCTGCAGCCTGCAGCCTGTAGCCTGTAGCCTCCCCGACTATTCCCGCCAGATCACCCTGCGCGAAGTCGGCGAGACGGGGCAGCAGAAACTGCGCGCGGCGCGCGTGCTCGTCATCGGCGCCGGCGGACTCGGCGTTCCGGTATTGAACTACCTGGCCGGCGCGGGCGTCGGCACGCTCGGCATCGCCGAGTCGGACACGCTCGATGCCAGCAACCTGCATCGCCAGCCGCTGTATTCGCTGGGCGATGTCGGCCAGCCCAAGGCGCAGCTCGCCGCACGGCGTCTGCAGGCGTTGAATCCGGAAGTACACATTCATACGCATCCGCGCATCGATGCACACAATGCACTGCAACTGCTGTCCGGGTACGACCTCGTCGTCGAGTGCAGCGACAACTTCGCGACGAAATTCCTCGTCAACGACGCCGCGGTGAAAGCACGCAAGCCAGCGATCTTCGCGAGCGTGTATCAGTACGAAGGCCAGCTGCAGGTGTATCGCGCCGAACCGGACAGTGCCTGCCTGCGCTGCCTGTGGCCTGACGCCACGCGCGACGGCCTGGTAGGCAATTGCGCCGAAGCCGGCGTCCTCGGCCCCGTACCGGGCGTCCTCGGCACGCTGCAGGCACTCGAAGCACTGAAGCTGCTGTTGAACCTGCCCGGCCAGCTCAGGAACGAAATGGTGCTGATCGATCTGCTGACCCTGGAACAGCGCAAGCTGCGGACCCCACATCGCGCCGACTGCCAGCATGACGCCCGCGAGATCGACGTTCCTGCGCGCGATCTGGAAGTGACGCTGACGAACCTCGCAGCCGCAACCGGTTACGCCCTCATCGACGTGCGCGAACTGCGCGAAGTCCGCGAAGCGCCGATCGCCGCCGCCTCCCGGCACATTCCGCTCGCTGTCCTGCTGGCGGATGCGAGTACGCTCGACCCCGAACGGAAATACCTGCTGATCTGCGCCCGTGGCGCCCGCAGCAAAGCCGCCGCCGAACACCTGCGTTCGCACGGCTTCCCGCACGCCTATTCGTTGAGCGGCGGCCTGGCAGGGCTCGGGCAAGGAATACCGGAGTAACCGCAAAGAACGCATAGAACGCAAAACAGAAGAACTGGCCGCAAAAAGCGCAAAAGGCGCAAAGGATTCGGATGTGGAGTCCTGTTTTTTTGCGCCTTTTGCGCTTTTTGCGGCTACTTCCTTTCTCTTTCTTCTATGCGTTCTATGCGTTCTATGCGGTTACTCTTTGCCTCTCTTCACCGCACATGAATGATCAGATCGATACGGCGATTGCGCGCCCGGCCTTCGGCCGTTTCGTTGCTGGCGACAGGACGCGTTTCGCCGTAGCCGATCGAGCTGATCTTCTCGGCGCTGATGCCGAAGTTGTTCACGAGGTAGGTCCGCACGGCATCCGCACGATCCTGCGACAGGATCAGATTGGCTGAATCGGTGCCGTTGGCATCGGTGTGGCCTTCCATGACCATCGTCGAATCGGGGAACAGCGCCAGCGCGTCGCGGACCTTGTTCATCAGCGGCGCGTTCGCTGCATCGATGGTGCTGCGCCCGGAGGCGAAGCGGATGCCGGTGAGCGAGATCACCACGTCTTCGCCCTGCCGGTAGACGCGTGCTTCGTCGGCAGTGAAGGAACTCTCGATGCGTGCCACGTTGGCGCGCAGCCGCTCCTGCGCATCGACCCGGCGCTGCAGGGCGATGCGTTCCTGGGAGACGCCGCCCAGACGGGCTTCGAGCTTTTCCATCTCGGTGTTCATGGCGGCCAGTTGGTCGTTGCGGTCCTGCAGGTCGCGGCTCAGGCGCTGGTTCTCGCGCTGCTGCTCCTGGGCCTGCTTGCGCAGTTCCTGCATGACGGGCTGCATGCCATTGTCGAAACGCGCCGGAACGTCCACCGCGGCGGCGATCTCGCGCAGCGGCGCCTCCCACGACAGGATCAGTTCCTCGACGCCGGCCTGTTCGCCCTTCTTCTCGAGCGTCGCCTCGATGAGCTTCGCCAGATACATGGAATGACGGGCCTCGTAGCTGGCCTGCGCGGCATGATTCACGGCGACGCCCGGTTCATAGCGATTGCGATTGATCTCCTGCTCCGCCTGCGACAGATGGCGCTTCGCCGCGGCGATGGTGCGCGGCGCGAACTTTTCGACTCTGGCCGCGTCGGCCTGTGCGATGAGACCGCGCGCCTCATTCACGACGCCGTTGCGGATCGCCGTCATCTCGACATCGCGCAGCAGCACGTCGGCCTCGGCGGCATAACGTTGTGCGTTCTTGAGATCGTTTTTTTCCAGCGCTGCCGCCGCTTCGCGGAAACGATCATCGGCGCGGGCCCATTCCTCCGCCGCCAGTGTCGGGGCATTCGCGCCGAGCGCATCGGTGCGGGTCGCAATCACGGTCCGCAACGTTTCGCGGGCGGCGACCGCAGCTGCCTGCGCCCGCTGCAGCGCCGTGAAGCCCTGATCCAGCTCCGTACGAATACGCTGCGGATCGCGACCGCGTTCGGCATCCCGAGCCGCGGTATCGCGCGCCTCGACTGCGGCCGCAAAAGATCGCGGCGCCAGCGCATCGACCTGCTCCTGGCGCGCCTTGTCGATTGCGGCGGTCAACTGCGAGAGAGTGGGTGCAGCCGTCTGAGCGGTCGCCACCGTCATTCCCAGGAACAGCAGCGCAACGATTCTGGTCAGGTGGTTCATGGACGTCGGACTTCGGCGAGGAAGGACGGGGCGAGTATATCGGCGGTCGCTGCGGTGAGGTTGTGACGCAGCCCCGCTCTTCTTCTGTGGGTCAGGCTTCAGCCTGACTTCTTCTGCAGATGACAAGAGAAGAGTCAGGCTGAAGCCTGACCCACAGGAAGAAGAGGACCTTACGAGCGCGTCTGCCCGCTGCCGCGCACGACGTACTTGTAGCTCGTGAGCTGCTCCACGCCGACCGGACCGCGGGCGTGGAATTTGTCGGTCGAGATGCCGATCTCGGCGCCCATGCCGAACTCGCCGCCGTCGGCGAACTGCGTGGAGGCGTTGTGAAGCACGATGGCGCTGTCGACGCGAGTGAGGAAGCGTTCCGCCGTGGCAGCGTTGCCGGTGATGATCGATTCGGTGTGCCCCGAACCGTATTTCGCAATGTGTGCGACGGCGGCATCGACGCCGTCGACCACCCGGGCCGCGATGATGCTGTCGAGGTATTCGGCGTACCAGTCTTCCTCGGTCGCCGCGACGACCCGGCGGTCGCTGGCGCGAACCGTCTCATCGCCGCGCACTTCGCAACCCGCATCGAGCAATGCAGTGACGAGCGGCGCGAGCAGCGTGCCGCTCGCCGCCCGATCGATCAGCAGCGTTTCCGCCGCGCCGCACACGCCGGTGCGCAGCAACTTCGCATTCAGGACGACGGACCGCGCCATGCCGGGATCCGCATCGCGATCGACATAGACGTGGCACACCCCTTCGAGATGTCCGATCACCGGCACGCGCGCTTCCTGCTGCACACGCTGTACGAGGCTCTTGCCGCCGCGCGGCACGATGACGTCGATGAATTCCGTCATCGAACCCAGCATGTAGCCGACGGCGGCGCGATCTGCGGTCGGCACGAGCTGCACGGCGGCATCGGGAAGCGAGGCGGCGCGCAATCCGGCCACGAGACAGGCATGGATGGCGCGATTCGAGTGCGTGCTTTCGGTGCCGCCGCGCAGGATCACCGCATTGCCCGACTTGAGACACAGGGCGCCGGCATCGGCCGTCACGTTGGGACGACTCTCGTACACGATGCCGATGACGCCGAGCGGCACGCGCACGCGCTGGATGCGCATGCCGTTGGGACGCGTCCAGTCGGCGGTCACGACGCCGAGCGGATCCGGCAAGGCTGCAATGGCTTCGACGCCGCGCGCCATGCTCTCGATGCGCTTGTCGTCGAGCAGCAGCCGGTCGAGCAGCGCCGCGGACAGGTTGCGTTCGCGCGCACCCTGCAGATCCTGGGCGTTGGCGTCGAGAATCGACGTGCGGTTCGCGCGGATCGCCGCTGCTGTCGCCAGCAATGCAGCGTTTCGCTGCTGCGTCGATGAATTCGCAAGCTCTCGCGCGGCGTCGGCGGCGGCGTGGCCGATCGAATTCATGAGCGGTGCGAGTTCGGCCGTGCCGGCACCGGGATTCACTGCATTTGCGTTCATGCGCGGCATTCTAGCAACGGACCTCATACAGTAAAGAATTGTCAAACGAGACGCAGCGCTCGCCGCTGCGCCGATCGTCGCAGACTGCATTTGCGCACGTTTCCCGCCTGCCGCGCAGCGCTCGCGAACTGCAAGGATTTCTGGATCGCAATTGCAATCGAGACCTCCGATGCCACAATGCCCCGCCCGCGCAACGACACCATGTTCCGGTCACTGGAACTGCGCGGCGTTGCGTCATTGCAATCAGGGGCAGCGGGAATGTCGGCAGAAGCGAATGGCGTAGCGACGCGCGCAGCCGCGGGCGAGCAGGAATTCCAGTGCTCCGAAGCCTATCGCCGGTACGTCGTCTGGTTCCTGTTCGTCGTCTACGTCTTCAACTTCGTCGACCGGCAGATCCTCGCGACGCTGATGGAACTCATCAAGCGGGATTTCGCGCTGACCGACACCCAGCTCGGCCTGCTCAGCGGCCTCGCCTTCGCCGCCTTCTACACCACGGTCGGCATTCCGATTGCGCGACTCGCCGACAAGAGCAATCGCGTGAACATCATCGCCGCATCGCTGCTGATCTGGAGCGCCGCGACGGCCGCCACGGCGCTGGCAAAAAATTTCATGCATCTGTTCCTGTGCCGCATCGTCGTCGGCATCGGCGAGGCCGGCTGCAGTCCGCCCGCGCATTCGCTGATCAGCGATTACTTCGAACCCAAACGCCGCGCCACGGCGCTGTCGATCTATTCGATGGGCGTGTACGGCGGCAGCTTTCTCGGCCTGCTCGTGGGCGGCGTGGTCGCGCAGGAATACGGCTGGCGTACGGCGTTCCTGCTGGTGGGACTGCCTGGCCTGCTGCTCGCCGTCATCATGAAACTCACGCTGCGCGAACCGCCGCGCGGGTTCTCCGAAGGCGGCGTGCACGCGGTCAGGGAACCGCCGCCGATGCTCACCGTGCTCAGGACGCTGTGGGGCAAGCGTACGTTCAAGCATCTGTCGGTGGCTTCGGGCCTGCACGCCTTCGTGAGCTACGGCGTCAGCGCCTTCTACAACTCGTACCTGATCCGCTCGCATGGCTTCACCGTCGCCGAAGCGGGCATCTGGCTGGCCTTCATCGTCGGCATCGGCGGATTGTCCGGCACCTATTTCGGCGGCACGTGGGCAGACAAGCTCTCGCAGAAGCACAACGATTCGCGTTACCTGCTGAAGGTGCCGGCGGTCTCCAACCTGATCGCACTGCCCTTCGCTGCGGCCGCCTTCATGATGGGCAACACCACGCTGGTGCTGATCTGCCTGTTCATCTACGTGTGCTTCGGCACCATGTATCTCGCGCCGTCGATCTCCGGCACCTACAAGCTGGTCGGCCCGCGCGAACGCGCCCTCGCCAGCGCCCTGCTGTTCCTGGTGCTCAACTTCATCGGCATGGGCATCGGTCCGACGCTCACGGGCCTCGTCAGCGAAAGCTTCAGGGGATACTTCATCGACCTCGGCGCCACCGAAGCCCAGGCGACGGCCGACGGCCTGCGCTACGCCCTTTCCTTCATCGTCTTCGTCTTCCTGTGGTCGACCTTCCACTACTACCGCGCGATGCGCACGCTGCGGGAGGAGGAGTACGGATAAGAGCAGGAATTTCACACGGAGATCTTCTGTGGGGCCGGCTTCAGCCGGCCTCTTCGAGTACAGGAGGCCGGCTGAAGCCGGCCCCACAGGAAGAAGAGGATCTCCGTGTGAAATTCTTCTTCTAAGAAGCCACGTACCCATCCCGCAGTTCGCGCTTCAGCACCTTGCCGATGGCGCTGCGCGGCAGCGATGACACTATCTCCAACGCGCTGAGGCGCTGGGTCTTGCCGACGCGCTGATTGACCCACTGGCGGATGGCTTCGGGTGCATCGCTGCGACCCGCTTGCAACTCGACGAACGCGACCGGCGTTTCGCCCCATTCCCGCGATGGCACACCGACGACGGCGGCGTCCTTGACGGCGTCGTGCTGGAACAGCACGGCTTCGAGATCCGACGGGTAGATGTTGAAGCCGCCGGAAATGATCATGTCCTTCTTGCGGTCCATCAGCGTCAGAAATCCTTCGGCGTCGAAGCGGCCGACGTCGCCGGTGCGGATGAAACGATTGCCGTCGCGGTCGTACCACTCGGCCTCGGACGTTTTCTGCGGCTGATTGAAGTAGCCATTCATCATGGCCGCCGGCGAGCGGCCGACGACTTCGCCGATGTCTCCCGCCGCGACTTCATTGCCCTGTTCGTCGATCAGGCGGATGTCGTGACCTTCCGCCGGACGTCCGACCGTGTGCAGCTTCGAGGGAAATTCATGTGCGGCGAGAATGCAGGTGCCGCCGCCTTCGGTCATGCCGTAGTACTCGGTCAGTCCGCCCGGCCAGCGACGCAGGATGTCGCGCTTGAGCGCGGCGGAGAACGGCGCGCTGGTACAGAACTTCATGCGGAAGCTGCCCAGGTCGTAGCGGTCGAAGTCCGGCAGGTCCATGAGGCGCTGGTATTGCACGGGTACGAGCATCGCGTGCGTCGCGCGATGTTTCTGGGCGAGCTGCAGGAACTTCGTCGCATCGAACTTCGGCATGAGCACGACGGTGCCGCCGCCGGCGAGTGCGGGAAAGAAACTGACCAGCGTCGTGTTCGAGTACAGCGGCGTCGAACAGAGCGTGACGGCCTGCGTGTCGTAACCCGATCCCGCGGCACGACGCACGTGCGCCCAGCGCATGCGATGCGCCTGCACGATGCCTTTCGGCGCGCCGGTCGTGCCGGATGAATAGATGATGTTGAACGGCGCCGCCGGATCGATCGTCACCGGCTGCGGTTTCGCATCGGGCGGCGCGAGCCATGCACTCAGCGGCTGACCCGCCGGCGAACCGTCGAGGCTGATCCTGGGAACGGGCACCTGCGCCGCATCGATCGCGGCCGCAGTGGACTGATCGAGGAACACGGATTTCGCACCGCAGTCCCGCAGCATGATGCCGAGGCTTTCAGGCGTGGACGACGGCGCCAGGGGCGCGACCACCACGCCTGCGCGCAACGCACCGAGGAACACGACGCCGTATTCGACACTGGCCGTTGCGCAAATGGCGATCGACTCGCCGGCTCGCACGCCGTCGCGCTGCAATGCTGCGGCGATGCGGTCCATCAGCGCATCGAGTTCGCCGTAGCGCAGCACCGTATCGTCGCGAACCAGCGCGGGATGCTGCGGCCGCTGTACTGCGTGGGCGTGGATCAGATCGGCAATCAGGCCGAAATCCTGGGCGATTAGCGATTCGGGTGTCATCGTCGGACGGCGTTGTTGGGACGGCGCACAATGCCACAGCGCCTGCGCGCCCGGAACCCGGCGACAGGATGCGAACCGCTGAAGATTTGTTTTGTTGCAGCAGTACGGTGGCGCCTGCAAACTCGCCGCCGGCTTCAGCCCGGAAACCGTTCCAGTGCCCCAGATCAGCGTCAACGGTCTCGCGTTCGAGTACGAATCGTTCGGCTCCGCGTCCCGGCCAGCCGTGGTGCTCATCATGGGACTGGGGGCGCAGCTGGTGCGCTGGCCGCTGCCCTTCTGCAACAAGCTGGTCGAGCGCGGCTTCCGCGTCATCCGCTTCGACAATCGCGACATCGGCCTGTCGGCCAAGATGGATGGCGCACCGGTGCCGGAACTCGCGACGATCGTTGCTGCCCGCATGGCAGGACTGCCGGTGCGGGTGCCGTACACGCTGGACGACATGGCCGCCGACACGGTCGGGCTGATGGACGCATTGCAGATCGAGAAGGCGCACATCGTCGGCGCGTCGATGGGCGGCATGATCGCGCAGCTCGTCGCAGCGGATCATGCATCGCATGTGCTGTCGCTGACGTCGATCATGTCGACCACCGGCAATCCCGCACTGCCGCCGCCGACACCGGCGGCCTCTGCCGTGTTGATGGCGCGCGCGCCGAATCCGAGCGATCTCGATGCCTACCTGCAGCACAGTCTCAACACCCTGCGCGTCATCGGCAGCCCCGGCGCGCCGTTCGATGAAGCGGCCGCGCGCGAGCGGCTCACGACGGAAGTGAAGCGCAACTACAACCCGGCCGGTTTCGGCCGCCAGCTTGCAGCGGTCACGGCGAACGGCGATCGCCGCGAGAAGCTGCGTCGCATCCGCACACCGACCATGGTGATCCACGGCACCGACGATCCGCTCGTGCCCGCGGCCGGCGGTCGCGACACCGCGGAAAACATTCCCGGCGCCGAACTGCGCATCATTCCCGGCATGGGTCACGACCTGCCGCCGCAATATCAGGATCAGATCGTCGACGCGATCGTCGCCATCGCGAAACGCGCCGACCCGAACGTCACCGGCTGAACTTCACGACAGCGAGGACCGCGATGAACAGACTCGAAGGCAAGACCGCATTGATCAGCGGCGCCGCCAGCGGCATCGGACGCGCCAGCGCCCTGCTGTTTGCGAATGAAGGCGCGAATCTGGTCATCCTCGATCGTGCGCCCGCCGTCGAAGAAACCGCGGCGCTGGTGCGCGACGCCGGCGGCAAGGTCATCGCGCTGGTGAAGGACTCATCGGATGAAACCAATGTGGCATCGGCCATCGATACGGCGGTGAAGGAGTTCGGTGCGCTCGATGTGTGCTTTGCGAATGCCGGCGTGAGCGGCGGCATCGTGCCGTTGCAGGAACAGACGCCCGAGCACTGGGCCGAGATCCTGAAGATCAATCTCATCGGCACCTTCCTCGCAGTGAAGCATGCAGCCCGCGTCATGGCGCCACGTCGCAGCGGTTCGATCATCTGCACCGCCTCGGTGGCGGCACTGCGCTCAGGCGCGGGCGGCTCGCCCTACAGCGCCAGCAAGGCCGGCGTGATCAGCCTGGTGCAGACCACGGCGTGGCAGCTGCACGGCAGCGGCGTACGCATCAATGCCATCTGTCCCGGCCTCATCGAAACCGGTATGACTCGTCCGATCTTCGAACAGGCGCGCGCCCGGGGAACCGATCACAGGATCGGGCAGTTGAATCCCCTGCGCCGGGCCGGCGCTCCCGCGGAGATCGCGCAGATGGCGCTGTTCCTGGCCTCGGACGATGCGTCCTATGTCAACGGTCAGGCGTTTCCGGTGGACGGCGGCCTGTCGACGTCGCACCCGATCGTTCCGCCGAAGATCTGAACTGGAGTTTCCTCATGTCCCGCCGCCGCCGCTCCGCGTTCGATGCGCTCGAAACCCTCGCACTGGTCGGGGCGCTCGGCCTGATCCTATCGCCGGCATTGAAGGGCATCGCCTATCGCTGGCGGGTGCAGCATCCGAAGGCGCGCAGCGATGCCGCCATCGACGAAGCGCTGGAGGACACCTTCCCGGCGAGCGATCCGCCGGCGAGCCGCTTCGTCGACATTCCGGAGAATCGCAAGCACCACTGACTCCTTCTGATCCCCTCCTCCGCGCAGCGGGGGAGGGTTAGGGTGGGGGCCTCTTGCTGTGGGGCCGGCTTCAGCCGGCCTCTTTTCAGAGTCAGGCTAAAGCCTGACCTACAGAAACCCTCATCCTGCCCTTCCCCCGCTGCGCGGAGGAAGGGACGCACGATCCGGTTTCATCGCAATCGTTCGCGCTCACCGCCCCACGAGCTTGCGCAACTGCGCGATCAGCACCGCCGGCAGCACCGGCTTCGCGACCCGCGGCACCGACCTGTCCGCAGCAGAAAACAATCCATCGTCGTCCGCATAGGCGGTGGCGAAGAGCATCGGCACGCCCTGCTCGCGCAACTGCCGGGCCAGCCCGAAAACGAATTCGCCATTCAGATTGACGTCCAGCACCGCGGCATCCGGCCTCTCGCGCGCGACCAGCGCCTGCCCCTCCGCCACCGTCGATGCCGGCCCCAGCACTTCGGCGCCGCAGTCCTGCAGCAGGACCTGCATGTCGAAGGCGACGATGAAATCGTCCTCGACCAGCAGGACCTTCAGGCCGCGCAGCACGTCGCGATCGCGCGCATTGACGATGCCCGGCGTGCCGTCGTCGTCGGCCGGCGCGAACAGGCGCGGCGACAGATGCAGTCGTTCGACCGGCTCAGCCCGACTGCATGAGTTCGAGTCGCGCGAGTTCCACCCGCACGCATGTACCCGGACGTTCGCCGCCATGCAGCGGCGAACGACGCGTCTCGCCCCCGAACTGTCGTGCCAGCATGTCGATGATGCGTACGCCCAATCCGCCACCGGACGGCCCTGACGTCCGCTGCGGATCACTGTTCCTGCTCTCATAGCCCACCCCGTCGTCGCTCACCTGCAGAAAAGGGTGCCCACCGGTTTCTGCGCCGAAGGTCACCGTCACCTCGCCCGACTCACCGCCCGTGAAGCCGTGCTTGATCGCATTCATCACCAGTTCGCTCGTGAGCACGCCCAGCGATACGGCATCGCGGGCATGGATTTCGAGCGGCGACAATTCGTAGTTGAGCCGGATGCGGCCGTCCGGCGGCAGCCCCGCGCTGATGTCGTCGAGCACGGCACCGAGCACTTCATTCGCCTTCACGGTGGCAAAGTCCGCTCCCAGCCGCAGTTTGCGATGCGCCGAGGCCACTGCCTGCACGCGCCCCCGCGCTGCCGCGAGTGCACGTGCTGCCTCGGCGTTCGTCACCGCGCGCTGCTGCATGGTCAGGAACGAGGAGACGAGCGCCAGGTGGTTGCCGACGCGATGATTCACGTCCGTCAGCAGCGTTTCGGCGCGCGTGCGTTCGCGCTGCGCCAGCTCCGTCGCGCGCGTCAGCTCCGCGGTGCGTTCGGCAACGCGCGCTTCCAGCTCCGCCTGCTGCGCCGACACGCGCTGGCGGCTTTCATCCAGGCCGCGCAGGTAGGCGCGCACGCTCAGCAGCGCGAACACGGCGAAGACGCCGGCGACGATCACCAGCCCGCCCACCGCCTTGATGAACTGTTCGCGAATGACGCGCGCTTCCTGTCGTCGCTCGATGAGCAAGGCCGATTCGGCGCGATCCATGGCATCGATGCGCGCGCGGATTTCCGCCATCGTCGGCGCGCTGCGCGTGCTCACGAGTTCGGCCACGCGCTCGCGCTCGTTGCGCCGGGCAAGCTCGATGCTTTCGCGAATGAGTGCCATCCGTTCCGCGAGCAGCGGACGCAGCGCCTCGACCTGCTTCGCCTGCACGGGATTGTCGGCCACCTGCCGACGCAGCTCATCGACGTGGGCCGGTTCGCTTTCCAGTGCGGCATCGACCGATTCGAGAAAGGCTTCATCGCTGGTGATCAGGAAGCCGCGCTGGCCGGCTTCCGCCCTGGTGAGGGAATCCAGCAGCGTCGCCAGGGATTCCTTCACGTCGAGCGTGTGCACGATCCATTCGTCCGTGCGCACCGCCGTTCGCGAAATGCCGATCAGGATGACCGTCGACACCAGCAGCGTCATGAAACACAGCACCACCGTGACCAGCAGTGCGCGGCTGATGCGTGCGGATTTTCTGCCCAGATCCTGCATGTGCGGCATGCGGTGCTGGTCCTTCGGGCCGTCAGGCCTCGACGGTGATGACCAGATCGTCGCGATGAATGATCTCGTCGCGACCGCGAAAGCCCAGCAGCGCTTCGATCTCGGCCGACTTGCGGCCGCGCAGTCGTTCGGCATCGGCGCTGGAATACGCCGACAGGCCGCGGGCGATTTCCAGTCCCTCGACATCGCGCACCACCAGCGCATCGCCGCGCTCGAACCGGCCTGCGACCCGGACCACGCCTGCCGGCAGCAGGCTCTTGCCCCGTCGCAGGGCCGCGGCAGCGCCGGCATCGACGGTCAGCTCGCCCGCCGCCTTGAGCGTGCCGGCGATCCATTGCTTGCGTACCGTCGCGGGACTGGCGGAGGGATAGAACCAGCTGCAGCGCGCACCCGATTCGATCCGACGCAGCGGGTGCATTTCCCGTCCCGCCGCGACGCACATGTGACAGCCGGCAGTGACCGCGATCTTCGCCGCAGCGATCTTGGTGGCCATGCCGCCGGAACCGACCGCCGAGGCGGCGCCGCCCGCCATCCTTTCGATGTCGGGCGTGATCTTCCGGACTTCGGGAATGAAAGTCGCCGACGGATCGCGCGTGGGATCGGCGGTATAGAGACCGTCGACGTCGGACAGCAGCACCAGACAGTCGGCGCTCATCATCTGCGCCACCCGCGCCGCGAGCCGGTCGTTGTCGCCGTAACGGATCTCGGACGTTGCGACCGTGTCGTTCTCGTTGATCACCGGAATGGCGCCGAGCCCGAGCAGCGTGGCGAGGGTGCTGCGCGCATTCAGATAGCGGCGGCGCTCCTCGGTGTCACCGAACGTCAGCAGGATCTGTGCCACCGTCAGGCCGTGGGCTTCGAGAACGTCCTTCCATGCATGCGCCAGACGGATCTGGCCGACGGCCGCCGCGGCCTGGCTCTCCTCCAGTTTCAGCTTGCCGGGTTCCAGCCCGAGGTGACGACGACCGAGGGCGATGGCGCCCGAGGACACCAGCAAGACGTCCTGACCGCGCTCGCGCAGTGCCGCCACGTCCGCCGCGAGCGTCTCGAGCCACGCGCGATTGAGACGGCCGCTCGCCGCTTCCACCAGCAACGCGGAACCGATCTTGATCACCACGCGTCTCGCCCGGGCAAGCGGCCCGGACGCTGTCTTGCGTTCCTTCACTGTCATGGCGCTGAAAGATGCAGGTAGCTGGCGTTTCGATGTTCGTAAGGTATCCGCGATCGTCCGGGTGGCCGTTTGCGGCAAAAATCACACGGATGAATGCCGCGCGGCGATGCCCTCGACCTGACGCGTGCATTGGCCGCGTCGTCGCGGACCAACGTCGGTTTTTTGGCGGCGCGCGGCAGTCTAACAGAAGGCTGTGCGCCGCCATGGACGCGCGCGCAGCGATGCATCCGGATCGAAATGTATGACCGGCACCACGTATCCACTCTGTTGCCTGTCACGGGCCGGACCCCCTAATATCCGGACCGCCGGCCGCTACGGCCATGACGCGTTCTGGGCGCGTCCTGCGGGCAATCCATTCCTGTCGTCGTTTTGAGGTGTCACGTGGGTAGAGACTACGACCCGGTCAAGGGGCAGTGGTTCGAGGATCTCGAAGAGAACGAGATCTTCCTGGTGTTGTCCGTCGATCCGGATGCGGAGCTCGTCGAGATCCAGTTCGAGAACGGCGACATCGAAGAAATCGATCTCGATACCTGGCATGAACTCGACCTGGAGCGCACCACCGAGCCCGAAGGCTGGGCCAGCGACTCCGCCGAAGAGGGCGAAGAAGAAGACCTCGACGACGAAGACGAGGATGACGACGACTGGGATGACGACGAGGACGACGACTGGGACGACGAAGACGACGAAGACATGGACGACGACTACAGCGATCGCGACGACAACTGATTTTCCGACTGTGGGGCCGGCTTCAGCCGGCCTCTGAGGAGTCAGGCTGAAGCCTGACCTACAGCCTGACCTACAGAAGAGCGGAAGTGCCCCGGTCGCGCCTCCCGCTTGAAACCCGCCTCCTGATCCCCCACATGCATCCAGCAATCCGCCTTCTCGGCGGAACGAACCGCAGGGGTCCCGAATGAAACGAATTTTCCTGTTCCTCGCCACCAACATCGCCATCCTGCTGGTGCTCAGCGTCACGCTGCGCCTGCTCGGGGTCGACCGCATCCTCGATGAACAGGGCACCGGGCTCGACATCGGCAACCTGCTGGTCTTTTCCGCCGTCCTGGGTTTCGCCGGTTCGCTGATCTCGCTGGCCATCTCCAAGTGGACCGCCAAGCGCTCCATGGGCGTGCAGGTCATCGAACAGCCGCGCACGGCCGATGAGCAGTGGCTGGTCGACACCGTGCGCCGCCAGGCCCAGGCGGCCGGCATCGGCATGCCGGAAGTCGGCGTGTTCGATTCGCCGGACATGAACGCCTTCGCCACCGGCGCCCGCCGCAACCACGCGCTGGTCGCGGTCAGCACCGGCCTGTTGCGCGGCATGTCGCGCCAGGAAGCCGAAGCCGTGCTCGGGCATGAAGTCAGCCACGTCGCCAACGGCGACATGGTGACGCTGACCCTGATCCAGGGCGTGGTGAACACGTTCGTGATCTTCCTGTCGCGCGTCGTCGGCTACGTGGTCGACCGCGTGGTCTTCAAGACCGAACGCGGCCATGGTCCGGCTTTCATGATCACGACCATCATTGCGCAGCTGGTGCTGGGCGTCCTCGCCAGCATGATCGTCATGTGGTTCTCGCGTCAGCGTGAGTTCCGCGCCGACGCGGGCGGCGCAAACCTCGCCGGCCGGCAGTCGATGATCGGTGCGCTCCAGCGCCTGCAGCAGGCGCATCCCCATCCGCTGCCGGACAAGATGGCGGCCTTCGGCATCAGCGGCACGCTCGGCCACGGCCTGAAGCGTCTGTTCATGACGCACCCGCCGCTGGAAGAGCGCATCGCGGCGCTGCGCAGCGCGACCTGATCGATCACCATCGTTTTGCAATGAGCCCGGGTTCAGGCAACTGAACCCGGGCTTTTTTGTTTTCAGGAATGAATGGCCGCAAAAGGCGCAAAAAGCGCAAAGGTCAGAAATGAATCTGCCCTTCTGACTTTGCGCCTTTTGCGCTTTTTGCGGCCAATGCTTTTCCGAGTTCTTGCTACGCTCGCGAAATGACGTTGCGAACTCACTGACCGTGCTGCCCATCCGCCTCGGCATCTTCACCGGCGTCGCTGCCCTGTGCCTGTGGGGCCTGTTCTCGCTGCTCGACTCGCTCAAGGAACCCGGGCTGCTGCGCACCGAGAAGGCGATCGTCGTGAAGGGCTGCGATTCGCCCGACTCGGACGAGGCGCGGCAGCTGTGTCCGGCACTGTTCTGCCAGAAGGCGCTGCTCGATGCGCGGGTGGTGCCGCTGCAGGCGACGTTCCAGATGCAGATCGATGCGACGACGGAAGACGGTCAGCGGCTGCTGGCGGGAATCGCCCGGACGAACGATGTGACGGAGCATGTCGCCTGCGAGCTGAGCGGGGCGAAGGTCAGCGGTACGTGGCGCATCGAACCGGCGGAATACGCGCAGTGGCTTGCGGAGAATCCGCCCGTCACTCGCCCTTGAGTTCGCGCCGCGCCAGATCCAGCCATTCCTTCTGCAGCTGGCGCGCATAGCGCGACGTCAGCTCCGCGTCTTCCACCAGCTTGCGCAACAGCTCGTATGATCGCGCGGTCTCGCCCATCTGCTTCAGCAGCATGGCCTGGCGATAGCGCGCTTCCGCGCCGGCGTCGTAGCCGACCAGCGCCTCGTATTCCTCCGCAGCCTTTTCGAGATTGCCCTCGCCTTCCAGCGAGCGCGCATAAAGGATGTGGCCGTCGATGGAGCGGAACTGCGGATTGCTGGCGATCAGTGCATCCAGTGTCTGGCGCGCTTCGGCGGGACGGTCGGCGGCGAACTGGGCGCGCGCCAGGCCCAGCATCGTGTGGGGATCGTGTTCATAGAGTCCCGTAAGTGCGGCGCGGAAGCTCGTGATGGCGTCTTCGATCTGGCCCGAGGCCAGCTGCTCTTCGGCCAGCTTGCGCTTGGCATCGATGCTGTTGGTCAGTCGTGCATTGATGTGCGCCTGACGCAGGTCGCGATCGGGATCGATGGTCTTGCGCACGCTCGAGATCGCCCGACGCGCACGGCGGCCGCCCATCACCTCGGGCAGGACTTCGACGAGCAGATAGGCAATCGGCCCGGCGACCGGCATGAGCACCAGGATCCAGATCCAGAACGTGTTGCGGCCGGTCTTCAGCACGTGGACCACCAGCGCCACCTGCAGCACCACCGAAGCGATGAAAAACGGCATGGGCTTTCCTCCCTGACTCGCGCGCATTCTAGCCGCGCGGGACCGAGCTGGTGAGAACCACGACACGCCCGCGCAGCGGCACGACTAGAATCCGGCCATGACCGCGACCCACACCGCTCCCGCCGTCGAGGTACTGGATCGCCTGCGGGCGATCGTCGGCCCGCAGGGTTTCTTCGACCAGCCGGACGACCTCGCGCCGTTCACGGTCGACCATCGCAAGCTGTATCGCGGCGCGACGTCGCTGGTGCTGCGGCCGGACAGCACGGAGCAGGTCGCGGCCATCCTGCGGTTATGTCACGAGTCCGGCATCGGCGTGGTCCCGGTCGGCGGCAATACCAGCTACTGCGGCGGTGCGACGCCCAGCGCCGACGGTTCGCAGATCGTCGTCTCCATGGAACGCATGCGCCGCGTACGCGCCGTCGATCCGCTCAACTACACGATGGTCGTGGAAGCCGGCTGCGTGCTGGCCCAGGCGCAGGCCGCCGCGAGCGAAGTCGATCGGCTGTTCCCGCTGAGCCTGGGGTCGGAAGGCTCCTGCCAGATCGGCGGCAATCTTTCGACCAATGCCGGCGGCACCGCCGTGCTTCGCTACGGCATGATGCGCGACCTGATCCTCGGCCTCGAAGTCGTGCTGCCCGACGGCCGCATCCTCGATGGCCTGAGTTCCCTGCGCAAGGACAACACCGGTTACGACCTGCGCGACCTGTTCATCGGCGCGGAAGGCACGCTCGGCATCATCACGGCCGCCGCGTGCAAACTCTTTTCGCGACCGGCGAGCGTCGTGACGGCCATTCTCGCGATTCCCGAACCGCAGGCGGCGGTCACGCTGCTGTCGCGATTGCGCCGCGCGAGCTGCGATTGCGTCAGCACCTTCGAACTGATGCCGCGCATCGCACTCGACATGGTGTTCAAGCACATCGCCCAGACCACCGATCCGTTCGACGAACCGCATCACTGGTACGTGCTCATGGAAATCGGCAGCGGCGGCCTCGACACCGGACTGCGCGCAGGCGTCGAGGCGGAACTGGCCGGCGCCATGGACCAGGGCCTGATCGCGAACGCCGTCATCGCCGAAAGCGACGCCCAGCGCGAAAAATTCTGGCGGCTGCGTGAAACCATTCCCGAAGCGCAGCGCCGCGAAGGCGCCAGCATCAAGCACGACATCTCCGTGAGCAGCAGCGAACTGCCGCGCTTCATCGTCGAAGGTTCGGCCGCCATCCAGCAGATCGCGCCGTCCGCACGCATCGTCGCCTACGGCCATCTCGGCGACGGCAACCTGCACTTCAATGCCAGCCAGCCGCTGCAGGGCGATGCGGCCTCGTTCGAAGCGCTGGCCGCGCGCATCAATCGCGCCATGCACGATCTCGTCGCCCGCTACGGCGGCAGCTTCAGCGCCGAACACGGCATCGGCCAGCTCAAGCGCGGCGAACTGCAGCGTTACAAGAACCCGGTGGCGCTGTCGGTCATGAAATCGATCAAGCAGGCGCTGGATCCGAAGGGGATCATGAATCCGGGGAAGGTGCTGTAAGAGGAGAGAGTTCTTCTGTGGGGCCGGCTTCAGCCGGCCTTTGCACTTGAAGAGGCCGGCTGAAGCCGGCCCCACAGGAAGAGAAAGCTCACGCCTCAACTCCCGACCACCCCACCATCCGTCCTGCGCACAGCGATCACGCTCGCCCGTGGCTGACTCGTGCCACCGTCGGGCCAGTGACTCTTCGGTGAATCGACGCTGCCGCCTTCGCCCGGATGCTGGATGCTGAAGAACAGCGTCCTGTTGTCGGGCGTGAACTGCACACCGCAGATTTCCGCGCCGACCGGGCCGCTCATGAACTGCTGCAGTTTGCCGCGCTCGGGACCCGTGGTCGGACAGGCCCAGCAACCGTCGTTGGCGTCGCGGGGCTGCGTGCCGTCGGTGACGATCCAGAGATTGCCGGTGGTGTCGAAGCCGATGTTGTCGGGGGAACCGATGGGACTGAGATCGGCGGCCTTCGCATAACCCGCGTAGTACGTATCGGCGGACTGCACCTTGCCCGGCTGCAGGTCCGCGACGTCGGTGATCAGCCGGCCGCGCTGCGGATCGCCCGCGAGGATGAACACTTCCCAGCTGAACTCGAGCGCGGTGTGATCGTCACCAGCCTCGCGGATCTCGATGATGTGGCCGTACTCGTTGCGGCCGCGCGGATTGGCCGCGTTCGGGCCCACGTCGATCTCACGCCCCGAGTACGGTCGCAATGCGGATTCGCCGGTGCGCGAATCGTTGCGCGTGCAGGCGATGTAGATGCGACCCGAGGTCGGGTTCGCCTCGACGTCTTCCGGACGATCCATCGGCGTCGCGCCGAGCAGATGCGCCGCGGCGCGCGCCTTGATGAGCACTTCGGCCTGGTTGCGGAAACCGGCGGCGGCATTCATCGGACCCTTCTCGTCGTACACGAGCGGCAGCCACTGGCCGCGGCCGCTGGCATCGAACCGCGCGACGTGCAGCGTGCCGGCGCCCAGCAGTTCGCGATTCGCCGCAGGATTCTTCGCATCGAAGCGGCTGCTGGAAATGAATTTGTAGACGTATTCGAACTTGTCGTCGTCGCCCATGTAGACGGCGACGCGGCCATCCGGCGCGATCACCGGGCTGGCGCCTTCGTGCGCGAAACGGCCGAGCGCGGTGCGCTTGATCGGCGCGCGCTGCGGATCGCGCGGATCGATCTCGACGATCCAGCCGAAGCGGAACGGCTCGCACGGCTCCTGCGCGACATCGAAACGCGCATGCACGTTCTCCCAGCCGTACAGCGAATGCCGCTTCCACATGCGCCAGGAACGATGCGCATCGACGATGCGCGGATCGACGTCCGCGCGCGCCTTCAGGCCATCCAGATTGCCGAAATAGTCCTGGATGTTTTCCTCGGCGGTGAGATACGTGCCCCAGGGCGTTTCGCCGCCGGCGCAGTTGCCGAAGGTGCCGAGCGCCAGCACGCCGTCGCGATCCGCACCCGTGCGCATCAGCGCATCGCCGCGCGCCGGCCCCTGCAGCTCCATCGGCGAGTCCGCGGTGATGCGGCGATTGAAGCGTGAGTCCTTCACCATGCGCCAGCGACCCTTCTCGCAGACGACCTCGACGACGGACACGCCCGTGGCCGCCATGGAGACGTTCACGGTCTGCGGATGCCTGCGCACATACTCGCGCGCGAGCCCGCTCACGGCGCCGGCGAAACCCGGATGGCCGGGGTACATCAATGCTTCGTCGGTGTATTCGTTGTTGACGCACAGGATGCCGCGCTGGCCGTGCGGTTCGAGCGGGAAGAAATGGATGGCGTCGCAATTCTGGCCGAAGCGCGAGCGCTGCAACTCGGCGGCGTTCGCCTCGAACAGCGCGCCCTGCGACAGCTTCGCGGCATCGAGATCGGGAACGTTCGGGAACAGGCTCTCGCCCCAGCGCGCGACCACGTCGTAGGTGTAGCCGGGGGGCAGCAGGATCTCGTCGCCGGTGCTGCCGGCGATCGGCGCAAAGCCGAGCCGCGCAGTACGCGTCGCATCCGCTCGCAGCAGCGATGGCATTGCTGCGAGCGCAATGCCGGCGCTCAGTACCTGGCGACGCGACAGTCGTTGTTCGAGAAGTTCACGGAAGGAAGTGGCGGTCATGATGTCCATGCGGATTGCGTAGAACGAAACGCAAGACCCCCATCCTGTCCTTCCCCCGCTTCGCGGAGGAAGGGACGCACCATCAGGCCGTCGGGTTTCTGGATTCCCTCCTCCGCGAAGCGGGGGAGGGCCAGGGAGGGGGCGCGTCGGCAAAGCAGCAAGCGTAGCCGAACCGGCACTACAGCCGTATTACAGGTCCGAGCGCTTCAGCCAGTCGATCTGCCGCCGGTAGTAATCCGGTTCGTATCCCAGCACCTTGCGCGAGCCGTCCTTGTCGGTCTCGAACCGCAGGATGCCGTGATCGGCTTCCGGATAGACGAAGTAGTCGATCGGTCTACCGCGCTTCTGCAGTTTCTCCAGCGCTTCGATGGTCCAGTCGGTCGGCATGCTCGAATCGGCGCCGCCGAAAATCCAGTAGCTCGGCGACTTGAGCGCGGCGAGCGTCGGCACCGGGTCATACAGGCGATCGATGAACGGCGGACTCTCGCGGCCGATCTTCCACCACAGATACAGCCGCACCATCCACAGCGGCATCTTCGTGTCCGCGGCATAGCCGAGCGCCGAATCGCTGCCCTTCACGGCTTCGAACCAGGGTTCACCGCGGGATTCCTGCAGCATCTGCTTCAGTTCGCCCCAGCGATTCGCGCCGCGATCGAAGATGTCGGAGATGACGTCGTTGATGCGGTCGGCTTTGGCAATTGCATCGTCACCGAATCCCTTCTGCTGCAGGGCGTAGACATAGCCCCAGCGATCCTCGCCGGTCACCGGCACCATCGGGCCGTAACCGATCAGTACGCTCTTGATGTTCGAATCGCGCGCAGCCGCCAGCGGCGCGATCCAGCCGCCCTGGCTGAAGCCGGCCAGATGGACGCGATGGGCGTCGATGCCGGGCTGGTCGCGCAGCCATTTCACGGCAGCGAGGACATCGCCAGCCAGCGCGCGGAAATTCTGCGAGTACCTGCCGGTGGATTCGCCCGTGCCGCGCTTGTCGAACACCAGCGTGGCGAAGCCGTTCGCGGCGTAGACGTAGGGCTCGGCGTAGTAGTCGACCGCGCTGTAATCCTCCGAGCCGTGCACGACCACGACCGACGGACAGGGACACGCCGTCGCCGGCATCACCAGCTTGCCGCGCAAAGTCAGCTCGCCGCTGGGGAACGTCGCGATGGTTTCGCCAAGTGGCACGCGCGTCGCACGACGCGGTTCGATGCCGTGCTGCGTCCAGGTCAATGCAGCGGGATGTCCCTGCGCATCCCTCTCGAACGTGAAGGTGTGATAGGCGGGCTCGCGTTCCGCCCAGCCGCGGCCACCTTCGAAGCGATCCTTGCCCGCCGGCCACAACGCGCCGGTCTCGCCCGCCATGGTGCGAAAACGCAGGACTTCGCCTTCGCGCGGCGTGACGAACACGAACAGGCCATCGTCGAGTACATACGCGCCGCTGTAGCGTGTGTCTGCGGGCTCGGGACGATTCGTCCACCCATAGATTGCGCCCGCAACGATCAACAGCCCGAGCAGACCCAGAAAAATCTTCTTCTTCACGCGTTCATTCCATCAGCACCTCGACTGACGTCTTGGACGTCGTCGTGCGCCACAGGGTTGCAGCAACGGGATTTCAGGATCCCTTGCTGGCTTCCACGAGCAGCCATTCCACGGTGGCCGGCGAACGCTGGCCGATCGGCGCGTAACGGAAGGATGCCACCCAGGCGGTCAGTGCCTGTTGTAGGCATTCGGGCGCATCGCCCGCGCGGATGTCGTCGGTCTGACCGCTTTCCAGCACGGTGAAATCGACGACGACGCTGCCGGTGGCGCGGCAATCCTTCGGCAGTTCGATGGCCTGCGAATGGAGCAGGCGCAGGGACGATTCAGGGAGCGTGGAGACGGGCGCGACCTGGCAGGCGGACAACGCAAGGAAAGACGCCACCGCAGCGAGCCGACAGAACGATGAGCGCGAATGCATGCGGCAACCCTCCGCCATCAGGATGTACGCCCGATGTTAGAACATCCGCCCTCTGGCTTCTTTCTCCTGCGGGGCCGACCAGGCCACTCCGGCTGGATGGGTACGAACCCTGGCTTGCGTGCAAATACGAATGAATCTCATTAAAGTCGCCATCCGTTCCGCACTCGCCCAACGCGCGCGGGATGTCCGGTAGGACCACGAGAAGAATTCCCTGCATGCCGGCATCGCCGGCATTTCCGATCGAAGGACACGATGATCCCGCGAGCCCGCGTGACGAGACCGTTTGCCTGCGCCGCCGCGCTCGCGCCCTGCATCGCCGCGGCGCAGGCCGCACCCGTCCTCGACGGCCGGCCGGACGAATCCGCCTGGGCCGATGCCCTCCTCGTCGATGAATTCCGGCAGATCGTGCCCGTTCCCGGCGAACCGCCCACGCTCGTCACGCAGATCCGGCTGCTGCACGACGACCGCCGGCTCTACGTCGCCATCGTCGCCTTCGACGACGGCAAGCGTATCGCGCGACAGCAGGCGCGCGATGCCGGACTCGACGGCGACGACCACGTGTCGATCGTGTTCGATCCGTCCGGCGCAGGCCGCAACGGCTACGTGTTCCGCGTCAATGCGAACGGCGCGCAGCAGGACGCATTGATCTTCGACGGCGCCGAAGAGCGCGCCGAATGGGATGCGATCTGGGACGCCCGCACCACTGTCACGGACAACGGCTGGACTGCGGAGCTGGCGATTCCGCTCGCGGCGCTGTCGGGCGCCGACACGACGCAGTGGGGCTTCAACGTCGAGCGCTACCGCGCGGCGAGCGGCGAACGCATGCGCTGGTACGGACTGCAGCCCGAACGCGGCGTGACCTCGCTGCGCGATGCCGGCCGTCTGTCCGGCCTGCCGGCATTTTCCTCGACCCAGGATCTGCGCCTGCGTCTGGCGATGCGGCTCGAACAGCAGCGGCCGCCGCCCGCCGGCGACAGCGAAACGCAGCTCGAACCCTCGCTCGATCTGTTCTGGCGCGCGCGTCCCGACACCACGGCGACGCTCACGCTCAACACCGACTTCGCCGAGGCCGAGGTCGACGAGCGCGTCGTGAACCTGTCGCGCTTTCCGCTGTTCCTGCCGGAGAAGCGCGAATTCTTCCTGCAGGACGCCGGCGTGTTTTCGTTCGGCGGATTGCAGGAAAACGTCCTGCCCTTCTTTTCGCGGCGCATCGGTCTCACCGAGGCAGGCGTGCCGGTCGATCTCACCGGCGGACTCAAGGTCACGCACGAATCGCAACGGCTGGAAGGCGGCCTGCTGTACACGCGCGTCGAAGAATCGCCGACCACGCAGGCCGCCGATCTCGCCGTCGCACGCATCGCCACGCGCGCCGGCGACCACGGTCGCCTCGGTGCGATCGGCACCTGGGGCAATCCCGAAGGCACGGATGGCAGCCATACCTGGGGCATCGACTGGCAGTACCGCAATCCGCAGGTCGCCGGCAATCATGCCCTCGAGATCGACGCATGGAGCCAGGGCACGACGAACGCGGCGACCGGCACCGGCTACGCCCACGGCCTGGCGCTCGGCTGGCCCAACCTCGGCGTCACCGGCAATCTCATGCTCACCCGCATCGATTCAGCCTACGCGCCGGCGCTCGGCTTCGTCGAGGAGACCGGCATCGACGCCGGATTCGGCGAGATCGGCTACTGGTGGCGCACGGCCGCAGGCACGGACGTCAATCCAGGCATCGACTGGGAATGGCGCGAAGGCATCGACGACGCACGGCGCATGCGTTCCATCGGACCCGAACTCGTCATCGAAACCGCGGTGGGCAGTTTCTACTACGTCACCGCGTATACCTCCGATGAACGTCTCGTCGAATCGTTCGAGATCCTGCCGGGGCTCGTGATTCCCGCCGGCGACTATTCGTCACAGGGCGGAATGATCGAGATCGGCTCGGGATCGAACCGCACGCTGTCCGGCAGCCTGTGGTTGAGTTCGGGCGATTACTACGGCGGCGAGCGTCACGACGTCGCCGCCGGCCTCGGCTTTCGTCCGTCGGCGCTGTGGGGCCTGTCGCTCAGCGGCGAGTACACCTACCTCGACCTGCCCGCGGGCCAAGCCCAGGTACACGTCGCCGCCTTCGCCGTCGATGTGACCCCGACGCCGCGACTCGCCGGCAACCTGCTCGTGCAATGGGACGACGTCAGTGAGGAAGTCGGTACCAGCCTGCGCGTGCGCTGGACCCTTGCGCCGGGCAAGGACGTGTTCCTGAGCCTGAACCGGCTGTTCCTGCGCGACCGGGATTTCGCGATGGAGGCGGAGCTGAACAGCCTCAAGGTCGCGTGGAACTGGCAGTGGTAGCGACCGGGTCGATCAGGACTGAAGAAAGAATCTCCACGGGGGAAGAAGGGGGACACGGGGAGCACGGGGAAGAAAAATTTCTTGAGACCCCCGTGTTCCCCGTGTCCCCCGTGGAAAATTTCTTCTCTAGGCCCGCAGGCGCTGCGGATAGTCGCCGCCGAGCCGCGGAATGCTCGTCACCGTCGCCGCCTGCAGCGCCGGCTGTCCGACGCTCGGACCGAAACCCGCGGCATCGAGCAGATCCTTCTCCGCGAGCCACTTGCGGTTGAACAGGCGCGACTGATACTTCGCGCCGCCGTCGCAGAGGATGGTGACGATGGTGTGGCCGGGGCCGAGGCGCTTGGCGATCTGCACCGCCGCGGCGACGTTCACGCCGCTGGTGCTGCCGAGGAACAGGCCTTCCTCGCGCAGCAGGCGATAGACCATGCGCACGCATTCGATGTCGGTGACGTGCAGCGCGTCGTCGATCGGCGAGCCTTCGAGATTCGCGGTGACGCGCGCAATGCCGATGCCTTCGGTGATCGAACCCGGACCGGTGGCCTTGAGTTCGCCATGCCGCAGCCAGTGATACAGCGCGCTGCCCTGCGGATCGGCGAGCGTGACATGCACCTTGCGGCCGCGATCGTTGAGCTGGCGCTTCAGATGGCGCGAGATGCCGCCGAGCGTGCCGCCGGTGCCGGTGGCAGCCACGAATGCGTCGATCCTGCCGCCGGTCTGCTGCCAGATTTCGGGGCCGGTGGTCTGTTCGTGCGCGTCGCGATTCGCCGTGTTGTCGAACTGGTTGGCCCACACGGCATCGGGCAGTTCCGCCGCGAGGCGCTGGGCGACCTTCTGGTAGTGATTCGGATCCGCGTACGGCACCGTCTTCACGCGCAGCACTTCGGCGCCGAGCGTTTCGAGCATCTGGTACTTCTCGTTGGACTGGTTGTCCGGCATCACGATCACGCAGCGATAGCCGCGCGTGTTGCAGACGTGCGCGATGCCGATGCCGGTGTTGCCGGCCGTGCCTTCGACGACGGTACCGCCGGGCTTGAGTCGCCCGCTGCGTTCGGCGTCATCGATGATCGCGCGTGCGGCGCGGTCCTTCACCGAACCGCCGGGGTTCATGAATTCGGCCTTGCCGAGGATTTCGCAGCCCGTTTCTTCGCTCAGTTTGTTGAGACGGATCAGCGGTGTGTTGCCGATGGCGTCGGCGAATCCGTTGCGGATGCTCATGCCGAAAGCCTCCCCTCGTTGGAAAAAGCGAATGCGCTGATCTCGTCGGCGCGCGGTGCGGTGGTGTTGAACCAGCGCAGGGTGTCGTGCAGGCGCGTGACTTCGCCGACGATCAGGAGCGCGGGCGATGCGACCTGCGCTTCGGCCACCTTGTCGGCGAGATCGGCGAGCGTGGCAGTGATGACGCGCTGCGTGGCCTGCGTGCCGTGCTCGACGATCGCCGCGGCACGATCCGCCGGCACGCCGCGCTCGCGCAGCCGAGCGACGATGCCTTCGAGATGGCCGAGGCCCATGTAGAACACGACGGTCTGGCCGGGCCGCGCCAGCAGATCCCAGTCGACCTTGTCCGTCTCGCCCTTGCAGTGACCGGTGACGAGCGTCAGCGACTGCGCATGATCGCGATGCGTGAGCGGAATGCCGGCATACGCGGCACAGCCTGCAGCAGCCGTGATGCCCGGCACGACTTCGAAACGGATGCCCGCTTGCGCCAGCGCTTCGAGTTCCTCGCCGCCGCGCCCGAAGATGAAGGGATCGCCGCCCTTGAGTCGGCAGACGCGCTTGCCCTGCTTCGCGAGCTTCACCAAGAGCGCGTTGATGTTCTCCTGCGTGACGTGCGCATCGCCGGGCGCCTTGCCGACGTAGATGCGCTCCGCGTCGCGACGCGCGAGATCGACGATCGGCTCCGACACGAGCCGGTCGTACAGCACGACGTCGGCGTTCTGCAGCGCGCGCAAGGCACGCAGCGTCAGCAATCCCGGATCGCCCGGGCCGGCGCCGACCAGCACGACTTCGCCCGGCGGTTTCGCGCTGCCCTCGCTCGCGCGCAACGAAGCGTCGATGCGTGCCTCGGCGGCTTCGGCATCGATACGACCGGACAGTACGTCGGCGGCGATCGGACCATCGAAGAAGTTTTCCCAGAAACGCCGGCGTGCCGCAGGCGCTTCGATGCGCTGCTTCACCGCCGAACGCAGCCTGCCCGCGAGCTTCGCCACGGCACCGAGCCGCTGCGGCAGGAAGGCTTCGAGCTTTTCGCGCAGGCGACGCGTGAGCACCGGCGCATCGCCGCTGCTCGCCACGGCGACAACCACCGGCGAGCGATCGACGATGGCGGGCACGATGAAGCGCGACAGCTCGCGGTCATCGACGACGTTCACGGGAATGTTGAGCTGCTCGGCCTGGCGGGCGACCCAGGCATTGATCGACGGCTTGTCGGTTGCCGCAATCGCCAGACGCACACCGGACAGATGCTCCGGCGCAAATTCGCCGGCGACGTGCGTGATCGTGCCAGCGGCCGTCAGCGCCGCAAGCGACTCGACGAGTTCAGGCGCAACAACCTTGACCTGCGCGCCGGCTCGCAGCAGCAGATCCACCTTGCGCGCCGCCACTTCCCCGCCGCCGACCACCAGCACTGCCTGGCCGGTCAGCTTCAGGAAAATGGGAAAGTAATCCATGAGGGCACGCCCGACGGCGCGTTACTGCGTGGCCGCGCGACGCGGCTCGACCTTGATCGGGATGACGCGGCGACGCGGCTGCAGGCCGCACTCGCGCGACTCGGGGTTTTCCCACCACCAGCGGCCCGAGCGCGAATCGGCGCCGGGTTCGACGGCGCGCGTGCAGGGCGCGCAGCCGATGCTGGGGAAGCCTTTGTCGTGCAGCGGGTTGTACGGCAGGTTGCGCGCCTTGATGTAGGCCCACACGTCCTCTTCCGTCCACTCGAGCATCGGGCTGACCTTCCACAGGTCGTAGCGATCGTCCCAGGCGATGGGCTCGTTGTGGGCGCGCTCGGCCGACTGTTCGCGGCGCACGCCCGTCACCCAGGCCTTGCGACCCGCGACGGCGCGCTTGAACGGCTCGACCTTGCGGATCTGGCAGCAGGACTGGCGCTCTTCGAGACCGAGATAGAAACCGTTGATGCCGTTGTCGCGCACGTACTGCTCGATCTTCGCAGCATCGGGATAGAAGACGTCGATGCGGCGCTGGTAGCGGCGCTCCAGGCGATCGAGCAGCGCCAGCGTTTCATCGTGCAGCCGGCCGGTGTCGAGCGTGAAGATCTCGATCTCGGGGACGAGGGTCGCGATGATGTCGGTCAGCACCATCGCCTCGGCGCCGAGGCTGTTGGAATAGACGACGTCCTTGTAGTCGCGCACCGCACGTTCGAGCACTTCGCGGCTGCCCTGCACCAGCGCCTGCAGGTGCGGAGACAGGTCGGCGGCCGCCGTGCCGGCAAAGGAAGAGGTCGAACTGGCAGTGGTCATTGAGCTTGTTCTTGAACCGGTCAGCAGACAGGAAGTCGGGAGTCTCTTCGTAGAGTGCCGGGGACTCTATCTAACCGGCTTATAACCAGTGAAAGACTCATTTGTTCTGTCATGATGCGGCCGCGTTATGACTTTGGCGGGCCACTTCGGGTAGATTCAAGTCCATGAAATTACAACAATTACGCTACCTGGCAGCTATCGCCGAAAACGACCTCAACATCACCGCGGCGGCGGAACGGCTGCACACGTCGCAGCCCGGCGTGTCCAAGCAGCTCAAGCAGCTGGAGGACGAGCTGGGATTTCCCATCTTCCTGCGCCAGGGCCGCAACCTGACGCGGGTCACCCCGGCCGGCAAACGGGTCATCGAACGGGCGCAGCGCATCCTGAAAGAGGTGCAGAGCATCAAGCGTCTCGCCGACGAGCAGAAGGGCGACGGCCGCGGTTCGCTGTCCATCGGCACCACTCATACCCAGGCGCGTTATGTGCTGCCGCAGGTCGTCCGCAAGTTCCGCGAACGGTATCCCGAGGTCGAGCTGCACCTGCACCAGGGCACCTCGGAACAGATCGCCGACATGGCGGCGCGCGACCGCATCGATTTCGCCATCAACACCGGCTCGCAGGAACTGTTCGACAACCTGGTGCTGCTGCCCTGCTATCGCTGGCATCGCCGCATCGTCGTGCCGTACGGGCATCCGCTGGCGAACGAGTCGAAGATCACCCTCGAGACGCTCGGCAAGTATCCGATCGTCACCTACGTCTTCGGCTTCAGCGGGCCCTCATCGCTGCAGCAGATCTTCGCGCGCGCCGGCGTGACGCCGCAGGTCGCGCTCACGGCGCGCGATGCCGACGTCATCAAGACGTACGTCCGCCTCGGTTTCGGCGTGGGCATCGTCGCCAGCATGGCGATCGATCCGCGCGAAGACGCCGACCTCGTGTCCATCGACGCCTCGCACCTGTTCCCGTCGCATTCCACCTGGGCCGGTTACCAGCAGGGCGCGCTGCTGCGCGGCTACATGTACGACTTCCTGCAACTGCTCGCGCCGCATCTCACGCGCCGGCTCGTCGATCGCGCCGGCAATGCGGCGACGCAGGCGGATGTGGATGCGCTGTTCGCGGACGTGCATCTGCCGGTTTACAAATAGCAGGTGACGGAGGTCACGTAAGTCACGAAAGTGACGAAGGCCAGATGAGTCTGCGACTTCCGCGCCTTCGTCACGCCCCGTGACTTTCGTGACTTTCGTGACCTTCGTGACTTTCGTCACTTTCTTCCCATGGCTGACCATCCTTCCGACCGCCCCAAGTCACGTTCGCTGAAACCGCTGCGTCCGCTGTGGCCGTACCTGCGGCGTTACAAGGGCACGCTCGTGCTCGCGATGCTGGCGCTGCTCATTGCGTCAGCGGCGATGCTGGTGATCCCGATCGCGTTCAAGGACGTGATCGACAAAGGCATGGCGGTACAGGACCGGGCAACGATCGATCTGTATTTCGCTGCCTTTCTCGCCGCCGCGGCGATCTTCGGCATCTTCGCGGCGCTGCGTTTCTATCTCGTCACCTGGCTGGGCGAGCGGGTCGTCGCCGATCTGCGCGAGGACATCTACCGGCGCGTCATCCGCATGGATCCGACGTTCTTCGAAGTCACGCGCACGGGCGAGGTGCTGTCGCGCCTGACGACGGACACGACGCTGGTGCAGTCGATTGCCGGCGTGAACCTGTCGATCACACTGCGTTCGGGCATCCAGCTCGTCGGCGCATTGATCCTGCTGGTCGCGACCAGTCCGTCGCTCGCGGGCATGATCCTGGTGCTGATGCCGCTCGTGATCGTGCCGCTGATCGTCGTCGGGCGGAAACTGCGCACGCTGTCGCGCCAGGCACAGGACAGGATCGCCGACACCAGCGGCCTCGCCGGCGAGACGCTGAATGCGATCCAGACCGTGCAGGCGTTCACGCTCGAAACGCTGAACAGCGATCGCTACGGCAAGGCCGTGGAAGATTCGTTCGTCGTGGCGGTGCGGCGCACGAAGGCACGCGCCGTCATGACTGCGCTCGGCACGATGACGATCTTCGGCGCCGTGACCTTCGTGCTGTGGCAAGGCGCGCATCGCGTGCTGGCCGACACCATGACGGGCGGCGAACTCAGCCAGTTCCTGATCTATGCCGTGTACGTCGCCATCGCCGCGGCGTCGCTCAGCGAAATGTGGGGCGAAGTGCAGCGTGCGGCCGGCGCGATGGAGCGGCTGGTCGAACTCAGGAAGGCGCCGCCCGCCATCGTCGCGCCCGCCGAACCGCAGTCCTTCCCGTCGCCGGCGCAAGGCCACATCCGCTTCGAGCGCGTGTCGTTCCGCTATCCCTCGCGCCCCGACACGCCGGCGCTGCAGGATTTCACGCTCGATATCCGTCCGGGGGAAAACGTCGCCTTCGTCGGCCCGTCGGGCGCCGGCAAGAGCACGACATTCCAGCTGCTGCTGCGTTTCTACGATCCGGCCGCGGGACGCATCGTGATCGACGGGGTCGACATCGCACAGACCCGTCCCGAAGACCTGCGCCAGCGTATCGGCCTGGTGCCGCAGGAAACCGTGCTGTTCGGCGCCAGTGCGCGGGAGAACATCCGCTATGGCCGTCCCACGGCCACCGACGAAGAAATCGAAGCCGCAGCCCGCGCGGCCGGCGCCGATTCATTCATCCGCCAGCTACCGCAGGGCTACGACACGTTCCTCGGCGAACGCGGCACGCGCCTGTCGGGCGGCCAGCGCCAGCGCATCGCCATCGCCCGCGCCCTGCTGAAAGATCCGCCGATCCTGCTGCTGGACGAAGCGACCAGCTCGCTCGACGCCGAAAGCGAACGCTTCGTGCAGCAGGCCCTGGAACGCCTGATGGAAGGCCGCACCACCATCATCATCGCGCACCGCCTCGCCACCATCCTCAAGGCCGACCGCATCGTCGTTCTCGATCACGGCCGCATCGTCGCGATCGGCACGCATTCCGAGTTGCTCGCGAGCAATGAACTGTATGCACGATTGGCGGCGTTGCAGTTCACTGATCTGACGGCTTCGGCGGCGGACGTGGAGTAGGTGCGAGAGAAGAGCAAGAGAATGGCCGCAAAAAGGCGCAAAGATCACAAGGTCGGAAGGAAAGACTCCGGGTTCCGAACTTTGTGTTCCTTGCGCCTTTTTGCGGCCATTCTCCCGGTCCGTCCTCAGCGCGACCCAGGCGACGCGCCCAGTCGATTGCCGCCATCCACCACGATGAATTCACCGGTCACCATCGCGGCGCCGGTGAGCAGCCAGATCGCCGCGTCGGCGATGTCTTCGGGCGTGCTGGTCCGCTGCAGTGGCGAGCCTGCGGCGAAGCGCGCGCGCGCGGCTTCGTAGCGTTCGCCGACGGCACCCTGCAGCCAGCGGGTTTCGACGAAGCCGGGGCAGACGGCGTTGACGCGGATCTGCGGGCCGAGGGCGCGGGCAAGGCCGATCGTCATCGTGTTCATCGCACCCTTCGAGGCGGCATACGCGATGGACGTGCCCTGGCTGTCGATGCCGGCGCGCGAGGAAATGTTCACGATGGACCCGCGGCCCTGCTTGCGCATCGCCGGTTCGACGGCGCGGATCATCTGGAACGCGCCGATGACGTTGACGGCGTAGATGTTGTGGAAATCCTGCGCGCTCAGTGCCTGCAGATCGGAGTGATTCCACACGACCTTGGTCGTGCCGGCATTGTTGATGAGACCGTCGATGCGACCCCACTTGTCGAGCGCGGCATCGGCCATGCGGCGACAGTCCGCATCCTCGGCCACGTTGGCGCGGACCAGCAGCGTTTCGGCACCCGCCGCTTCGCATTCGGCGGCGGTCTGCCTGGCCTCGGCTTCGCTCCGCGTGTAGTTGATGACGATGCGGCAGCCCAGGCGCGCGAGACCTGTCGCGCAGGCAGCGCCGATGCCCGTGGCCGATCCGGTGACGATACAGACTGCATTCTCGAGACCCATGACTTCCCCCTCGCGTTTGTGTACGCGACCGGCTGGAATCAGGCGCCTGCGGAGTCAGAGTCCATTGAGCCGCCAGATCGAGAAATTCAGCGCGGTCGCAAAACCGACCCACGCAGCGTAAGGGACGAAGAGCCAGCTTGCCACCACGCTGCGGCGACGGGCGGTGACGATGAATGCAAAAATCATCGCGAGCAGCAGACAGATGTCGACCAGCGCCAGATCCGGCCGGTGCAGGCCGAAGAACAGGAAGGACCACAGGCCGTTGAGAACGAGCTGAGCCAGCCAGAACTGCAGCGACAGCACCATGCGCCCCGCTGCGCGCCACACCAGCCATCCCGCGATGCAGATGGCGACGTAGAGCACCGTCCACACCGGGCCGAACACCGCGTTCGGCGGATTCCACGACGGTTTCGCGAGCTGCTGATGCCAGGTGCCGGGAGAAAACTGGGCGCCGAACAAGGCAATGGCGGCGACGAGCGCGATGAATACCGCGAGAGAGGGAAGCTGCGCGCGCCTGTGAACCAGCGTGGTCATGCTGCGTAAGCGCATGACCTGCGACCAAGGTTCCGGCCGGGACTCAGGACGGAATTCGCGCGTGCATCCATCCGGCGATCAGTCGCACGAACTCCGCCCGCGCGGCGGCGACTTCGTTGTGGACTTCATGGCGCAGTCCCGGGGGGATCTGCAGCGTCTTGTCGCGCGTGCCGAGCAGATCGTGCAGCACGCGCGAACCGGCGACCGGCGCGATCGCATCGGCTTCGCCGTGCACATTGAGCCAGGGCAGCGCGATCTGCGGCGCTGCTGCGCGCGCCCGCTCGCAGGCTGCCGCGAACTCGACGATGAGACGCAGGCTCGCGGTCGACGGAATGTGCGGATCGTTCGCATAGGCGCGCTGCACCGCCTCGTCGCCCGAGATCTTCGTCGCATCGAGTCCGAGCGGCACACGCAGGCGCGGCACCAGCCGCGACAGCGCGCGGAAGAACGGATTCAGCGGATTGATGCCGCGACGGAAGATCTCCAGCGAGTTGCTGGTCGTGATGACGCCGCGGATCGCCGGATGCGGCTGCGCCGCTGCAAGGATGGCCACGATCGTTCCCATGCTGTGGCCCCAGAGGAAGATCGGCAGCGACGGATGCGCCGCATGCACGGCCGCGATGACCGCGTTCAGATCGTCGACGAACCGGTCGAAACGTTCGACGTGCGTGCGCGTGCCAGGCGCCTCGCCGTGTCCGCGCTGATCGTAGGCGAAGGTCGAAATGCCGCTGGCAGCGAGTTCAGTCGCGATGCCGCGGTAGCGTTCGGCGTATTCGGCGAGGCCGTGGACGATGATGAGTGCTGCGACGGGCGTGGCAGCGTGAGTCGCGAAGCCGTTGAGCGTGGTGTCGAGCAGCCGCGGCATGCTTCGCCTCTTGTTTTTTCTTCCTGTGGGGCCGGCTTTAGCCGGCCGGCCAAGGAGTCAGGCTGAAGCCTGACCTACAGGAAGAAAAGCAGCCTTCAGACGGCGCGACGCTCCAGACTCAGACCGGCGTCCGGCGCGCCCTGGTAGGCCACGGAGAAATCGTCGATCGAGAGGAGGGCTTCTTCGAGCTTCGTCGTCTCCGGCATCTCGAAGGCATCGAAGCCGCAGCGAGCCATGAAGAACAGCTGATCGCGCTGGATCTTGCCGACGGCGCGCAGCTCGCCGGTGAACTTGTAGCGCTTGCGCAGCAGCTGCGCCTGGCTGTAGCCGCGACCTTCCGCAAGTCCGCCGAACTCGATGGCGACCAGCGACACGCGCAGGAAATCCTGTTCGAGCGCGGCGACCGGATCCGTCGGTCCGAGACGCACGCCGAGCCTGCCGTCCCACAGCCACCAGCGATCCTTTTCCTCCTTCCAGCGTGCGAAGGGCAGGATCAGTGCGCGATGCGGGCCGCCATGCGCGTCTTCGTCCGCATGACGCCACTCATCGACGACGATTTCACGCTGCTTGATGAGACGGCGCATACACACGGGCCTTGAAGGGTTTGATGCCGAGGCGGCGGAAGGTGTCGATGAAACGTTCGCCTTCCTCGCGTTCGGCGAGATAGACATTGAGGATGCGGTCGATGGTCTCGGCCACGTCCGCGTGCGCGACCGACGGGCCGATCACCTGGCCGATCGCTGCATCCTGGCCGCTCGCAGAACCGCCGAGCGTGATCTGGTACCACTCCTCGCCGCCCTTGTCGACGCCGAGAATGCCGATGTGGCCGACGTGGTGATGGCCGCAGGCATTCATGCAGCCCGACATCTTCAGTTCGATGTCGCCGAGATCGTAGAGGTAGTCGAGGTTGTCGAAGCGCTCGTTGATCTGCTTCGCGATCGGAATCGACGTCGCATTCGCCAGCGAGCAGAAATCCAGGCCCGGGCAGCAGATCATGTCGGTGAGCGTGCCGATGTTCGGCGTGGCCAGATCGAGCGCCTTGAGCGACTGCCACAGCTCGAACAGGTCGCGCTGGCGGACGTCGGCGAAGATCAGGTTCTGGTCGTGGGTGGCGCGCACCAGGCCGAAGGAATAGCGGTCGGCGAGATCGGCGACGCGATCCATTTCGGCATCGGTGATGTCGCCGGGCGGACGCGTCGGCGACTTCAGCGACAGGAACACGGCGCGATAGCCCGCCACCTTGTGGCGCCTGGTGTTGCGCTGATACCAGTTGCGGAATTCGGTGGGCTTGCCGGACAGCACGTCGACGTCGCCCAGCGATTCGTAGGCCGGCGGCGTGAAGAACGCTGCGATGCGCGCGAAACCGGCGGCATCATGCGTCGGCGCGTATTCGCGATTCGCCTGCCATTCGGCTTCCACCATCTCGCGGAATTTCTCGGGGCCGACGGCCTTCACCAGCACCTTGATGCGCGCCTTGTGGATGTTGTCGCGGCGACCTTCCAGGTTGTACACGCGCAGGATGGCTTCGAGATAGCCGAGCAGTTCGTGCTTGGGCAGGAATTCGCGGATCACGTGGCCGATCATCGGCATGCGGCCCAGGCCGCCGCCGACCAGCACTTCGAAGCCGATCTCTCCGTCCGCGTTCTTCACCAGGTGCAGGCCGATGTCATGCACCTTGGACGCGGCGCGGTCCTGCGGCGAACCGGTGACGGCGATCTTGAACTTGCGCGGCAGGTACGAGAATTCGGGGTGCAGCGTCGCCCACTGGCGGATGTATTCGCACCAGGGCCGCGGATCTTCGGATTCGTCGGGCGCGATGCCGGCGAGATGATCGGCCGTGACGTTGCGGATGCAGTTGCCGCTGGTCTGGATCGCATGCATCTGCACGCTCGCGAGCAGCGCGAGAATGTCCGGCACCTGTTCCAGCTTCGGCCAGTTGAACTGCAGGTTCTGACGCGTGGTGAAGTGGCCGTAGTTCTTGTCGAACTCGCGGGCGATGCGCGCGAACATGCGCACCTGGCTCGAGGTCAGCAGACCGTACGGAATCGAGATGCGCAGCATCGGCGCATGCTTCTGGATGTAGAGCCCGTTGCGCAGGCGCAGCGAACGGAAGTCGTCCTCGCCGAGTTCGCCCGCCAGGTAGCGGCGCGTCTGGTCGCGGTACTGCGCGACGCGCTGCTCCACAAGCCGCTGATCGATCTGGTCGTACTGATACATGGTCGCGGACTCTAGCCGTGACCCCCCGGGGCCACGAAATAAGGTTTGGATATGAGCAGATAAGGCGGGGTGTGACTCGAAAGTCACCCCGCCGCGACCGGGTCGAAGGCAGGGATTCGCCTACGCCCTACGTCCTGCGCCGCACCAGCCCTTCCTGGGCGGTCGAGGCCACCAACACCCCGTCCCGGCTGAAAATACTGCCCAGCGCAAAGCCGCGGAAACTGCTCGACGTAGGGCTGTCCAGGACATACAGCAGCCATTCGTCCACCCGGGCCGGCCGATGGAACCACATGGCGTGGTCGAGACTGGCGATCTGCACGTTCTGGTGGCCGACATTGAGCCGCTCGTCCAGCACCGCCGTCCCCAGCAGGTAGTAGTCCGAGGCATAGGCCAGGAGCGCCCGATGCAGGATCTCGTCGTCCGGCAGCCGGTCGCTGGTGCGGAACCAGATCCGCATGCTCGGTTGCGACGGCAGCCCGTCGCGCGGATCGGGCAGGTACGCCGGGCGGAACTGGAACGCCAGGTCGCGCGCGATGAACGGCGTCGGACGGTCGGGCGACTTGCGGCGCATTTCCTCGATGGCCTCCGCCATGTCCGGCAGCGAATCCGGATCGGGCACCTGCGGCATGCGTCCCTGGCGATCGGTGCCCTGCTCCGGCACCTGGAAGGACGCCGACATGTGGAAGATCTGCTCGCCGTGCTGGATGGCGACGACACGCCGGCTCGTGAAGCTGCGTCCGTCGCGACTGCGATCGACCTCGTAGATGATCGGGTGATCCGGATCGCCCGCGCGCAGGAAGTACGCGTGCAGCGAATGGACGCCGCGGTTCTCGACCGTCGCGCAGGCCGCGGCCAGCGCCTGGCCCAGCACCTGCCCGCCGAACACGCGGCGGTGTCCCGGATCGCGGCTTTCGCCGCGGAACAGATTCAGTTCGAGACGTTCGAGCCGCAGGACCTGCAGCAGATCGGCAAGCAATGGATTCATGGTCAGTCCGGTACGCCCAGCCGCTTGTGCATGATCGGGCTGGTGGTGGTGTATTGCAGAGGCACTTTCTTCGCGGGATTCAGATGATGCGCGATGGCGAAGGCCGCGAGCGCGGCTTCGTGGAAGCCGGAAAGAATGAGTTTCTTCTTGCCCGGATACGTGTTGATGTCGCCGACGGCGAATACGCCGGGAAGGTTGGTCTGGAATTTTTCCGTGTCGACCGCGATGGCGCGCTTGTCGATGTTCAGCCCCCATTCCGCGATCGGACCGAGCTTCGGATGCAGGCCGAAGAACACCAGCGCGTGATCGGCTTCTAATTCTTCGATCTGTCCGTCGGTGCGCTTCACGCGCACGCCGCGGAAGGCATCGCCCTCGGCGATGAGCGACTGCGCGATCGCCTCGACGTAGCGGATGCTCTGATGCTCGGCGAGATCGCGCATGCGCGCGACCGAAGCCGGTGCGGCGCGGAAGTCCGGACGACGATGCACGAGCGTCAGGCTGCGCGCCTTGCCGGCGAACTCGAGCGTCCAGTCGAGCGCCGAATCGCCGCCGCCGAAAATGATCAGCCGCTTGCCGGTGAATTCGGCGGCGCTCTTGACCTTGTAATGGATGTGCCTGCCTTCGAAGGCTTCGGCGCCTTCGACGCCGAGACGCCGCGGCTGGAACGAACCCAGTCCGCCGGCAATGACGACCGTGCGCGCGTGAAAGCGCGTGTCCAGCGACGTGCGCAGCAGGAAGGTTCCGTCGTCGAGCACTGTCAGCTCCGTCACTTCCTGACCCAAATGAAACTGCGCATTGAACGGCTTGGCCTGCTGCAGCAACCGATCCACCAGTTCCTGCGCCCCGCACACCGGCAGCGCCGGAATGTCGTAGATCGGCTTCTCGGGATACAGCTCGCTGCACTGACCGCCGGGATGCTTGAGCGAGTCGACGATGTGGGCGTGAATGCCGAGCAGTCCAAGCTCGAAGATCTGGAACAGACCGCAGGGACCGGCGCCGACGATGACGACGTCGGCCTGGATGGCGCCATCGATGGCGACCGAAGGGGAGCTGCTCGAACTCACGAATCGCCTCCGTCACGGGAATGCGCAGCGACTGCAGCGCGGGGCGATTCTACTTCGTCGGCGATCGTCCGGAATGACAATTCTCCACAAATACCAGCGCAAACAGGCGCCGGCATTGTTGGCGGTTCGGACCCGTGGAACAATCCGGCGCGCCGGTCCCGACAACTTCGTCCGCGAGTACTGCCATGCAACTCAACATCAACGGCAAGGAACACGATCTCGGCAACATCGACGCATCGACGCCCCTGCTGTGGGTGCTGCGCGATCAGCTGAATCTGGTTGGCACCAAGTACGGCTGCGGCGTCGCGCAGTGCGGCGCCTGCACCGTGCATCTCGACGGTACGCCGACGCGCTCCTGCGTGCTGCCGGTCTCGGCCGTCGCCGGCCGGAAAGTCACGACCATCGAAGGTCTCGCCAGCAACGGAAAACTCCATGCCGTGCAGCAGGCGTGGATCGATCACGACGTCGCACAGTGCGGCTACTGCCAGTCCGGACAGATCATGTCGGCGACGGCGCTGCTCCAGCGCACTCCGAAACCGACCGATGCCGACATCGATGCGGCCATGAGCGGCAACCTGTGTCGCTGCGGCACGTATGTCCGCATCCGCAAAGCCATCCACGCCGCCGCCGGCACGAACCACGAGTGAGGTGCCCCATGAGCGCAATGGAACACAGCGTGCTGTCTGCCGATGCCTATGTGCGCGATCTCATGCGCGTCGTCGAGGCGCAGTCGCATTCAGTCGCCCGCATCGATCGTCGTTCCTTCCTGAAACTCACCGGCATGGCCGGCGGCGGTCTCGCGCTGGCGTTCTACGTGGGCGACCGATCGCTGGCTTTCGCGAACAGCGAGCCGCTCAAGGGCTTCGTGCCCAATGCCTTCCTGCGCATCGCGCCCGACGGCACGATCGTCATCGTCTCGAAGGGCCCGGAAATCGGCCAGGGCATCAAGACCGCGTTCCCGATGATCGTCGCCGAAGAACTCGACGCCGACTGGTCGCAGGTGCGCGTCGAACAGGCGGCGGTGAACCCAGCCGTCTTCGGCCGCCAGAGCGCCGGCGGTTCGCGTTCGATTCCGACGGCGTGGGATCAGTTGCGCCGCGCCGGCGCCGCGGGGCGCTCGATGCTGGTCGCGGCGGCGGCGAAGGAATGGAACGTTCCCGAATCCGAAATCACGACGGCGAACAGCGTCGTCACTCACCAGGCGAGCGGCAAGTCGGCAACCTACGGCGAACTTGCGACCCGGGCGGCCGGCATGCCGCTGCCCGATGAGAAGTCGCTGAAGCTCAAGGACCGCAAGGACTACAAGCTGCTCGGCCAGCGCATCAGCGGCGTCGACAATCGGGCGCTCGTCACCGGTCAACCCTTGTTCGGCATCGATCAGGTCGTGCCGAACATGCAGTACGCCGTATTCGAGAAATGCCCCGCGGTCGGCGGCAAGGTGCGCAGCGCGAATCTCGACGAAGTGAAGAAGCTGCCCGGCGTGACGAATGCCTTCGTGGTCGAAGGCACCGGCAAGCCGACGGAGGTGATGCCCGGCGTCGCCATCCTCGCCACCTCGACGTGGGCAGCCATCAGTGCGCGGCGTCAGCTCAAGGTCGAGTGGGACGAGAGCAGCGCGTCGAAGGACAGCTGGACGAAGGCTTCCGCAGAAGCGAAGAAGCTCGCCGCACAGGCAGGCGCCGAATCGCTGAAGAACGCCGGCGATGTCGACAAGGCGCTGGCCGACGGCAAGGTGGTCGAATCGTTCTACACCTATCCCTTCGTTTCGCATGCGCCGCTGGAGCCGCAGAACACCACCGCCTGGTATCGCGACGGCGCCGTGGAAATCTGGTCGCCGACGCAGATGCCCGACGTCGCGCTGCGCCTGGTGTCCGGCATGCTGGGCGTCACGCCGGACCAGATCACGATCCACCAGACCCGTGTCGGCGGCGGCTTCGGCCGGCGACTGATGAACGACTACATGTGCGAAGCCGTGCAGATTTCGAAACAGGCCGGCGTACCCGTGAAACTGCAGTGGACGCGCGAAGACGACATGCAGCACGACTTCTTCCGCGTCGGCGGCTTCCACTCGTTCAAGGGCGCCGTCGACGAGTCCGGCAGGCTGTCGGCGTGGCAGGATCACTTCATCACCTTCACTGCCGACGGCCAGCGCCCCGTCAGCGGCGGCGACCTGCCGGCGGAGGAATTCCCCAGCCTGCTCGTGAGCAATTTCCGGCTGACCCAGACCAAGCTGCCGCTGCAGATTCCGTGCGGACCGTGGCGGGCACCGCGCTCCTGCGGCGTGGCGTTTCCGATTCAGAGCTTCCTGCACGAACTGTCGGCCGCGGCGGGGCGCGATCATCTCGAGTTCCTGATCGAACTCATGGGCGAGCCGCGCTGGCTGACGCCGGGCAATGAGTTTTCGCTGAATACGGGCCGCGCGATCGGCGTGTTGAAACTTGCCGCTGAAAAAGCCGGCTGGGGCAAGCCGCAGCCGAAAGGCCGCGGCCGAGGGCTCGCCTTCCATTTCAGTCATGCGGGCCACTTCGCCGAAGTGGCGGATGTGAGCGTCGATGCCAGCAGGAAACTCACCGTGCATCGCGTCGTGGTGGCCGGCGACATCGGTCCGATCGTCAACCTGAGCGGCGCGGAGAATCAGTGCGAAGGATCGGTGATCGACGGGCTGAGCACGGCGATGGGACTAGAGATCGGGATCGAGAACGGCCGCATCCAGCAGACGAACTTCGATCGCTATCCGCTCCTGCGCATGGCGAAGGCGCCGCAGGTCGACGTGCACTTCATCCAGAGCGATTTCCCGCCGACGGGCGCGGGCGAACCGGCACTGCCGCCGCTCGCGCCGGCCATCTGCAATGCGATCTTCGCGGCGAGCGGACATCGCGTGCGTACGCTGCCGCTGTCGCGCGAGGGATTCACGATCTGATCGTGAACCTCAGCGATAGCCCGGCAGCACCAGCGAGCCGAAGGTGAGATAGACCGCACTGCGTCCGTCGAACGTGCGTCCATAGCCGAACTGCAGCGGACCGATGGGCAGGTCGACGCCCAGGAACACGCTCGCCGCGCCGATGAGATCGTCGAACGACACGTCATCGTAGTCTTCCCAGACGTTGCCGCCTTCGAGACTGCCGGCCAGATAGAGCGGCATGTCGAACAGCAGGGCCTGCTGCGTGAGACGTCGATAGTAGATGGAGCGCAGCAGCAGCATCTGATCGCCGATGAGTTGACGGTCGCGCAATCCCGATAGGTAAGTCAGGCCGCCGAGCGTGGAAGCCGACTGCTCCGCGTTGATGGCGTCCTTGGCCAGCGACGCGCGGGCGCCGAGCAGCAGCGTATTGCGACCGCCGCTGAATGCCTTGTCGACGCTGATCCGCAGCAGATTGCCGTCTTCGTCCGAGCCGAGGTGCGAGTCGTATTCGGTGTAGCTGACTTCCGCACGCATGCCGCGGCGGGGAAAGCGCACATTGTCGAGACTGTCCCACAGCATGGTCGCATTCATGCCCCCGACATCGGCGACCAGCGACCTGGGAAACACATCAGGCAGTCCGACGGCCAGCTCCGCGTGATCCTGGCCGCGCAGCACCGCCGCAGAAAGCCGGAAACGATCGCCGAAGTCGCGCCCGAGCCGGAATTCGCCGTACCAGGTTTCCACCCGGTACTGGGCGAGGGTCTGGTCGAGCAAAGGTTCCTGATCGCCTACCAACGGCTGATTGAGCGCGTAGTAGCTGAGCAGCGGCGTGACGAACCAGTTGCCGCGTTCGGCAAACGGCAGATAGAAATCCGTTTCGAGCGCCGAGACGCGCCCCATCCCCAGGAATGTCCGCCACTCCGCCCCTTTTGGGGTCAGTCCGGTCACGCGTCCTTCGATGTTGAGCTGATAGTCGTCGTTGCCCTGGAAATCGTCGTTGATCTGAAATCCTGTTCTGAACACGGTGCGACCGAGCGACGTATCGACCGGAACGACATCGAGCCCGGTGCGGCCCTGTTCATCGGTCGCCAGATGGTAGGTGATGGAGTCGTACGTGCCGCGACCGAATGCTCCCTTGATGTCCTTTTCCAGCGCGTCGAGATCGAGCGGTTTTCCGGTTTCCGCAGCGATGCGGTCGCGCACGAACTCCGAGGTCGCGCTGCGTGTGGAATCGACATTGACGAACGAGATGTCCGGCGCCTGCGCGAATTGACGATGCTGCGTCGCCTGCCATGCGGCGTACTCGGCTTCAGACACGGAAAAGGTGCGCAGCCTGTCGATGACCGCCTGTGCCGCCGCCTCGCCGGGCCCAACCGCTTCGATGGCCTGCGGAAAGCTTGCCGACGTCACGTCCTCGATCGTCGGCCGCAGGAACACATCCCGTTCCGTGAGCGTGGCGAGCCGCTCCTCGCTGCGGTCGCGCATCATGCCGCTGATCATCTGCAGCATGATCTGGAATCCCGACTGCACGGACTCCGCCGGCGCCAGCGGCTGGCCCACATCGACGACGATGAGGCGGTCGACGCCCATCTGGCGCGCCACGTCGATCGGCACGTTGTCGACGATGCCGCCGTCCACCAGCACCTTGCCCTCGTGCTTCACCGGAGCAAAGGCGCCGGGCACGGCCATGCTGGCGCGCACCGCCAGCGCCAGATCGCCGGAACTGAATACGACCGGCTTCACGACGCCGATGTCGGTCGCGACGCAACGGAACGGGATCGGCAGATCGTCGAAGGTCTCGACATTGCTGCGACCGAGGAACATGCGCCGCAGCAGCAGCCCGAGCTTCTGACCGCGCACCAGGGTCGTCGGGATCGTGAGCCGGCCTTCGACGATGCCGATCTCGAGATTCGCCACCGAGCCGAGATCGGTTTCCTTCTGCCGCATCGGCTGATCGACGCGCGCGGTGTCGTCGTGAAAGATGTCGATCCAGTCGATCGACCCGATCATCTTTTCGATTTCTTCCGGCGAGTAACCTGCGGAATACAGACCGCCGATGATGGCGCCGACGCTGGTGCCGGCAATGGCGTGCACGGGGATGCGTTCGCGCTCCAGCACTTTCAGTACGCCGATGTGCGCTGCGCCGCGCGCGCCGCCACCGCCGAGCACGAGCCCGATGCGTTCTTCCCTCGCATGTGCGGCAGCGCCCCAGAGGAGCGCAAGGATCCACACCGCCCGGCGCAGTGCGCGCCCGCGTTCAATCGAGCCCATGATCATCGCTCCGCACAGATTCGAATCGACATTCGAAAGCTGCGGCAATGCTGAAGCCGCGCCGGAAGAGTCGTCAATCAGCGGCGCGTCGCGCGGGAGTGGGGACGCTGCAAATGAAAAAGGCCACACCGTGGGGTGTGGCCTTCATGCATGGCGCGCCCGGAGAGATTCGAACTCCCGACCTTCTGGTTCGTAGCCAGACGCTCTATCCAACTGAGCTACGGGCGCACGCAAAACCTTGTCACGGCATGTCCCTCTGCAGAACCGGCGCCGCTCACCGTTCCATCCGCGGCCAACCGATTGAAAGACCGAGGGTTATGAGCCGCTCGCCAGTCGTACCCGCCGCGGGGGCGCGCATCCTACCAACATGAACCGGTTTCGGCCAGATGGGAGTCGCGATGAGGAATCTGGCGGAGAGAGAGGGATTCGAACCCTCGATGGGCTTTTGACCCATACGCCCTTAGCAGGGGCGCGCCTTCGACCACTCGGCCATCTCTCCGCTGCAAGACAATTTGCTTCGCAAGCGCCTGCCCGCGAAGGCCGGCAAGAATACTGGCCGAACGGGGGTACGTAAATACTGGAAGGAAAGAGAACTGGAGGAGCGGCGGGACCTGGGACCGCGGAGCGATCAGCATCGCTCCGCGGGAGGTTCTGAAATCGGTCAGGAACCTACGTTCGATGCAGGATGCTTGGCACCGGTGCCTGCAGCCTGTTCTTCGCGCTTGATGCGCTCGTAGATTTCTTCGCGATGTACGGCAACTTCCTTCGGCGCGTTCACGCCTACGCGGACTTGATTGCCCTTGACGCCAAGAACGGTCACTGTGACATCGTTACCGATCATCACGGTCTCACCGACGCGCCGTGTCAGGATCAACATGATTAGCTCCTTGCTTTCAAAGCCGAGTGATCGAAGTCTGCTTGCCCCGACAACGAAATTCGCTGTCGTTCAAAAGCACGCTGGCTACCTTTCACCGTGAAGTCAGAGTAGGCCACGGTTTTTCGAATGGGGATCGGGATTTCCCTGAATATCGAAAATTCCCTCACAGCAAAAACACATTCTTACAAACTTTTTATTTCTCGCTCCCCCGCGTGCTGTGCGTACGTTGGCACTCTCGCAGGCACACGCCAACATGTATACCGACATAATCCGGCGTGAGTTCCGAATTACTACGTAATCGCACGAAATATGCGCCGCAACAGACTCAGCCGCGCAGATTCGTTTCAATCCAGGGGACAACTGCGGCCAATGCTTCGTCGAGTTTCGACGGATCGTTGCCGCCGGCCTGGGCCATGTCGGGCCTGCCGCCGCCACGCCCGCCGATCTTCTGCGCCACCACGTTGACAAGTTCACCGGCCTTGATGCGCGAGGTCTGATCGCTGGTGACACCGGCGATGACGACGACCTTGTCGCCTTCCTGAACGGACGCCAGCACGATGGCCGCGGATTTGAGCTTGTCCTTCAGCTGATCCAGCGCATTGCGCAGCGTCGCCGCATCCGCACCATCGACGCGCGTCGCGACGACCTTGATGCCGCCGATGTCCATCGCCGTCGATGACAGATCCCTGCTCTGGCCGCTGGTGAGCTTCTGCTTGAGTCCCGTGATTTCCTTCTCGAGCCTGCGGCTGCGATCGATGAGCTGGCGGACTTTTTCCTCGACGTCTTCGCGGCCGCCCTTCACGAGCGCCGCAAGATCGCGCAACACCTGATCGGTCTGCGCCACCCAGTCGAGCGCGCCATGCCCCGTCACCGCTTCGATGCGACGGATACCGGCAGCGACACCACTTTCGCTGGTGATCTTGAACAGGCCGATGTCGCCGGCGCGACTTACGTGCGTACCGCCGCAGAGTTCAGTGGAAAACTCGCCGATGCGCAGCACCCGCACCTCGTCATCGTATTTCTCGCCGAACAATGCCATCGCACCTGAAGCAACTGCGGCTTCATACGGCATCAGTTTCGTTTCGGCCGCCGCATTGGCACGGATCTCGTCATTCACCAGTCGCTCGATTTCACGCAGCTCGACCGGCGTGACTGCGGCGTAGTGGGAGAAATCGAAGCGCAGTCGGTCCGGCGCGACCAGCGAACCCTTCTGCGTGACGTGCGTCCCGAGCACCTTGCGCAGCGCCGCGTGCAGCAGATGCGTCGCGGTGTGATTGAGCATGGTCGCGCGCCGACGCGCCGCGTCGACTTTCGCCTCGACCGTATCGCCAACCTTCAATTCGCCCGCGACCAGGGTGCCGATGTGCGCGAACGCCCCACCGATCTTCTGGGTGTCTGCCACTGCGAACTGGACGCCCGGAGCGACGAGCGCCCCCTGGTCACCCACCTGTCCGCCGCTCTCCGCATAGAAGGGCGTGCGATCGAGAACGATCTGACCTTCTTCGCCGGCGCGCAGCACCTGCACCTGCTGCGCGCCACGCAGCAAGGCGACGATCCTGCCGCGATCGTCCAGGGACTCGTATCCACTGAAGCTGGTCTTGCCTTCGATCGCGACGCTGCTGCGCAGGTCGACGCCGAACTTGCTGGCCGCACGGGCGCGTTCGCGCTGCGCTTCCATCGCCGCTTCGAAACCGGGCTCGTCGATCGTGAGGCCGCGCTCGCGCGCAATGTCGGCAGTCAGGTCGACGGGGAAACCAAAGGTGTCATAGAGGCGAAAAACGGTTTCGCCGGGAATCTGTTTGCTCCTGAGACCAGCGATCGCTTCTTCGAGCAAGGACATGCCTTGCGTCAGCGTTTCGGCGAATCGCTCTTCCTCCTGCTTCAGGACACGCTCGACGTGGCTGCGCTGCGCCGTCAGTTCGGGGAAGGCCTCGCCCATTTCGGCTTCGAGCGCTGCGACCAGCGTGTAGAAGAACGGCTGTGTCTGGCCCAGCTTGTAGCCGTGACGGATGGCGCGACGGATGATCCGGCGCAGCACATAGCCACGACCTTCGTTCGACGGCAGCACGCCATCGGCGATCAGGAACGAGCAGGCGCGGATGTGATCGGCAATGACGCGCAGCGAGTTCGACGAGAGATCGGCGCTGTTCGTCGCTTTCGCTGCCGCCTTGATGAGATTGACGAAAAGATCGATCTCGTAATTCGAATGCACGCCCTGCATGACGGCAGCGGTGCGTTCGAGACCCATGCCCGTATCGACTGACGGCTTCGGCAACGGTTCGAGTACGCCGTCCGGCGAACGATCGAACTGCATGAACACGAGATTCCAGATTTCTATCCAGCGATCGCCATCGGCATCGGGCGAGCCGGGAGGGCCGCCGGGAATGTGCGCGCCGTGATCGTAGAAAATTTCGGTGCAGGGGCCGCAGGGGCCAGTTTCACCCATCTGCCAGAAATTGTCCGAACCGCCGCCCGGCTTGTCGCCGATGCGCACGATGCGATCGATGGGCACGCCCGCCTCTTTGTGCCAGATGTCGAAGGCTTCGTCGTCCGTGTGATAGACCGTCACCATCAACCGCTGCGGATCGATGCCAAGCCAGTTCTTGCCGGTGACGAATTCCCAGGCGAAGCGGATCGCGTCTTTCTTGAAATAATCACCGAAGCTGAAATTGCCCAGCATCTCGAAGAAGGTGTGATGGCGGGCCGTATAACCGACGTTTTCCAGATCGTTGTGCTTGCCGCCGGCGCGGACGCAACGCTGCGAGCTGGCGGCGCGGCTGTAGCTGCGCTTGTCCTTGCCCAGGAACACATCCTTGAACTGGACCATGCCGGCATTGGTGAACAGCAGGGTCGGGTCGTTGCCCGGCACCAGCGAACTGGAAGCCACGACCTGATGGCCGTTTTCGCGGAAGAATTGCAGGAACAGCGCACGCAACGCGGCGCTGGAGAGGCGCTTCGGGGTCGTCATACGGAAACAGCTTGGGCCGGTTAAGGATCCGGGTCCGGATCCAGCCCGGCGTCCATGTCCGCTAGGGAGACATCTGACTTCAGGGCGGCCCGGATCTGGTCTGAGCTAAAGCCGCGATATTGAAGGAAGCGCGCCTGCTTTGCACGTTCCAGGGGGCTACGGGGAAGATCGTCGCCGAATTTGCGGCGCCGGACGGCCCGAGCCTGGGCAGCCCAGTCGGCCTCCGTATTTTCCAATGCAGATTCAATCGCTTCACCGGCGATTCCCTGCTGGCGAAGCTCAGCTCGGATACGGACCGGCCCCTGGCCACGCTGGGCGTGATGGTGCACGAAGCTGCTGGTAAACCGCTCGTCGCTGACCAGTCTCCTGGTCGCGAGTTTCGTGATGACGAAATCGATGACGCCGTCGGGATATCCCTTGCCCTGCAGCTTGCGTCGCAGCTCTTCTACTCCGTGTTCACGACGGGCCAGCAACCGGACCGCCGTGATCTCCGCCAGTTTCTGGAGCGACTTCTCGTCCGGCTCGTCGGCCGGGCCGGACTCGCTCCGGTATCTGTCGGCACCGAACTTAGGCGGTCGCCTCATCCTTCAACATCTCGCCCTTGCGAGCCGGCAGCAGTTTCTCGCGCAGTTTGGCGTCGATGCTGTTGGCGATCTCGGGATGCTCATTGAGGAAATTGCGCGCGTTTTCCTTGCCCTGCCCGATGCGTTCGCCGTTGTAGCTGTACCAGGAGCCGGACTTCTCCACCAATCCCTGCGCGACGCCGATGTCGATGAGTTCGCCATACCGGGAAATGCCGGCGCCGTACATGATCTCGAACTCCGCCTCGCGGAATGGCGGCGCCACCTTGTTCTTGACCACTTTGACGCGGGTCTGGTTGCCGATGACTTCTTCGCCGTTCTTGAGCGCGCCAATACGACGGATGTCGAGACGCACGGACGCATAGAACTTGAGCGCGTTGCCGCCCGTCGTGGTTTCGGGATTGCCGAACATCACGCCGATCTTCATGCGGATCTGGTTGATGAAGATGACGATGGTGTTGGAGCGCTTGATGTTGCCGGTGAGCTTGCGCAGCGCTTGCGACATCAGGCGGGCCTGCAGACCCATGTGGGAATCGCCCATCTCGCCTTCGATTTCAGCCTTCGGCGTCAATGCCGCCACCGAGTCGACGACGACGATGTCGACGGCGCCGGAACGGACCAGCATGTCGGTGATTTCCAGTGCCTGCTCGCCGGTATCGGGCTGCGACACCAGCAGTTCCTGCACATTGACGCCGAGCTTGGCGGCATAGGCCGGATCGAGCGCATGTTCGGCATCGACGAAGGCTGCGGTGCCACCGGCGCGCTGCGCTTCTGCAATGACCTGCAGCGTCAGCGTCGTCTTGCCGGAAGACTCCGGTCCGTAGATCTCGATGATGCGGCCGCGCGGCAGACCGCCGACGCCGAGTGCGATATCCAGTCCCAGCGATCCGGTCGAGACCACATCGACGTCGTACGACGCGCTGGCATCGCCCAGACGCATGACCGAACCCTTGCCGAACTGCTTTTCGATCTGTCCCAGCGCGGCGACGAGCGCCTTTTTGCGATTCTCTTCCATCTGTTTGGTCCCGATGATTCGACTGATGTGTTGGATTTGAGCGGCCGGAACATTCTTCCACGTCGAACTGCCGGGCCAACACCGCAAAACTGTGTATTTGTACAGTAATGCATCCAGTTGCGTCAGGCAAGCGGCCAGCGGCCGATGACCGTGTACTCGGAGTTCCCGGATGAGGTCTTCGATTCCACCAGAACGAAATCGCTGACGGACCATGGCAGGACCGGCGCCGGCTGCTTCGGCAATTTTCTCGGCAGCCTACGCACCAGCGTGACGTGCGGCTTGAACGTCTGACGCTGCAGTTTGAATTGATGCTGCAACAAGCTGATACGCAAGCGATCGACCAGCGCCCCGAGCGCCGGCGGCGGACACTCGCCGCTGTACACGAGCACATCGGCACCGGTCCAGGACTCGATCATTCCCAGCGACAGATTGAAGGGCGAAGCCGTGACCGCATCTGCAGCAATACGTGCCGCTTCGACCTGCGCGTCCGCGACTTCGCCGATGAATACGAGCGTGATGTGAAAATTGCCGGCCGGAATCGGCCTGCCGCCTGCCTGCGCGACGACGGCGCGGGTATTGCGTTCGATCTGCGCACGCAGATCGTCAGAAGGCCACAGCGCGAAGAACAGCCGGTGCTGCGCCTCAGACATCGAGCTTCAGGATCTCTTCCAGCGCTCTTGCGACCGTCTGCCGACGCACCGCTTCGCGGTCGCCGCCGAACGTTTCGCGCGCCACGCGACTTTCGATTTCATCGCCCTGCCGCCAGGCCCAGCCGAACCAGACGGTACCGACGGGCTTGCTCGGCTGCGCGCCGTCGGGGCCCGCGATCCCCGTGACCGCCACCGCGATGCTTCCGCCCAACGTTTCCAGAGCACCGATCGCCATCTCATGAGCGGTCGCCTCACTGACGGCTCCATGTTGCATCAAGGTCGACGGCAAGACACCCAGCAGGCTCTGCTTGAGCGTATTGCTGTAGGACACCACGCCGCCGAGATAAAAAGCGGAACTGCCGGGCACGTCGGTGAGCACCTTGCCGATCCAGCCGCCGCTGCAGGACTCGGCCGTGACGAGCCGGCGTTCCGTATCGATGAGCTGCGCCCCTACCAGGATAGCCAGGCGCTGCAGTTCGGCGTCGTCGATCATGCAGGAGCAATAATTCCGATCTGCGCTTGCGTCAAGCTGTGCATATGCGGACGCGGCCGGTACGAATGCCGATCGGCACTCACGCGGACATGTGTGTCGACAGACGTGTTCTTCCTCGCCCTCGGAGCCGGTGGCATAGTGGCGTCAACGGACCGCGCGGAGATGCGGATGACAACGTCTCATCGCAAATCCAGGTTGCGATGAGCATCACGGCGACGCTTTCGGTCCGCACGGTTCAATGACAGCGATTGCACGACTGCCGCCAACCATCAAGGGAGTTGATCTCGGGATGACGACACGTACGTTCGAGTTCTCGGAAGGCACCTCCAACAAGTTCTGGACCATCACACTTGGTGGCTGCACTCACACAGTGAGCTATGGACGGATCGGCACGGCGGGTCAGGCACTGACGGCCGAGTTCGCGTCCGAGGCCGAGGCGCAGAAGTCGCATGACAAACTCGTCGCCGAAAAGCTGAAGAAGGGCTATGTCGAGAAGAACGGCGACAGTTGCGTGCCCGTCACGCCATCCGCTTCCAGCACCGGACATGCCGTCCGCCAGAACATCGACCTGGATCTCTGGGCATTCAGCTACGTACCGTCACGGCGCGCCGCACCGGCACCGCAGGCTCCGGCACGGGCCTTCGACCTGCAGGACTGCCTGACACGTCTGCGGACCAAAGTGCGCGTGCAGCGATACGGCTGGGACTGGGATTACTCGCGCGCCATCCCCGACCGTGCGCTGGCGCCCGAGGAAGCCGAGCTCTGGCTCACGGCCATGACGATCGAACGACCCCACGGTACGCAGTCCCAGGCGCTCGCCGACATGCTGGAGACACGAGCCTATCGAGGAACGCTGCCCGAACCTTTAAATCTCGATGGCCGCTACGTCACCGCGCATGCGGTGCAGTGTCTCGCCGCTCTCGTATCCTCGAGCGAACTGTGCGAGCTGCTGCTGGACCCCAGCACCGGCGCCAGCCCGCAGACATGGCGCAGCAACGTTCCCGTGCTACGCGCCGGCTTCCGCAGATTCGTGCTGCCCTATCTGGACGACACGGCCATCGGCCAATGGCGCAACGCCACGAAAGCCGCCTGGAAAGCTGTGGGCGCCTGGCCCACCGCAAATCTCCACGTACTGCCAGCGCCGGCCTTTTATTTCGGCGCAATGCTGGGGCTGCACGAAGAAGTTCACGCAGTCGTGGAGCAGTGGCCGGACGATCTCTACGTCGGTCCCACGGGGGATCACACGGAACGCCAGCGTCCGCAGGAATTCGTCTGGGGAGTCGGCTCTGCCGATCAGGTCGCGCATCAGTTCCGGCGCCTGAGGCTGCCAATCAATACGCCCGCCGACCTCCAGACCTTTCTCGCGATCACGGACGTCGTTGCGCTCGACATCGTCGCGAACACCATCGCCGCGCGCAGCAACAAGGATCAGGCAGAGGAGCTGATGGAGTCGTTCGCGCGTATCCATACGCCGGAAGCCGCACCCCATGCACTCGATCTCGCGTTGAATTCCAAGGCGCCTAAGACGGCACGCGCATGGCTCGATAATCACCTGGACGAAGCCATCGTCGGACTCATGCCAGTCGCTGCCGGCAAGGGCAAGCTCGCCGACGCCGCCACCGAGTTCCTGAACAGCATGAAACGACGCGGACAGACGGATCGCATCACGACTCATCTCGGTGCTGTCGCACCAGACGTCGCGGAGTACATGCGTGTCAACGTACTCGACATCATCGAGGAACATTTACCGGTTCTGTCGCGTGAGGCCACTCCAGCCTGGTGGACCGAAGCACTCGCACAGGCGCCGGTCAAGAAATCGAAACCCGCACCCTGGACCAGCGACTTGCCCGCGATCACGCTGGGCGAACATGCGCTCGGACCGGATCACGTCGCCGAACTGCTGAGTGCGCTGCAGGCGAGCACCGTCGACCAGCCGCATCCGCTGCTGCGCCCATTGCGTGAACACGGCTCGCCCGAGCGGCTCGATGCGTTCGGCTGGAAGCTGTGCGAAAGCTGGCTCGCCGACGGCGCGCCCTCGAAGGACAAGTGGGCCTTCATCGCCGCAGGATTCCTCGGCGGCGACCGCACGGCGCTCAGGCTCGCGCCGCTGGTGCGCGAGTGGCCCGGCGAATCGCAGCACCCGCGCGCGGTGCTCGGCCTGGAAGTGCTGCGCAACATCGGCACCGACACGGCGCTGATGCAGATCAACGGCATCGCACAGAAAGTGAAATTCAAGGGACTCAAGGAGCGTGCCGTGCAATGCATGGACGCGATCGCTGCCGGCCGCAACATGACGCGCGCCCAGCTGGAAGACCGGATCGTGCCGGACTGCGGACTCGATGCGCGCGGCGAGCGTCAGTTCGATTTCGGACCGCGGCAGTTCCGGTTCGTGCTCGGACCGGAACTCAAGGCCATGATCAGGTACCCCGACGGCGTCACCAGGACGGACCTGCCGAAACCTAGCGCGAAAGACGACGCCGCGAAAGCGACGTCGGCGGTGGCCGAATGGAAACCGCTCAAGAAACAGATCGCGGACGTCGCCAGGATCCAGGCGGTGCGACTGGAGCAGGCCATGGTCACGGGACGGCGCTGGAGCGGCAACGAGTTCGATCAACTCATCGTCCGCCATCCGCTGATGGTGCATCTCGCCCGGCTGCTGGTGTGGGCGACGTACGGGCCTTCCGATTCGATCACTGCGACGTTCCGCGTCACCGAAGATCAGACGCTCGCCGATGCCTCGGACGAGCCGTTCGCACTGCCGCCCGACGCCAGCGTGGGCGTGCTGCATCCACTGCATCTCACCGGTCAGCAGGGCATGCTCGAACGGTGGGGCCAGATCATCGGCGACTACGAGATCGTGCCGCCGTTCGCACAGCTCGGCCGGCCGGCTTACCGGCTCACGGCGGAACAGATGGAGCGCAAGGAGATCACGCACTTCGAAGCGCGCGGCAAGCTGCCGGCACAGACGCTCGTCTTCGGTCTCGAAAAGCTCGGCTGGCAGCGCGGCGTGCCCGCGGATGCAGGCTGGGTCGGCGAACACTCGAAGCAGTTCTACGGCGCGAACCTCACGGCCGTAATCGACTACGAGGAAGGCTTTTCGGTGGGCTACTGGGAAGGCGCCGGCGAACAGACGATCAAGCGGGTCTTCTTCGTTCCCGGTCTCTACACCCCGCAGATGTATCCCGAACACAAGAACGCCGTGCGCCTCGCCGACGTGAACCCGATCGCGCTCAGCGAAGCGCTCGGCGATTGCGAACTGCTGCTGGCGAAAGCGAAGTAGTCGCGCGATGCCCGCATCAGCCTGGCCCGCCGAGGCGATCGTGTCCGCGCTGCATCGGCGCGATGGCACGCCGCTTCCTGCCGCCGACGTCGCGGCGCTGCTGCATCTGCTGCGCAACGGTCTGCCCGAATCCGCACGCCCGACGGCGCTCGATATGCAGCCCGTCCAGCCATGGCGCCGCAGTGCGTTGCCGCAGTCCGTGCGAACCGTGCTCGATGCGTTTCGCGAACGCTGCGGCGAGCAGGCACTCGACACCTGGATGGCCGCGCTCGTGCGCAGCTGGCTGCATGACATCGGCACGGGCACTGCACGCAAGATGCGCTGGGTCGTCCCCGGCGCAGCCGTGCTCGGCGGCGACGCCTGCGCCGCGCTCATCGGCCCGCATCTGCGCAGCGACAACTACCACCTGCGTTGCACGGGCGAAGTGGGCGTCTCGGCCCTGTTGGAAATCGGTACGCGAACTGCGCTGCTGGAACTTGCCCGCCTCGGCCGGAAGCTCCCCGGCAAACTTCGCGGCGAGGCAGCGCTGCGGACACTGCAGACCATCGCCGCCCGCGACGGACTCACACCGGAGCAGCTCGAAGATCGAATCCTTGCCGACGGCGGTCTCGACGCGGATGGCCGGCGCAGCTTCGACTATGGCCCCAGGCAGTTCGAGTTGACGCTCGACGAACACCTCACGCCGCTGCTGCGCGCCGCCGACGGTCGTCGTCTGACGAGCCTGCCGAAGCCGACTGCGAAGGATGACAGCGTCCGCGCTGCACAGGCGCGCGCCGAATGGAGAGTCGCAAAGGCGCAGATCACCCAGACATCGCGATGGCTCGCGGCGCGATTCGAGCGCGCAATGATTTCCGGCGAAACCTGGCCGGTCGGCGAATTCGACGCATACTTCCGCCGGCATCCGCTCGCCAGGCACGCGGTACGGCGCGTGTTGTGGATGAGCACGGGATCCGACGCAGGCAATGTGTGCTTCCGCGTCGCCGAAGACGATACGCTCGCCGACATGCACGATGCGCCGATCGAACTGCCGGGCGGCATGCATGGCATCCATCCCGTGCATCCCCTGGATCTGGCGTCCGATCGACTCGATGCATGGCGGCGTCTGCTCGCGGAGTACCGGATCGTCAGTCCCTTCCAGCAACTCGACCGGCCAGTGTTTCGTCCGCAACCGGCTCAGCTCGCGCAATGCAGCGTGACGTCATTCGCTCATGAGCGGTTCGAGGTGAAGGCGCTGGTGTTCCCGCTGGAGAATCGCGGCTGGCTGCGCGAGCGCCACCCGGACGACGGCATGCTGAAGCGTCACACCCGCGCCTTCGCGCGATGGAACGTGACCGCGTGCATCGAATACACACCAGGCGCATTCCTGGGGGATCTGCTCAACTCCGGCATCCAGACGCTGCGGTCTCTTTATTTCGTGGCGTCGGATACGCACGCTCATATGTCCCGCGCGCTGCTGCTGGGCAACGTGCCGCCGATCGTATTCAGCGAAACGCTGCGGGATCTTCACGCACTGCTTCCTGCCGACTGACCTCACCAACGCAATCACCATGGCCAAGTCCAGCATTTCCGCTTCTGCCCCCGACCGACTCCAGCGTCCGGCCGCCGAAATCCTTCATGCAGAGGAGCTTGCCCGCCTCGCGGCATCCGACAAGGACGCGCCGCGACCCGGTGGCTGGCGACTGACGCCGCGATCGGTGCTGCGCTTCATCCTCGGCGATCCGTCGCAGGACCTGCCGCCGAAGTTCGTCGGTACGCAGAGCTTCATCGAGCGCTGCATCGTCGCCCTCGCCACCAATCGCGGACTGATGCTGGTGGGCGAGCCCGGCACGGCCAAGAGTTATCTGAGCGAACTGCTCGCCGCCGCGATCAGCGGCGACTCGACCCTGATCATCCAGGGCAGCGCCGGCACCACGGAAGATGCGATCAAGTACTCCTGGAACTACGCGCTGCTGCTGGCGGAAGGTCCGACCGATCGGGCGCTCGTGCCCGCGCCGCTGTATCGCGGCATGCGCGACGGTCAGCTCGTGCGATTCGAGGAGATCACACGCTGCCCGCTCGAAATCCAGGACACGTTGCTGTCCATCCTGTCGGATCGGGTGATGGCGATTCCCGAGCGCGAAGATGCGGGACGCACGCTGTACGCCCAGCTCGGCTTCAACGTCATCGCCACGGCGAACACACGTGATCGCGGCGTCAACGAGATGAGCGCAGCGCTCAAGCGACGCCTGAACTTCGAAACGGTGCAACCGATCGCGAGTCTCGAAGACGAGATGACTCTGGTGCAGCGCGAATCCGCCCGCCTGCTGCAGCACGCCGGCATTCCGCTCACCGTGCCGGCGGACCTGACGGAGATCCTGCTCACGACCTTCCACGAACTGCGCACGGGCAAGACGGGCGATGAGGGCAAGGCGATGGAGCCGTTGAGCACGGTACTGAGCACGGCAGAAGCCGTCTCCGTGGCCTACGCCGCCGGCCTGCACGCGTACTTCTACGGCGGCGCACGCATCACGGCGGATCACCTCATGCAGAGCCTGCTCGGCTCGGCCATCAAGGACTCGCCCGAGGATCTGAAACGGCTGCAGCACTACTTCCATCACGTCGTGAAACCGCGCAAGCGCGGCCGCTGGCCGGAGTTCTACGACGCGAAGAAATACCTGCCGTGAACGGCGCGGCGCGCTCAACACGGCCCGCAGCGGCAGAGCTGCCGATGCTCGATGCGCGCCTGTGGTCGACCATCGAATCCGTCGTCTTCTTTCCGGTCCGGCATCACAGCCCGACCTGCGCGCGACTCGTCACGCAGCTGATCCGCGAGTTGCGCCCCGCCGCGGTGCTCATCGAGGGCCCGTCCGACTTCAATCCGCGCATCGCCGAACTGCTGCTCGACCACGAACCGCCGCTCGCGATCTACAGCTACTTTACGACGGCCGACGACGAACGCTGCGGCGCCTTCTATCCGTTCTCGGATTTCTCCCCGGAATGGACAGCGCTGCGAACGGCGCACGAAACCGGCGCGAGATTCGAGTTCATCGACCTGCCCTGGGCCAACGTCGCCCCGCTCGACCGCACGGCGAATCGCTACGCGGACGGCCGGCTCGGGCGAAGTTCATACACGTCCGACCTGTGCCGGCGGCTCGGCGTCGACGACTGGAATGCGCTGTGGGACACGCTGTTCGAAATCGATCCGGCACTCGACGTACCGACGTTCCTCCAACGGTGTCATTCGTTCTGCTTTCATGCGCGCGTTGCGGACGGCGGTGCGAGCGCCGCCGATCACGCGCGGGAGGCCCACATGCTGGCGCGGGTGCGTGCGGTCGCGAACGGCCTGGACGGCCAGGTGCTCGTCGTCACCGGCGGCTTCCACAGCTCAGCCCTCTTCGCGGGATGGCGCGGCATCGCGTTCGAGCCGGCTGCGACGGGGCTGACGACAGCCGGTGGCGACCCCGATGCCGCACCGATCGCAGAGCGGGGCCTCGCCCTGACGCCGTATTCCTATGAACGCCTCGATGAATTGACCGGCTACGACGCCGGATTGCCGCATCCCGGTTTCTATCACCGCGTATGGCTCGACCGGTGCGCTGACGGGTCCGGCGCAGGCTCCCATCGCACGCTGCTGGGTCAGGCCGCCTCGGCAATGCGGGCCCGCGGACAGATCGTCAGCACCGCAGATCTCATCGGCGTGGAATCGTTCGCGCAGGGACTCGCCACGCTGCGAGGTCACGCAACGGTGTGGCGAACCGACCTGGTCGACGCGCTGCTCGGCACCCTGGTGAAGGATGAACTCGCCACCGGCGGCCGGCACCCGTTTCTCGACGCACTGAATGCAGTGTTTCGCGGCGATGCGCGCGGACGCCTGGCACCGGGCACTCCGCTGCCGCCGCTGGTCGCCGACATCGCACGCACGCTCGCCGGATACGACCTGACCCCGGCGAGCCAGGAACGGACCATCGAGATCGACCTCGAAGATGCACGCGGTCGCCGCCGCTCGCAGATCCTGCATCGCGTGCGCATTCTCGATCTGCCCGGAGTCGCGCGCGTCGCCGGCACGGATTTCGTCGGCCGCGGCGATCTCGCGAAACTCTGGGAAACCTGGCGGCTGCGCTGGTCGCCCGAGTTCGATGCCGCCTGCATCCAGCGTGCACTCTACGGAGCGAGCCTGCTCGACGCCGCCGGCGCGCGCCTCGCCGAAGCGGCCGCCCGTATCGAACGCGATGCCGACGCGGCGGCGCGGCTGCTGCTCGATGCCTCACTGGCCGGATGGTCGCAGGGGTTCGCGCTGCTGCACGACCGCGTCGTGACGCTGGTACGCGCGGACGCCTCGTTTCCCGGCGTCGCACGCGCACTCCAGCATCTTTACTACCTGCATCGCTACGACGAATTCGTCACGGGCGCCGCACAGGCCGAAGTCGCGGCGCTGCTGACGGAATGCTATGTCCGCGCGACGTGGCTGCTCGAATCGCAGACCGGCGCCGCCGACCATGCCACCGTGAAAGGACTGCGTGCACTGCTGCATGCCGTGCTGACCGCGGGAGATGCGCTCGCCTGGGACCGCACCGAACTGCTGGCCGTCCTGCAGCGCATCGCCAACGCCGCCGAAACGCCGCCCCTGCTGCGCGGTGCGACGGCGGGCGCGCTCTGGTCGCTCGGCATGGGCGATCTGCACGACGTGCTCGCGCGCCTGCCGGTTGCGCCCGAGGCGCTCGGCGATTTTCTGCAGGGCGTCTTCGCGCTGGCTGGCGCGCGAGGAGTCACAACGGCACAGCGAACTGCTGCTGGGTATCGATCGAGTGCTGCTCCAGTTCGACGAGGATCAGTTTCTCGCAGCGCTGCCGTCGCTGCGGCTCGCGTTCACGTACTTCACGCCGCGCGAGAAGGATCATCTTGCCCGCGCGCTGCTCGCCGCAGTCGGACAGCACGACACGGCGCCGCTGCCCGCACTCGCCGTGAGCGCCGAAGAGGCCGCCCGGGCGCTCGCCTTCGAGGCCCGCCTGTTTCGCGAACTCGATCGGCACGGACTGCGCGGCGGACGCGGAGTGCACGGCCCATGAACGATCCCCTGCGCCGCAAGACCCGCTGGCGACTGGTGCTGGGCGCGGGCTCGGAGTCCTGTCTGGGCAGCCTGTCCGGGCAGGCCGCGGCACGCGACGAAGCGCTTGCCTATCTCTACGACCGTGAATACGGCGATGGTCGCAACGTGCGCCCGGGCGGACCCGGCAGCCTGGACGAATCGCAGCTCACGGTGCCCGAATGGATCAACGACGTGCACGAGCTGTTCCCCCGGCGCACGATCGAACGCATCGAGAAGGATGCGCTGGAACGCTACCAGCTCCAGGAAATGGTCACGAATCCGGACCTGCTCGCCCGCGCGCAACCCAGCCAGACACTGCTCAAGGCGGTGCTGCACACCAGGCACCTGATGAACGCCCAGGTGCTGGCGCTGGCGCGCCAGCTCGTGAGGCGCGTCGTCGAGCAGCTCATGGAGAAACTCGCCCGCGAAGTGCGCCAGCCGTTTTACGGCGCGCTCGACCGGCGACGCCGCTCCCTGCTGAAGGTGGCGAAGAATTTCGATGCGCGCACGACCCTGCGACGCAACCTGAAGAACTGGCAGCCGCAGGAGCGTCGTCTCGTCATCGACGCGCCGTATTTCCATTCGCGCGTGCGCCGGCAGACGGATCGCTGGCAGCTCATCCTGCTGGTCGACGAATCCGGCAGCATGATGGACAGCGTCATCCATGCAGCCGTGACTGCGGCGTGTTTCTGGCATCTGCGCGCACTGAAGACGCACCTGGTGCTGTTCGATACCGCCATCGTGGACGTGACCGCCGATTGCACCGATCCGGTGGAGACCCTGATGAAAGTGCAGCTCGGCGGCGGCACCGACATCGGACAGGCGCTCGCGTACGCGCATTCGCTGATCGAGAACCCGCGCCGCACCATCGTCGTGCTGATCTCCGATTTCTTCGAGGGCGCGCCCGTCGACCGGCTGTTCGGCGTCGCACGCCGCCTCATCGCCGACGGCGCTACGCTGCTGGGACTCGCGGCGCTCGACGCCGCAGCGCATCCCCACTACGACGAGAACGTCGCACGCCAGCTCGTGAACCTCGGCGCACACGTCGGCGCGATGACACCCGGCGAACTCGCCGAATGGGTCGCGAGGAAAGTGGGCTGATGCGCGCCGACCTGCTGGCATTGACGCCCGACGACCTGACCTCGTTCAGCAACCGCGGCCTGACGCGCCGCGCCGAGCACGAAGCAAGCGCGGGAACGTTGACCTGCTCGATCACGGAAGACGCCGACGGCACGGTCATCGTTCGCTGGTCCGACGAAGTCGAATGCCGGCTGCCCGCGGCTGTGCACCTGACGGAAAGCCGCTGCACATGTCCGGCGACGACGCTGTGTCGGCACATTCTGCGATCGATCTTCGCCTACCAGATCCAGTACGCCGCGCGGCCTGACGACGTGGTCGCGACCCGCGAGACACCGCCAGCGACCGGCTGGAATCCGGCGACCATCACCGACGAACAGCTCGCCGCCTGTTATCCGCCTGCGCAGTTCCAGCGCTGGCAACGCGAGTTTGCGGCCGGTCATGTCATCCAGCTGTGGACAGGCACGAAGCCGCGCGCGCTCATTCACACGCTCGGCTGCACGGTGAATTTCCTGGTGCCGCACGATCTGCGCTACGCGGCCTGCGATTGCGCCGCCGAGGCGGTGTGCGGCCACGTCGCACTCGCGGTCTGGGCATTCCGCCGTCTCGATGCCGATGCCGCCACCGGCCTGATCTCGACAATCGCCGCCGCGCCACTGCCGCCGACCGGGCTGCTGGACGAGATCGAACGCGATCTGGTCGCTCTCGCCGGCACGGGGCTCGCGCGCACCGCGCCGCTGCAGGTGGACCGCTGGCGCCGACTCGCCGAACGGGCACGCACCCAGGATCTCGTATGGCCTGCCGAAGTACTGCACGAACTCGCCGAATCGCACGCCGCCTATCTGGCGCGCGATGCACGATTCGACCCTCGCGAATTCACCGCGCTGCTGGCGGAACTGATGCAGCGCCTGGATGCGATTCGAGCCGCACGCACGCCGGTGCCGCACCTGTTCGTGCGCGGCACGCAACGCGATCGGGAAACCGAATTCGGGTCCGCGCGGCTCATCGGCATCGGCTGTTCGGTACGCACGACGCGGTCGGGCACGGAGATCGCCGCGCATCTGCAGGACAGCGATTCCGGCACGATCACCGCGATCACGCGACGGTTTGCCCATGCGGCGGATCAGACAGGCGCACCGCCGAAGCCGTTCTTTGAACTCGCCCGCAACATCGCGCTCAAGGGAGCATCGTTCGCGGCCATCGGTCGCGGGCAACTGCTCATCAAGGGCGGCCGACGCACGCCCTCCGGTCGGTTGGTACCCGGCCGCGCAGCGGCGAGCGTCGCACCGCAGTCTTACGCATGGGAAACGTTGCGGGCTCCGCTGCGAACCTCCGGCTTCGCGCAGACACGCGAGCAACTGCGCGACGCCGCACCGGCTGCACTGGGGCCGCGACAGGCCGGCACGCGACTGACTGTGTGCCCTGTCGCCCAGGCCGACGGTGTCCGCTTCGATGTCACACGACAGGAAACGCTCGCGCTGCTGACCGATCCGCTCGGCGAGAAGGCAACGCTCCTGCATCCCTACGTCAGCCGCGCAGCCTCCGGCTCGGAAAACCTGTTCGACGCCCTGCGCGCGGCGCCTGGCAACGTGCGCTTCGTGTGTGGGCATGCCGAACTGCGCGGCGCAACGCTCGTCATCCAGCCGCTGAGCGTGATCTTCGACGACAACGGCCAGCGCTCCTGCATCCAGCCGTGGACGGACGAGCCGATGCCGGCCGCGACGGGAAGCGAACTGCGTGTCGCCGATGCAAATGCGGCCGCCTCGCTGGATCCATTGCACGACTATCTCGACGAACTGCTCGACTGTCTCGCCGAACGCTGGCTCACCGGGCCGGCACGATCCTCTACCCCCTGGTCACGACTGATGACACTCGGCACGTCGCTTGGCGTGACGCGACTGGCCGATCTTGCAGGCATCGATGAACCCGCACGGCTGCTCGAAGTCACCGTGGTGTCTGATTTCGCGTATCGGGAATTCACGCGACTGAGCGGCTGAGCCTGCAGGATCCGGCGCGCGAATCAACCGCCGGAATCCGGACTTCAGGAAAGTCGGGAGCGAAATCAGGCCGTCAAGCGGTCCCTGCCGGCCGTCATGACGGCGCTGATGCGCTCGACGAACTCGGCAGCATCGTCATGCTGACGGCCGTAATCGGCGGCATGCTGAAGCGCGACATCGATTCCGGCGGCCGCCTGGTCCAACAGGCGCTGTGCCGCCCTGCTGTTCTTTCCCGTCACCTGCCGGACGAATTTCAGCAGACGCGCCCGATCCGGGAATTCCTTGCTGCCCGACAACTCGAGTGCCAGCGTGTCCCTGGGCATGTACGGGAGCGTGGAGACAACGTCGTAGGCCGGCGCCAAGGTGACTTCGTCTTCCGGGTGCCGGTAGATCACGCTGAAATTCTTCATGTGCGCGTCGCCGTTTCCCACCGCGCAGCTGTAGGCAACCATGAGCGCGAACTGGTCCTTCGCCCGCCCAAGCACAGTCGGCGATACGTAGTCCGCCATTCGCCGTGCAATGCCCTCATACGAACCATCGTAGCGACCGTGCGAGCGCCGGCCGTCGAGCACGCAGAAGTCCTCAAGGCCCAGGTACGCGCCATCGGCCAGGAGATCGAAACGCTCGACGATGAGGAACTGCCGATTCTCGGAGAGTTGTACGCGGGGCGTGTCGATGCCGGCAGCCGCGGCGCCCTGCGTGCAAATGAATTCGTTGGCGGCGAGCTCCGGGTACTCCCTCGCATCGAACGACTTCACGATGTGAGTGGCACCTCGGTGCGTGATCTTCCCGGGCGTCGGGATCTCGCGAATGAGCACCTTCGGCTGCATTCCGGAGATACCCGAATACGTGGCGAAGCGCTCCAGCAGGTCCGCAAACAGATCTGCCCCGCCCTTGTACGTCAGGATCTCTGCAAGGTCCTGCACGGGTACGTTCTCATCGATGGAGTCCTGCAGTGAATATCGCAACCGGCCGATCTGCGAGGCACCGACGATCTGCAGCAGATCCAGGTCATCGAACTCCGGAATGGTCTTCGCAAATTGCAGTCGCAGGCGCTCTCCAAGCGCGCCCTCGGGCAGATTCATCTCGAACAGCGGCAGCAGGCCGGCCATCGAGTCGTACTGATCGGCCCGCACCGGCATCGTGAGCGACACGGCGTTTTCAGGCGGCGTTTCCGTCCGGTATCCGAAAAGAAACGAGTCCGCCGCAACGTCCGACCGCACCAACGATCCGGCAGCCCGCCCGGCAGTGAACACATGGAGCGGCGGCTTCCTCACGGCCTTCGGCGCTCCGCCCGCAGGTCATCGATCGTCGGCCGGCCTTTGCGTGGGGCGATGGTGATCTCAAGCCCCACCCGTTCCAGGAGGGCGACCAGCTTGGCAAAGCCGATTTCCTCACACCGCCCGCCCTCGATGGCCGAAATGGTGGCGCGGCTCATCCCGAGCGGCTCCGCGAGCTGAGCTTGCGACAGTCCGGTTTTCTGCCTGGCCTGTTTGAACAGGGTTGCGAGATCGGCAAGTGATGTAATCACACTCATTAATGAATCTTATATGATGCATGTAACTTTATAAATCTAAATATGAATTACATATGATGCATATCGAGAATCGAGGCACGTTCTCGTGTGCGGTGTCCTTGACGGGCGTGGTTCTGACATTGATCTTTAAAGGACTCAAAATTTACTAATTTGGTCTCTTTAACGCCCATGCCAAAAAACAACACCGTCTTTCGCGCGCCCCCCGCAGAGGTCGAGAACGCACTCAAGCAACTGGGCACCCGGCTGCGGACCGCCCGCCTCGCCCGCAATCTGTCGATGGATCACGTGGCAGCCAAGCTCGGAGTAGGCCGCCGAGTCATAGCAACCGCGGAGGCCGGCAAGGCGGGGACCGCCGTGGGCGTCTATGTGGGCCTGCTATGGCTGTACGGTCTCGCAGCTCAGATCGACGACGTCGCCGATCCCGCGCGCGATGAGACCACGATGCGCGCGCTCGCCCAGCGCTCGAACGCCTATCCGACCAGCAAAGGGGCGCTCGACAATGACTTCTGAATGTTTTGTCTACCTCATGTTGCCTGGCGCAACCGACTTCGTGACAGCGGGTCGGTTCGTGCTGGCAGCCGATCGCAACGGATTGCCGTTCAGCCGTTTCGTCTATGGCCGCAGCTATCTGGCGCGCACCGACGCGGTGCCGCTCGATCCCATCGAATTGCCGCTCGGTGATCGCACGTTTGAAAACGTGCAACTGAAAGGCGTATTCGGCGCGCTGCGCGACGCGAGCCCGGACTACTGGGGCCGGCGCGTCATCGAAAAACATGCCGGCGTTGCCGCGCTGGGCGAACTCGACTACCTGCTGCAATCCCCGGACGATCGCGCAGGCGCCCTGGGCTTCGGTCTGAATGTCGAACCGCCGGCACCGAGACGCCAGTTCAACCGCACGATCGAACTGGCGCGGCTGCAAGAGCTGGCCGATGCCCTCCTGCGCGAGGAAATCGAACCAGACAACCGCGACCGGCTACAGGCGCAGGATCTGCTGTTGCTGGGCACGTCGATGGGCGGCGCCCGACCCAAGACCGTCGTCGAAGATGCGGGCGCGCTCTGGATCGCCAAGTTCAATCGCCAGGATGATCGCTGGAATCAGGCGCGCGTCGAACATGCAATGCTGCGTCTGGCACACGAATGCGGCCTGCGGGTCGCGCATTCGCGCGTCGTTCAAGTCGGCGAGTGCGACGTGCTGCTGGTGCGACGCTTTGATCGCGAGCGCAGCGACGCCGGCTATCTCCGCGCCCGGATGCTCTCCGCCCTGACCCTGCTGCGCACCGGCGATTCCCACCAGAATCGCGAGCGATGGTCGTATCTGATCCTCGCAGAGGAACTACGGCGCCTATGCGAGAACCCGAAGGCCGATGCGCGCGAACTCTTCATGCGCATGGTGTTCAACGCACTCATCTCCAACACCGACGATCACCCGCGCAATCATGCGGTCATCGCGCCCGGCACGTCGTGGCAGCTCTCTCCTGCATACGACCTGACCCCGATGCCCCACGTGGGCATCGAACGACGCGACCTCGCCATGACCGTCGGCGACCTCGGCCGACATGCAAGCGCGCAGAATCTGCGCTCGCAGTGCGCCCGCTTCCTGCTCACGCCAGAAGAAGCAATGAAGATCATCGACGGAATGGAAACCGCAGTCCGGTCTCGCTGGTACGAAGTCGCTCGCCGGGAAGGCGTCAGCGAACGCGACTGCGATAGTATTTCGCGGTCTTTCGTCTACGGCGGTTTCCGACTGGAAAATCCGGCCGTCGCGAAACCCTCCTGATCACGATTCCCGGAACCGCAGAAATTGTTGAATCCCAAGGACAAAAGCCCCGCCCCGGAGCTGCCCGATCCCTTCGCGGGGCATACGCCGGTAATGCAGCAGTACCTGCGCCTCAAGGCGCAGCACCCCGACACGCTGCTGTTCTACCGGATGGGCGATTTCTACGAGCTGTTCTTCGATGACGCGAAGCGGGCGGCGCGGCTGCTCGACATCACGCTGACGGCGCGGGGGCAGTCGGCGGGGCAGCCGATTCCGATGGCGGGGGTGCCGTATCACAGCGCGGAGTCCTATCTCGCGCGGCTCGTGCGCAAGGGCGAGTCGGTGGCGATCTGCGAGCAGATCGGCGATCCGGCGAAGTCGAAGGGTCCGGTGGAGCGGCAGGTGGTTCGTGTCGTCACGCCGGGCACGGTGACGGACGATGCATTCCTCGATGCGCGGCGCGACAACCTGCTGGCGGCGCTGTATCGCGAGCGCGATGGCTTCGGACTTGCGTGGCTCGAGCTGTCGAGCGGCCGGTTCAGCGTGCTCGAAGGAACGGGCGATGAAGCGCTGAGCAGCGAGATCGAGCGGCTGCGGCCCGCCGAACTGCTGCTGCCGGAACAGACGCCTGCCGCGGGTGTGCAATGTCACACACGCGAGCGGCCGATCTGGCACTTCGATCTGGAAACCTCGACGCGCACGCTGTGCGAACAGTTCGGTACACGCGATCTGTCGGGCTTCGGCTGCGATGGTTACGGCTTTGCGATCCGCGCCGCCGGCTGTCTGCTGCAGTACGTGCGTGATACCCAGAAAGCGGCGCTGCCGCATCTGCGCGGATTGCGCACGGAAGAACGCAGCGATGCCGTGCTGCTCGACGCCGCGACGCGTCGCAATCTCGAACTCGAAATCAGCCTGGCGGACCGGCCGGAATGCACCGTCGCCGCCGTGCTGGATCAGACGGCGACGGCGATGGGTGGGCGCGAGCTGCGGCGCTGGCTGCATCGGCCGCTGCGCGATCGGCGCACGGTCGAACTGCGATTGAGTGCGGTCGCAGCGCTGATCGATCAGGGCCTGTACTCGGCGCTGCACGATCTGCTGAATCATGTCGGCGACATCGAACGCGGCCTCGCACGCGTCGCACTGAAAAGCGCGCGACCGCGCGACCTGGCGCAGTTGCGCGATGCGCTGGCGAAACTGCCGGAACTGCAGCAACTGCTGGAGAAGGAAGAAGCGCCTTTGTTGCAGCAGTTGCGGCAGCAAGTCGGCACGTATCCCGACATTCACGCGCTGCTCGCCCGCGCCATTATTGAAAATCCACCGCCTATCCTGCGCGACGGCGGCGTGATTGCCGCCGGCTACGATGCCCAGCTTGACGAGCTGAAACTCATCAGCGAACACTCGGATCAATACCTGCTCGATCTCGAAACGCGCGAGCGCGAGCGCACCGGCATCCCCAGCCTGCGGCTCGGCTACAACCGCGTGCAGGGTTATTACATCGAGCTGAGCCGCAGTCTCGCGGACAAGGTGCCGCCGGACTATCACCGCCGTCAGACGGTGAAGAATGCCGAGCGCTACATCACGCCGGAGCTGAAGGAGTTCGAGGACAAGGTGCTCGGGGCGCGCGATCGGGCGCTGGCACGCGAAAAGCAGTTGTACGACGAACTGCTCGATCAGCTCATCGTGCGGCTGGCAGAACTGCAGAACACGGCCGCAGCGCTGGCCGCGCTCGATGTGCTGTCGAATTTCGCGGAGCGTGCGATGGCACTGCGCTATGCGCCGCCGACGCTCACCGACGAGCCGGTGATCGAAATTGCCGAAGGCCGCCACCCGGTGGTCGAGCGCTTCATCGATCAGCCGTTCGTTCCGAACGATCTGCAGTTCGGCGATGCACGCCGCATGCTGGTGATCACCGGCCCGAACATGGGCGGCAAGTCGACGTTCATGCGCCAGACGGCGCTGATCGTGATCCTGGCGCGCATCGGCAGCTATGTGCCGGCGACGGCGGCACGCATCGGCCCGGTCGATCGCGTGTTCACGCGCATCGGCGCGTCGGACGATCTCGCGGGCGGACGCTCGACCTTCATGCTGGAAATGACCGAGGCCGCCAACATCCTCAACAACGCCACCGAACACAGCCTGGTGCTGATGGACGAGATCGGCCGCGGCACCAGCACCTACGACGGCCTCTCTCTGGCGTGGGCCTGTGCGACGCACATCGCGAAGAACGTACGCGCGTTCACGCTGTTCGCGACGCATTACTTCGAGCTGACGTCGCTGGACAAGGAACTCGAAGGCTGCGCGAACGTGCATCTGGATGCGACGGAACACGGCGACAAGCTGATCTTCCTGCACACGGTGAAGGAAGGGCCGGCGAACCAGAGTTATGGATTGCAGGTGGCGGCGCTGGCGGGCGTGCCGTCGAAGGTGATCACGGCAGCGCGACGTTATCTGCAGGAACTGGAACGAAGATCGGCGGTGACGCAGGCAGCGACGCCGCAGCAGGAATTGCTGCTGGCGATGCCGGTGGAAATCGAGGAGCACGCGGCGGTGGCGGCACTGAGGGGTCTCGATCCGGATTCGCTGACGCCGCGGGCGGCGCTGGAGGCGCTGTATCGGCTGAGGGAGTTGGCGAAGTAATCTGGTCTGCCCCCTCCTCCGCGCAGCGGGGGAGGGCTGGGGTGGGGGCAGTTCGAAGCACCCCCATCCTGTCCTTCCCCCGCTGCGCGGAGGAAGGGACGCGTCATTCAACCTCAACTCGATTTGTCGAACTGCCCATCGAGCAGGAAGCGCTCCGCCTGCCGCGCCACTTCCGCCGAAAACAGCATTCCCGTATGCGACGTCGACAGCACGACGTGATCTTTCGATCCCGGCAGGCGCGTCTCCTCGACCAGCACGGTGCCATCGTGATCGGCCTGCAGCTGGGCGAACAGGCGTCCGAGCCCCATGCCCATCGAACCCGCAATCACGCCGATTTCGCGGCGTCCCGACCATTCGCGCGGCTGACACTCGACGATTTCCTCGTTCACCGCGTGACCGAGTATCGCCTTGCCGAACGGCACCATCCGCGCGACGCCTTGCGCCGCCTTCGACCCCTGCAGCGGCGTGCCCATCAGCACCGCGCGGCCGGGCGGCAGATCGTCCGTCACCTGCAATGCCTTCAGCACCACGAGTCCGCCGAGACTGTGGCCGACGAAGTGCAGTTCGTCGGCCTTCTGTGTCCGCGCGAAATCGATGAGGCTTCTGACGTGATCGGCCATCGAGCCGCGCAGGGAAGGATAGGAAAACGGCACGGCGCGAAACCGTCCGTCCGCTTCGAGCCGATGTTTGAGAACGCCCAGTTCGAAGCCGGACATCCAGAGGCCGTGGACGAGGATGATGAGCGATGAGGACATCGCTGGCGGCTACAGGCTAGGGCTACGGGCGACACGCCAGAAGAAGACATGATCGGAATCTGCTGGCCTGTCGCCTGCAGCCTGTAGCCTGTAGCCTTTCCGTCATCATTCCGCCTTCACCGGCAACTTCACGCGGATATGCAACTCCTTGAGCTGCTGTTCGCTGACCGTCGTCGGCGCGTCCGTCATGAGATCCGCGGCCGTCTGCGTCTTCGGGAACGCGATCACGTCGCGGATGCTCTCGGCGCCGGCCATCAGCATGACGAGACGATCGAGGCCGAAGGCGATGCCGCCGTGCGGCGGGGTGCCGTACTTGAGCGCATCGAGCAGGAAGCCGAATTTGCGCACCTGTTCTTCTGCGCCGATGCCGAGCAGGTCGAACACGGCCGACTGCATTTCGCCGCGGTGGATACGCACCGAGCCGCCGCCGATCTCCGAACCGTTCAGCACCATGTCGTAGCCCTGGCTCACGGCGTTCGCCGGATCGGCGCGCAGCACGGCCGGATCGGGATCGCGCGGCGCGGTGAACGGGTGATGCATGGCGGCCCAGCGCTTCTCGTCGGCATCCCATTCGAACATCGGGAAGTTCACGACCCACAGCGGACGCCAGCCGGTGGCGACCAGGCCGAGATCGTTGCCGATCTTCAGGCGCAGCGCGCCGAGCGAATCGTTCACGACCTTGGCCTTGTCGGCGCCGAAGAAAATGATGTCGCCGTCGACGGCACCGGTACGTTCGAGAATGCCGTTGATCGCGGCATCGCTCAGGAACTTGAGGATGGGCGATTGCAGGCCGTCGCGACCCTTCGCCTTCTCGTTGACCTTCACGTACGCGAGGCCCTTCGCGCCGTAGCGGGCGACGAAGGTCGTGCAGTCGTCGATTTCCTTGCGCGTCATCTTCGTGCCGCCGGCAGGCACGCGCAGCGCGGCAACGCGGCCGTCGGCGCTCGATGCGGGACCAGCGAATACCTTGAATTCGCAGTCCTTCACCAGGTCGGCGACGTCGACGAGTTCCAGGTCGATGCGCAGGTCGGGCTTGTCGGAGCCGTAGCGGCGCATCGCTTCTTCGAACGTGATGCGCGGGAACGGATCGGGCAGATCGACATCGATCGCCGTCTTGAAGAGGTAGCGCGCCAGTTTCTCCATCAGCGCAGTGATCTCGGCTTCGTTCATGAACGAAGTCTCGATATCGAGCTGGGTGAATTCGGGCTGGCGATCCGCGCGCAGGTCTTCGTCGCGGAAGCACTTGACGATCTGATAGTAGCGATCGAAGCCCGACATCATCAGCAGCTGCTTGAACAGCTGCGGCGACTGCGGCAGCGCGAAGAAATGCCCGGCGTGCGTGCGGCTCGGCACGAGATAGTCGCGTGCACCTTCCGGCGTCGCCTTGGTGAGCATCGGCGTTTCGACGTCGATGAAGCCGTTCTCGTCGAGGAACGTGCGCATCGCGCGCGTCACCTTGTGGCGCAGGCGCAGGCGCTGCTGCATCACGTCGCGACGCAGGTCGAGGTAGCGGTACTTGAGGCGCAGCTCTTCGTTGGTCGCTTCGTCGTGATGGAACGGCGGCGTCTCCGAACGATTGAGGATTTCCAGTTCGTTCGCCAGCAGTTCGACCTGGCCCGAGGCGAGGTTCGAGTTCACCGTGCCGGACGGACGCGCACGCACCTTGCCGGTGATGCGGATGCAGAACTCGCTGCGCAGGCGCTCGGCGTGGGTGAAGACATCCTTGCGGTCCGGATCGAAGACGATCTGCAGCAGACCTTCGCGGTCGCGCAGGTCGACGAAGATGACGCCGCCATGATCGCGTCGGCGATGGACCCAGCCGGCGACGCTGACGTCCTGACCGATGAGGGATTCGTTGACCTGACCGCAGTAGTGGGAACGCATGGGATTCGGGACCAGGAGGGCGACTGGCGACTGGCTGCTGGCCAGAGAAAAACCGGAGGCCCTTCAAAGGGGTATGGCGCTAAGTGGACTTTCGCAGCGGGGCAGCACCTGTAGCCCCGATCGCGAGCGCGCGATGTTACGGAAGCGGCATGGGGAGGCGCAAGGAACGGTTCCGGTCCCCTCCCCCGCTGGCGGGAGAGGAAGAAAAGCTTCAGCGCTTCGACTTCTTCTTCGCGGGCCTGGCCTTGGCCTTCGGCTTCGACACGGGCTTGGCCTTCGCCGCCGGCTTCTTGGCCGCAGGCTTCGACTCGGCCTTGGACTCCGTCTTGGCCTCGGTCTTCGAGTCCGGCTTCCTGGCGTCATCCGCCTTGGTTTCCGGCTCCTTGTCCTCGCCGACCAGGTTGCGCTTGTTTTCCTTGTCGGACTTGAAGTCGGTCTCGTACCAGCCCTCGCCCTTCAGGCGAAACACGGGCGCCGATATCAGCTTCTTGAGCGTCTGCCTGCCGCAGCTCGGGCATTTCTTCAGCGGCGCATCGCTGATCTTCTGCAGGGTCTCGACATAGAACTTGCAGTGGCTGCACTCGTATTCGTAGAAGGGCATGTTTTCGTTGCTCGGGGGCCGGACGGACCGAGCGGCATCATAGGGGGAAGGCGGACGAGTTCAAGAGAGAGGGATCCTGTGGGGCCGGCTTCAGCCGGCCTTAAGAGTCAGGCTGAAGCCTGACCTACAGTCAGAGGCCGGCTGATGCCGGCCCCACAGTTTTTTCTTCCAACCTCAGCCGCGGGTGAACGTCAGCGCACCATCGGTCACGCCGACCTTCACCTTGCTGCCCGGCCCGAACTCGCCCTTGAGGATGCGCTGCGCCAGCGGGTTCTCCACCTGCTGCTGGATCGCACGCTTCAGCGGTCGCGCGCCGTACACCGGATCGAAGCCGGCTTCACCCAGCAGGTCCATCGCCTTCGTGTCGAGGTTCAGCTCGATATCGCGATCGGCGAGACGCTTGCGCAGGTAGCCGAGCTGGATGTCGACGATCGAGCGCAGCTGATCCCTGCCCAGCGGATGGAACACGACGATGTCGTCGACGCGGTTGATGAATTCGGGACGGAAATGCTGGCCGACGATTTCCATCACCGCGGACTTCATCTTCGCGTAGTTCGCCTCGCCCGACAGTTCCTGGATCACATGCGAACCCAGGTTCGAGGTCATGATGATCACGGTGTTGCGGAAGTCGACCGTGCGGCCCTGGCCATCGGTCAGGCGACCGTCGTCGAGCACCTGCAGCAATACATTGAAGACATCCGGATGCGCCTTCTCGACCTCATCGAGCAACAGCACGGAGTACGGACGGCGGCGCACGGCCTCCGTCAGGTAACCACCCTCTTCGTAGCCGACGTAGCCCGGCGGAGCGCCGATCAGTCGCGCCACCGAATGCTTTTCCATGAACTCGGACATGTCGATGCGGACCATCGCGTCTTCGGTGTCGAAGAGGAATTCCGCGAGCGCCTTGCACAGCTCGGTCTTGCCGACGCCGGTGGGGCCGAGGAACAGGAACGAACCGTTGGGACGATTCGGATCTGACAGGCCCGCGCGCGAACGACGGATCGCATCGGACACGGCCTTGACCGCTTCCGCCTGGCCGACGACGCGCTTGCCGAGCGCCTCTTCCATGCGCAGCAGTTTTTCCTTCTCGCCTTCGAGCATCTTGGAGATGGGAATGCCGGTCCACTTGGACACGACTTCGGCAACTTCCTCGTCCGTCACCTTGTTGCGCAGAAGCTTGTTCTGCTGCGGCTGCTGTTCGGCTTCAGTAGCCTGCGCCAGACGACGTTCCAGTTCGGGAATCTTTCCGTACTGGAGTTCGGACATGCGGCCGAGATCCTGCGCGCGACGCGCGGTTTCGAGTTCGAGGCGCGCGCGCTCCAGTTCCTCCTTGATCTGTGCGGAGTTCTGCACCGAGGCTTTCTCGGCTTTCCAGATTTCTTCGAGATCGGCGTATTCCTTTTCCAGCGACTTGAGCTGGTCGTCGAGCAGGCCGAGCCGCTTGCGCGACGCTTCGTCGCTTTCTTTCTTCAGCGCTTCGCGCTCGATCTTCAACTGGATGATGCGGCGTTCGAGCCGATCCATCGACTCTGGCTTGGAATCGATTTCCATGCGGATGCGCGAGGCGGCCTCGTCGATGAGATCGATGGCCTTGTCCGGCAGCTGCCGGTCCGTGATGTAGCGATTCGACAGCGTCGCTGCGGCGACGATCGCCGGGTCGGTGATGTCGACGCCGTGATGGACCTCGTAGCGTTCCTTGAGACCGCGCAGGATCGCGATCGTGTCTTCGACCGAGGGTTCGCCCACGAACACTTTCTGGAAGCGGCGTTCGAGCGCGGCGTCCTTCTCGATGTACTTGCGGTACTCGTCGAGCGTGGTCGCGCCGACACAATGCAGTTCGCCGCGGGCGAGTGCGGGCTTGAGCATGTTGCCCGCGTCCATCGCGCCGTCGGCCTTGCCGGCGCCGACCATGGTGTGCAGCTCGTCGATGAACAGGATGACCTGGCCTTCCTGCTTGGCGAGATCGTTGAGCACGCCCTTGAGGCGCTCTTCGAATTCGCCGCGATACTTCGCGCCCGCGATCAGCGCGCCCATGTCGAGCGCGAGGATGCGCTTGGCGCGCAGGCCTTCCGGCACTTCGCCGTTGACGATGCGCTGCGCGAGGCCTTCGACGATGGCGGTCTTGCCGACGCCGGGTTCGCCGATCAGCACGGGATTGTTCTTGGTGCGACGCTGCAGCACCTGGATGGCGCGACGGATTTCCTCGTCGCGACCGATGACGGGGTCGAGCTTGCCCTGCTCGGCGCGCTCCGTCAGATCGACCGTGAATTTTTCGAGCGCCTGGCGATTTTCCTCGGCATTCGGATCGTCGACTTTCTCGCCGCCGCGCACTTCATCGATGGCCTTCTCGATCGCGCCCTTCACGGCGCCGCAATCCTTGAGCAGGTTGCCGAGCTGGCCCTTGTCTTCCAGCGCCGCGAGCACGAACAGCTCGCTGGAGATGTATTGATCGCCGCGCTTCTGCGCGAGCTTGTCGGTGACGTTGAGAACCTTGTTCAGTTCGTTGGAGATGTGCACCTCGCCGCCGGTGCCTTCCACCTTCGGCAGGCGATCCAGCATCTGCCCGAGATGCGAGCGCAGCAGGTTGACGTTGGTGCCGGCCTTGTCCAGCAGATGCCGCACGGAGCCGCCCTGCTGGTCGAGCAGGGCCGTCATGACGTGGGCGGGCTCGATGTACTGATGATCGCGCCCGACCGCGAGCGACTGCGCGTCCGCGAGGGCGAGCTGGAATTTGCTGGTGAGTTTGTCCATGCGCATCTGGTAGGAACTCCGGGCTGCTGGCGACTGGCTGCTGGCCAGAACGAAACTACCGACGGATGTGGGGAAATCCATCGGGGAAATCAACGGGAGTTCAGGGGGAAATGTCGATTCCTCTCGTGCTCTGGCCAGTCGCCAGCAGCCAGCTGCCAGTCGGCCGCTCGCTAATGCGCGAGGCTGTGACTCACATAAATCACCGCCACCCCCAGCACGATGCACACGAACTGCTTCGCGCCCGATCCCGGATCGACGCGGCGGTGCAGGCCTGGAATGAGATCGGCGACGGCGATGTAGAGGAAGCTGGAGGCGGCGATGGCGAGGGCATAGGGCAGCACTTCGCGCGATTCGCCGAGGAAGAAATAGGCGGCGATGCCGCCGATGACGGACGTCACGCTGGTGAGCGTGTTGAGGGTGAACGCCTTGAGCCGCGACATGCCTCCGTGCAGCAGGATGGCGAGGTCACCCACTTCCTGCGGGATCTCGTGGGTCATCACGGCGATGGCGGTGACGATGCCAAGATGAATGTCGGTCATGAAGGCCGCGGCGATCAGCACGCCGTCGAGCACGTTGTGGAAACCGTCGCCGATGAGGATCAGCGAGGCCGAGGCGGCGTCGCGCGCCTTGCCGTGATCGTGGTCGTGACCGTGATGCCCCGGATGCACGGGCACGTGACCTTCGCAGACTTCGGCATGGCAATGCCGCCATAGCACCAGCTTCTCGAGCACGAAGAAGATCAGCAGGCCGACCAGCAGCGCGAGTCCGATGTTGTGGATCTGCCCGATACCCACGCCCTCGATGGCGTGGGGCAACAGTCCCAGCAGCGCCGCGCCGAGCAAGGCGCCGGTGGCAAAGCTCACCAGATGCGGCAGCACGCGCACGCGCGCTGAATTCGGCGTCAGCAGGAACACCGATGCAGCGATGGCGCTCAGCGCACCGCCGAGCGCGGTGAAGAGAATGATCCAGGCGAGAAGGGGCATGGGGAGAAGGCTGTTGGCGACTGGCGGCTGGCGACTGGCCAGCGCCGGGAACGGATTCTTGGTGTCGGGTCAGACTAGCATGGGCGTCAAGAGCCTCTTTTCCGGTGGCTCTGTTTCTTGCTGTGGGGCCGGCTTTAGCCGGCTTCGGAAGTGTCAGGCTGAAGCCTGACCTACAGAAGGATTGGCCTACACGAGCCACACCAGTGTCGCCATGCGTCCCGTCTTCGGCTGGCGGCGGTAGGAGAAGAATCGTTCGTCGTCGGCAAAGACGTTGAAGCCGCCGCCGTAGATGCTGCGAACGCCCAGCCGGGTCAGTTCGCGGCGGGCGAGTTCGTAGAGATCGGCCTGCCAGCGCCCGCGGGCGTTCGCCACGAAAGCTGCAGCATTGCCGGCATCCCGGGCCATGAACTGGTCGCGGACTTCGCTGCCGACCTCGAAGGCATCCTGTTCGATGGCGGGGCCGAGCCAGGCCAGCAGGTTCTGCGGCGGGGTTTCAAGCGCCCCGATCGTCTGTTCCAGTACGCCGCCGACCAGACCTCGCCAGCCGGCGTGCGCGGCGCCGACGCGAGTGCCGGCGCGGTCGCAGAACAGCACGGGCAGGCAGTCGGCGGTCATGACGACGCAGACCTGGCCCGGGGCTTTCGCCACGGAGGCATCGGCAGTCGGCGGGACATCCTGCGACCGGGCTGCGACGACGTTCACGCCATGCACCTGGGTGAGCCAGGCAGGTTCGGCGGGAAGCTGCAGCGATTCGCGCAAACGCCTGCGGTTTTCGGCCACGGCTACGGGATCGTCGCCGACATGGGTGGCGAGATTGAAACTGGCGTAATCGCCGGTGCTGACGCCTCCGGCACGGAGGGTGACGGCGGAACGAACGCTGGGAGGGGCAGGCCAGTCGGGGGGGAGGTATTGGGGGTCGGTCATGACTCTTCATGTAGGTCAGGCTTTAGCCTGACACTTCGTCAGGCCGGCTGAAGCCGGCCCCACAGGGAAGAAAGACCGAGCCTACGACTCATCGCCCCCTCCCCCGCTTGCGGGGGAGGGCCGGGGTGGGGGCATCCGCGCATACCTTGCACACCACCTTCAGCAGCCGCTGCATGTCCTTCCGCAGCGACGCAACCACCTCGACCGGCTTGCCCGACACCGGATGCTCGAACTCCAGCCGTGCCGCATGCAGGGCCTGCCGGCCGAACTCCCGCAGCGCCTCGACCAGCGCCGGCGACGCCCCCTTGGGCAGCAACAGCCGTCCGCCGTAGGTCTTGTCCCCGACCAGCGGATAGCGGATGTGCGCCATGTGCACGCGGATCTGATGCGTGCGTCCGGTTTCCAGGTTCAGCCGGAGATGGGTATGCCCGCGGTAGCGATGCAGCACGCGGTAGTGGGTGATCGACTCGCGCCCGTCCTCGCGAATGGCCTGCTTGAGACGGTCCACGGGATGCCGGCCGATCGGGGCGTCGACCGTGCCGCCCGCCGTCATCACGCCGACGCAGATGGCCTCGTATTCGCGCTGGACCTCGTGGGCCTCGATCGCCCGCACCAGCGCCGTATGCGCCTCCAGCGTGCGTGCGATGACCAGCAGGCCGCTGGTGTCCTTGTCGATCCGGTGGACGATGCCGCCGCGCGGCAGGTGGACGAGATCCGGGTCGAAGTGCAGCAGCGCGTTCTGCAGCGTGCCGGCCGAGTTGCCGGCACCGGGATGCACGACCAGCCCTGCCGGCTTGTTGATCACCAGGACGTGCTTGTCCTTGTGTACGACGTCCAGATCGATCGATTCGGGCGCCACCTCGACCGCCTCGGGCAGGGTCGCTTCGACCTCGATCTGCTCGCCGCCCAGCACCTTGTCCCTGGGCCGCAGCTTCGCCCCGTTGACCAGGATCTGACCGGACTCGATCCAGTCCTTGATGCGGGTTCGGGAATAGTCGGACAGCAGTTCGGCCAGCACCTGGTCCAGCCTTTGCCCCATGTGGTCGTGCGGAATCGTCAGGGAATGGCGGATAGGCTGGGTCATGTGGAACTTGAGTGGCTGGCGGGAGACGAATGGGAAGCCCGGTCTCCCGTATACTCCCGCGCCTCTTCGGCCGGATTACCGTCGGATCGCTTCAAAAATGCTGAACAAGTTTCGCACGCCCCTGCTGGTCCTGGCCACGACCGCGCTGCTCGCACTCGGCGGCTGCGGCAACAAGAACAAGGACATCATCGGCAGCGCCGACAAGCTGTACGAGTCCGCCAAGAGGGCGTCCGACAACGGCAACTACCGCGACTCCATCGCCTATTACGAAGCGCTCGAAGCCCGCTTCCCCTTCAGCAACCAGGCCAAGCAGGGCCAGCTCGACCTGATGTACGCGTACTACCGCAACGCCGAGCCCGAGTCCGCCATCGACCAGGCCGACCAGTTCATCCGCGAGAATCCCGCCCATCCGCGCGTCGACTACGCGTACTACATCAAGGGCCTCGCCCAGTTCGAGCGCAACCCGAATTTCCTCGAACGCTGGTTCAACGCCGATCTCTCGCAGCGTCCGCCGATCGATGCACGCAAGTCGTTCCAGTCCTTCCAGACCCTCGTGCAGCGCTATCCCAACAGCCAGTACGCCGCCGATTCGCGCCAGCGCATGATCTTCCTGCGCAATCGCCTGGCCGCCTACGAAGTCTACGTCGCGGACTACTACCTCAAGCGCGGCGCCTACGTCGGCGCCATCAACCGCTGCAAATACACCGTGGAAAACTACGACGGCGCGCCGCAGATGCAGCACGCCCTGATGATCATGTCGGAAAGCTACAAGCGGCTCGGCATGACGGATCTGGCGGCGCAGACGGACAAGGTGATTCAGGAGAACTTTGCCGGGGTGTCGCCGGATACGGTGGGGAAGGTGGGGAAGAAGAGTTGGTGGAAGTTCTGGTGAGAAGCTAAGGTCTCAAGCTCAATTTCTGGCTAGCAGCTCACCGCTCGCGGCTCACTGCTATCTCGTCCGATACCCACTCGTAATCGGATACCTCCAATCCCTCCCGAACGCCCGGTCACTGATCCTCACCCCCGGCGGCGCCTGCCTTCTCTTGTATTCATTCCGCTTCACCATCTCGAGCACCCGGCCGACCGTGGCGCGGTCGAAGCCGCGGGCGGTGATTTCGTCGACGGACAGATCGTCCTCGATGAAAAGTTCGAGGATGGCGTCGAGGATTTCGTAGGGCGGCAGCGAATCGGAATCCTTCTGATCGGGGCGCAGTTCGGCTGACGGCGGGCGATCGATCACCCGCTGCGGAATCACTTTCGTGCCGGCAGGTGCAATGCCGTTGCGATAGTTCGCGAGGCGATACACCAGCATCTTGCTGCAGTCCTTGATCGGGGCGAAGCCGCCGTTCATGTCGCCGTAGAGCGTGGCGTAGCCGACGGCCATTTCGCTCTTGTTGCCCGTCGTCACCAGCATGCGGCCGGTCTTGTTCGAGATCGCCATCAGCAGCACGCCGCGGATGCGGGCCTGGATGTTTTCTTCCGTCGTGTCTGGCTCGCGGCCGGCGAACACTTCCCTGAGCGCGCCGAGCGTGGATTCGAACATGCCCTCGATCGAGATGACGTCGTAGCGAACGCCGAGCGTACGTGCCTGCAATGCTGCGTCGTCGAGGCTCATCTGCGAGGTGTAACGCGAAGGCATCATCACGACATGCACGCGATCGGCGCCGAGCGCATCGACCGCGATGGCGAGCGTCAGCGCGGAATCGACGCCGCCGGACAGTCCCAGCACGACGCCCGGGAAACGGTGTTTCTCCACGTAGTCGTGCACGCCCAGCACCAGCGCCCCGTAGACGCTGGCCTCTTCGCTCAGCAGCGGTTCGATGTGCGCCGGACGCGGCACCGCCTTGCCATCGGTCAGATCGATGTCGACCGGCGTGATGCTCTGAACGAAGGGCGCGACCCGCTGCACGACTTCGCCGGCGGCATTCATGACGAAGGAACCGCCGTCGAACACCAGTTCATCCTGGCCGCCGAGCAGGTTCACATAGACGACCGGCAGGCCGGTGTCGCGCACGCGCTCGCGCACCACGGTCTCGCGGCGTTCCTGGTAGCCGAGTGAATACGGCGAGCCGTTGATGACGACGATGAGCTGCGCGCCCGCCGCGTGCGCCGCGATGGCGGGCGCCGGCTCCCAGATGTCCTCGCAGATCAGCAGCGCGATGCGGATGCCGTTGAGCTCGACGATCTTCGTTTCCTTGCCATCCCTGAAGTAGCGCTTCTCGTCGAAGACCTTGTAGTTGGGCAATTCCTGCTTGCGGTAGCTGGCGAGCAGTCGGCCGTCGCGCACGACCGCGGCGGCGTTGTAGATCCCGCCGTCGGCATATTCCGGATAGCCGACCATCGCGGTGATGCCGCGGGTTTCCTCACGCACGCGCGCAAGCGCGGTTTCGACCTGGCGCCGCAGTCCGGTGTGGAACAGCAGATCCTCGGGCGGATACCCGGAAAGGCTCAGCTCCGGCATCAGCACCAGGTCGGCGTGCAGTTCGTCGCGCGCGCGCGCGGCGGCGTCGAGAACGTGCTGCGTGTTGCCGCTTACATCCCCCACGAACAGGTTCAGCTGCGCCAGGGCGATTCGGAGGGTGGGGGTGGGCATCGGGAGCGTGAGGGACTGGAAGGGAGGCCGGATTATTGCGGAATAACGCCGCGCTGTGTGGGCTGAGGAGAAGACCCCCACCCTAACCCTCCCCCGCTTCGCGGAGGAGGGGATCGGAACGGGAGGCGGGCTCTTTGTCTGGTCCCCTCCTCCGCGAAGCGGGGGAGGGTTAGGGTGGGGGCCTCTTCGCCGCCACCACCACCGCCTCCCAGATCACCTGCAGCACCGATTCCGTCCGCTGCAGCACATCGTTGTCCCAGAAGCGCAGCACGCGGTATCCCTGAGATTTCAGGAAGCGAGACCGTTGCGCGTCATAGGCAATGGAAGACTGGTGCTGGCTTCCGTCCAGTTCGACGACCAGGCGCGCGTCCAGGCAGACGAAGTCGACGATGTACGGGCCAATGGGAAACTGCCGCCTGAACCTCACATCGGCGATGTGATGGCGCCGCAGGAAATACCAGAGATGACGTTCGGCGTCGGTGGGATCTCGACGCAGGACTCGTGCACGTTCCTGTGCCAGCTTGTCGCGCATTCCTTTGCTCCGCTGCCCCCACCCTAACCCTTCCCCGCTACGCGGAGGAGGGGATCAGAGCAGAGCCCGCAATAAAACTCTCATCGGCCCTTTCCGGTCCCTTCCTCCGCGCAGCGGGGGAGGGTTAGGGTGGGGCGTCTCGAATCCGCCCTACTTCTTCTTCGCCGCTTTCTTGACCTTCTTCTTGGCAGCCTTCTTCACCGGTGCCTTCTTCACAGGCTTCTTCGGCGCGGACTGCTTGACTGCTGGCTTTTTGGCCGGAGCTGCCTTCTTCGGCGCAGGCACTGCCTTCGACTTCGCTGCGCCCTTCTTCTTCCCGCCCTTCTTCATCTGCTCGACGATCGCCTTGCCCAGATCCGCGGGGCTCTTCACCGTGCGTACGCCCGCACGCTCGAGCGCAGCGAACTTGTCGGCCGCCGTGCCCTTGCCGCCCGACACGATTGCGCCCGCGTGACCCATGCGCTTGCCCGCAGGCGCGGTCACGCCGGCGATGTAGGCAACGACCGGCTTGGTGACGTTCTCGCGAATGAAATCAGCCGCCGCCTCTTCGTCGGCGCCGCCGATCTCGCCGACCATGATGATGCCTTCGGTCTTGGGGTCTTGTTCGAACTTCGCCAGCACGTCGATGAAGTTCATGCCGCGCACCGGGTCGCCGCCGATGCCGACGCAGGTGCTCTGACCGAGGCCGGCGTTGGTGGTCTGGAACACGGCTTCGTACGTGAGCGTACCCGAGCGCGACACGATGCCGATCTTGCCCGGCTTGTGGATGAAGCCCGGCATGATGCCGATCTTGCATTCGCCCGGCGTGATGACGCCAGGGCAGTTCGGGCCGACCAGCAGGCTGCCGTAGCTGGCGAGCGAGGCCTTCACCTTCACCATGTCGTTCACCGGAATGCCTTCGGTGATGCAGACGATGAGTTCGATGCCGGCATCGGCGGCTTCGATGATCGCATCCGCGGCATACGGCGCCGGCACGTAGATCATGCTGACCGTCGCGCCCGTGTCCTTCACCGCATCGCGCACGGTGTTGAAGACAGGCAGATTCAGATGCTTTTCGCCGCCGCGACCCGGCGTCACACCGCCGACGAGCTTGGTGCCGTACGCGATGCACTGTTCCGAGTGAAACGTACCCTGCTTGCCGGTGAAGCCCTGGCAGATGACGCGGGTGTTCTTGTTGATCAGGATGGACATGGGAAACCTACTGGTTACTGGCAACTGGCTGCTGGCCAGAAAAACGCGTCCCCTCCTCCGCGAAGCGGAAGAGGGACAGGGAGGGGGCGGAAACCCGCTGGATCACTTCTTCGCCGCCGCGACGACTTTCTTCGCCGCATCGGTGAGATCGGCGGCCGCCGTGATCGCCAGGCCGCTGTCCGCGAGGATCTTGCGGCCGAGTTCGGCATTCGTGCCTTCGATGCGAACCACGACCGGCACTTCGACACCGACATCCTTCACGGCGTGAATGATGCCTTCGGCGATCATGTCGCAGCGGACGATGCCGCCGAAAATGTTCACCAGGATGGCGCGCACGTTCTTGTTCGAGAGAATCAGCTTGAACGCCACCGTGACGCGCTCGCGCGTCGCGCCGCCGCCGACGTCCAGGAAGTTCGCCGGCGAACCGCCGTGCAGCTGGATGAGATCCATCGTCGCCATGGCGAGGCCCGCGCCATTCACCATGCAGGCGATGTCGCCATCCAGCGAAACGTAGTTGAGCTCGTGCTCGGCAGCAGCGCGTTCCATCGCGTCTTCCTGGCTGTCATCGCGCCATTTGGCGATTTCCTTGTGACGGAACAGCGCGTTGTCTTCTATGTTGATCTTGGCATCGAGCGCGACGAGCTTGCCGTCGGCGTTGACGATCAGCGGATTCACTTCGACCAGGGCGCAATCCTCTTCGAGGTAGAGCTTGTACAGCGCCTGCGCAATCTTCGAGAACTCATCGATCTGCTTGCCTTCGAGCCCCAGACCGAAGCCGAGAACGCGACACTGCGAGGGCTGCAGGCCGGTCGCCGGATGCACGTTCACGCGGATGATCTTTTCCGGCGTGTGTGCAGCGACTTCTTCGATGTCCATGCCGCCGGCGGCGGAGGCGATGAACGCAATGTGACCTTTGTCGCGATTCAACACGAGGCTGAGGTACAGCTCCTTGACGATCTTCGAGCCTTCCTCGACGAAGACCTGATGGATCGGCAGACCCTCTGGTCCAGTCTGGTGCGTGACCAGCGTCTTGCCGAACATGCCTTCGGCAGCTTGTGCCGCCGCTTCCGGCGAATCCACCAGCTTCACGCCACCGGCCTTGCCGCGACCACCTGCATGAACCTGGGCCTTCACCACCCACTTGGAGCCGCCGATCTTGCGAGCCGCGTCCGCAGCCTCCGCTCCGGTGGACGCCACCAGCCCGTTCGGGACTGGAATTCCATAGCGCGCGAACAGCTGCTTCGACTGGTACTCGTGCAAATTCATCGGAAGGAAGTCTCGTGTGGGCCAGCGGGAAAGGCCGCGTATTCTGGAGGAATTCGCCGGTGATGCAAAGGCGGGCAGAAGCTGGCTGCCATGCCCGGAAGTCTGGAGTGCATGTCTGCCGTCGAGGCCCCGTGCAATCCGATCCTCCCATGCTAATTTTGCTGCAATGAAGCCCTCCGACCCGCTTGCAGCAAGTGCGTCCTCGATCCTGGCGTGGCGCGTCCTGACGCTGGTCAACGTGTTCCGGCTGCTGGTGCCGCCGCTGCTCGCGATTCTGTTCGTCACGCTCTCGCCGAGCCCGGTGGGCCAGGTCCGGCCGGGCATTTTCATCGGTACCGCGCTCGCCTACTTCCTGTTCGCGATCGGCTCGATTCCAGGCATCCGTCGACGCACGCCGGGCATCGACATCCAGAGCGTCATCGGCGGCGGCGTCGACGTCATCGCCATCGCACTGCTCACCTATTCCAGCGGCGGCATGAGCAGCGGCCTGGGCGCGATCCTGGTGCTGCCGATCGGCGCAGCCAGTTTCATCCTCGGACAACGTCTCGCATTCATGCTGGCGGCGCTGGCGGCACTCAGCCTGCTGGTCCAGCAGGGATTCATGACCCTGATGGGCGGCCCGGCGGACGCCGGCGATTTCACCGCGGCCGGCATCGTCGGCGCACTCATCTTCATCCTGACGCTGGGCATCGGCCCGCTCAGCCGCAGCTTGCGCGAAAGCGAAGAACGCGTGCGGCTACGCGAGGTCGACGCCGCCAATCTGGCCGAACTGAATCAGTTCATCGTCCAGCATCTACGCGAAAGCATCCTGGTCGTCGACGAGAACGACAGCATCCGGCTCATCAACGAATCCGCATCGCAACTGCTGAAGCGCGGCCCCGTGAGTCGCGGCACGCCGCTCGGCGAAGTCTCGCCGCGCCTGCTCTACCTGCTCGGCACCTGGCGCGCGCACTCCTATGACTGGCAGATGAGTTCGCTGTCGGTCGTGACCGCGGACGGCGGCAGCATCGTGCAGCCGCACTTCGTTTCGCTCGATCGCGAAAGCAAGGGCCCGACGCTGATCTTCCTCGAAGACATGACGCTGATCGCCGAGCGCGTGCAGCAGTCGAAACTCGCCGCCCTCGGCCGGCTCAGCGCCAGCATCGCGCACGAGATCCGCAATCCCGTCGGCGCCATGAGCCATGCAGCACAACTGCTGGCGGAAGCCCCGTCGCTGAGCGCGCAGGAAAAGCGGCTCACGACCATCATCACCAACAACGGCGAGCGCGTCAGCACCATCATCGACAACGTGTTGCAGCTTTCGCGCCGAGACACCACGCGCCAGGAGCGCATCGAACTGAACGGCTGGATGCGCGAGTTCCTGACGGAATTCCGACAGACCTCGCAGATCGGCGAGGATGCTCTGCGCTTCGATCCTGCCGTTCAGGATCTGGAAGTCCGCGTCGATCCCACGCACCTGCACCAGCTCATGTGGAACCTGTGCGAGAACGCGCTGAAATACGGCCGCGATTCGCAGGGTCAGGGCATCGTGGAAATCCAGACCGGGCGCATCGCCCTGTCCGAACGCCCCTACCTCGAAGTCCTGGATCGCGGCCCAGGCATCTCTGCGCCGGACGCGGAGCGCATCTTCGAACCGTTCTTCACCGGCGGCAAAGGCGGCACGGGGCTTGGTCTGTTCATCGCCCGCGAACTGGCGCAGTGCAATCGCGCCGTGCTGGCGTATGAGGCACGACCCGGCGGAGGTGCGAGTTTCAGGCTGGTGTTTGCGGATCCGCAGCGGTGGGAGTGATGTCGAGAAAATCCGCGACGGTCATGCTTGAGTCATGTCCGGACCGCATTACACAGTTCGCTCACGGCGAGGCCGACCACGGCGCGGATGCCCGCGACTTGCACGCCGTGCCGTCGCATAGGTTGTCATAGCCTCTGAAACACCGAGGCCGAACGGATTGCGGACAGTGACGCTCCCGTACATCGCGCGATCCTGCAGGTCCTCCGTCAGCAGCAGCGAGCAATCCTGCAACTGCGCGGCGGCTACGATGAGGCTGTCCCACCAGCTCAGCCGGTATCGCACCTCGACATCATGCGCACGCACGAGCAAGTCCATATCCGTCGGCTGCGGATTCCAGGTCAGCAGATCCCGGATCTCGTCCCAGGCTTCCGATGACGACAAGACAGGCTTGATCTTTCACGTATAGGTTACGTAGCACTCGTTCAGCACCTGCATGCTGGTGCGACCGAGATGATCACGCCATAGTCGTTCGAGCCACTCCTTGGCAAGTGGCTGCTTTGTCTGTTCATTCGCCTGCTGGGCGTAGACGAAGATATTCGTATCAACGAAGACCGGCGCGGTCATACAACTCATCGCGTGCAGGTTTGCGATCGTCCGCCCAATCGAACTCGAACGGCTTCCTTGAAAGATGGCGTCGCATCGCCTCGTTGTAGTCGCGTACTTCGCGCAGGCGCTCCTGCAATAACTCGCCCAGCAGGCGAGACACGCTCTTCCCCTGCCGGGCAGCATAGATGCGCACCCAGTTGGCGGTCTTTTCGTCGAGAGTGATCGTGATGTTTTTCACGGGCGCGCGGGATGTATGAGGCTGAAAAAAAATATACACGAATATCGTGTCATTCCTCAACGATCGGCCAAGACAACGACGCAAGTACACCGACTCGGATTTCTGTACATCTCGTGTGGATATTCACCGACCCGTATATCCGCCGGTACTTCATAGTGACTGGACACGCACTCCCGGCAAGGATGCCCGCATGTCCTCATCTGGCAATACCCACGATCCCAGCTACAAGCTGCTGTTCAGCCATCCCGAGATGATCGCCGACCTGCTGCGCGGCTATGTCCGCCAGTCATGGGTCGAACAATTGGATTTCGCCAGCCTCGAACGCGTCAACGGCCACTACGTGACTGCCGATCTGCGCGAACGCGAGAACGACCTGGTGTGGCGAGTACGCTGGACCAATGGTGATCGCTGGCTCTATGTCTATTTGCTGCTGGAGTTCCAATCCACGCCGGATGCGTTTATGGCATTGCGGGTCATGACCTATCTCGGCCTGCTGTATCAGGATTTGCTCAAGGCCGGGCAACTGACCGCGGAGGGCAAGCTGCCACCCGTGCTGCCCCTGGTGCTGTACAACGGCGAACGTCCCTGGCGCGCCTCCACCGAGATGGCGGAGCTGATCGACACCGTACCGGGCGGCCTGGAAGTGTTCCGTCCGGCGCTGCGCTACCTGCTGCTGGAAGAGAGCCGCTACGCGGACGATCCGCTGCCGGACACGCGCAACCTGGTGGCCAGCGTGTTCGGACTGGAGAACAGCTGCAGTCCCGAGGACTTGCGGCGGGTGCTGGGCCGGCTGATCGACTGATTGGTCGCGCCGGAACAACTGCAACTGCGCCGACACTTCGCCGTGTGGATCAATAGGGTTCTGTTGCGCTCGCGGATGCCGGGTATGAGCTTCGACGAACTGACCGACCTGCAGGAGATCGACAACATGCTCTCCGAACGCGTCAAAGACTGGACGAAGAACTGGAAGGAACAGGGAATCGCGGAAGGACGAGCAGAGGGTCGTGTCGATCTCATCACCCGGCTGCTCTCGAAGCGCTTCGGCCCGCTCACCGACGACGTACGCAATCGCATCTCCGGCGCTTCCATCGATGAACTCGATGCCATCGGCGAACGCCTGCTGACTGCGCAGACACTGCAGGAAGCAATGGAGTCGAACTGAAATCCAGCCGGGTGACATGTCGCCGGACCTGCCCAGTACAAACGCCCCGCGAGCCTGCGGAACATACACGCGTGAGATAGCGCTCCTCGCCATTTCCCGGATCGCAGCACGCGCTCAGACCCGGCATGAACACTTGCGCTCCGAGAGCAAGACCAGAGAGTGTTCGCGTCCATGCGTTTCCGCTGCGACTACGATCCACGTCTCATCGACCGCATAACGACAAATCTGCGCGATTCGCCCAGTTATTCAACACCCGCGCACGAGCAGGCGCTCTACCCTTCGCGCATGCCCTCCTATCTGCACGAAGCGCTTCTGCTGCTGTTCCGCAATCGTCCCGGGCTGGCGCCAGAGTTGCTGCGCGACGCGCTGCAGGTCGATCTGCCTCCCTACACTCAAGCACGCATTGAATCGACCGATCTCACGGAAATCGAACCCGCGGAATATCGCGCCGATCTGGTCGTACTGTTACTGAACGACACCTCGGTACTCGGCGTCATCGTCGAAGCCCAACTCTCGCGCGATGAACGCAAGCGCTTCGCCTGGCCAGTTTACGTGACCAACCTGCGTGCGCGCCTGAGATGCCCCGTCTGCCTGCTCGTCGTCACGACGAACGAGTCCGTAGCGCGCTGGGCCGGCAAGCCGATCGAACTGGGAGCAGGAAACGTCTTTACGCCGCAGGTGCTGCACCCCTCCGGTATTCCCGAAATCACGGACAGCGATCAGGCGCTGGCCGATCCGGAACTCGCCGTGCTGTCCTCGATGGCGCATGGCCACGACGCCGATACGGACAAAGCCGTACGAATCGCGTTCGTCGCGCAATCGGCCAGCGAAAGCCTCGACGACGACCGGAGCCAGTTGTATCTTGATCTCATCCTCAGTTCCTTGAGCGAGGTCGCCCGCCGGGCGTTGCAAGCCATGAATCCAGCCAAGTACGAGTATCAGAGCGAGTTCGCCCGCAAGTACTTCTCGCAGGGCATCGAGAAAGGCGTCGCGCAGGGACGAGCGGAGGGCCGCGCCGACCTCATCCTCCGGCAGCTCTCAAAGCGTTTCGGCCCACTTACCGACGAAGCGCAGCAACGCATCGCCAAAGCGTCCATTGACGAACTCGACACCATTGGTGAACGCCTGCTGACCGCACAGACGCTTCATGAGGCGATTGGCACCAGTCGATAGGGTCTCGGCCCAGGCCTTCGGCACACGTGCATTGCAATGCCTGCGGCGATGCGGTTGCAACAGGCGCACGGATCCATCCGACCGGACCGTGCTGGCCGTCGAGAAAGATAAGTCCATCCCTGATGGCTAGCACCCAGCGGCGGGAGTAGTGCCGACAGGCCCGCCCGTGTTTAGATTCACGCCTCGCTGAAAGACGACACGACATGAAGATCAAGCATGACAAGGCGAGAGCGGTGGCGAAGTTTCTCGCGTTCTTGCGCACGCATCCGGTCACAAGCAAGGCCTGCGTCAGGACCCTGATCGAAGATGGACGCGCCTGAGCGGCGCAAAAATACCTCTATATTGAATCCGACATGGCCCGCGCCCTCATCATCGACGACGAACCCGACATCCGCGAACTGCTGAGCATCACGCTCGAGCGGATGGATCTCGAGATCGCCACCGCCGAAACCGTGGCCGCAGGACTCAACGCCCTGCGATCCGGAACCTTCGCACTCTGCCTCACGGACATGAAGCTGCCCGACGGCAACGGCCTCGACATCGTCGAATGGATCCAGAAGCACAAGCCTCACACGCCAGTCGCCGTCATCACGGCGCATGGCAATGTCGAGTCGGCGGTGCGGGCGCTGAAGCTCGGCGCGTTCGATTTCATTTCCAAGCCACTGGATCTCGCAGCACTGCGCAAGCTGATCGGCGCCACGCTCAAGCTGGGCGAAGGCGCAGAAAGCACGATTCAGCTCCCCCAGGTGAAGCTGCTGGGCCAGTCATCGAAGATGACCCAGTTGCGCGAACTGATCGAACGCGTGGCGCGCAGCCAGGCGCCGGTTCATATCTATGGTGAGTCCGGTACGGGCAAGGAACTCGTCGCTCATCTCATCCATGATGCTAGTGCACGACGCGACGGCCCGTTCATCCCAGTGAATTGCGGCGCCATTCCGACGGAACTCATGGAGAGCGAGCTGTTCGGCCACAAGAAGGGCAGCTTCACCGGCGCCGTCGCGGACAAGCTGGGCCTCATTCAATCAGCCGAGGGCGGAACGCTGTTCCTCGATGAAATCGCGGACCTGCCGCTGCACATGCAGGTGAAGCTGTTGCGCGTGATTCAGGAGAAGAGCGTGCGGCCGGTGGGCGAATCCAGGGAAGTCCCTACGGACATCCGTCTTCTGTCGGCCACCCACAAGAATCTCGCCGCACTCGTCGCCGAAGGGAAATTCCGCGAGGATCTTTATTACCGTGTGAACGTGATCGAAGTGCGCGTTCCGTCATTGCGCGAACGGCTCGAAGACATCCCGGAACTGGTCGACGCGATGGTCACGAAACTCGGCAAGCAGGTCGGCAACCGCGAACTCAGCATCACCGACAGCGCCATCAAGACCCTCGGCAACTACCACTTCCCCGGCAACGTGCGCGAACTCGAGAACATATTGGAACGCGCAGCGACGCTGTGCAGCGGCGGCGTGATCGACGCGGGCGATCTGCAGTTGCGGCCGAAGATCGCGACGGCGGAGGCCTCCATGCCCGCCAGCAGCGTCTCGCCCGGAGAGAACCTGGGCGATGCGCTGGAAGACATCGAACGCGATGCGATCGTCAGGGCGCTGGAACAGACGCGCTACAACAAGACCAAGGCAGCAGCGCTGCTGGGGATGACGTTCCGCTCGCTGCGGTATCGGATCAAGAAGCTCGGGATCGAGTGATATGCGAGGCTTGTCGGTGAAAACTCTCACCCAAGCCTCCGACATCGGCCAACTGACAGCAATTGTCAGACAGTGACAGACGTCGGCTATTCCGTCGCCAAGAATCGATTTGACAATGTCGACCGGTTCGCAATAAAGATCTCGCGAACTCAGTAACTTACGCTCGTGGACATCACCGCAACAACTTCAAGATCTGCCAGCTAAACATGCAAGCGAAGCTGCTGCATGTGACCGAAAGAAAAGACGCGAAACTCACCGCACGATCGACTCGATGATCGCGAACACTGAACACGCAATGCGGCAAGACAGCCGAACCGAGGAACACGCGAGAATGGACCACGTCACTCTGGACACTCGCTCCATACACAAACCACGTATCGCGGTTCTGGTGCCCTGCTACAACGAAGCTCAGGCGATCGGCTCCGTCATTCGCGACTTCCAGAACGCATTACCCGACGCAACGATCTACGTCTACGACAACAACTCGACCGACGACACGGCGCAACAGGCCGCCGCCGCAGGCGCAATCGTCAGAACGGAAACCTTGCAGGGCAAAGGGAACGTCGTGCGCCGCATGTTTGCGGACATCGAAGCAGAGGTATACGTGCTGGTCGATGGAGACGGCACCTATGACGCCGCGAGCGCCACCCGCATGGTCGAGCACCTCCTTGGCAATTCGCTCGATCTCGTCAATGCATCCCGCCGGGCGACGACGACCGATGCATTCCGCCTTGGACACAAGTTCGGCAACAAGCTGCTGACCAACTCTGTTGCACTGATTTTCGGCAGCCGATTGGGCGACATGCTCTCGGGCTACAAGGCCATGTCGAGACGGTTCGTGAAGTCATTCCCCGCGCTCGCGGCCGGCTTCGAAACGGAAACCGAGTTGACCGTGCACGCCCTTGAACTGCGGCTACCCGTTGCAGAGATCGAAACACCCTATCGCGACCGCGTTGCCGGATCGGAAAGCAAGTTGCGGACCTATCGGGATGGTTTTCGCATCCTGCGCACGATCTTCATGCTGATGAAGGAAGAACGACCGCTGCAATTCTTCTCCACCGTAGCAGCTCTTCTCCTTGTCACTGCATTGGCGCTAGGGTGGCCGCTCGTATCGGAGTACATGACCACGGGGCTCGTACCACGCTTTCCAACGGCCATCCTCGCAACCGGCCTCACGATTCTCTCCTTCATCAGCTTTGTCGCCGGGCTGATTCTCGATACGGTGACGCTTGCCAGACGGGAGATAAAACGCCTGCACTATCTCAGCTTGCAAGGCCCGACCTTCCGTGAACGTCGACGGCAAGCGTAGCCTGCGGCACCACCTCTGCCCATGCCCTTCAGTGAGCCACGAAAGATCAGCAGCTTCCTTCTCGTCGGGGGAATCGGGTTCGTCATCGACGCCGGGCTGCTCACGCTGCTGACGCACTTTGCGAACTGGACTCTCTGGAACGCACGAATCCCCTCGTTCCTGACAGCAGTGCTCGTCACCTGGATCATGAACCGCAACTACACGTTCGTGCATGGCCGGATGAGCAACAAGGCCTCAGAGGCATTGGGGTACACATTGATTCAGACCGGAGGCGCGCTGGTAAATCTCGCCATCTTCGGTATTTGTCTGCATTTCATCGCCAGCCTGCGCTTGCTCCCCGTGATCGCCCTTTCGATCGGCGCCGTCGGTGGGTTTGCGTTCAACTATCTGCTTTCCGATCGACTGCTGTACGCACAGCGAGATGACACATGAGCGATTCGTATACGGGTGTCGATAATCTCGAGGTCATGCAGGAGGCGAAGAACTACAATCGCTACCTGCTAAATACTCTGCTCAAGTTCCATCGAGGGGCGGCGCGCACTTTGGACTTTGGCGCGGGGTCCGGACAGTTCGTCATTCCCATGGCGGAGAAAGTGCCTAGCATCGTGGCACTCGAACCTGACGCGATGCTGCGCGACATCATCCGCAGCAAAGGCATTCGGGCCGTCAGCGGCGTAGACGAGATCCCCGATCAATCTCTGGAGTACATCTATTCCTTGAATGTCCTGGAGCATATTCAGGACGATGCCGCTGCACTTCGCGACCTGCACACCAAGCTGGCGCCACAAGGTACGTTGCTGATCTACGTTCCTGCGTTTCCCGTTCTTTACAGCAGCATGGACGCAAAGGTAGGGCACATCAGGCGATATACCCGCGCCACTCTCGAATCCGTTGTCGTTGCCGCAGGTTTCCGCGTCCGTCACGCTGCCTACGTCGATTCGCTGGGCTACCTGGCCACCCTGCTTTTCAAGCTCATCGGCAACAGCGATGGCACCGTCAACATGACCGCGCTCAAGCTCTACGATCGGCTCGCCTTTCCGATAAGTCGGTTTCTGGATCTGTTTACGAGCCGGCTGCTTGGAAAGAATCTCTTGCTGGTGGCGCAGCGACAGTAGGTACTTTACGACGCCGATCGAGTACGTCCCATATGATCATGGCAAGCGCTGCCGCAAGCAGCAGCGGAGCAATGGGCATCTGTGACCGCCCGAGATTCATCACGGCAGCCGGTAAGCCCGCCACAATACTGACGGCCAGTTCCGTACGGCGCGAGAGATCAGGCTTGCTGGCCAAGACCGCAGCGCAGACGGCCAACGCACCCATGTCGTAGTTGAAGGCATAGGGCGACACTAGGAAGGTGCCGCAGGTGATAGTGAAGATTCTACGCAGGGGATCCGGTTCGTAGCGAAGCAGCCAGACAATCGCGCCCGCTGCAAGGATGGATAGCGGCCACTGACATACATAAGCAACGTCGGCCGAAAAACCCAATGTTCGTACAGTGCCGAACACCGTAGGCATCATCGGAAGAAAGATGCCATGCCAGTTCACCATGACCGATCGCTGGTACGCGAGCGTTTCAGTCAAGTAGGCCATCCAACTCGATACGCCAAAGAGGAACGCAGAGATACCTACCAACGACAAGGTCGCCAAGGCAGACCATCCGATCGCCCGCCAATTTCGATCGAAGACAAGCAGGAGCGGAATCAACAGGCCAAGCTGAGGCTTCACGGTCAAGAAACCAAAGGCAATGCCGGCAAGTATCGGCCGGGATCTCATCCACGACACGCCAAGCAGCAACAAACCAGCCAGCAAAAATCCGTTTTGCGACGCATCTATCATGAGTAGCGAGTAGCCCGAGACCACCAGGACAAGCACCGTCAATCCAGTATCCGATCCGTAAGTACGCCTGAAAACCCACGCGCAGGTGAGAAAGAAGAGCAGCGTCACGATGAGGAATACAACGAGCGCCGTCTTGTAGTCGAGAAAACCCAAAGGCCAGAGCACCAACAGAAAATGTGGCGGATACCCCCAATTGTGGATCGGATAGTCGGGGCCAAAAACGGCCTGCATCCTCGCGAAATACACAGACTGCTGAAACAGGTCACTGTGATCGCCCAAGAGCACCATCCTCGCGGCCATCCAGTAGTTGGCGAAGTCGCGGTTGGTGACCCACGACAACAACCCACCCGGCCATTGGAGACCGTCAACCAGCATCAAGACACGTGGCAAATACGCGGCAATCGCTACAACAGCGAATACCGAAGCAACGAGGGTGGCCGGCTTCTGAATCAGGCGATCTATGACTTTCATTTTTCTGCTACCGAGAATCCCTTGGGTATCGATCAAAGGTGGGGCCACGAATGAAGAAGCGCGATCCTAAGTCTTCAGTTCAGTGTCCAAGCCGTGCCGATCAGCACGACTAACGCGTGACGCACCTCACTGAAGCCCCTCAAATTTCACATAACAATAAAGGCTCCCTCGCCAGATCGCACGAAAAGTGATGTCGACACAGCCCCCAGCACCAGCGAACCCAAGCCAAGGATCACAACTGTCGCGCAAGCAACTTCTCGTTGTTTGGCTGCTTTTGAGCTGCCTCGCTTTGTCTGCCGTCTACCTCACGAAACCAATTTCCTACTGGAATGGCGAAATCGTGCCGGTAGGAAACGATGCCATGTACCACGCACGACGGATCGTCGACACGGTCGCGCATCCAGACGATTTTTATGAGTTCGACAAGAAAATCCATGCGCCCGAGGGCAGCCTGCTTCCCTGGCCTTGGGGTTATGACTACGCGATGGCGCAAATCGCCAGGGCCGGCGTCGCTATCGGCTTGAGTTCCAACCCTATTGAGATAGCAGCATGGGTGCCACCGGCAGCGGTTGTCGTTTCCATCGCCTTGCTTCTGCTTATTTGCGCGGAGCTTGGCCTGTCGTCATGGGTCACGGTTCTTGCTGGCTTGTGCATGGCCCTTTCACCAACGACACAGGTTCTGCATGGCGTCGGCCAACTGGATCACCATTTCGCCGAATTCATTTTCATCCTTGCTGCACTGGCCTTTGGATTACGTTGGCTACGGCAATCCGATTCCATCCCCAAAGCGATTGTGCTGGGCATAACACTCGGGATGGCTCCCGCCATCCACAATGCGCTGTTCATCCTGCAGCTCCCAATTCTGATAGTTCTGGGTTCATTCTGGATCGCCCATCAGCCCATCTCCCGGCGTGGCGCAAAGATCGTCGCCGCGTCACTCGTCGCGGGGACGATCGGAATTCTGATGCCGTCGGAACCCTTCCAGATGGGTCGGTTCGAGTACTACACGCTTTCGTGGTTCCATGCTTACGTCGCACTCTGTTCCGCGGCCACATGCATATACTTCACTCATACGTCATTCAGACGCTCAACTCTGATCGTAGCCTTGGCGGCAATAGCCCTTCTCTTCATCCCGCTGCTGACCCAGATCCATCACGGCAGCGAGTTTCTGGTCGGCAATCTGGGAATTCTCAAAGCCATTGCCGAAATGCAGCCGCCGCTGAAGATCGCCCTGACGCCAGATCGAATAGCGCTGAACCGGATCTACTCATTGTTCATATGGGCTGCACCGGCGGCATGGCTAATCTGTCTGATTGCATGTTGGCGCGAACGCGCAGATCGCCGGCTGCTGTTCTGGCTGACCAGCATCATGGGACTTACATTGCTGTTTTTGCAGTTGCGCCTGCACTACTTCGGGGGCTTCGCGCTGTACCTGCCGTGGCTGTTCATTGTGGATCGCTGGTCAAAGCGCAGCGCTCTGCATCAAACAAAGATCTTGCTGGTTGCAACTCTGATCTTGATCCTGCTCTACGCCCCTCCCTTGAGATATCAGATTGCCGCCCCGGCGCCGATCAGCAACGAAATGTCATTCGTGCCGCTTCGGCCGATGTTTGCTGCGCTGGAGAAGGAGTGCGCCAAGGATCCAGGGGTCGTACTGGCAGACAATAATCTTGGGCATTTTCTTCGCTACTACACCGACTGTTCCGTCATTGCGAACAACTTCCTGCTGACCCCGCAGCATTTCCAGAAGGTCGATGAAGTGCGGCGATATCTTTCAATGTCTGCCAAAGAGCTGGAGGTAGCGGCACCCTTCGTGAAGTATGTGCTCGTGCGACCTGCCGAAGTTGGAGCGAAGGATGGTCAGCTACGCTACCGATTCTTCTTCGATGGGAACTCGCGCCTCGCCAATGATTTGCTCTTCGATGCCCCCGAGCGCGTGCCTCCCAGCTACGAATTGCTGTACGAAGTGAGATTCGAGGAAGCAGGGAATCTGCCCTATGCCAAGCTGTACCGAATCAATCACGACAAGGCGTCGGCAGGAGCCACCACAAAGTGACAATGTTTGTCAGCTTGCGACGTGCTCTGACCATCGTTGCAGGGGACGAGCAGAGAGAAGCATCGACTCTGTCTCGGCAAATTAATCGAGGGAACAGTAAGTTACCGCTCGCGCTAGTTGTCTGGCATGTCCCTTGCTCTATGAATCACGCCGGCACTAGCCGCTGAAGTTTTCTTCGCAACCGCGTTTAGGAGTTCTCAAATGACGAAGCAGTCCCAGAAGGGTTTCACCCTGATCGAATTGATGATCGTGGTCGCGATCATCGGCATCTTGGCGGCCATCGCCATTCCCGCGTACCAAGACTACACGGTACGCAGCAAGGTGACGGAAGGCCTGAACATCGCATCGTCGGCGAAGGTTTCGGTGTCTGAAGGCTACCAGGCAAACGGTATTGCTGGCGTTTCGGCATCTGCATCCGGCTGGAACAACAACTTCAGTCCGACAAAGTATGTGCAGAACGTGCAGATTGCCGCCAACACCGGCGTAATCACCGTTACGTATTCGTCAGCCACCAGCCAGATCAACGGCAACACACTCCTGCTTGCACCGTTCATCAACAACGTGGCGCTGGCGAGCGTGGCCGCCGCAGACTCGGGCGGCAACATCGACTGGGCGTGTGCGTCGCAGACGGATGCAACCGCAACCGCACGCGGCATGGGCGCTATCGATACCGGCACCGTTCAGGCTCGCTACGCTCCGACTGAATGTAAGTAATCAGTCTCTGCATCCAACGCAGATCGAAAGCCCCTCTCTTGAGGGGCTTTCTTTTTTGTGTGCGCCAGGCATGGCGCGCAGCGCCGTAACTGGCGCTATCCGTACCCACGTGGTGGTGGGGCGGTGACTTGGGGGTGAAAGTCCCCTCCACACCCGGCAAGGGGAAGTGGTAGCTGAACGGCAAGGGTGTCCGGAGCGATCCGGGATCTGAAGGAAGCCGCAGGCAAAATGTTGGTTCGACGAACAGGAAACGGATAGAGGCGCGGCAGCGTGGGTAAGCAGGCCCAGAGATGTGATGCCCGGTACTTGCACGGAACGCCGCCGCGTAGATCCGACGGACACAACATGAAGGTCGCGCATATTACCCTGGGAGAGCTGTGCGTTCGCCACTGGCTACCGGCATCGAGAGGTGTCGGGATGAGCGTGCAGCAGTCAGCAGAGGCCGTAGTAGCGGCACGGGACCGGTGCTGCGAAGGGCCCAACTTGGGAAGAGTGGAGTCACACGTGATCTCTGTCGAGCTTGACCGCAACTTCGGTGACGACCGGGCCGACGACCGCATTGGAGGAAGCAGCACCTCCTCTGGCGCGCTTGACGGGGTCTGCCGGCTCACGGGCGACACGATGAACGAAACGAAACTCACCGTGGCGCCCTCGGCCGCGGCTCCAGGAAACGCCGGATACGTGACCCGTACGTCCGGTGTTGTAGGAGGGCGGCGGGCGTGAGCCCGCCCCCTACCCGATCGGGACGGCAACATCCGTCTTTGCCCCCCGGCTGAAAGACTCGTGCGTTCGCGACGCTGGACGCTCAAATGGAAGAACACACTAAAGGCCTCCCTATGACTCAGCTAGATGGGAAAGGGAAGCGGTCACTCGTCTCGGTTTATGTGACGCCAATCGCGCCGGCATACGCCCGGCCGAGCCAAAATGGGAGCGATTTGACAATTTTCGTGTGGCCACCTAATAGATTCTGGATATCGCCTACTCCCTGCTATAGCCATGGCCGATCCCATCCCAGTTAGCGCACAACGCTTAGCCCTCCAGGGCCTGCCCCTGCGCCTCATTCAAGACGGGCTGCTTGAAGAGCGCGCCATGATTGAGGCGGCCAGCACCGCCAAGGAAAGCAACACCAACTTGGTGTCGCACCTTGTTTCGAACGGTCTTGCTGACGCTCGGGAGATCGCCATTGCTGCTTCGCAGGAATTCGGCGTCCCATTGCTGGATCTGGAAGCGATTCAGCCTGACCTAGACACAGTCAAGCTGGTATCTGACAAGTTGCTGGCGAAGCATCGTGTCTTACCGCTGCTCAAACGCGGCAAGCGGTTGTTCGTGGCGGTTTCGGATCCGACAAACCTGCACGCGCTTGACGAGATCAAATTTCAGACCGGCCTGTCGGTCGAGGCTGTCGTCGTTGAAGAGGACAAACTTCAAAAGATCGCCAGCAAGGCGATCGAACAGGCCGATACGCAGATGTCGGCGCTCACTGAAGATGATAGTGGGCTTGACCTCGAAAATCTGGACGTCACCGGAGGTGAGGATGATCTACCAGGTGATTCCGTCGCTCGCGATGATGTTGAAGACGCGCCCATCGTGCGGTTCGTCAACAAAGTCCTTCTCGACGCTATCAAGAAGGGCGCGTCGGACATTCACTTTGAACCCTACGAGAAATCGTATCGCATCCGACTTCGCCTCGACGGCTATCTGAAGGAACTCGCCGCACCTCCGGTCCAGCTTGCTTACAAGCTCGCAGCGCGCATCAAAGTCATGTCGCGCCTTGACATAGCCGAGCGACGCGTGCCGCAGGATGGCCGCATCAAGATGCGCATTTCCAAGAATCGGGCAATCGATTTTCGTGTTAGCACCTGCCCAACCTTGTTCGGCGAGAAAATCGTCGCCCGTATTCTCGATCCGTCGAGTGCGATGCTCGGCATCGACGCGCTGGGTTACGAGCCTGCCCAGAAAGATCTCTACATGAAGGCTTTGTCCCAGCCGCACGGAATGATTCTGGTGACTGGACCGACCGGTAGCGGCAAGACCGTCTCGCTGTACACCGGACTTAATATCCTGAACAAGGAAGACACGAATATCTCAACCGCGGAAGATCCTGCGGAAATCAATCTCCCTGGCGTCAATCAGGTTAACGTCAACCCCAAGGTGGGCCTCACGTTCGCTGGCGCACTGCGCGCCTTTTTGCGTCAGGATCCGGACGTGATCATGGTGGGCGAAATTCGTGACCTGGAGACGGCTGAGATTGCCATCAAGGCCGCTCAAACCGGCCACTTGGTCCTTTCGACACTTCACACGAACGACGCTCCGAAGACCCTGACACGACTGGTGGACATGGGCGTGAAACCCTATGCAATTGCAACTTCAGTGTCGCTGATCATTGCGCAGCGACTCGCTCGAAAATTATGCAACAGTTGCAAGGAACCGGTGGAGATGTCGCATGACGCACTCCTGAAAGAAGGCTTCACCGAAGATGAAATTGCGGAAGGCATCAAGATCTACCGTCCTGTCGGCTGCGGATCGTGCACAGACGGGTACAAGGGGCGTACTGGCCTCTATCAGGTCATGCCTGTATCCGAAGAGATTCAGCGAATCATCCTTCAGGACGGCAACGCCGTGGATATCGCCAAGCAATCTGCAGCAGAAGGCATTTGGGATCTCCGCCGCTCAGGGCTTGCGAAGGTCAAAGCGGGAATCACCAGTCTCGAAGAAGTAAATCAGTGTACGACCGAGTAATTGCGGAAATCACTGACATACGTCAATAGCTCAGGAACACAACCATGGCGCAAGTTGCTTCGACTCAGCAATTCCCTTTCGTCTGGGAAGGAACAGACAAGAAGGGCAAGAAGATCAAGGGAAAGATGCTTGCCGCTTCGGAAGCGGCGGTAAAGGCCGACCTGCGCCGACAAGGCGTGCTCGCCAGGAGGGTCCGAAAGGAGGCTCAGCTTTTCAAGAGTGGCAAGAAAGTCACGAGCGAAGATATCGCGCTGTTCGCCCGACAGCTCGCAACGATGCTGCAAGCGGGCATTCCGATGGTGCAATGCTTCGACATCATCGGCAACGGCCATGAGAAGCCGTCAATGCAGAAGCTTGTACTGGCCATCAAGGCCGACGTGGAAGCAGGTACAACGCTGCATGAAGCATTGGCAAAGCATCCGCTGTACTTCGATGATCTCTTCGTCAACCTTGTGGAGGCCGGTGAACACGCTGGCGCACTGGAAACACTGCTCGACAAAGTTGCAACTTACAAAGAAAAGACCGAGGCCTTGAAGAAGAAGATCAAAAAAGCTTTGTTCTATCCAACGGCCGTGCTGGTTGTTGCAGTGATCGTGACGATCATTCTGCTGATTTTTGTCATTCCGCAGTTCGAAGATCTGTTCAAGGGCTTTGGCGCCGATCTGCCCGCATTCACTCAGATGGTGATTGACCTGTCACGTTTTGTGCAGGACCAGGGCTGGTGGCTTGCTCTCATTGCTGGTGGTGGGGGTTATGCGTTCTTCTACTTTAAGAAGCGTTCTCGACCGATGCGTCGCGCGTTGGATCGCATGATGCTCAAAGCCCCCGTAGTTGGCCCTATCTTGGTGAAAGCAGCGATCGCTCGTTACGCTCGTACACTCTCAACGATGTTTGCCGCCGGCGTGCCGCTCGTCGAAGCACTTACGTCCGTCGCAGGCGCAACGGGCAACATCGTCTTCGAAGAAGCAACGCTTCGCATCCGCGACGAAGTATCTACGGGTATGCGTCTGCAGCGATGCATGGAAAGTACCGGACTGTTTCCCAACATGGTCATTCAAATGATTGCCGTCGGCGAAGAGTCCGGTTCGCTCGATCAGATGGCAGCCAAAGTCGCCGACTTCTATGAAGCCGACGTTGATGCCGCCGTCGACGCGATGAGCAGCCTGTTGGAACCGCTAATCATGGCGATCCTTGGTGTCCTGGTCGGCGGCATGGTCATTGCCATGTACCTACCAATCTTCAAGCTCGGTGCAGTGGTCTGATACTGCGACCGAGAACCTGGCATGAGAGAAAACGCCGCGCCCTGCGCGGCGTTTTCTTGTAGGCAACATCGAATTGCTGCATCGAGGACTGAAATGCAGGATCTGCTCGGCGAACTCGTATCGATTCTCGCGTCTGTTCCTGCCGCATGGATCGTCGTGGTTTTTCTCTTCAGCCTCCTGGTTGGGAGCTTCCTCAACGTCGTCATCCACCGCGTCCCCATCATGCTGGAGCATGAGTGGAAGGCGCAGGCGCGGCAGATATTGGAAGCAGCCCCCTCCCTGCCCTCCCCCGCAAGCGGAGGAGGGGAAGAGAAGAAGGCGCCGTACAACCTGTTCGTGCCGCGCTCCGCCTGCCCCAAATGCGGCGCCATGATCACCGCCGCCCAGAACATTCCCGTCATCAGTTACCTGTTCCTCAAAGGCAAGTGCGCGAAGTGCGGGGTGAAGATTTCGGTTCGCTATCCAATCGTCGAAGCAGTCACGGCCATCCTCTCCGCCGCCGTCGCCTGGAAGTTCGGCTTCCACTGGTATGCCGGCGCGGCGTTGCTGCTCACCTGGTTCCTCGTTGCGCTGACGGTCATCGACTTCGACACGCAACTGCTCCCTGACAACATGACATTGCCGCTGATGTGGATCGGTCTGCTGCTGAGCATCGTCGGCACGGTGCCGGAGTTCGGCGTGCCGCCGGACATGAAGTCGAGCATCATCGGCGCGGTCGCGGGCTATCTCAGCCTCTGGAGCGTCTATCAGCTGTTCAAGCTGGTGACGGGCAAGGAAGGCATGGGCTACGGGGATTTCAAACTGTTCGCCGCGCTCGGTGCCTGGATGGGCTGGCAGATGCTGCCGCTGATCATCCTGCTGTCGGCATTTACCGGTGCCGTCGTGGGTATCGTGCTGATCGTCGCGCGCGGACGCGATCGCAACATTCCGATTCCGTTCGGCCCGTATCTCGCCGCTGCGGGCTGGATTGCCTTGATGTGGGGCGATGAGATCGTGGGTACTTATCTGCGTGTTAGCGGGATGCCGGCCTGATTTCCCCCTCCCTGGCCTTCCCCCGCAAAGCGGAGGAGGGAACAATCCTCACTTCGCTCCCAGTGATTCCTCCAAGGTCGCCGCAGTCAGCAGTCGCTCGCCGATGGCGTCGAGTTCGTCCAGTGAGGAAGCCGAGATTCTTGCGCGAGTTTCTTCGGTCAGCGGGCCGAATCGCAGCGAAAGTTGTCGAAGGAGCAATGCAACACGTCCTTCCGCTCTGCCCTCGGTTTTGCCTTGGGCCAGATATCGCTTGGCGAACTCGCTCTGATACTCGTACTTGGCTGGATCCATGGTTTGCAACGCTCGACGGGCGGCCTCGCTGAGGGAGCTGAGAACAAGGTCAAAATACAGCCGGGACCGGTCTTCGTCGAGCCCGAGGCTGGCCACTTGGGCGGCGAGGGCGGATCTGCACTGACTTTCCGGTATCAGCGCTTTGTCCGTGCGCCATCGCCGATAGAACGGCAAGTTCCGGATCGCGCCGTGCGGCATCGGCATCGAGGATTTCCGGCACGCCCGAAGGATGCAGCACCAAGGCGTTGAACGTATTGCCGCCACCGAGTTCGATCGATCTGCTTGCCCAGCGGGCGACCGGCTCTTCCGAGGTGACCACCAGGAGGCACACGGGACATTGCAGCCTGGCGCGAAGATTCGTTACGTAGACCGGCCACGCGAATCGCTTGCGGTCATCACGAGCCAGTTGTACTTCGACCACGATGCCCAGTACCGGACTGCCGTCGAGAAGCAGTACGACCAGATCTGCCCGGTACTCAGCGGGCTGAATGTCGGTGAGGTCCGCCGATTCGATACGCGCTTCCGTATACGTCGGTAGCGAAATGCACAGCGCCTGGCGCAGCAGTTCCGGCGCGAGATCCGGCCGATTGCGAAACAGCAGGAGCAGGGCTTCGTGCAGATGCGACGGCATGTCGCGAGATTGACGCGACCCGAAGGCGTCGCGTTGTCCAGTATCTTCATGCTTCCCGGAAATTTGCAGCGGTGGCTGGACATTGGAGCCAGCGCGCCGAAACGGTAGGCTTCGTACATTCGAACACCTTGTTATGCAGGTCCACTGACATGACCCGCCCCCTCCTCATCGCCCTCACCGGCGGCATCGCCAGCGGCAAGTCGGCCGTGGCGCAGCTGTTCGACAACCTCGGCGTACCGGTGCTCGATACCGATCGGATTGCCCGCGACGTGGTCGAACCCGGCCTGCCGGCTTTTGCGGAAATCGTGACCGCCTTCGGACGCGACGTACTGGATGCCTCGGGCCGGCTCGACCGTCGTCGCCTGCGGGATCGGGTATTCGCCGATCCGGCCCAGCGCCGCTTGCTGGAATCCATTACGCATCCCGCCATCCGCGCCGAACTGGCGCGACGCTCGACGGCTGCCGGCGGTGCTTACCAGATTCATGTGATTCCGCTGCTGGTCGAGGGCGGGCGCAGTGACGTCTATGACCGCGTGCTCGTGGTCGATTGTCCTGAGGAGCAGCAGATCGAGCGGCTGATGGCGCGGGACAAGTCGAACGCCGAGCAGGCGCGGAGCATTCTTGCGGCTCAGGCGACCCGCGAGCAGCGCCTCGATGCCGCGGATGACGTCATCGTCAACACCGGAACTCTGGCCGACCTCGAGCAGTTCGTGCTCACGCTGCATCAGAACTACGAGAATCTGGCGATAAACGCGTAAGCGCCCCCCATCCCAACCTTCCCCCGCAAGCGGGGGAAGGGGTCGATCACTCGCGGCTTCCCTCACGTCGTTGAGTGCAGCACAATCCGGCGATGACCTCTGCAGACGCCACCGCACCAGGAACGGCAAGGGCCGCGCCCACCGTGTACGAACAGCCGCTCAACGAGCGGATGCGCACCTTTCTGCGGCTGGACTTCCTGTATCAGCAGACGCTGTACCACGAGGAACGTGCCGACGCGTGGTCGACCCGCGCGGCCATGAGTTCGCTGCTGGAAATCCTCGCCATCACGGCGCGCGGCGACATCCGCAGCGAAGTCCTGAAGGAACTGGAACGGCAGATGGCCGTGATGCACGAATACGGCGCCAAGCCCGGGGTCGATGGCGGCCGGCTCAAGGCAGTGCTGTCGAACCTCGCGAAGCTGCGGACCGAACTCAACAACGCCGGCGCCATGTTCATGCAGCGCCTGCGCGATTCCGAGTTCCTCAATGCGATCAAGCACCGCAGCGCCATCCCGGGCGGCACCTGCGAGTTTGATCTGCCCGACTATCGGCACTGGCTCGATCAGCCGTTCGAGCAACGCACGCAGACGTTCAATGGCTGGATGTCGACGATCCGCCCGCTCTGCGATGCCGTGACCGAACTGCTCTGGCTGACCCGCGAAGCGGCGCGACCCCGGCAGGAAACCGCCGTGAGCGGCACCTTCCAGCTGGCCTTCGAGCGCGAGAATCCCTGCCAGCTCATCCGCATCACGCTGCCCGCCGACACGAACCTGTTTCCCGAGATCAGCGGCAGTCACCACCGCTGCAGCATTCGCTTCATGACATCGACGGATGTGAATACGCGGCCCGTGCAGACGGGCGATGACGTGAAGTTTCTGCTGACGACGTGTACGTGAGGAAGGCGGCTGGCGGCTGGCTGCTGGCGACTGGCCAGAGTCCGTCGACACAGCTTTTCTGGCCAGTCGCCAGCAGCCAGTAGCCAACAGTCCGCCCCCCATGCCCACCGTTCCCTGCCCCACCTGCGGCCGCCCCGTCGAATGGTCCGAGGCCTCGCCGTGGCGACCATTCTGTACCGAACGCTGCAAGCTGATCGATCTGGGGGCATGGGCCGCGGAGAAGCATGCGATTCCAGGGGAGAGCATCGACGAGAGCGTCGATGAGGAATCGCCGCGCGAGCGATAGCGGTCACGCCTGCGCGTTCCCCTGTAGGTCAGGCTTTAGCCTGACTCCCAAGCAGGCCGGCTGAAGCCGGCCCCACAGGGGAAGAGGGAAAAGTCACTGCATCCCCAGCGTCCGCGTCAGAAACGCCCACTGATCCGCCCAGTCCTCGATCTGCATCCACACCGGCTTGCCGGCACCGTGACCGGCGCGGGTCTCGACGCGCAGCAGGACCGGATTCTTGCAGCCTTGCGCATGCTGCAGCTCTGCCGCGAATTTGTAGCTGTGCCAAGGCACGACACGATCGTCGCGATCGGCCGTAGTGATGAGCGTCGGCGGATAGCACTGCCCTGCTTTCACGTTGTGCACCGGTGAGTACGCATACTGAGCCTTGAACTCGTCGGCGTTCTCGCTCAGACCATAGTCGGTCGACCACTGGCGCGCATTCGCGCTGGCCGTGTGATATCGCAGCATGTCGAGCACGCCGACACCGGGCAGCGCAGCGCCGAACAGATCGGGACGCTGCGTCATGGCGGCGCCGACGAGCAGGCCGCCGTTGCTGCGGCCGCGGATCGCGAGCTTCGGCGTCGATGTGTATTTCCCGGCGATCAGCCATTCGGCCGCGGCGATGAAATCGTCGAACACATTCTGCTTCTGCAGACGCGTGCCGGCTTCGTGCCAGGCCTCGCCGTATTCGGAACCGCCGCGCAGATTGGCCACCGCATATACGCCACCCATTTCCAGCCACACCAGCGCCGGCACGCTGAAACCGGGCTGCTGCGAAATGTTGAACCCGCCGTAACCGTACAGCATCAGCGGCGCGGTGCCGTCCTTCTTCAGATCGCGCCGATGCGTGATGAACATCGGCACGCGCGTGCCGTCCTTGCTCTTGTAGAACACCTGCTCGGTCACGTACTGACTGGTCTGGGCCGCAATCTTCGGCGTGCGGAACGCCTCGACCTTGCCGGTGCCGACATCGAGCCGTGACACCGAGGCCGGCGTCAGGAAATCGCTGTAGAGAAAGAATGTCTCGGCATCGTCGACGTCGGTCTCGAAACCGCTGACCTGTCCGTAGCCGGGCAGCGGCACGTCATAGAGCGGCTTGCCCTGCAGGTCGCTGACGCTGACGACCGAGTAAGCGTCCCTGACGTACTGGCCGATGGCGCGCTTGCCGACCACGGAGGCCGCCAGCAGCGCAGTCGATTTCTCTGCCAGCACGTCGCGCATTTTCGCCGCGCCATCGGGCTGTGCAGGCACCGCGACCAGGCGTGAGTTCGGCGCACCGCGCGTGGTCAGCACATAGAAGACATCATCCATCGCCGCCACGACTTCATAGTCGGCATCGAACCCATCGAACAACCTGACGACCGGCCCCTGGGGCTGCGAGTTCGCATCGAGCTTCTGATAGTAGATGCCCATTTTCTGCGAGCCGTCGTACAGCGTGATGATGAGATAGCGCCCGTCGTCGGACACCTGCGGATACGGATAACGCGTCGGGTGATCGGTGACGCGGAAGATCGAGCGATCGGCCTGCTGGTTGTCGCCGAGTTTGTGCAGGTAGATCGACTGCTGTTTCGAATCGTCGCCCTTGCCGTCTTCGCGCTGCGGATAGCGCGAGTAGTAGAGATACTTCGAGTCCTTCGTCCAGGCGACTTCGCGGAATTTCATGAAGCTCAATGCATCGGGGCGATCCTTGCCGCTGTCGACCTCGCGCACGTACCATGTACGCCAGTCGGTGCCGCCGTCCGAAAGACTGTAGGCGAGCAGCTTGCCGTCGGGACTCGGCACGAACTCGCCCAGCGCCACGGTGGCGTCGCCGCTGAACTTGTTCGGATCCAGCAGTACGCGCGGTTCCCCGACGAGCGAATCCGTCACGTACAGCACGCTCTGATTCTGCAGGCCGTCGTTGCGCAGGAAGAAGTAGCGGCCGCCGCGCTTCTTCGGCACGTCATAGCGTTCGTAATTCCACAGTTCCGTCAGGCGTTGCTTGATCTTTTCGCGCGCGGGAATTGCTTCGAGGTACGGCTGCGACAATTTGTTCTGCGCCGTCACCCAGTCGGCGACTTCCGTCGTGCCGATGTTTTCCAGCCAGCGATACGGATCAGCCACCCGCACGCCGTGATAGGTATCGACGTGCTCGATGCGCTTCGACGCCGGATAGGCCGCAACTTCGGCAGCGGCGATCGTCGGCAACAGCAGGCACAAGGCCACAACGGTTCGGCTCATCGCAAATCCTCTCGGGGCATCGTGATATGGTCACGCAAGCGCAACTCTACAGCCTTCGAAAACACCGATGCGGTATACAAGCGGCCTGCTCGTCGTTTCCCTGATGCTGCCTGTCGCAATCTGCGCAGCGGCCGATCCCGGAAAACTCAGCGTCGAACGTCTGTTCAGCGGCACGGATCTGAGCGGACCGCGATTGCGCAGTCCGGAGTTTTCGCCCGACGGGCGCTACGTCACCTACCTGCAGGGCAAGGCCGACAACAAGGATCAGCTCGATCTCTGGGCCTTCGACACCCGCACGGGACAGCAGAAGTTGCTGGTCGACTCGCGCGCCTTCGTGACCGGCGATGAACGACTGTCGGCCGAAGAAGAGGCAAGGCGCGAGCGGCAACGCACGGCGTCGCTGAAGGGCATCGTCGAGTACAGGTTCTCGAGCGACGGCAAGCGGCTGCTCGTACCGCTGGGCGGCGATCTCTATGTGTACGACCTCGTCGCGAAACGCGATCCGGTGCGTCGACTGACGAATACCGAAAGCTACGAAACCGATGCGCGCTTCTCGCCGCTCGGCAACCATGTGAGCTTCGTGCGCGACCAGGATCTGTTCGTCATCGAGCTGTCGAGCGGCGAAGAACGCGCGCTGACCGCCGATGGCGAGGGCCTGATCCAGAACGGTGTGGCCGAATTCGTCGCGCAGGAGGAGATGGATCGTTCCACCGGCTACTGGTGGTCTCCCGATGAAAAGCGCATCGCGTTCACGCGTATCGACGACTCGCCGGTGCAGGAAGTCGAGCGACTGGAGATCAACGCCGATGGCGCGCGCGTCACGCGGCAACGCTATCCGGCGGCCGGCACGGCCAACACGCATGTCGAGCTGCGGGTACTCGAACTGGGGTCCGGTCGCATCACGGCCGTGCCGCTGAACTTCGACGATGGCTATCTGGCGCGCGTGAACTGGTTTCGCGATTCACGGCATCTCGCTGTCCAGAAACAGACGCGCGACCAGAAAACGCTGGACCTGATCAAGGTCGATGTCGGCACCGGCAAGACACGCACGCTGCTGACGGAAACGAGTCCGGCCTGGATCGAACTGCACGACGACCTGCGCTTCCTGGAAAAGCGCAATGCTTTCGTCTGGGCTTCGCGTCGTTCCGGTTACCGGCATCTGTATCTCTACGATCTGGACGGCAGGCTCATCCGGCCGCTGACCAGCGGCTCATGGATGGTCGTCGGCGATGGCACGGAGGACGGCCTCGTCGGCATCGACGAAAACAAGGGACTCATGTACTTCATGGCGAACGAGGCCTCGCCGCTCGAACGCCATCTGTACGCGACGTCGCTAACAACGGGCGATCCCGCCAGGCCGCGAAGAATTTCTGTCGAACCGGGCGTGCACGATGCGCGGCTCATGCCGAATCACCGGTTCTACCTGGATCAATGGTCCTCCCCGCAACAGCCGCCGACCGCCAGCCTGCGCTCGCTGGACGGCAAGGTAAGTCGCTGGCTGATGCGCAACGAACTGGACGAGAATCATCCGTATCAGGCTTTTCGCGCGAACCATTCGAGCGAGGAATTCGGTTCGCTGCAGGCGAGCGACGGACAGGCGCTCTACTACCGGCTCATCAGGCCGGTTCCGTTCGATGCGGGCAAACGCTATCCGGTCGTCATCGACGTCTATGGCGGACCGCACCAGCAATACGTGCGCAAGGACTGGATGGGCGGTTCGCGCGCCGTGCAGGGATATTTCCGCCAGCTGCTCGCGCAGCACGGCTTCGTGGTGTTCTCGCTCGACAATCGCGGCTCGGGATTCCGCGGCGAAGCCTTCGACACGGCGATCAGCGGGCGGCTCGGCAAAGTCGAAATCGAAGATCAGCTGCGCGGCGTCGACTATCTGAAGCGCCTGCCGTACGTCGACGGCGAACGCATCGGCATCATGGGCTGGAGCTACGGCGGCTACATGTCGCTGATGGCGCTGACGACGACCACGGTGTTCAAAGCCGGCGTCGCCGGCGCGCCTGTCACCGACTGGCGCCTCTACGACACGCACTACACCGAACGGTATCTGGGATTGCCGAGCGCCGGTAACAGTTACGAAGTCAGCGGCGTGCTGCCCTACGTCGATTCACTGCACGGCAACCTGCTGCTGGTACACGGCATGGCCGACGACAACGTGCTGTTCACGCACAGCACGATGCTGATGCAGCGACTGCAGTCGCTCGACAAGCCGTTCGAGCTGATGACTTATCCGGGCAGCAAGCACGGACTGGTGCGCATCCCGCAGACCGGGCGGCATTACTACGAGATGGTGGTGAGGTTCTTCGAGCGGGTTCTTGCTGTGGGGCCGGCTTCGGCCGGCCTCTCGGAGTCAGGCTGAAGCCTGACCTACAGGAAGAGAAGAATCCCTCGACACTACAGCTTGCAACCCAACGCCCAGCCTTCCACACGCTCCAGCGCGGGAATCATCGGCTTGTCCGCATCCAGCAGGCCGGTCCGCTCCAGATCGCCGACCTTCACCCACGCCAGCGTCTGGCCTTCGAGCGATTGCGGCACGCCGTTGTACTTCGTCACCAGCCACAGATCGAGCGTGATGAGGCGGTCGGGATACTGGTGGTCGTAGCAGATCAGCGGCTCGGCACCGAGGACTTCGATGCCGAGTTCTTCGTGCAGCTCGCGGGTCAGTGCCTGCAGACGTTCCTCGCCGGGTTCGCGCTTGCCGCCGGGAAATTCCCAGCCGCCGGCCATGTGCTTGCCGGGCGGACGCTGCGCGACGAGGACCTGTCCCTCGTCGTTGAAAATGGCGCCGGCGAGGACGTGGGCAGGAGGACGCATTCCCTGGCTTATCCTTCCTTCGCGAGCATGCCGTGGCAGTGCTTGTACTTCTTGCCGGAGCCGCACGGACACATTTCATTGCGTCCGACTTTCTTGGTCTCGCGAACGAACTGCGACACCGGCGCCGGTTCTTCCCCCGGCAGCGGCTCGGGCGGCTGCGGCGCGGTGATCTGCTCGGGAGCGGCGTGCTGGAAGCGCATGGCGCGCTCGAGTCGCGCCTGACGCTCCGCTTCTTCGGCATCGATCTCGGCCTGCGTGCGCAGCTGCATGCGCGACAGCAGCGACACGGTGTCGTGCTTGATGCGATCGAGCATCGACGAGAACAGTTCGAAGGCTTCGCGCTTGTATTCCTGCTTCGGATTCTTCTGCGCATAGCTGCGCAGATGAATGCCCTGGCGCAGGTAGTCCATCGCCGCCAGGTGCTCGCGCCAGTGCGAGTCGAGCTGCTGCAGCATGATGGCCTTTTCCAGGTGCCGCACGACCGGCACGCCGTACATGTCGACCTTCGACTGATAGGCCTCGTCAAGCGTCTTCACGATGCGTTCGCGCACATCCTGGTCGTTGAGATTCTTGTCCTGCTCCAGCCAGCCCTTGACATCGAGCGGCACGCCGAAGTCGCGCTGCAGCGTCTCGGTCAGCGATTCGACGTTCCACATTTCTTCCGGGCTGCCCTGCGGCATGAAGCGATCGGAAACCGTGTTCACGACTTCATGACGGATGCCGGCGACGGCATCGGCCACGTCCTCGGCGCCCATGAGTTCGGTGCGCTGCTGGTAGATGACCTTGCGCTGGTCGTTGGCGACGTCATCGTATTCGAGCAGGTTCTTGCGGGCGTCGAAGTTGTGGGCTTCGACCTTGCGCTGTGCGCGTTCGATCTGTTTCGAGAGCATGCGGCTCTCGATCACTTCGCCTTCCTTCATGCCGGCCGTCTGCAGCCAGCGCTTGGTGCGCTCGGGATCGCCGAAGATGCGCATCAGGTTGTCTTCGAGCGAAAGATAGAAACGGCTCGAACCTGCGTCGCCCTGACGGCCCGAACGGCCGCGCAGCTGGTTGTCGATGCGCCGCGATTCGTGGCGTTCGGTGCCGATGATGTGCAGGCCGCCGGCGGCGAGCACGGCGTCGTGACGCACCTTCCATTCGTCGCGTGCCTTCTGACGCGCGGCTTCATCGTTCGGATCGATACCGTGCAGGTCCGATTCGGGATTGCCGCCGAGCACGATGTCGGTGCCGCGACCGGCCATGTTGGTGGCAATCGTCACGGAGCCCGCACGACCCGCCTGCGCGACGATGTGGGCCTCGCGCTCGTGCTGCTTGGCGTTCAGCACTTCGTGCGCGATCTTGTGTTCCTGCAGCAGCTTGGCGAGGTATTCCGACGTTTCGATCGACGTCGTGCCGACCAGCGCCGGTTGGCCGCGCGCGACGCAATCGCGGATGTCTTCGATGATGGCGTCGTACTTGTCCTTCGCGGTGAGGTACACGAAGTCGGCATGGTCCTTGCGGATCATCGGCCGGTGGGTCGGGATGACGACGACTTCGAGGCCGTAGATCGACTGGAATTCGAACGCTTCCGTGTCCGCGGTGCCGGTCATGCCCGACAGCTTCGTGTACATGCGGAAGTAGTTCTGGAAGGTGATGGAGGCGACGGTCTGGTTCTCTTCGCGAACCCGCACGCCTTCCTTCGCTTCGACGGCCTGGTGCAGGCCGTCGGACCAGCGCCGGCCCTGCATGGTGCGACCGGTGAATTCGTCGACGATGATGACTTCGCCGTTGCGCACGATGTACTCGACATCGCGGTGATACAACGCGTGCGCGCGCAGCGCTGCGTTCAGGTGATGCATCAGGCGGATGTTCGATGCGTCGTAGAGACTCTGGTCGGGGCTCAGCAGGCCCGCTTCGGTGATGAGTTCCTCGGCGTGTTCGTGACCGGTATCCGAGAGGTGCACCTGGCGGGACTTCTCATCCGCCCAGTAGTCGCCCTCGCCTTCTTCGGACTCCTGGCGCTTGAGCCGCGGCACCAGCTTGTTGATGGCGACGTACAGCTCGGTGCTTTCTTCGGCGGGGCCGGAAATGATCAGCGGCGTGCGCGCCTCGTCGATCAGGATCGAGTCCACTTCGTCGACGATGGCAAAGGCGAGTCCGCGCTGCGTACGGTCTTCGAGACGGAACGCGAGGTTGTCGCGCAGGTAGTCGAAACCGAATTCGTTGTTGGTGCCGTAGGTGATGTCGCACGCATAGGCGGCGCGCTTTTCTTCCGACGACTGGCCGCTCCTGATGACGCCGACCGTGAGTCCGAGGAATTCGTAGACCGGGCGCATCCACTCGGCGTCGCGCGAGGCCAGGTATTCGTTCACGGTGACCACGTGCACGCCCTTCGCGGGCAGCGCATTCAGATAGGCCGGCAGGGTCGCGACCAGCGTCTTGCCTTCGCCAGTGCGCATTTCGGCGATCTTGCCGTCGTTGAGCGCCATGCCGCCGATGAGCTGCACGTCGAAGTGACGCATGCCGAGCGTGCGACGCGCGGCTTCACGCACTGCCGCAAAGGCTTCCGGAAGGATGTCGTGGACGGTCGCCCCGTCGGCGAGGCGCTTGCGGAATTCCTCGGTCTTGGCGCGCAGCGCCTCGTCGCTCAGTGCCTGGAACGCGGGTTCCTGGGCATTGGTCCGGCTGACGGCCCTGGAATATCCATTAACGAGCCGCTGATTGCGGCTGCCGAACAGTTGGCTGAGCCAATTCGCCACGAGAGAGAGCTCCGAGGTGGGCCAAAAGAAAGGACGCGATTGTACACGCCACCCTGCGACCCCATGCCGTCGGGTTTTTTTGATGGACGTGCGCGGCCTTGGGACCGACAGGCCGAGTTCGGGGCGGGGCGTGCGAAAACAAGGCCGAGGGCGGCGGGCCTTGTTTTTCTAGCTGTGGGGCCGGCTTCAGCCGGCCTTTGGATGTCAGGCTAAAGCCTGACCTACAGCCAGAGGCCGGCTGAAGCCGGCCCCACAGGCAGAGTCGGAAGTCGGTGCTGGAATTAAGACGCCGTCATCATCCGGGACTGCCGCCCCGGCCTGCAGCTACTGCCGCACGAAGCTCATCGGGTCGATGGCCCGGCCGTTCTTGAGTACTTCGAAATGCAGGTGGGGCCCGGTGGAACGGCCTGTCGAGCCGATCAGGGCGATGGCCTGGCCCTTCTGCACCGTGTCGCCCGGCGTCACCAGCGTGCGTTGGTTGTGCGCATAGCGCGTCACGTAGCCATTGCCGTGGTTGATCTCCACGGTCTTGCCGTAGCCGAAACGGTCCTTCGAGTAGGTCACGACGCCGGCAGCGACGGCGACGACCTGCGAGCCCGCAGGCCCCGCGAAGTCGATGCCCTTGTGGTAGACGGTGCGGCCGTTGAACGGGTCCGTGCGCTGGCCGAAGTAGGAGGAAATCCAGCCCTGCATGACGGGGCGTCCGCCCGGAACGATCTGCCGGCTGAGATTGCGGGTGGAAATGAGGCTTTCCAGTACGCTGAGCTGGCGCTCGCGATCCTTGATCTGGCGGCTCAGGGTATCGAGCATCGAAGAAATGTCCGGTGCCGCAACCAGCGCGCTCTCGGCCAGAGCCTCGGGTCCGCCGACGGCGGGCACGCGGTCGAAATCGAACTCGCCCTTGTCGAGGTGCGCCATCTCCGTCAGGCGGCGGCCCAGCGCATCGAGGCGGATCACGTGGGCATTCATCTGGCCGACGCGGCCGGCCAGCGCATCGAGACGGTTCTGCAATTCCTGCCTGGCGTCGACGACCTGCTGGCGCTGCTCTTCGAGCCGGCGGCCCCAGTCGGCGACCTGGGCGGTAGGAGCGAAAACGTTGCTGCGTCCGAGCTGGACCCCGGCGAAGAGCACGCCGGCAAGGATGGTCACGATCAGACCGATGGTCACCGTCGCAGCCAGCGGGCGGCCGAGCTCGATCTGGCGAGCGCGCCCCAGGCGTTTGGAAAAGACGATGACGTTCATTCGATCATGCCTCGCGTCCTCAAAAAATCTGGCGCGACAAAAACGTCCTGCCGGCGCAGCCGCATCGAGAAAGCTGCACCAACGGCATATCCAGAGAGGTGTGGACGTAGAACCGATGATTCGAGTTGTACATCCTGGCAACCCCGCTATCGTGACCGTCCTGCCTTCGAAGGCAGCGCCCTTAGACCGGTGGCTTTGCGTCCCCGCCTTTCAGCGGGTTTGCCCTTAACAGCGGTCGGGAATATGCAGAATCCGCAACCCAAAGATCAAGCAGTCAGCCCTCACATTGCACATTTCAGCTTATGTCTGAACCCATGAAGCCCATTTCGACTGGGTTGGGCCCGCTGCTCGCGCAGCTGGAGCGTCGCGCCCGGGAGACGCTCGATTTGACGGATCGGGTGCGGGCCGCGCTCGATGGCGACGAGAAAGCCCACGTCGTTTCAGCGAGTTACCGCGAGGGGACGCTGGTCATCGTGGCGGATTCCGCGGCCTGGGGGTCGCGGATCCACTATCTGCAGGAAACCCTGGCAGAACGGCTGCGGGCGCAGGGTGAGACGCAGTTCACGAAAGTGCAGGTGAAGGTGGGGAAGCCGGGGTGAGGCGGGGATTTTTTTCGTCTTGCTCTTACTGTGGGGCCGGCTTCAGCCGGCCTCTTAAATTAAGAAGTCAGGCTGAAGCCTGACCTACAGGGCGCCGGCGGACACCGCCGTCGCCGGCATATAAGAGATGGGCGCCTGCTCATCGCCTTCGAAGGTCGCCTCCTCCCACGCATCCGGCGTCGCAATCAGCTTGCGCAGCAACCGGTTGTTCAGCGCGTGACCGGACTTGAAGCCGCTGAACTCGCCGAGGATGCCCTTGCCGAGCAGGTACAGATCGCCGATCGCATCGAGGATCTTGTGCTTCACGAACTCGTCTTCGTAGCGCAGGCCTTCCTCATTCATTACGCCCGCGTCACCAATCACGATGGCATTCTCCATCGAGCCGCCGAGCGCGAGATTCTTCGAACGCATGTATTCGAGATCGCGCATGAAGCCGAACGTCCGTGCGCGACTGATCTCGCGCAGGAAGGAGGTGCTGGAGAAATCCATGCTCGCGATCTGGTCGCGCTTCTTGAAGATCGGATGATTGAATTCGATCTCGAAATTGACCTTGAAGCCGTTGTACGGCGTGAAGCGGGCCCACTTGTCGCCCTCTTCCACCTGGATGGGTTTGAGGATGCGTGCGAAACGCTTCGGTGCGGACTGCTCTTCCACACCCGCCGACTGCAGCAGGAACACGAACGGTCCGGCGCTGCCGTCCATGATCGGTACTTCCTCGGCCGACAGTTCTACATAGGCATTGTCGATGCCCAGGCCGGCGAAGGCGGACATCAGATGTTCGATGGTGCAGACCCGCGACTCACCTTTAATAAGAGTGGTGCCGAGCGTGGTCTCACCGACGTTCTCGGCGTACGCGGGCACGTCGATGGTCCGGTCGAGATCGGTACGACGGAACACCACGCCGGTATCCGGCGGCGCCGGCTTCACCACCATCAGCACCTTCTTGCCGGAATGCAGACCGACACCGGTGGCGCGGATGGAGTTCTTGATGGTGCGTTGGCGAAGCATGGGAGGCTCTAGGTGCGGGGCCCGAGCTGGCCGGAGGATCGCGGCGCTGAAGGAAATCGGTACATGAAACCTCGAAAAGCGGCGGCACCGTAGCACCGCATGCCGGACCCCACAAGCCTCTGACTTGTGGGGTCGACACGCGGTCACTTCAACGTCGGGCAAGGGGACGCTTTGCCCGACCGCCAGGTTCCCTGACCTGGACGACTTCAGTCCGCCTGACGCCGCAGGAATGCCGGAATATCCAGCATCGCGGTGTCATCGGAATTGAGGCCATCCCCGACCGCACGACGCGGTGCAACGGAATCGCGGCCGTAGTCCCGACCACTGTCGCGCTGCTGACGGATGTACGTCGGCACGTGCAGATCATCGAGCGTCGGCACGCGACCGGCGCGGCCGCCGGCAATCGCCGTCATCTGCTTGCGCGCGTCCGGCTGCGGCATCTGCTCGGCCACCGGGCGACCGATGCCGGTCGCAACGACCGTCACGCGGATGTCTTCGCTCATCTCCGGATCGATCACGCAGCCGACCACCACGTTCGCATCCTCCGACGCGTACTGCTTCACCGTATCGCCGACGACGCTGAACTCGCTGGTGCGCAGGTCCATGCCGGCCGTGACGTTGATCAGCAGGCCGTGAGCGCCGTGCAGATTGACGTCTTCGAGCAGCGGGCTGGAGACGGCGGCTTCGGCCGCTTCACGCGCGCGGTTCTCGCCGCGTGCCGAACCCGAACCCATCATCGCCATGCCGGTTTCCGCCATCACGGTGCGCACGTCGGCGAAGTCGACGTTGATCATGCCGGGCTTGGTGATCAGTTCAGCGATGCCCTGCACCGCGCCCTGCAGCACTTGGTTCGCCGCCTTGAAGGCGTCGAGCAGCGTGACATCGCCGCCGAGCACCGTGAGCAGCTTCTGGTTCGGAATCGTGATCAGCGAGTCGACGTGACGGCTGAGTTCGCTGATGCCGTGTTCCGCCGAGCCCATGCGCTTGCGGCCTTCCATGTCGAAGGGACGCGTCACGACGGCGACCGTCAGGATGCCGAGCTCCTTCGCGATCTGCGCCACGACCGGCGCTGCGCCCGTGCCCGTACCGCCGCCCATGCCGGCGGTGATGAAGAGCATGTCGGAGCCTTCGATCATTTCGATGATGCGGTCGCGATCTTCCATCGCGGCCTGACGGCCCACTTCAGGATCGGCACCCGCGCCCAGACCCTTGGTGATGTTGCAGCCGATCTGCAGACCGACTTTGACCTTGGAATGCTTCAGCGCCTGAGCATCCGTATTGAGGCAGATGAAATCCACGCCTTCGATCCCGGTCTGGATCATGTGCGACACGGCGTTGCCGCCGCCGCCGCCCACGCCGATGACCTTGATGACGGCCCCTTGATTCTCAGTATCAGCAAGTACAAACATCGTTAGTCCCCTCGATGTCGTGACGACATCTCAAATCCACGTCGACAAATCGGTGCACCGCGTTCAGAGGACACTGCGCACCACCCTTCACCTTCATCTGCTCGCATGCAACGCGATCAGAAATTGCCCTGAAACCACGCCTTCATCCGATCGAACACGCCGCGCGCGTTACCGCCGAGCGGCGATTCGCGCCGGCCGCGCATGTAGTTCTCGCGGCCGTACAGCAGCAGGCCCACGCCGGTCGAATGAATCGGATTGCTCACCACGTCCACCAGCCCGCTGATGTGCTGCGGAATGCCGAGCCGCACGGGCATGTGGAACACTTCTTCCGCCAGCTCGACCGCGCCTTCCATCTTGGCGCTGCCGCCGGTCAGCACGACGCCGGCCGCGATCACTTCCTCGAAACCGGAGCGCCGCAGTTCTTCGCGCACCAGCGCGAACAGTTCCTCGTAACGCGGCTCGACGACTTCGGCGAGCGTCTGGCGCGCCAGCCGGCGCGGCGGACGATCGCCCACGCTCGGCACTTCAATGGTCTCGTCGGAGTTCGCGAGCTGCGACAGCGCGCAGGCGAACTTCATCTTGATCTCTTCGGCGTGATGCGTCGGCGTGCGCAGGCTGACGGCGATGTCGTTGGTCACCTGATCGCCCGCGATCGGAATCACGGCCGTGTGACGGATCGCGCCGCCGGAGAACACCGCGATGTCGGTCGTGCCGCCGCCGATGTCGACCAGGCACACGCCCAGTTCCTTTTCGTCGTCGGCCAGCACCGCGTAGCTCGACGCCAGCTGTTCGAGCACGACGTCTTCGACCGCGAGCCCGCAGCGCTGCACGCACTTCACGATGTTCTGCGCCGCGCTCTCGGCCCCGGTCACGATGTGCACCTTGGCTTCCAGGCGCACGCCCGACATGCCGATCGGCTCGCGGATGCCTTCCTGGCTGTCGATCAGGAATTCCTGCGGCAGGATGTGCAGGATTTTCTGGTCTGCCGGAATCGCCACGGCACGCGCCGCATCGATCACGCGATCGACGTCTTCGGACGTCACTTCCTTGTTGCGGATCGCGACGATGCCGTGCGAGTTCAGGCTGCGCACGTGGCTGCCGGCGATGCCGGCGTACACCGAATGAATCTCGCAGCCGGCCATCAGCTCGGCTTCCTCGACCGCGCGCTGGATGGACTGCACCGTCGACTCGATGTTCACGACGACGCCACGCTTCAGTCCGCGCGAAGGATGCGAGCCAAGGCCCACCACCTCCAGCGAACCGTCGTGAGTCATCTCGCCCACGATGGCGACGACCTTGGAGGTGCCGATATCCAGGCCGACGATCAGATTGCGGTCATTCTTTCTAGCCACTTCCCACCTTGCGAGTCAGATTCATTCCCGCCCTCTCTTCTTCCCCTCCTCCGCACAGCGGGGGAGGGACAGGGAGGGGGCCTCTTCACTCACGCATCCGGCACAGTCGCGGTCGCGTCATGCGCCACGCGCGTCGCCGGCGGATTCCAGCCGACCGAAAATCCGTTGCTGTAACGCAGATCGACGTAGCCGACTTCCGTGCTGCGCGTCGCCACCAGCGGACTGGCCACACGCAGGAAGCGTTCGAGCCGCTCATGCACGTCCTGTCGACCGAGCCGCACCTGCACGCCATTGGAAAGCGTGAGTTCCCACGCGCCGCGCGGATCGAGCTCGACCTTCGCGAGCCGCATGCCGACGGCGAGCAGGCGCGGATAACTCTCGAGATACAGATGCGCCACTTCCTCTTCGGTACCTTCGGGACCGATCAGCTGCGGCAGCTCGGGCGGAATGTGCCGCGAGTGCTTCAGGAACAGTTCGCCGCGCGTGTTCATCAACCCGTCCTCGCCCCAGCGCGCCGCGGCGACATGCTCGGTGATGACGACACGCACCGAGCGCGGCCAGCGGCGTTCGACGCGCGCGCGATCGACCCAGGCAATGGCTTCGAGCGAGGCCTGCAGGCGTTCGAGATCCACCGAGAGAAAACCGGCGCCGCGAAACGGCGCGACCGCTTCGTCGATCTGCACCGGCGCGACGCGCTGGAACTGACCCGCCACATCGACCTTCGCAATCGGACGATCGAGCGCCGTGGTCAGGCCCCAGATCGCCAGCAGCGCACCGAGGATCGCGCCCGACATGCCGAGCACCGGACGGATCGTTTCGATGAACAGCGGCTGCAGACCGCCGAGCGACAGGCGCGACCACCCGCCCGATCCGGCGTCTTCGGTCTTGCGACGATTGCGTTTGCGCGACGTTCCCATCACGGCCGCGACCCTCCGCGCGTGAGACTGGTTTCGAGCACGCGCCACACCAGATCGTCGAACTCGATGCCGAAGACGCGCGCCGCCTTGGGCACCAGCGAATGACTCGTCATGCCCGGCGCGGTGTTCACTTCGAGCAGGAAATTCCTGCCGCTGCGATCGCGCATCACATCGACGCGACCCCAGCCGCTGCAGCCCGCCGACTGGAATGCCTCCAGCGCGAGATCGCGCATCTCCTCTTCCGCCGCGCCGGTCAATCCAGGGCAGATGTACTGCGTGTCTTCGGCGACGTACTTCGCGTGGTAGTCGTAGTACTCGCCCGCCGGCACGATGCGGATCGTCGGCAGCGCCGTCTCGCCGAGAATGCCGACGGTGTATTCCTCGCCGACGATCATCTGTTCCATCAGCAGATCGCCCTCGTAACGTGCCGCGAGCGCCACGGCGCCCGGCAGGTCCGCTTCGCTGAACACGCGACTCACGCCGACGCTCGATCCTTCGCAGGCCGGCTTCACGATCACCGGCAACCCCAGCGAGGCCGCCGCCTTCGCCACATCGTCATTGCGTTCGAGCCGCACATAGCGCGGCGTCGGCAGACCGAGCGACAGCCACACCTGCTTGGTGCGGATCTTGTCCATCGACAGCGCCGACCCCAGCACGTCGGAGCCGGTGTAAGGCACGCCGAAGGCTTCGAGCAGGCCCTGCAGGATGCCGTCTTCGCCGCCGCCGTGATGGCCGTGCAGGATGTTGAAGACGCGGTCGATGCGCTTCGCCACGATCTCGCGCACCAGCGCCGGAATGCCATCGATCGCCTGCGCGTCGACACCGCGACGCCTGAGCGCTTCGAGACAGTTGCGCCCGGAGTCGAGCGACACTTCGCGCTCGGACGACGTGCCGCCCATGAGCACGGCGACGCGGCCGAAGGCGCGCGGATCGGTGGTGTGGGGATCGGTGCTCATGCGGGAATCTCGCTGCGGCTGCTGGCGACTGGCCGCTGGCCGCCGGCCAGCAGCCAGACATCGGCACGTGCTGCGCGCCAGTGACTGATGAGCGAACTGCGAGGCAGAGCAGCGCGTTGCACGGACCGTTCCCGCATAAAGGCCTTCCAAGCCTCTTCTCTGGCCAGCGGCCAGCAGCCAGTTGCCAGCAGCCGCCTCATGTCTTCTCTCCCACCATCCGCACTTCCGGCGTGAGCTTCACGCCGTGCATCTGCTCGACGGTCGTGCGGACATGCGCGATGAGCTGCTCGATATCGGCGGCAGTCGCAGTGCCGTCGTTGACGATGAAATTCGCGTGCATCTCCGAGACGCGCGCGCCGCCGATGCGAAAGCCTTTCAGGCCCGCACTGTCGATCAGTCGCGCGGCGTGATCGCCCGGCGGATTCGTGAACACGGACCCGCACGACCATTCGCCGATCGGCTGCGTGGCCTTGCGACGGGCGAGCAGGATGCGGATGTCTTCGCTGCTGACGCCGGGCCGCTGTTCGAAGCGCAGCCGCGCGCCGAGGAACCATTCGTCGACCGGACCGTCGACGTGGCGATAGCCCACCTGGTAGTCCGCTGCCGGTCGCTCGCGACGCACGCCATCGCGATCCAGCGTCGCTACCGACACGACGTGATTCCACGTCTCGCCGCCGAACGCGCCGGCATTCATGGCGAGCGCACCGCCGAGCGTGCCGGGAATGCCGGCGAAGAATTCCGCGGGTCCGAGCCCCCACTTGATGCACTGCTTCGCGAGCTTGGCGCACGCCACGCCGGCGCCCGCCCAGACCTCGTTGTCGTCGAGACGATCGAGTTCCGCGAACACGCCGTGCGTATCGATCACCGCGCCGCGGATACCGCCGTCGCGAACCAGCAGGTTGCTGCCGAGACCGATCCACATCACCGGCGTGGCGCGATCGAGGCTGCGCAGGAACGCGGCGAGATCGGCCACGTCCAGCGGCGTGAAGAACAGGTCCGCCGGGCCACCGACGTGCCACGACGTGTGCTTCGCCATGCGCTCGTTGCGCAACACGCGCGCGTCGAAATCCGGCGGCAGTGCGAGGGAGTTCATGCAGCCCCCTTCGCAGCCAGCGTCACCGGCAGATCGGCCGCCACGGCGCCGATGCTGCCGGCGCCCATCGTCACCACCAGATCGCCATCGCGCAGGATCGGCAGCAGCGTCTGCGGCAGCTGCTCGGCCTTCTCGACGAACAGCGGTTCGACGCGACCGTGCGAACGCACTGCGCGACAGATCGCCTTGCCATCGGCGCCGGTAATCGGCGTCTCGCCGGCGGCATAGACTTCGGTGACGACCAGCGCGTCGACGCCCGCGAGCACGCGCGCGAAGTCGTCGAGCAGATCGCGTGTGCGCGTGTAGCGATGCGGCTGGAACGCCAGCACGATGCGCCGGCCCGGCCAGCCCTGGCGGATCGCTTCGAGCGTGGCCGCGAGTTCGGTCGGATGATGGCCATAGTCGTCGACGAGCGTGACGCGACCCGACGGCGTATCGACATCGCCGTTCTGTTGCAATCGACGATCGATGCCCTGAAAGCTGGCGAGCGCCGACTGAATCGCCGCATCCGGAACATCCAGTTCCGTCGCGACGGCAATCGCCGCCAGTGAATTGAGCACGTTGTGCGTGCCGGGGCGATTCAACGTTACCTGCAATGCGGCGGGGCGACCCGCGCGATGCACGCGGAAGCGCGTGCGCAACCCTTCGCGCACGATGTCGGTCGCGCGCACGTCGGCCTGCTGCTCGATCCCGTACGTGACCACGGGACGATTGATGCGCGGGATCATCGCGGCCACCACCGGATCGTCGGCGCAGATCACGGCCAGTCCGTAGAACGGCAGGTTGTGCAGGAAGTCGACGAAGCTCTGCTTGAGACGCTCGAAGTCGCCTTCGTGCGTACCCAGATGATCGTTGTCGATATTGGTGACGATCGAGATCATCGGCTGCAGATGCAGGAACGACGCATCGCTTTCGTCCGCCTCTGCGACGAGATACTTGCCCAGTCCGAGCTTCGCATTCGTGTCGGCGCTGACCAGCCGGCCGCCGATGACGAAGGTCGGATCGAGATTTCCTTCCGCGAGCAGGCTCGCGACCATGCTGGTGGTCGTGGTCTTGCCGTGCGTGCCGGCCACCGCGATGGCGTAACGGAAGCGCATCAGTTCGCCGAGCATTTCGGCGCGCTGCACGATCGGCAGTCGCTTCGCATTCGCGGCGACGACTTCCGGATTGCTCGCACTCACCGCCGTCGAGACGACGATGACATCGGCCTTGCCGATGTTCTCCGCCGCATGACCGATCATCACGCGCGCGCCGAGCCGCTGCAGTCGTGCGGTCACGGTGTTGTACTTGAGATCGCTGCCCTGCACGTCGTAGCCGAGATTGACCAGCACCTCGGCAATGCCGCCCATGCCGGCGCCGCCGATGCCGACGAAGTGGATGCACTGGATGCGGCGCATGCGGTCGGTCATGCCGCACCTCCCGCCGCCGCGACGCAGGCATCGGCCAGGCGCACATCCGCATCGGTGAGCGCAATCGAGCGCGCCTTCACGGCCATGTCGGCGAGCTTCGTGCGGCCCGCTTCGAGCAGCGTGCGCAGTTCGTTCGCCAGGCGCAGCGGCGTCAGCTCGGCTTCGGGAATCAGCACGCCGGCACCGGCCGCGACGGGGAAGCGCGCGTTGTGGGTCTGGTGATCGTCGACCGCCGCGGCGAACGGCACGAACACGGCGGGCACACCGGCGGCGGCAAGTTCGGACACCGTGAGCGCGCCGGAGCGGCAGATCACGAGATCCGCCCAGGCATACGCCTCGGCCATGTCGTCGATGAACGCACGCACATCGGCCTCGACACCGTGCTTCTCGTACGACTCGCGCGCCTGTGCGATGTGACGTTCGCCGGCCTGATGCAACACCTGCGGCCGCAGCGAGGTATCGATCATCGCCAGCGCCGCCGGCACGACGACGTTGAGGCGCGATGCGCCCTGACTGCCGCCGATGATGAGCACACGCAGCGGACCGCGTCGTTCGGCGAAGCGTTTCTCCGGCGGCGGCAGCGCGGCGATTTCACGACGCACCGGATTGCCGACGCGCTCGGCCTTGATCGACTTCGGGAAGCTCGACGGAAACGCCTCGAACACGCGCTGCGCCAGACGCGCCAGCATCTTGTTGGTCATGCCGGCAACGGCGTTCTGTTCATGGATCACCAGCGGCCGGCGCGTCAGCCACGCCGCGATGCCGCCCGGACCCGAGACGAAACCGCCGGCGCCGAGCACGACGACCGGCTGGCGGCGACGCATGACCTGGATGCTCTGCCACACTGCGCGCGCCAGCTGGAAGGGCGCGGCGAGCAGCGTCGTCACGCCCTTGCCGCGCACGCCGCTCACGCTGATCCATTCGATGGGGATCTGCTGCGGCGGCACGAGCTTCGCTTCGAGACCGCGCTGCGTGCCGAGCCACACGGGTTCGAAGCCGCGCTCACGCAGCACGCGCGCGGCCGCAAGCGCCGGGAAAACATGCCCGCCGGTGCCGCCCGCCATGATGAGCACGGTGCGCGCCATCAGTCGCGCTCCTTGCGCACGGCGAGCCGCCCCGCGACGCTGGCTTCGTGATGAATGCGCATCAACAGGCCGAGCCAGCCGAGCGTGACCAGCACGCTCGAACCGCCATAGGACATGAGCGGCAGGGTCAGGCCCTTGGTCGGCAGCAGGCCGAGATTCACGCCGACGTTGATGAAGGTCTGCAGTCCCAGCCAGATGCCGAAGCCTGCGGCGCAATAGGCCTGGAACGGCAGGCCCGCATCGGCCGCGAGCCGCGAGATGCGGAACGCACGCCACACCAGGATCATGAACAGCGTCAGCGTGACGACGACGCCGACCAGGCCCAGTTCTTCCGCCAGAATCGCGAACACGAAATCGGTGTGCGCTTCGGGCAGGTAGAACAGTTTCTGCACGCTCGACCCCAGGCCGACGCCGAACAGTTCGCCGCGACCGACCGCGATCAGCGACTGCGTGAGCTGGAAACCCGAGTTGAACGGATCGGCGAACGGATCGAGGAACGCCGTCAGGCGCTTGAGGCGATACGCGCTCGTCACGGCGATCACGCCCATGCCGGTGGCGGCGAGCGCGACGAGCGCCAGGAAGTGCCGCAGTTTCACACCAGCAAGGAACAGCACGCCGAGACCGGTCGCCATCAGCACCGTCGCCGCGCCGAAGTCCGGTTCGAGCAGCAGCAGCGCCGCAGCCGCCATCAGGATGCCGAGCGGTTTGAGGAAGCCCTTCAGTTCGTCCTTCAGTTCCTGCTGCCGGCGCGCCACGTAGCTCGCGAGATAGGTGAGCAGCAGCACGCGCGCCAGTTCCGACGCCTGGAAATTCATGAAGCCCGCGCGCAGCCAGCGGCGGCTGCCGTTCACTTCGTAACCGAGGCCGGGAATCAGCACGATGATCAGCAGCAGGAATGCAAACAGCAGCAACGGCATGGCCATGCGTTCCCACACGGACGTGGGAATGAACATCATGAATGCGCAGCAGATCGCACCGAGGATCACACCGACGCTCTGGCGCTCGAGGAAGTGCAACGGCTCGTGCACCTGGCGATCCGCGATGGAGATCGAGGCCGACGTGACCATCACGAGGCCCAGCAGCAGGATGCCGGCCACGCTGAGCAGCAGCGCCTGATCGAACACGAAGCGCCGTGGGCGCGTGTTGGAGCGGGCGAACGACATGGTGCTGGCGTTCGCGCTCATGCCGTGAGCCCTCTGACGGCGGCGGCGAATACATCGCCGCGATGTGCGTAGTCGCGGAACATGTCGAGACTCGCGCAGGCGGGCGACAGCAGCACGGTTTCGCCTGCACGCGCCGCACGCGATGCAAGCTTCACCGCCTTAGCCATGTCGATGGCGAACTCCACCGTCGTCACGCCTTCGAGCGCCGCGGCGATGAGTTTCGCGTCCTGACCGAGCAGCACGACGTGCCGCACCTTGCCGCGAAACGCGGCGGCCAGCGGTGCGAAGTCCTGGCCCTTGCCCTGTCCGCCGGCGATCACGATGAGCGAACCGGGCATGCCGGCCACGGCCGCCAGCGTCGCACCGACGTTCGTGCCCTTGGAGTCGTCGATGTAGCGCACGCCGTCGACGTCCGCGATCCATTGCGAGCGATGGGCCAGGCCGGGGAATTCGCGCAGCGCTTTTAGGCAGGCTGCGCGATCGAGACCGAGCGCGTCAGCCATTGCGAGCGACGCGAGGGCGTTGGCGGCGTTGTGCAGGCCGGCGATCTTCAGTTCGGACATCGCGATCATGCGGTGGGCGCCGTGCATGAGGGCGACGTCGCCGTTGGTTTCCACGGCGTAGTACTCGGCGGCGGGATCGCTGATGAGGCTGAATCCCAATACGCGAGCGCCCCCTCCCTGCCCTCCCCCGCAAGCGGAGGAGGGGAAAGAACGGGAAGCGTCGGTCTGGACCCCTCCTCCGCTTGCGGGGGAGGGTTGGGGTGGGGGCAGCATCCCCCGCACCCACGGATCATCGAGATTCACGATCGCCGCCGCGCAATTCGCAAAAATCCGCGCCTTCGACGCCGCGTAATCCTCGATCGTGTCGTAACGATCCATGTGATCCGGCGTCACATTGAGCACCGTCGCCGCCGCCGTTCGCAGCGAATGCGTCGTATCGAGCTGGAAGCTCGACAGCTCCAGCACATACAGCTCCGGCACCGGCTCATCGAGCAGTTCGAGCGCAGGACGGCCGAGGTTGCCGCCGGCGAGCACGCGCTTGCCCGCGGCCTCCGCCATCCTCGCCACGAGCGTCGTCACCGTGCTCTTGCCATTCGTGCCGGTAATCGCCGCGATGAGCGCACGCGCTTCGCGCGCAAACAGTTCGATGTCGCCGACGATGGGCACGCCGCGCGCAGCCGCACGCGCAAGAAACGGTTCGCGCAGCGACACGCCGGGCGACGCCACGATCTCGGTCGCGCCATCGAGCAATCCCATGTCGAAACCGCCAAAGGCGACCTCCGCCTCCGGCGCAAGCTCACGCAACGCAGAAGCTTCCGGCGGCGCGGCGCGGCTGTCCGTCACCGCGAACTCCACACCGCGCGAACGCAGGTAACGCGCGCACGACATGCCCGTGCGCCCGAGGCCGACGACGACGGTGCGTCCGGCCTGCGGCCTGCGGGGTGTGCGGATGTCGACCTGCGGCGTCATGCTCAACGCACCTTCAGGGTCGCGAGGCCGACCAGCACGAGAATCACGGAGATGATCCAGAAGCGCACGATCACCTTCGGCTCGGCCCAGCCCTTGAGTTCGAAGTGATGATGGATCGGCGCCATCCGGAAGATGCGCTTGCCGGTCAGCTTGAAGGACGCGACCTGCAGGATCACGGAGACCGTCTCCATCACGAAGACGCCGCCCATGATGAACAGCACGATCTCCTGCCGGACGATGACGGCGACGACGCCTAGTGCCGCACCAAGCGCGAGCGCACCGATATCACCCATGAACACCTGGGCCGGGTAAGTGTTGAACCAGAGGAATCCGAGTCCGGCACCGACCAGCGTCGCGCAGAACACCAGTATTTCACCGGTCCCCTCGATGAATGGAATGCCGAGATAACCCGAGAACACCGCATTGCCTGTTGCATACGCGAACACCCCCAGTGCGCCGCCAACGAGAACTGCCGGCATGATCGCGAGCCCGTCCAGGCCGTCGGTGAGATTCACCGCGTTGCTGGTGCCGACGATCACGAAATACGTGAGCGCGATGTAGCCGACGCCGAGCGGCACCATCACGGTCTTGAAGAAGGGAACGTAGAGCGCGGTTTCGGCCGGCGCCTTGGCCGTCATGAACAGCACGACCGCCGCACCGAGTCCGGCGACCGACTGCCAGAAATATTTGTAGCGCGCGATCAGGCCACGACTGTTGCCGACGACGAGTTTGAGATAGTCGTCCCAGAAACCGATCAGTCCGAACGCGAGCGTCACCAGCAGCGTGACCAGCACGAAGCGGTTCTCGAGATCCGCCCACAGCACCGTGCTCGCGCCGATGGCGACGAGAATCAGCGCGCCGCCCATCGTCGGCGTACCGGCTTTCGGGAGATGCGTCTTCGGACCGTCGTCGCGCACGCGCTGGCCGATCTGCTTCGTCGACAGCGTGCGGATCATCCAGGGGCCGACGATGAAAGAAATCGCGAGCGCGGTGAGGGCCGCGAGAATCGCGCGCAGCGTCAGGTACTGGAATACCCGGAAGCCGGAATGGATTTCGCTCAGGTAGTGGGCAAGGTAGAGCAGCATGGGATTCTCTTGTTGTTGTTCAGTGCCCGTTGGCTGCCTTCGGCGGCATCGCGGCGAGCGCCGCCGAAACGCGTTCGAGCCGGTTGGCGCGCGATCCCTTGATGAGTACGGCGACGCCCGCCGTCAGTGCGCGGCTCGCTTCGATGATCAGTGCGTCGACGTCGTTGAACCATTGCGCGCCGCGACCGAACGCCTCGACCGCGAAATGCGAATGCTTGCCGACGGCGAGCAGGCGTTCGATGCCGGCCTGCCGTGCATAGCGACCGATCTCGGCGTGCAGTTCATTGGCGCTGTCACCGAGTTCGAGCATGTCGCCCAGCACCAGCCAGCGCTTGCCGCCGAAGCCACGCAGCGCATCGATGCCGGCTTTCAGCGAACTCGGATTGGCGTTGTAGGAATCGTCGACCAGGAACGCGCCGTGAATCGCGGGCTTGAGTTCCAGGCGGCCGGACACGGCGCGCATGGCAGCGAGGCCTTCGACGATCTGCTCGAGCGTCGCGCCGGCCGCGTGCGCCACCGCCGCGGCGCCGAGCGCATTGCGCAGGTTGTGCAGACCGGCGAGCGCCAGCGTTGCCGGCTTCGTGCCTGCAGGAGTCACCAGGTCGAAGTCGATGCGAAAGCCCTTCGCATCGCCCACCGACTGCACCTTGTGCGCCATGAAATCGGCCGGCTGCTCGAAGCCGAACGTGAGCACGCGATCGGCCGCGCGCGACTCCTTCCACTGCGGTGCGTACTTGTCGTCCGCGTTGATGACGGCGACGCCATCTGCGGGCAGGCTCTGGAAGAGTTCGCCTTTGCCGATCGCCACGCCGTCGAGGCTGCCAAAGCCTTCCAGATGCGCGGCACCCGCATTGGTCACGATGCCGATGCCGGGCTCGGCGAGACTGGCGAGATGCGCGATCTCGCGCTGGTGGTTCGCGCCCATCTCGATCACGGCGTAGCGATGCGTCTCGTTCAGCTCCATCAGCATCAGCGGCACGCCGATGTGATTGTTGAGGTTGCCGCGCGTGATCAGGCAGGGACCGAGCCGCGACAGGATCGCGCCGATCAATTCCTTGGTCGTCGTCTTGCCGTTGCTGCCGGTGATGCCGATCACGGGAATGGCGAACTGGCGGCGCCATTCGCGCGCGAACGTCGACAATGCTGCGAGCGCATCGGGAACGACCACCTGCGGTAGCTCCACCGGCAGCGGCCGCTCGACCAGCGCCGCGACGGCGCCGCGCTCGGCGGCCATCGAGACGAAATCGTGACCGTCGAACTTCGGTCCCGTGAGCGCGATGAACAGCGCCCCGCGCTGCAAGGTGCGCGTATCGGTGGACACGCTGCTGAACTCGCAGTTTTCGCCGACGAGTGTGGCGCCCGTGACTCGCACGATGTCATTGAGGCTGCGGGAAATCATGACTCCCTCCTCAGTGCGGCCTGCACCACGTCGCGGTCGCTGAAGTAGCGCGTTTCGAGACCGACGATCTGGTAGTCCTCGTGACCCTTGCCGGCGATCAGCACGACATCGCCGCTGCGCCCCATGCGGATCGCCTGCTCGATCGCACGCGCACGGTCACGTTCGACGATGGCGCGCTGCGGTTGCGTGAGACCTCCAACGATGCCGGCCACGATGGCATTGCCGTCCTCGGTGCGTGGATTGTCGTCGGTGACGATGACGACGTCGGCCAGCCGTTCGGCGATGGCGCCCATCACGGGACGCTTGCGGGCATCGCGATCGCCGCCGCAGCCGAAGACGCAGACCAGCTTGCCGCCCGTGTGGGCGCGTGCGGCGTTCAATGCCTTGTCGAGCGCGTCGGGCGTGTGGGCGTAGTCGACGATGGCGAGCGGCCGATCCTTCGCCGTGAAGGTTTCCATGCGACCGGGCGGCGGCACGCATTTTTCGAGCGCTGCGACCGATGCCGGAAGCGCGAATCCCTGCGCCAGCAGCACGCCCAGCACGGTGAGCAGGTTGTCGACGTTGAAATCGCCGACGAAGCGCGAACGCAGCGTCGCTGCGCCCCAACTGCTGTCGATGTTCAGCACCAGCCCTGCGGCAGTCGCCGTCACGCCGATTGCGTGGACGTATTCGCAGCCCGGCAGCAGATTGGCGTCGGCACGCGCGCAGATGACGAGCCCGCGGCCGCGATAGCTCGCAGCGAGTTCGCGGCCGAAGGCATCTTCGACATTGATGACGGCGTGCTGCAGGCCCGGCCACATGAACAGCCGCGCCTTCGCCGCGCCGTAGGCTTCGAAGGTCCCGTGGTAGTCGAGATGATCGTGCGTCAGGTTGGTGAAGACGGCCGTGTCGATGCGCACGCCGGCCACGCGATGCTGGTCGAGCGCATGCGAGGACACTTCGATCGCCAGTTGCGCCACGCCCTCATCGCGCAGTTGCGCGATCTGTCGATGCAGCGTGATGCAGTCCGGCGTGGTGTGCGTGCCGGCGATGACGGCGCCGATGCGGCCGTGGCCGAGCGTGCCAGCGTACGCAGAAGACTTGCCGAGATGCGCAAGTGCCGAAGCAAGCACGTAGGCGCTCGTCGTCTTGCCGTTGGTGCCCGTGATGCCGGTCACGGTGACCGAGCGCGACGGCGCATCGAAGAAGCGGTCAGCGATCGTGCCGATCGCGACATTGAGTTCCGGCACGGCGATCACCGTGACGTGCGCAGGCAGAGACGGTGCCGCAACGCCTTCGACCGGCTGCCACAACACGACCGTCGCACCGAGACTGACGGCCTGCGACGCAAACGCAACGCCATGACTGCGAGTGCCGGGCAGTGCGATGAACGCCGTGCCCGCGCCGGCCTTGCGGCTGTCGATCGTGAGATCCGTGACGAGCACGTCAGGCACGTCCGCGCCGACGAGTCCCGCCAGCAGTTCGCGCAGGTTCTTGCGGCGTTGTGGGGAAGTGAGGTTCACGGCAGCTGTGCTCATGACGCTCATTCGGAACCACGGCTCGCCTGGACCAGCGTGACATCCGGCACGCGCTCCAGACCATCGGGCGGCACACCCAGCAGGCGCAGCGCGCCGGCCATCACATTCGCAAACACGGGGGCAGCGACGTCGCCGCCGTAGTAAAGCTGCCCGCCCGGCTCGTCAATGACGACAATTGCAGCGAGACGCGGATGACTGGCGGGCACGACGCCGCCGAACGTCGCCTTGTAGCGATCGGTGGAATAGCCGCCGGCCGCCGCGGTCCAAGCGGTGCCGGTCTTTCCCGCAACGCGATAGCCGGCAAGCGCGGCACCTTTGCCGGTGCCGTCCTGCGACACGACACTTTCCATCATGCCGAGCAGTTCGCGCGCGACGTGCTCATCGAGTACGCGCTGGCCTGCCACCGGTTCCTCGATGCGTCGCAGCGTGACCGGCCGGCTGACGCCGCCGGATCCCAGCGTCGCGTAGGCATGCGCCAGCTGCAGCGGCGTCACGGACAGTCCGTAGCCGTACGACATGGTGGCCTGTCCGATGCGACCCCAGTGCGCCGCGTCATTGAGCAGTCCTGCCGACTCGCCCGGATAGCCGCTGCCTGACACCTGGCCGAAGCCGAACGCGCTGAGCGTGTCGTGCATGTTCTGCGGCGACAGCGTCATCGCCATCTTCACCATGCCGGCATTGCTCGACTTCGCGAGCACGGTGGTGAGCGGAATCGAACCCAGAAACTTGTGATCCTCGATCAGCTTCGCGCCGACGCGGAACGGCGTGGTGTCGATGACGGTATTCGGGTGAAAGCGCCCGGAGGCGATACCGGCCGCCGCGACGAACGGCTTGATGCTGGAACCCGGTTCGAAAATGTCGGTCGCGGCGCGATTGCGGTAGCGCGCGGCCGATACCTGATCGCGATCGTTCGGGTTGTACGAGGGCTGGTTCACCATCGCCAGGATTTCGCCGGTGTCGACATCGAGTACGACCATCGAGCCGGCCTTGGCGCGATGCAGCTGCACTGCCGATTTCAGTTCGCGATACGCGAGGTACTGGATGCGCAGGTCGATGCTGGTGACGAGATCCGACCCCGGCCGCGGTGCGCGGATGCTTTCGATGTCCTCGACCGTGCGCCCATAGCGATCCTGGATGACGCGCTTGGCGCCCGCTTCCGCACCGAGCCAGCGGTCGTACGCCAGTTCGAGACCTTCCTGACCGATGTCCTCGTACTTCTTGGTGAAGCCGAGCAGATGGCCCGTGACTTCGCCGGCGGGATAGAAGCGCTGGTATTCGCGCAGCAGGTACACGCCGGGAATCTTCAGCGCCTGCACCTGCGCCGCATCGCTGGGACGCATGTGACGCACCAGGTACAGGAAGTCGCGTTCGAGATTGCTGGTCAGCACCTGCGTCAGCCACTTCGGATCGCGGTTGAGCGCTTCGGCCAGCCGTGGCAACTGGTCCGAAGCCTTCATGACTTCGCGCGGCGAGACCCACACCGTGTCGACCGGCATGCTCGCGGCGAGCGTTTCGCCGTTGCGATCGAAGATCGCGCCGCGCACCGCCGACAGCTTGGCCACGCGGGTGAAGCGCGCATCGCCCTGGCCTTCGAGGAAACCGTCGTCGAGCAACTGCAGATCGACGGCGCGGGCGACGAGTGCGCAGGCGATCAACGCAAGCATGCCGAGCACGACGCGCAGACGCGTCGCGTATTGCTCGGGCGAGAATGCCTTGTTGTCGCTGCGGATCATGTCTACGGCTGAACCAGTCGTACTTCGTCGGGTTTCGGAATCACCATCTTCAGATCGGCGCGCGCCGTCTGTTCGACGCGCCCGTGGGTGGACCAGGCGCTCTGTTCGATCTTCAACTGGCCCCACTCGATATCCAGCCCGTCGCGCTGCGAGTGCAGGCCCTGCAGCTGGATGAACAGACTGCGTGTCTGGTGACGGCTCCACACCACGGCCACTGCCGATACGAACAGCAGCGCCCAGAGCAACGGCATCGACCAGCGGCTGAGCGTGTTCATGCCGCCATCCTTTCCGCGACGCGCAGGATCGAGCTGCGCGCGCGCGGATTGCGATCGATCTCCGCCGCCGACGGATGAATCGCCTTGCCGACGCGCCGCAGCTTCGGACGCGCATGCGGCGGCACTTCGGGCAGACCGGCGTACACCGGGTCTTCCTGCGAGTGCTTCTGCATGAAGCGCTTGACGAGGCCGTCTTCGAGCGAGTGGAAACTGATCGCGCACAGGCGGCCCTGCGGCGCCAGCGCGACGAGCGACCCTTCGAGCGCCGACTCGATCTCGGCGAATTCCTGGTTCACCTGGATGCGGATCGCCTGGAAGGTGCGCGTGGCCGGATGCTTGCCGGGCTCGCGCATCGGCACTGCTGCCGACACGATCTCCGCAAGCTGCAGCGTGCGATCGAACGGCGACTGCGAACGCGCCTGCACGACGGCGCGCGCGATGCGCTTCGCAAACCGCTCTTCGCCGTACTCGCGGATGACGCGCGCGATCTCATGCTCGGGCGCCCGGTTGACCCAGTCCGCCGCCGTCATGCCGCTTGCGTTGTTCATCCGCATGTCGAGCGGACCGTCCTGCGCGAAGCTGAAGCCGCGCGCGGCGTTGTCGAGCTGCGGAGAAGACACACCGAGATCGAGCAACACACCATCGAATCCCCCGGCCAGTCCCGCCTGCGTCGCCACCTGTGCGAGCTGCGAGAACGGACCATTCACCAGCATCAAGCGCCCATCGCCTGCAAATCGTTCCTGACCGGCGCGAATCGCTTCCGGATCCCGATCGATTGCAACGACCCTTCCCTCCTTGCCGACCCGTTCCAGAATCGCCGCCGTGTGCCCGCCGCGACCGAAGGTCGCGTCCAGGTAGCGGCCGGCCTCGCGAACCTGCAGTGCCGCCAGTACTTCCTCGAGAAGCACGGGCGTGTGTTGAAACGTCATCACGTCAATCGAAGACCCCGACGTTCAGCACTTACAGCGACAGCGTCGACAGTTCGGGCGGCAGCTCCTCGGCCGTCTCATCCACCTTCAGCCACTGATCGCGCTGCTCGTTCCACACCGCCTCGTCCCACAACTCGAAGCGATTGCCCTGGCCGATCAGCATCGCGCTGCGCGCCAGCCCGGCGTATTCGCGCAGGCTCGGCGGCAGCAGGATCCGGCCGCTGTTGTCCAGCTCCAGGTCCGTCGCGTGACCGATCATCAATCGCTGCAGACGGCGGGCGACCGGGTTCAGGGTGGGGAGCCGGCGCAGCTTCAGCTCGATCTCCTCCCACTCGGGCAACGGATAGATAAGGAGACAGCGGTCCGCGCGGTCGACGGTGGCGATCAGCCGGCCGTTGGAACGCTCGACGATGCGTTCGCGATAGCGCGTTGGCATGGCCAACCGCCCCTTCGCGTCGAGCGTCACCTTGTTTGCACCGCGGAACATGTTTCGTTGCCAAAGACGGGATCAGACGATCACTTCGCGCCCCTCTAACCCACCGATTCCCACAATTTCCCACCGACGCGGCGACTATAGGTAGCCGCGTTCCGTCAAGTCAAAAAAATTTGAGAGATTTCCTGTTTGGCGACAGTGACTTAGCGCGAGGCAAGATCCGCGTCGACCGATGCGCCGGAGAGGTTCAATTCAAATCATGGAGTTAAGAGCACTTCTTCAAGCAAGAGTGCACACCTATATATGTGCCGGAATCGACGACGGCTGGACGCGGGAAAGAAGACTGCGCGCAAAGTCGCGCACCATTGCGGCGCGATCGGGCCCGAACCGGGGCAGGGAATGGCCGATCCTGTCGGCCGGCGTACGCGGGCGATGTATACAAAAATTGCCGACATGCGCTCGTACGCCCCGTAGCGTCGACCGCTTCGTTTAGAAAAATATGATGGTTGGCCAGCGCGTGGCGGGCGGGGATGCAAGAAGGCAGGGACAACGAGAAAACGCCCCTCCCCCAAGCGGGAGAGGGGCGCTGGCCGGGGCCTCATTGGATGGAGTCAGCCGATAAGCCGGGTTTTGTCTAGGACAACCATTCCTCTGGGATGCACGTCGCCGTGCACCTCGAGCGACCTACCCGGAAGCCTGTATGGGCCATACGTGCCGCCCGATTGCTCGGCCAGCGTGCTTCCCTATTTGGTCTTGCTCCAGGCGGGGTTTGCCGTGCCGTCGAGTGTTGCCACCGACGCGGTGCGCTCTTACCGCACCCTTTCACCCTTACCGGCGGCGCTGGAATGGGGACAGTCCCCATTTCGGGAACAGTCCCCAGCGTCGCTTAGGCGGTTTGCTCTCTGTTGCACTTTCCGTGGACTCGCGTCCCCCAGGCGTTACCTGGCGCCTTGCCCTGGGAGCCCGGACTTTCCTCCACGCTTGCGCGCAGCGGTTGTCTGGCCGACTCCGGCGCGGATGGTGGGGGCTGGAGGCTGCGGAAGCAAGACAGGAAAAGAGAATGGCCGCAAAAAGGCGCAAAGCTCACATATGAAAGAAATTCCGTGACGGATCCACGCCGTGTTTGTATTCCGAACCTTGTGTTTTTTGCGCCTTCTTGCGGCTATTCCTCTCTCCCCTTCCCCATCCGCACCGCCATCTCATACAACTCCGCGCGCTTCACGCCCGTGATCTTCGCCGCGACCTTCGCCGCCTGTGCGGCGGGAAGTTCCTGCAGCAGCGCACGCAGGAGTTGCTGCATATCGAGCGCTACGGCTTCGCGCTGAACCGGCGCAGCGCCGGCGACGACGATGACGATTTCACCGCGCGACATGTTTTCGTCGCACTTCGCGGTAGCGAGCAGTTCACCGAGCGCGCCGGCGTAAGTTGTTTCGAAGCGCTTGGTCAGTTCGCGGCTCACGCTGGCGCGGCGGTCCACACCGAAAATGGCCGTCATGTCTTCGAGCGTTTCGACCAGTCGATGCGGCGCTTCGTAGAACACGAGTGTCCGCGACTCGGCCGCGAGGCTTTCGAGCTGCGCGCGGCGCGCGGCTGATTTCGCGGGCAGGAAGCCTTCGAACGTGAAGCGGTCAGTGGGCAATCCCGCGACTGAAACAGCCGCAATCGCAGCACACGGGCCGGGCACGGCAATCACTTCGATGCCTTGCGCGCGTGCCGCCGCAATGAGATCGAAACCGGGATCGCTGATCAGCGGCGTGCCGGCATCGGAGACGAGCGCCAGCGATTCGCCGCGCAGGATCCGCTCGATCAATGCCGACGATTTTTCGGACTCGTTGTGTTCATGCAGCGACGTAAGCGCGGTGCCGATGCCGAACGACTGCAGCAGCTGTCGCGTGTGGCGCGTGTCTTCGGCCGCGATCAGCGACACGGACGCCAGCACTTCCCGCGCGCGCGGACTGAGATCGCCGAGATTGCCGATCGGCGTGGCGACGACGAAGACCTTGCCGGCATGCGGCGAGTGCGGATCTGCTGTCACGTGCTGGTTTTCCGTAGCCGGTCGATGCGATTAGAGACGGCCCACGGTCCGCGGTAGACTGCCGGCCCCGGATGACCGCTCAGGCTCGAGAATTTCCGACATGTTCGCGACACCGTCCCTCGCCGTCGGCCGCAAGACTACCGTCTGCCGGCTTGCGCCTGAAGTCCCCGTCCGATCCGATCGTGCACTGCACGCCCTGCGGGACTGCGCACTGGCGATCGTGGCGCTGCTGGGCATCGCTTCCTGCACGACGCCGACTTCGCAACCCACGCAGTCCGGCGCGGATCGACAGCTCGCGCAGGCCGAGCAGCTCGCACGCGAAGGCAAGTACGTCGAAGCGGGACAGCTTTATGAAACGATGGCGGGCGCGGCGCAGAAAGAACTGCGCGATCGCCTGCTGCTGCGCGCCGCCAAGGAATACCTGCTCGCCGGCAACACCGACAAGGTGAAGGCGACGCTGGCGAAGGTCAGCGCCTCGTTGCCGACGCAGGATGCAGCGGATCGTTCGCTGATCGCTGCCGAACTGGCGTTGCAGTCGAAGAATCCGGCGAAAGCGCTCGAGGAACTGCAGAAGATTCCGCAGCCTCTGCCGCGCGAGAGCGCGCCGAACGTGCTGGCCCTGCGCGCCCGCGCGCAGTTCGCGCTCAATCGCCCCGCCGCCGGCGTCACGACGGCGCTGGAGCGCGAACGACTGCTGACGAATCCGCAGGACATCCGCGCCAATCAGCGCCTGATCTGGGAAGGACTGCAGACCAGCGCGGCCGGCAATGCCGATTTCACCGCGCAAGCAGGCAGCAGCGCGATCGTCGCGGGCTGGCTCGATCTGGGTCGTGCTGCACTCGTTGCCGCACGCAATCCGTTCACTGCCAAGAACGATCTCGCGACCTGGCGCAGCCGCTATCCGACGCATCCCGCCAACACGTTCCTCAACGAAGAAGTCCTGCCCGATCTCGGCGTCGGACTCGACTATCCGGCACAGGTCGCGCTCGTGCTGCCGCTGAGCGGACGCCAGCAGGCGGCGGGCGTAGCGATCCGCGATGGCTTCATGGCGGCGCTGCTGCAGCAGGATTCGGCGCGCCGGCCGCAGGTGAACATCTACGACACCGTCGCCATGGGCGCCAACACCGCCTATCAGCGCGCGATCGCCGAAGGCGCACAGTTCGTGGTGGGGCCGCTGTTCAAGGAAGACGTCGCCGCGCTGGCCGCATCGGGCACGGTCCCGGTACTGACGCTCGCGCTGAATCTGTTGCCCGATGGCGCCACGCCGCCCGCCATGCTGTTCCAGTACGCGCTCGATCCGGAAGACGAGGCGCGACAGGTCGCGCACCGTGTGATGGCCGACGGTCGCGCGCGTGGCCTCGCGCTCGTGCCGAACAACGAATGGGGCCAGCGCGTGTATCGCGCCTTCGAGTCGGAACTGAAATCGCTCGGCGGCTCCGTCGCCGGGGTGCGCTACTACGACACCTCGGCGCGCGATTTCTCCGATCCGATTTCGCGACTGCTGCTGATCGATGAGAGCCGCGCCCGCGCGAATGCGATCAACTCGACGCTCGGCCAGCGCTTCGAGTTCGAGCCGCGCCGTCGCGGCGATGCGCAGTTCGTGTTCATGGGCGCGTATCCGGCGCAGGGACGGTCGCTGCGTCCGACGCTGCGGTTCTTCCTCGCCGACGATCTACCCGTATATGCGACCTCGGACATCTTCGAACCCGACACGCAGGCGAACAACGACCTCGACGGCGTGATCTTCCCCGACATGCCCTGGGTCATCTCGCCCGACGCGGTCTCGACCGAACTGCGCACCGCACTCAGCCGCTACTGGCCGGTGCGCGCGCGCGGTCGCGGACGACTCTATGCCTTTGGCTTCGACGCCTATCGCATCGTGCCGCTGCTGAAGGCCGGCAAGTTCGGCAGCGCCAATGCCATTCCGGGCATGACCGGCCTGCTGTCGATCGACGAACGCGGCCGCGTGCGGCGCGATCTCGACTGGGCACGCGTCACGGAAGGCAAACCGGTCCCGCTCGGGATGGCGGCGACCGCCGCCCGGTAAATCAGGAGACTTCATGGACGACCGGAACCGCAAGGAAGCGGGCGCAAGCGGCGAAGCCATCGCGCTGCGATTCCTGCAAGCGCAGGGACTGAACCTGATCGGACGCAACTATCGCTGCCGCGGCGGCGAGATCGATCTGGTCATGCTGCAGCAGAAGACGCTGGTGCTGATCGAAGTGCGCTATCGCGCCAGCAACGAGTTCGGCGGCGGCGCTGCTTCCGTCACCTGGCAGAAGCAACGTCGGCTGATCGTCGCCGGCAAACACCTGCTGATGATGCGCGCCGACCTGCGCCGCTACCCGGCACGCTTCGACGTCGTCGCGATTTCACCGGGGATGGGCGGGCCGCAGATCGACTGGATCAGGAATGCATTTACGCTTTGAAGAAAAGAAATTGGCCGCAAAGAAGCGCAAGAATCGCAGGTAAAGATCGGTAATTTTTCCTCATTTGTGGCGTTTGCGCCTTTTTGCGGCCATTCTCTCTTTAGTTCTCCCTGCGGCCCTCCACTACCCCTCATGCTCGAAACCTCCGTAGAAGTCTCCTGTCCGAACTGCGGTGAGACCATCCTGCTGTTCCTCGATCTGTCGGTGGAATCGCAGAGCTACATCGAGGACTGTTCGGTGTGCTGTCAGCCCATGACGGTGTCGTACAGCGCGCAGGACGGCGAGCTCGCCGACATCAGCATCGAGAGCGCGAACTGAACGCATGTGGCGCAAGGTTCGCATCGGCATCCTGCTGCTGATCCTGCTGTTCGTCGCGCTGAACACCTGGTTCGATCGGGTGTATTCGACGGACTGGCAGAATCCGCTGCGGGTCGCGGTCTTCCCCATCAACGGCGACGACTCGGCCGTCAGTGCGCGTTACGTGCAGTCGCTCGATGGCGCTCATCTGCTGCCGCTCGAGAATTTCTTTGCCGAAGAAGGCAAGGCCTACGACGTGAAACCGGTACCGCCGATCCGGCTCTCGCTCGCCGCGCCGATCCGCGAGCTGCCGCCGCAACTGGAGCCGGGCACCGGCCGGCTCGGCGTCATGCTGTGGAGCCTGCGGGCGCGCTGGTGGGCGTCGCGGGCGGAAGGTCCGCCTGGCAGCGAGATAAAACTCTTCGTGCTGTATCACGATCCGCAGCGCACGAGTTCGCTGCCGCATTCCACCGGACTGCAGAAGGGCCTGTTCGGCATCGTGCATGTCTTCGCCGACAAGCGCATGGCAGGCTCGAACGACACCGTCATTGCGCACGAACTGCTGCACACGCTCGGCGCGAGCGACAAATATGGCGCGGACAATCTGCCGCGCTTTCCCGATGGCTATGCAGAGCCGCAGCGTCAGCCGCGCTACCCGCAGCAATTCGCGGAACTCATGGGCGGTCGCATTCCGGTGAGTGCCGGCGAGGCCGAGATTCCCGAATCGCTGCAGCAGGTCGTGATCGGCCCGCTCACGGCGACCGAAATCGGCTGGAGCCCGCGATGAATGCGCTCGCGAATGCTCCTGCTGCGCTGCTCTCCTGCAGCGATCTGGACGTGCGCGTTGCCGACCGCATGCTGGTACGACAACTGACGCTCGCGATCCAGCGCGGCACCATGACCTGCGTGCTGGGACGCAACGGCGCGGGCAAGACGCTGACGCTGCACACGCTGTGCGGCCTGCGTGCACCCGCGGCGGGTTCATTGCTGTTCGACGGTCGTCCGCTCGATGACTGGCCGCGCCGCCCGCTGGCGCGGCAACTCGGCCTGCTGAGCCAGACTTCGGAAGATCCGTTTCCTTCGAGCGTGCTCGACACCACGCTGATCGGCCGGCATCCGCACATCGGCTTCTGGCAATGGGAAAGTGAGTCCGATCGCGCCATCGCCCGCGCCGCGCTGCAATCCGTCGACATGGACACCCTGGAGACGCGCGAGATCGACACCTTGTCCGGCGGCGAGCGACGTCGCGTGGCGATCGCGACGCTGCTGGCACAGGATCCGGAGCTGATGCTGCTCGACGAGCCCATCAATCATCTCGATCCGCAGCATCAGATCGACGTGCTGCGATTGCTGCGTGCGCGCGCCGATGCCGGGCGCGCCGTCGTCATGAGCCTGCACGACATCGGCCTCGCCACGCGCTTCGGCGATCAGGCGCTGCTGCTGTTCGGCAATGGCGAGTGGCTGCACGGACCGGTGCAGCGTGTGCTGAACGAGGCGACGATTTCGCGTCTCTACGGCGTCACCGTGCGCGAACTCACGTGGGAAGGCGGCAGGACGTTCGTGACGGTGTAGGCGGCCGCTATTCTTGCTCTTGTTCTTTCTCTTGCTGTGGGGCCGGCTTCAGCCGGCCTTCTCGAAGAGTCAGGCTGAAGCCTGACCTACAGAAGAGGCCGGCAGAGGCCGGCCCTACAGGCGATCAGCCGCGGTGCCCCAGCAATCTCGCGGGCAGAAAGAACAGCGCCTTGATGAACGCGATGCACGCCTCCAGCAGCACGCCGACGATCCGGAAAGGGATCGACAGCAGCCACAGCAGCGGCAGGAACACCAGCAGGGCCAGCGCCAGCGGCCAGGCGACGACCAGCAACAGGCACCAGAGCACGACGAACATCAGGAACTGCATCGAAATTCTCCAGCTGCGAACCGGGGTGCCATTAGGACACGACAGCGACCGAAAAGGTTGCAGGCCCTGCCGCTACGACAGCAGATTGCGGATCTGCTGCTGAAACGTGAGCACGGCCAGGAACCCGAACAGCAGCGTCGACCAGACGAGCGCCGCGGTGCGCGGTCGCGAGATGCGGATCTGGGCCGGCAGCCAGCGGCGGTTCAGCAGGATCAGCAGGACCGAATAGATGCACATCGTCACGCCGCTGGTAACCGACGAAATGACCAGCAGCACCAGCGGCTGGCGCACGCCGAAGAGCAGCACGATGCAGCCGCAAAGGACCAGCGCCCACACGAGCGCGAAGTAGATCCGGTTCTCGCTGTGACGCGAGCCGCGCAGGTAAGTGCTCTTCAGCACGTCGGCGCCGATGCGACTCGTGTAGTCGACGATGCCCATCGCCGCGGCGAACAGCGAGACCGCGCCGATGATCCAGTACAGCACGCCGAACCAGGCGCCAGCCACGAGCTGCATCTGTTCGCCCTGCGTGCGGATGAAGTCGACGTTCTGCGGCACGCCGGGGCGGCCGTAGACAGTCGAGTACGCGATCATCGAGGTGAACACGATGGTCACGAAGGAGATCAGCGCGAACGTCAGCGCCTGTTCGAGGTTCGCCATGCGCCACCAGCCGCGCCAGCGCGCGAGATTCGCCGCGGTCGGTTCGAAGCGGTAGCCGCCCGGCACATGAGCCGCGCCCTCCTCGCCCGTGATGGGACTGACGAGCCGCGGCACGTACGCGCCCATGCCGAATCCCTTGTCGCGAATCCAGTTGCTCTGACACAGATTCTGTCCGCCGCCGGCACCCGCATACGCGAAGGCGCCCATCACCAGTGCGAAGCCGAGCTGCGGCGGCAGCGTGCCGACCTGCGTAAAGCCGCGCGGCAGTTCGGCCCACGCCTCGCGCGTGATCACGAAGATCACGGCGACGATGATGAACGTCACGACCGCCACCACTTTAAGGAACTGCACGCGCTCCATCAGCGTGTACACGACCGGCGCCAGCGTCAGCGCCGCGCCGATGACCAGCAACAAACCGATGGCGATGACCGTTGCATCGCCGCCCACCAGATAGGTGAGCATGGTCGCAGACGAAGTAGCCCAGCCCGGCCAGAGATTGGCGAAATACACCAGCACGGCGAACACCAGTCCCCAGTGCTTCCACAGGCGCGTGAAACCGGCGAGCGCCGTTTCGCCCGTGGCGAGCGTGTAGCGCTCGATCTCCATGTTCAGGAACCACTGGGTCGCGATGCCGATGGCCGCGCCCCACAGCAGCATCAGTCCCACCTGCGAGGCGATGAAGGGCCAGAGAATGAATTCGCCGGAAGCGAGACCGACGCCGGCGGCGATGATGCCGGGGCCGATGAGCGGCCATACGCGCGTGGGCGGTTCGGGCAGTTCGCGGGTCTGGAACGGGGGCAGCGGGTCGGTGGACATGTCCACTCCGTGATCGTTGTTGTGGTGCGACCTCGCCCCCAAGCTTGAGTCGCGCGCGCAGTGTGCCCGGATTGCGCAGCGAAGAGAAGAATCTGAGCCGGGCTTCAGGACTCTGCCTGTGGGGCCGGCTTTCCCGCGGGATTTCCTTCGGTCACAGCCGGCCATCTGCACGGGAGTCAGGCTGAAGCCTCTTCTGTAGGTCAGGCTTCAGCCTGACATTGCCGAGGCCGGCTGTGACCGAAGGAAATCCCGCGGGAAAGCCGGCCCCACACGCAGAAAGACTAGGACAGTTGCGACAGCAACGTCGCGTGCAATCGCGAGTTCGCCGCCAGGACGGAAGTCGTCTGCAAATCGAGCGGCCGGCCATCGAGGTCGGTGAATTTCCCACCGGCCGCTTCGACGATCACGGCAAGCGCCGCGATGTCGAGAATGTTCACGTCGGATTCGATGACGGCTTCGAGCTTGCCCGAGGCCAGCAGGTGGTAGTGCAGGAAATCGCCGTAGCCGCGGATGCGATTGACCCGCGCGACGAGTTCGCCGTAACGCGACCAGCGCGGTCCCGATGCCAGTGTCTTGAGATTGCCGCCGGAAACCGCGGCCGCTTCGATGCTGTCGATCTCGCTCACGCGAATCGGCTTGTCGTCCAGCCACGCGCCGACGCCGATTTCCGCATAGGCCACCTCGCCGTACACCGGCGCGGACGACACGCCGACGATCAGCCGGCCGCGATGCATGAGCGCGATCTGCGTGGAGAAGAACGGGTACTCGCGCACGAAGGCCTTGGTGCCGTCGATGGGATCGACCAGCCACAGATACTCGGCATCGAGGGCGCTCTGGCCGGTTTCCTCGCCGTAGAACCCGTGGTCGGGAAAACGTGCGCCGATGATGTCGCGAATCGTCTGCTCGGTTTCGACATCGGCCTGGGTGACCGGCGACTTGTCGGCTTTCAGGACGACGTCGAGATTGCGCTGGTAGTAGCGACGGATGACGGCGGCAGCGGCATGGGCCGCGTCGAGGGCGGTGGCGAGAAAGGGTGAATGCATGACAGTGGCGTAGCTTGCGAAAAAAACACGGCGAGTGCACGGCCGGGACGATCGACGCACCGGGCGCGCTGAATTTCCGCACGGAATATACCGGGCGAATCCGCGTGCCGCTTGCCTGTTTGTATGCCCTGAGCAACGCCCGCCGCAGGCAGGGGCTGCGGCCAATCACAATGGTACGGGCCGTCGTGTTGCTCCAGAGTCACATCCAATCCGGCGCTGGCCGGCAAATTTTTACCGACGCAGGGAGAACCCATATGCATTCGCAGAAGATGCCATTCAGGTTGCTTTCGGCCGCATCGCTGGCGCTGGTTGCCAGTCACTCCATCCAGGCTCAGACCGTCCCGCCGGAGGACAAGAACGTCCTCGAACAGATCGTCGTCACCGGCACGCGCGTGGAGAATCGCTCGGCTCTCGACACCGCCGTGCCCGTCGACATCGTCAGCGCGGCCGCACTGGAGAACGTCGGCACGGTGGAAGTGAACCAGGCGCTGTCCGTGGTCTTGCCGTCATTCAACTTTCCGCGCCCTGGTCTCGCCGACGGTACGGACACGATTCGACCAGCGACGCTGCGCGGTCTCTCGCCCGACCAGACGCTGGTGCTGGTCAACAGCAAGCGCCGGCACTCGGCCTCGCTGGTGAACGTCAACGGCACCATCGGTCGCGGCGCCTCGGCCGTGGACATGAACACGATTCCCAACGCGATGGTGAAATCCATCGAAGTGCTGCGCGACGGCGCTTCCGCGCAGTACGGCTCGGACGCCATCGCCGGCGTGATCAACCTGCGGCTGCGCGACGACAACGACGGCGGCGCAGCGAGCGTGCAGTACGGCGTGCGCGAATCCAGTTACGAAGTGCCGACCGCCCCGGCGCCCACCGGCGCGAACTGGTCCGTCCCGTTCAACCAGGCGAAGCGCGACGTGTCCGACGGCGAAACGCTGGTGGTCTCGGCATGGAAAGGTCTGGCGCTCGGCGCGGACGGCTTCCTCACGATCGGCGCCGAATACAAGGACCAGGAACGCACCGAACGCGGCGGCTTCGACTCGCGCCAGCAATATCCGCGGGTGGGCGGCGCCTTCGATCCGCGCGAGGCGACCATCGATCGCTGGAACGCCTGGTACGGCGAACCCGACATGGACCAGAAGACGGTGTTCATCAACGCCGGCTACGACATCGGCAACAGCGCGCAGCTTTATGGCTGGGCCAGCTGGCAGGATCGCGACGTGGTGTCGGCAGGCTTCTTCCGCCGCGCGATGGACGATCGCAACGTCATCGAGATCTATCCCGACGGCTTCCTGCCGCTGATCGCACCCGACGTCACCGATTACTCCGGCGCGTTCGGCGTGAAGTGGGCGCTCGGCAGCTGGGACATGGACACCTCCCTCGTGTACGGCGACAACAAGATGGAGTTCACCATCGAGAACACGCTGAACCGGTCGATCGGCCCGACGAGCAAGACGACGTTCGATGCCGGCGGTTTCGAGTACGACCAGATCGTGTTCAATTTCTCGGGCGTGCGCGGCTTCGATGTCGGCCTGGCTTCGCCGCTGAACGTGGCGCTTGGCGTGGAAGCGCGTCAGGAGGGTTACCAGATCTTCGCGGGCGAGCCGGATTCTTATCGCAATGGCGGCGTGCTGATTCCGCTCAACACGCCAGGAACGCCCGGGTGCGTCGCGCCGTTCACCGACGCACAGATCGCCGCGGGCGGCTGTGCAACCGGCTCCGGCTCGCAGGTCTTCCCGGGCTTCCGCCCGGAAAACGAAGTCGATACGAACCGCGAAGCGTACGGCGCGTACATCGATCTCGAAGCGAACATCACCGACAAGTTCCTCGCTTCCGCCGCGATCCGCGGCGAGCACTACTCCGACTTCGGCGAGAGCTTCTCCGGCAAGTTGTCGGGCCGCTATGACTTCACCGATTCGTTCGCGCTGCGTGCGTCGGTGCAGAACGGCTTCCGTGCGCCGTCGCTGCAGCAGCAGTACTTCGCCACGACCTCGACCAACTTCATCGGCGGCGTACCGTTCGACGTGACGACCTTCCCGGTGTCGGACCCGATCGCGGTCGCGCTCGGCGCCAAGCCGCTGGATGCGGAAGAGTCGCTGAACTACTCGATCGGTGCGGTGATCCGGTTCGACAAGCTCAGCCTGACGATCGACTACTACAAGATCGACATCGACGACCGCATCGTGCTGTCCGAAAACCTGACGCAGCCAAACGTACGCGCCTACCTGCAAACGCTCGGCTTCATCGGCAGCGGCGGCGGCCGCTTCTTCATCAACGGCGTCGACACCGAGACCGAAGGCGTCGATCTGGTGCTGAACTATCCGCTGAGCACCGAATCGGGTGGACGCATCGACCTTACGCTGACGGGCAACTGGAACACGACGGACGTGACGAAGATTCCCGCGACGGAAGCGCTTGCCGCGCTCAATCCCGCGCCGCCGCTGTTCGATCGTTTCAACGTGCTGACGATGGAAGACGGCACGCCGGAAACCAAGTTCACCTTCAACATCAACTGGGACTTCCAGCGCTTCGGCGCCACGCTGCGCGCGACGCGCTACGGCAAGCTGCTGTCGCCGGATTCGTCGACGAACGCCACGTTCGCCAACGTGAGCGCCGGCACCTACACGCCGATCGACCAGTGGTTGTCCTCGCAGGCCGTGGTGGACCTGGAAGGCCGCATCCACTTCACGGATCACATCAAGTTCGCGCTCGGTGCGGAAAACGTGTTTGACGAGTATCCGGACCCGGTGCCGATCGCACTGAACTCCACCGGCAATGCGCCGTTCTCGAACTACGCGCCATACGGCCGTGCGGGACGGTTCATCTATGGACGATTGATGGTGGACTTCTAGTCTTGCTGTGGGGCCGGCTTTCCCGCGGGATTTCCTTCGGTCACAGCCGGCCTTCTTGGGAGTCAGGCTGAAGCCTGACCTACAGAAGAGAAGAGGCGGAGCGCGCCGGCCGGCCGCTCCTTGACACCTCCCGGGCCGGTCCGTACCGTGCCGGCCCGTCAGGTGAGCGCCCCGTTCCATCGGGGCGCGAACGTGAAGCCGGTGACCTCTGCCTGCAGAGCATTCCGGCGCTGCCCCCGCAACGGTAGTCGAGTCCAATCGATATCCGGAGACGAGCGTCTCCAGCCACTGTGCCGACGGCATGGGAAGGCGATAGCGACGAATGCCCCAGGTCCATGAACCTGCGGTTTCACTCGAAAGCCCGGAGACCGGCCTGACGCACGATCGCCCGATCCGCCAGCCGGACAGGAGCGATCGGTACCGGCGTCGCGGCGGGCGATCAGGAGTACGCGCGATGCGCACCATCGCCTGCTCTCTCACTCCCGCACGCAGATCGATAACCACATCTGGCCATGCGGGCGAGCATGGGGAGAGCATTGTCATGAGTCGTCATCAGCCCTTCGCGGCCGTCGCACTTGCGTGCGCGGTTCCTTTCACCACGATCGCGGCGAGCCCGGATCCCGTTTCCGAAGTCATCGTCACGGCGGCGCGCATCGAGCAGCCGATCGCCGACGTGATCGGCTCCGTCACCGTGCTGACGCACGACGACATCCAGCGCCGCCAGGTGCAATCGGTGCAGGATCTGCTGCGCGGCGAAGCCGGCATCGCCATCGCCAACAACGGCGGCCTCGGCAAACTCAGTTCGATGTTCATCCGCGGTACCGAGGCCGATCACGTACTGGTGCTGGTGAACGGTGTGCGCGTCGGTTCGACCACGGCCGGCACCACGCGCTTCGAATACATCCCCGTCGACCAGATCGAGCGCGTCGAGATCGTGCGCGGACCGCGCTCCAGCCTGTACGGCGCCGACGCCATCGGCGGCGTCGTGCAGATCTTCACGCGCGATGCCGACGGACCGTCGGTGTCGATCGGCGGCGGTTCGCACGAAACTTACGATGCGAGCGCCAGCTTCGGCCTCAAGGGCGAGAATGCCTGGCTGGCCGTCTCCGGCAACTACCTCGAGACGCAGGGCTACAACGCCTGCCAGCCGTCGCCGACCGGCCCGTTCGGCTACACCGGCGGCTGCTTCACCGACGAACCCGACGACGACGGCTATCGCAATACCTCCGGCGTGCTGCGCACCGGCTATCGCTGGGGCGAGACCGCCGAGGTGGAAGCCAGCGTCCTGTATGCCTCCGGTCACACCGAGTACGACGGCAGCTGGACCAACGAAACCGACTTCACCGAAGCCGTCTACGCGCTCAAGGGCAAGGTCGCGGCAACCTCCAGCTGGGACCTGACGCTGCAGCTGGGCCTCGCGCAGGATGACTCCGACGATTTCAGCGATGGCACGTACCGCTCCACCATCGACACCGAACGTCGCAACGCCGGCCTGCAATCGGACTGGACCGTTGCCGCGGGTCAGGTGCTGACCCTGGGCGTCGACTGGCTCGACGACCGCGTCGACAGCACCACGCCCTACGACGAGACCTCGCGCACCAACACCGGCGTGTTCGGCCAGTACGCCGACCGCTTCGGCGATCACGAAGTGCTCGCCTCGGTGCGCAACGACGACAACGAACAGTTCGGCACTCACACCACCGGCGGTCTGGGCTGGAAATGGTTCGCCGAGGACTACCTCGCCTTCTCCGTCGCCTGGGGCACCGCGTTCCTCGCACCGAGCTTCAACGATCTGTACTACCCGGGATTCAGCAATCCCGACCTGGCGCCGGAAGAATCGGACAGCGTCGAACTCGGCATCAGCGGCACGGCGGCGAACACCACCTGGTCGCTGTCGGCGTTCGAAACCAACGTCGATGATCTGATCGCGTTCGACTCCGCCACGTCCTCACCGCAGAACATCAACGAAGCACGCATCCGCGGCGTCGAAGCGCAGGCCCGCACGCAGCTCGATCGCTGGAGCGTCGGACTCACCTACACGCATCTGGATCCGCGCAATCAGGAGACGCACAAGCTGCTGCCGCGCCGTCCGGAAGATGCCGGGCGCATCGATGTCAGCTATGGCACGAACGCGTTCTCGCTGGGCGCGACGGTGAACTTGGTCGGCTCGCGTTACGACGATGTCGGCAACACGCTCGAACTCGACCGCTACAGCACCGTCGATTTCGTCGGCCGGGTGCACTTCGGCAGCTGGTTCGTACAGGGCAGGATCGCCAATGCTTTCGACGAGGATTACGAAACGGCGGCGTACTACTACCAGGATGGGCGGTCGTACTTCCTGACGCTGGGCTATCAGCCGCAGTAGGCGCCTCTTGCTGTGGGGCCGGCTTCAGCCGGCCTTCTGAAAATGTCAGGCTAAAGCCTGACCTACAGAAATCCCCCCAGGCCCTACGGCGGTTTCATCACGGAACGCAGGCCGCCTCGGTACCATCGGCCGTCATGGAATCGACCCAGGACAAGATCCGGCTCGTTTCGAGCCTGCAACGCTGGAAGCCCTGGGCCATCGGCGCCGCCGCACTGATCATCGGCCTGCTGCTCGCCGACGCACTGCACGGGCTGTTTGCCGAATTCAGCTATCACAGCCTGGTCGAAGCAATCCGTTCGACGCCGTCGCGCGCGCTGGCGCTCGCCGTCGTCGCGACCGCCGTCAGTTACTTCGCGCTCACGGGCTACGATCACTCGTCGCTGCGCTACGTCGGCGCCTCCGTTTCCTACTCCATCGCCGCGCAGACGGCGTTCATCGCCTACGCGCTGTCCAACACGATCGGCCTCGGCGTACTGACGGGCGGTGCCGTGCGAATGCGCTTCTACAGCGCGGCCGGCGTGGAAGCCGGGCTGATCTCGCGCGCCATCGCCTTCAACGCGCTCGCCTTCGGACTCGGAATTTCTGCGGTCGGCGCGCTGGCGCTGCTGTGGGGTGCGGATGCCGTCGGACCTGCCATCCATCTGCCGCCGCTGGTGTTGAAATCCGTTGCGCTCGCGATCGTGATCGCAACGTTCTCGCTGATCGTCCTGTGCCGCGATGGCCGCGAACGATTGCTGTTCGGCCGCGTGCGGCTGCGGCTGCCGTCCGCTTCGCTGGCCCTGCAGCAGCTGTTCTTCTCCGCCATCGACATCGGTGCGACGGCTGCCGTGCTCTGGCTGCTGCTGCCGCCGGACTCGATTGCGTTTCCGGCATTCCTCGGGTTCTTCGCCATCGCCGTCGTGCTCGGCGTACTGAGTCATCTGCCGGGCGGCCTCGGCGTGTTCGAAGCCATCATGCTCCTGGCGCTCCAGGATCACGTGCCGGCGGAATCGCTCGCGGCGGCGCTCGTGCTCTATCGCCTCATCTACTACGTGCTGCCGTTGCTGCTGGCGCTCGCATTGCTGGTGATGCACGAGCTGCGCCGCGGTGCAGCCACTGCAGTTTCCCGCGCCGCGATCAGTCTCGCGCCGCTGCTGCTGGCGGCCTACACGCTGGTGATCGGCGTGATGCTGCTGATTTCCGGCGTCACTCCCGCCACCGACGAGGCGACGGACCTGCTGGCGTTGCACGTGCCGCTGCCGCTCGTCGAGGCTTCGCACTTCCTCGGCAGCATTGCCGGACTCGGATTGCTGTTCGTCGCGCGCGGCATGCTGCTGCGGCTGGATGCCGCCTGGTGGGCGGGACTGCTCATCGGCATCGCCAGCCTGCTGCTCGCCATCCCGAAAGGATTCGCGGTGTCGGAGATGATCCTGATCGGCTGCCTGGTGGTGGCGCTGGCGCTGTCGCATTCGCAGTTCACGCGTCGCGCCTCGCTGCTGGCGCAGCCCTTCACCGGCGGCTGGCTGCTGAGCGTTCTCGCCATCGTCGCCGCGCTGACGGGTCTGCTGTTCTTCGCGTATCGCGACGTCGACTACACGCAGGAACTGTGGTGGCAGTTCGAGTTCGACGGTCATGCGCCGCGATCCTTGCGTGCGCTCGTCGCGGTCGCACTGCTGGCGCTGGCGCTCGCGATGCGGCAGCTGCTGCGTCCGCCGGCGGCCCGGCTGCCGAAGGTCAACGAACAGGAACTCGATCATGCCGCGCGGATCGTCCGGACGCAGCCGTCGGCCGATGCCAACGTCGCGCTGCTGGGCGACAAGCACTTCCTGTTTTCCGAATCGGGCAATGCCTTCGTGATGTTCGGCCGCCGCGGTCGCTCCTGGGTGAGTCTGTTCGATCCCGTCGGCCCGCAATCGGAATGGCCCGACCTGGTCTGGCGTTTTCTGGAAATGACGCGCACCCAGGGCGGGCGGGCCTCCTTCTATCAAGTGCGTCCGCAGACGCTGCCGGTGTATCTCGATGCGGGATTGCGCGTGTTCAAGCTGGGCGAGTACGCCTCGGTGCCGCTCGCGGATTTCTCGCTCAAGGGCAGATCGCGCTCGGCGCTGCGACAGGCCGTGAACCGCGGCGAGCGCGAAGGACTCGTGCTCGAGATGCTCGACGCCGACGCCGTGCACGCGCGCATCCACGAGTTGCGTGCCCTCTCCGATGCCTGGCTCGCCGAGCACCGGGCCGCGGAAAAAGGGTTCTCGCTCGGCTCGTTCGCCGACTCCTATGTATCCCGGATGCCGGTCGCGCTGGTGCGCCAGCACGAACGCCCGATCGCCTTCGCCACGCTCATGACCACCGATCGCAAGGTCGAGGCCAGCGTCGATCTCATGCGGCACCTGTCCGATGCGCCCAACGGCACCATGGACTTCCTGTTCACGAAACTGCTGCTGCATTTCCAGTCGCAGGGATTCGAGCGCTTCGGCCTCGGCATGGCGCCGCTGTCGGGCATGGCCGAGCATCCGCTCGCCCCCGGCTGGCACCGCGTCGGGCGCCTGCTGTTCGCGCACGGCGAGAACTTCTACAACTTCCAGGGTCTGCGCGCGTTCAAGGAGAAGTTCGATCCGGACTGGGAAGCGCGCTACCTCGCCGCACCGGGCGGCATGGCGCCGCTGTTCGTCCTGGCCGACATCGCCGCGCTGATCAGCGGCGGACTGAAGGGGGTCATCGCGAAATGAAACGGCTCGGCGCAGCCATGGCGCTTCTCGTCCTGTGCTCGGCGGCCGTGCACGCGCAGGAAAAAATCTCGCACGGCATTTTCGATGGCGTGACGCTGTACCGCCCGCAGGGCGAGCCACGCCAGTTCGTGCTGTTCCTTTCCGGCGATGACGGCTGGAGCCGGCACACCGCCAACGTGGCGCGTGTCCTGGTCGAGCGCGGCGCGATGGTGGCCGGCATCGACATGCCGAAGCTGGTGGAGAAACTGGATTCGGGCAACGACGCCTGCGTCTTTCCCGACGGCGATCTCGAAAATCTGTCGCACTACCTGCAGGGTTACGCGCGCCTGAGCACGTATCACACGCCGTTGCTGGCCGGTTACTCCTCGGGCGCGACGCTGGCGTACGCGATGCTCGCGCAGGCGCCGCGCGGCACGTTCTCGGGCGCACTGACGCTCGGCTTCTGCACGGACATGGAACTGGAAAAACCCTTCTGCCGCGGCGAAGGCGTGCACTTCGTCAATCGCCGGCGCCACGAGGGCATGGATCTGCTGCCTGCGAAAACGCCACTCAACTGGATCGCCCTGCAGGGCGCGAAGGATGAAGTCTGCGAAACGACTGCGGCGCAACGCTTCGCGAACAGCGTGCCGAATGCGCAGTTCGTGGCCTTGCCGGACATCGCCCATCGCTTCTCGGCGGGCGGTTCCTGGCAGCAGCCATTCATCGCCGCCTACGACCAGCTCGCGGCCGCGCACACCGACGTCGTGCCGCCGCCGCCCGCCAGTCTCGCCGACCTGCCGCTGATCGAAGTGAAACCTGCCGGCAATGACGGCACCGCGTTCGCCGTGCTGCTCTCGGGCGATGGCGGCTGGGCCGGTCTCGACAAGCAGGTTGCCGCGGCCCTCGCGGCAAAAGGCATCGCCGTGGTCGGTCTCGATTCGCTGCGCTACTTCTGGCGCAAGCGCACGCCCGAAGGACTCGCGCAGGATCTCGATCGCGTCCTGCGTTACTACGCCGCTCACTGGCATCGCACGCGCGCGCTGCTCATCGGCTATTCGCAGGGCGCCGACGTGCTGCCATTCGCCGTGAACCGCCTGCCCGCCGCCTCCGCACCGCTGGTCGAACAGACCGTGCTGATGGGCCTGGGCCAGAACGCCTCCTGGGAATTCCATCTCGGCAACTGGCTCGGCGGCGAACGCGACGCGTTGCCGATCCGTCCCGAAGCCGAAAAACTCCGCGCCGACCGCACGCTCTGTCTCTACGGCGCCGACGACAGCGACTCGCTCTGTCCGAAGCTCCCGGCCGCGAGCGTCACCGCTCACGAACTTCCCGGCGGGCATCACTTCGATGGCGCGTACGACGTGCTCGCTAAACTGATCCTGGCGCGGTTGCAGTAGTGCGGAAGAGACGGCAGAAGAGAATGGCCGCAAAAAGCGCAAAAAAGCGCAAAGTCAGAAAAAGAAAATCCGATCTGTTTGCGCCTCTTGCGCCTTTTGCGGCTATTCATTCCTTCCGTCGCATCTCCCCGAACAGCTTGTCGAGCGCACGACCGAGTTCTTCGACGGTGTTCGGCTTGAGGATGAGTTCGCGGATGCCGCTCTTGCTGGCGGTTTCCTTGTCTTCGGGGCGGACGTAGCCGGTGGTAAGGACGATCGGCACGTCGGGGCGCAGTTGCAGCAGGGCGCGCGCGAGGTTGAAGCCCGACATGCCCGGCATGGACAGATCGGTGACGACGACGTCGTACGATTGCGGCGATTGCGTGAACGCCTGCAATGCCTGCGCGGGATCGGAAAAACCGCTGACTTTGTAGCCCATGCGTTCCAGCACGCGCTGGCCGAGGAAGACCAGCGCTTCCTCGTCGTCGATGTACATGACGTGTTCGCCGCTGCCGGGAACGGGGGGCTGCGATGGCGCTTCGTGAGGCGCGACGTCCGCGGACGCAGCGGGCAGATAGATGCGGAAGGTCGTGCCCTTGCCCGGCTGGCTGTAGGCCGTCACGGCGCCCGCATGCGCGCGCACGATGCCGTGCACCACCGACAGGCCGAGACCGGTGCCCTGGCCCGGCGGCTTGGTGGTGAAGAACGGATCGAAGACGCGCTCGAGCGTCGCGCGATCCATGCCGCAGCCGTTGTCGCTGACCGTGATGCGCGCATAGCGGCCGACTTTGAGATCGGAAGCCGTCACGACTTCTTCGGGATGGATGGTCGCCGCATCGACGGTCACTTCGAGCTGGCCGTCGGCATCGCCGATGGCATGCGCCGCATTCGTAGCGAGATTCATGATGATCTGGTGAACCTGGGTCAGGTCGACCGACACCGGCGGCACGTCGGGACGGAATACCGGCACGATGCGGATCATCGCCGGCAGCGTCGCACGCAGCAGCTTCAGCGCCTCTTCGACCACGGGACGCAGCTGGACCACTTCGCGGCGCGATTCGCCCTGGCGGCCGAACGACAGGATCTGGCGCACCAGTTCGGTGGCGCGCGTTGCGGCGCGCTCGACTTCGCCGAGGCTGGTCTGCACCGGATGGCCGTCAGGCAGGTCGTCGATCGCCAGCCGCGTGTTGCCGCGGATCGCCAGCAGCAGATTGTTGAAGTCGTGGGCGATGCCGCCGGACAGCGTGCCGAGCGCTTCGAGCTTCTGCGAATGGAACTGCAGCCGCTCGGCGCGTTTGCGCGCCGTGATCTCGGTCAGATAGCCGTGCCACACGATGGCGCCGCCCTCTTCCGGCCGCGGCATGATGGTGCTCTCGACCCAGATCTCGCCGCGTTCCGGATGCTGCACGCGGAATTCCATGTGCCAGGGTTCGAGCGTCCGGCGCGAGTGGGTGAAGGTCTCGTTCAGGTGCTGCAGGTCATCGGGATGCACGCGCTCGCGGATGCAGGTGCCATCCGTCTCGAGCACCGCGGCGTCGAAACCGTAGATGTCGCGGATCTTTTCCGGCGCGAAGGGGAAGGTCAGACGACCGTCGGCATCCAGGCGCAGCGAATACAGCACGCCCGGCGCGGCGGTGGCGATGGTGGTGAAGCGGTCGCGCTCCATCTGCAGCTTCTCGCGCAGTTCGTGCTCGTCGTGCAGATCGAAGTTGGCGCCGCACCAGCGCACGATCTCGCCCGCCGTGTTGCGGATGGGAACGGCGCGGGCTTTGAACCAGCGGTACTGGCCGTTCCAGGCGCGGATGCGGCTTTCGGCGGCGTAGGCGAAGCCGGTCTCGACGCAGCGGATCCAGGCCTCCATGACGGTGGGGCGTTCGTCGGGATGGAAGCATTCCAGCCAGCGGCCGGCCAGCAGCTCTGCTTCGGGATAACCGGTGTACTCGGTCCAGCGCCAGCTGAAGAAGTCGGGGCGCCCCTGCCGATCGCAGGTGAACACCAGTTGCGGCAGCGAATCAGCCAACTGGCGGAAATTGTGTTCGGACTCGCGCAGGGCGGCCTCGGCCTGCTTGCGCCGGGTGATGTCCTCGGCGATGCCGATGAGGCGCACCGAGCGACCCGAGGCATCGCAAATGCGCCGGCCGTGATCGAAGATCCAGCGCACGTCGCCATCCGGGCGGACGATGCGGAATTCGAGCTGGTAGATGTCCTCGCGCGTGGCGTTGAGCCAGTGGGTGTAGCGCTCGGCGACGGTGGGCCGGTCCTCGGGATGGATGCTTTCCATCCACAGCCGGTGGCGGGCATACAGGTCCTGCACCTTGCGGCCCCACACGCGCTCGAACGACGGGCTGGCGAACACCAGCCGCTCTTCGGGATACAGGTCGTACACCCAGATGAGGTGGCTGCTCATCGACGCGAACTGCGTGAACAGTTCGCCGAACATCGCAACGTCGATCATGCCCTGTCGTTCCACAGGGACCCTCCCCCTGACCACAAACGGCGCGGACTCGCCGCCGCAGCATCGTCACAAACCGATACCGGACTGAAGCAGCAGAAACCGCAGTCGAGAACTGCCGGGGAGTGTAAGGCAGTCGCGCGAACGGGGGATCAGGAAACTCCGCGCAGCAGGGCCCAGAGCTGGGCCAGCGGACCGGCGGCACGGGCCGGGGATCGGCGCGAACCGACGGAGGCGGGACGCTGTACGGTGTCGCGGTTCCACACGGCCTGCTGGCCGGTATCCGTCGGCGTGAATTCCACGATCTGCAGGTCCGGCGCTTCGAGCCGGCGCAACTGCTCGTCGGTCACGTCGCGTTCGAACACGCCCGTGGCAACCTGCCATTCCCACACGGCATCGCCGCGATCGCTGCACACGGCGCGGCCGGACTTGCGCGCCACACCGGCGGCGACCGGCGGAAGGGGAAGATAGGGACTCGAAGTCAGGCTGCTCACGATCGCTCCGCGTATGGGTCGTGCTGCCTGCGACATGCAGGTGTCTACGACGCTTGCGTCAACTATCGTCGCGACGACCTGGGCAATGCATGAGGCATCCCCTGAACGAAGGCCCTGCGGAGAGCGAGTTGCAGGAACTGCGGGACGCAGCGACGCGCGGCACGCGCCTGCCGTTGCCGGGCGGCAAGGGATTGCCGGCCACGTTGCCGCGTCGTCGGTGAAGGGATCTGCGGCCATTCTCTTTCTTGTCCGGATCCGTCCTCTTCCTGTCGGCACTGCGAATACCCGAAGCTGCTACGGTTCTCGTTGCATCGTCAGGAGAGCCGCCATGAATTCATCTGTCGGGCCGAAGCGCGTCCAGTTCGATTTCGAAGTCGAGTTCCTGAACGGCGGCGGACTGCAGGGACAGGGATTTCGCCTCGACATCGACGGCGACGACATCGCCGACGATGCGCTGGCGAACTACCTCGTCCGCGACCTGCGCCTGCTCATGGTCGGGCGCGTCGCGATCTCGCGCAAAACCATTCTGAGCGAGCCGCACAAGCGCAGCAGCGCGGTCGCAGCGACGACCGGACCCGACCCCCATCACGTCGATCTCAGTCACACCATCGAGGACGGCATGATCACGTACAAGGGTCTGCCGGCGCCGCTGATCTGCGATCACCTGAGTCGCGCCGCATCGCGCGCGTTGTACGCCGAAGGTACGGAATTCCAGATCGGCAGGATCACGATGGTGTCGAACACGGGCACGTACATCGACAGTCCGTTCCATCGCTATGCGGATGGCGCCGATCTGTCGGCGCTGCGCCTCGACGTGCTCACCGGACTCGACGCCGTCGTCGTGCGCGTCACGGGAATGGCAGGTCGCGCCATCCCGCGCGAGGCATTCGCCCCGGTGGAGGTACGTGGACGAGCCGTGCTGGTTCACACGGGCTGGGCGACGCACTGGCGCACCGATCAGTACTTCGAAGGCCATCCATTCCTCACGGCCGATGCCGCGACGTATCTGCAGGAGAACGGCGCGGCGCTCGTCGGCATCGACTCCTACAACATCGACGACACCGCCGACGGCCGGCGTCCCGTGCACACCGAGCTGCTCGGCGCGGGCATTCCGATCGTCGAACATCTGCGCGGACTCGAGCAGTTGCCCGTCAGCGGTCTGCGTTTCTCGGCCGTGCCGCCGAAGGTTCGCGGCATGGGCACGTTTCCGGTCCGGGCCTTCGCAACGCTGTGACGTATCGGGTTATGACAACGCGCAGGAACCCGGCGCATTCACTGTCGCGATCTTTGACACTGAACGAGTCGCGACGCGACATGCGGCTCGAATACGCCGATTTCCGGCCTGCTTTGGAATAGTGAACTCGCGGCGCTGCCGCTATGATGGGCGCGGGAGGATGGCTATGTCTTCTGTGCTCAAACCCTCGGCGAGCTCCGCGGGCAGTCATGAACTGCCCTTCGCAAGCTACGCGCAGCTCATCCGCATGCTGGTCCCGCCTGCGGAGCGCATCAGTTTCTACGATGCGATGGCCCAGTCGCTCTGGATCAACGACGGCGTCGAAGAACCCGACTTCCGCATGCACGTCGAACTCGTGCTGGGTCGCGCCCGTCAGGCGACCTCGTCCGCGCCCGCAGCCGCGGCAGCGCATCCCGACGATGACACGGCCTTCGTCTTCGTCGTCCGCAACACGCACAACGCCGTGGTCGGCGCGATCGGTGTGGCCTGCCGCAACCTGCCGAGCGGCGCCCGCTTCCGCAGTGCTGATGCCGTCGAGCGCATGCTCGCGCCGGTCATCGCCATTCTCGGTCACGCATGGCCGGCCAGCGCCAAGATCGTTCCCTTGCCGACCGGCGCGATGCGCGAAGCCGGCACGCGGCAGGCCGTTGTCGCGGCAACGCAGCTGCTGCCCTCGATGCCGGTGCCGGCGATGCTGCGCAAGACCCTCACGCTCGCGACCGAGCTGATCGATTGCGCCTTCGGCGCCGTCGTGCTCCCCGGGCGTCCCTTCACGCTCAGTCATTGCGTGAGTGCCGACGAATCCGATCTGTCGATCAACGCCGCCATCGACAACATCCGCGAACACGTGCTGCGCTGGATGCAGGCGCGCAACGAACCGCTCGTGGTGAACGGCACCAGCGGCAGGACGCAGCAGCTGCCCTACAAGCTGCTGGTCGTGCCCGTGCGCGATCCGGCCCAGCGCGTCGTGGCCCTGCTCATGCTCTTCCGCAGCAACCGCGCGCGCGATTTCGCCAGCGTCGATACCGATGAACTGACGCAGCTCGCCGCCCGCGTGCCGACTGCAGCGCTCAGCGCCATGCTCGTGCCGGAAGTGCCGGTCATCGCGTCGGTGGCCAAACTGCCGCCGCAACCGCAGGCCGCTGCGCCCGCGCCTCCGCCCCGGCCGCAACCTGCGGCGAAGGTCGCGCCCACAATTCCCAAGGCAGCAGCAAGGCCCGCAGCAGCGACGCCCCGAATCAGCGTCAACGAGCCGAAGATCATCGTCCCGACAGCCGCGACCCCGTCGCTGCAGCCGATGGACGATCGCATTCGCACCGCGTTGCGGCTGGGCTCCTTCGATCTGTATGCGCAGAAAATCACCGCCATGCGCGAAGCAGCGCCATCGCCGCGCTTCGAAGTGCTGCTGCGGATGCGCGATGCCGGCAAGCTGCACGGTCCGCCCACGTTCTTTGCCGCCGCGGAGTCGAGCCGGCTCCTGCCCGAACTGGACTGCTGGGTCATCGGCGAACTGCTGAAGACGCTGCGCAAGCGCGCGGTCACCGTGCGCACCTCGTGCCTGGAATTCTCCGTGAACGTCGCGGGCCAGTCGCTCGCCACGCCGCAGTTCGCGGAATTCATCGTGGCCGAAGTCTGCCGCACCGCCATTCCGGCCGGGCTGCTGGTGTTCGAGATCTCCGAACGGACGGCGCTCGAACACGAAGACGACATGGAGAATCTGTCGGCACGGCTGCGCGACGTCGGCTGCCGCGTGGCGCTGGACAATTGCCGCTCCGGCCTCGGCACACTCGACCCGCTCAACAAGTGGCCGGTCAGCCGCGTGAAGATCGACGGCTCGCTGATCCGCAGCCTCGGCAGCAGCGTGCGCGCCGAGTCCCAGGTCCGCGCCGTGACGCAGCTCGCTGCGGATCGCGGCATCGAGACGGTGGCCGAATGCGTCGAATCGCAGCGCGTGCAGGACAAGCTGCTCGAGATGGGCATCGACTTCGCCCAGGGCTTCCACCTGGCGAAGCCGCAGCCGCTGCAGACGCTGTTCGGATAAGAGCAGGAGGTTTCACACGGAGATCACGGAGGGCACGGAGGTCGGAGAAGAGAAGGAAAATTTCCACGGGGGACACGTGGAGCACGGAGTCTCGGAGCAGAAATTTTCTTTCCCCGTGCTCCCCGTGTTCCCATTCTTCCCCCGTGGAAATTCTCTTCTCCCTTCCGACCTCCGTGCCCTCCGTGATCTCCGTGTGAAATCCGATTCCTACCCCGCCAGCACCCGGACGAAATCGTTCTCCTGATCCACACGGATCGTGATTTCGCGTTCGAGTTCGTCGCCGACCCGCAGCGAAGCTTCCAGCCGGTTGACGACGACCGGGCGCACGGTGCTGCTGCGCAGGCTGTGGGTGATCATGTAGCTGTGATAGTCGCCTGCATGGATCGCCGCCAACTGCACCAGCAGGTTCAGGGCGCCAGGATCGTCGTGCGGATCGTTGATGCGTTCGTCGCAGATCACCAGAAAAGCGCTGTCCGGCAGGGCGCTGCGGAAGGCGCCCGACGTACGCAACTCGGTCAGGAACTCGGCGACCTGCCGGGTCACGCGCTGCTGGACCAGCGGATCGTGCGGACGGACGACGGCCCAGCGAGTGCCGTTTTCGATGGCACGGATGACGGACTGCACGAAACGCCGCGGCGTCAGGTAGGAACCGTCGGAGGAGACGCTCGCGCCGCAAGCCAGCGTGCGCAATGGCGCGCGGGTGCGATCCGTGCCGCGAACGGTCTGCAGCACATTGATTCCCGCCTGCGACAGGCGCCGGCGATCGGCGGGTGACACTTCCCTGGCCAGCCTCGCACCGGCACGCAGCAGGGGTTCGGGTTCGGGCGACGTCGGTACGAGTGCGTCCGCATCGTCCGAGCGCGCCAGCAGCCCGGCCACGGCGCCGCCGTTGCCGAAGATCTCCGCCCGGCCGCGCAGGCGATCCATGCACGCCAGACGCGGAAAGAACATCACGGCACTGTCGTTGTAGAAGTCGAGTTCCTTCAGGCCCTGCAGCGCTGCACCCGGGGTTTCCCAGGCGAGCGGCGGATCGACGATCAGCATCGCGTGATGCTCGCGACAGAACCTCGCAGCGACCAGCAGCGTGCTGGCACCCACCTCGGTCGAGCGCGACAGCGGCGGGATGTAGACGAAGGCGAGATCGTCGTGGTCGGCGAGCGCGAAGAGTCCGGTGCCGCGCGCCGCCGACCCGATGATGTCGTAGTCGCTCAGCGGCCGGCCGTCATCGCCGTCCGGACTCGAACTGACGTAACCGACCGGCAGGTTGGTGCCGGGCATGAGCGTGACCGCGGGACGGCTCTTCGGCACCTGGCCGCGCACGCGCACCAGATGAGAGCCGGCCAGCACGTTCGCGACATTGCGATCCGACAGCGGATCGACGTTCACAGTGCGAAAGATCTCCTGCTCTTCGATGCGCTCCGACCCCGGCGCGCGCACGCGCTGCACGACGAGGTTGAAGCTCAGTACATCGGCGGGATCGAGATTGTCGTAGTCGATCGAAGCGCGCAGGAACTCGCGCGTGCCGGGTGCGCAGGCCTCCAGCACCAGCGACTCGCGTTCGCAGCGCAGGGAAACGGTGGCCGGTGCGGCCTGGTTGGCGACACGCACGATGACGGCCTGACGTCCGCCCTGATCGAAGAAATGTTCGACTGCGTAGGACAGCGGACTCGGCTGCCACAGTCCGCCGAAGATCTGCTGAAAATCCGCGAAGCTGCGCACGACGAGCGGCGTGTTGAGGGGACCACGCAATGTGCGGCCGACAAAGGCAGTCGATTGCGCGCGGTTGCGGGCAATCTTGTGCTCCGCAGGCGGCGTCTGTGCGATCTGGATACCGTCGAGCGAATGCTCCGGCACCGTTCCTCCCCGTACTTTATTTGTCGCCAAATTAACACAGTTGCCGATTGCAGTGGAACGTGTTCGCGCATCCGCTATGCTCGCGCGCCATCACGATCGTGTCGGCTTTCTTTACTTCATCGACGAACGAGAGACTCATGCTCAAGCACAACACTTACTTCGACGGCGGCGTTCAGAGCATCGGCTTCGAACGCAACGGTCTGCGCGCGACGGTCGGCGTGATCGCGCCCGGCGAATTTCATTTCAACACCGGTGCCGCCGAGCGCATGAGCGTGATCAGCGGTCAGCTGAGCGTGAAGCTCGCGGTGAACAGCGAGTGGCAGACGTTCGCAGCGGGAACGTATTTCGAAGTGGCCGCGAACAGCGGCTTCGATGTGCGGGCGGTCGGCGGAGCGGTGGCGTATCTGTGCGAGTTTCTGGGGTAGGAACGACGGGTCTTCTGTGGGGCCGGCTTCAGCCGGCCTCTGGATGTCAGGCTAAAGCCTGACCTACAGTCAGAGGCCGGCTGAAGCCGGCCCCACAGGAAGAAGAGGAAACGGAGTCCGCCTGATTAAAGCGACCGCGCTGCGAACGTATCGCACTGATCCATCGAGCCGGTGTCTAGGCCGCGCTTGAACCAGCGCACGCGCTGTTCGGACGTGCCGTGCGTGAACGCTTCCGGCGGTGCGCGACCCTGGGTGAGCCGGTCATCGCCGATGGCGGCGGCGGCATTGAGGCCTTCTTCGACATCGCCGGATTCGAGCAGCGGTCGGGACTGATCGGCGTTGTGTGCCCAGATGCCGGCGAAGCAGTCGGCCTGCAGTTCCTGGCGTACTGAAATCGCGTTGGCCTCGGCTTCGCTCGCGCGCTGACGCGCGGCGGTGGTCTTCTCTGATATGCCCAGCAGCGTCTGCACGTGATGGCCGACTTCGTGGGCGATGACGTATGCCTGCGCGAAGTCGCCGGGCGCGCCGAAGCGATCCTTCAGTTCCTGGTAGAAAGTCAGGTCGATGTAGACCTTGTGATCGGCAGGACAGTAGAACGGGCCCATCGCCGACTGGCCGAAACCGCAACCGGTCTGCACGCCTTCGGAAAAGAGCACCAGCTTCGGCTGCTCGTAGGCGCGGCCCGCCGAGGCGAAGATCGCGCCCCAGGTATCTTCGGTGTCGGCGAGCACTTTCGAGACGAGGACGCGCGCCTCCGCTTCGGTCGCCGATTCCTGATACGGGACCTGCTGCTCCTGCACCGGGCCCTGCTCCTGCATCCCCTGCAGCACGACGTTCGGATCCTGTCCGAAATACATCGCCACGAGGGCAAGGACGATGGTCCCGAGACCGATCCCGCCGGCGCGGCCATAACGGATGCCGCGACGATCTTCGACATTGCTGCTTTCGCGCCGATCACCCAGACGCATAGACGTTCTCCCCGCAGGCCATGGTATCGCGGCCCGATTATTCGCCGATGGCTGCAGCCGCGTCGAGGCGCAAGCGACGGGAGTTTCCGCAATGGCCGGCACCGGCAACGTCGGGACCGACGATCAACCCGTGTGCTGGCTGGAGAGTTCCGGCTGCGGACGGGCGCGCGCCAGGATCGCGCTGCGGTAGAAATCGATGAGACGGGCGGTCATGGCGGATGCCGACCAGGTCGCGGCATAGATCCGGGCTTCTTCCGCCATCGCACTGCGTATCTGCGGATCGCCGAGCAGGCGCGCCACGATCGCGGCAAATCCCGCTTCGTCGTCCGGCGCAACGCGGGCGCCGCGTTCGGGCCGGACGATGTCGGCCGTTCCCATGTGGGCGGTGGAGACGACCGGCACACCCAGCGCCATGGCTTCCAGCAGCACCAACCCCTGCGTTTCGGTCCTGGACGAGAACACGAACAGGTCACCGGCCTTGTAGCAATCCAGCAGCGCGCTGTCGCGCGACAGATAGCCGACGAAGCGGACGTGTTGCGACAGCCCAAGCGATGCTGCGTACGACTTGCAGTGTGCGAGCGCCGGACCTTCGCCGGCGACGATCAGCACGACGTCCGGGTGACGGGTGATCACGTGCGTCAGCATCCGGAACAGGAAGTCGATGTTCTTCTCGTGCGCGATGCGACCGACATGCACCAGCGTCGGCTGCTGCGGCGCGATGTTCAGTTGTGCGCGAAACCGCGCGCCGTCGCCGGCGGCGAAGCGCTCCATCTCCATGCCGGTCGGAACGATCTGCATGGGACAACGCACGCCGTAGTTCTCCAGCGCGTCCTGCATCGCGCGCGAAGGCACGACCAGCGCATCGAGTACATTGCATTGCGACGACGTGAAGCGCCGCGCGATGAAGCGCATCAGGCCGCGCGGCATCAGCGGCACGTAGTGATAGAGGTATTCCTCGAAATAGGTGTGATAGGTCTCGATCGCCGGAATGCCCAGTTCGCGCGCGATGCGCACGCCCTGATAGTGCGCGATGAACGGCGTCTGGATGTGCACGAGATCGAAACCTCGCTGCGACAGCTTCGAGCGCAGCTCGCGCAGCGGCGCGAGTTTCATCGCGCGGTCTTCGGGATCGCGCGGCAGGTAGCGCGAAGGGATGCGCACGATCTCGTCGTCGTCGGCTCCCTGCCATGCGACCGGGTACTCCGGGGCAACCAGCACGGTTTCCACGCCCGCTGCATGCAGCCCGCGACGGAAGGTCTGGATGGACGTCGATACGCCGTTGATGCGTGGGAAGTAGACGTCGGAAATCATCAGCACGCGCATGCCGGCAGCGTAGCGGTGCCGGATGACGGCGGGATGACAGTGAGCGTGCCTTCTTCTTCCCCTTGTGGGGCCGGCTTCAGCCGGCCTTCTGAAGAAGTCAGGCTAAAGCCTGACCTACAGGAAGACCGGAATCAGCGCGTGCCCTTCGTCCCGGTCGCGGTGCTCGCGGATGCTGCGGCCGTCGTCTCCGACTTCGCCGTCGTCGCGACCGGCTTGGCCGCCGGCTTCTTCGCGGCGGCCGGAGCGGGCGTCGCCTTCTTGGCCGGCTTTGCCTTTTCCTTCGGCAGGATCGTGCCGTTGCGCGCGGCTTCGAATTCTTCAGCGGTTACCAGCAGCTCATCCTTGCCGTTCCAGTTCGCGCCTTCGGGCACGCGATTCTCGACATGCCGCGCCGAGGCGACGTACTGCTCGAGCGTCAGACCCGGTGCCGGCTGGGCCGGCAGCTTCTTCTTGCTGCCGCGCTGCGCATTGATTTCCGGACGCTGCGTGCGGGTGACCGGCACCGCAATGCCGCGCGGATCGTCGGCCAGCTTCGTCACCAGATCGAGATCGATCGACACGTTGTGCTGCTTGACGGTCTGCCACATCTGATCGGAGATCGCGGCATTCAGCAGCGCATCGGCGCCGCTCGGATGTTCGCGCTCGTCATCTTCGGCCACCGGAAACGCCTGCACGAACAGCGCGCCCTGATGCCAGCCGAACACGAAAGGCTGGTTCACCACCGTCACCTTGGTGCCGACGGGAATGTCGTCGTACAGCTCGGCGATGTCCTCGGGATAGAAGCGGATGCAGCCATGGCTCGAGCGCATGCCGACGCCATAGGGCTTGTTGGTACCGTGCACGAGGTAACTCGGCCAGCCCAGCGTCATCTTGTACGCGCCGAGCGGATTGTCCGGACCGGGCGGCACGACTCGCGGCAGCGGATCGCCCGCTTCGCGATGCTCCTTGCGGACCGAAGCCGGCGGCGTCCAGGTCGGATTCTTCGCCTTGCTCAGGATCTTGGTGGTGCCTTCGGGCGTCGACCAGCCCACCTTGCCGACACCGATCGGATGCGTAAGGACGGTTTGCGGCTCGCCTTCCTTCACCTTCGGAAAGTAGTACACGCGCAGTTGCGCGAGATTGATCACGAGTCCCTCTCGCGGCGCATTCGGCAACACGTACTGCGTCGGCACGACGACTTCGCGATCGACGCCCGGCACCCACGGATCGATGCCCGGATTGGCACGAACCATTTCCTCGTAGCCGACATTGAAGCGCCGCGCGATGTCGGAGAACGTGTCCTCGCCCTGCACCTTCGTCACCTGCAGCGTGCCGATGACGTCCTGCTCGGGCTGCAGTTCGAAGCGATGCGTTGCAACAGGTTCGACGTAGACCGGTGCAGGCGGCGCCGGCGGCACCTCTTCGACCACGGGTTCCGTCCTGGGCTGCAGGAGTTCGCAACCCGCCAGCAGGAACATCGCCGTCAGAGCGGCGCCATGTCGGACAAGGCCGACAGAAGAAAACGATCGCGGATTCATGCGGCCCTTTTACCAAATGAGGCGGATCGGCGCGACCTGCAAAGCCGGCGCGGCGAGATGACCGTCGCTGGGTGCCAACGGTTCCTGAAGAGAAGAAATGGCCGCAAAAAGGCGCAAGAGTCACATAGTCGGAATGAATGAATTCCGGCTTTGAGGTTTTTTGCGCCTTTTTGCGGCCATTCCTCCGGGATCAGAGAAACACCGGCCGATCGGGCAGCTCGTTGCGATCGGCCGCGGGGAAGTGCTGCGCGATAAGCTGGCCCGCGGCGCGGATACCTTCGACGCAGGCCTGCGAGGCCCGGCCGGCGGCGAAGTGTTTTTCCATCTGCTGGCAGATCGCGCGCCACTGCTGTTCGCCCACCTTCTCCCGATAACCCCGGTCCGCGACGATCTCGACGTCGTGGTCTGCCCACAGAACGTAGATCAGCACGCCATTGTTCAGCTCGGTGTCCCAGACCCGCAGGTGGGCGAAGGCGTCGATGGCGCGCGAGCGCGGCGAGACGTCGTGCCACAGTTCCAGAAAGTCGAGATCGTTTTCGATGGCGAAACGGATCTCGCCGCCGTGCTGCTTTTCCGTCTCGCGGATGGCGTCTTCGATCGACGCCAGCGTCGGCGCATCGAACACGCGCCGCAGGTTCCAGCCGGTGCTGAAGAGATGACGACAGGTGCGGGCGAAGTTCATGCGCCGTCACCAGCGACCGGAGGCGCCGCCGCCACCGAAACCGCCGCCTCCGCCGCTCCAGCCGCCGCCCCCGAATCCTCCCCCACCGCCAAAGCCGCCTCCCCAGCCGCCGCCGAAACCGCCACCGCGGCGATGACTGCTCCAGCCGCCGCCGCCAAAGCCTCCGCCCCCGAACAGCGTGAAAATGAACGCCAGTACGGCGGTGCCGATCGCCACACCGATGACACTCGTCAGCACGGACGCGATCACGCCCGCGACGCCGCCGATGACGCTCGCACCGCCGAAGCCGCCGAACAACCGCCGCAGGATGCCGCCGCCGATCACGACCAGCACGAACAGCATCGGCAGCAGCGAGCCGATGCCCTCCACCGACGGCTGCTCGTGCCGTGCCGGTTCGGGCAGCGGTTCACCTTCGATCAGTGCGACCAGGCGCGCGACACCCTGGCTGATGCCGCCGTAGTAATCGTCCTGGCGGAAGCGCGGCACGATCACCTGCTGCACGATGCGATTGGCGATCACATCGGGAATCGCGCCTTCGAGTCCGTAGCCGACCTCGATGCGCACTGCGCGATCGTCCTTCGCCACCAGCAGCAGCACGCCGTCGTCGATGTCCTTGCGCCCCAGCTTCCAGCTCTCGACGACGCGAATGGAGTACTGCTCGATCGCCTCGGGCTGCGTCGTCGGCAGGATCAGCACCGTGATCTGGCTGCCTTTGCGCTGGTAAAGATCGCGGATGGTCTGTTCGAGCGAGGCGATCTGCGGCGGCGTGAGCGTGCCGGTCTGGTCCATCACCGGCGCGGTGAGCGTCGGGACGGGAATCTGGGCGAAGGATGCCGGCGCAAGGAAAAACAGCAGCGATAGCAGTGCGGCAAAGAGGCCCCCACCCCAACCCTCTGCTGCACATGGATGTGCGAATGCCGCGCGCGCAGGGATGCGCAGGAGCGGCCCCGCGCTACGCGCAGGGGAGGGAGAAGAAGAGATCCCTCCCCCCGTTCGACGGGGGGAGGCCAGGAGGGGGGCGGCTTGGCGCATCGACGGTCCGGATCAGCCCGTCGATTCGATGCGCGGCGGCGTGGTCGCCGGCGGCGTTCCGAAATCCACGCTCGGCGGTCGCGAAATCTCCGCCTCGTTCTCCACCGAGAAGTTCGGTTTCACTTTGTGCCCGAACATTTTTGCAGTGAGGTTGGTCGGGAAGGAACGAACCGTCGTGTTGTATGCCTGCACGGTATCGATGTAGCGCTTGCGTGCGACGGCGATGCGATTTTCCGTGCCTTCGAGCTGCGCCCGCAGATCGTCGAAGCCGGAAATCGACTTGAGATCGGGATAGCGCTCGACCACGACCATCAGTCGCGATAGCGCCGAACTCAGTTCGCCCTGCGCGGCCTGCCACTTCTGGAACGCGGCCGGGTCGTTGATCAGCTCCGGCGTCGCCTGGATCGATGTCGCCTTGGCGCGCGCATTCACGACGCTGTCGAGAATGTCGTTCTCGGACTGCACGGCGCCTTTCACGGTATTCACCAGGTTCGGCACCAGATCGGCGCGGCGCTGGTACTGATTCAGCACTTCGGACCAGGCCGATTTCACCTGCTCGTCCTGCGACTGCAGCGTGTTGTAGCCGCAACCGGTGGACAACGCAGCGAGCACGAGCAGGAAGACGACGCGGATGGCTTGCATGGGAGTTCCTTGTGGGCGCCAGCGGCGAACGTCGCTGATATAGGGGAACGAACTACCGGAGACAAGACGCAGTTCCCGCGCTGCCGGCAACCCGCGGCCGGAAGCCGGCGAATGCCCGTCTGCTTCTTTTGTAGGTCAGGCTTCAGCCTGACTCCTCAGAGGCCGGCTGAAGCCGGCCCCACAGAAGAAAAGATCAGTGCCGGCCGACCCGCAGATGCAGCGGCCACACGACGCTGCGCATCGTCCCCGGTTGCCAGACCGCTTCCAGCCGGCGCCGCAACGCCGGCAACGGATCGCTCTGCCCTGCCTTGACGTAGCGCTGCACGGCCGACCAAGTGCTGAGGTAGCCCATCAGCGCATCCAGATCCCATTGCAGTTCGAGCTGCAGCGACGGTGCCGCGAGTTCCTCGAACTCGAACGGCAGGGTTCGATACGCGCTCGCCACGTAGCGACGCTCGGGCGGCCAGTACTCGCCGACCACGCCGTCATACGAAATGCCGTGCGAGCCCGATGGCCGCCTGGCCGCAGTCGAGTGCGCAGTCGTGAGTCGTCGAGAGCGACGCGAGGAATTCGTACAGCGCCGGCGGATAGTCAGGGCGGTACTTCGCGTACAGCGCGGCGTGACCGGAGAAGTGATCTTTGAAGGACATGCGAAGCATCACGCGCTCGGGAGCTCGAGCGCGAATCTACGCTTTCCAGCGGTTTCCCGCGGGCAAAAAAAACCCCAAGCTTGCGGCTCGGGGCAGAGAAGCGGACCTTCTGAAGGGAAGAAGCCCGCTAGGGGATTCGCAGGAAAACCATCAACTCACACGCAACACGATCGACAGAGCACATCGACAGAAATCAGTGCAGTCGCGACCACTGCAGGACCTTGATGTCGCGCGACTCGCATTCGAAATTGCGCGCCAGCACCGCCGCCGCTTCCTTCAGGTCGCCGCGCCGCATGCTGCGGCTGACTTCGACCACGCCGCGGAACTCGCTCAGTCCCTTCGGCTTGGTTTCCTGGAGCAGGAAGTGCGTGTAGTACTTGACGGCCATGGGGGCCAGACTAGAGAGCGCCCCCTGTACGTACCGTGAAGGAATGCACAATTTGTCCGGGGTGCCGCGTTATCAGGCGATGCCTTAGCAGCAATTAGCAAACAGGATCACATGAGTCGTTATCGTCCGCCGGCACCGAAGGGCTCCAAGTTCATTACGCCCGAAGGGGCAGACCGTCTGAAGCAGGAACTGGATCATCTGTGGCGCGTGCTGCGGCCGCAGGTCACGCAGGCCGTCTCCGAAGCCGCGGCGCAGGGTGATCGCTCCGAGAACGCCGAATACATTTACGGCAAACGCCAGCTGCGCGAGATCGACCGCCGCGTCCGCTTTTTGCGACAGCGCCTCGACGGCATGACCGTCGTCGACCAGCCGCCGAAAGACCGCAACCGCGTGTTCTTCGGCGCCTGGGTCACGCTCGAGGACGACGACGGCGAACAGACCGAATACCGCATCGTCGGCCCCGACGAATTCGACGTCGCGAAACGCTACCTGAGCATGGACTCACCGCTCGGCAAGGCACTCATGCGCAAAGCGCTCGACGATGAAGTGCGCGTGGAAGTGCCGGGCGGGGTGAAGACGTACGTGATCGTCTCGGTACGTTATGAGGAGTGAGACGGGATTTCACACAGAGATCACAGAGAACACAGAGTTCGGAACAAGAGGATTTTCCACGGGGGACACGGGGAACGCGGGGTTTCGGAGCAGAGATCTTTCTTGTCCCCGTGCTCCCCGTGTCCCCCGTGGAAATTTTCTTCTCTTCGCCTTGAACTCTGTGCTCTCTGTGATCTCTGTGATCTCTGTGTGAAATCCGAATCCGCCCTCACAGCCCGAAGAGCGAAAAGAGTTTGCGCACCGAGCTGCCGGCCTTGTCGAGATCGCGGCGGCGACGCTCGTGCATGCGCTGCTGCAGTCCCTCGCGTTTTTCCTTGAGCCACTCATCGCGCTGCGCATCCTGATCCATACCGGGACGACGGCGCGCGAGCTGGGCCGCGCGCAGCTTGCAGAATTCCCGATACGCCGCGAGATCGTGTTCGAGATCGCGGCTGACGAGTTCGACCAGGATGGCGTGATCGAGAAAGCCGGCACGCGCGGCTGACTCCGTCCCGCCGAAACAGGCGAGCGCATTGATCAGGCGCTGGCTGTCTTCGGCGCTGAGCGGCCAGTCGGGATCGACGGCCATGTCGATCATGCCGGCCAGCCGGGAAAATCGTTCCCGGACGAACTCCGCCTGCTGCGCACGCTGCGATTCTTCCAGCACCTGCCGCGCCGCCGCGACGATCTCCTGCGCGGAACGCTGGCGCACGGACGCCTGCGTCTGCTGCGCCACTTCTTCGTAGTGACGCAGATCGTCGTCGCGGAGATTGAAGCTGATGCGAAGGGGCATGGGGGCGGGCTACAGGCTACAGGCGACTGGCTACAGTCAGAATAGAAGCCCGGGAATCAAGTGCACAGCGCCGCGAGTCCCAGTTTCAGCATCGGAACTCGCGGCAACCGTTCTTCCTCGAACCGTCGCCTGTAGCCTGTCGCCCGTCAAAGCGCGAACGCGCTCTTACACGATCACATTCCTGAACTGCCACGGATCCGACGAGTCGATGTCCTCCTTGAACAGCGATTCGCGACCGGTGAGCGGCGTCCAGTCGCTGTAGGCGCCGACGACGGGGCCGAGATACGGCATGCAGATTTCCAGGTTGCGACGGAAATCGATTTCGTCCGGTTCGACGATGCCGCGTTCCGGGTTTTCCATCGCCCAGATCACGCCGGACAGCACGGCCACGCACACCTGCAGGCTGGTGGCGCTGTTGTACGGCGCGAGCTTGCGCGCTTCTTCGATCGACAGCTGCGAGCCATACCAGTACGCATTCTTCCTGTGGCCCGCGAGCAGCACGCCGAGTTCGTCGATGCCTTCGGTGATTTCCTTGTTGAGGATGCGCTTGCGTTCCTGCTGCTGCCAGCCGCGGCCGGCGAATTCGTTCACCGACAGCACCGCGTCATTGCAGGGGTGATAGGAGTAGTGCGCGGTCGGACGCGACACCACCTTGCCGCCCTCGCGATGCGAAAGGAAATCCGGAATGGAAATCGACTCGCCGTGCGTGATCAGGAAACCGTGGAACGGACCGGCCTTCGGCGTCCAGGTGCGCACACGCGTGCCGGCGCCCGGCTGCAGCATGTAGATCGCGCACTGCGGACCGAAATCGAATTCCTGACCGCGCGGCGGCAGTGCCTTCTCATGCGTGCCCCAGCCGAGTTCGGCCGGCTGGCAGCCTTCGCTGATGAAGCCGTCCACCGACCAGGTGTTGACGAATTCGCCGGGCTTCTTCGGCACGTTCGACACCTGCGTATCGCGCTCGGCGATGTGGATCACCTTGATGCCGAGTTGGTGCGACAGCGCCGCCCAGTCCTCACGCGACTGCGGATTGCCGGCATTCACGCCCGTGTCGTTCGCGATGTTGAGCAGTGCCTGCTTCACGAAATGCGAGACGAGGCCCGGGTTGGCGCCGTGCGTGATCACCGCCGTGGGACCCTTCTTTCCGCCCTGCCGCAGCGCCAGCGCCGATTCGCGCAGCGCGTAGTTGGTGCGGCGGGCCGGCGACACGCTCGTGTCGGTGTAGCCGCCGGGCCACGGCTCGATGCAGGTGTCGAGATAGAGCGCGCCTTTCTCGTGCGCGAGCTGGATCAGCGCGACGCTCGACACGTCGACCGACAGATTCAGCAGGAAATCGCCGCGCGACAGCAGCGGCTCGAGCACCTGACGATAGTTCTCGCGCGTCAGCGGCTGCTTGATGAACTTGATCCCGTAGTCGCTGGCTTCGGCATGTCCCGCGTCGTCCGCCGTCACGATCGTGATGCGGTCCGGCGAGATGCCGATGTGTCGCAAGATCAGCGGCAACACTCCCTGACCGATACTGCCGAATCCAATGCAAACGATCCGGCCGGGAAACACGACATGAACGGGGTGATCAGACATGACGGACACTCGACTGCTCGAAAAAAGACGCGGCGAGTGTACTGATTTTTCTTCGTGCGGCGAACCCCGGGACGAAGAGCGGAGATTTCACACAGAGATCACGGAGAACACAGAGGCCGGAAGAAATCAGTTCTTGCTGTGGGGCCGGCTTCAGCCGGCCTTTGGACTTGAAGAGGCCGGCTGAAGCCGGCCCCACAGAAGAAACTCCTCTTCAACTCTCCCGCGGCTCGCGCCAGTGCGGCGGATACGTGCGCTCGTAGCCGGGCAGCGCTTCGACGCGCTGGATCCAGGCGGCGATGGCGGGATAGTTGCCATCCAGCGGCAGCAGCCGGCCGCGCAGTTCGCTGGCTTCGCGGCGCTCCAGCGCGCGCAGCAGCATCTGGATGCCGGGAAAGATCACGACATCGGCGGCGGAGAAATGCTCGCCGACCAGCCACGACGAGGTGCTCAGGCGCGTGTTGATGGTGCGCGCCTCGGCCGCGAGCAGGTGCATGGCGCGCGTGACGTCGTCGGAGTGATTGCCGTCGGCGGCCTGGAAGAGAATCGAGTACATCACTTTCTTGATGTGCTCTTCGACGTACGCCTGATATTCGCTGATGACGCGCACGATCGTGCCCGCTTCCTCCGGCGTGCGGCCGAGCAGCGGCACCTCGGGATACTTGCGTTCGAGGTAGTAGAGGATCGCCATCGACTCGAAGCACACGTAATCGCCATCGCGCAGCACCGGCACGCGGCCGCGCGGATTCATCTTCAGCATCTGCGGCGACTTGTGCTCCTGCTTCGCGAACTGCACCAGGTGCGACACGTAGGGAAGCTGCTTGTATTCGAGCGCCAGCAGGGCCCGCCATGAATACGGGCTGCCGCTGCCCCACCAGAGTTCGAGTGCCATTGGGCTGCCAGTGATGAAAGTGACGAAGGTGACGATAGTGACGCGGGCCGGAGTATATTTCTACCTGCGCACTGTCATGGCCGTCACACGCCCGTGACTTCGTGACCTTCGTCACCCTCGTCACTCTCTCATGTACTCCACCCTCATTGCCGCCGCCGATCTCGCCGCCCATCTCGACGATCCTGCATGGCTGATCGTCGACTGTCGCTTCGATCTGGCACGTCCCTCGGCCGGCGAAACGGCCTATGCGGCAAGCCACATCCCGGGAGCCGTGTACGCGCACCTCGATCGCGACCTGGCCGCGCCCATCACGCCAGCGAGCGGGCGTCATCCGCTGCCGGCGCCGGAAGCATTCGCGCGCACGCTGGGACGCTGGGGTCTCGCGCGCGAAACGCAGGTCGTCGCGTACGACGCCGATACGGGCGCGTATGCCGCGCGGCTCTGGTGGCTGTTGCGCTGGGCGGGACATCGCAAGGTCGCCGTACTCGACGGCGGACTCAAGGCGTGGACGAGTGCAGGACTGCCGGTGACGAAGGAGGTTCGTGCGCGCGCATCCACGCAGTACACCGTGACTGCGGAGCGCGATCGGTGGCTGGACGCATCGCAGGTCGACGCCAGCGTACGCAGCGGTCGATGGCGCCTGCTCGATGCGCGCGCGGCCGAGCGCTTCGCGGGCGAAGTCGAGCCGATCGATCCCGTCGCGGGCCATGTGCCGGGCGCCGTGAATCATCCGTTCGCGCTCAACCTGGGCGGCGATGGACGTTTTCTCTCGCCCGCGGAGCTGCGGGCGCGTTTTGAAACGTCACAGGCGGGCATCGACGACGCACACACGATCGCGATGTGCGGCTCGGGCGTGACCGCGTGCCATCTGCTGCTGGGCCTGGAAATCGCGGGCAAGCCGGGCGCGAAACTGTATGCAGGATCGTGGAGCGAGTGGATCCGCGATCCGTCGCGCGCGGTCGCGAAGGGACGCTGACCGCACCGGGATGCGGTGCTATCTTCCGCGCCCATGAACAGCCCCGCCAAACCGTCCGCGCAGAACTCCCACTGGAAGATCGAGGACTCGCTCGATCTGTACCAGGTGCCCGCCTGGGGCAAGCATTACTTCGGGATCAACGCGGCCGGAAACGTGGTCGTGCGCCCCGACACCCAGCATGAGATCGATCTGCACGAAGTCGTCGAGGGGCTGAAGGCGCGCGATCTCACCGCACCGGTCGTCGTGCGTTTTTCCGACATCCTGCATCACCGCCTGCAGCGGCTGCATGGCGCCTTCGCACAGGCGATTGCCGAGAACGACTACAAGAACCGCTACTGCGCCGTGTTTCCGATCAAGGTGAACCAGCAGCGGCTGGTCGTCGAAGAGGTCTATCGCTACGGCAAGGAATTCAGCTTCGGCCTCGAAGCCGGCTCAAAACCCGAACTGCTCGCCGTGATGGCGCTGACCGAGGACGCACCGGAACGCATGATCGTCTGCAACGGCTTCAAGGACGACAGCTACATCGAGGCCGTGATCCTCGCGACCAAGCTCGGCCGCACCATCATTCCGGTGGTCGAGAATTTCGAGGAACTGGCGCTGATCCTGAAGCACTCGCAGAAATACCAGGTGCGGCCGCGCATCGGCGTGCGCGTGAAACTGGCGAGCGAAGGCGCGGGCCGCTGGCGCGATTCGGCCGGCGAGAAATCCAAGTTCGGCCTGTTCGTCACGGAAATCCTCGAACTGGTGCGCACGCTGCGCGAGCACGACATGCTCGATTGCCTGGAACTCGTGCACTGTCATCCAGGCAGCCAGCTGCAGGACATCCGTCGCGTGAAGGACGCCATCAACGAACTCGCGCACGTCTACGCCGAACTGAAGCTCATGGGCGCCGGCCTCAGGTACATCGACGTGGGCGGCGGCCTCGGCGTCGACTACGACGGCAGCGGCACGAACTACGAATCGTCGATGAACTACACCATGAACGAATACGCCAGCGACGTGGTGTACCGCATCGCCAGCGTGTGCAATGCGCGCGGCATCGATCATCCCGTCATCGTCAGCGAATCGGGCCGCGCCACCGCCGCGCATCACAGCGTGCTGATCTTCAATGTGCTCGGCTCATCGGCACTCGACCAGTTCCGCGTCACCGGCAAGGTCGAGGAGGACTACACCGGCGAGGACGAACTGCCGCAGCCCGTCGCCGATCTGTTCGTCGCGCATCGCAGCGTCTCGGAACGGCGCCTGGTCGAGTGTTATCACGACGCCGTACAGGCCCGCGAACAGGTGCTGCAGATGTTCAACCTCGGCCTGCTGAGCCTGGAATTCCGCGGCCTCGCCGAACGGCTCTACTGGGCCACCTGCGCGCGCATCCGCGATTTCTGCCGCAAGCTCGATCGCGTGCCGGAGGAACTCGAAGGACTCGAACTGATTCTTTCCGACACCTACTTCTGCAACTTCTCCGTGTTCCAGTCGCTGCCGGACAGCTGGGCCATCGGCCAGCTTTTCCCGATCATGCCGATCCACCGGCTCGACGAGAAACCGACCCGCAACGCCGTGCTCGCCGACATCACCTGCGACTCGGACGGCAAGATCGACCGCTTCGTCAGTCCGCGCGACGTAAAGCGCACGCTGGAACTGCACGAGATCCGCGCCGGCGAGGAGTACTACCTCGCGGCCTTCCTGGTCGGCGCGTATCAGGAAACCCTCGGCGACCTGCACAATCTCTTCGGCGACACGCACGTCGTGCACATCCGCCTGCACGACGAAGGCGGATGGTGGATCGAGGAGATCGTCAAGGGCGACACGGCCGGCAAGGTGCTGAGCTACATGCAGTACGACGTCGATCGCCTCTACCCGCAGTTCACCCGCGACTGCGAACGCGCCGTGCGCGAAGGTCGCATGACGCTGGCGGAAAGCCAGGCGCTGCGGCGGTTCTACGAGTGGGAGCTGAACGGATATACGTACCTGGAATAGGCCGCTGGCGACTGTCATCCCCGCTTCACCCTTCCGTCACATTCACTTCACCCGCGACTTTCATGATGCTCTCCGTCATCGAGGAGCAATCATGGATCCACTGACCAATCTCTACGATCGCCTGCGCGAACAGACCGGCGCCGGCGGCAGCTGGCCGGAGGAACCGCCGCTGCTGCAGGACTGGCTGCGCTTCTGGAACGACGAAGACACCGACCTCGGCAACCTGCGCAATTTCGAGCACTGGATTTCGCGCGCCCGCTGCCAGCGCGGCATGGCGGGCTGACGGACGCCTTCCTCCCTCCCCCTGTGGGGCCGGCTTCAGCCGGCCTCTGAAGATGTCAGGCTGAAGCCTGACCTACAAGCAGAGGCCGGCCCCACAGAAACCCCCGGATTTCCCCGGAAATCCCCTGTCCTCCACCGTTGCATCGTCAAAAGTGCTGACGTAGTATCGGCCGCGGTCAGCAGAACAACGCATCCAACTGAAGCATTTCAGGCGACCACCTCTCTATCGATCCCACCGGCACGATTTGCGATCAGTTCAGTGCGAACGACCAAGGTGCAGCCAGTTCCTCCAGCGAGCGTTCCCGCAGGAAGCGCCGCGGTCGGGCGGCTGCTGTTTCTGAAGCGAACCGAGTGACAATCGATGACGACGATCTACGTTGGCAATCTTCCCTTCAGCGCCACTGAGGCCGAGGTGCGCAAGCTGTTCGAACAGTATGGCGCCGTGCAATCCGTGAAACTGGTGAACGATCGCGAGACCGGCCGCCCCCGCGGTTTCGGCTTCGTCGACATGTCGCCGTCCGATGCGCAGAAGGCGATCGAACACACGAACGGCATGGACATGGGCGGGCGTCCGCTGCGAGTCAACGAGGCGCGCGAGCGCGAAGCACGCCCGCCGCGCCAGAACGCCCGCTGGTAGTCCCTTTCCGATCCGGGGAATCCTCCGGACTTCGCCGAGCCGAGATCGCGATGCGCAGAACCGCGCATCGCGATCTTTCCTGTGCATCCTTCACTGGTAGCCGCACTGCGGTATTTCCTCTATCTTCCGCTGCGCCGAGTCATTGGAAGGGCGGAAAAAAATGTCGGATACCGGGACGCACCGCGCGAATCGCGCCGTCGGCGGCACAGCGCTGGTCGCGTGCCTGCTGAGCGTCGCCGCGTTCTCGTTCCTCGGTTCACCGGCGGCTTACGCTGCCGATGCTGCGACCGCCGAACTGAAGCCAAAGGGCCGCCTGCGCCTGCTCGGCACCGAAGTGGCGCCCGGCACCCGCAAGCGCCTCACCTGGACCAGTGGCACTGCCATCGAAGGTTTCGTCGTCCCGGTGCCGGTCCTGGTCCTGAACGGCAAAGGGCCGGGCCCCGTGCTGTGCCTCACCGCCGCCATTCACGGCGATGAACTCAATGGCATCGAGGTGGCCCGGCGCGTGCTCGACGACATCGACGTCGAGGAACTGAATGGCGCCGTCATCGGCGTCCCCATCGTCAACATCCAGGGCTTCTATCGCGGCACCCGCTACCTGCCCGACCGTCGCGACCTCAATCGTTATTTCCCCGGCAATGCCAAGGGCAGCTCGGCGACGCGCATGGCGCATTCGCTGTTCACCGAGGTCATCCGGCACTGTTCGGCACTGATCGATCTGCACACGGGTTCGCTGAATCGCACCAACCTGCCGCAGGTCCGCGCCGATCTGCGCTCGCCGCAGGTCACGCGCATGACCCGCGCCTTCGGTGCAACCGTCGTACTGCAGAGCGCCGGCGACAAGGGCTCGCTGCGCCGTGCCGCCAACGATGCAGGCATTCCGTCGGTGACGTTCGAAATGGGCGAGCCGATGCGCGTGCAGCCCGAACAGGTCGAACACGGCGCCAAGGCCATCGAAACGCTCATGTATGCGCTCGGCATGACCAAGCAGCGGCGCTACTGGGGCGATCCCGAGCCGGTGTACTACGCCTCGAAATGGGTACGGGTCGACAACGGCGGCATTCTTTTTTCGGACGTGGCGCTCGGCGAGCGCGTGAGCGAAGGCGAACTGCTCGGCGTCGTCACCGATCCGCTGTCCAACGAGCAGTACCGGATCTATGCGCCGATCAGCGGGCGCGTGCTCGGCATGGCATTGAACCAGGTGGTGCTACCAGGATTCGCGGCGTACCGCATCGGCATCGAGACCACCAAGAACAATGCGTCGAAGGACAGCGACGAAGGCGGCGAGGAAGGACCGGACGCCGTCGAGGACGAGGACGGTTCTGAAGACGCGCCGCCGCGCGGCTGAATCGATATCGTAAACAACGGGCAGCGACTATGGACGAACAACTCAATTTCAGCGGCATCCTGATGCGCGCGCTGTTTGCGCTCGTGCTGGTGATGCTGACCTTCAATCCGAGCGGCCATTCCTACGTCCACATGCTGATGAAGGACTTTCCGCAGGTGACGCCCGTCGAGGTGGTCTGCGGCATCGTGCTGCTGATCGCGTGGATCGTGTTCCTCGGCGCCACGCTGAAGTCGATCGGCCTGTTCGGCATGATCCTCGGCTTCGCCCTGTTCGCCGCACTCATCTGGATGATCGTTTCGTGGGGATGGGTCACGCTCTCCGACACGCACGTGCTGACGTGGATCGGACTCGTCATCCTGGCGTTGATCCTCGCCGTCGGCATGTCGTGGTCGCATCTGTACCGGCGCTGGACCGGACAGGCGACGGTCGATGAAGTGGACGAGAAGAGATAACGCGCCATGCCCGTCCTGTCCCTGCGCAATGTCTTTCGCGGTCGCGTCATCGAAGTCAACGTCGAACGCGTCGAGCTTCCCAACAAGGCGGTTGCGGATCTCGAAATCATTCATCACCCGGGCGGCGCGGCCATCGTGGCGATCAACGAACGGCGCGAGATCTGCCTGCTGCGTCAGTTCCGTCATGCTGCCGCTGGCTGGCTGTGGGAACTGCCGGCGGGCAAGATCGACCATCGCGAACCGCCGCTGCAGACCGCGCAGCGCGAGCTCGAAGAAGAAGCCGGCGTCACGGCCGCATCGTGGCAGAGCCTCGGCGACATGGTGAGTTCACCCGGCGTATTCACGGAAGTGATCCATCTCTATCTCGCGACCGGACTGCAGATGGCCGCGGCGAAACCGGAGGAACACGAAGTGCTGGAAGTGCACTGGAAGCCGCTCGACGAAGCAGTGCAGATGGCGTGCGACGGCGAACTGCGCGATGCCAAATCCCTTGTAGGCATTTTTCGCGCAGCAGCACAGCTCCGTTAAGTCAAACCCCTAGATTCACGGGGCCGGCAGCCACATCCGCACGCACGACCCGTGACGCTGCACACAATGTGTGCACAGCCGATTCCGTAAGATGTCGACAGTGATTCCGCTCACGGAATTGCATCGATGATCCCGCCTTGAAAGACGAACTGAAAAAACTCGGACTGCGCATCCGCCACCGCAAGGTCGGCGGCGATGCGGCGCCGGACAAGCCCGGCAAGATCGGCTTCGACGAACTCGGCAATGCGAAGTATGAGTGGCAGGACGACAAGCTCAACGAGGACAGCGAAAGCGGCGAGCGTGCGCGGCGCAAGGCACTGTCCCATGCCGGGCTGTCGATCGTGGACGACGAACCGCCCGCCAATGCCCCGATCCGCCAGAATCCGAAAGGATTGCGCATCGGCTACGACCCGTATCAGAGCGGCATGCTGACCAAGAAGGAATGGAAGCCCAAGCGCGACCTGCGCGAACTCTCGAAGTGGATCGAGATGAAAAAGAAGCTCGACCAGAATCCGCCGGACGACGAGAAGTAGGCGAGCTACCGGCTCACCAGCCGCAACTTCTCCTGGTGGCTGCAGCGAAAGAAGCGCCGCAACTCCAGTATCCACGCCTCGGGCCGCGAATGCCGCGGCCGCATGAATTTCTCCTCGAGTCCGCGACAGAAGCGCGCCGCGCTGCGGTTCGCTTCCTCATAACGACGGCGATGTTCCTCGCTCAGGCCCGGCAGAAAACGTACGCCGTGAAACAGGCGTCGATGCAATGACAGCGGGAATCGTCCCTCGCCCTGCTGCGTGAGCAGCTTCACCGCGCCGGCGTATTTGTCGACGTCGGCCTGCAGTTCGAGTTCGAGCAGCGACACGTCGCGCGCCCGACCCAGACTCCACATCAGATAGTGAAAGTGGCTGACGCCTTCGAGCGCCGTGCAGTAGTCGGCGAGATTGCCGTCATCGAGATGCTGCATGGGGTCGCGTCGCTCGAGCCGTTCCAGCACCTGCTCGTCGACATAGACCCCCACCCGCACGCCGTCACGATCCTCGATCAGCGCCACCTGCTCGTCCGCTTCGCATGACTCGCCGGTCAGCTGCGTGAACCGGCGCTTGTCCACGATCACGTAGTCCTCGACATCGTGCCCGACCGGCGCGTCGTACAGACGCGCGAGCATTTCCTGCATGCGGCGGAGGATCATGGAGAAGAGGCCGCTTCTTCCTGTGGGGCCGGCTTCAGCCGGCCTTTGCACTTGAAAAGGCCGGCTGAAGCCGGCCCCACAGAAGAGTCTTCAGTGCTCATTGCGAGCCACAGCGAGCACCGGCTCGACCCCGAGGCGGCGCAGGATGTTGTAGGCGCGCGGGCTGCCGGTTTTCATCCAGATCTCGTACTGGCGCAGGATGTCGCGGTCGGTGTGCGTGTACGACATCTCGGCGACGTCGTTCAGCACGTCGACGAGGCGCTGGAACTTCTGCGCGAGTTCCATGAACACCGCGGAAAAGGCCTGGCCGCGAACCGTGTTGCGCGTGCTGTCGGCCAGCGTCGCGTAGGCCCGGCCGCCCATCGCGATGTGGTAATCGATGTCGATGAGTTTGCGCGCGAAGCTCTGTGCGAAGAATCCGGCAATGAACAGCGAGACATCGCCGAGGCGACGCAGCGCACCGTCGCGCTGCTGGGGGGAGCGGGCCTCGGAGGCCTCCGCCAGCATGTGTGCCAGCGGCTTGAGACGCACGCCTTCGGGCGTCTGTTCGTAGAGTTCGTCCGAGCGGGCGAACTGGGTGAGCACGTTCACGACATAGTGCTCGGTGTGATCGTCCACGGCGACTTTCTGCTGCCGCAGCGCGGTCTGCATCGAGTCGTGAAAGAACTCGCGCAGATTGGTGACGGCCACGAGCGACTTAGCCTGCTCTGCATCCTCCATCGCGAAACACCTCGTTCACTGACACAACCTCATGCCTCCAAGATCCGTACCAGCATCCTGACGCGACCGTCTCTCTTCTTCAGTCGGCCGATTTATTCAATCCTGAAATCGGCACAGCGGTTCCAGGGGATAAATGCCGCGGATGCAGCACAAGGTCTGTGACGGGTGTCGCGAGCGGGACTTAGCAGCACTGCGCCTGGAGTGCTAAGAGGAAGAGGTTTCACACGGAGTTCACGGAGACCACGGAGATCGGAACAAGAAATTTCCACGGGGAAGGAAAGGGAACACGGGGTCTCGGAGCAGAAATTTTCTTTCCCCGTGCTCCCTGTGTTCCCTTTCTTCCCCCGTGGAAACTTCTTCTCTTCTCCGTGTTCTCCGTGAACTCCGTGTGAAACCTCCGGCTCCGAAAAAAGAAAACCCCGCGGCACTTGCGCACCGCGGGGTTCGTTCAGCGATTGATGCTGAAGCTGGCGATTACCAGCGGCCACCGCCGCCGCCACCACCGCGGGGACCACGGCCGCCACCGCCGCCGCCGCCCTGACGCTCCTGCGCTTCGTTGATGCGCAGCGGACGGCCGCCCATGTCCTTGCCGTTCAAGGACTGGATGGCGCGCTGTGCTTCGGCGCTCGACATTTCAACGAAGCCGAAGCCGCGCGGACGGCCGGTTTCGCGATCGTTGATCAGCGCCACGGACTGCACGGCGCCGTGTGCTTCGAACAGAGCGCGCACGTCCTGTTCTGTTGCAGTGAAAGGCAGATTGCCAACGTAGATTTTCGTCATAAAAGACAAGCTCTCTCTGAAAAAAGCCTCGAGCGCGACCGTCGATCTGGACGAGCGAACACTGCGAGGCCTGGTTACAAACGGGCTCCTCCCCCTGCATGCGTGTGTCCTCACTGCACGCCGGATTGGTCCCAGGCCTAACGTTCGCGGTCTCGTCGGATTTTTCAGAAGTTGGCCGAAACAATGGGTCATCAATGACCCGGCTGGCCAAGCCAGAGAAAAAAGCAGGCAAAGGCAACGAACGGCGCGAAATCTACGCCAAAGGCAGAATCAAGGCAATTGGGTGCGGACCGTCGAATTCGTGGGATACCAACGTGTTACCGCAGGTTTCGCGCACCGCGTCCGCTGCCCGTTGTCACGCCAACCGGCTGCTCTGCATTGCAGCTTTTCAGCGGGCCGGCGCACCAGCACCGAGCACCGCCACCAGGTCGGCCAGCGAGGTGACCGAATGGGTCGCCGGTTCGATGCCCTCGGGCCAGGCGGCGCCGGCACGATTCATCCACGCCGTGGACATGCCAACGGCACGGGCGCCCTCGACGTCCAGGTGGGGATCGTCGCCGACGTACATGACCTCCCCGGCCGCCAGGCCCGTGCCCTCCAGCACCTTCAGGAAGACGGCCGGCGCAGGCTTCAGGGCACCCACCTGGCGGGCCGAGACACTGCGCTCGAACAGGTGCGACAGCCCGATCCGCCCCAGGTCGGCATTGCCATTGCTGGCCGTGAACAGGCGGTATCGTCCGCGCAACACCTCCAGCGCCGGGCGCACGTCTGCATACAACTCGACCTGGTTACGCGCCGCGATGAAGGCTTCGAAGGCCTCGTCCGCCATGGCTTGCGCATACCCGCAGGCCTGCGCCAGTTCGCGCAGCGCCTGCATGCGCAGGAACGTGAAGTCGTGGGCCATGTGCGGAAAGTCGAGCGAGACCCGCGCCCGCGCATCCCGCATCGCTTCGATGGTCATCGCCTCGACGGCTCGCGGATACCGCTCGCCCAGGAAGTCGTACATCGCGCGCTCGGCCTTGCGGATGACCGGCCACACTTCCCAGAGCGTGTCGTCGAGATCGAAGCAGAGGGCACGCAGTGAGGTCATGAGAGGAACGCGAGACAAGAGAGAATGGCCGCAAAAAAGCGCAGAACACACAAATAAACCAGATCGGATTGGATCTCATGATTCAGACCCATTTCCGAAACTTCTTTCATTTGTGAGCTTTGCGCCTTTTTGCGGCCATTCTCTCTATCTCCGTCCTAACCTCGCACTGCCGCGAGGCCGCGTTCGATATCGGTCTTCAGATCGCCGAGATCTTCAAGACCGACGGAGATGCGCAGCAGCCCTTCGCTGATGCCGGCGCGTTCGCGTTCGGCGGGCGTGATGCGGGCGTGGGTCGTGCTCGCGGGATGGGTGATGGTGGACTTGGTGTCGCCGAGGTTCGCGGTGATGGACAGCAGGCGCGTGGCGTCGATGAAGGCCCAGGCGCCTTCGCGGGCGCGTTCGACTTCGAAGGCGATGATGCCGCCGAAACCGGACTGCTGGCGTGCCGCCAGTGCGTGCTGCGGATGCGATTCGAGCCCGGCGTAGTAGACCTGGGTGATTCCGGGCTGCCGTTCCATCCAGCGTGCGAGATCGAGCGCTGCCGCGGAGTGCGCACGCATGCGCAGTTCCAGCGTCTCCAGTCCCTTGAGGAAGACCCAGGCATTGAACGGGCTCATGCTCGGACCCGCCGAGCGGATGTAGTTGAAGATGTCCGTGCCGACGAGCTGCTTGCTGCCGACCACGGCGCCGCCGACGCAGCGTCCCTGTCCGTCGAGGAACTTGGTGGCCGAGTGGATGATGAGATCGGCGCCGAACTCGAAGGGCTTCTGCAATGCCGGCGTGCAGAAGCAGTTGTCGACGATCAGGTACGCATCATTGGCGTGGGCGATGTCGGCGATGGCGCGGATGTCGGCGATCACCGCGAGCGGGTTCGAGGGCGTTTCCAGGAACAGCAGCTTCGTGTTGTCCTGCATCGCATTGCGCCACGCATTGTTGTCGTCGGGCTTCACGTACGTGACCTCGACGCCGAACTTCACCAGGTAGCGATTGATGAGACCGATGGTCGAACCGAACACACTGTCGGAACAGAGGATGTGATCGCCCGATTTCAGCAGCGCCATGAACGTCGCCAGGATGGCCGCCATGCCCGACGCCGTGCCGACGCACGATTCTCCTCCCTCCATCGCCGCGAGCCGTTCTTCGAAACAGCGCACGGTGGGATTGGTGAAGCGCGAATAGATGTTGCCCTTCTCGGTCTCGTTGAAACGCGCCGCCGCTTCCGCAGCGCTGCGGAAAACGTAGCTGGACGTCGCGAAGATGGGTTCGGCGTGTTCGCCTTCGTGCGTGCGGACCTGGCCGGCGCGGACGGCGAGCGTGGACAACTGGTAGTCGGACATGCGCGGAAACATCGGCTGCTGAACGGGGCGCACAGTGTAAAGAAAAAGCCCCGCGCGACACCCGGTTTTTACCTTTTGCCGCGGGCGCGGCCCTGCGTGATACTCGCCGCCCCTGTCTTTCCGGGACCTTGCCATGCTGACTCTCGTCATCGGCGACAAGCAACTGTCGAGCTGGTCGCTGCGTCCGTGGATCCTGCTCAGGCATCTCGATCTGCCGTTCCGCGAAGTCCCGCTCAAGCTGGATACGCCGGCGTTCGGGCCGGCCGTACGCCGGTACTCCGCGGCGGGTCGCGTGCCCGTGCTCGTCGATGGCGATCTGCCTGTCTGGGATTCGCTCGCCATCATCGAATACGTGCACGAAAAATCCGGCGGGCGCGCCTGGCCTGCCGATGCGACGCGGCGCGCGCACGCGCGTTCGATCAGCGCCGAAATGCATTCCGGTTTCTCCGCGCTGCGCGGACACTGGCCGATGAAAGCGGCCAGCACGCTCGACGTACCGATGCCGCCGGCCGGACAGCAGGACGTCGCGCGAATCGATGAGCTGTGGCAGGACTGTCGCGCCCGATACGCCGGCACCGGTCCGTGGCTCTTCGGCGACTACTCGGCAGCGGATGCGATGTACGCGCCCGTCGTCCTGAGGTTCCATACGTACGGCGCGAAGTTGTCCGACGCCGCGGCCGCCTACGTGCGGCACGTCCTCGCCGACGCGCCGCTGCGGGAATGGATTGCCGGTGCACGCGCCGAACTCGGCCAGTGACCCGTCGGGTCCTCGGACTGCCGACAGTTCGCCACCCGTAGAACGCGCAACGGACAAGCACGGCACCGCTGGCTAGAATCGACCCGCACTCATCACGGGATCGTGAACCGACCATGCGTTGGGCTTCCGTCATCGACACCGACGCGCTGCTGTCTTCCGCCGTTACGCATTCCGCCGCGAAGCTCTTCAAGGGGCTGGGCAATCGCGAGCCGGATCTGCTGACTGTGTTCGTCAGCGCGCATCACGCCGCACGGTTCGAGGAACTGTCGTACCTGCTGCTGCGGGAATTCGAAGGCAGCTATCTGTTCGGCTGCTGCGCCGCCGGCGTGATCGGCGGCGGTCGCGAGATCGAGGATCGTCCCTGCCTGTCGCTGACCGGCGCGTCCCTGCCCGGCGTGAGAATGAAAGGCGTGCACCTGGACGCGGCGCAGGTGCCGCCGGTGTATGCCGAACCGCGCGTGTGGGAAGACGCCATGCATCTGACGGCGAGCCAGCAGCCGTCGTTCCTGATCCTCGCCGACCCCTTCAGCTTCGAAACCGAAACCTTCGTGAAGGGGCTCGATCGCGTCTACCCGAGTTCGCCGAAGGTGGGCGGGCTCGCGAGCGGCGCGCGCCAGGTCGGCGGCAGCGCGCTGTATCTCGGCAACGAGATGCATCGCTCGGGCGTCATCGCGCTCGCACTCACGGGCAACGTGCAGATCGATCCGGTGGTGGCGCAAGGCTGTCGCCCGATCGGCGATCCCATGTTCGTCACGCTGTCGCATGAGAACCTGATCCGCGAACTCGACGGACGCCCGCCGCGCGACGCCCTGGCGATGCTGTTCGAACAGCTTCCGCCCTTCGATCGCGACCTGCTGACCGATTCGCTGTTCCTCGGACTTGCGATGCGTCCGGACGCCAGCCAGTACGTGCCCGGCGACTTCCTCATCCGCAACATCCTGGGAATGGACCCGCAAAGCGGCGCACTGTGGGTGAACGCGCAGGTGCCCACCAACAGCGTGGTGCAGTTCCACCTGCGCGATGCCGCGACCTCCGCCCACGATCTGGAACGGGCATTGACGCACTACCGCACGTCCACGCTCTCCGGCCCGTCGAGCGGCGCGCTGCTGTTCTCATGCGCCGGCCGCGGCTACGGTCTCTATGGTCAGGCCGATCACGACAGCAATGCCTTCCGCCGCCTCGTCGCCGACGTGCCCATCGGCGGGTTCTTCGGCAATGGCGAAATCGGCCCGGTGCAGAACGCCACTTATCTGCACGGGTATACCAGTGCCTTCGCGGTGTTCAGCGAGAGGAAGTAGGAGGGTTCACACGGAGTTCACGGAGGCCACGGAGGTCGGAATAAGAAATTTCCACGGGGGGAAGAAGGGGAACACGGGGAACACGGGGAGCACGGGGATAAAAAATTTTCTGTTCCGAACCCCGTGTTCCCCGTGTTCCCCTTCTTCCCCCGTGGAAACTTCTTCTCTTCTCCGTGTGAAACCCTCCGATTCCTTCAGATCACCCCGAACGCCAGCATCGACTGTGCCACGCGCTGGAATGCGACGATGTTCGCGCCGATGACGTAGTTGTGGGGCGTGCCGTATTCGGCCGCGGTTTCGAAGCAGTTGCGATGGATGTTCTGCATGATCTCGTGCAGGCGCCGCTCGGTGAACTCGAACGTCCAGGCATCGCGGCTCGCGTTCTGCTGCATCTCCAGCGCCGAGGTCGCGACGCCGCCGGCATTCGCGGCCTTGCCGGGGCCGTAGGCGACGTTCGCGGCGAGAAACGCGCGCACGCCGGCGGGCGTCGTGGGCATGTTCGCGCCTTCGCCGACCGCGATGCAGCCGTTGGCGATCAGCGTACGTGCTGCGCGCTCGTCGAGTTCGTTCTGGGTGGCACAGGGCAGTGCGATCTCGCAGGGAATGTCCCAGAGGCTGCCGCGGTCCAGATACTGCGCGTGGCCGCGGTGCTTCGCGTATTCGCTGATCCGGCAGCGCTGCGATTCCTTCAGCATCTTCAGCAACGCGAGATCGATGCCCTGCGCGTCGTGGATCACGCCGTTCGAGTCGGAGCAGGCCACCACTTTCGCGCCGAGCTGCAGGAGCTTTTCGATCGCGTAAATCGCGACGTTGCCCGATCCGGAGACGACGCAGGTCCTGCCCTCGATGCCCTGACCGCGCGCCTTGAGCATCTCGTCGACGAAGTACACGGTGCCGTAGCCCGTGGCTTCGCGTCGCACCAGCGCGCCGCCCCACTGCGGGCTCTTGCCCGTGAACACGCCGGATTCGTAGCGGTTGGTGATGCGCTTGTACTGGCCGAAGAGATAGCCGATCTCGCGCGCGCCGACGCCGATGTCGCCGGCCGGGACGTCGGTGTATTCGCCGATGTGCTGGTACAGCGCCGTCATGAAGCTCTGGCAGAAGCGCATGACTTCGCCGTCGGAGCGGCCCTTCGGATCGAAGTCCGAACCGCCCTTGGCGCCGCCGATCGGCAGTCCGGTCAGTGCGTTCTTGAAGATCTGTTCGAAGCCGAGGAACTTGATGATTCCCAGGTACACGGACGGATGAAACCGCAGCCCGCCCTTGTAAGGACCCAGCGCGCTGTTGAATCCGACGCGAAAGCCGCGCGCGATCTGCACCTCGCCGCGATCGTCCTGCCAGGGAACGCGAAAGATGAGCTGGCGCTCGGGTTCGCAGATGCGCTCGATGATCTTGTGCTCGGCGTACTCGGGATGCTTCTCGAGCACCGGTCCCAGCGTTTCCAGCACTTCGCGGACGGCCTGGTGAAATTCCATCTCGCCGGGATTGCGCTGGATGACCTGTCGGTAGATGTGTTCGATGCGTTCGGCGGTCGTCACGATAGCTTTGGCCCCTGGACTGGAAAAGAAGACAGCGGCGGCGCAGCCGCCTCGGCGGGCGCGGACCATATCAAACCCGGCCGCGGACCGGGATACGGGGTGACTCGGGTTTTTCCTTAAGCGGCATGCCAGTCCCGGCTTCCCGCGTCGCGCTGCCCTGTGACATCCTTCCGGCCTCGTTTTTCCGGGAGTCTCTGCATGATCCGTCTGCGCACCGCCGGCGCCCTGCTCGCCACGCTGCTGATCGTTCCTGCCGTACACGCGCAGGCCAAGCGTCCCTTCTCGATCGACGATCTGGTCCGGCTGAATCGCGTGTCCGATCCGGCGCTGTCGCCCGACGGCAGGACCGTCGTCTTCACGGTGCGCGAGACCGACATCGGCGCCAATCGAGGGCGCACCGATCTGTGGTCGCTCGACGTCGTCGCCAAGGGTGCGCAGCCGCGGCGGATCACCTCGCATCCCGAGAACGACGGCAGTGCACAGTGGTCGGCCGATGGCCGCGGCATCTACTTCCTGTCGAGCCGCAGCGGTTCGAGCCAGGTGTGGCGGCTCGACAGCGCCGGCGGCGAAGCCGTGCAGGTGACGCGACTGCCGCTGGACGTCGGCACGTTCAAGCTGTCGCCGAACGGCGCGAAGCTGGCGGTGTCGCTCGATGTGTTCGCCGATTGCGCCGATCTCGCGTGCACGGTCACACGGCTCGACGAGAAATCGAAATCCAAAGCCGTCGGCATGGTGCACGACCGCATCTTCATCCGGCACTGGGACACCTGGAAGGACGGACGCGTTTCGCAGCTCTTCGTGCTGACGCTGAAGAACGGCGCGGTGAAGGGCGAGCCGCTGTCGCTGTCCGGATCGCTCGATGCCGACGTTCCCTCGAAGCCGTTCGGCGATGCGAGCGAGTACACGTTCTCGCCGGACAGCACGACCGTCGTGTTCTCCGCGCGCCTCAAGGGCAAGTCGGAGCCGTGGTCGACCAACTTCGACCTCTACGAAGTCGCGGTCGACGGCGGCGAGGCGCGCAACCTCACCGCCGACAATCTCGCCTGGGATACACAGCCCGTGTTCTCGCGCGACGGCTCGCAGCTCGCGTGGCGCGCGATGGAACGGCCCGGCTTCGAGGCCGATCGCTTCCACATCGTGATCCAGGATCGCAAGAGCGGCGAGCGTCGTGCGCTGACGAAGACGTGGGATCGCTCGGTCGACGCGATGCAGTTCTCGACCGACGGCAAGACGCTTTACGCGAGCGCCGACAACTTCGGCCAGCATCCGCTCTGGTCCATCGACGTAAAGACCGGCAAGCCGACGATGCTCACCGGCCCGGGCCACGTCGATTCGTTCTCGGTCGGTGAACGCGACATCGTGTTCGCGCTGGCCTCGCTCAAATCGCCTGCGGAACTCTATGCAATCAGCGTGAAGGGCGAACTGCGCGATCTGCCGCGCCTGAATGCGCAGGCGCTGAGCGAACTGCAGCTCGGCGAGCCGGAACAGTTCACGTTCATCGGCGCGAACAACGAAACCGTGTACGGCCACGTCATGAAGCCGGCCGGCTTCAATCCGCAGCGCAAGTATCCGCTCGCCTTCATCATCCACGGCGGGCCGCAGGTGTCGTTCGGCAATGCGTGGAGCTATCGCTGGAATCCTCAGACCTACGCTGGCGCGGGCTATGCAGCGGTGTTCATCGACTTCCACGGCTCACCCGGTTACGGCCAGGCCTTCACGGACTCGATCACGCAGGACTGGGGCGGCAAGCCGCTCGAAGATCTGCAGAAGGGTCTCGCCGCTGCGCTCGCGAAGTATCCGTGGATCGACGCCGACCGCGCCTGCGCGCTCGGCGCCAGCTACGGCGGCTTCATGATCAACTGGATCGCCGGCAACTGGCAGGAACCGTTCAAGTGCCTGGTGAATCACGACGGCATCTTCGATGCGCGCGGCATGGCCTACTCCACCGAAGAACTCTGGTTCGACGAATGGGAACACGGCGGCCCGTACTACGAAGTGCCGGAGAACTACGAGAAGTTCAATCCGGCGAACCTGGTCGCGAAGTGGTCGGTGCCGATGCTCGTCATCCACGGCGAACAGGATTTCCGCGTGCCGGACACGCAGGGCATCTCGACCTTCACCGCCCTGCAGCGTCGCGGCATTCCGAGTCGCCTGCTCTACTTTCCGAACGAGAATCACTGGGTGCTGAAACCCGCGAACAGCGTGCAGTGGCACCAGGAAGTGCTGAAGTGGCTCGGCGAGTGGACGGGGAAGAAGGAAGACTGAGGTCTGCGGGGGCAGCCGTCGTACTTTCGTCATCGAGCTTCCACACCTTTGGCCACTGGGCCGGCGCACGCGGGCTGATCCACTCTCGGACTCCCGCGTTCGCTGGAGATCCCCATGGCCGATCCGACGCTGCCCCTGCCGGTCGAGATTCCGTGGACACTGGCATCGACCACGCAACCGCTGAACGCGGGCGATCCCGATCAGACCGCGATCTCGCTGTTCTACTACGAGCCCGATGAAGAAACGTTCACGAGCGAGTTCCCGGATCAGCGCATCGTCTTCCTGAAATTCACCACCACGGTCTCGCCGGCCACGATTCCGCTGGCGTCGCCCGTGACGCAGCTCGGCGAAGGCGTACCGTGCTTTCACGTGCTGCTGGATCTGAAGATCCGCAAAAAATCCGGCGAGCTCGGCACGATCCGGCCCTACTTCCACGCCGCGGCGCCCATGCACCGCACGATGCTGCAGACGGGCGTCGTCGGTGCGGAAGCCTTCGAGGGCGAAGCCGATCAGCAGTCGATGGGCCGCAGCGCCAGCCAGATGAACGAAGCCAGCAGCACGCGGGCACGCACGACTTCGGCGTCGCTCGGCGGCGGCTTCGGCATCGGCGGTTTCTCGGTCGGCGGCTCGGTCAGTTCGACGACGACCTCCGTCTCCGGCTCGCGCTCGGTTTCGCAGCAGATCGATACGACACAGCGCCAGGCCTCGGAAGAGCGGCGCGAGCTCACCAGTCATCGCACCAACGTCGAGAACGTGCTGACGCTGCTGAATGCGAAGTACGTCGGCACGCCGTACCTGACGTTCTCGCTGGCGCCGCAGCCGCTGCAACTGCTGTCGATCGATCCGTCCGATCCGAATCTCTGGTACAGCCAGCTGCTGATGCGCCGCTCCTCTGGCATCGAAGGCGTGCAGGAATACACGGCCATCGTGCTGGTGCCGAAGGGCGAGGACTTCTGCGTCAACGCGCGCCTGCGCCGCGTCTGCGTACTCGACAATCCGCCCGGCCCGCTGACCTACGATGAATACTTCCAGTTCAACCAGCATCTGGGACGGCTGCTGAACTACCTGGATCGCGTGTATCCCGTGGGCACGCCGCTGGAAGAGCTGGACGTCGATCTGACGCCGTCGCTGCCGAATCCGCAGAACTTTCCGCGCCCCATCATCGAGAACTGGGTGATTTCGGGCCCAGGCTACATGAGCATCGACGTGGTATCGCCGCCGCGCGGTCCCAATCCGGGGAACGTGCCGCGGGCTTTCGTGGCCTACAAGCACATGCTCGAGATCTGGCTGGAAGTGCTGCGCGACGAGTACGAGCGCGAGGTCGCCCGCTCGCCGGTCGAGCGCGGCGTGCTGCTCGGCGAGACGCGGACGCTCGACACCTGCTTCGCGTTCACGAATTCCGCATTGACGGTGTCCGGCAGCACCGTGGCCGTTTCGCCGCTGGCGCACCTGCCGGTCGATCCCGGCCTGTTCGACATCGGCGGCGTCGCTGCCGATGCCAGCGCGGTCAATCTCTCGACACGCGAGCGCGCCTTCGAAACCGCGACACGCTGGAACCTGCTGGAAAACCGGCTCGCGACGCTGTTCGCCAACCGGCGCGGCTTTCCGCAGAAAGGCCTGTCGCTGGGCAGCGAACCGATCCTCGGACTGCTGCTCGACCGCTGGACGCGACTGCGTACTGGCGATCCGCAGAACCTGCCATTCGATGAAGCGGCAAAGACACTCGGCCTCAGCGCCGCACAGAAAAAGACACTCAAAGGTGCAGGCGCCACCGACCTGCGATCCATCGCCCAACTGGTGAAAGCGGCCCCGCAGCTCGAAAGCTACAACGGGCGGCTCCAGGAGCTGCGCACGACCTACCAGCGCAACAAGATCCAGACGCCGCTGCCGGATGCGTTGCCGATCGTGCTGCCGGTGCGCGATGCCGATGCGCTGCGCAAGACCATCGCGACGGCGCTGAACAAGCTGAACCCCGACAGCACGTCGAAGCCGTGACGCGCCGCCGGTGCACGCGCCTGAAACTCGGCCCGGTCGTGGGCCACACGACCGAGTCGTCCAGCACGATCTGGATCCAGGCGTTCGATGATCCGGGCGAATACCAGTTGCGCGTGCAGGGCGCGGGCACGTTCGACTTCGTCAGCACCGAAGGCGACGTACTCGAGTTCTGCACCGGCATCGCGATCGCCACCGGACTGCGCCCGGACTGGCGTCACTCGTACAGCATCCTGCGCCGCGGACGGCGCGTGGCCGCAGCGAGCGGCACCTTCCGCACCATGCCGCTGCCCGGCTCGATGGCGCCGATCCTGTTCTGTCCCATCTCCTGCAACTCCGATGTCGAACTGGGTTCCTGGGAGGCGCTCAAACGCTTCGTCGACAGCGCCAGGCCGCACTTCCTCCTGATGATGGGCGATCAGGTCTACCATGACGACGATCCGCCGGACGTGTTCGATCAGCATCGCGAATCGCCCGCCCGCGTCCGTCGTGCGGCGCTCGCGGAAAAGTATCTGCGCAACTGGTCGCGCCCGCCGGTGCAGCATGTGCTGTCGCACCTGCCCACCTACATGATGTGGGACGACCATGACATCCGCGACGGCTGGGGATCGCTCGCCGCCAACAGCCCGACCATGGTGCAGCGCTATCCGCGCGGACAGCGCATCTTCGATATCTGCGACGACTATTTTCGCGATGCGCGCGATGTGTACTGGCATTTCCAGGGCTGCCACAACGCACCGCTGCCGCCGGGATTCGCGGCGTGGCCCTTCGCATCGCGCACGGCGCTGCCCTGCGCCTTCGTCTGCGGGCGGGTGCTGGTGCTGATGCTCGACAGCCGCGGCGAGCGCGATGTGTTTCGGCCGGTGCTGCCGATCCTCGGCCAGGCCCAGTGGAATTTCGTCGAGCAGTTGCTGGCGGACATTCCGGACCCGATCGACGCACTGGTGGTGATGACGCCGACGCCGGTCGCCTCCATGGATCCGCATGGCGCCAGTCAGAAACTGGTCGGCCGTCGCACCGACGACATCGAAGCCTTCAGGAAGGGCGACCTGGAACAGGCGGTGTCGCCCAAGGGCAGTTCGAAATTCGGCCAGTTCGCACTCGCCGCCGTGGGCTCGCACCTGACCAGCCTGTTCGGCAGCCCCGTCAATCTCGGCAACTTCAACGTGAACTCCATCGACGAGGCCCGCGACCAGTGGTCGCACAGCTACGCTCGTCCGGAGCAGGAACGGTTGCTGCGCAAATGCGCCCAGGCGCGACTGACCAACAAATCCGCCGGCGCGCGTGAACTGCTGTTCGTGTCCGGCGATATCCACGTCGGCGGCATCTTCGACATCACGATCAGGAAGCCCGACTGCAAAGCGGTGTCGCTCACCTCGTCGGGCATCAGCGTGGTCGAGAACCTGAATCCCAAACCCACCATCGGTTCGATACTCGACGACAGCTTCGACGTCGCGGCAGGCATTCACTCGAAACTGCGCGAGGTCGTGACCGAAGTGAACTTCGGCGTGGTGCAGATCGTGCCGACCGGCACGGGCGCGAAAACACTGGCCGTGATCGCCCACGCCGGTAATTCCTGGGCGGTGGGCGCGGACATCGCGGACCTGCTGTGAGGCTTACTCGGTAACGAGCACCCGCCGCGCTTCGCCCCACTGCGACATGAATTCGCCCTGCTCCAGCAGGTGCAGTGCGAGTTCGTCGTCTGCGAGCGAACGCTGCGTGGCCAGGTTCGCCAGGTAGCGCAGTTCGTCGGCTTCGTGTGCGCTTGCCAGCAGGCGCGGCAGCCCGATGGATGGCGGAACCTTGATGCTCCACACCAGACGCGCCAGATACAGATTGATCTCGGCCACGAGCGAGACGAGATCGAGCATTTCCTCATAGCCGGCGAGTCCGCCGGCAGTCTCCCGGCCCCGCATCTGCAGCGCCGGCCAGTCGAAATCTTCGAGACTCGCGACCATGAGTTGCACGGCGGCTTCGAGGCTCATCATTCCCTGATAAGTCACGACGCGACCGTCGCCCGCGCCGAACGCAACGACGGTGTACGGCGAAGCCGGCAGATCGATGTTGGAGCCGGGCATGTCCCGCATCTAGCGATCGCTGCCCGGATCGTCGCCGGCCGCGACCGATCCGCCCAGACCGATGCCCATCCCCACTCCGATTCCCGCGCCGCCGCCACCACCGGCGCCACCTCCCTTGCCGCCGCGCTGCCCACCGCCGTCTCCGCCTTCACCCTTGCCTTTGCCGCCGCCCGCCGGACGAGCCGGCCCCTGCGCAGGAATCGCGAGTTGCACGGGCACCGGATCGAGATCGAGCACCTGGCGGATGAAATTCCGCAGCGACACCACCAGCTCGGCGGTATGCACGGGACGGCGCGCGACCAGATCGGCGGCGGCTTGCGCGGCCAGCCGCACCTGTTCTTCGGTGCCCAGCAGAATGACGTCGGACAGCGCGGCTTCGACGGCATCGCGAATCCGGCGCGAGCGATCGCTGCTGGCCCAGCTCTCCTCTGCAGCCGGCGCCGCCTCCGCTTCGCGCCGCAGATCGCGCAGATGCGTCGGATCGACGGCGAGATTGCCGGTGAACGATCCGCCCAGCGTCTTGTACGCCGCGATCAGCGTCCGCAGGCGTTCGTTGATCTGCCGGTTCTCGCGCTCGCGCCGCTGCTGCACCATCTGCATCACGATCAGGCGGATGCCGACCATGATCAGCGTGATGACGGCGAGGCCGAGCAGCGTCGAGAGCAATGCCTGCCAGGAACTAAAATCGAGATTGCGCATGGACGGCGGCGGCTCCGGCGACGGGGATGTCGTGCAGCTTCCACGACGGCCGCGCGGAATGCCATAGGCATCGATCTGACGGTATGCCAATCAACTCAACGTGCGGAGTTCGCGCATGACGCGCACCGATTTCACGCCATGCCGTCGATCATTTTGAGTGGCTCTTGACGCAAGCATCGCTCGGATTGTCTTTGCATTCCCGAAGGCCGGACCAAACGCCCTCCGGTCCGATGATCGTTTCCGAACCGCCAGCGTTGGGCGCACAGATCATCTTGCGCCTTGAAATGGAGTAGGTGCACTTCGCAAGGCCGACCGGGTCAATTCTGCGGCCGAACAACCTGCCGCTTCTACGACACCTCGCCGGAAGTCACGCGGCTCTTCATGCGCGAACAGGCGACGAACACTCACTCGATGCCCTCAGGCGCAAGCTCAGCCCACATTGATTCCACCTGCTTCAGGCCACAACGTGGCCTGCCATGCACCGCGAGGCGATCCTGCCTTCCGCATTCTGGCGGAGCTACGCGCGCCGCCTGCACTGACTTGGATAGCAGCGCATAAAGAGCACCCAAGGCATCTAGGTTCGCAGTGCGCATCCATTCGCGAATTTTATTCTGCGATATCTCAGTTCCCTTCGCTTCTTCGGATCGCTCTAGCTCAGCAATGATTTCCTCAAGCATCACTGTCCTCCATTACGCGTATCCGCTCGCCTCATGACGTTGTACGATAGGGTGCAGACTTAGGATTCCCACATGTCGGAATTGAATCAAGAGCCATACGTCCAAAAGGTGAAGTTGCGGCGAGAACGGGTTACGTCATCAGAAGAGTATCCCTTCTCACTTCCAACAGTGCGCCACCTCCACACTCTGGCTCTCCACCCTTCAGTGACATTTCTCGTCGGCGAGAATAGTAGCGGTAAGTCTACGTTGCTCGAGGCCATCGCAGTCGCATGGGGCTTTAATCCAGAAGGTGGCACAAAAAACTTCAGATTCCAGACACGCGAATCGCACTCTGTGCTTCACAAGTACATCACGCTCGTAAAAGGAATAACTCGACCTAAGGACGGCTTTTTTTTGCGGGCCGAGAGTCTGTTCAACGTCGCAACGGAGATTGAACGGCTTGATTCAGAGCCTGCCTCGGCTCCCCCCATCATAGATTCGTATGGTGGGCGGTCCCTGCATGAGCAATCACACGGCGAGTCATTCTTTTCATTGATGGTGAATCGTTTCAGCGGAAACGGCTTCTACATACTCGATGAACCTGAGGCCGCGCTCTCACCGTCACGACAACTCGCATTGATCGTGCGGCTTCATGACCTTGTACAGGCACATTCGCAGTTCATCATCGCCACACATTCACCTATTCTCATGACTTATCCCAACGCTTGGATCTACCAAATTGGCACTCAAGGACTCGAACGCGTCGAGTATCAACAAACCGAACACTTCACTGTGGCCAAACGCTTTCTAAGCGACCCACAGCGACAGATTGATCTTCTCCTACGTTAACGATGCGGACACAGTGTTAAGTGCCCGCATCGCCTGTTCGATCCAAATCTAAATCCGGATGTTGCCGCAAGATAGGCACGGTCAACTCCGTATACATTTTTGCTCCTACTTCTCCGATGACCCTCCGGATAGATTTCATCTCCGTAACATCGTCGATGCTGTCGGCCAAGTCTGCTGCCGCATTTAGTGGCGCGTCCAAAGACTTCACTATGCTCAGCAACTGAACTGCGATTGCGCGATCCATACTAGTTCCTCAAAAGTCGAAACACTGTTGCTGCTCCATACACTCACGAATGCAGCGGCGTAACCTTCCTTGGCGATCGGTGCCAACACCCGGCAGTTTCTCAGGATTGTCAACGAAGATGTCGGTACACTTTTTGCGGCAGTCCGCCAAAACTTTATCGCATCTTCCAATCTCTGAGAGTGTAGGAGGGCATACACTCTTGAGGGCTTCCCCCATCTTATTCAGCAGCTCGGCGAGAACTCTAGATAGATCTGGAGTCGCAGGAGTGCCCGGAGGCACGGTCGGCGCCGCCGGAATTGGAATGGCCTGCAATCCTCTTGGATCGGCGAGAACCATCGGCTGGCTATTGGTATATGCGTAGGTATTCATTCCACCATATAGTCCGATCGGGTCACTTTGCACGTACCGCCCCGTGCTTGGATCGTAATCCCTGAAGTAGTTGTAGTGCAGCCCAGTTTCGGCACCGAAGTACTGTCCCGGGAAGCGCAGGCTGTACGTGAATAACGTGCTATCCCCATCGGGATCTTCGTTGGCTAGCGTCGTACCGAACGGATCGGCGTCCCACCGCCACACCATGGCGTTGTCATCCGGCCGCGTGATCTTCCTCGGCGTGTTCAGATGATCGGTGTGAATGTAGAAGTGGTTGATGCCGCTGCTGCTGCCGCCGCTGCCGGCGACCGTCACCACCAGTTGCGGGCGGTTGCCCGTGGCGTCGGCGGAGTTGAAGCTCACGCGGTATAGATGCGCGGCGTTCACGGCGACGCCGAACGTCGCATGGCCCAATGCGCGGCGCTGCTGCACGTAGCTCGTCACATCCCATTCGCGATAGGCCGCATTGATGCCCACGGTGGTCGTCGCAATCGAACTGGTGGCGTAGAAATCGACGCCGGTGAGCGTGGCCGAATTGTTGTAGTTGACGTTGACGCCGCTCCAGCTCGTCGTCAGCGTGCCCGGCCAGACCGAGATCGGCAGTCCCGATCCGCTCGGCGCTTCATGCCGGCCGTACAGGCGCAGCCGCGCCGACGTGATCGTTCCTGCCGGCACGCCGGCCAGACCGAACTGCAGGAACGAGGCCCGCGTCAGACCTTCGCTGTTCGCCAGTCGGGCGAGCAGTTGCGGCGCGTAGGCATAATTGGTCGTCGGCGTTCCGCTTTGAATATATGTATCCGAAGTAGAGGCCAGCGTGACGGTCTGCGGCGCAGCGCCGCTGTTCGGCTTCAGAACGGCCACCGGGATATCGCCGAACCAGACCGTCTCCTGGAGCAGATTGCCTGAGCCGTCGTATTCGCCGATGAGGCGGCCGGCTTCGTCGTAGACGAAGTAGATCGAGTGCCCGCCCGTCGTCTTTCTCACCCGCTGGCCGAGGCCATTGAGCGCGTACGTCGAGGTCACGCCGGCCTTCGTCGCCGACATCATTCTTCCCGCGTCGTTGTACGCGAAGCTTGTGGCGCCGTCGCTCGTGGTGTTGCCCGCGGCGTCGTAGGTGTAGGTCTTGGCAAGTGCGCCGGTAATCGACGCGATCCGGTTGTTGTTGGCCGAAACCGTGTAGGCCGAGGGAGCGCTGCCCGTTTGGCTGAGCCGATTGCCATTGGCATCGTATGTCCACCCCTGACTGAGGCCCGCGCCGGTGGCGCTGGTGAGGCGGTCGAGCAGGTCGTAGCCATAACTCTGTGAGAGGTTGGGATTGCTCGCATCGCCAATGCCGGTGATGCGGAAGGCATCGTCGTAGCTGTACGTTCTCAATCCTGCGCTGTCGGTGAGCGTGAGCTTGCCGTCCTGGTCATAGTCTCTGACCGCCAGCGTGCTGTTGCCCCAGCGCCAGCCGGCGATGGGGCCAAAGGGTTGATACAGGACATTGGAAAGCAGCGGCGTGCTGCCGTTGAGGGTCAGGCTCACCACCTTGCCGTTCGCATAGCCGTACTGAATCGTGTTGCCCGAGGGCAGTGTCAGTGTCTGCAATCGACCCGCGCTGTCGTAGCTGTACCCGAGCGTCCTGGTGATCGCGCCCATCGTCTGCTGGCGCGAGAGCACCCGACCCTGCGGGTCGTAGCTCCAGTGGGTCGAACCTGAGTTGTCCGTGATCTGCGTGAGGCGGCCGTTCTGGTTCGTGCCGCTGTCGTAGCTGTAGCCGATCGTTTGATCGGCGTAGGTCAGGCTCGTGACACGGTTCAGGGCATCGTAGGTATACGTGGCCATCTTGCCGCGCGCCTCCGTGCTCGTCTTGAGATTACCGCCCGTATCGTACGTGTTGATCGTCGTGCCGGTGTCGGGGCTGACTTGCCGGGTGAGATCGCCCAGTGCGTTGTAGCTGTAGCTCGTTACCTTGCCGCGCGGGTCGGTCACCGAGATCAGTTGATCCAATGCATCGTAGCCGTAAGTCGTCAGGCCGCTGTTGGGATCGGTGACTTGTGTCAGCCGGTTGAGTTCGTCGTAGGTCTGGCTCGTGCTGCGTCCCAGCGGGGCCGCCATGCTCGCCTGATTGCCGTTGTTGTCGTAACCGAACGTCGTCGTGACGGAAGCGCCACCGGCCGCGCCGATCTGCTTCCAGAGCTGATTGAGCGTGTTGAAGACCCGGGTGCGGGTCTGCGTCAGGGCACTGGACGGATCGCGCAGTTCCTCGTTCGTGCGGTTGCCCATCGCATCGAGCGTGTAGTGGATCGTGTTGCCTTCGGCATCACTGATGTCGGTCAGGCGATGGGCCGCGTCGTAGGTGTATGAGAGATGACTGCCGTCGGGCAGGGTCGCCTTCTTCAGCAGGCCGGTCGGCCAGTACTCGAAGGTGGTCTGTTCCGAGCCGACCGTGCGGGAGGTCAGGCGCTGGCGCAGGTCGTAGGTCAGCGTCGTCACCACCCCGTTCGGATCGGTGATCGTCAGCGGCTGGCCGTGCGCGTTGTAGGTGGTGTAGGTCGTGATGTGGCCGAGGGCGTTGGTGATCGTGTGCACCTGGCCGCACTGATAACCGGTGGTGCAGGTGTAGTACGTGTAGGTCGTGACATCAGAGACATCACTTCTAGGGCCGTCGGCCGTCAATACTTGGCCGAAGGCGTTGTAGGTGTAGGTCCAGGTGCGCGAGTCACTCGTCGTCGTGTCGAGGACGATCTTCGTCAGGACGTTGCCGTTCGCATCGTGGGTGAACGTCGTGCGCTTGCCGGGTTCGTCAATTTCGATGGGAAGGCGGTAAGTAGAATGCCATTGCGTGGCGATTGTTCGAGCTCTTGGCGTACTGTAAGCCTCAGTGCGCGAGGTTTCCAGATTGCGAGACAAGTCGTATGTCAGTTGTGTTTCGTTGTTGTTGTGGTCCCTCCTCAAGCTAATGTTCGCATTTACATCATATGCGACGGTCTTCGGGCTGTTTCGATCGGTCGAGACCGACGACGCGGATCGCACTCGGTACAGATGATGCAACGCCGTGGGATCGAATCCGTATGTTCGCAGCTTCCCTAGCGGATCGACCACTTCACGATAGAAGGTGCTGGAAGCGATTGTGTACTTGTTGACGCCGCCTGCGAGTTCTGTTGATGCGGCTCGCCCTGACTCATATCCATAGGTCGAGTATCTGGAGGCAAGTTCGTCGGTTATCCCGATCAAAAAGAAGCCATCGTAGTGGTACTGCTTCGACGTGCCATCGCCGAACGTTACAGTGGCAAGCGTCTCATTCGGATTGTAGACGTAGTCGATGTGTTGACCGGCTGGATCGATCAGCCGCTGCAATCGACCCTGATCAAAGATGAACTCCAAGGTGCGCCCAAAGTTATCCACCACAACTGACAGATTTCCGTCTTGTCCATACTGCAACGTTTGTGCGTAGCCTCCACGGCTTACGATGCTGACAAGCCTCCCCGTGCCATCATACGTTTCAACGTCATCGCTGGACGTTGTAAGTGTCCAGCCCGTGATCACATCGTTTTGATCACGCTGTGCAACTAGGCGTTCGTCGATATCGGGCGGTCCCGTAAAGGTTGCTCCGGAACCCTGAAACACCAACATCTTTCCATCTGGCCGATAGACATTTGCGGCCACGACCACGCTGGAGGGCACATAGTCGATCCGTTGGAAGTATGTGGCAGTCCAACCAGGCCCCAAAGGCTCATAGTCGTAAGCAATGGGTTGATAATTGATTGCGTAGTTGCTGTTGTAATGACGTTGGAACGCCAAGGACGAGTTGCTTCGATAGTCCTCTTGAAGCAAATGCTTGTTTCCGCTTCCGATCTCGCAGGGATTCCCCACCTCCATTTGACCCTTCGCACATGCACCCGCCGCTTTTCGGGGATCAGCAACCCACCAGGTAATCGCGCAGTACAGCCCTACTCCAGTCTGATTCCGTATGCCGTAGCCCTGCGGGCACGTGAAGGTCCTATGCTGATAGATGCCTATCTCTCTTTTCTCATTAACGTCGCAGGGCGTCACACTCGTCCAGATTGAAGTGAAGTTGCCCTGATGGTTATGCGATATGTCGCTCTGAGGGCTGTTGGGCCACGCATACCCGATTCCACCGATATCCTGAAGCAAGCCGTCGAAAGTGAACGAGCACCGTGGCGGGTGGGCAATGCTCATCTGTGCGGAAATCATTGCCGCAGTGAGCTGCTCGAGAGACGGATACATCCGGGGATTCAGATTCCAGTCAGAGAACCATTGCCATGGAGTCGCAGTGGCTGAAGTGCAATGTTCCCCCGATTGCTGATCGGTCGAAGTACACACCCCTTGTGCATGGGCATTGCTCGGCAGGACAAGACTGCCGATCGACCAGATCGCCAGGTAGAGCGACACAGTTACGACACGGCGCCGTTGGGCAAGAGTGATCGCGTCTTCGCGCTCGCAGAGTCGCAGTCCATTTCTCAATCTGTTGCAGCGTGGCAAGCTTCGCTTGCAGCAAACAAGCGATGTGCACACACGAAGTAGATCGCGGAAAACTGCCATGCGATGTAATCCTCCCATGCATGGCTGACGCGGGCAGAGTCATCCATGACTGACAGACTTGTTCTTCGATACGAGGACGTTAGCTGCGTTACACATCTATCGTCAATCACCAAGAAAAATTTCGACTCCAGTGAGGGAAACTCGATAGAAGTATCGCTTCAAGCTATTTGGCTCGTCGCCGCAATCTGCGGCCGGCGCATCATGTGGCGCTCCACGCAGAACAACGCGAATATGCAAGAACCGGAGACTAGCCGGGCACCGAGGCCGAAGACCGTCGCAGGAAGACCGGCTGAAGCCGGCCCCACAGGAAGAGAGAAGAAGCGGGTCTACTCCTCGATCCGCCACGCCGCCTGGTAGTTCTGCCCGAGCCGGATGATCTGCTCCAGCAGCGCCGGATACTCGACGCCGGCTGCACGCGCCGATTCCGCAAAATCTTCCGCGTGGCTGATGTTGGGATTCGCATTCGCTTCGAGCACGAACACGCTGCCGTCGGGACGCATGCGGAAGTCCATGCGGGCGTAGCCGCTCATGTGCAGCGCGCGGTAGATGCGCTTCGAGAGCTTGTCGAGATAGGCCGGAATGCCATCGGGCAGCGGCGGTGCGGCGCCGGTCTTGATGCCGTGCTTCTTCTGGTAGTTGCGATCCCACTTCACCTTGCGCGTGGCGATGCCGGCCATCACATCCGGCAGCGTGCCGAAATCCATTTCCCAGATCGGAAAGGTGCGCAGGCGTTCGTTGCCGAGCACGCCGACGTACAGTTCGCGACCCTCGATGTATTCCTCGACCAGCGCGTCGGAATTGGTCTGTTCGTGGATGAATTCGATGCGTTCCTTGAGCTTGTCCGGCTCGCGAATGATGGAGGCCTGCGAGATGCCGAACGATGCATCTTCGGTGGCCGACTTCACGAACAGCGGCAACTTGAGCCGGCGCGGCAGCTTGTATTTCTGGCCGCGACGGAACAGCGCGAAGCCCGGCGTCGGGATGCGGTGATAGGCGAGGATCTGTTTCGACAGCACCTTGTCGCGCGAAATCATCATGCCGCGCGGATTGCAGCCGGTGTACGGCTGCTTCATCAATTCCAGGAAGGCGACCACGTGCTGGTCGTAGGTGACGATGCCCTGGAATTCCTCGAGCAGGTTGAACGCGATGTCCGGTTTCCAGTCGGTGATCGCGGTGCGCAAGTCCGCCAGGTTGTCGAGCAGGCCGAGCGCCTTCACCTCGTGGCCCGCCTTCTCCAGCACGTTGGTGACGTCGAACTCGGTACGGAACTCGTCGATCTCCTTGACGGTGAGACCCCGGAGACTGGGCGGCGGCACCAGGCTCTCGTGCATCAGTACCAGTACGCGAAGTGGCTTCATGGGTTCTCGTTACTCACAGTGCATACCGTTCGCGGTCGCGGCGCAGGATGTCCATCATGATGCGTTCGAGCACGCCCAGCACCGCGCGCTTCGCTTCGCGCTGGGACGTTTCCAGCACCAGGTCGAGATCGCGGCAGCGCTGGATCACCACGCGCAGCACATGATGGACGAGATAGGGATGCAGGCGCGAGCGCCGGATCAGCAGGCGTTCGAGCTGCGGGCGCACGCGGCGCACGAACGTGCTGGCGCGCAGATGCCGGCGCCGCGCGCTGCGCTTGCCGAAGATGCGCTTCAGCCGCAGGTCGTAGGCACCGGGCCGGTCGAGCTGGTAGCGCGCACGCTTCTGTCGATAGTGTTCGGCGAGCGTGCGCGTGTCCTCGCTCAGCGGTTCGATGCGTTCGCGATTGTCGACCGCCGCGCTCGCGCCTTTCAGTTCCTTCATCAGCGTATCGACGTACTCGAGTTTCTTCAGGGCGGACCAGCCCTGGTAATCGCGGCGCCAGCGGGCGCGCGGCTGCAGCCACACGGCGAACGTTTCGGCGAAATCTTCCGACGGATGACTCTGCGCGTACCAGTGACCCAGGTGCAGCACGTAGTCGCGGCTGGCCGGACGCGGTCGATACACGTCCGGATACGGTCGCGTCGCCGGACCGAACGTCTTGCGCCAACCCTTGCGACGTCGCAGCCGGAAGGCATTGTCGAGCGCGTGCGCCGCTTCGTGCCGCAGGATGCGCGTCAGCCAGTTGGCGTTGCCGCCCTCCACTTCATCCATGATGAGCCGTTCGAGGCGCATGAGGCGCGGGTGCGCCATGTAGAACGGCACGGCGATGCCGGGCACGCCGTCGGGCGAGAACCATTCCTCGGACAGCCACAGATGCGGGCGGAAGCGGATGCCGCGACTGAGCAGATCCTTCTGCACTTCCTTCCAGTGACGCTCGACCATCGTGCCGCGCAGCGACAGGCGCAGATCGCAGAAGCGCTTCTGCAGCAGCGCTTCGTCGGACAGGCGCGTCCACGCGGGCTCGCGCGTCTTGCGTCGCGTGCGCGGTGCGGTGCGGCGGGATTTCTTCTTGCGGACAGCCATGATCAGGCGAACGTCCGCGCCAGCGCGTGCAGCGCGCGCGACTGCGGCACAGCCTCGCGCCAGCGATCCGGAATCGATGCAATGCCGAAGCACGCGCCAGCGAGCGTGCCGCTGAGCGCGCCCAGCGTCGCGGCTGACTCGGCCTGGCTCAGCGCAGCACTCATCGCCTCTGCGAAATCGTTCGCCGCATCCACGGCCCGCAATGCGCCGACGCCAAGCGAAAGCGCATCGTCGCCCTTCGCTGGAAGACTGCGCCAGCCACCGTCAAGCAATGCGGCAACTTCCGGTCGCAGACGACGATCCCGCAGCAGGCGGATGGCAGGCGTGGCGCTCAGTTCGAGAAGCGGGTTCTTCGCAGCACCCGTCAGGGCATCGACGAGAATCGCCGTCCACAGCCGGCAGACATCGAGGACGATGGGCGACTGCTGGGTCGTGCGCGACAGATCCGCGGCCAGTTCGAGCGCCGCGCCGGCATCGCGATACGAATGCAGCGCCGCGGCCAGCGAACGCGCGAGCGAGTGTGCACTGAGGTTGCGCGGATCGTGCGAACCCGCGTTCGGTTTCTTCGACCACTGCCAGGCCGCGAGCGCACGACGGAAGTCGGCCGGCACTTCTGCGCCCGACGCACTGCGCGACCACTCCAGATAGCGTTCCATCTGATCGCGCGGATCGTGACCCGCGCGCTCGCGCAGGCTCTGCAGTGCGCAGAGCACCGTCGCCGCATCGAACCCGGCGGCGGGCAGGTCGGTGATCCGGGCGAGTTGACGCACGTCGTGACCTGCGACGCGCAGCGCACCGAGGCCTTCGCCGCAGACGAGTCCCACGAGTGCGCCTGCACAACGTTGCGAGAGATCAGGCGGCGCCGCGACCTCGCGCCATTCCATGACGAAGCGATACTGTTCATCGGTTTCCGGAATGCTGGGCCAGCTCGCGCTGCGCGCGCATTGCTGCCACAGCTCGTTCAGGCGATCGAGCGCGACAGCCGGCGCGAGTCCGCCGCGGATGAGATGACAGCCGATGGTCGTGCCGGTACGGCCGATGCCGGCGCGGCAATGCACGTAGACGCAGCGATCCTGCGCGAGCGCCGCATCGATCGCATCGAGAATCTGGCGCATGTAGGCCGCGGACTGCGGCAGATCATGGTCGACGATGGGCCAGCGCTGATGCGTGACGGAACCGTCCGCCGGCAGCAGCGGCGCATAGGGATCGAGTTCGCCTTCCGCCGTCAGATCGATGAATGCATTCACGCCGGCGCGCAACAGGCTTTGTATACGCCCGGCCGTCGAGTCGCGTGCAGGGATTCCCGGATACTCGCCCGCAAGCAGGCGGCCGGGCCGAACCCAGTAGCTGTTGGGCAGCGGCGGTCGCGAAAAACGGTCGGGAGCCTGGGATGGATTCACCGGGGAATGATAAAGGCTTAGACCCGCATGACGACAGGCAGCGGGTCCTTGTTCAGCGCTCCCGGGAGCCTGTAGCCTGTCGACGGTTCCCGGCCGCCATCAGCACAATTCCAACGAGGTCCTTCCATGTCCCTGTTGCGCCGCCTGTTTGCCGTGCGCTCGGTCGACTCCATCGTGAGCGAATTGAACGCCGCGCCGCCGCTCAAACGGGTCCTGACGGCGCGATCGCTGACGGCTATCGGACTGGGGGCAACGATAGGCACGGGAATTTTCATCCTGACGGGCACGGTCGCCGCCAATCACGCCGGCCCGGCGCTGACGCTGGCGTTGCTCATCGCCGCCATCGGCTCGGCGCTCGCCGCCATCTGTTATGCCGAGTTCGCCTCGATGATTCCGGTTTCGGGCAGCGCCTACACGTATTCGTACGCGACGCTCGGCGAGGCCATCGCGTGGTTCATCGGCTGGAACCTGTCGCTGGAATACATGCTGTCGGCGTCGGCGGTGGCCGTGGGATGGTCCGCCTATGTCGTCAACCTGCTCGGCAAGATCGGCATCCACCTGCCTGATGCGCTCATCAACGCACCGCTCGGCAAGACCGAGAGCGGCGCACTGGGCATGACGGGCGCCATCGTCAATCTGCCGGCCGTGCTGGTGGTGCTGGCGCTCGGCTACGTCTGCTACGTGGGCGTGAAGGAATCGGCAACGCTCAACAATGCGATGGTATTCATCAAGGTCGGCGTCATCGTCGTCTTCATCCTCGCCGGCATCAGCTACATCGACACCGCCAACTGGCATCCGTACCTGCCCGAGAACACCGGCAAGCGCGGCGAGTTCGGCTGGAGCGGCGTGTTCCAGGGTGCGGCGATCATCTTCTTCTCGTACATCGGCTTCGACACCGCTTCGACCACGGCGCGCGAGGCGCGCAATCCGCAGCGCGATGTGCCGCTGGGCATTCTCGGCGCGCTGGGAATTTCAGCCGTGCTCTATGTCGCGATGAGCGCCGTGCTCACGGGCATGGTGCCGTACACGTCGCTGGACGTGGCCGCGCCCGTCGCCGTCGCGCTGGATGCGCATCCGCAGCTTTCCTGGCTGGGCGTGCTGGTCGAACTCGGCGCCATCGTCGGCATGACGTCGGTGATCCTGATCTCGCTGCTGGGCCAGCCACGCATTTTCCTGGCGATGGCCGACGACGGCCTGCTGCCGCCGTCGTGGAAGAAGGTGCATCCGGTGCATCGCACGCCGCACATCGCCACCGCCGTCGCCGTGATCGTCGCGGCCATCATCGCGGGACTGCTGCCGCTCGACGTGCTGGGCGAACTCATTTCCATCGGCATCCTGCTCGCGTTCACCTGCGTGTGCATCGGCGTGCTGGTGCTGCGCCGGACGAAGCCCGACATGCCGCGTCCCTTCCGCGTGCCGTTCGCGCCGGTCACCTGCATCCTCGGTGCGCTGGTGTGCATCAGCATGATGGTGTTCCTGCCGCCCGATACCTGGTGGCGGCTGCTGGTCTGGTCCGTGCTCGGGTTCTCGATCTATGCGCTGTACGGGTATCGCCACAGCCGGTTGCGGGCCGAGGGGAAATAGGAAGAGGAATTTCCACGGGGGACACGGGGCGCACGGGGAAGATCAGGATCGAAACGATGCGCAGACGCGTGGTTGAATACGTCGCGAACTGCCACCAATCAGGAGCACAAGAGGTCTCTGATCCCCGGGCGCCCCGTGTTCCCCGTGGAAAATTTTCTTGCTTCTCCCGTCCGAGGTATCCGATGTCCAACGCCACCACTTCCGCCAGCGGTTATGACATTCGCCCCCTGAGCGCGGCCGAACGGGAAAAGTACGCCGCCGCATTCACGCCGGAGGAGCGGCACGTGATCCTGCACCAGGGCACCGAGCGGCCCTTCTGCGGCACGCTGCTCAACAACAAGAAGTCGGGAATCTATGCCTGCCGGCTCTGCGGCCTGCCGCTGTATCGCGCAGGTTCCAAGTTCGAATCGGGGACGGGCTGGCCGAGCTTCTACGAGCCGTTCGATCCGCAGCATGTTACCGAACTGGTCGATCGCAGCCACGGCATGATCCGCACGGAGATCCGCTGTGCGCGCTGCGATGCGCACCTGGGGCACGTCTTCGAGGACGGTCCGCCGCCGACGCACCAGCGGCATTGCCTGAATTCGATTTCGCTGGAGTTCTACGAGGAAGGGACCGAGCCGGAGCAGAAGGCCGCTCTTCCTGTAGGTCAGGCTTCAGCCTGATTTCTGATGAAGAGGCCGGCTGAAGCCGGCCCCACAGGAAGAATGTCAGGCTGAAGCCTGACCCACAGGAAGAATCCGCAGCTCCTGCCGATACCGCTGCGCATTCTCCACGTAGTGATGCGCGGCGTGCACCAGCATCTCGCGATCCTTGTCCGTGAGTTCGCGCACGACCTTCGCAGGGTTGCCCATCACTACCACGCCGTCCGGCACCGTCTTGCGCGGCGGCACGAATGCGCCTGCCGCGACGACGCTGTAACTGCCGACGCGCGCGCCATCCAGCACCATCGCGCCGTTAGCGATCATCGAATGATCGCCAACGGTGCAGGAATGCAGGAACGCCTTGTGACCGACCGTCGTGTGCGCCCCCAGGATCAGCGGCGTGCCCTGATCGGTGTGCATCACCGAGCCGTCCTGCACGTTCGTGGCTTCGCCCAGTTCGATCCAGTCGGTGTCGCCGCGCAGCACCGCGCCGAACCAGACGCTGGCCCAGCGACCGAGCCTTACGGAACCGATCACGTCGGCGCTGGGAGCGACGAAGTAGTCATCGCCGACGGTTTCGATGCGGCGCGATCCGAGGGTGTAGATCATGGCGTCTAGTGATCTTCGCGATGACTTGCGAACGACATCTTGTCGAGCACGCCCATCATCACGGCGGAGACGACGAAGGTCAGGTGGATGATCACGAACCACATGAGTTTGGTGCTGGAGGTCTCGTCGAATACCGCCTGGTTGCCGATGCTCATGAACGCGCGCAGCAGATGGATCGAGGAAATGGCGACGATCGAGGCCGCGACCTTCAGCTTGAGGCTGCTCGCATCGAGCTTGCCCAACCAGCCGAGATTGTCGCCGCCCTCCTTCACGTCGATCTTGGAAACGAAGTTCTCGTAGCCCGAGAACATGACCATGACGATCAGGCTGCCGACCAGCACGAGATCGACCAGCGCCAGCAGCCGCAGCACCAGGTCGGCCTCCGTCACTTCCATGATCGTGTGCAGCAGGTGATACACCTCGGCGAAGAACTTGATGCCGAGCGCCAGCAGCGCCAGCGACATGCCGAGGTAGACGGGAGCCAGGATCCAGCGGCTGGAGAACAGCAGCTTCTCGATCAGACGTTCAATCACGATTCACGCTCGCAGGAAGTGCACGGGAGGGCGTGGATTCTAACCGGCGCGCGGCCGCTCTGTGACCGTTCCACCGGCGAATTCCGCGACATGCCGCTATTGGCCTGCGAGTCGGCCGGAGCGTAGAGTCGTGCGCAAAGGAGAATGCAAGCGCATGGCCGTCAGCGGAAACCCCGATCGATCCACTCCCGTCTTCGAACAGACCCGGCGATTCGAACAGGCACGCTTGCGGCTCGCCCGCCTCGATGCCGGCGGCGAGGTTCCGCTGCACGACCTGTGGCTGCAGCTGGCCCGGTGCGTGGTCGAGGCGCTCGACATCGACCGCATCGGCGTCTGGGTGCTGGTCGACGAAGGTCGCGCATTGCGCTGCCGCTACCTGTTCCAGCGTTCGAGCGGCCAGGTTTTTCAGGGCGCGGTGCTGCGTCAGCAGGACTTCCCCCGCTACTTCGAGGCCCTGCAGGCGCTGCGCACGCTGCCGGCAACCCACGCCGGCGAGTCGACCCTGACGGGCGAACTGTCTGCCTCGTACCTGCAGCCGCTCGGCATCACCTCGCTGCTGGATGCGCCGCTGTACATCGAGGGCCGCGTCGTCGGCGTCGTCTGTCATGAACACATCGGCGCGCCGCGCGAGTGGTCGGGCGCCGAATCCGACTTCGCGAGCGCCGTGGCCGACAACATTGCGCGCCTGTATCAGGAGCACCGGCGACGCAGCACACGCGCCACGCTGGACGCCTATGAAGATCATCTGATGGAGCTGCACCGCATGGAGGCCGTCGGTCGCATGGCCGCCGGCATCGCACATGACTTCCGCGGCATTCTGGGCGCGGCGATGGGCTTCGCGGAGCTGATCCAGCGCGTGCCCGGACTGCCGGCGGATGCCGATCGCTATTCGCAGAAAATCGTCGAGATCCTGCAGCGGGGCAACAACCTGACCAACGAAGTCGTGTCCTTCGGCAAGGACGCGCCGGTGTCGCCGCGGGTCATCGACGTAGCGCGGACGATCCAGTCGATGCACAGCATGTTCCAGGTGCTGCTCGGCAACCGCATCCGCCTGACCAGCGATGTCGACCGGCCCATCAGCCGCGTTTTCATCGATTCGGCGCAGCTCGAACGCACGCTGCTGAACCTGGTGCTCAATGCGCGCGATGCCATGCCGGCCGGCGGCGAACTTGCGATCCGCGCCGAAGACATTCCGGTCGAGGACGAGGACGGCGAATCGGGCGTCTTCGTCGAAATCAGCGTGACCGATACCGGCATCGGCATGGACGAGGAGACACGCGAGAACATCTTCCGGCCCTTCTTCACCACCAAGGGCGAACACGGCACCGGCCTCGGCTGCGCGATCGTGCATCAGATCGTGACGCGCGCCGGCGGCCTGATCCGCATCGACAGCACGCCGGGCATGGGCACGAAAGTGAGTCTGTACCTGCCGCGGATCGCAGCAGCGGAAGAAGCTCCGCCTGTGGGTCAGGCTTCAGCCTGACTTTCCGAAAAGAGGCCCCCGCTGCGCGGAGGCGGGATCAGAAAGAATGCGCGTTACGGCGCCGGCGCGGTTTTCGCCCGTGCGAGATCCGTCTCCGCGACCGGATGATCCGGATACGTCTCCTGAAACTCCTGCCACTCGCGATCCGCCGCGGCCTGCTGCCCGTCGCGTCGCAACTGGCGGATGTGTTCCAGCCAGTCGTCGGGATCGGCGTGCAGGCGGGCGACGTTGAGCGCCGAGTCAGCGACGTTCGCAGACTCGGCAACGCTGCGACTCATCGCCGCGGCCGGCGCGATGGCAGCAGCTCTGGCAGCTTCCTGACGTCGCGCCGCCACGGCCTGCTGCACTTCCCGTTCGCGGCTGGCCGCCGCTGCCTGTGTGCGTTCCTGCATCGCTGCGACCTGCGGTGGCGGCGGAGCGGCCGGGGCGATGGCCGGCGTCTCGATGACGGGCTGTTCGGGCATCTTGTCTTCGCGCGACGGCGTACGCGCATAGGACGAAAACTCGGTCACGGCATCGCGCGGCGGCGCGATCATCACCACGCTGTCCGCGGCCGTGGCACCGACGGCTTCCTGTTTCTTTTCGGGCATCTGCTGCGGCATCGCGGGAACGGCGGCCGGCGCCGGCTTCGCGGCGGGCGAGAAATCCGTCGACCGCACTTCGTGTTCGACGCCGCTGCGGATCACGATCGACACCACCAGCAATGCCGATGCCGCAATGGCTGCCGGCACGCCCCATCGCATCAGGCGCCTGCGTTTCGCGCGCACCTGCGCCAGTTCATCGCCGGCCGATCCCGCAAGCGCGGCGCGGGCCTGCGCCAGGATCTGCTGATCGAGCTGCGCCGGCACGTCATCGGACGACAGCGCGCGATAGGCCTGCGACACCTGGGAGCGCCGCTCCAGATAGTCGTCGAATGCCTTGTCGTCGGAAGGTGTGCTCACGGTTCGCTGTCCTCACCGGCAGTGTGGACCTGGTGATGCCGCAACGCCGTGCGTAGTTTGCGGAAGGCATAACGCAGGCGACTCTTGGCCGTTTCCATGGCCACACCGGTGGTGCGGCCGATTTCCTCCACGCTGAGTCCCGTTTCCTCGTACAGCAGGAACGCTTCGCGCTGTTCGGTCGGCAACTGCTCGAGCGCCTGTCTGAACGACGCGCGTACCTGCATCGCCGAGACCTGCGTGTCCGGCTGACTCACCGGCGCATCCGGCAGGCTCTCCTCCAGTTCGCCGACGTCCTCCATGCGCCCGATCTGCTGGCGTCCGGCACGCCGGAAATAATCGACGGCGCAGTTGTGGGCGATCCGGAACAGGAACGTATTGAACTGCGCGCGCGGTTCGTAACGCTCGCGGGTGGCGATCACCTTGCCCCACACCTCCTGGAACAGATCGCTGGCCACGTCCTGGTGATGACACAAGCGCTGCAGGTATCGATAGAGCGGCCCCTTGTGGCGGCTGTACAGCAGTTCGAACGCACGCATGTCGCCGTCGCGATAGCGCAGCATCAGCGCCGCATCGTCGTCCGCCTCGGGCGCCGGCGGCGCGGCAGCAAAAGGCGCGACCCGCCCGAGCGGCGTTGCCAGGGCATTGGCCTCGCCGAGATCGGTCATGCGATCGATGGAGACATCCTTCAGATCCATGGGCCTGAGCGTAGCTCAGGCCGCGCACTGGAGACAGCGTCTCTTCTCTTCCTGTGGGGCCGGCTTCAGCCGGCCTTTCTGTCAGGCTGAAGCCTGACCCACAGTGAGAATGACCTACCGACCGATCTGGCCCACCTTCTCGCCGCCGGATTCCTGCGTCAGCGACTGCGCGAGCGTGACCAGCGAGACGAACTCGCGGCGGTAGCCTTCGCGGTCTTCGCCGAGCGAAGACTTCGCCAGCGCGGCGACATCGCGATAGTCGAACCGCTCGGTGTACCTGCCGCCGCGCAGCAGCTGGCCGAAGGCGGCGACACTCGCAGCGAAACGCAGGTCGGTGGAGACCTTGTCGGCACTCACCAGCGAAGCGCGCGCGATCGGATATTCCAGCAGCTGACTGGTGTCGCTGTCGGGCAGTTTGTAGCGCAGGCGCACGTTGGCGATTTCGCCCCCGCCTGCCTTCGCTGCTGCATCGGCAGCGCCGTAGCGCAATGGGTCGACGCGTCCCTTCGCACCGGCCGGGACGACTTCGTACAGCGCGGTGATGCGATGGCCTGCGCCGATCTCGCCGGCGTCGACCTTGTCGTTGTTGAAATCCTCGCGCGCGAGCATGCGGTTTTCGTAGCCGATCAGCCGGTACTCCACCACCTCGGCCGGGTTGAACTCGACCTGGATCTTCACGTCCTTGGCAATGGTGAAGAGCGTCGAGGACAGTTCGGACACCAGCACCTTGCGTGCCTCGGAGAGCGAGTCGACGTACGAATAGTTGCCGTTGCCGGCATCGGCCAGTCGTTCCAGCAACTGATCGTTGTAGTTGCCGGTGCCGAAGCCGAGCGTCGTCAGCGCGGTGCCCGAACTGCGCTGGCGCTCCGCCATGTCGACCAGCGATTCGAAGTCGACGGTGCCGACATTGAAGTCGCCGTCGGTCGCGAGCACGACGCGATTGATCCCCTTCGCGATGTGCGCCTGCTTCGCAAGCTGGTACGCGCGTTCGATGCCTTCGGCGCCGTTGGTCGAACCGCCCGCTTCCAGTCGGTTGAGCGCTTCCAGGATCCTGTGTTTCTGGTCGCCCGGCGTCGGTTCCAGCACCACGCCCGAACTGCCCGCATACACGACCATCGACACACGATCGCGCGCGCTGAGCTGATCGGTCAGCAGCCGGAAGGCATTCTTGAGCAGCGGCAGCTTGTCCGGCGACTGCATCGATCCGGACACGTCGATGAGGAATACGAGGTTCGCCGGCGGCCGTTCGGCATTCGACACTTCGAAGCCCTTGATGCCGATGCGCAGCAGCCAGGCTTCCTTGTTCCATGGCGCCGGCGCGAGTTCGGTCGCCACCTTGAAGGGCGTCGCGCGCGTCGACGGCGGCGCGTACTGGTAGTCGAAGTAGTTGATCATCTCCTCGACCCGCACCGCGTCCTGCGGCGGCAGCTGACCGTCGTTGAGGAAGCGCCGCACGTTGGCATACGCGCCCGTATCGACGTCGATGGAGAACGTCGACACCGGTTCTTCCGCCACGCGATGCACCGGGTTGTCGTTCTGGTGCTGATACTTCTCGGTGTTGTACGGCGGCTGATGGATCGGCGCCACGCGGTAGAGCGCCTGCTTCTCCGTCGCCATCGAAAACGACGGCGACACGCTGGAAATGGCACGCGTCGCTGCCGCATCCGCGGGCGCCGCCACCTCGCTGTGTGCAACTTCTGGCATGGCTGGAAGTACGAACTCCTCCGCGCGCACCGGCGGTGGCGGCGGCGGTGCCGCATCCGCTTCGCGTTCTTCGGGGTTGTCGCGCTGGGCAGCGCAGGCGACCAGCAGTGCGGTCGCGGTCATTACCGAACAGTTGCGGGCCAGAGCCTTCATGCGTCATCTCCCGGCGCACCATGCGCCCGGGGATATCAACGCCGGCCTGCTCCAGCGGGGTTAACGAGGGGAGAAGATTTCACACGGAGTTCACGGAGATCACGGAGGCCGGAGAAGAAAAAGAAGAATTTCCACGGGGGACACGGGGAACACGGGGTTCGGAACAGAAAATTTCTTATCCCCGTGCTCCCCGTGTCCCCCGTGGAAATTCTTCTCCCTTCCGACCTCCGTGGCCTCCGTGATCTCCGTGTGAAACCTCTTCAATCCATCTTCCACAGCAGCTCATCGAGCTGCTCTTCGCGCGGCGGCCAGCCGTAGCGTTTCAGGTCGACACGGCCGCTGATGAACACGATGCCTTCGGCTTCGAGCTTGCGGCGCTGGCGCAGATACGCATCGCTGCCGGCGGGAAAGGAAATGCGGCCGCCCGCATTGATGACGCGGAACCACGGCAGGTCGCGCGATGCGGGTGTCTGTCGCAACACCGTGCCGACCAGTCGCGCACGACGCGGCAGTCCGGCAATGTCGGCGACATCGCCGTAGGTACAAACCTTGCCGCGGGGAATGCGGCGCACGGCGGCAAGAATGCGGGCGGGCGGATCGGCAGTCGGCGTCTCTGGCAACTTTGCAGCGCGCTTCGCGCGACCCCCTACCCGGCCCTCCCCCGCGCTACGCGCAAGGGAGGGAGACTTGATGCGCTGCTTCCTGCTCTGGCCAGCAGCCAGTCGCCAGTTGCCGGCCCTCTTCATATCGGCACGCGATCGTGCACCGTCTCCTGCGCACGGTCCGCGCGATCCGGATTGCGACGCCGTTCGCCGCCCGTCAGCGCAATGCCGAGCGACGCCACGAACGGCAGCACGCGTTCCAGGAAATCTCCCGGTGCGTCCGGCAGCACATGAAACAGCAGGGTGAGGATGAATCCTGCCCACATGGCGCCGAGCGTCGAGCCCGGTCGCACGCGCTTGCCCGTCAATCGCACCAGCAACAGCGGCCCGAACGATGCGCCCATGGCCGCGAACGCGAACATCGCCTGGTTGAGCAGGCTTTCGGAAGCATAGAGCGCCAGGCACAGCGCGCAGACGGCGTAGAAGACCAGCACGACGCGGGCCCAGGCGAACGACAGCGGCGACGCCGATCGCTTCATGTCGACCGACAGGCACGAGGCCAGCACCAGCAACCGGTTGCCCATGCCGATCAGCATCGCTGCGAGCACGAGTGCGATGATGAACGCCGACAGCGTCGGCGAGAGGACGCGCTCGAGTGTGGCGAAGATCGCCAGCTCCGGCCGCTCCAGTCCGGCATGGAGCACGCTGGCGGTCCAGCCGCAGATCAGCATGAGTGCGAGCAGCACGGCGATGCAGGCCAGCGCCATCCATCGGCCGCGTCGCAACGCCAGTTCGTCGCGCGCGGCCATGTAGCGCACGAGCGCGTGCGGCTGTCCGGCGAGTTCGAAACCCAGTCCGCTGACGCCGAGCACGAACGCGATCGCCACGACGCCCTTGCGGCCCGCGAACCAGTCCGTCGTCGCCGGTCCCAATGCCTGAAATCCGATCTGCACCTGTTCCAGTCCATCGCTCACCGCGATGGCCAGCAGCGGCACGAGGCAGGCGACCAGCAGCAGCACCGCGACCTGCACGATGTCGCTGCAGCTCAGCGACCAGAAACCGCCAACGAGCGTGATGACCGCAATCGCGGCAATCGCGGTGATGCAGGCGCTGGTGAAATCGAAGCCGAAGCTCGTGGCGAACACACTGCCCGCCGCGTGCAGCACCGCGCTGATTTCCAGCAGCAACGCCAGCGACAGGATCAGTGCGGCCGATCGCACGATCATCGGCTGCAAGCGGTCTCCCGCGTCCAGGCTCAGCACCTGCACGACGGTCAACGTGCCCTGCCCGATCGACAGTTGCCGCAGACGCGGACCGACGTAGAACGCATTCATGGCGTAGCCGCCGAGCACGGCGAGCCAGATCCACACTGCTGCGAGTCCCCACGCGAAGGCGGCGCCGCTCAGCGCCAGCAGCAGCCATACGGGCGATGCATTCGCGACATGACTGAAGGCCACGAACCACGCCGTCAGCCGGCGGCTCGCGAGAAAGAAATCATTGCCGTTGTGGGTGCGCCGTCCGCCCCACAGCGCAATGGCGAACAGCGCCGCTCCATAGACGCACAGGACGATCAGCGCGACGGTCGCTCGGGTCATGCTTGCCAGTGGACTCCTGTTGTGGGTCAGGCTTGTAGGTCAGGCTTCAGCCTGACTCCCTGCAGAAGGCCGGCTGAAGCCGGCCCCACAGGGAGAAGGTCATTCTAGTTCGGACGCCGCAGCCGTTCGCGAGCCGTCTGGAGCGTGCGACACAGGTCGGCGGCGCCCGTAGCGAGCCGGGTCGTGGATCGGGCCAGATTGTCGGGCGACATCGCATAAAGATTGCCGGCACCCACGGCGCGGATCTGCGGCCAGCGACGCCATTGCACGAAGGCCGGCGCATCGGCGGCGCCCGTGGAAATGATGACTTCGGGATTGGCCGCGATCACCGCTTCCACGCCCACCTGCGGCGCCAGTTCGTTCAGATCGCCGAACACGTTCACGCCGCCGCACAGCGCCAGCACCTCGCTCATGATCTGCGTGCCGTTGACGGTGTACAGCGGCTGATCGTTGATCTGCAGAAACACCGTGACCGGCGTGCGCGCGCTGTATTCCTCGCGCAGCGATGCGATGGCGCGTTCGAAACGATCCGCCTCGCGCCCGGCGATCTGCGGCGTGCCGGCAATCGCGCCGATGTCGCGCACGGCCGTACCGATGTCGGCGAGACTGCGCGTGCGGATCGTGCTCACCGCGAGCCGCAGCGTACGCAGGCGCTCCACGGTCGCATGCGGCGTGCCCGGCTCCCAGGCCAGCACCGCATCCGGCTGCAGGGCGAGGATTCTTTCGTAGTCGACGCGGAAGGCATCGCCGATGCGCGGAATCGCTTTGGCCCGCTCCGGGTAGTCGCTGTACTCGGCGGTGCCGATCACCTTGTCGCCGGCGCCAGCGACGAAGGCCAGTTCGGTGAGATTCGGCGCGAGGCTCACGATGCGCGAAGCCGCGACAGCCGGTGTGGTCAGATGCGCGAGCGCGCACAGCAGCAGCAGTTTTTTCATTTGCCGGGATCGCATCGAAGCAGCGCCTGCAGCCGCGGCCAGTCGAAGAACGGACCGGGATCGGTCTTGCGGCCCGGCGCGATATCGCTGTGACCGGCGATGCGCCGCGTGGAAAGCTGCGCATAGGTGTCCAGCAACTGCCGGATGACCGAACTCAGCACCCGATACTGGATGGGTTCGTAGGCCATGTCGTCCGTCCCTTCCAGCTCGATGCCGATCGAGAAATCGTTGCACTTCTCGCGCCCCTCGTAGCTGGACACGCCCGCATGCCAGGCGCGGCGATGAAACGGCACATACTGCACGACTTCACCGTCGCGACGGATCAGCAGGTGCGAGGACACCTTGCGATCGGCGATCGTCGCGAAGTACGGATGACCCTCCGGCGGCAGGCGATTGGTGAACAGCAGATCGATCCACGGCCCGCCGAATTCGCCGGGCGGCAGACTGATGCCGTGCACGACGATGAGATCGGCAACCGTGCCGCTCGGGCGATCGTCGCCATTGGGCGAAGGCACCTGACGCGCCGTGCGCAGCAATCCGGTTTCGAGATCGATAGTCGACATCGCCCGTATGGTAACAGCCGCGCCTTCGCCACAGCCGCACTCTCCACAGGCACGCCGCTTGCTTGCCTTCGCTACAATCCGCACAACATCGAATGACCGCGGGGGACCATGAGACTGAACCGGATCTATTGCGACGGCCCCCTGAAGGCGGATGCCATCCTGCCGCTGTCATCGGCGGGCGCCTATCACGTGGCCCGCGTCCTGCGCATGCGCGCCGGCGCGCCGCTGGTCGTGTTCGACGGCAGCGGCATGGACTATCCGGCGGAGATCACCGAGGTCGACGGCGACAAGGTGACGGTGCGGCTGCGCAATCCAACGCCCGGCACCGGCGAATCGCCATTGCGCATCACGCTCGTGCAGGGCATCTCGCGCGGTGAGCGCATGGACTGGACCTTGCAGAAAGCGACCGAACTCGGTGTCGCCGCCATCGCACCGGTGCTGACCGCACGCAGCGTCGTGCGCCTCGACGAGAAGCAGGCCGCGAAGAAACAAACGCACTGGCATGCCATCGCCATCGGCGCCTGCGAACAATGCGGTCGCTCGCGCATCCCCGCCGTGAGCACGCCGATTTCGTTGCGCGATTACTTCAGCACCGTACGCAAGGACGGCATGCGCCTGGTCCTGAGCCCGTCCGCGCCCGGCTCGCTCGCCGGCATCGCCAGCCTGCCCTCGAAAGTCGAGCTATTGATCGGCCCCGAAGGCGGTCTCGATGACGATGAGATCACCGCCGCGCAGAAAGCGGGCTTCATGCCGGTGCGGCTCGGACCGCGCGTGCTGCGGACGGAAACCGCCGCGGTGGTGGCGATGACGGTGTTGCAGGCGTTGTGGGGGGATCTGCAGTAGGAGGGGTGCGCTTCCGTTCTGCTGTGGGGCCGGCTTTCCCATGGGATTCCCTTCGGTCACAGCGCAACGGCACTGACTTAAGCGATCGGCCCGTTCCTTGCGCTCTCTGAATCTTCTCCGTAGCTGCATTCAACACGCCACTACCGTAGTGAGTGGTGTGCCCGAGGGGCTTTGCTGGACCGTCGCGCGCAGGGATGCGCGCGCCGGAGCCTACAGGGATGTATTCACGGCGTTCCAGCAAAGCCCCTCGGGCACACCGCTCACGGCATCGTGAGCCACCGATCAGAAAAGACTCCCTCCCTGCCCTCCCCCGCTGCGCGGAGGAGGGGAAGAACAAAACGCACTTGCGCTTAAGTCAGTGGGCGTAAGCCGGCCTGAAAACAGTCAGGCTGAAGCCTGACCTACAGAAGAAACTGAAGCTGGCACCACAGGAAGAGAGGCGGTGCGGTTCACGCCGCCCTCGTCTCCTCGCTGATCATCCTCTCCAGATGATCGAAATCCGGAATCAGCGGCGACTCGTTCAGCATGCGCACCTGGCACAGCGTCGGACCGTGATCCGAGAAGCTGCGGCTGTGGTCGGCCTTCACCACGTCGGCATTGACGCGCACGAGCTGCGGGAAGCCCTGCGTGATCACACCGAAGTAGCCGCCAGTGATGTGATTGCCCAGCGCCACGAAAATCACGATGCGCGTGCGCGTGCCCGGCGGCGGATAGGCCTGTCCGCAGGCGGCTTCAAATGAAATCACCGGCACCTGACGTCCGTTCCACTGGATCGTGCCGAGATACCACGGCGGCGTGCCGTCCATCTTTTCCGGCTGCTGCCAGGTGATCACCTCGGCCACGCAGGCGCGCGGCACGATCAGGCGTTCCTGACCGAGCGGAATGAGCAGGCTGTAGAGTTCGTGGGCGAGTTCGGAGTTCATGAGCGGTACCGCTGGCGACAGGCTACAGGCCACAGGCCACGGTCAGAGGCAACAGCTATTCCGACTGTCGCCTGTCGCCTGTTGCCTGTAGCCCCTGTATTCACGCCATCCTCCTATGCCGCCGCCGCGCCTCGACCAGCGGCTCGATCGCATCGAGCAGCTGGTTTTCCTGGTACGGCTTGCCGAGGTAATCGTTGACGCCGATCTCGATGGCGCGGGCGCGATGCTTCTCGCCCGTGCGCGAAGTGATCATCACAATCGGAATGTCGGCCGTGCGCGCGTCGGCGCGGACGTGCGTGGCGAATTCGTAGCCGTCCATGCGCGGCATTTCGATGTCGAGCAGGATCACGTCGGGCAGGTGTTCCTGGATGATCGACAGCGCATCGACGCCATCCTTCGCGGTCATCACGCGCATGCCGTTGCGTTCCAGCAGTCGCTGGGTCACGCGGCGCACGGTGATGGAGTCATCGACCACCAGCGCGAACGTACGGCGATCCTCGCGCGGGCCTTCGACCTGGCCGCGGCCGCGCCATTCCGAACGCACCAGCGCACCCATGTCGAGAATGATGACGATGCGGCCGTCGCCCATGATGGTGGCGCCAGAGATGCCGCGGATCGTGGCGATCTGCGGGCCGACGGCCTTCACGACCATTTCGCGGCTGCCGACGAGTTCGTCAGGGACGATGGCCGTCGAGTGTTCGCCGGCGCGGATCAGGATCAGCGGCACGGACACATCGCCGTCGGGCAAGGTCGAAGCGCCGCCGCCGACGAAAGCACCCAGATGCTGGAAACGATAGACCTGGCCGCCGTAATTGAACGTCGGCGTTTCTTCGGCGAGATGCTTTTCGACTTCAGAACGCGGCACCCGCGCCACGCCTTCAACTGACGGCAGCGGCAACGCATACAGCTCTTCGCCCGTGCGCACGATCAGCGCCTGGGTGATCGCCAGCGTGAACGGCAGGCGGATCGTGAACTTCACGCCCTGGCCCGGCTGCGATTCGGTAAACAGTGCGCCGCCGAGTTTCTTGATCTCGGTGACGACCACGTCCATGCCGACGCCGCGTCCGGCATGCTGGGTCACGGCGCTCGCCGTGCTGAAGCCGGGCTCGAGGATGAGCTGCATCGCTTCCTCGTCCGTCAGCACACGACCGGGCTGCAGCAGCCCGCGCGAACGGGCGCGCTCACGCACCGCATTCACATCGATGCCGCGGCCGTCGTCTTCGAGAATGATCACCATCTCGGCGCCTTCGCGATGCAGGCCGACACGGATCGTGCCGCCTTCCGGCTTGCCTTTCGCAGTGCGTTCTTCCGGCGTTTCGATGCCGTGCACGATCGAATTGCGCAGCATGTGTTCGAACGGCGGCAGCATGCGATCGAGCACCTGCCGGTCGAGCTCGCCGGCCGCGCCCACGACGACGAGTTCGGCCTTCTTGCCGACGTCGGTCGCCACCTGGCGCACCAGGCGGCTGAGGCGCTGCACGTGGCGCTGGAACGGCACCATGCGCGTACGCATGAGTCCGTTCTGCAATTCCGTGACGACACGCGCCTGCTGCAGCAGCAGGTTCTGGCCTTCGCGCGTCAGATTCTCGAGCAGGCCTTCGATGCTGCCGACGTCGCTGACCGACTCGGCAAAGGCGCGCGTGAGCTGCTGGATCGTCGAGTAGCGATCGAGTTCGAGCGGATCGAAATCGGCGCGGTTCGGATGCTCTTCCTGGCGGCGGTGCAGGATCTGCGCCTCCGTCTCGAGTTCGAGTTTGCGCAGCTGTTCTTTCAGGCGCGTCACGGTGCGGCCGAGTTCGGCGAGGTTGAACTCGATCGAACCGACCTGCTGTTCCAGACGCGACCGAAAAATGCTGACTTCGCCGGCGTTGTTCAGCAGCGTGTCGAGCAGATCGGCGTCGACGCGCGCGAATTCCTGGCGTTCCTGCACCTGCGGTTCGCGGCCCGGCGGCAATGCAGGCGCCGGAATGAGTTCCGGCTCCGCGGCCGGCGGCGCTTCAGGCAACAGTTCCGGTGCGACGGCAGCGACATCGAATGCGGCGGTCTGCGAGACGGCTGTAGGCGCGGGCTCTTCGATGCGCACTGATTCGCGTGGCGCAGCCGCGCCCAGTTCGTCGGCACCGAATTCGACTTCGATCTCCATCGACTCTTCGGCCGGCGCCTCCGCTGCAACCGGCTGTTCGATGACGGGCGCGGCTTCTGCAACCGGCGCAGGTTCGACCGCAGGCGCCACGACGTGCGATGCCACGGCAGCGACGACCGGCGCCGCCGGCTGCGCAGGTGCAGGCTGTTCGTGACCGGACAGCACGCGAATGCGCGAGATCAGCTCGCGCGGACGCACGCAACGACCACCCTGATTCACGGTGTCGCGCATGCGGTGCAGCGTATCGAGACTGGTCTGCAGCGCATCGAAGACCGGCTGATCACCGGCCACCTGCCCGGCTTCGACCAGCTCCATCAATGTTTCGAGTTCATGGCTCAGATCGCCCATCGCGCGGATGCCCGCCATGCGAGCGCCGCCCTTGAGCGTGTGCAGGACTCGCTTCAGCTCGAAGACCAGCGCCTTGTTGGCGCGATCGCGCGACCACGCGGACAGCGAGCTGTCGGCGGTTTCGAGCAGTTCGGCGGCTTCCTCGGTGAAGATCGCGGCAACGTCGGGATCGAAATCGTCGTCGAGCTCTTCGGGCTCTTCCGGTGCTGGCGGGCTGCTGTGGAGGCCGGCTTCAGCCGGCCTTTCCTCGACAGTGTCGGCGGGCCGGCTGAAGCCGGCCTCCACAGGGGCTTCGACGGCAGGCTCGGCGACTATCTCGGCCTCGATCTCCGGTTCGACCGGCAACGCCTCGGCAACAGGTTCCGGCTCCGGCGGCGGCACGATCGACAGCGCCAGGCTCTGGCGCGTCTCGGAACCGTCGTCCAGCTGCGGCATGGCAATCGCGTCGGCGGATTCCAGCGGAATCTCGCCGACCTCGATCACGATCTCTTCGGAAGGCAGCTCCTCCACGGCGTCGGCCACGACCGGCACGTGTGCGACTGGTTGCTGCGGCAGCTCGTGAATCGCAGCGAGCACGGGAACGCGGTTCGTCTCTGCGAGACCCTCCATGTCTTCCACGACGAAACCGGCATCGGCGGCGATCGACGCGTCGATCGCTTCGGACACACCCGTCTCTTCGACCACGATGCCGCCATCGTCCATCGGCGCGTCGTAGGAAATCTCTTCGACCTGCGCCGTCGCTTCGCCGGCATCGAGCTTCGGCGCCCGCACCGTGGGCTCTTCCTTCGGGAAGTTTGCGTAGCTCCACTCGAGCGCTTCGAGATCGCCGGCATCGGTCGGCGGCATCTCGATCGCGTCGACGGATTCGATCGTGACTTCCTCGCTGTGCACGGGCATTGCTTCGACGGCCGGAGGGGCGACCGAAGGGAAACCCGCTTCGTCGAACACGTTGGTGGCCGCATCGGCATCGTCCATGGCGACCTCGTGCGTGTCGTCCAGCGTCGGCGCGACCGGCGCCGGTTCGATGTCCTTGAGCACCGGAATGGAACGCGTCGCCTCGGCGCCGACATCGAGCGTTTCGCCGAGCCGCGCGATGTCCTGATCGAGTTCGGCTTCGAGTTCCTGCAGTCGCGCCACGATGCGTGGGTGATTGCTGAAGAAGCCCGTGTCTTCGTTGATGTGGTCGACGACCTGCTGGATCGCCGCGACTGAGTCCTTGAGCGCGGCGAGGCCGTTGTTCGTGAGTCCCGCGGAGTTGTCGTAGAGCTTGCGGATGTAGCGGTTCAGCGGATCGGCGACCGTCGTGCCGTGAACGGCGCCGGCCGTCTTGGCCGTGCCGCTCAGCGTGTGACAGGAGCGATGCAGGTCTTCGGTGACCGCGTACGGCGGCGTCGACAGATCGCAGGCCGCGATGAACTTACGGATGGTGGCGAGATGCCCCGCGGTCTCCTTGGCGTAGATCTCGTGCAGCACCGGGTCCATGACCGGCGCTACTGTTTTTTTTTGTGCCGGCGCCGGTGCGACAGGCGCTGCCGGAGCCGCGGGCGGCGGCGTGACGGCGGCAGCCGGTGGCGATGCAGCCTGTGCAGGCGCCTGCGGACGCATGCCCGACAGATTGTTGGCCTGCGACATGATGTAGCCAACGTCCGTCGCCGGCGCACGCCCGGTTTCGATCTGCTCGACGAGCTGCGGCACGGCCGCGACCGCCGAGCGCATCACGCCCATGATGTCGGGCGTGCGATCCAGCGTCTTGTTGATGACGCGGTTCAGCAGGCTTTCGATCGACCAGGCGAATTCGCCGATGAGCTGCGCGCCGACCATGCGGCCGCTGCCCTTGAGCGTGTGGAAGGAACGACGCACGTTGACCAGCGAATCCTGGTCCTGCGGGTTCTGGTCCCACATCGGGAAATGTTTTTCGAGCTTGGCGATTTCGTCCTTCGCTTCCTCGATGAAGATTTCGAGGAATTCCGGATCGATGTCGCCATCGGTCGGCCTGACCATCGCCGGCGGCATCGCGGCAGGCTGCGGTGCCGGAGCGGACACGGGCGTCGGCGCGGGTTTCGGCAGCGGCGCGACCTGCGCCGAGCGATCGAGTACGGCCGTGCGTTCCTGTTCGGTGGGCGCGGCCACGGTCTGCGACAGCGGTTCGATGACGACCGTGCGCGCATGATCCGGCGTCTGCGGAAAGCCATCGCCGATCGGCACCGGCTGGGTCTCGGCGAGATAGCGCAGGCAGGTCTCGGCGTTGTCGAGCATGTACCAGGGATCAGCGCGGCCGGCCTGGATCGTTTCCATGTAGTACTCGACGGCGACAATGCCGTCGGCGAGGCGGTCGACGGCTTCGGGCGGCAGGGTCATGCCATCGGAGCGGACGAACTGCGCCAGCGCCTTGTCGATGCCGTCCATGATCTCGGCGGCGCGGGTCTTGCCGAGCATCAGCAGGCCCGCGGTAATGCCGCGCACCAGCGCCGGAATCTGATCGATGCTCTGGCCTTCGCGCGTGCGATCCATCGACTGCGCAATCGCTTCCTTGATGCGCGCCATGTTGACGATGCACTCGCGCAGCACCGCTTCGGTGACCTGGCGGAATTCGATGTCGTCGGGACCGGCGGGCTTCGTGGGCACACTCTGTGAGTCACCCGTCGGCACGATCATGCCGATGAGCTGTTCGTCGAGACTGTCTTCGACCTTGATGAGCGTCGCCGCCATGCGCAGCAACACGCCTTCGTTCACCGGCGCCTGCTGCGCGATGATCGCCTGCAGGTCCGTCGTTTCGCCCTGCACCTTGTCGCGCAGTTCGCCCAGACCCAGCACGCCGAGCGTGTCGCCGATCTTCTTCAGCAGTTCGAGCTGCGGCGAGAGTTCCTCGACCTGCGTGCCGCCGCGGCGGACGAACAGATCGAGCGCATCCTTGACACGACCGAGGTCTTCCTTGATCGCGGCGGCGACCGTCTTCATCAACTTGACGGACGGCGCCGACAGGCTTTCGCGCGCCTGTTCGACCTGATCGTCGACGGGCAGCAGTTCGCTCAGGCGGAAGGAAGCACGCACAGCCGACACGCGCGGGCCGGAGGACTTCGCACGCGCGACGTAGTACAGCAGGTTGTTCAGCAGTTCGAGCGAGGGTGCATCGGCATAACGCGATTCGCCCTGTTCGTAGAGACGGCGCATGTCGCGGTCGGCCTGGCCGAGCAGGCGCTTGATGGACGCGCTGCCTTCGAGACCGCCTTCGCGCATCGCTTCGATGAGCGCGCCGACGACCCACCACAACTGGAACACGGGCTGCGTGGTCGCGACCTGTTCCAGCCGCTCGGCGGCGCGCGCCAGCACTTCGAGATTCTGTTCGACGCGTTCGCCCTTGATCCAGCCGAGCAGACCGAGCTGGAAGCGCGTCCGCAGCTTGCGCGCCCAGTGCGCGACCGACAGGACGCCTTCGCCCGGCGCCGCCGCCGCAGGACTCGCCTGCTGATCGGAGCTGAGATTCAGCAGCAGCAGCGTGCCTTCGGACAGCAGTGCATGGCCGCGCACGGCACGCAGGTCGTTGAGCAGCGGCAGCAGCACCAGCGCCATGTCGCGACCGCCGCTCAGCACGCGTTCCAGGTAGGTCGGCAGCTGCACCATCGAGCGCATGAGCGCGTCGAGGCCTTCGGCGAGGTGGCGCTTCTCGTCGAAGTTGTCGATCAGGTACTGCAGCACCTGCCCCATTTCTTCGGCGAGCAGGGCCGCGCCATAGACTTCGGAGACCCGCAGCGCGCCGTGCACGGCGTGCAGATGTTCATTGCAGCGACGCAGCAGCGCGACATTGTCCTGCTGGTCGCCGAACAGTTCGAGCGCTGCGCGCGCCTCGTTCAGCTCGGTGTTGAGCTCGCGCGCGACGATGTGCAGTGTCTGCGAGGAGAGTTCAGCCATGGGTCAGCGGATTCCCTGAACGCGGCCCGACGGACGTGGGGTCATTCGTGCAACTCCCGTTGACGCTCAACGGCCGAGGCCGCTGACTTTCTTGGGCGGCGGCGTGGCGGAGATGACGGGCGCCACCGGCGCCGGCTTGCGCTCCGGATCGGCCAGCAGTTCCGTGCCGCCCGTGGCCGCATCAGGCAGCCGGAATCCGGACACCGATTTACGCAGCTGCGACGACAGTTCGGCGAGCTTGCCCACCGAGTTGGAAGTCGCCGCGGAGTTCTCCGCCGTGTGCGAGCTGATCTCGCGCAGGGCATTCATGTTGCGCGCGATGTTCTGCGCGGCCGAGGCCTGCTGGCGCGAGCTGGCGGAAATGTTCTGCACCAGGCTCGCGATCTGGTTCGACACCTGCTCGATTTCTTCCAGCGCGGCGCCGGCGTTTTCGGCCAGCAGTGCGCCGCCCACCACGTCGGTGGTGCTGCGTTCCATCGACACCACGGCCTCGTTGGTGTCGGCCTGAATCGTGCGCACCAGCACTTCGATCTGCTTGGTCGCCGTCGCGGCGCGTTCGGCCAGGCGCTGCACTTCGTCGGCGACGACCGCGAAGCCGCGGCCCGACTCACCGGCCATCGAAGCCTGGATGGAGGCATTGAGCGCCAGGATGTTGGTCTGCTCGGCGATATCGTTGATGAGTTCGACGATGTTGCCGATCTCCTGCGAGCTTTCACCGAGGCGCTTGATGCGCTTCGAGGTTTCCTGGATGGTCTCGCGGATCGCGTTCATGCCGTCGATGGTGCGACGCACGGCGTCGCCGCCCTTGTGCGCGACGTCCACCGAATGACGCGCGACGTCGGCGGAGCGTTCGGCATTGCCCGAGACTTCTTCCGTCGAACCGGCCATGGCGGCGACGGATTCGGAAGCGAGCGCGATCTGGCGCGACTGCGCGACGGCCGCCTTGGCCAGCAGTCCCGCGGAATCCTGGGTCTGTTTCACCGAGCCGTCGAGCGTGATCGCGGAGTCGTTGATCGTCGCCACCAGTTCGCGCAGCGCTTCGATGGCGTAGTTGATCGAGTCGGCGATCGCGCCGGTGATGTCTTCGGTCACCGTCGCCTGCACGGTGAGGTCGCCGTCCGCCAGGCTCGACAGTTCGTCGAGCAGGCGCAGAATCGCTTCCTGGTTGCGTTCGTTCTTGCTCGCCTGCATCTGCACGGTCTTGCGGATGTCGCCGCCGGTGGCGAAGAGCAGCCACAGGATCAACAGCGACAGCGCCGCCACGCCGAGCAGCGACAGCGGCAGCACCTTGCTGCCGAGCACGCCGCTGGCCGCAGTGGGCAGGGCGATGCGGCTCTGGAAATGCGCGTAGATCTTGTCCGCTTCGGTCGCGACGGAGACGCCGGCTTCGCGCGCGAGCCGCAGGCGTTCGGCAGATGTGATGGCGGTGCGCACCTGTTCGCTCAGTTGCGAGTACAGCGTACTCATGGCTTTCAGGCGCGCCTCGGCGTCGGCGCCAGTTACCTTGGTCAGTCCGAGCCCGGCATCTTCACCGCCGAGACCGCCAACCACCTGCCCCATGTAATCGATACCGTCGGCCAGCCGCCGCGCGATGAGCGATGCATCGCCGACGCCGCCCGCCAGCGCTTCCATGTCCTGTTGCAGGCGCAGGCCGGTGAGTTCGAAACGCTCGATGTGGCGCGTCATGCCTTCGATGCCGGTCGAGCCAAGTCCGCTGACGACATTGCCCAGCGACTGCAGCAGCTGCGGCACCAGCGCGCGCACGTCGGTGGCCGACTTCTGCACCGCCAGCGTCGCTTCGCGCGAGCCGAGAATCGTCTGCGACAGTTTCTGCAGTTCGACCGACGGACCGAAGCCCTTGGTTTCCGGCCCGGCCGCCTCGACCAGCTTGGAGTAGCGATCGAGCGCCTTCGCCAGCGCATCGAACGCCTCGGCCTTGCCCGACAACGCGCCCGTGGTCAGCGACGGAATCTTCTGCGACAGCGCCACGACTTCATTGATGTGACGCGCCTGCTGCGCGTCCTGGCCCGAGTCCCGGTTCGCGAACAGCAGCAGTCCGACTGCGATGACGATGCAGACCAGCGCGATGCCGAGCAGCAGCGGCAAGAACTTCACGCCATGCATCTTGTTGGCGTTAGCGTCGGCCATGGGCCCACTCCGCAGGCAGCGACGCGCCCGCGACGACCGCGTCGGCGACGATGCCCTGCCTGAAATCTTTCACTACCTTTTTCATACGCTCACGAAGCCGCCGCCTGCAGGAACTCCGGACTCTCGAGCAGGCTGCGCAGACTGAAGACCGGCCAGCTCTCCGTCCCGCGGCGGAAGGTGCCCGCGAGATAGCGTTCGCAACGGATGATGGTCGGCGGCACGGTGGTGCCGAATTCGTTATCGACAAAGCGACGGAAACCCTGAACCTCGTCGACCAGCAACCCGGCCGGCACTTCGCGATGGTGGGCGACCAGCACGCGCGAGCTGCGACCGATGTTGGTGACGCCGCCGCCCAGGAAGGCGCGCAGGTCGACCAGCGGCAGCAGTTGCCCGCGAACGTTGGCGAGACCGCGGATCCATGGCTTGGCGCCCGGCACGCGGGTCACGACCGAAGGAAATCCGAGCACTTCGCGCGTCTCATCGCGCGCGACCAGGAAGTTTTCCGAGCCGACGCGAAACGCGATGCCGACCCACTCGTGTTCGTTCGCCGCATCGCGACCCTGCCCGGCGAGCGCGACGCGCGCGAGCCGTTCCAGTTCGCGCAGCAGCTCGAACGGCTTGTCCCGCAGCGAACGCAGGTTCGCGACGGTGACGGGTGTGGTGGCGGCGTTGGCGTTCATGCAGGCGGGATCAGTCGGCGAGCGCCGCCCGGGCCTTCTCGATCAGCTTGTCCATCGACACCGGCTTCACCAGGTAATCGACGGCGCCCTGGCGCATGCCCCAGATGCGATCGGTTTCCTGATCCTTGGAAGTGACCATGATCACGGGAATCGCCTTGGTGTCCGGATCGGACTGCAGCTTGCGCGTCGCCTGGAAGCCGTTCACGCCCGGCATGACGACGTCCATGAAAATGAGATCGGGCTTCATGGCCTTGGCCTTGGCAATCGCCTCCGCGCCGTCGCCGGCAGAAGCGGTCTTGTAACCGTGGCTTTCCAGCGCCTTCTGCATGACGTGAACTTCGGTGGGCGAATCATCGACGATGAGGATCAGGGACATACCTCGCTCCGACCTTGCTGCGACTGCCTGCCCGCGCATCGGTTGGCCTCTTTTTCCGTAGTTACCGGACCGGCTGGCCGACGTGGGTTTCGATCGCGCTCAGCAATTCATCCTTGGTGAAGGGCTTCGTCAGGTAGTGCTCCGACCCGACGATGCGGCCGCGCGCACGGTCGAACAGACCGTCCTTGCTTGACAGCATGATGACGGGAATCGAACGGAACACCTTGTTGTGCTTGATCAGCGAACAGGTCTGATAGCCATCGAGCCGCGGCATCATGATGTCGACGAACACGATGTCGGGCTGGTGATCGGCGATCTTGGACAGCGCGTCAAAACCATCGACGGCCGTGAAGACCTCGCAGCCCTCCTTGGTGAGGAGTGTTTCGGCGGTGCGCCGGATGGTCTTGCTGTCGTCGATGACCAGCACCTTGAGACCTGCGAGCCGCGGCTCGTTCGTTGCCAGGTTGTCCATCACTTTCCTCGTAGACCTCGCGCCTTGTTCTCACCGGGCGTGTCGTACGCAGCGCCTGCGGCACACGCGTTGGACAGCGGAAATCTTCTGCAATCAACGGGACTTGCGCGATGGGCCGAACTTTTAACATATTGGTCAGGGGGCTGCCATTGGCCGGCTTCCTATAATATGAAGCCCGTCACATGCGTCTTCCGGCAGCGTGATGCCGGTCACGCGCCCACCCGTTCGACGATTCAGGATTCACCTCATGCCCGCTACTCGCTCCGTCCGTCTCGTCGTGGTGATGGATCCGATCGAATCGATCAAGCCCGCCAAGGACACGACGCTAGCGATGATGCTGTCGGCGCAGAAGCGCGGCTGGGAACTCTGGTACGCACAGCAGCATGACCTGTGGCTGCGCGACGGCGTGGCGTTCGGACGCCTGCGTCCGGTGCGCGTGCGCGACGATCTCAAGGACTGGTTCGAACTCGGTGAAGAACAGACCGCGCGGCTCGCTGCCTTCGACGCCATCCTGATGCGCAAGGATCCGCCGTTCGACATGGAGTACATCTACACGACCTACATCCTGGAACGGGCCGAACAGGAAGGCGCGCTGGTCGTGAATCGTCCGCAGGGCCTGCGCGACATGAACGAGAAGGTCTACACCGCCTGGTTCCCGCAGTGCTGCGCGCCGACGCTGATCACCCGCAATATGGCCGACATGCACGCCTTCGTGCGCGAACATGGCCGCGCCGTGTGCAAGCCGCTGCACGGCATGGGCGGACGCTCGATCTTCGTGATCGACCAGGGCGACAAGAACGCCAACGTGATTTTCGAGAACCAGACCGAGTACGGCACGCGCTACGCCATCGTGCAGAAATACCTGCCCGAGATCGTCACGACCGGCGATTCGCGCGTACTGGTCATCGATGGCGAGCCCGCGCCCTACGCGCTCGCGCGCATCCCGACAGACCAGGACAACCGTGGCAACCTCGCCGCGGGCGCGAAGGGCCAGGGTCGTGAACTCACCGACCGCGACCGCTGGCTGGTCGGCCAGATCGGCCCGGCGCTGCGCGAGCGCGGCATGCTGTTCGTCGGGCTCGATGTCATCGGCGGCTATGTCACCGAAATCAACGTGACCAGTCCGACCGGCGTGCGCGAACTGGACAAGCAGTTCAAGACCGAGATCGCCGGCCTCTTGATGGATGCGATTGAGAAAAGGTTGGCGGTGCGGGCCTGATGCCGGCGCTATGATCAAACCATGGCGTCCACGACTCTCGACACTCTCCCCGACGACGCCGCCGACACGCTCGCCCCCGTCAAGGATCGACTGACGACGACGCTGTTCCTGGCGGCGCTTTTTCACGGCATCGTCATTCTCGGCGTGACCTTCGGCCTTCCCCAGGCGCCCGTCGGTCCGACACCGACACTCGAAGTGCTGCTGCTGACCGGCGCCGACACGCGCGCCGCCGACAATCCGACCGCCCAGTACCTGGCGCAGCGCAATCAGCAGGGCACCGGCACCACCGATGATGCGGTGCGACCGGCGAATCCGGCATCGTCGACGCTGCCGCTGCAGCAGGAAGGCATGGTCGACGGCTCCGGCAGCGAATACCGCGAAGCCAGCAGCGGACAACGCGCCGACGAGTACGTGACGAGTCGCGCCGATCGCAGCGAAGTCTCCTACCGCTCCGGCGAGAACACACCGGCGCAGGCCGCCGAAACACCGCTCGCGCTGGCACCGACGGCGCCGAGTCCGATCGCGACCAATGCGACGGACACGACGCTGCGATTGCGCGGACGTCAGGACGGCAAGTACGAAGTCATCCCGAACACGCGCCAGTCGATCATCGCGCCGTATCTCGATTCGTGGCGGCGCAAGGTGGAAAAACTCGGGACGATGAATTTCCCGCAGATCGCACGGAACGTGAAGGCGTCGGCCAATCCGGTGCTCGAAGTCGCCATCAAGGCCGACGGCAGCGTCGGCCAGATCATCGTGCGACGCTCCAGCGGGCGTAAGGAACTCGACCAGGCGGCGCTGTCGATCCTGCGTCTGGCCTCGCCCTTCGATCCCTTCCCTCCCGAACTGCACAAGAAATACGACGAGCTGCGGTTTGCCTACGAGTGGCAGTTCCTGAGCGGCGGCAGCGGCGGAAAGGTGTCGGCCTCGGCGGTGTTTGGTGATTCCCCCCCCTGACCCCAGCGGGCCCCTTTATCCCCCCCCTGCCGCAACGGATACTTGCCCCATCATGTCCGGCGGCGACTATCTGACCAACCAGTTCCTCATCGCGATGCCCGCGATGACGGACGCCAATTTTTCCCAGACCGTCACGTACATCTGGGAGCACAACGCCGACGGCGCGCTCGGCATCATCATCAACCGGCCGCTGCAGATGAAGCTCGCCGACGTATTCGAGCAGCTCAAGATGCCGATCGTCGCAGACGTGGTGGGCCAGCAGTCGGTATTGCAGGGCGGCCCGGTGCAGACCGATCGCGGCTTCGTCGTCCACAAGATCGGCGGCACGTGGGAGCACACGCGCCAGGTGTCGTCGCAGATCCAGGTGACGACGTCCCCCGACATCCTGCGGGCGATGGCCAGTGGCAACGGCCCCGGCACGGCGATCGTCGCACTCGGTTACGCCGGCTGGAGCGCGGGACAACTGGAAGCCGAACTGGCCCAGAACGCCTGGCTCACCGTGCCGGCCGACGAGCGCATCATTTTCGATACGCCCTACGAAGAACGCTGGCATGCCGCCGCGCGCCTGATCGGCGTCGATCTCGCCACCCTCAGCTCCACCGCCGGACACGCGTGATGAGGAAACGGGGACTGTCCCCATGAGCGGCGAGAAATGGGGACTGTCCCCATTTCCTGCCGAGCCGCAACTGATCCTCGCCTTCGATTACGGCACCCGACGCATCGGCGTCGCGGCCGGCGATACGCTGACGCGCACGGCACGCCCGCTCAAGACCCTGGATTGCCACGGCAGCATCCCGTGGGCCGCCATCGACAAGCTCATCGACGAATATCGCCCCGCCCGGCTGGTCGTCGGCCTTCCCTGTAATATGGACGGCACGCCGACGTCCCTGACCGAATCGACCCGCGCCTTCGCTCGCGACCTGACCGCCCGCTACCGCCTGCCCGCAGCGCTGGTCGACGAGCGGCTGAGTTCTCGCGAAGCCGAAGCGCAACTGCGCGATGCGCGCGCGCAGGGACTGAAGCGACGCCGACTGACGCATGCCGACGTCGACATGGCCGCCGCCAAGGTGCTGCTGGAGCGGTGGTTCGACAATCCTGAGTAAGAGGAAGAGTTTCACACGGAGTTCACGGAGAGCACGGAGTTCGGAAGAAGAAAATTTCCACGGGGGACACGGGGAGCACGGGGGCTCGGAACGGAAAGAATCTTTATCTTGTCCCCGTGTTCCCCGTGTCCCCCGTGGAAATTTCCTTCTCTTCCGCCTGTGGGGCCGGCTTCAGCCGGCCTTCATAGGAGTCAGGCTGAAGCCTGACCTACAGGAAGACTCCGGATCCTGAAGACCGAGAACATGAGCAACGAAGCCCGACCGACCGACACCAGCGCCGCCGTGCAGCGCGACAGCGCCGGACGCCTGCGACACCTGATCACGCTCGACGGATTGAGTCGCGAGGAACTGACCGCGCTGCTGGATCTGGCGCAGTTCTATGTGCGCTCGCCCGACGAGCTGCCGGCGCGCGACCAGACGCTGGCCGGTCACACGGTCGCGAACCTCTTCTTCGAACCGAGCACGCGCACGCGCGTGTCGTTCGAACTGGCCGCACAGCGTCTCGGCGCCGACGTCGTGAACCTCGACATGCAGACGTCGTCGCGCGTGAAGGGCGAGACCGTGCTCGACACGATCTACACACTGCAGGCGATGCACGCCGACATCCTGGTGATGCGCGATGCGGAGCCCGGCCTGCCCGCCTACGTTGCGGGTTTCGTCGCGCCGAACGTCTGCATTCTGAATGCCGGCGAAGCGCATCTGTCGCATCCGACCCAGGGATTGCTCGATGCCTTGACCATCCGCCAGCACAAACCCGATCTCGGCGCGATCAAAGTATTGATCGCAGGCGATCTCACGCATTCGCGCGTCGCGCGCTCCGATTGGCAGGCGCTGACGACGCTCGGCGTGGGCGAACTGCGCATCGCAGCACCCGACGACCTGATGCCGAAAGCCGGCGAGTTCGCCGGAGCACGGCGCTTCAGCAACATCGATGAAGCGATTGCCGGCGTCGACGTCGTCATGGCATTGCGCATCCAGCGCGAACGCATGAGCAGCGCCCAGATTCCGGACGAAGCGAGCTATCACCGTGCCTTCGGCATTACCGCCGAACGCCTGCGCAAGGCCAACGCGGGCGCCATCGTCATGCATCCCGGGCCCATGAACCGCGATGTCGAAATCGCAAGCAGCGTCGCCGACGGACCGCAATCGGTCATCCAGCAGCAGGTCACAAACGGTGTCGCCGTACGCATGGCCGTGCTGGCCACCATTGCCCGCAACGTCCAGGCGCGGCGGCAACTGAAGTGAGAACGAGGCAGCCTCTTCCTGTGGGGCCGGCTTCAGCCGGCCTCAGATGTCAGGCTAAAGCCTGACCCACAACAGATGAACAATCCAAGCAAACCCCACCGCGGCACCATCTTCCTCGAAGACGCCGAAGTCGTCGCGCAGACGGCGTTCGACGCGAACCAGTTCGTCCTGAAACTGAAGGCGCCGAAGTGCGCCGCGACGGCGCAGCCGGGATCGTTCGTGCACCTGACCTGCGATGAATCGCTGCCGATGCGGCGACCGTTGTCGATCATGCGGGTCGATGCGCAGCGCGGCACGGTGGAGGTGCTGTACAAGATCGTCGGCCACGGCCTGCATCTGCTGTCGGCGAAGAAGGCCGGCGATCGCATCAGCACGCTCGGCCCGATCGGCAACAGCTTCGTGCCGCATCCCGGGCGACCGCGCACGCTGCTGGTCGGCGGCGGCGTGGGCATTCCGCCCATGGTCTTTCTCGCCGAGGCGCTGCGCGAACGCAGTGATGCGGACTGGAAGCCGCTGGTGCTGATGGGATCGGAAGTGCCCTTCCCCTTCCGCTCGCGCCCGTCGACGATTCTTGTACCCGGGATGCCCGAAGGCGCCATCGCCTGCATGCCGCTGCTCGATGAATGGGGCGTGCCGAGCCGGCTCGCCAGCCTCGCGGGTTATCCGGGCTGCTTCGATGGCTACGTCACCGATCTCGCAGCTGCATGGCTGGGGTCGCTGGATCGCGCTGCACTCGCGCAAGTCGAGATATTCGCGTGCGGCCCGACCGTCATGCTCACGGCCGCTGCCGCGGTCGCGAAACGCTTCGACATCCCATGCCAGGTTTCGCTCGAAGAATTCATGGCCTGCGCCGTCGGCGGCTGCGCCGGCTGCGCGGTGAAGGTCGCGACGCCGAATGGACCGGCGATGAAGCGGGTGTGCGTGGATGGGCCGGTCTTCGACGCCGCTGCGGTGTTCAACGCCTGAGACAGACCGAGAGCCGCAAAGACCGCATAAAAGAAATCGAGTTCTTTTATCCGGTCTTTGCGGCCTCAGCCTCTCTCATCCGAAGTTGATCTTCGCTTCCAGATTCGTGCGCGAATCCGCGTAGTTCAGCGCATCTTCCATCGTGATGCGGCCCGCCTTGTACAGTTCGTACAGCGCCGTATCGAAGTGCTGCATGCCTTTCTCGCTGCTGGTGCGCAGCGCTTCCTTGGCGCCGATGACGTCGCCCTTCTTGATCAGCTCCTGCACGTGCGGCGTGTTGATCAGCAGTTCGACCGCGGCGACGCGGCGCTTGTTCTTACCCGGAATCAGTCGCTGCGCAATGATCGCGCGCAGGTACTGCGACAGGTCGAGGAAGATCTGGGTGTGCTGGTCGAGCGGGAACATGTTGATGCAGCGATCCAGCGTTTCGGCCGCGTTGTTCGCATGCAAGGTCGCCAGCACCAGGTGACCCGTGCCGGCCAGCATGATGGCCGACTCCATCGTTTCGCGGTCGCGGATTTCGCCGATCAGCAGCATGTCGGGCGCTGCGCGCATCGCGCTTTTCAGGGCGCGAGCGTACGACTTTGTGTCGAGACCGACTTCGCGCTGATTGACGATGGACTTCTTGTTGGAGTGCAGGAACTCGATCGGATCTTCGATCGTGATGATGTGATCCGATGAATTCTCGTTGCGGTAGTTGATCATCGACGCAAGCGTCGTCGACTTGCCCGAGCCGGTCGCACCGACCATCAGCAGCAGGCCGCGCTTCATCATCACCAGATCCTTGAGGATCTCCGGCAGCCCGAGATCGTCGAGCCGCGGCATGTCGGCTGTGATGTAGCGCAGCACCATCGCAGGATTGCCGCGCTGGTGAAACACGTTGATGCGGAAGCGGCCAAGTCCCGGCTCGGAAATCGCGAAGTCGATTTCGAGTTCTTCGTTGAACGCCTCGATCTGTTCCTGCGTCATCAGGCCATAGGCAGCCTGGCGCACGACTTCCGGCGTCAGCATCTGCTTGTTGACCGGAAAGATCTGGCCCTCGATCTTGATCTTGATCGGCGCATACGACGTGAAGAACAGGTCGGACGCGCGCTTGTCCACCATCAACTTGAACAGTGGCTTGGTATTGAGAACGACCGGCCGCTCTTCGCTGCCCGTGCTCCCGGCATCCATCACTTCGCTGTCTACTGCCATAGCCTTCTCGGACTGAAGAGTTTCACACGGAGGTCACGGAGACCACGGAGACAAGAAGAATTTCCACGGGGGACACGGGGAGCACGGGGAGCACGGGGACAAGAAAAGATTTTTCTGTTCCGAGCCCCGTGTTCCCCGTGTCCCCCGTGGAAATTATTTCTTTTTCTCTCTTCTCTGCTCCGTGGTCTCCGTGACCTCCGTGTGAAACTCCGAACCTCTTACCTGCCGAACGTATGATCGGTCTCGTCTTCCATGATGCGCAGGCTGTTGCCCGCTTCATCGGAAATCTTCATCTCGCGCTTGCTTTCCAGCTTGATGCGCAGCCGGACTTCGTTCTTCGAGTCGGCGTTACGCAGCGCATCTTCATAGGAAATCATGCCGGCCTCGTACAGCTCGAACAGCGACTGGTCGAAGGTCTTCATGCCCAGCCGGTTCGACTTGGACATGACTTCCTTGATGGCCGCGACTTCGCCCTTGAAGATCAGGTCGGCGATCAGCGGCGAATTGAGCATGATTTCCATCGCGGCGATGCGGCCGGAGCCGGATTCGCGCGGGATCAGGCGCTGCGAGATCAGCGCGCGGGTATTCAATGACAGATCCATCAGCAACTGTTCGCGACGTTCTTCCGGGAAGAAGTTGATGATGCGGTCCAGCGCCTGGTTGGCGCTGTTGGCGTGCAGGGTGGCGAGCACGAGGTGGCCGGTTTCGGCGAACTGGATGCCGTACTCCATGGTGTCGCGGTCGCGGATTTCGCCGATCAGGATGACGTCGGGCGCCTGACGCAGCGTGTTCTTGAGCGCCATGTGCCAGGACTCGGTGTCGACGCCGACTTCGCGATGCGTGATCACGCAGCCCTTGTGGTCGTGGACGTATTCGACCGGATCTTCGATCGTGATGATGTGGCCGCGGGTCTTCTCATTGCGGTAGTTGAGCATCGCGGCGAGCGATGTCGATTTACCGGAACCGGTGCCGCCGACGAGGATGACCAGGCCGCGCTTGGTCATGACGATGTCCTTGAGGACCGGCGGCAGCTGCATTTCTTCGAGCGTCGGGATCTTGGCGTTGATGGTTCGCACCACGCAGCCGATCAGGCCCTGCTGCACGAAGGCGCTGACGCGGAAACGGCCGATGCCGGCGGGCGCGATCGCGAAATTACACTCCTTGCTGGCGTCGAATTCGCGGGTCTGCTTGTCGTTCATGATCGAACGCACCAGCACCGCACTCTGCTCGGGCGTCAGGATGCGTTCCGACTGCGGCCGGATCTCGCCGTCGACCTTGATGGCCGGCGGAAATCCCGAGGTGATGAACAGGTCGGAGCCCTTGCGCTCGACGAGGCGCTTGAGCAGGTCCTGCATCAGTTTGATGGCTTGTTCGCGTTCCATTCTCAGCTCCGCTGGCGACGGGCGACGGCCAACAGGCCACAGCCAGCGTCGGAAAAGTCAGACTGCTCCTGTCGTAGCCCGCAGCCTGTAGCCTGTAGCCTCATCTCAGAACGCATCCTTGTTCTGCGCCCTGAACCGCGCCTCTTCCTTGGAGATCAGGCCTTTCTGCAGCAACTCGGTCAGGCACTGGTCGAGCGTCTGCATCCCTGAGGACTGGCCGGTCTGGATCGCCGAGTACATCTGCGCGATCTTGCCTTCGCGGATCAGGTTACGAATCGCAGGCGTGCCGATCATGATCTCGTGCGCGGCGACGCGACCGCCGCCGATGCGCTTGAGCAGCGTCTGGGAAATGACGGCGCGCAGCGATTCGGACAGCATGGTCCGCACCATTTCTTTCTCCGCGGCCGGAAACACGTCGACGATACGGTCGATGGTCTTGGCGGCCGAGGTCGTGTGCAGGGTGCCGAACACCAGGTGGCCGGTTTCGGCGGCGGTCAGTGCGAGGCGCACGGTTTCCAGGTCGCGCATTTCGCCGACCAGCACGATGTCGGGGTCTTCGCGCAGCGCCGAGCGCAGCGCTTCGGAGAAGCCGAGCGTGTCGCGGTGCACTTCGCGCTGGTTGACCAGCGAGCGCTTGCTCTCGTGCACGAACTCGATCGGGTCTTCGATCGTGATGATGTGATCGGGCTTGTTGTCGTTGATGTAGTTGATCATCGCCGCGAGCGTGGTCGACTTGCCGGAACCGGTCGGACCGGTCACCAGCACGAGGCCGCGGGGATGCATGGAAATGTCCTTGAAGATCTTCGGCGCGTTCAGGTCGTCGAGCGACATGATCAGCGACGGAATCGTGCGGAACACGGCGCCGGCGCCGCGGTTCTGGTTGAACGCATTGACGCGGAAGCGCGCGAGCTTGGGAATCTCGAAGGAAAAGTCCGTCTCGTAGAATTCCTCGTAAGCCTTGCGCTGCTTGTCGTTCATGATGTCGTACACCATGCTGTGCACTTCCTTGTGGGTCAGTGACGGCATGTTGATACGCTTCATGTCGCCGTCGACGCGGATCATCGGCGGCACGCCCGCGGACAGGTGCAGGTCCGAGGCATTGTTCTTGACGGCGAACGCGAGCAACTGCGCGATATCGACGGGCATGAAGAAGTCCTTAAAGTCGTGCGTGCACGCGTGAGCTTCGCAAACCGGTGCATGCGTTGCGCCCGCGGCCGAAGCCCGCACGGCGACACGCTGTTTCGAGTATAGCGGAGCGATTACGCGCCAAATATGTTAACTAGTCCGCAGTTTTAGGCCGGAAAGGCCCTGGCCTGCGGACATCCGATCCGACTTCTCGATTCCCCGGTGCGCAATGCGAGATGTGCAACGCGAGAAACGGTGGGGCGAACTGGATGAAGTTGAATGCCGGAACATGATCTGACAGAACGCTTCGCGATGACCCGGACGCGCATCGCATCTGCGACGACTCGTGCAGGCCGCCCGGCCGGATCTGTCAGCCTGGTCGCAATCAGCAAGGGACAGCCGGCCGCCGCCATCCGCGCGCTGGCGGAACTGGGGCAACGCGATTTCGGCGAAAACTATCTGCAGGAAGCCATGCCCAAGCTCGAGGCACTCAGGGATCTGCCGATCACCTGGCACTTCACCGGACAGATCCAGAGCAACAAGACCCGCACGATCGCCGAGTCCTTCGCCTGGGTTCACACGCTGGATCGCGAGCGCATCGCGCTGCGCCTGAACGAGCAGCGTCCGGAACACCTGCCTCCTATTAATGTGTGCCTGGAAGTCCGGCTGGAGGAGGAAGCGGGCAAGGGAGGCGCCGAACCGGCGCAGATCGCCGACCTGGCCGCGCGGGTGCGCGACCTGCCGCGCCTGAAGCTGCGGGGACTCATGGCATTGCCGCCGCCGCGCGAATCGTTCGCGGAACAGAAGCAGCTGTTCGATCGCGTGGCGAACCTGCTGCAGGAACTACAGGCGGCCGGCTTCGACGTGGACACCCTGTCGATGGGCATGTCCGGCGATCTCGAAGCCGCGATCGCGGCCGGCGCGACGTACGTACGCGTAGGCACGGCCCTGTTCGGAGAACGCCGACCCGCCTGAGGGATGCTTGACGGCGGGGGTCGATCCGGTTTGCACTCATCCACCCGTTTCAATCATCGACCGATTCCCATGCCTCATACCCTCTGTTTCATCGGCGGCGGCAACATGGCCCGCAGTCTCATCGGCGGATTGATCGCGCGCGGTCGCGACGCGAAGCTCATGACTGTCGCGGATCCGATGCCGGCGCAGCTCGAATCGCTGCAGCGACAGTTCGGCGTGCGCGGCACGACCAGCAACCTGGAAGCCGCGACCGGCGCCGATGTCATCGTGCTGGCGGTCAAGCCGCAGGAGATGCGCACTGTCACGACGGCACTCGCGGGCGCGCTGCCGAAGCAGCCGCTGCTCATTTCCGTCGCTGCCGGCATTCGCGCCAGCGACATCCGCCACTGGTCGAAGGGCGCACCGGTCGTGCGCTGCATGCCGAATCGCCCGGCGCTCGAAGGCTGCGGCATGACCGGCCTGTTTGCGACGCCTGAAGTGTCAGCCGAGCATCGGCGCATCGCCGCCGACCTGCTCAGCGCCGTAGGCAAGACGCTGTGGCTGGAGCAGGAAGCGCAGATGGACGTGGTCACCGCAGTCTCGGGCAGCGGCCCCGCATATTTCTTCCTGCTGATCGAAATGCTCGAACAGGCCGGCATCCAGCTGGGCCTGTCGCCGGAAACGAGCCGGCAGCTCGCGGTCGAAACCGCCTACGGCTCCGGACGCATGGCGCGCGAATCGAGCGATTCGCCCGCCACGTTGCGCCAGCAGGTGACCTCCAAGGGCGGCACGACGCAGGCGGCGCTCGACGTCCTGGAGTCGAAAGAAGTCCGTGCTATCTTTTCGGCCGCTGTCGCCGCCGCCGCGCGACGCTCCGCGGAACTGGCCGACGAGTTCGGCGGATAAGAAGCAACTCTCAGGCTCCCGCGATTCCAATGGATGCATTGATCTTCATCGTCCGCGCCCTGCTGCAGATCGTCATCGTGGTCTTTCTGCTGCGCGTGCTGCTGCCGCTGGCGCGCGCCGATTCGCGCAACCAGCTTTCCCAGGCCGTCATCCGGATGACCAATCCGCTGGTGCTGCCCCTGCGCAGGATCGTGCCGCCGATCGGCAAGGTCGATACCGCGTCGATCGTCGCGCTGCTGCTGGTCCAGCTCGCGGCCACCGGCATCCTCTGGCTGCTGATGGCGTACCCGGGACTGTTGGGAACGGGCTGGTTCCTGCGCATCGCGCTCTTCAGCCTGCTCGACACGATTCTGCTCTTCTATACGTACGCCCTGTTCCTTTACATCCTGCTGAGCTGGGTCGCGCCGGGCACGTACAGCCCCGCGGCCTCGTTGCTGCAGAGCCTGTGCGAACCGCTGCTGCGTCCCGTGCGCCGGATCATCCCGGCCATCGCCGGCATCGATTTTTCCGCACTGTTCGTCATCATCGGCCTGCAGGCGCTGTACATCCTCATCAGCTGATCGCCATGCCCGCCGTCCACTGGCAGGGTACGGCGCTGCTCCTGCAACTGCAGGTCCAGCCCGGTGCTTCACGCGACGAGATCGTCGGCCTCCACGGCGAACGACTGCGCATCCGCATCACCGCACCGCCGGTCGATGGCAAGGCCAACCGGCATCTCGTCGAATGGCTGGCGACCGTGTTCGATGTACCGCGCTCGCAGGTGACGCTGCTGCGGGGCGAAGCGGGCCGCGCCAAGACGGTTCGCATCGACACACCGCGCAAGGTGCCGCCGGAAATCAGCGCGCTCGCCGCCGCGCGCTGACTGCGGAATCTACCTGCCGCTCTCACCCTGCCGCGACGCGCACGCATTGGTCTATAGTCCGGCGAACGCAGCGCTGCACCGCTGCCACAAGAAGAGGCCATGCCGATGCGAGCGATCATCAGGGCTGGAACGGGCATCGCGCTGCTGCTGGGCGCACTCGCGACACTGACGGGCTGCAATGACGCACCGCAGGCGAAGGCTCCGCCGGCACAGGAACTGAGCGAAACCTTCAAGGACTTCGGCAATTACGAAGTTCACTTCAACGCACTTCGAACCGACACCCTCTCCCCCGACATCGCACGCACCTACGGCATCCAGCGCAGCAAGAACCGCGTGATGCTCAACGTGACGCTGCTGCACAAGGACGCCGACAAAGCGCCCCGCAAGCCCATGAACGCCGCCGTCCAGGTCGATGCCTACAACTTGAACGGCCAGCTGAAGAACATGGACATGCGTCGCGTCGCCGAAGGCGAAGCCATCTACTACATCGGCGAAACCTCCATCAGCGGCTCGGAAATCCTCGTCTTCGACATCAAGGTCACGCCCGAGGGCGAAAACGGTGCGCTGGAAGTCAAGCTGAAGCGCGAGTTCGACGCGAGTTGATTCCGGAAGAAGAATTTCACACGGAGATCACGGAGAACACAGAGTTCAAGACAAGTGGTTCTTCTGTGGGGCCGGCTTCAGCCGGCCTTTGCACTTGAAGAGGCCGGCTGAAGCCGGCCCCACAGGAAGAGGATCGCCCTTCAGGTCTCTGTGATCTCCGTGATCTCCGTGTGCAACCTCTTCTCTTCTTGCAGCCACGAAACGATTTGCACCGCGAGAGAACCGTCGCACGACAACGACGAGCCGCTGACCGCGTAAAAACCCTGAAAAAATAGCTAAAAAAGATCGCGCGCTGCTTATTTCCCGTGAAATCTTGTGCTATTTTCCCGCGCGTCTTGCAAACCGGCGCGACCTGTCACACACAAAGCGGGCGCGAATCGTCACATCCACAGGAGATTAGAAATGGCGAAAAAGAATGCAGCCCCGACCAAGTCGGAGATCCTCGCTCAGATTTCGAAGGACACCGGCCTGGCCAAGAAGCAGGTCAGCGATGTATTCGAATCGCTGGGCGGCGTCGTGAAGAAGAGCCTGAAGGGCTCGGGACTGTTCACGCTGCCTGGCCTGCTGAAGATGAAGGTCGTGAAGAAGCCTGCGACGAAGGCACGTGAAGGCGTGAATCCGTTCACGGGCGAGAAGATGCAGTTCAAGGCCAAGCCGGCCAGCAAGAAGGTTCGCATTGCGGCTCTGAAGAGCCTCAAGGAAATGGTGAACTGATCCATCGGTTCTCCCTGTGGGGCCGGCTTCAGCCGGCCTCTTCTGGAAGTCAGGCTGAAACCTGACCTACAGATCTACCCCACGATCGTCTTGAGTTTCAACCGGATCCGATCGCGATCCGAGATGTGCAGCAGCCCCGCCACGCGCTGCACCAGATGTTCCTCGTGCTTGTCGATGCGCCCATCAGCGTGACTCACTTCCCACAGCATTTCGATGATGGCGAGCTTGTCGTCGTGCGGCAGCTCGGTGTTGAGCCGATGCGTGAATTCGTGCAGGGAAACCGCCCGGTCCGCCCGGTGCATGGCGCGGTTGATCAATTCATTCACCGTTTCGGCGCTCGCACCGAAGCGTCGCGCCAGCACATGGCGGATCGCCTCGAGTTCGGCTTCCGATTCGGAGAAATCCGCACGCGCCAGCTCCACGAGCAGCGATGCAATCGCGAGATCCAGCGGTTCGCGGATCTGCAGCAGGCCGGAGGGCGCCGGCTCGCTGCCAAAGATTTTCTTGAGTTGAGCTAGCACCGATTCCTCCGCGACGATTCTCAGGGCGTCCGACGTACCCAGTCGAGCACGACCTGCCGCAGATCGTTCATGCGGCCGTGAAAGAAATGCTGCACGCCCTGCAGCATGACCAGTTCGGGCGGCACCGGCAGCGTCGCCACCCAGCGTTGGATATCCGCCACGTCGACGAGTTCGTCGTCATCGCCCTGTACGATCAGCCAGGGACAGGTCGGCAGGTTTGCAGCATCCACCGCGACGCGCCGGATGGCGGGCGCGACTGTAATCAGTCTGCGGACGTCACGACGCACTGCGGCGCGAATCGCGACGGCACCGCCGAACGAAAACCCACCGAGCCACAATCCGGCGCCCGGCCAGCGTTCACGCGCCCAGTCGAGCACGGCGATCGCATCGTCCGTCTCGCCATCGCCTTCCGCATAGGCGCCAGCACTTGCGCCAACACCCCGATAGTTGAAGCGCACCGCCGGCACGCCAAGATCGTTACACGCCTTGGCGAGCATGTGCACGACCTTGTTGGTCATGGTGCCGCCGTACAGCGGGTGCGGATGACAGATCACGGCGATCTGCGTCGCAGCGCTGTCGGGCGGCGTGTCGACGATGGCTTCCAGCACGCCCGCCGGACCGGCAATGGTGACGGCCTGCGTCACCGGTCGAGGCGCGTTGAGGCTCATCGAGACTTCACTTGCGCGGGCTCGATCGCGAGCAGTTCGACGTCGAACAGCAACGTGGCTCCCGGCGGAATCACGCGGCCGGCGCCCCGATCGCCATAACCCAGCTCCGCCGGCACGATCAGCAGGCGACGACCGCCGACGCTCATGCCGGCGACACCTTCATCCCACCCCTTGATGACGCTGCCCGCACCGACAGCGAACCGGAACGGCGTGCCGCGATCACGCGAGCTGTCGAACTTCGCGCCCTTCTGCTCGGCGGCGGCCGGATCGTAGAGCCAGCCGGTGTAGTGCACGACCGCGACCTGGTATTGCGCGATCGGTTCGCCGGTACCGACGACGACATCGGTTTTGACCAGTTCGGTGATCGCAGGTGTAGCCGAAGCGCTGGGCGCCGGCGGAGCTTTGGGCGAGCAGGCCGCGAGCAGCGCAACGGCGAGCAGCAACGGAATCGATCGGAGCATCGGAGCCTCGTTGGTGGACTGCGGTTACTTCATCGACAACAACAGGCGATTGAGCCGATGCACGAAGGCTGCCGGCTCGGGCAACTGGCCGCCATCGGCCAGCGTCGCCTGATCGAGCACGAGCAGCGACAGATCGTTGAACTCGGCCTCGTCCTGCGTCGACTCGATGCGCGCCAGCAACGGGTGCGTCGCGTTCACTTCCAGCGCCGGTTTGGTCGCCGGCGCCTTCTGGCCAGCCGCTTCCAGGATACGACGCATCTGCGCGCCGAGATCGTGCTCGCCCAGCACCAGGCAGGCGGGCGACTCGGTGAGGCGATGCGTGACGCGCACGTCGCTGACCCTGTCTCCCAGCGACTTCTTGAGGCGCTCGATCAGATCGGCATGTTCCTTCGCCAGCGACTCCTGCGACTTCTTTTCCTCGTCCGACTGCAGCGCGCTCAGATCCATCTCGCCGCGCGCGGCATTGACGAACTTCTTGCCGTCGAACTCATGCAGGTGATCCACCAGCCACTCGTCGACGCGATCCGACAGCAACAGCGCCTCGATTCCTTTCTTGCGCAGCACTTCCAGGTGCGGACTCGACTTCGCGGCGCCGAACGAATCGGCGATCACGTAGTAGATCGATGTCTGTCCCGGCTTCATGCGGGCGATGTAGTCCTCGAGCGAGACGTCCTGGGTTTCGCTGTCGGTATGGGTGGACGAGAACCGCAGCAGCTTGGCGATGCGCTCGCGATTGGCGTGATCTTCGGCCGGGCCTTCCTTCATCACCGAGCCGAATTCCTTCCAGAACGCGGCGTATTTCTCGGGCTCGTCCTTGGCCAGTTTCGCCAGCAGATCCAGCGTACGACGCGCGAGGCCGGTGCGGATGGTGTCGATGGCCGGATCCTGCTGCAGCATCTCGCGGGAGATGTTCAGCGGCAGATCGGCGGAATCGACCACGCCTTTCACGAAACGCAGGTAGAGCGGCAGGAACTGTTCGGCGTCGTCCATGATGAACACGCGACGCACATAGAGCTTGACGCCGCGCGCGGCGTCGCGATGCATCAGATCGAACGGTGCACGCGCCGGGATGTACAGAAGGCTGGTGTATTCCTTCTTGCCCTCGACCTTGCCATGCGACCACGCCAGCGGATCGGTGTAGTCGTGCGTGACGTGGCGATAGAACTGCTTGTAGTCGTCGTCCTTCAGTTCGGTGCGCGGCCGGGTCCACAGGGCCTGCGCATGATTGACGGTTTCGTACTCGGCCTCCTTGTCCGACTTGCGCATGCGCACCGGGAAGGCGATGTGATCCGAATACTTGCGCACCAGCGAGCGGATGCGGAAGGCATCGGCAAATTCATGCTCGGCTTCCTTCAGGTGCAGCACGATCTTCGTGCCGCGTTCCGGCAGATCGACGTCCGAAACCGTGAAGTCGCCGTCGGCCCGCGATTCCCAGTGCACGCCCTCGCTCGCCGGATGGCCGGCGCGGCGCGAGAACACTTCGACCCGATCCGCAACGATGAACGACGAATAGAAACCGACGCCGAACTGGCCGATGAGCTGGGCATCCTGCTTCTGGTCGCCGCTCAGCTTCGACAGGAAATCCGCGGTGCCGGACTTGGCGATCGTGCCCAGGTGATCGACGGCTTCCTGGCGCGTCATGCCGATACCGTTGTCGGTGATGGTGACGGTGTGTGCCTGATCGTCGGTATCGATGGTGATGGCGTAGTTCGTGTCGCCGCCCGTCAGATCGGGCTTCGCCAGTGCCTCGAAGCGCAGCTTGTCGAGCGCGTCGGAGGCGTTGGAAATCAGTTCCCGCAGGAAGATCTCCTTGTGGCTGTAGAGGGAATGGATCATCAGCCGCAACAGCTGTTTCACTTCCGCCTGGAATCCCATCGTCTGGGTGGCGCGGGTATCGGTCATCGTCTGGCTCCGTCGAGATCGCGAGGGCGCGAATGATAGGGGACTGCCGGCAAATGGGGCAGCCCGCAGCGGATTTCAAGCGCCTCTTTGATCTTCCTGTGGGGCCGGCTTCAGCCGGCCTCCGGCTGTAGGTCAGACTTCAGTCTGACTCTGAAAAGGCCGGCTAAAGCCGGCCCCACAGCAAAGAGGATCCACAAGAACCAAGAGGACGGAGTGCCCCCGCGCCCGCTTTGCGGTTACTCTCGCGCCCATGTCTGCCGCCACCACCCCCACCCTGCCTCGCGACGCCCTCGTCGAGGAATGTGCAGCCGCACTCGTCGAAGCCTTCGCCAACTACAACGCGGAGTTCCGCGCCATCACGCGCCGCGCACCGCAGCGTTTCGAGGCGCGCGACTGGAAGGGCAGCCAGCGCGATGCAGTCGAACGCATCGAACTCTATGAAAAGTGCATCAGCCGCGCCGTGGCGCAGATGCGCTCCCGGCTCGCCGACGACGTTGCCGAACGGGCGCTGTGGAGCAGCGTCAAACGGCGCTTCACCGAACTGATCGAGGCCTTCCCCGATCGCGAATTCGACAAGACGTTCTTCAACTCGGTGACGCGTCAGACCTTCCGCACCGTGGGCGTCGATGCCGCCGTCGAGTTCGTAGCGCTCGATCTCGATCCGATCGGCGAGATCCGTCACCTGATCGAAACCAACGTCTACGTGAACCGCGGCTCGCTGGAACTGCTGTTCGAGGAAGTGCTGGCGGACTTCCGCTTCCGTACGCCCTATCTCGATTTCGATCGCAGCGTCCGCACCATCACCAACGAAGTGCGCGCCCAGTGCGAAGCCGACGCCGTCGCCTCCCGCCCGCCGCTGGAAGTCGAAAAGATCGAGTTCATCCGCGTGCCGTTCTACCAGATGACGCGTGCGTACATCGTCGGCCGGATTTCAGGCAGGGACTGGATGCGCCCGTTCGTCCTGAGCTTCAAGAATTCCGAGAGCGGCGTACTGATCGACGCCGTGATGATGGACGAGAGCCCGGTCAGCATCCTGTTCAGCTTCACGCGCTCGTACTTCCACGCCGACCTGCCGCACGTCGGCCAGGCGGTGGTGTTCCTGAAGACCATCCTGCCGCGCAAGCCGATCAGCGAGCTTTACACCGTGCTGGGCCGCGCCAAGCAGGGCAAGACCGAACGCTATCGCGAACTCTTCCGGCACCTGCAGCAGAGCACCGACCAGTTCGTCCACGCCCCGGGCGACAAGGGCCTGGTGATGATCTGTTTCACGCTGCCGTCGTTCGACGTGGTGTTCAAGATCATCCGCGACCGCTTCGCCTACCCGAAGAACGTGCTGCGCGAGGAAGTGCTGCAGAAATACGAAATGGTCTTCAAGCACGATCGCGCCGGACGGCTGGTCGATGCGCAGGAATTCAAGCGCCTGAAGTTTCCGCGCGCCCGGTTCGCGGAGGCAGTCATCGAGGAACTGCGCACCGAGGCCGCGAACACCGTGCATTTCGAGGACGGCGAACTCCTCATCGATCACATCTACATCGAGCGGCGCATGACGCCGCTGAATCTGTACATCCGCAATGCGACGCGCGAAGAGGCCGAACGCGCCGTGCTCGACTACGGCCAGTGCATCCGCGACCTCGCAGTGACCAACATTTTCGCCGGCGACCTGCTGCTCAAGAACTTCGGCGTGACCCGTCACGGCCGCGTGATCTTCTACGACTACGACGAACTCTGCGCCGTCAGCGACTGCCGCTTCCGCGACGTGCCGCAGGCCAGCAACGACGAAGACGAGATGCGCGCCGAGGCCTGGTATCACGTCAACGACAACGACGTCTTTCCCGAGACGTTCATGCAGTTCCTGGGTTTCGATGCCCACCTGAAAGAAGTCTTCCTGAAGGTCCACGGCGAGATCCTCACCGCCGACTGGTGGCGCGGCATCCAGCAGCGCCTCAAGGAAGGGGATGTGATGGAAGTGCTGCCGTATCACCGGCATCGGGTGCGGGTGTTCAGCAGCATCTGATCCGTTTTCTTCCTGTAGGTCAGGCTTCAGCCTGACTCCTAAAAAAAGCCGGCTGAAGCCGGCCCCACAGAAGAGTCAGAGAGAAGCCTCAGGAACTCTCCAGCGCCTGCCGCAGATCCTCGATGAGATCCGCGCTGTCCTCGATACCCACCGACAGCCGGATCGTCGCCTCCGCAACACCCGCCCACGCCCGCTGCGCCGCATCCAGATCGCGCGGCATCATCAATTGGCCGGGCTGCACCAGCGACTCGGTCGACCCCAGGCTGGCGGAAATGGCGAAAAGCTGGAGCGCATTGGCGAAGCGCTCGGCGGAAACGATGTCGGTCCTGAGTTCGAAGCTGACGAGCGTGCCCATGTCGCGCATCTGGCGCTGCGCCAGCGCGTGCTGCGGATGCGACGCCAGGCCCGGATAGGACACACGCGCAACCGCGGGATGCGAAGCCAGAAACTGCGCAACCGCCTGCGCGTTCTCGCACTGCCGCTCGTAGCGCAGGAAGTATGTCTTGAGACCGCGCTGGATCAGGAACGCCGTATGCGGATCGAGCGTCGCGCCGAGCACGATGCCATCGCCGCGCATGGCATCGATCAGTTCGCGACGCGCGATGACGGCACCGCCCATCACGTCGCCGTGGCCCGCAGCGTACTTCGTCAGGCTGTGCACGAACACGTCGATGTCGAACTGTCCGTGGTTGTGGAAGCCGGCGAACGTATTGTCGAGCACGGTCAGCGCGCCGTGCTGACGGGCTGCGGCGACGATGCGTTCGACGTCGGCGATCTTGAGCACGGGATTGGTGGGCGACTCGAACACGATCAGCCGGGTCGGCGTCGCCGCGAGCGTCGCCTCCAGCGCATCGAGATCATCGATCGACAGCAAGGTGTGCCGCACACCGTAACGCGACAGCAGCCGTCGCACGACGTGGCGCGTGGGCTGGTAGGACTCCGCGAACAGCACGACGTGATCGCCCTGCCGGCACAGCGACAGCAGCGCAAGGCTCACGGCGCCCATGCCGGACGACGCCAGCAGGCAGCCGTCGCGGCCCTGCAATTCGGCGAGCGTCAATTCGAGCTGGCGCAAGGTGGGATTGGAGACGCGCGAGTACTGGAATCCTTCGCGCTCGCCGCGCGACTGGCGCTGCGATTCGGCGACGTCGTCGAAGGTGAACTTCACCGACTGGTAGATCGGCGCGACCAGCGGCCGGTTGTCGTCGGGAAGTTTGACCGCGGGAGGATGATTGACGCGGGTGCGGGCTTTCATGGGCGAAGAATCCCACACCCGGACCCTGCGTCAAGACGACGTCGAGACCTCGGCGCTGCGGCAGGGCTGCAATATCCACTGCTCCGCTTCTTCGAGGGAGAAGAAGACCCGCAGATCCTGGCGTTTCGCGCTGCTTTCGGTGAGCTGTTCGTACATCCGCGCCATGCCGAATTCCAGCTGCCGGCCGACGACGATCGCCTGGCGGCCGATATCGCTCAGGCTGTTGATGTACTGCGAGTACTCGACCATCTGGTCGTACGGAATCCGGACCTGGGCCTCGCGCAGATCCGCCAGCACGTTCATCTTCTTGCGGTACTCGGGATCGACGAGCATCACGGCCACCAGTTCGCGCAACTCGCTGACGGTGATGTCACCCCAGAGCGTCTGTCGGATCAGGTTCTGATCGTGATGAATGGAATATTTGAAAGGCATCGGATTGCACAAGATCCATCTTGCGTGGCCGGTTCGAACGACCGGCTGTCGTGGCCGCAGCATACCGCCGGCGCGCGACGCGGCGGAAATCGGCCGCTCAGAACTGTGACGCCCGACGCGAGTGTCAATGATTCCGTCACTGAGTTTCCGGAAAATTCGCGCACAATAGCCGCCAGGATTTTTCTGCGTCGAGTTCCGATCCCCTCCTCCGCGCAGCGGGGAGGAGGCGCGCGAAAGCGCGCCGGAATCCCCCAGCGAGGGGAGAGGGTCAGGGTGGGGGCCTCTTGCTTGTGGGGCCGGCTTCAGCCGGCCTCCTTTCAGAAGTCAGGCTGAAGCCTGACCTACAGAAACCCCCACCCCCGGTGCGCGGAGGAAGGGACGCTCGATTCGACCTGGTGACATCGGACCATGAACACCTTCCGCCTGCGGCCCCATCCGACCACACCCTGCGCTTTCATCGATGCACTCGAAGTCGCGATCGAACGGCAGGCCGATGGCATCGTGCTGTGCCGATACAAAGTGCGCGGAACGATCGGGCGACTGGCGATCCCTGCGACGAGCGCAGCGCCCGCCCGCACCCACGGGCTGTGGCAACACACGTGCTTCGAGATGTTCCTGGATTCGCCCGGGGCGAGCGACTACAGCGAGTTCAACTTCTCTCCCTCCGGCGACTGGGCCGCGTACCGGTTCCGCGCCTACCGCGACGGGATGGCGGACCTCGCCCTGGATCGGCCGCCGCGGATTTCATGCGAGCAGACCGCCCAGTGCTTCGTGCTGAACGCCCGCGTCGACGTCGCCGCGACCGCCGCACACAGAATCGCCCTGTCCGCCGTGCTGAAGGACCGCGACGGCGGAACCTGTTACTGGGCGCTGAATCATCCCGCCGGCAAGCCGGACTTCCATCACGCGGCGGGGTTCGCGCCTATCGCAACGCTTCAATCGGCTGCCACGACACCGCACGACGCAGATGACGCAGCACCGCGAAAGCGGTGATCACCAGTGTCGCCACGATCGCAACGACGATCGGCAATACGATGCCCGTCATCGCATCGAGCCGGTCGACGAAGCCGCCCAGGTAACGCGAGCCCAGCCACCACGCCAGCGGCAATGCGATGAATACGGCGACCAGAAACGGAACCGCGATCTCGCTGCTCGCCTGCCGCATGATCGCCGCATCGCTCGCGCCGTGCAGGCGATGCAGCACGAGTTCCATGCGGCGACGGCGCAGGCTGTCGGCGACCAGCGTGTAGGCGCCCAGCATGGCGACGCCGATGCAAAGGAACGAGAGCGCGCCCAGCAGATGGGTGAATGCGCCTTCCTGGCGATACGCCCAGGCCAGCGTCTGATCCAGCGTCCAGATATCGAAATCGAGCGGCGGTCCGTGCTGGCGCCAGAGTTCGCCGACGGTCTGCGCCAGCGTGGCGGCGTTCGTGCCGTGGATCGTGATGTCCCAGAGCGGCTTGTCGGTCACGATGAAGCCCTTGGGCATGCTCGCCTTGCGGGCCGACTCCATCTTGTAGTCGTTCACGACTGCGACGATGCGTCGTTCCTGCGAGCCCTCCTGAATGAAGTCGCCGCCGCTGCGCAGGATTTCACCGATGGCGCTCTGCGGGCTGTCGAAGCCCAGTGCCCTGGCGGCGCTTTCGTCGATCGCGATGCTGGTCTCGCCGCTGCCCGCACGCGGCGTGCCGGCGAGAACGCGCATCCCCAGGGTGTCGAAGAAGCCCGGCGACACGCTGATCATGCGCAACGCCTGCCGGTGCTGCGTTCGGCTCACGTGCAGTTCGATCCTGCCGTCGACCGGCAGGGCAGGAACGTTGTCGCTCAGGGCAACGTGCAGAACGTCCGGATGATTCGCGAGTGCGCGCTTGAATCCTTCGAGATCGGGAATGCGCTCCGGATTGGTATGAATCGTCAACCACACGCGATTGCGTGTTTCGAAGCCCCGGTCGGCATTCATGAGGTGATATTGCTGAGCAGCCAGGATGAAGGCCATCGCACACAGCACCACGGCGCCGACGAACTGCACTGCGAGCGACGACTGGCGAACGCGGCGTCCCCACGGACCCTCGCTCGCGGTCCGGCCCTGCAGCGCCGGCGCCGGCGGATTGCGCAACGCCCGCCATGCCGGAAACCCGACGACGAGCGGAACGAGCGCCAGCACCGTGATCGCGATGCCGCCCAGGATACTGACGGGCACCGGACTGCCCAATTCATAACCCGGCGGCAGTTGCAGCAACGCTGCGAATGACGGCGCCAGCCACCATGCCAGCAGCAGCGCCAGCACGGCAGCCGATGCGATCAGAATGAATGCCTCCATCGTCCACAGCATGACGAGTTGCGGACCGGCGGCGCCGATGCTGCGCCGGAGCGCCGTCTCGCGCTGACGCTGCAACAGGCTGGCGGTCTGCAGATTCATGCAATTGAACGCTGCCAGCAGCAGCATCAGGACGCTGGCGACCGCCAGCGCCCGCAATACCGTCCAGCGTATTTCCTTGCCCCGGCCTTTGAATGGCAGCTCGCTGAGAGGCAGCGCCCGGAAGAAGGCCGCCTCCCGGTTGTCCTTCCATTCCACAGGAAGCTTCGCGTACAGCGGACTGGCGACGAAGGCCTCGTGTATCCATGCGCCGATCTCTTCTGCGTCCGTCCCCTCGCGCAATTCTGCGAAGACCCACCCGTAGATGTAGGCAGCATAGATTGCTTCCTGACGCTCGCGCGGCACGGACGCGGGCGAGTCGAAGCCGACCATGGCCATGGCGCCGCCGACCCAGGGATTCGGGTTGTAGAGCGGACTGCGCGGATCGGTGTTCGGCAGCACCGCCATGACGGTGAATACGTTGTAGTCGCCCTCCTCGCCGCACCCCTCGATTCTTTTTCCGACAGCCTCGGCGGGTGGCAGATCGCCCCAGAGCGTGCGCACGACATCGACAGAGATGGCAATACCGTCGGGTCGCGCGAGCGCCGCATTCAGATCGCCGTGCGACGGTTTCAGCCCGAGCAACGGCACTACGTCCGGGTCGGCCACCAACAGGTACGCGGGCGAACCGCGGCCTTCGTGGCGGATGTCCATGCCGCTGCCAGCCACCCGGCCGATGCGATCGAGCGGCGCGCCCGATTGCCGGAGCATCGGGCCGAAGGACAGCGGCGAAGCCAGGGACCAGTCGTTCTGCCGATCCGGCTGGTTGCCTTTGAAATCCAGCACGACGACGCGGTCGGGATCCTCGACGGCCGGATCGGGCGCGCTCAACGCAATCATCGTCATGGCCACCAGTGCGCAGGCGGCCAACGCGAGCGCCAATCCACCGACTGCGACGAGTGCGTGGCTGCGCCGGGTTCTCAGGTTCTGCCAGGCGTCGACGAGCAATGTCTTCATGACACGCGGTCCGCGTGTGCATCCACCAGCACGCGACCATCGAGCAGGCGAATGCATCGCGACGCCAGCGCGGCGTGCTCGGCGCTGTGCGTGACGGTGATCAGCGTCGCGCCTTCCTCGTTCAACTCGCGCAGCAACCGCATGACTTCATGCCCGTGCGCGCTGTCAAGATTGCCGGTCGGTTCATCCGCCAGCAGCAGCGCGGGTCGCGCAGCAATGGCGCGCGCGATGGCGACGCGCTGCTGCTGACCGCCGCTCAGCTGACTGGGATGATGCCGCGCACGATGCGACAGGCCGAGTCGTTCGAGCGCCTCGGCCACACGCTGCTTCTGTTTCGCCGCCGGCAGACCGCCGTAGCGCAGCGCGAGCTGGACGTTCTGTTCCACCGTCAGCTCGTCGACCAGGTTGAAGCTCTGGAAAACGAAGCCGATGCGGTCGCGGCGCAGCGCAGCCAGTTCGCGCGGCGATTTGCCGGTGACATCGTGACCGTCGAGCCGCAGCGTGCCCGAGGTCGGCACGTCGAGCAGGCCCACGATGCCGAGCAGCGTGGATTTGCCGCAGCCGGAGGGACCGGTGATCGCCACGTATTCGCCCGCATCGATCTGCAGGTCGATCGAGTCGAGCGCAGTGGTTTCGACTTCGCCGGCCCGGTAGCGCTTGCTCAGTTGCTGCATCTCGATCATGGCAGTGCCAACCTCTCTGCATCGGAAGGGGGTTCGGAAATCAGTACGACCTCGCCGGCCCGCAGGCCGCCGAGCACTTCGACCTGTCCGCTGCCGCGCCGGCCGAGCCGGACCGTGCGGCGACGCAGTCCATCGCCTTCGCGGACGTACAGCGTCGATTGCACGCCGGGTCCATCGGGTATCAGCAGCGCGGGAACGGCATCGCCCATCTGCAACCGGATGTCGACGTTCTGACCGGCGCGCAGTTGTCTCGATGCGGACGGTTCGATCTGCTGCAACACCGCGCGGGCCTTGCCGTCGCGCACGTCGGGCAACACCTGCATGACTTTCAGCGTCCCGAGATTGCTGGTCGCTTCCATGCCGGTGTCGAGGTGCGACAGGTAGTACTCATCGATCTCCGCGACGAACTGCATGCCGCCCGCGGGATCGTCGATGCGGCCGAGCCGGTCGCCCGGGCCGACGCTGGCACCCACGCGAACCTGAAAGCCGGTGAGACGCCCGGCGATGGGCGCATTGCGGTCGAGACGTTCCTGCGCGCGTTCGAGCGCAGCGAGTCCGTATTGCAACTGTTCGACGGCATGCGCCATTTCCCCGATCGACACCTCGCGGATTCGCGCTTCCTCGCGCTGGTCGCGCCGCACCTGTTCGAGCAGTTCCACGGCAGTCTCGCGCCGGAGCTGGATTTCCTCGAAGTCGATGGCCGGGACATAGCCCGACGCGGCGAGTTCTTTCGTTCGCCGGTAGCGCGAATCGGCCGCCTGGTAGTCCGCCTCCAGTTGCAGCAGCACGCGGCGGTTCTGCGCGAGGCTCGCCGCCTGTGCGCTGCGCTCGATGGACACGTTGGCGAGCTGCTGCGCGACCTCGGCGCGGCGCGCCAGCAATTGCTGTTCCATCTCGCCGCTCGACAACCGATATAGCGGATCGCCGGCGGCCACCAGATCGCCGTCCTTCACGAACACCGCCTCCACCCTGCCAGCCTCGATCGCATCGAGCTGAAAAGATCGAACCGGTTCGACACGGGCGCGCAAGGCCACTTCGTCACGGAACTCGCCGAACTTCACTTCCGCCAATCGCGGCGAATCGACGACCCGCGCCGGAACCGGCTGACGCCAGACGAGCAGCGCCACGACGATGGCGAGCACGGCCAGAACGACATGCCTCGAATAACGACGCCAGGCCGGCGGTCGCGGCAACGCCCGGTCCATGGCGGCGCCGCTCACGGCATCCGCGTCCTCGTGCGACGACCACTGCGGTGATTTCAAGGCATGCATGACGCAGACAGATTGGGTCATGCGCAGCGGACAGGCCAAGCCCACCGTTCGTTTCCGGACACCTCGCTGGCATCGCTGGCGCGAACGCTGCCATCATCGCCGCATGGAAGTTGCGGCACTCCCGTCCTCGATTCTCGTCCTGGATGACGATCCCGACATCGGCCTGTCGCTGCAGCTTCTGTTGCAGCGCCGGCTGGCGCCCGTCTTCACCCTTCGCCGCACCGTCGAACTCTACGGTGCACTCGAACGCCTGCGGCCTGCACTGCTGTTGCTGGATCTGAATTTCGCACCGGGCCGGACGGACGGCGAGCAGGGGTTGCGATTGCTCGATGAGATTCGTGCGATGTCTGCGCCGCCAGTCGTCATCGTGCTGACCGCCTACGCCAACATCGAACTTGCGGTGCGCGCGGTGAAGCACGGCGCCTTCGACTTCATCACCAAACCCTGGGACAACGCCCGCCTCCTCCACGTCTGTCGCGAAGCGCTGGACTACGCAAAGCGCACGCAATCCGCGCCGGCGAAACAGACCGACGATCCTTCGCGGGAGACGACGCCGCAACCGCTCGTCGAACAGGAGCGCTCCGCCGTGCTGCGTGCGATGACGGATGCGCAGGGCAACCTCAGCGCGGCAGCGCGGGCGCTGGGCCTGTCGAGGGCCGCGCTCTATCGGCGACTGCAGAAGCATGGCCTCTGACCGGCTCCGGTTCGCAGCGATGTCCCTGCTGTGGTGCGCCGCCGGCGCACTGGGCGCGGGCGCCGGCGATTCTTCGCGAACCTGGGTGGCCGCGGCGGTGCTCGGCGTGGCCGGCGTGATTGCGGGCTGGCCATTGATGCGTGCGCATCGCCCGCTGCCACCCACACCGCCCGAGCCACGACCGGCGCCATTGGATGAACGCATCACCGCGGCCATCCATCTCGAACGCATTCCCGTCGCGCTCTGGCTGTTGCGCGGTGAACAGGCGCCGCAACCGCTGACCAATCGCGCGCGACGCCTTACCGCAGCGGGCGGCCTTCGCGACCCCGATCAGTTCCTGCAGTTGCTGCGCACGCATCCGCCGCACGGCGCAATCACCCTGGACACGGAACGCGGCGCCGAACGCTGGCAGATCCATCGCAACAGCCTCGCCGTCGAAGGCGAAGAACAGATGCTGGTGGCATTGACCCCCATCGAACACGAACTCGAATCCGAATCGATGCGCGCATGGCAGGAACTCGTACAGATCCTGACCCACGAGATCATGAACTCGCTGGCGCCGATCAAGAGCCTCAGCGAAACCGCACTCGAACTGCTGGGCGATTCCGGGGGGAACGCCGATCTGCGTACGGCGCTGGACGCCATCGGTCGCCGCACCGCACACATCTCGGCCTTCGTGAATTCGTATCGACAGATCGGCCAATGGCCGGCGCCCGTAATAACTCCCATCGATCTCGTTTCACTCTTCGCGCGGCTCCGCGCCTCCGTGGAGCCGCGCTGGCTCCATCGCAACGGCGCAGTCGATTTCGACGTCGCCTCACCCGGCGCACGACTCATGGCCGATGAAGGCCAGCTCGAACAGGCGCTGCTCGCGCTGATCCAGAACGCCGAGAACGCAACGGAGAACGAAACGGAACCGCGGCTGTGGATTCAGGCGCGACTGGGACGCGGCGGCCGGATGCTGATCAGCGTGCGCGACAACGGACCGGGCGTTCCGGAAGGACTCGAGCAACAGATATTCCTGCCCTTCTTCACGACTCGCGAAGACGGGCAAGGAATCGGGCTCGCGGTGGCGCGCCGGCTGGTGTACGGAATGGGCGGGCGCGTGCGGTATGTGCGAGGTCTGCAACGGGGAGCGACGTTCCTGTTGACGTTCTGACGGATTGAGCGGGCAGTTATGCATCCAATTGACGACGCACCCGACTGGGCAACCCAGCTTCAGGTCACGTTCGAGAGTGGCGCTTCGGGCCAGTTCGTGGTTCACGGCAATGTGAACGATCGAATGGCGTCGGGCGGCAGACTCGTCAACATCGATCACTATGTTCGCGACGAGGTACTCGAGAGCTTCGATGTCGTGTTCACCTACGATCTCGGCAGCGGTCTCGTCGTGGCGCGCGGTGCAGAGCGGCTTTCTGACTGGGTTCCCTCGGCGCTGCGGAGTTTGCCGCAGGGTCCTCTCGAAGCCGTTCGCTTCGTCAGCAAGTATCTGCGCTACCTGGCCAACATGAGCGCGCTCGATCCGGGCAAAGCGGTGCGCGTCGCCGTGCTGATTCGCTCCGCTGGACAGATCCTTCCGGTGGACGGCGCCGGCTTCGAACACGGTGCGCTCACTGCGATTGTGCGCGAGTGGGGTTCGAGCGATCCATTCGCGCAGCTGCCCTTCACCAGTATTCTGATCACGGACAATCTCAGTGATCTCGAACCGCTCATCGCCTTCGGGCCGCACGTGGCGTCGGTGCAGGTTCCGTTGCCTTCGGTAGCCGAACTGCAGGCCGCCCTGACGGTTCTTCAGCGCAACTACCCGGGAACGATCCCGGAAAGTCCTGATCTGAATGCTCTCGCAGCGTCGATGGTGGGCGTATCGATCCGCACGATCGAGCAGTTGACCAAGGTGCGGACCTACCGGCAGCAGGTGTTGCGGTACGACGAATTCGCTGCCGTGAAAAAGGAGATGGTCGAGCACGACGCGCCGGGCCTCATCGAATTCCTGCAGTCCACGCGGACGCTGGACAACTACCACGGACAGGACGAACTCAAGCGCTGGTTGCGCCAGGACATCAAGCTATGGAGGAGCAATGACCTGCGGGCGTTGCCCATGGGGTATCTGCTTTGCGGACCCGTCGGCACCGGCAAGACGTTTCTGGTCGAATGCCTGGCCGGCGAAGTCGGCGTACCGATCGTCAAGCTGAAGAATTTCCGCGAGAAGTGGATCGGTGCGAGCGAGGGGAATCTCGAAAAGGTTTTCAGCCTCGCTCGCGCGCTGGGCCGTTGCATCGTCTTCATCGACGAGGCTGATCAGACGCTCGGTCGACGCGATTCCGGGACGGGGGACAACGGCCTGTCGGGCAGGCTCTACTCGATGATTGCTCAGGAAATGTCCGAGAGTGCGAATCGCGGCAGAGTGATGTGGGTACTGGCGTCGTCGCGCCCGGATCTGATCGAAGTGGATCTGAAACGCCCGGGACGCCTGGATCTCAAGATTCCGATCCTGCCGACGAGCACGAGAGCGGAAAGCGCCCGCTTGCTCCTGGCGCTGGCGACACGCTACGAACTCGAGGTTGCCGACGACGATCTTGCGCGTATCGATTCGCTGCCGCAGCTACTGACACCCGGCGCAGCCGAAGCGCTTGTCGTGAAGGCCTATCGGCTGGTGCGCACCGAAGGCGTCGCTGCAGGCGAGGCGCTCAGGCGCTGCCTTGCCCGCTACCAGAATCCTGTCCCGCACGATGTGCTGGAAAAGCAGATGCGGCTGGCAGTGCGCGAAGCGACCGACCTTTCCTTTGTTCCCGATGCGCTGCAGTACCTGGCGGACGACGCGCTGAGCGACGCTGACTGAAAGCGCTTCGACGCTCAAGTGTGCGAGCTATGGCTGTGTGGACAGCGAAAGCAGGAAGTCGCCGTTCTCATCTGCTCGCGATTCGACGTGCAGCGTGTCCCGCAGCAGGCGCAGGACGGCGTCGATGTCGCCGGTGCGGAACTCGGCGCTGACCCGGAGCCTGCGCAATCCGTCATCGACGAGCACGAACCGGGTCGTCGTATAGCGCTCGACTTCCTTGAGTGCATCCTCAAGCATTTCGTCGACGAGGATGATTCGCCCACGCTGCCAGGCAAGGCGCCTTTCCATGCTTTCTTTGTCCAGCTTCCCGGGCAATACCCATCCGGGTCCGAGCAACCCGCCTTCAGAAGCATGGAAGGTGTGCGCGCCTGCACTGAACCGCGAGCGCACTTGCGCCGGCGTCAGGGCCGCAGCATCGGCGTTGACCAGCGCTTTGATGCTGCCGCGCACGAGGGTGATCTCGACATCGGTGTCGGAGAGGCGGCGGATATTGAAGCGTCCGCCATCGGGTCCGCATTCGAACTGCCGGCTGCCTGCACGAACCTGGAATGGACGGGCAGGATCCTTCGTCACATCGAAAGTTGCTTCGCCATCGACGAGGGTGACTTCGCGCGATCTGGTTCCGATGTTCGCGAGCACATACGTTGCGGTATTGAGCATGACGCTGCTGCCGTCGCTGAGCCGGAGTACGCGCTGCCCGTGGACGGCCGTGCGATAGGAATCTCCGGCGCCGAAGGGCGTGCGAGAGGCATCTTCGCGCGTCCACAGCACCACGATCGTCACGATGACTCCAAGCCAGACCACCGCCGAAAAGGCGGTAAGCGCGACCTGCCCCAACCAGCGATTGGGCGGCGGTGGCGCCATGTCCACAGGAAAGAGAGTGGCCAGCACTGCCAGGATCTCCGGCCCATGCCAGAGATTGCATCTCGCGATGATCGCATCGCGATGCGGCCGGACCTTGAGCCACTCCCGCAAGGGCGCGACCTCGTCCGGACGCAGGGTGCGCTCCAGTCGTTCGAGCCACGCTTCCGCTTCTTCTGCGGCTCGCAGCTTTCGTTCTTCGCGCAATGTCACGACCACCTCCCTGTCAGGCTGGCGTGCATTGTCAGCCTGAGCCCGCACGGCAGGCAAGGGAGCGGATCATGCGTTGCGATCTGCCATCCGCCAGTGCTGCGTCCTGCTCTGCTCGGGAGATACGCACACTCCACGTTCTCTGGAGAACTATCGACCTATATGGTGCAGATTCAACCGCCACCTTTCTCCGGAGCCAGGGATGCGTGCGCAACGATTTTTGTTCGGGATCGCCCTCATGCTGTTCGCGATTGCCGGCTGCGGAAAGAAAGAATCCACCACTGAACAGGCCGCCGCACCAGGCGCCCCGACGGCCGGTCAGGAAGAGCCTGTCGTCAACGTTTTCAACTGGTCGGATTACATCGACGAAGAGGTGCTGAAGAAGTTCGAACAGGACACCGGCATCAAGGTGCGCTACGACGTCTTCGATTCGAACGAAATACTCGAGACCCGGCTGCTGAGCGGCACTTCCGGCTATGACCTGGTCGTGCCGAGCGCCTACTTCCTCGAACGCCAGATCAAGGCAGGCGTGTTCCGCAAGCTCGACAAATCGCAGCTGCCGAACCTCGCGAACGTGGATCCGGACATCGCGCAGCGCGAGGCCGCGCACGATCCGGACAATGCGCACTCCGTCGTGTACATGTGGGGTACGACCGGCATCGGCTACGACGCGGGAAAGCTGCAGAAGATCATGCCGGACGCGCCGGTCGACAGCTGGCGACTGATCTTCGACCCCGCCGTGATCTCGAAATTCAAGGATTGCGGCGTGTCGATGCTCGACGATCCGACCGACATGATCGGCACCGCGCTGCTGTACCTCGGCAGGAATCCCAACAGCGAATCCGCCGAGGACCTGAAGCTGGCAGAAGACGCGCTGATGAAGATCCGGCCATTCCTGCGCACCATTCACAGCTCGCAATACATCGAGCAGCTTGCGAATGGCGAACTGTGCATCGCCGTGGGCTACAGCGGCGACGTGCTGCAGGCGCGCGATCGTGCCGAGGAGGCCGGCAAGCCGCTCGACATCAGGTATTCGATCCCGAAGGAAGGCGCGCTGATGTGGTTCGACACGCTGGCGATCCCGATCGACGCCGCCCATCCCGGCAACGCGCACAAGCTGATCGACTACCTGCTGCAACCGGAGGTCGCGGCGGCGAACTCGAACTTCGTCAAGTACGCGAATGGCAACGCCGCGGCGACGCCGCTGATCGATGAATCGCTGCGCGCCGACACGAGCATCTACCCGACGCCCGAAGTCACGGCGCGCCTGCAACCGAACCTGACGAAGTCCGCCGACTTCACGCGCTCGCTCAACCGGACCTGGACGCGCTTCGTGACCGGGCGGTGATGCCGACGGCTTCGCAGGGCTTCTAGATTTTCCTGGCGAGCGCCTCGAGCTGCCGCGCCGTCTGCGTCCAGCCCGGCTCGAAGCCCATCTCCTGATGCTGCTTCATCGTTTCCTCGTTCCAGTGACGCGCGACGGCGCGATACCGGGTCTTGCCGTTGCCGAGATCTTCGAAAGTGACTTCGGCGATCATGAAAGGGCCTGACGGCTTGAAGTCCGGCGTCACGGCATCGGTGGTGACGATCTTCCTGTTCGGCACGACCTCCAGGTAGAGGCCGCTGTTGGGATACTCCTGACCGTCCGGCGAAGCCATGACGAAACTCATGCGTCCGCCGGCGCGCGGATCGATGTCGACGCTCTTGATCGTCCACGGCTCGGGAGCGAACCACTTCTGCAGCAGCTTCGGGTCGGTGTAGCAGCGGAAGAGCTTTTCGGCCGGTGCGTCGAGCGTCAGTTCGATGGAGAGCTCATGAGTCATGACTGATTCCTTGAAGACATGTACTGAACGTGGATCCGCCGCCGTCAGTTCGCAGGTCGTGGGCAGCGTCTGATCCAAGGACGCCCGACGCCGAGCCATTCCGACATCGGTCGGTGTGAAAGATCGATCGGCTGCGCCATCTGCCGAACCGCGCCTCCCGGCCGCCTGCTATTCTGGCCGCCCGTTCCAGCATCGCCAAACCATGCTCTTCGGCATCGACAGACTCCTCGCAGAGGCCGTCCTGCGTGAACCGCTCAAAGGTCGACGCGTCGCCCTGCTCGCGCATCCTGCGTCGGTCACCCAGGATCTGACGCATTCGCTCGACGCGCTGGCCGCGCAGAAGGATCTGCACCTCACCGCCGCCTTCGGTCCGCAGCACGGCCTGCGCGGCGACAAGCAGGACAACATGATGGAGTCGCCGGACTTCATCGATCCGGCGCAGGGCATTCCGGTGTTCAGTCTCTATGGCGAAGTGCGCAGGCCGACGCCGGCGATGATGGACACCTTCGACGTGCTGCTGGTGGATCTGCAGGATCTCGGCTGCCGCATCTACACGTTCATCACGACGCTGCGCTACGTGCTCGAAGCGGCGGCGCAGCATGGCAAGTCGGTCTGGATCCTGGATCGTCCGAATCCCGTCGGCCGTCCGGTCGAAGGACTGAGCCTGCGCGCAGGCTGGGAGAGCTTCGTCGGCGCCGGCCCGATGCCGATGCGCCACGGGCTGACGCTCGGCGAACTCGCGCAATGGTTCGTCGCCACGCTCGATCTCGATGTCGACTACAAGGTCATCACGATGCGCGAGTGGCGTCCGGCGCTCGCGCCGGGTCATGGCTGGCCGCTCGGCGAGCGCACGTGGATCAACCCGAGCCCCAACGCGCCGAACCTGTGGATGGCGCGCTGCTACGCCGGCACCGTGATGCTGGAAGGCACGACGCTGTCGGAAGGACGCGGCACGACGCGGCCGCTGGAACTGTTCGGCGCGCCGGATCTCGACATCGATGCACTCGTGAAGGAAATGCAGCGGCTGGCGCCGCACTGGCTGCAGGGCTGCTTGCTGCGCCCGTGCTGGTTCGAACCGACATTCCACAAGCACGTCGGCAAGCTCTGCGCCGGACTGCAGATCCATGTCGAAGATGGCGGCTATTCGCACGAGGTCTTCAAACCGTGGCGCCTGCAGGCGCTCGCGTTCAAGGCGCTGCGCAACCTGCAACCCGACTATCCGCTGTGGCGCGACTTTCCCTACGAATACGAAACGCGCCTCGCCATCGACGTGATCAACGGCAGTCCGCTGCTGCGCGAATGGGTCGACGACCGCCACGCCATCCCCGCCGATCTCGATCTCCTGGCGACCCAGGACGAACGGGCCTGGGACGAGGAACGGGCGGGGTATCTGCTGTACGACTGAACTCTTCTGTAGGTCAGGCTTTAGCCCACTAGTGTCCGGTTAAGCCACTACCGCGCGCGCGGAACTGACTGATCCATCTGCG
>CALMII010000019.1 GCA_937864115.1 uncultured Steroidobacter sp. | reverse complement strand
AAGTGTGAAGTCTTGTCCGAGAGCCGGATGCGGGAGATCTGCATGTCCGGTTCGATGAGCGGGATGTGGAAACGGAGCTACGGCGAGGTTACTTGGGCACCGTCAGACGAAAGGGACGGCAACAGACAAACCAAGCCTACTGTCACCGCGCCACATCTCGACTCTACCGAAGACGGACATGGCCCGCAGTCGGAGCGGGTTCTTAGATCCTGCTTCTTTTGCGGTGTTGAGCGCCTACAAAGAACTTCGTGACCCGCAGCGAGCTGAGCGTGATGCTGACTTGTATTTCCGCGGGGTGCGAGCGCGCCGGTGCAGGGGCCGGCTCGAAGCCAGCCCCCACATTTCAGGCGCCCTTCGGATTCGGCCCGAAGCGGTTCTCGCCCGGCGTGCTGTCGAGACAGAAGAACACGATCAGCACGATCGCGCCGATGAGGGGAATGAAACCGATCAGCAGCCACCAGCCGCTGCGATCGGTGTCGTGCAGGCGCCGTACGCTGACCGCGATGCTGGGAATGATGACGGCGAGCGAGTACAGGCCGCCCAGCAATCCGATTCCGTACTGGAGGCTGGTCGTGCCGGTGAGGCCGTCGACGATGCCCAGCACGAAACCGACGATGATGTTGAACAGGAAGAACATCCAGTATTCCTTGCGCCGCGCGCGACCGGAAAACACTGCATATTTCTTGAGTACGTCCAGATACCAGTTCATTCGCGTGTCCCTCGTCTGTTGTGGTTCTTGTGAGCTGTCCGCGGGCTGGCCTCGCGCGACCGTTTCCTTATAGCAGGACTGCAAGTCAGGCGTCCCGTTCGCCGATTCCGACGCCCGGTTTCGCGCATGAATGCAGCGCTTTCATCCCCCGGCCTATCGCGCCGCCGTGACCGGGCGTGCTCCAATCGGCCTCATGAACGCCCGCGTCGAAACCCATCCCGAAGCTGCGTCGACGGCCGTTGCCGTGCTCGGCGCGCTCAGCTTCTGTCACTTCCTCAACGACATGATGCAGTCGCTGCTGCCGGCGATGTATCCGATTCTCAAGACCGGGCTGCAGCTCGATTTCGGTCAGATCGGCCTGGTCACGCTGACGTACCAGATCACCGCGTCGCTGCTGCAGCCGCTGGTGGGCTGGTTCACGGACAGGCGGCCGCTGCCGTATGCGCTGTCGTGCGGCATGGGATTCACGCTGATCGGTTTGCTGCTGCTGTCGCACGCATGGAGTTTTCCGATGCTGTTGCTCGCAGCGGCCGTCACCGGCATCGGCTCATCGATCTTTCATCCGGAATCATCGCGACTGGCGCGATTGGCATCGGGCGGCCGGCACGGGTTCGCGCAGTCGGTATTCCAGGTCGGCGGCAATGCGGGCTCGGCGATCGGACCGCTCGCGGCTGCGTTCATCGTGCTGCCGAACGGGCAGGCCAGCGTCGCGTGGTTCGCGCTGGCCGCAATGCTCGGCATGATCCTGCTGGCGAAAGTCGGCGGCTGGTATGCGCGTCATAACCTGCGGCAGGCAAACCGGAAGAAAGTCGTTGCCGCGCATGCGCCGCTGAGCCGCGGCAAGGTGGCGAGTGCGCTGGCGATCCTCGTCGCGCTGATTTTTTCGAAGTACTTCTATCTCGCGAGCTTCACCAGCTACTTCACGTTCTATCTCATTCACAAGTTCAACGTGTCGATCGGGTCGGCGCAGGTGTACCTGTTCGTGTTCCTGGCGGCGGTCGCGATCGGCACGATCGTCGGTGGTCCGGTGGGCGATCGCATCGGCCGCAAGTATGTCATCTGGATTTCCATTCTCGGCGTGCTGCCGTTCACGCTGATCCTGCCGCACGCGAACCTGTTCTGGACCGGCGTGCTGTGCGTGCCGATCGGCCTGATCCTCGCCTCGGCCTTCTCGGCGATTCTCGTGTATGCGCAGGATCTCGTGCCCGGCAAGGTCGGCATGATCTCCGGCCTGTTCTTCGGCATCGCCTTCGGCATGGGCGGTCTCGGCGCCGCCGTGCTCGGCCATCTCGCCGATGTCACCAGCATCGAATACGTCTACGGCCTGTGCGCGTACCTGCCGCTGATCGGCGTGCTGGCGGCGTTCCTGCCCGCGATGGAGAAGAGGTAAGAAGAACAGGAATTTCACACGGAGAGCACAGAGATCACGGAGATAAGAGGAAGAGGAATTTCCACGGGGGACACGGGGAACACAGGGTTCGGAACAGAAAATTTCATTTCTTGTCCCCGTGCTCCCCGTGTCCCCCGTGGAAACTTCCTTTTTCCTTTCCTCGAACTCTGTGCTCTCTGCGTGAAATCTTCCGCTTGTCTCGCGACCTCCGTGTTCTCCGTGAACTCCGTGTGAAACTTTCCTTATCCGAGCGCCGCCAGCATTCGCCGCAAGGCGAAGTGCCGGTAGCTGTGCAGCATGAGCTGTTCGATTTCCTTCCAGTCGGCGCTTTTCGTCACGTCGATGGCGATCCAGCCGTTGTGGCCCATGTAGGCGGGAATGGAGGAGCGGGGATCTGACGTCAGCAGCGATTGCTGTTCGACGCCGGCCCAGAACAGCAGCGTGATGCCGTTGCGGCCGTGTCCGGTGCAGGCGAAGGTCTTCTTGCCGGCTTTCCAGACCGGTACGCCGAATGCCTTGTCTTCGGCCGTTTCCGGCAGCGCCAGGCACAGGGCGCGCAGCTTCTTGATCACCTGCTGCGCGCGCTTGCCCTGCAGCGGATCGATCTGCTCCGGTTTGAGCTTCGCCGTCGGCGGTTTGATCTCGATGGTCTTGCCGAGCGACCGGCTCAGCGCAGGCGGCGCGACTTTCTCGTACGCCTCGCGCACGAGCTTCGCGACGCGCTTCCACGAAATGCCCTTGTCGAGATGCACGCCGAGCCAGCCGCGCGGCCCGACATACGGCGGCACGAAGAAGTGTCTGGGTTCTTCCTTGGTGTACAGGGCCTGTGCGCCGTCGGGCGCATTCAGCAAGAGTGCGATCCGGCCATCGCCATGATGATTGACACTGTAGGTGGCGAAGGTCTTGCCGCGAACGCGGAAGTTGGGCGAGCCGTGCGACAGGAATTCCTCGGCTTGCGGCAGCCAGAGGCAGACTTCACGAACCGCTGCGTCGATGTCCTTGGCCATGCGGCGAGGCTAGCGGGCCGCGGTGGTCGCGGCAAGGAGAGGAATTAGGAGGCCGCAAAAGACCGCAAAAAAGAAATGAGGGATGGAAAGCGACGGAATCCTCTATATCCCTACTTCTTTCATGCGGTCTTTTGCGGTTCTCGTTCCTTACTTCGGCGGCTGCTGCGCCGGTGCTGCGGGTGCTGCCGCATCGAGCTTGACGACGCGCTTGGTGAAGCGCCAGCCCTGCGGGGTCTTGGTCAGCACGTCCGTGTAGACGCCGGTGCTGTAGATCGACTTGGTCGCGACGTCCACCAGCATCAGGTACACGGTGCCTTCGGCCTTGGTGCCGTCGCCGGTGAGGCGCAGGTTGGTGTTCCAGTGGCGACGGGTGGTGCCGCCCATGCGTTCGTGCCAGGCCTTGGCGAAGCCCACCAGGCCGTCGTGGCCGGTGTAGCTCATGAACGTGCCGTCGGGCGTGAAGGTCGCTGCCCAGCCTTCGGGGTCATTGGCGTCCAGCGTGAGGTTGTACTGGGCGTAGAGCTGTTCGATCTCGGCATAGTCCTGGGCCGTCAGGGCATCGGCCCGCGAGGCGTGCGGGATGACGGCGGCGGCCAGTGCCAGAACGGTGAGCAGTGCGGATTTCATGAAGTCCTCTGGGTCGTGCGGATGGATCGTCAACCATACGCCATTTTGAGCATCTCCATCACGCCCCGGATCTGGATGATCCAGTAGACGGCGGCCGTGAGGATGATGGCGAGCGAGACGGCGGCGGCAATTTTTTCGCGGAGCTGCATGAAGCGGCCTCCCTCAGGAGAAGCCGATCCACCGGCCGCAGGCGGCGACGGTGAACCAGACGGTGATCGAGGCAATGGCCACGAGTTTCAGCAGCCAGCCGGGAATCCGGGAGTGATCCTTCTTCAGCAGCGGCCGCTTCACGGCGAACACGAAGAGGATGCCGGTGGCGAGCGCCGCCATCTTGGCCCAGTAGAAATCGTTGTAGTACGCCTTCATCGCGACGCCGGCGACCATGAAGATGCCCGAGAGAAGAATGATGGCGAGCGCGACCTTGAACCACTTGTGCGCGCCGTCGGCGACGACGTTCGAGGGCACGTCGCGCAGCGCCACGTTCAGCAGCCTCAGGTCCGTGACGAGTACGGTGCCGCCGAGCAGCGCCATCGAAGCGAGGTGCACCGTCTGCGCCGCCGCGTACACGCCGCCATAGGACTTGGCGATGTGACCGAGCATGGAGCCTTCGAGCCAGGTGAAGAACGACATGACGTCCATGGGCTACTCCTTCACTCGCTCGCGCCGGCGACGCAGCCGGCGGCCCAGTTGATGAAGGCCGACTGGTCCTGGCCGCAATCGAACCAGTCGTACGCGATGGCGCGACCGGCGAAGATGATGACGATCCACAGCGACAGCGACAGTCCCGCGCCGACCCGCACGTTCTTCGGCGGCACGGCATCGAGATCCCAGGTCGGCTTCGCCTTTTTCATGCGGTTGCGGAAGATCCAGGCATTGATGCCGGCGGCGACGAGCAGGATCACCTTGAGACGGAACCACACGCTCTGGGTCGTGCGCACGGGAATCGCATAGAACAGCAGCAGGCCGGTGACGATCATCACGGCGAAGCCGATCATCATCGGCAGGTCGAGCCGTTCGGCGATCTTCGATGCCGGCACGTTCGTGAACGCGAGGCCCAGCATGCGCAGATCGATGACGAACAGCATGCCGAGAAAGACGGTGAGGGTCAGGACGTGGGTCGTCTCGATCCAGTTGTACATGTAGAACGATTCGTGCAGGCCGACACTCCATTGCTGGGCGCCGAGCCATTGCGCGAAGGTCAGCAGCAGTTCATTCAGCACGCGCGGGAAACCCCTCTGCCAGATTCGTCGGCGCTGTAGTGGTTCAAGTCGCGCCGTGAGATCGAGTGACCGCAGTATACGGACCGGTTTGCGCGCTCCCCATCGGGGCAGCGTGAAGAATTATTCGCGGCGGTTTCTTCCTGTGGGGCCGGCTTTGGCCGGCCTTCGGAAGGAGTCAGGCTGAAGCCTGACCTACAGGAGACAGGCGAAGCCGTCCGTGGCTTCGCCGGCGGACCGGAAAGGGGACCGGGCCGCCTGCCGTGCGCGGTTACTTCTTGTCTTCGGGATCGCTGCCGTCCTGCGGCGCGCCGGTACCCGAGGAACCCATGAACAGCTTGCGGCCGTCGGGGAAGGTCACGTCGCGGCCGTTGGCGCGGCACTTCGGCTTGCACAGGCCGTCCTTCGACTGATAGCCGCGCACCACGATGACGGTGCCGATCTGGAGCGAATCCTTGGTGATGCCACGGCGCAGCAGCGTGTTCGGCGTGCCGCCTTCCACCATCCAGCCGGTGGTCGTGCCATCGGGATTCTTCACGTCGATGTGGATCCACGCATGCGGATTGATCCACTCGACCTTGGTGACCGGGCCGGTCAGGTTCACCGGACGATTGCCGTCGAATTCCGCGGCGAACGCGTGATGCGCCACCGAGGGCGCGGCACCGATCAGCAGTCCGCCGAATCCGGCCGCGACGGCACCGGCGATGAGAAACTTCTTGCGCATTGCATCCACCTCTTGGTTCGAATCGTCATTCCGCCGCGGGCTTGTCGGCCGCCGGCGTCGGCTTCTTGCGATATTCGCCGTACATCAGTTCCTCGACGAACTCGACGCACTTGAACTGGCCGAGCTGTGCATCCGGCTCGACGCGGCGATACAGCGGCATGCTGATCTTCCACGGACGCGTGTACAGGTCGGGATTCTCGATCGTGGCTTCGTACCAGATGTGGTCCTGGCCGCGCAGCGTGTAGCGCTCGGTCACCTTGTGCTTGTCGGTGGTGTAGTTGCCGGCGCGATCGAGCCAGGGCGAGCCGTTGAAACCGGTCGCCTCGATCACGAGCGTGTCGCCTTCCCACTTGCCCGCGGACTGGCCCATCCACGAATCGGCGGGCGGCGGTCCCGGGTCTTTCATGTAGATGTTGCGCACGGCGCCGGCGTACTCGTAGGCGATGAACGTGTAGTCCTTGCTCTGCACGATCTGGAACGGATACGGCATGTAGGTCGCGCGCGGCACGCCCGGCAGGTAGCACTTGATCTCGGGATCGGAAGTCAGCCAGTTCTTCTGGTTTTCCTTCTTCTGCGCCAGCGCTTCGGGCTTGTAGGGAATCGAGCCGCCTTCGACGACGCCGAGTCCACCGGGTACCGATCCGACCGCGCCCAGCGCGACCACCTGGGGCGCCGGCACGGGAACGAACTGACCGGGTACCATCGCCAGCGCGGCCCGGGCCGCATGCGGTTCGAGGTCGTAGTTCGCGGTGTTGAGCGCCTGCCAGATGCCGTTCAGGTCGGGCTTACCATCGGGCAGGCGCGGAATCTTGGGCGCCGGTGCGGCGGCCAAGGCGAGTGATTGGACGCCCACGGCTACAACCGCCGCCATCAGGACGCGTGAGAAGACGCTTCGCATCGAGGTTCCCCCGGAGGACTTATTGAGGTCGGTCGTTGTCGGTTTTTGCGTTGGCGCATAGCGTACCGGCTCTTCCAACGACGTGTGTAACTTGCTTGAACTCGCCGGAACAGGCGAGTTCATTTCTGTAAAGAATGGTCAGGCCGTTAGCCGTTTTTTATAACGTTTAGCTAACGCGCGTAACGGGGTTCGGAATGCGGCGGCGAGGCGGCGGAAGCTTTCGAAAAAGCGGCCAGCCAGGCCGCCGCCGGTTTTACGTGGCGGGACGCTCCCGGGGACGCTGTTTGCGCCGCAGCACGAGGAAATCGCATGAGTGATGACAGGACCGAACGTCTGGAACTGAAGCTCGCCTTCCTGGAGCGGGCCAACCAGGAACTGAGCGACGTCGTCTATCGGCAGCAGCAGGATCTCGACGCCCTGAAGCTGCAGGTGCGCGAACTGCTGGGGCGCATCGAGGACCTGCGCGAAGAGCCCGCGCGGTATACGGCGGAGCAGGAAAAGCCGCCGCACTACTAGCGGACGAGCCATGAGTCGTGAGCTACGAGCCAGAAGGTTGCGGGTGCCCTCTGGCTCGCTGCTCATCGCTCGCCGCTTCTTCAACCCTTCCGGCGTTTCTCCACTTTCTCCACGACCTTCGATCGCAACGCCAGGTCGGTGTTCAGCAGATCGGCGATGCGGTTGAACTCCTCGACCTGCAGGCCTTCGCGCTCGACCGCCGCGATCATCTGTCGCTCGGCAGTGGCCTTGACCTGCGTTGCCTCCTGCTCATCGGCGGCATTGCTCAGCTGCTGCGCCGCCTGGGCCTGGATGTCCTGCACGGCAACGAAGGCCGCGGCGAACTGATCGACCTTCTTCTCCTCGATCTGCACGGTGCTGGTCTGCGGCGCAGCAGTCTCGGGAAGCGGCGGTCCCTGTTCGGCGGCGGTCTGCGAGAATGCGGTCGACGCGATCAGGAGGCCGGATGCAACGATCGCGACGCGGGTATTCAGTCGAACGTGTTTCATGAAACGTCTCCCTTCAGCGAGAACATGCGGTGAATGTGTCAGGGACACACACTCCGCAATACGCGGGGAGCGGCAGGGTTCCGCGTCGCTGCAACTTCGTCGACGCGTGTGGTCGATCGCGCCACGTGCGGCGCGGATTGAAATGATTTCCCGTCGTCGAATCGCGACGCGTTCGAGGCGCGGTCGTTACCGCAGCGGTCGCACCATCTTTTCCATCAGGCGCTCCAGCGCGAGCCGCGGATCGGCGCTGCGGCCGAGGTGAACGGCCGACGTCTGGATGACGGTGCTGCGCGGAGCGACCAGCCAGTGAAAGCGCTCGCGTTGCGAGAGCCGGCCGATCGGACCGGCCGGTTCGCCGCCGCGACAGATGAGCGGAATGCTGGCGAGATTGGCGCGTACCGCTTCGAGATCGACGTCGGGCGCGAGTGCGAGCAGCCGCGCTTCGTCGAGTTCGATGCGCGCTTCGAGAAAATCCGTTTTCTGGCAGGACACGATCACGCCCGCGTTGATGAACTCCTGGCGTTCCACGCGCGGCACGACACGCACGATGGCGTAGTCATACAGGCACTGCACGGATCGCCTCCTCGAGGAAAGCCTGCGGCGCCTGCAGGCGGCGGTTCAGATATTCGTTGTAGGCGGCACGATACGCAGCAGGATTCGCGAACTGTTCGTCGCCCGACAGCCAGGCATCGGGAATCAGGTTCACGATGCGCTCGATGACCTGCGGTGTGATCTTCGCGCTGAGTTCGGGACCGACCTCGCGCAGGCGGGTCGCGAAGCGCAGCAGCACGTGATCCTTGATCATGGCGAAGCGATCCTGCGCGCGGTCGCGCCAGCCGTCCCAGGAATGATGGAAGTACAGGGCCGCGCCATGATCGATCAGCCAGAGCTGGCGATGCCACATGAGCATGTTGGTGTTGCGCGCCGTGCGGTCGACGTTGCTGATGAATGCATCCAGCCAGACGACGGACGACGCGAGCCGCGCGTCGGGCTGCCATACGATCGGATCGAACATCACCGAGGCGGGCAGGTAGTCGAGCGCCAGGTTCAAGCCGTCGCTCGCGTGAATGAGCGACTGGATTTCCGGATCGGGCTCGGTGCGCGCCAGCTCGCCGTCGAGTTCGACGAATACGATCTCCGGCACCGGCAGGCCGGCGGCGCGCGCCAGTTCGCCGCCCACCAGCTCCGCGATCAGCGCCTTCTGACCCTGCCCGGCGCCGCGGAATTTCAGTACATACATGCCGTCGTCGTCGGCCTCGACGATCGCCGGCAGGGAACCGCCTTCGCGCAGCGGCGTGACGTAACGGGTGGCGGAAACGGTTCGCATGAGCGGAGTGTAAGAGAAGATTTCACACGGAGTTCACGGAGATCACGGAGGAGAGAAGAGAATTTCCACGGGGGACACGGGGAACACGGGGGTTCGGAACAGGAAAAATCTCTTCTTGTCCGAGCGAAGGAAAATTTTCCTTTCCCCGTGCTCCCCGTGTTCCCATTCCTCCCCCGTGGAAATTTCCTGCTCTTCATCTCCGTGTTCTCCGTGATCTCCGTGTGAAATTCTTCTACTCCGCGATCTTCGCCCCATCCACCCGGAAGCGCAGCGCCTGCAGCTGTTCCTGCGGCAGATTGCCCAGTCCCGTCGCGGCGGCGGCCTGTTCGCCCGGTTTGACGATCGCATCGATCACGACGCGATTGCCCTGTTGCAGGATGCGGCCCGAGCTGTCGACGAGCACGGGGGTGACCTGGATGTCGTTGAGCGCCACGGGCGAGCGGTTCTGGACGACCACGATGACGCGGCCCTGCGAATCGAGCTGGCCGGTGGTGGCGACGTAGTTGCCCGGGTTCTGCGGCAGATCCGTCTTCATGTATTCGGCCGCCGCGGCCTTGCCGATGGCGCTGTCCGAGGTTGCGGCGGCCTTGTAGTACTGCTGCGCCTTGGCCGTGTCGCCGCTGTCGCGCGCAATGTTGCCGAGGTAGTAGGCGGCGGGTGCAGTCGGCAGCAGCTGTGCGCTCTTCGTCAGCCATTCCTCCGCCTTCGCCTTGTCGCCGAGCTGCATCTGCGCGACGCCGCCGCCGAGATACGAGCCGAAGTAGGACGGATTGAGCTGGATCGCCTTCTGATAGTACGCAGCCGCCTGCTGCGGATTCTTTTCCGACAGCGAGATCTCGCCGAGGAATTCCTGGAAGCGCCCCTCCTGCGGGACCGCCTTTGCCGCCTCGCCGGCGAGCGATTTCGCCGTCGCCAGGTCCTTCTTGCGCGCGGCAGCCATCGCCTGGTCGAACTTGTCGTACGCCGGTTTCATCTGGCGCAGCTGCTGTGTGGCGGCGGCGTATTTCTCGGCGCCCACGTCGCCGCCGCGTCCCAGCTGTTCGGCGGTCCGCTTGTTCGTCGCCACGCGCTCCTCCGACGGCGGATGCGAGGCGAACAGTCCTTCCATCCAGCTCTGCTGCTTCGCGCCGCCGGCCTGCGACAGACGCACGAAGGTTTCCTGCAGCGTGACGGCGCCCCACGGGTCGTAGCCCACGAGCTTCATGTACTTCATGCCGTACAGGTCGCTTTCCAGTTCCTGGTCGCGTCCGTACTTCATCTGGATCATCTGCGCACCGGCGCCGGCGCCCTGGATCGCCATGCTCGCGAGCCCGGCATCGACGCCGCCGATGGCCGCGCCGATCTGCGCGGCTGCGAGGCCGGCCTGCATCAGCGTGCCGCGTTCCTGCGCCTTGGCGCCGTGACGCGCCGCGGCGTGCACGATTTCATGGCCGAGCACCGCGGCCAGTTCGGCCTCGTTCTGCAGCTCCGTGAGCAGCCCGCGATTGACGGCGATCTTGCCGCCGGGCAGCGCCCACGCATTCGGCACGGAGTTGTTGAGCACCACGAATTCATAAGGCAGCTGGCGATCCGCCACGGCGGCGAGCTTCTGGCCGACGCCGCTGACGTAGGCGGTGAGCTGCGGGTCGACCGTGAGGTCGCCGCCTTCGCTCTGGCGCGTGGGTTCGTAGTTCTTCGCGCCGATCTGCAGCTCCTGCGCCTCGGAGACGAACTGGATCTCCTTCTTGCCGGTGACCGGATTCACGCCGCAGGCGCCGAGCCACAGGCAGGCGACGATGCATGAAACGACACGGGCGATCGGTGACATGGGGGCAGTCCTCTTGTTGTCTGGCGCGGGCAGGGGCGTGCGCAGTCGGTGCGGCGGATCGGGGAATTATCTTCATCCGTCGCCCGCCCGGCAGCTGCTTCGAATAGGTATCAAACGCAGACGCGCCATGGCAGGCTTCCGGAAAAGACGATGGAAAGGATACAAGTGCGAAGGAACGCGCATGGAGCGAGGTGGCGATTGTCGCAGACAGTCGACGGTGAACCGGTCCGCAGGGCCGATGCATGGCGCATGGTCGCGAGGCAGACCGGTCCCTGCCTCGTGATCCTGCTGGCCGGCATCGGCACGACGCTGCTGCTGACCCGCCTGTATGTCGACACGCAGGTGTCCCGCGCCCGCGAACAGTTCGCCGCCTGGTGCGAGGAGCGGCAGCAGCTGCTCAGCCGCAGCGTCGATGCGAACATCGAATCGCTGTACGGCGTGCGTGCGCTGTTCGACAGCAGTCAGTACGTCAGTCCCGACGAGTTCGAGCAGTACACGACGGCAGCGCTGGCGCGTCATCGCAACGTGCGTTCGATCGGGTATCTGCGCCTGGTCACGGACGAGAATCGCGAGGATTTCGAACGACAGTACACCCGGGTCCTCGGCCGGCCGTTCCGGATCCTGCAGCTGGATGCGTCCAACCGGCTCGTCCCTGCGGAGCGGCGTCCGATCTACGCGCCACTGATCTACGCCCATGCGCGCGACGGCCTGTTCGTGGGGCTCGACACCCGCGGCCTTCCGGCCATCGCGGCGGCGATGGATGCGACGGCGAAGACCGATGCCGCGAGCGCGGCGATTTCTCCCGGCATCCACCTGACGCCGCCGGATCCGCGGCGCTACGTCCATGTCTATCTGCCGGTGTACTCGCGCGCCACGCGGGCCGCCGCAGCCGACTGGCGCGAACTCGATGGCTTCGTGCGTCTGCACTTCGTGCTGGAAGAGATAGCGCAGGACGTCGCCGCGCAGGCGCGTGACACGGGCATCGAGATGGAACTGCTGGAGCCCGGTCCGCAATCGGCCGCCGCGGATACCGGCGAGGGCGAAGTCGTCATCGACGACTCGTGGAACGAATCCCCGTCGCTCGAATGGCGCGGCGGCATCGCCATCGCGGATCGCACGCTGTCGCTGCAGTTCCGCACGCTGCCCGGCTATGCGGGCGCAAAGCCGCCATTGCCGGTGTGGTCGGTGCTGCTGGCGGGCCTGGTAACGACGTTGCTCGGCGCGCTCGCCGCTTTCTATCTCACGCGCAGTCGTCTGCGCAACGAACTCATGTCGCGCAATCTCGCGGCGGAAATGCGCGAACGGCGCCTGAGCGAAGAGCGCACGGCACAGAGCGAGGAGCGCTATCGGCTGCTGATCGAGAACAGTCCCGACGCGGTCCTGATGGTGCGCGCCGGCATCGTGACGTTCGTCAACCGTCCTGCCGTCGAACTGTTCCGCGCCGGCAGCGCACAGGAGCTGATCGGCCGGCAGGTCGTCGACCGGGTGCATCCGGATTACCGCATCGTCGCCCAGCAGCGGGTCGATCGCATGGTCCGCGAGCGCGTCATCCTGCCGCCGCTGGAAGAGCGCCTGATCCGCCTCGACGGCACGCCGGTCGATGTCGAAGTCCGCACCGTGCCGTTCCAGATCGACACCGAAACGGCCCTGCTGGTGACGATCCGCGATATCACGGCCCGCCGCGAGGCCGAACGCGATCGCCTCGGACTGGAGGTCGCCCTGCGTCAATCGCAGCGTCTGGAAGCCATCGGCACGCTGACCGGCGGCATCGCCCATGACTTCAACAACATCCTGAGTTCCATCGTCGGCAACATCCGGCTGGCGATGGACGATCTGCCCAAAGACCATCCGGCGCGGCAGAGCGCGCACGAGATCCGCAACGCCACCAATCGCGCCCGCGACCTCGTGAAGCGCCTGATGACGTTCAGCCGCCAGCAGGAAACGCCGCAGTCGCCGCTCGAACTGGCGCCGCTCATCGATGAAGTGCAGCAGCTGCTGCGGCCCGCACTGCCGGCCGCCGTCGTGCTGCAGTCGTTCGTGCCGCCGGATACGCCGCCGGTGATTGCCGACGGCACGCAGCTGCACCAGGTGCTCGTCAATCTCTGCACGAATGCCTGGCAGGCCATGCCCTCCGGACGCGGCGAGATCCAGGTGCTCGTGACTACGCTCTCCGCCGAAGAGGCGCGCCATGAAGCCGGCAGCACGCTCAACGGCGCGGCGCGCTACGTCCGCATCGAAGTGCGCGACAACGGCAGCGGCATTCCGGCGGAAATCCTCGAGCGCATCTTCGATCCGTTCTTCACGACCAAGGAGGCGGGCGAGGGCAGCGGACTCGGGCTCGCCGTCGTGCACGGCATCGTGCGCAATCACAAGGGCGCCATCGTTGCGAAGAGCGAGGTCGGCGTCGGCAGCAGCTTCTTCGTCTATCTGCGCGCCAGCGAGCGCAGCGCCGTGCCCGAACGGCCTGTCGTCGCCGCAACTCCGCGCGGTGCGAACCAGCATGTGCTGTACATCGATGACGAGGAACCGCTGGTCGTGCTCGTGACGCGCATCCTCGAACGCAGCGGCTATCGCTGCTCGGCCACCACCGATCCGCGCCAGGCGCTCGACTGGGTCGCGAAGAATCCGCAGGACTTCGATCTGGTGCTCACCGACATGAACATGCCCGGCATGAGCGGCATCGACGTGGCGCGCGAAGTGCTGGCGCTGCGTCCGACATTGCCCGTCGTGATCACCACGGGATACGTGCGGGCAGTCGATGTCGCCGCGACCCGGTCGCTCGGGATTCGCGATCTGATTCTGAAGCCGGATACCATCGACGAACTGGCCAGCCTGGTCGCGCGCTATCTGAGCGAACCGGCGCCGGGCCGGTCGGCGCATTGATGGGTACCTGTTGCGAGTGCGATGGAAATATCGATCGACATTGCGGCCGTCCGCCGCCTGATCAGGACGGAGTACGCGCAGGCCCGTGCGGATATCGCGGCGCGCGGGCCGGTCGCGGCGCTCGCAGCCTCGCAACTGCGCCACGACGCGCGACTCGCGAGCGCGGCCGACGCCGGTACGCTGGCCTGCAAGGACGGCTGTGCCTGGTGCTGTCACTTCACGGTCGACGTGCGCGCGGCCGAGGTCTTTCGCATCCTCGATTTCGTGGCCGCGCATTTCACTCACGATCAGCGCGAGCGGCTGCGACAGGAGGTTTTCGTCAACGGCGCCGAAGTCGCGCCGCTGTCGGACATGGAGCGCATGCGGCGCACCGCGAAATGTCCTTTTCTGGAGGCCGGGCGCTGCACCATCTACGCGGTGCGCCCGCAGACCTGTCGCAACTATCACGCCACCGACGCGGCCGGTTGCCGCCAGTCGTACGAGCAGCCCGACAACATGGACATCGATCCGGAGTTCGCGCCGCTCGTGTACCAGGCGGGCGGCGCACACGTCGAAGCCTTCTCGAAAGCCGTGCAGGATGCCGGCTATGACACCGGTGCGTACGAATTGAACATGGCGCTGGCGGCGGCGCTGCGGCAGCCGGAAAGCCGCGCGCGTTTCGAGGCAGGGGAGGCGCCGTTCGATGATCTGGCCGGTGATGAGGTGCCGGCGGAGTTCATGGACGACGACTGAGATGCCCCCTCCCTGACCCTCCCCCGGCGACCGGGGGAGGGGATCGGAATCCTGCCCCCTCCCCCGGTCGCCGGGGGAGGGCCGGGGCGGGGGCGATCCGGGGCAATCCCCAACGATTCCCCGGAAAACCCCCCAATCCGCCCCCGTGTCATGCGCCGGCATCATGCCTATATGCCAAACCGGATTGGCGCCCGCCCGCGGAAATGATGAGAATTGCTCGCATCCGGCTCGCTGTTCAGCTGTTTCGACCGTCCCGGGGTGCGGGGCGGACGGGATCGGTTGTGCCAGCGAACGCACCCGCCGGGCAGGTTGTACTGGAGATTTCATGGCTGCCTTGAATACGGAGACAGTGAAGAGCGTCCACCACTGGACCGACTCCCTGTTCAGTTTCACCACCACCCGCGATCCCGGCCTGCGTTTCGAGAACGGCCAGTTCGTCATGATCGGCCTGCCCGTCGAAGGTCGTCCGCTGCTGCGTGCCTACAGCATCGCCAGCGCCAATCACCAGGAACACCTGGAATTCTTCAGCATCAAGGTGCAGGACGGCCCGCTGACCTCGCGCCTGCAGTCCATCCAGCCCGGCCAGGAAATCTTCGTCAGCCGCAAGCCCACGGGCACGCTGCTCCTGCACGATCTGAAGCCCGGCCGCCGTTGCTTCTTTTTCAGCACCGGCACCGGCCTTGCGCCGTTCCTGAGCCTGGTGCGCGACCCGGAACTGTACGAGCGCTTCGAGCGCATCATCCTGGTCCACGGCGTGCGCGAACGTCGCGACCTCGCGTATGAGCACTTCCTGTCCGAAGTGCTGCCGCAGGACGAACATCTCGGCGAACTGGTGCGCAACCAGCTCATCTACTACCCCACCGTGACGCGCGAGCCCTATCGCAATCGCGGCCGCCTCACGGACCTGCTGGAAACCGGCCGCATGCTGCAGGACCTGGGCGAAGCGCCGCTCGATCCGGCGCAGGACCGCGCCATGATGTGCGGCAGCCCGCAGATGCTGAAGGACCTCTCGGCGATCCTGGACGCCCGCGGTTTCACGATTTCCCCGCATATCGGCGAGCCCGGCGATTACGTGATCGAACGCGCTTTTGTCGAAAAGTGATCTGGCAATTCCCCGCGGGTTCGTGATATCAAGCCACCCATGTCTTCACTGACTCGCAGCTATCGGTTCTGGGCCTACTTTTATTTTCCGAAGCCAATGGCGGAAGGAATGGGCTCGACCTGAACCGACGAATCAGAGAACCACCCAGAAAACCGCCAGCATCCCTGGCGGTTTTTTTTTGCCGGAAATATTCGGGAGCACTGTTGTGAACGTTCGTACCGACGACCTGCGCATCCGCGACATCCGCGAGCTGGCCACGCCCGAGGATCTCATGCGCGAATTCGCGATGACCGAGCCGGCGTCGGCCGCCGTGGCGGCGGGACGTACGGCCATGCAGAAGATCCTGCACCGCCAGGACGATCGCCTCGCCGTCGTCATCGGTCCGTGTTCGATCCACGACACGAAAGCGGCGATCGAGTACGCGACGCGCCTGTGCGAACAGCGCGAGCGCTTCAAGGACACGCTGGAAATCATCATGCGCGTCTATTTCGAGAAACCGCGCACCACGGTCGGCTGGAAGGGCCTGATCAACGATCCCGATCTCGACGGCAGCTTCAACATCAACAAGGGACTGCGCCTCGCACGCGGCCTGCTGCTCGAGATCAATCAGCTCGGCGTGCCGGCGGGCTGCGAATTCCTCGACATGATCACGCCGCAGTACATCGGCGACCTGGTCGCCTGGGGCGCCATCGGCGCGCGCACCACGGAAAGCCAGGTGCATCGCGAACTCGCCTCGGGCGTGTCCTGTCCCGTCGGTTTCAAGAACGGCACCGACGGCAATGTGAAGATCGCCATCGACGCCGTGCAGGCGGCGTCCAATCCGCATCATTTCCTGGCCGTCACCAAGGCGGGCCGCAGCGCCATCGCCTCGACTGCCGGCAACGCGGACTGTCACGTGATCCTGCGCGGCGGCAAGACGCCGAACTTCGACGCCGGCAGCGTCGAAGCGGTGAGTGCGCAGCTCAAGGCCTCGGGCCTCGAACAGAAAATCATGATCGACGTCAGCCACGGCAACAGCAGCAAGAAGCCGGAGAACCAGCCGCTGGTCGCTGCGGACATCGCCGCGCAGATCGAGAAGGGCGAGCAGCGCATTGCCGGCGTGATGGTCGAAAGCCACCTCGTCGCCGGACGCCAGGACCTCAAGCCCGGCGCGTCGCTGGTGTACGGACAGAGCATCACGGACGGCTGCATCGACTGGCAGTCGTCCGTCCAGGTGCTGGAAACGCTGGCCGACGCCGTGACTCGCCGGCGCCGCCTGTCGATGCCGCAGGCACGGGCGGTCTGACGCCCCTTCTACTGTAGGTCAGGCTTCAGCCTGACTCCGGAAAAGGCCGGCTGAAGCCGGCCCCACAGTAATAGGAAAGCCGCCGCAGGCCGTTCAATGCACTCGCTTCGGCGTAAATCTCCAGAGCGAGTTCTCCACATCCGAACTCACATACACCGCATCGCCGTCGTCGACGGCAATGCCGACCGCCGCGGTGGGATTGTCGGCGCCGCCCACCGGCAGATCCGATGCAATCACCCGTGAAGTTCCCGAGGGCGAATCGATCTGGATGAGCCGCCTGGTCGAGAGCTCGACAGTGAAGAGAGCATCGTTCGCACCGACGGCGAGCGAACGAGGATCGGTCAGACCCTTCGCGATGACGCGGCGCTGACCGTCGAGCAGATCGAGCTGCAGGATCTCGCCGCGCACCGCATCCAGTGCATACGCCGTGTTGCGTCGCGCGCGGCTCAGCGCAAACCCTCCGGACGCCGGTACGTTGCCGTCGATCACGCGGCCCTTGTCGTTGCCGTCGCCCGACGCCAGGCGCACGAGTCGATTGTCCGCGGTCAATACCAGCCCGTCGCCGCCGGGCAGCTCGTACGCGAGGCGCGCGCCTCGCAGATGCATCGATGCGGCGGGCCGGTTGCTGCCGTGCGGATACTTCTGGACGAGGCCTTCGCTGTTCACGAGCACGACATGATGCTCGCTCGCGCTGACGGCGACCGGATATTCGATGGGCGTGCCGGCCGCGTGCGCGCGTGCGATGTCGTCGACGGCCCCGCTGCGCCCGTCGACGCTGCGGAACGCGAAAACATCGGCGACGTAGATCGTCGTGCCGTGCGCCGCGATCGACAGCGGAATGGCGAGCTCTCCCTTCACCACCTGGCGTACCTTGCCGGTGACCGCATCGACTTCCTGGATACCGTTGTCGGCCATGTTGGAAACGAAGATGCGGTCGCGCGAATCGATGGCGAGGTTGTCGAGCGACGTCTCCAGCTTCGCCACCAGCGTGCGCGTGCCGCGCTCGATGTCGACGCGGATCAGTTCGCCGGCCGCCGTGTCGACGACATAGAGATTCCACTTGGAATCGAAGTTGGCGGCGGCAGGCGTCTGGAATCCGTCGGCGACGACGCTCATCGCACCGCTGTCGGGGTCGATGCGTACGATCTGCTTCTTGAACCACAGCGGCCCGTACAGCATGCCGTCGGGCCCGATGTCGAAGCCGTTGAAGCCGCCGGGATCCTTGACGATGCTGCGCGGCGGCTTGATTCCCGCCGGGTCGATCTCCCACACGCCGTCCCCGCCGAAGACCTGGCCCACGAACAGCCGGCCGTCGCTGCGCCGGACATTGATCGAGTTGATGCTGGGAATGTCCGCGATCTTCCTGACCGGCCCATCGCCGCTGCGCGCATACACCGCGCCCTGCAGGATGGCCGTCCAGACCATCGTGCCGTCGGCGAGGAACACCAGGTCGTCTGCCATTCCGGCCGGCGGTCCGACGACGGTTTCCACTGCGCCGGTGGCGGTATCGACCCGATACACGCTCTGTCCCATGACGCTGCCGGCGTGCAGCACGTCGTTGCGGTCGAAGGCCAGGCCATGAACGCCATGGAATGGCGAGCCCGCGACCAGGCGTTCGACCTGGTGGGATTCGCTGACGGGTGCTGCGTCTGCGCAGAACGTCCAGGCCAGTGCGACGACCAGCGTGTCGACACGACGTGCATGCTGCATCGATGAGTCCCCCCTGCTGCCTGGAGGCGGAGCATGGGCGAGACGCGCGTGTCGGGCAATCCTGCCGTTGCAGGAGATGTTCTGGGGCAGCCGCTACGGCCAGCAGCGCGACCGGTTCAAAATTAAAGGCGACCGCATCGATGACGCGGTCGCCTCTGTCAGACGGCATGTCCGACCCGGCATGCCGTTTTCGACAGCCGGTGGTTATTGCCAGTAAGGCTTCGCCTTGTAGTACGCGTATGTCTTGTCGCGATAGGCGAGGCCATCGTTCTTCGTCAGTTCGTCGATGGAATCCGCGGGAGCGGCCTTCAACTGCTCCTTGCTGAGATTCACGACGTAACTGTTCTCGTCCTTGTCGTAGTCGAGCGTGCTCCACGGCACCGGGTGATATTTTTCGCCCAGGCCAAGCACGCCGCCGAAACCGACGATGGCAAACATGATCTGGTTCGACTGCTTGTCGAGCACGATGTCTTCCACCTGACCGAGCTTTTCGCCCGTGCCGTCCTTCACGTTCGTGCCGATGACCTTCTTCGCGCGAATCGCGGACGTGTGGCCGCTTTGCGTAGGCATAAATGTCTCCTGATCTTTATCCGAGGGATGAACGCGGCGATGCGTTCGGTAGAGACTCAATGCGGCGGCGGCAATGAGGTTCCGTCGGAATGCGCGCCACCGGCGTGCGTGTTTTCCGGTGGCAAAAGAAAACGGCCGCGGACCTTGCGATCCGCGGCCGTCGTCGAGATCGAGCCGTTCAGTCCTGCTTCGCGACCTTCATGCCGCTCTGGTCCACGTACTTGTACGTGACCGAGCCGAAGAACATCTCGTCCCAGCTTTGCTGACCCCAGGGCACGGTCCGCGCCGGATCGGGGTTCGCCTTGTTCTGCTTCGAGTTGTCGAACGCCGCCACGGCGCGGATCCTGGTGCCGGCCGGCACGAACTTCGGTTCGGTCAGTTCGTAGTCGAGCTGCCAGTTGTAGTTGTACCGGGCGATGTTCAGCAGTTCCTCGCTGTGGCCGTCCGGATAATCGGCATAGAAGCGCATGCGCTTACCGCGGAAATGCATGTGCGGCAGCATGCTGTAGATGTGTGCGTCCTTCTTGATGGTGATGGTCTGCTGCATTTCATGGTCCGCCGCGTACGGCGGGATCGGAATCCAGCCGCGCGTGAAAATGCAGGCGCACTGGTTCGACATGCGCTCGGCGGGGATCTCGTCGTCCGGGTAGAACCACACGCCGATTTCGCTCGCGTCCGTCGTCGCCTTGCCGTTGGTCGTGTAGTGCAACTGCAGCGCCAGCGACGAACCCTTCTTCAGCAGGCCGCCGGTGTTGGGCGGTTCATGCTGCGGCTGCGCTCCCGGAATGTAGGCCGTGATGCGCGCAGCATTCGGATCGCCGCCGCCCAGGAAGCCGCCTTCCTGCTTCACGCCCGGCGGCAGCAGGCTGTTGAGCGTATGGTGCAGCACGGTACGGTCGCCCGCGAGGTACTGGCTGGCCTTCACGTAGCGATCGCGATCCAGGCCTTCGATCGGCACGGTCACGCGGATGTAGTCGAGCACGCCGGTGGCCGGAATCTGCTGCGGCGGCACCTTCACGATCAGGTCGGGCTCGCCGTACGCCCACTGGGTGGCCGGCCACTTGAGCTGCGTCAGCGGATCGACGTCGCCGTCCTTCTCGGCGCCGGCTTCGATCCAGTGGATCAGCTTCTGCTGTTCCGCACTCGTCAGCGTGTAGGTTTCCTTGAAGTGACCGATCTCCGGATCGATCTGGCCCGGCGGCATGCGCTTGGTCAGCACCACTTCGCGGATCATGGGAGCGAAGCCCTTCACGATCAGGTGGCTGTTCATGGCGAACGGCGCGATGCCGCCTTCGCGATGGCAGCGCGCGCAGTTCTCGGCCAGGATCGGCGCGATTTCCTTCGAGTAGGAAACGCCCGACTTCGCCTGCGCCACTTTCGCCGGGTACTTGATCTTCTCGCCGCTCACTCGCGCGGTGGCGGTTTTCACCGCATGATCCGCCAGCACTGCGTCGATCGCCGCGATGAAGCGCTTGTCGGCCGGGCCGCGGTACAGCACTTCAGAGGTGCCGGGTTTGACCAGCAGCACCTCGCCGGTCTTGCGCACGCCGAGTCCTTCGGAGACGAGTTGCGCGTCGTCCATGAGGACGGGAATGTCGGTGCCGTACTTGTCGAGTTCCTGCTGCACCGAAGCGCGCGACTGCGTGCCGAGCGGATTGATCATGAAGAACTTGATCTGGTCGGCGTACTTTTCCTTCGCCGCCTTGAAACCAGGAACGGCCTTGGCGGCGCCCTTGCTGCCGTTGCTCATCACGAGCAGCGCGACGGCTTTGTGATCGTCGTAATAACTGAGCTGGTGGAAATAGCCTTGCTGATCGATCAGGGAAAAATCCCCGACGCGATCCACGGCCGACGCGGATGTGGCAAAGACGATGCCGACGGCCGCGAGTGCGAGCCACGATCTGTTCACGAAAACCCCCTGTGTCTGGCGCGAGCCATGACGAATGTTCGATCCAGTAGGCGAGAGCCTACTGCCGTGCCGATTCTGCGCAAGGGGCGATGTTCGAAAACGTCGGGGCGGATTCCGTCATGTTTTGTCAACGGACGCCTTTTGCAAGGCACAATGCCGGCATGAAAGTGCGTGGCTTCGTCCTGCAGGCAAGTTATCGAGTGGTTTCCGCGCCGGGTGGCTCGCGTCTGCCCGTCGTATACATCTACGGCCGCCTGGAAGATGGCGGCACCTTCCTGGTCCGCGACGATCGCCCGCGTCCGCACTTTTATATAAGAACCGCGGATATCGCCCGAGCACGTACTCAGCGTATCCCCGAGCCGCGGCCCGCAGGTCGGCACACGTTCGACGGCGCCGAGGTCAGTCGCATCGAAGCGGAAGTCCCGGGCGACGTTCCCGCGATGCGCGATCGCCTGCACGCCGCCGGCATCGACACCTTCGAAGCCGACGTCCGCTTCGCGATGCGCTATCTCATCGAGCGTGGCATCAAGGGCGGCTGCGTGATCGAAGGCGACGCCGTCGCGGGCAAGGGCCTCACTTGCATCTTCGACAATCCCGTGATGACGCCGGCGCAGGTGAAGGTCGAACCGCGCCTGCTGTCGTTCGACATCGAGACCGACGCGAAGGCCGAGAAGCTGCTGGCAATCTCACTCTTCGCGCCGGGCATCGACGAAGTGCTCATCGTCGACGATGCAGGCCGCGAGATGCCAGAGCGCGCCATCCGCTGCGAGAGCGAGTTCGATGCCATCGAGCGTTTCTGCGAGCGCGTGCGCACCTTCGATGCCGACGTGCTCACCGGCTGGAACATCATCGACTTCGACCTGAGCGTCCTGCAGCGCATCGCCGCGCGTGTGCGCCATCCGTTCGAACTGGGCCGCGATGCCGGCGCGATCCGCATCCGCAAGCCCGAAGGCTATTTCGGCAGCGGTCAGGCCAGCGTGCCGGGCCGGCTGGTGCTCGATGGCATCGACCTGTTGCGCGGCGCCTTCGTGCGCATGGAGGACTATTCGCTCGACGCCGTCGCGCGCGACGTGCTGGGCGAAGGCAAGGCAGTGAAGGGCGACTCGCGCGACCGGCTCGGCGAGATCATGCACAACTACCGGCACGATCTGCCGGCGTTCGCACTCTACGCCCGCACCGATGCGCGGCTCGCTTTCCAGATCGTGCAGAAACTCGATGTCGTGCGGCTGGCACTCGCGCGCAGCGAACTCTCCGGCATGACGCCGGACCGCGTCGCGGCCAGCATCGCCTCGTTCGACTTCCTGTATCTGTCGGAACTCGAACGCCAGCGCATCGTCGCGCCCACGGTGCGTTCCGACGATTCGCGCGTGCACGTCGCGCAGCAGGGCGGGCATGTGCTCGAACCGATCGCCGGGCTGCATCGCAATGTCTGGGTGTTCGATTTCAAGAGCCTGTATCCGAGCCTGATCCGCACGTTCAACATCGATCCGCTGTCGTACGTCGCGAATCCTTCGCCGCAAGCCGACCTGATCCGCATTCCCGGCGGCGCCTTCCGGCGCGAGCCGGCCATCCTGCCGCGCATGCTCGATGATCTGTTTCCGCGTCGCGAAGCGGCGAAGAAGGCCGGCGACGACGTCGCCTCGAACGCCATCAAGATCCTGATGAACTCGTTCTACGGCGTGCTCGGCACGCCCGCGTGCCGCTTCTTCAACCCGGCGCTCGCCAATTCGATCACCGGTACCGGCCGCGAAATGCTGCTGTGGTCGAAGCGCTGGTTCGAAGCGGCCGGCTTCGTCGTCCTCTACGGCGACACCGACAGCCTGTTCGTGCATTCCGGCATCGACGATCCGGCAGCAGCGCTGGAACAGGGGCGCGATCTCGCGGCGAAACTGAGCGTCGAAATCGCGCGCCACATCGACGAACGCTGGCAGGTGCCGAGCCGGCTGGAACTCAAGTTCGAGAAGCTCTACTCGCGCCTGTTCCTGGCGCAGGCACGCAACAGCACGCGCGGCGCCAGCAAGCGCTACGCCGGCCTGCGCCACGGCAAGGACACGCCGGAATTCACCGGCATGGAAGTCGTGCGCAGCGACTGGACGGCGCTCGCCAAACAGGTGCAGCGCGAGTTGTACCAGCGCCTGTTCACGGACCAGTCGGTGGACCGCTATCTCGAAGACGTCGTCAAGCGTCTGCGCAATGGCGAATTCGACGACCTGCTCGTGTATCGCAAGGGACTGCGCAAAGATGCCGAGGAGTACACGGCCACCACGCCGCCGCACGTCGCGGCCGCCCGCAAATCGACCCAGCCGACGGGCCGCACCATCAGCTACGTCATGACGACCGCCGGCGCCGAGCCGATCGACAACATCCAGCATCCCATCGACCGGGAACACTATGTCGTCAAACAGGTGAAGCCCGTGGCCGAGCCCGTGCTGGCGACCTTGCGGCTCGATTTCGACAAGGTGATCGGCGATACGCGGCAGCTGGATCTGCTGGGAATGTGATTGTCAGCTCATGCGAGATTGCCTGGGTATCGAAGTATTTATATAGTCGCGGTCAGACAGGGAGCGTCATGGCATGAAGCCACTGATTTTCATGGGAACGTCGTTGGAGGAACTGAAAGGCTTCCCGGAGCCGGCACGACGGGAGGCAGGGTTCGATTTATGGCAGGTCCAGATGGGTTTCATGCCGAGGGATTTCAAGCCGATGCCCATCGTCGGGCCCGGCTGTTTCGAGCTGAGAGTTCATGTGCGCGGCGAATGGCGCGTGATGTTTTGCGCCAGGCGCGCCGGAGCCGTATACGTTTTGCACGCGTTTGCCAAGAAGACACAGGCAACATCGAAGGGTGATATCGAGATCGCGCGCCGCCGTCTCGGATTTGTGAGGAAGCTTCATGAGTAAGGAAAAAAAATCGAAACGATCCGGCGGAAACGTGTTTGCGGATCTTGGCTTTCCGCCAGAGGAAGCGATGATTCTCGCCATGCGTGCCGATCTGATGAGCCAACTGCGATTGCTGATCGAAAAGAACAAATGGACCCAGCAGCAGGCGGCCGCCGAATTGCAGATAACCCAATCCAGGGTGAGCGATCTCACCCGGAGTAAATGGGAGAAATTCAGTCTCGACATGCTGCTCATCCTTGCCGCACGCGCAGGACTGCGGCCACAGATCAAACTGGCCAGAGCCGCGTAGCCGCTTCTCACCCGATACCATTTCCCGGATCAATCCATGACCCGCCTTAGCCCGCTCGCCGGCAAGCTTCTGCCGCACAACCTGCTCGTCGATATCCCGAAGCTCATCACGGCGTATTACGCCGTCAAACCGGACGTCACCGTTCCCGCACAACGCGTGGCCTTTGGCACCTCCGGGCATCGTGGCGTCTCGTTCGATGGCAGCTTCAACGAAGCGCACGTGCTTGCGATCAGCCAGGCGATCTGCGAGTACCGCAAGTCGAAGGACATCGACGGTCCGTTGTTCCTCGGCTTCGATTCGCACGCGCTGTCCGCGCCGGCGTTCGCGAGTGCGCTCGAAGTGCTCGCGGCGAATCACGTCGAAACCCGCATTGCGGCGAAGGACGAGTACACGCCGACGCCGGCCATCTCGCAGGCCATCCTCGTCTTCAATCGCGGCCGCGAGCGTGGCCTGGCAGACGGCATCGTCATCACGCCTTCGCACAATCCGCCGGATGGCGGCGGCTTCAAGTACAACCCGCCGAACGGCGGCCCGGCCGACACCGACGTCACCAAGTGGATCGAGCAGCGCGCCAACGCGATCATCGAAGCGGGATTGAAAGATGTGCGTAGGGTGACGCTCGCTCAGGCGCGCGCTGCGTCGACCACGCGCGAATACGATTTCCTCGGCACCTATGTCGACGATCTCGCCAACGTCATCGACTTCGAAGTGATCCGCGGCGCCGGTCTGCGCATGGGCGTCGATCCGCTCGGCGGCGCCGGCGTGAATTACTGGGGGCGCATCGCCGAGCAGTACAGACTGCCGCTCGACATCATCAGCACCGAAGTCGATCCGACCTTCCGTTTCATGACGGCCGACTGGGACGGGAAGATTCGCATGGATCCGTCGTCCTCGCATGCCATGCAGCGGCTCATCGGCATGAAGGACCGCTACGACATCGCCTTCGCCTGCGATACCGATCACGACCGCCACGGCATCGTCGCCGCGAGCTGCGGCCTGATGCTGCCGAACCAGTATCTCGCCGTCATGATCGACTACCTGTTCCAGAACCGGCCGCAATGGCGCGCCGACAGCGCGGTCGGCAAGACGCTGGTCAGCAGCAGCATGATCGATCGCGTCGCCGCCAATCGCGGCCGCGGGCTTTACGAAGTGCCGGTCGGCTTCAAGTGGTTCGTCGATGGCCTGGTGAGCGGTGCGCTCGGTTTCGGCGGCGAAGAGAGTGCCGGCGCCTCCTTCCTGCGTCGCGACGGCGGCGTGTGGACCACGGACAAGGACGGTCTCGCGCCCGCGCTGCTGTCGGCGGAGATCACCGCGCGCACCGGCAGCGATCCGGGCGAGTACTACGTCAAGCTGACGGAGCAGTTCGGTGCGCCGTCGTCGGATCGTGTCGATGCGCCTGCGACGCCGGAGCAGAAACAGAAGCTCTCGAAGCTGTCGCCGGCGCAGGTGACCGCCAGCGCCATGGCCGGCGAGAAGATCGAAGCGGTGCTGGATCGCGCACCAGGCAACAATGCCGGCCTGGGCGGTATCAAGGTGATGACGAAGAACGCCTGGTTCGCGGCGCGGCCGTCGGGTACCGAGAACATCTACAAGGTCTACGGCGAAAGTTTTCTCGGCGAGGATCATCTGCGCCAGGTGCTGGAAGAAGCGCAGCAGGTGGTCAACGCGGCGCTCGGTTGAGTTCTTCTGATCCCTTCCCCCGCGGGCGGGGGAAGGTCGGATGGGGCCGTCTTGGAACAACAGCAGGGGCATCCACCATGCGAGCAATAGCCATTCTGGTTTTCGCCACGTTCCTGAACGCCTGCGCCACTCCCGGCGTTGCGCCCCGCGAATTCCTCGACGAACAGACTGCCGCCACCATCACCGTCGTCGCCGAGCCCGTGATCTTCGTCGGCACATCGTCCCTGGCGGCGCGCGTCGATCGTCCCCGCAGCGAATTCGGCGCCACCGGCAATCGCGACTACCTCGAGCTGTACGGCATCGACGTCAATCGCATGGGCAGTCATCAGCAGTACTTCGTCGTCCAGAAATGGCTCGGCGACAAGGGCGCCAGCGTAACTGCCGTATTGGAACTGCAAACCGGCGAGGGCGCCGTCGAGTTGCGTTCGACCGATGAAGACCTGCGCAAGCTCGGCCTGTCCGGTCCGATCGCTCCAGAGTTCTCGAAATCGTCGCAGTGGTGGTACTTCCCCACCGACACCGCAACGTTGCGTCGTGTCGCCGGCGCGAGCGGCCTCGTCGCGAATCTGACGGTTGGCGATCAGCGCACGGCGTATGCACTGTTCAGCGATGGACGCGCGCAACTCGGCGCGTTGGCGTCGGCGCTGCCGTAGCCGGCGGTCATTCCAGCGCAGAGGAATCCGTGGGCGCCGATTCTCCCGACAGCGCCTGCAGGTATCGAGGAAAGTCCGACACATTGTTGTGATCGGCAGCCGGGATGCGTACGAAGGCGACTATCCCGGGCGGAAACGCCGCGGCGAGTCTTTTGGAACTGTCGTTGGGGATGATCCAGTCGTTTCCGGCGACCACGATCGTCGTCGGAACCGACACGCGGCTCGCGTAACGCCAGGATTCGTACTTGTCCCGCAGGAGGAGCCGCACAGGAAACAGCCGGAACTGCCTGCGGGCAAGTTCGGCGAGACTGTCGTAGGGCGTGACGAGTACCAGCCGGTCGATGCGTTTCGAAGCGGCGATCTGGACCGCGATCCCGCTGCCGAGACTGCGCCCGATGACGAGAATCTTCGGGTGCGTCTTCGCAATCAGATCGTAGAGCGCGCCTGCGTCGTCGATCAGCGCGCGTTCGGACGGCGATCCGCCGCTGCCGCCATAGCTGCGGTAGTGCATTGCGTAGACGGCGGCGCCAGGGAAAGCCCGGCTCAGCGAGCCGATGGTTCCCGAGACATCCTCGGCATTTCCGCCGAAGTACAGAACCGCGTCGCTGCTCGCAACGTCGTTGAAAGAGACGACGATCCGTGCGTCATCCCGTTGAAGAACGAAAGACGGCACGTCGACGGTACGAGCAACGGGATAGTAGATGTAGGAGCGCTGGGAGACGTACAGAAGCCCGCAGATCGCCGCGTAGATTCCGCCGGCGATCAGGACGCCGAATGCGAGGAACTGGAGAACTGGCTTCATGGAGCGTTTCGAATCCGTCACTGCTGCCGCGCGAACCCGATGTGCGTCATTGTGCGGGCACACTACTTCCCGAGCTTCGCCGCCGCCCGCGCCGTCGGATTCGGCGTCGGCGCGCCGATCTTCCGCAGCGTGTTGCGATCGGTATGGTGGAAGGGTTCTGCCAGTCCGGGAACGATCAGCACGGTGTCCTGTTCGTAGGACCAGGTTCCGTCGGCGTTGATCGACACCGTGATGGTGTAGCTCTCGGTCCTGAAGGCGTATTCCAGGAAGGGGTTCGACACGATTCCATTCGTTTCGGACCCGCGCACTGCCTGAAGCTGGAAGGTCTTTGCGTCCGCCGCGGCGCGGCCCACGGCCATCGCCGCCTGTCCACGCGGAATCGAGAGCGTCTGGATCACGGTGCCCGTCGCCGGTTCCCAGAGCCAGTAACCCACCTGGTCGTGGAAGGTCTCGACGTCGTCGGGTTTGACGATCCGCGTGTGGTATCGCAAGCCGTAGAACAGTTGCGGTCCGTTGGTCTGTGCATCGATCGGCTGCAGTTCCATGTGCTCGATGAAGACCTGTCTTTCGGGACCATCGGCTTTCGGATTGACGTCGAGGCCCTGCGTGCCCGTCCAGATACCCGCCATGGCGGTGAGCGGCCCCAGATTCGCGAGCGTGTCGACGTCCGGTTCGGGTTCGGTGTAGATGTCCCTGGGGAAATTTTCCATGCGCTGGTCGGATCTCTGCGTAGATCTTCAGCACATTGCCATCCGGATCGCGGAAGAACAACGTCCTGATTTACATCACGGACGTTCCCACGACTCGACCTCACCGGCCCGCACTTTGAACAGCGGATGAGGTTGCGGTGTTTCCGTGGTTCGCCATTGCCGATGAAGTGCCGGGCTGCGTTGTTTCAGCTTGCCCAGCAGATGCTTCCATTCATACGACATCTGACCGGTGGTCACGGCAAGGCTTGCGCGCCGGCGAGCTGGCCTGATCTTGCGTTCGTCGAACGAGTAACCGCGAGCCACGGACTCTGCGTGAATGGCCCGCAGATACAGCGAGATGGCCGAGAGCGGCGCAGGGTGATTCCGGAAACGGTCGAGCTGCGGATGATGGCGATAGCCGCGCGTCTCTCCGCGCAGCACGGCCTGCGCCAGCAACGTTTCGCGCCAGAGTGCGACGAGACCTTGAGGGTCGAGATACCTGGGATGCAGCGACCACAGGCGCATCTACGCATCAGCCGGCAAGGCAGAGGACCACAAACGGCACGAGGTTGAAGAACAGAATCGCGAGCTTGTATGCCGCCATGCCGCCGTAGTGGATGGCATCGAACGAGGCGTCCGACAGCCGGAACCATCGGCCGTGCAGGCGCTGCAGCCAGCCTCGCGCGAAAACGAACACGAAAAACCAGACGAACAGGACGGCGTAGTTGAGCGCCAGCGACCAGAGCAGGAAGCGATGGACGAAGTCGACATTCATCACGATGTTCTCCGGAACGGATTTCGCCTGGAAGGGTGTCGGGCCAGGAGGATTCGTATCACCGGGCGCATTCGCGCGCAATCAGCCTGCCGAGCCGTGCGATGCCGTCTTCGATCTTCTCCTTCGGCACCGTGACGAACGACAGCCGCAGGGTGTTGTGCTGCGGATCGTTGGCGAAGAACGGTGCGCCGGGGACGAAGGCGATCTTTTCCTCGGCGATGGCCTTGTCGAGGAGCTGCATCGTGTCGATGTGTTGCGGCAGCCGCACCCAGATGAACATGCCGCCTTCGGGCTCGTTCCAGGCGCAGCCCTGCGGGAAGTGCTGCTGCATGGCATCGAGCATGGTGCGGCACTGATGCGCATAGAGTTCGCGGATCTTCGGAATGTGCTGGTCGAGAAAACCGTCCTTGATGACTTCGTGCACGATGCGCTGCGTGAAACTGGGGGTGTGCAGATCGGCGGCCTGTTTGGCCTGCACCAGTTTGCGCGCCAGTTCGGTCGGCGCGATCAGGTAGCCGACGCGCAGGCCAGGCGCGAACACCTTCGAGAACGATCCCATGTGCACGACGCCATCCGGATTCATCGACCACAGGCTCGGCAATTGTTCGCCGCGATACGAAAGCGCGCCGTAGGGATCGTCTTCGACCAGCAGCAGGCCGGCTTGCGCCGCCGTCTCGATCAGATCCTTGCGACGCTGCACCGGCATGCGCCGGCCGGTGGGATTCTGGAAATTCGGCAGGCAATACATGAAGCGTCCGCCGTCGGTGAGCTCGCGGGTCATCGCGGTCGTGAGCGGTCCCTGATCGTCCGACGGCACGGACACGAACGCCGGCTCCGACAGCGAGAACGATTGCAGCGCACCGAGGTACGTCGGTGTTTCCACCAGCACGCGGCTGTCGACATCGATCAGCACCTTGCCGAGCAGATCGAGCGCCTGCTGCGAGCCTGTCGTGATCATCACCTGATCGACATCGATGCGAACGCCGTGGCGGGCGTGACGCTGCACGACCCACTCGCGCAGCGGCAGGTAGCCTTCCGTCGGCCCGTACTGCAATGCCGGCGACGGCGCCTGCGTGAGGATCGAATCGCAGGCACGACGAATCTGCTCGACCGGAAACGTCGCCGCGGAAGGCAGACCGCCGGCGAAGGAAATCACGTCGGGCCGTTCGGTGACTTTGAGGATTTCGCGGATGGCCGAGCTGGTGAGCTTTTGCGCGCGCTGCGAGAGAGTCCAGGTCATGGGATCGCTCAGGAGAGGGTAAGCGGGCAGCTTACGGGAGAGTCGCGCCGGGACGTAGCGCCAGAATCGCGGCGCCTGCGCCGGTACAGTGGCGCAGAGCGAGTGTGTACAACGCTCATCTGCCTCTTGTGTAGGTCAGGCTTCTGTAGGTCAGGCTTCAGCCTGACTCGTTAGTCTGGCCGGCTGAAGCCGGCCCCACAGGAAGAAGGGGAACCGGACGCTGGCTCCGGCGGCCTGCGCGCCGTGGCTCCTCCGGGCGATGCATCGATGCGCCGCCGCATCGATCATGCATACAGTCCCCTCGTCGATGTATGGAGCTTCCCGTGCGTTCAACCTTCCTGCCTATCTTCATCGCGCTGATTCTCGCTGCGACTGTCGCCCCCCGTGCGGTCGCGCATGCGTCGGCCAACGAACAGTTGTCCATCGCGATCGTGTCGAGTGATGTCGCGCTGGCGCGTTCGGCCATTCAGGCCGGTGCCGACGTGAACGCCGATCTGGGCGACGGACGCACGCCGCTGATCGTTGCGGCGATGTCGACCAAGCCGCTGGCCGTCAAGCTGTTGCTGGAGCACGGCGCAGATCCGAACCGGCGTGCGGTCGACGGTGCGATCGGCAACGCGTTGACCGCGGCCTTCTTTGCCATGAACGGTGCACGGCTCACTGGCCGCGTCGACGAACCCGAACCCGCGAAGCGCGCCGAGGCGATGATCGTGCTGCGACTGATCGCAGCGAGTCATCCGGATTTCGATGTGATGGTGAGCCGCGGCCCCACGCGTGTTTCCGCGCTCATGATCGCCGCAGAAGCGGGTGCGCCGGACGTGGCGAAGGTGCTGCTCGATGCCGGCGCTTCGCCCAACTTCGCCAACGACGGCAGGTTCACCGCGATCGACTACGCCGTCGCTCGCGCGCCGGTGTGGTCGCAGTCGACTGCGCAGGATCGCGTGGAAGTTGCGCGGCTCCTGCTGGCCGCCGGCGCGCAGCCGCTGCGCAAAAGTGCCGATGGTCTCAATTCCGTGGAGCGCGCCCGCAAGAGCGGCAATGCAGCGATGGTGGCAATGCTGACGGCGGCGCGCTGATTCGCCGCCCTGATTCGCCACTTTGGGAAACGCGTCCGCTATGGCTTCTTCTGTTCCGTCCGGGCCCGTTCCTCCTCGCGTGCCCCCGCGAGGATGCCCGGCAGCGCGTAGTTCCCTTCGTGGCATGCGTATTCGTAGATCGGCTCGTCGATGCGGTTGAAGGGCAGTTCGCCGGTGTACGGCGCGGTGAATGTCGCCGGGTCCTCGACCGTGAAGCGATAGAGGATCACATCGGGACCCGTGCGGGTGAACCGTTCCGTCACCTTCAGCTGATCGGAAGCGCCACGATAGGGTCCCAACGGCGAGGCCTGCGCCAGCTGCGTCGGATGAATGTTCGTCGTTTCGACCACGAGCGTGTCGCCTTCCCAATGTCCTATCGAATCGCCGAACCAGGGACGAACCTGCGCCGGAGCGTGTTGGGTGGCTCCCAGCCGGATGATGCGCGCGTCGTGGATCATCTCCGTCATGATCAGGACATGGTCCTTCGTCTGCACGATGGTGTAGTTGTTGTTGTAGAAGTAGTTCGGCAGCATCGGCGGGCCGGCGTTCGATCCGAATGAAGTGATGCAGCGGTCGGAGAGCGATCTCACTTCCGGGCCGTCGAACTCGCCCGACTGCTTCGCCAGCGCCATGCGTTCCGACGTGCGCTGTCGGGCTGCGGCGGTCAGCGGCGGCAGGCGGCCGTTGGCTGGATCGACGATGATGGAACTGCGCGCGACGCCGTCGATACGAATGACTCTGTGACCCGGGTCCAGCCAGAAACCGTTGTAGCCGCCGACCACGCCGCCGGCCGCCTGCGCGAGTCGCTCGACGAATGTCGGTTCTCCCGGCACGTCCGCCAGTTCGTTGCTGCCTCCCTTGACTGCCACTTCTCCGGGTTCCGTCGGTCGATCGCGGAATTCCTCGACGTCGTGAGCGCGCTTTTCGAGCGCGGCCGCCTGTTCGTCGGTCAGCGTCGGTCCCTGATTGCCCATCCGTTCGAAAGGCGTCTGGGTTTCATTGCTCCAGTTGCCCTGCAGGTCGGGTTTTCCATCGAAAGTGCGCGGCACGACCCAGGGTTTGTCCGGGGCCTTTGCCGGCGCTTGCGCGCCGGCCGGAGCAAAGGGGATTGCCGCGAGACTCCACGCCACAGCGAGCAGGCCCGCGGGCGAACGTCTTCCGGATCGTGAGGAGGTTGCGCTTTTCATGGGATGAGCCTGCATTGGCTGCCGCAGTCCGCATGCTAGTGGGCCGCGAGGCGACGAACAAGAACGGACACGTTGCCTCGTCATCGGGTAGGGTCGGGTCCATGACTGTCGATCACCGGCGACTGCAGCAACTCGCTACCCGTTCCGCGTTCTTCATTCCCGGCTTCATCATTGCGTGCTGGGCGCCGCTGGTGCCGTTCGCCAAGGAACGCGCGTCGCTCGACGATGCCACGCTCGGGTTGCTGCTTCTGTGCCTGGGTCTGGGTTCGCTGGCGGCCATGCCGATCTCCGGAGTGCTGGCCGCACGGTATGGCTGCAGACCGGTGATGGTCGCGACAGCGACGATCATGGTGCTGGCCTTGCCCATGCTGGCCGTCGTCGCGACGCCCTTCGCGATCGGCCTGGTCCTCCTGATGTTCGGTGCCGCCATCGGCGGGATGGACTGCGTGATGAACATCCAGGCAATCGCGGTGGAGCGTGAATCAGGCCGCTCGATGATGTCGGGATTTCATGCGTTCTACAGCATCGGTGGCCTGGCCGGAGCCGCCGGCGCTGCGCTGCTGCTGTCGCTGGGAGCAGGTATCGTCACGACAACGATCATCGCGTCGCTCTGTGCCATCGCGATCGCGCTGCCATCGATGCGCGCGTGGCGTTCGGAGCGGGCGCCGCGAGGAGAGCCCGTGTTCGCGTTGCCCAGGGGCGTGGTGATCCTGATCGGACTGGTCTGTTTCGTCTCGTTCCTGGCCGAAGGCGCCATGCTCGACTGGAGCGCCGTGTTCCTGCATGAAGTGCGATCGGTCGATCTGTCGCATGCGGGATGGGGCTTCGTGGCATTCAATCTGGCGATGACCGTCGTGCGGCTGCTCGGCGACGGCATCGTCGATCGTCTCGGCCGTGCGCGGACCGTTCTGGTCGGCGGCATCACCGCAAGCGCCGGTTTGCTGCTGGTCATCGGGATGGCCGACTTCGGCGCCAGTCTCGTCGGCTTCGCCTTGATGGGAACGGGATGCGCGAACATCGTCCCGGTCATGTTTACCTATGCCGGACAGCAAACCAGCGTCCCGCACAGCATCGCGATCCCGGCCGTGACGACGATGGGCTATGCCGGAGTCCTCATGGGTCCGGCGTTGATCGGCTTCGTTGCCCAGCAATGGTCGCTTTCAGTGGCCTTCTTCATCACCGCGGTGTTCATGGCGATCATTGGATTCATCGGTGCTGCGATGAAGGTTCGTTGAAGCCAGACGCCGGCTACCCGCGTCGCGCCGCTTCGATCGCAGCGACATCGATCTTTCCCATTTTCATCATGGCATCGAAGGCGCGTTTCGCGACGGCACGATCGGAACTGGTGACGGCTTCGATCAGTACGCGCGGCGTGATCTGCCAGGACAGGCCCCATTTGTCCTTGCACCAGCCGCAGGCGCTTTCGGTGCCGCCATTGCCGACGATGGCATTCCAGTAGCGGTCGGTCTCGGCCTGGTCTTCGGTGATGATCTGGAACGAAAACGCTTCGCTGTGCTTGAAGGTCGGGCCGCCGTTGAGGCCGATGCAGGGCACGCCGACCACGGTGAAATCGACCGTGAGCACCTGTCCTTCCTTGCCGTCCGGATAGTCGCCGGGGGCGCGGTGGACCGCAGTCACGGCGCTGTCAGGAAAAGTCCGGGCATAGAACCGCGCGGCTTCTTCGGCGGCGTCGTCGTACCAGAGGCAAATCGCATTCCTGGCCATTGTCGGTCTCCGTTCGTGCGTCGATGGATGGGGCTGTCAGGAAGAATGACGAAGTGGCGAGGCGGGATCCGACAATGAAGTGAAAAATGAGAAGTCAGGAATTTTCCGTGTCACCCATCGCGTGACCAGCCGCTGGCATCGCGCTGCAGTTGCTCCCGCGCCGCGACGTACTCCGCTTCCAGCCGATCCACGAGTTCGCTGACCGGCGGCACGTCGTGGATGCCGGCGACGCTCTGGCCGCTGCCCCAGATGTCGCGCCAGGCTTTTGCCTTCTGCCCGCCGCCGCTGGCGAAGTTCATCCTGCTCTTGTCGGCTTCGGGCAGCGCGTCAGGATCCAGGCCCGCATTGACGATACTCGATCGCAGGTAGTTGCCGTGCACGCCGGTGAAGAGGTTGGTGTAGACGATGTCCTCGGCATGGCTGTCGACGATGGCCTGCTTGTAGGCATCGACGGCGTTCGCTTCCCTGCTGGCGATGAAGCGTGTGCCCATGTAGGCGAAGTCCGCGCCGAGCGCCTGCGCCGCGAGAATGCCGGCGCCGGTGGAGATCGCACCGGAAAGAATGATGGTGCCGTCGTAGAACTCGCGTACCGCAGTGAGCAGTGCGAACGGCGACAGCGCGCCCGCATGACCGCCAGCGCCGGTGCATACCAGGATCAGTCCGTCGACACCCGCCTGCAGCGCGCGCCTGGCGTGCTTGATGTTGGTGACGTCGTGATAGACGAGTCCGCCGTAGGAGTGCGCCGCCTCGACCACGGCATCGGGCGCCTGCAGGCTGGTGATCCAGATCGGCACCTTGTGGCGCACGCAGACTTCGATGTCGTGGGCGAGGCGGTTGTTGGAGCCGTGCACGATCTGGTTGACCGCGAACGGCGCGACGCGACGGCCGGGGTGTTCGCTTCGATACGCGTCCAGTTCGGCGCGGATGCGGATCAGCCATTCCTCCAGCGCCGGTTCCGGCCGTGCATTCAGCGCGGGGAATGCGCCGACGATGCCCGCCTTGCACTGTGCGATGACCAGTTCGGGCGAGGAGACCATGAACAGCGGCGATCCGATCACGGGCAATCGCAGCGAACGGCGCAGGGAATCGGCAATCGCCATGGGCAACCTCGGGAAGCGGACGGGTCGCCGAAGAATACTTCTTCTCTTCCTGTGGGGCCGCTTCAGCCGGCCTCTTGAGGAGTCAGGCTGAAGCCTGACCTACAGAAGAAAGGAGCCTCTTGTCTCCGATCGGGTTTGGTGCCATTTTGTCTGAGTTATTTTGATCCGGGGCTGCTTGTGGAGTTCGGCAAACTGGCGGACGGAACGGCGATCGACGCCGTCGAGCTGTCCAACGGGCGCATCTGCGCCCGCATCATCGCGCTGGGGGCGGCTCTCCAGTCGCTGCAGGTGCCCGATCGCAACGGCAAGCCGGGTGATGTCGTCCTCGGCTACGCCACGGCGGCCGAATATCTTGCGAAGCCGCAGTACTTCGGTGCGACCGTGGGCCGCTATGCCAATCGCATCCGCGGCGGCCGGTTCTCGCTCGACGGCAAGTCCTACCAGCTCGCCGCCAACGACGGCCCGAACCATCTGCACGGCGGCGTGAAAGGGTTCGACAAGGCCGTGTGGAAGATCGATGCAGTGAACAGCGGTTCGCCGGCGAGCGTCGCGCTGAGCCATGTGAGTCCGGACGGCGACGGCGGTTTTCCCGGCACGCTCGAGGTCACGGCGACGTATTCGTTGAACGAGAAAAACGAGCTGAGCCTGGAGTACAGGGCGACCACCGACAAGCCGACCGTGCTCAACCTCACCAATCACAGCTACTTCAATCTCGCCGGCGGCGGCGACATTCTCGGCCATCGCCTGACATTGCTCGCGGATGCGTACACGCCGGTCGATGCCACGCTGATCCCGACGGGCGAACGCCGCAACGTCGCCGGCACACCGTTCGATTTCCGCCAGCCGCGCGCGATCGGCGAACGCGTGCGCGACGGCCACGACGAGCAGATCCGCTTCGGTCGCGGCTACGATCACAACTACGTCCTGCGCGACGAGGCGGGCACGCTGCGGCGGGCGGCGAAGCTCGAAGATCCGGCCTCCGGACGCGTGATGGAGTTGCTGACCGCCGCGCCGGCCGTGCAGTTCTATTCGGGCAACTTCCTCGACGGCACCAGCATCGGCAAGGGCGGTCGCATCCATCGCCAGGGCGATGCGCTGTGCCTGGAACCGCAGGTGTTTCCGGATTCGCCGAATCACGCAGATTTTCCGTCGGCGCGCCTGAATCCGGGCGACACTTATACCAACGTGATCGTCTACCGCTTCTCGACCGCGGGCCGCTGAAGGTCTGCCGTTTCAGGACCGTGACATTGCAATGACAGCATCGAATTCTTCCGCCTCCGGCCGTCGCCTGCGTTCGCGCGCCTGGTTCGACGATCCCGCCAACGCCGACATGACCGCGCTCTATCTCGAGCGCTACATGAACTTCGGCCTGACGCTGCAGGAACTGCAGTCGGGCAAACCGATCATCGGCATCGCGCAGACGGGCAGCGACCTGTCGCCGTGCAATCGCCATCACCTCGTGCTCGCCGAACGCGTGCGCGAAGGCATCCGCGAAGCCGGCGGCATCGCCATCGAATTTCCCGTGCATCCGATCCAGGAAACGGGCAAGCGTCCGACTGCCGGTCTCGATCGCAATCTCGCGTATCTCGGCCTGGTGGAAGTGCTGTTCGGCTATCCGCTCGACGGCGTCGTGCTCACCATCGGCTGCGACAAGACCACGCCCGCGTGCCTGATGGCGGCGGCGACGGTGAACATTCCCGCCATCGCGCTGTCCGTCGGGCCGATGCTGAATGGCTGGTACAAGGGCGAGCGCACCGGCTCGGGCACGATCGTGTGGCGCGCGCGCGAACTGCTCGCTGCCGGCCAGATCGACTACCAGGGATTCATCAAGCTGGTCGCGTCTTCGGCGCCGTCGACCGGTTACTGCAACACCATGGGCACGGCCACGACCATGAACAGCCTGACCGAAGCGCTCGGCATGTCGCTGCCGGGTTCGGCGGCGATTCCCGCGCCGTATCGCGATCGTCAGGAATGCGCGTACCTCACCGGCAAGCAGATCGTCGAAATGGTGGCGGCCGATCGCAAGCCGTCCGACATCCTCACGCGCGAGGCGTTCATCAATGCGATCCGCGTCAACTCCGCGATCGGCGGCTCGACCAATGCGCCGATTCATCTGAATGCGCTGGCGCGCCACATCGGTGTCGAACTCGCCATCGACGACTGGCAGAAGTACGGGCTCGACATTCCGCTGCTGGTGAACCTGCAGCCGGCGGGCGAATACCTGGGCGAGGACTACTACCGCGCCGGCGGCGTTCCGGCGATCGTGTCCGAACTCATGAAGCAGGGATTGATCAACGAAGCGGCGCTGACGGTGAACGGCAGGTCCATCGGCGAGAACTGCCGCGACGCCAGCATCGCCGAGGAAGCCGTGATCCGTCCGTTCGACACGCCGCTCAAGTCGAAGGCCGGCTTCACGGTGCTGCGCGGCAACCTGTTCGATTCCGCGATCATGAAGACCAGCGTGATCTCGCAGCCGTTCCGCGAGCGCTATCTGTCGAACCCTGACGATCCTGATGCGTTCGAAGGTCCTGCGGTCGTATTCGACGGACCAGAGGACTATCACAAGCGCATCGACGATCCATCGCTCGGCATCACCGACGCGACGCTGCTGTTCATGCGCGGCGCCGGTCCGATCGGTTATCCCGGCGCCGCCGAAGTGGTCAACATGCGCCCGCCCGCGTACCTGATCACGGCGGGCATCCACAACCTGCCGTGCATCGGCGACGGTCGCCAGTCGGGCACGTCGGGCTCGCCCTCGATTCTCAATGCATCGCCTGAAGCTGCGGCGGGCGGTGGCCTCGCCTTGCTGAAGACCGGCGATCGCGTGCGCATCGACCTGAAGCGCGGCGAGGCGAACATCCTCATCAGCGACGAAGAACTCGACGCGCGCCGCAAAGCGCTCGAAGCCGCGGGCGGCTATCCGATTCCCGCGAGCCAGACGCCGTGGCAGGAAATGCAACGCGCCACCATCGGCCAGGCCGACACCGGCGCGGTGCTGGAGAACGCGGTGAAGTACCAGAAGATTGCGCAGACGATTGGTGTGCCGAGGCACAATCATTGAGGAAGGCTACAGGGGACAGGCTACAGGCTACAGGCTACAGGCTACAGCCTGAGTCGGATCCCTTCTGGCTGTCGCCTGTCGCCTGTCGCCTATCGCCTGACCCCCTATGCCCTACACCCTCATCGCTCCCCAGATCCGCTGCCAGCTCGGTGAAGGTCTGCTCTGGTCGGCGCGCGAGAACGCGGTCTACTGGGTCGACATCATCGGCCAGAAGCTGCATCGCTATGTGTTGTCGAGCGCCGATACGACGTCATGGTCGATGCCGGAGAAGACCGGCTGGATCGTCGAACGGCGCGACCGGCCTGGCTTCATTGCGGGCATGCAGAGCGGATTCGTCGAACTGACGCTCGATCCGGTGACGGTGCGGCATATCGCGGATCCCGAGCCGCATCTGCCGGGCAATCGCATGAACGACTGCTGCGTCGATCGTCGCGGGCACCTCTGGGCAGGCACGATGGATGTGCCGATCGAGCAGGTCACGGGTTCGCTGTACCGGCTCGATGCCGATCACAACGTCACGCATCACGACAGCGACTACCTCATCACCAACGGTCCGGCGTTCAGCCCTGCGTGCGATCGCATGTATCACAACGATACGGGGCGCAGCGTGGTGTATCGCTTCGATGTCGCTGCCGATGGCAGTCTCTCCAACAAGCGCGAGTTCATCCGCTTCCCCGAAGCGTGGGGCGTGCCCGATGGCATGACGGTCGATGCGGAAGGTTTTCTCTGGATCGCGCAATGGGGCGGCGGCGGGATCAGCCGCTTCACGCCCGAGGGTCAGCGCGACCGGTTCGTGCCGCTGCCGGCATCGCAGATCACCAATGTCGTGTTCGCCGGCGAGAAGCTGGATCGGCTGTTTGCAACGTCGGCAGCGGATGGCAAGCCGGATGAGGCGCTCGCCGGATCGTTGTTCGAAGTGGATGCGGGCGGGGTGAAGGGACTGGCGCCGCATCTGTTTGCGGGCTGAGCCTCTTTGTCTTCTGTGGGGCCGGCTTTAGCCGGCCTTCTGAAGAAGTCAGGCTGAAGCCTGACCCACAGGAAGAGCCAGAATCCTTCTCACTCCACCGTCAACACCACCACCGACTTCGGCGGCAGGTTCGCGACGATCTGGTCGCCCTTGCGCTGCGCCTTGAACTCCGCCGGCTTGACCGCGTTCGGCCGGTCGAAGGTGTTGTGCGCATCCATCGCGTTCGCCGTCAGCACACGGCCCGACACCTTGCCGGCCGTTGCGCCTGCGATCTTCGTCGTGAGCACCGCGCCGCGATTCGGATCGCTGTTCACCAGCGCGACGTACAGCCTGCCGTCCGTGCCCTTCGCCGCGGAGACATCCACCGCCGGGATCGACCAATCGCCATGCGTGTACTGCGGCGACTTGAACTCGGCGGGCAGGAACGTCGCATCCTGGAACGGCACGTACATCTCGAACACGTGATAGGTCGGCGTCAGCACCATCTTCTCTTCTTCCGTGAGGATCATGGCCTGCAGCACGTTCACCATCTGCGCGATCGCCGTCATGCGCACGCGTTCGGCGTGACGATGGAAGATGCTGAGCGACAGCGCCGCGACCTGCGCATCGCGCAGCGTGTTCTGCTGCCACAGGAAGCCGGGATTGCGGCCGGGTTCCGGGTCGTACCAGGTGCCCCATTCGTCGACGTACAGGCCGACGCGCTTGCCCGGATCGTACCTGTCCATGATCGCGGAGTGCTTCGTCACCAGTTCGTCCATGCGCAGCGCGTTCTTGAGCGTCGACGCCCACTGGTCTTCGGGGAAGCCGGTCGACTTGCCCTTGTCTTCCCAGCGTCCCGGGACGGTGTAGTAGTGCAGCGAGTACGCCTCCATGTGGCGCGCGGCCTGCGACAGCATCACTTCCGTCCAGTAGTAGTCATCGACGTTCGCGCCGCTCGCGATGCGCTCGGGCCTGTTGTCGCGCGGCGCGCGGATGAAGGTCTGGAACTGGCGGTACTGGTCCGCGAAATATTCCGGACGCATGTTGCCCCCGCAGCCCCAGGTTTCGTTGCCGACGCCGAAGTACGGCAGACGCCAGGGTTTCTCGCGACCGTTCCTGCGACGCATTTCGGCGAGCGTCGATTTCGTGTCGGACGTGATGTACTCGACCCACTCCGACATCTCCTGCGGCGTGCCGGAACCGACGTTGCCGGCGACGTACGCATCCGCGCCGATCAGTTCGGCGAAGTCGAGAAACTCGTGCGTACCGAAGGAATTGTCTTCCTCGACGCCGCCCCAGATCGTGTTGATCTTGACCGGCCGCCGGTCGCGCGGACCGATGCCGTCGCGCCAGTGATATTCATCGGCAAAGCAGCCGCCGGGCCAGCGCACCACCGGGACTTTCAGCTGCTTGAGCGCCGCGACGACGTCGTTGCGATAGCCGCGCGTATTCGGAATTTTCGAATCCTCGCCGACCCACACACCGCCGTAGATGCCGTACCCCAGGTGCTCGGCAAACTGGCCGTAGATGTTGCGATTGATCTTCACGCCCGGCTGGTCGGCGCGAATCGTCACTGCCACTTCCACAGGCTTCGCGCTCTGCGCTGCCGCCTGCATCCCCACCAGCGATGCCATCGCCATCGCTGCTGCAATCGTCTTTCGCATTTCTTCTCCTGATCGAAGAGGAAGAGGTTTCACACGGAGATCACGGAGGGCACGGAGGAGAAGAAGAGAATTTTCCACGGGGGACACGGGGAACACGGGGTCTCGGAGCGGAAATCTTCTTTCCCCGTGCTCCCCGTGTTCCCATTCTTCCCCCGTGGAAATTCTCTTCTCCCTTCCGACCCTCCGTGGCCTCCGTGATCTCCGTGTGAAACCTCCGATTCTTCACTCCACGAACGGCGCGACGACGACACGTCGTCCGCACATGAAGGCGTCGGCAACGAGCTGGAAAGGCGTGACGTCGACGTCGATCTGATGCGAGCGCACGAGTTCTGCGAACCGCGCGTACAGATTCGGGTATTCGCGATCTGGCGCTTCGATGGGCGGATCGTCATTGATGCGCAGCACCGAGCCGCCTTTCGAGAGCACGAGGCGGCCGTCGTCGGTGTCGACGACGATGTCCCAGGTCTGCGGGCCGGTCTGCAGGAAATCGAGATCCATGCACACGTCGGTGCCGGACTCGTTGGCGAGCTGCAGCGTGGCTGCGACGGGCGCTTCGCAGTTCGATGGAAAGGCCAGCTGCGCATCGCGCAGTACCAGGTTGCCCGGCAGGATGCGGGTGATGATCGACATCGCATTGATGCCGGGATCGAACACGCCGAGACCGCCGGCCTTCCAGATCCAGGTCTGGCCCGGGTGCCATACGCGCACGTCTTCCTTCCAGGTGACGACGACCTTGCGGACGTTGCGTCCCGCGAGCCACCGACGCGCCGGTTCGACGCCGGCCGCTTCGCGCGAATGCCAGGTGGCCTGCAGCGCCACGCCCTTCGACTTCGCCAGTTCGACCAGCGCGCTGACTTCATTGAGCGTCGCACCGGGTGGCTTTTCCAGCATCACGTGGCGGCCCTGCGCCAGCGCAAATCGCGCGATGTCGTAGCGGATCTGCGGCGGCGTGCAGATCGCGAGTGCATCGAGGTCCGGTACCCCGGCAATCAGTGCCTGCACATCCGGAAAATTCTTCACCCCGTCGAGCTTGTGATGCGGGCTCGCTGCGGCGACCAGCTCGAACGCCGCGTTGCCGGCAATGGCCGGTACATGCTGATCGCGTGCAATCTTGCCAACGCCCACCAGTGCGATCTTGATCTTGTTCATGTCTTGATGTTTCAGAGAAGAAGGTTTCACACGGAGAAGAGAAAGGATTTCACACGGAGATCACGGAGCAGAAGAAGAGAATTTTCCACGGGGGACACGGGGAACACGGGGTCTCGGAGCAGAAATTTTCTTTCCCCGTGCTCCCCGTGTTCCCATTCTTCCCCCGTGGAAATTCTCTTCTCCATCTCCGTGTGAAACCTTCTTTCTTCACAACGCACCCACCGCAACGTCCGAAGCAGCGACGCGCCGCAGCGGATTGCGCAGCGCGAGCGCGAACGGCGGTGCCGAGATCTCGAACACGTCGCCTGCCTCGGTCCTGATGCCGTCGGCGAACGACAGCGTCGCGGTGCCGAAGAAATGCACATGCACGTCGCCGGGACGGCGGAACAGCGCGTACTTGAAATGGTGATGTTCGAGATTGGCGAGCGTGTGCGACATGTGGGTCTCGCCCGTCAGGAACGGCTTCTCCCAGATCGCCTTGCCGTCGCGCAGCAGGCGGCTGGTGCCGCGCACGTCCTGCGGCAGTTCGCCGGTGAGCAGTTCGGCGCCGAGCGCGGCGTGGCGCAGCTTCGAATGCGCGAGCCACAGGTAGTTGCCGCGCTCGGTGACGTGATCGGAGAACTCGTTGGCGAGGCAGTAGCCGAGACGGCGCGGATTGCCGCGCTCGTCGATGAGATAGAGGCCGGCGATCTCGGGTTCTTCGCTGCCGTCGAGCGCAAAAGCCGGCGAGGGCAGGGCGGCCCCGGGGCTGACGACGTTGTCGCCATTGCCCTTGTAGAACCACTCGGGCTGCACGCCGACCGCGCCGGCCGCGGGTTTGCCGCCTTCGACGCCCATCAGGAACATGCGCATGGAGTCGGTGACGTTGCCGGCCGCGGCGGCCTTGTGCATCGTGTCGCGGCCTTCGGCGGAGCCGAGGTGCGTGAGGCCGGTGCCGGTGAGATACAGATGCGCGGGATCGGGATGATCGATCGGCGGCAGGAGGCGGCCTTCGCGCTCGGCGGCTGCGAGGTCGATCGATTCGTTGCTCAGTCGCGAGATGGCGAGTGCATTCAGCGTCGTCGATTGCGCGATTGCCTGGCGCGCGAGTTCGTAGATCGTTGCGACGCCTTCGAGGCGGCGTGCGCTGTCGTCATCCGCGGCGGCGACGCAACGGGTTCCGGCGGATGTGTTCAGCTGTATCAGGCGTAGCGACATCGATCATGCCCTTGCAACTCGGCAAGAGCCGGCTAAAGCCGGCCCCACAGTCGGACAGGAATCAGCCCATCCCTCTTCCTGTAGGTCAGGCTTCAGCCTGACTCCTCTCAGTCCACCCGGTACACGCCGGAGGCCGGCTGAAGCCGGCCCCACAGTCAGAGAAGAATCCTCTTCCTGTGGGTCAGGCTTTAGCCTGACTCTTCCCTAGTCGACCTTGTAAACCCCATCGACCCTGCGCGGCCGCTTCGGCGCATCCGCCTTCAGCGGCGCCGGCAGCAGCGCCTCCGGAAAATCCTGGTAGCACACCGGTCGCAGAAACCGTTCGATCGCCAGCGTGCCGACCGACGTGCTGCGTCCATCCGACGTCGAGGGATACGGCCCGCCGTGAACCATCGCGTGACTGACTTCCACACCGGTGGGCCAGCCATTGACGATGAGGCGTCCGGCCTTGCGTTCGAGCGTCGGCAGCAGGCGCTGCACCACGGCGATGTCCTTGTCGGTGAGCTGCAGCGTCGCGGTGAGCTGGCCTTCGAGATGTTCGAGCACGCGCACGAGCTGTGCGTCATCGGTACAGCGCACGAGCAGCGACGAGGCACCGAACACTTCCGCCATCACGTCTTCGTACTTCAGTGCGTCGTCGCCCGAGATGGCGAACAGCGCGCCGCGGCCGCAGTTGACGCCAGGCTTGTCTTCGCCGCGTGCCAGCGTGGCGACACTGGCGTGCTGCTCGAGCTGATCGACACCCTTCACGTAGGCGCTGTGAATGCCGGAGGTCAGCATCACCTGCGGTGCCGAGCCCTGCAGCGCGGCGCTGGCCGAGGCGACGAAGCGATCGAGTGCCGGACCTTCGAGCGCCAGCACCAGGCCGGGATTCGTACAGAACTGACCGGCGCCCAGCGTGAGCGAACCGACGAATTCCTTGCCGAGCGCTTCGGCGCGCGTGGCCAGCGCGTCCGGGAGCAGAACGACGGGATTGATGCTGCTCATTTCCGCGTACACCGGAATCGGTTCCGGCCGCTCGCTCGCGATCTTCATGAGGGCGAGGCCGCCGGCGCGCGAACCCGTGAAGCCGACCGCTTTCACATGCCGATGCGCGACCAGTCCGCCGCCGAGCGCGCGCGAATTGCCGTTCAGCAGCGAGAACACGCCGCCCGGCAGGTTGCAGGCTTTCACTGCGGCAGTGATGGCGCTCGCCACCAGTTCGCTGGTGCCGGGATGCGCGGAATGGCCCTTGACGATGACGGGACAACCGGCGGCGAGCGCAGCGGCCGTATCGCCGCCCGCCACGGAAAACGCGAGCGGAAAGTTGCTGGCGCCGAACACGACGACCGGACCGAGCGGAATCCTGCGCATGCGCAGGTCCGGTCGCGGCAGCGGCTTGCGATCGGGCAGCGCCGGATCGATGCGCAGTCCCATCCAGCCGCCCTTGCGCAACTCGTCTGCAAACAGCCTGAGCTGATTGCACGTGCGGGCGCGCTCGCCAGTGAGCCGCGCCAGCGGCAGGCCGGATTCGGCATGCGCGCGCTGCAGCAGCTCATCGCCCAGCGCCATGATCCGGTCGGCGGCAGTCTCGAGGAATTGCGCGCGCAGTTCGGGATCGAGTTCGCGATAGGTGTGAAAGGCCGACCATGCCAGTTCGCAGGCCTGATCCACTTCGGCCGGACCTGCGGCACTGAATCCCGGCGCCAGCGCTTCGCCGGTCGCCGGGTTGTAGGCGGGAAAGGTCTCGGTCTTGCGCACTCGCGTGCCGCCGATCAGCAGTTCTCCGGAAATGGTCATCACGACTCCTCGCCTGCGGCCCGCGATCCGGTTGCAGGTGTCTATATAACTCAGACAATATAACACGGCCAGGCGCCGCCCCGTCGATGGACGGCAATCTCTGGTAGCGATAACACCGGCCGTGTGCCTACCATACGCCGCCGGTGGCGCGGCTCAACTGCGCGCCGGTCGGGGGATACCACGCGAGGGTTCGCCGGTCATCGGTGACTGTCGCGCTGGCCGGATGTTTCGACAACAACGAGCAGGACGGCACGCATGACCGGTACCGCAGTTTCATTCGCAGGGCTCGACTGGGCCGTGGTCGGCCTCTACTTCATCGCCAACACCGCCATCTGCGTGTGGTGTGCGCTGATGAAGGAAAAGAACACCGAGGACTACTTTCTCGCCAGCCGCAGCGCTGGCTGGATCCTGATCGGTTCCTCCATCTTCGCGTCCAACATCGGCGCGGAGCATCTGATCGGCCTGGCCGGATCGGGCGCCGATTCAGGCGTGGCCTTCGCTCACTGGGAACTGCACTCCTACCTGGTGCTGGTGCTCGGCTGGGTATTCGCGCCCTTCTATCTGCGCGCGAAGATCTTCACCACGCCGGAATTCCTCGAGAAACGCTACACGCCGGCGACGCGCACGGTGCTCTCGGTCATCTTCCTGGTCAGCTACATCCTCACCAAGGCGTCGGTGACGATCTTCGCCGGCGCCTTCGCGATCCAGACCATTCTCGGCTACCAGCACGTCGACCTGCCGCTCCTCGGCGAGACGGATTTCTTCTGGTTCGCCGCGTTCTCGCTGGTCATCATCACCGGCGTCTTCGTGGTACTCGGCGGCATGAAGTCGGTGCTGTGGACCGAAGCGATGCACGTACCGGTACTGCTCGCGGGTTCGACCGTGCTGCTGTTCGTCGGCCTGAACGCCATCGGCGGCATGGATGCGCTGCGCGCCGCCAATCCCGAAACGATGCATCTGTGGCGGCCGCTGTCGACCACGCCGGAAACGCAGGGATTCCCGGGATTCCTGTTCGATCCGAGCAGCACGCCGTGGCTCGGCGTGCTGCTGTGCTCGCCCATCATCGGCCTGTGGTACTGGTGCACGGACCAGTACATCGTGCAGCGCGTGCTGACCGGCAAGAGCCTGAAGGAATCGCGTCGCGGCACCATCTTCGCTGCCTATCTGAAGCTCACGCCGCTTTTCATCTTCCTGCTGCCCGGCATGATCGCGGTGGCGCTGTACAAGCAGGGCGCGCCGGGATTCGAAAGCATCGGCGACAATCCGCAGGGCGCGTTCCCGGTGCTGGTTTCCAGCCTGCTGCCGGTCGGCCTGCGCGGGCTGGTGCTGGCGGGCATGCTGTCGGCGCTCATGAGCGCGCTCGCCTCGCTGTTCAATTCCACGGCGACGCTGTTCACCGTCGACTTCTACAAACGACTGCGGCCGCAGTCGTCGGAGAAGCACCTGGTGAACGTGGGACGCCTTGCGACCGCGGGCGTCATCGTGCTCGGCATGCTGTGGATTCCGTTCCTGCAGGATCTCGGCAAGGGCCAGCTCTACACCTACCTGCAGCTGGTGCAGTCGCTGCTCGCGCCATCGATCGCGGCGGTGTTCATGCTCGGTATTTTCTCGAACGGCGTCACGCCGAAGTCGGGCCTGGTCGGCATCAGCACCGGCTTCGTGCTGGGCATGCTGCGCCTGATTTTCCAGGCGACTCACGAGATGTACGGCATCGAATGGCCCGGCTTCATCCAGACGCTGGTCGACATCAACTGGCTGTACTTCAGCTTCCTGCTGTTCGTGTTCACCTGCCTGGTGATCTTCGCCGTCAGCATGGTCACGCCGAAGGCGCCGCCCGAGCAGATCGCCGGCATCACCTACAAGACGGCCACCGCCGCGCAGCTGGCAGAGGAACGCGATGGTTACGGGTTCTGGGAGATTTTCCACACGGTGGTGATCGTGGGGATCATCGTGTGGATCTATATCTACTTCTGGTGATCGGCGACCGTTCTTCTTCTTGCTGTGGGGCCGGCTTTAGCCGGCCAGAAGCGTCAGGCTGAAGCCTGACCTACAGTCGGAGGCCGGCCCCGCAAAATCGGGCTTCAGCCGGCTTTCCCCGCCTTCTTCGGCTTCCGCGCATTCGTCGTATCGAGGAAGGCGAGATCGACCAGGTTCATCATGGCCTTGTGTGCCGCCGCAGGGTCCGACGCCCTCACGGCTTCGTACACCTTGCGATGATCCGGCACCGGGTCGCGCGCGAGCGGGTTCTCGCGCTGCTTGAAGATGGTGGTCCAGGACACTGCGGCGCCGACGCCGGTCGTGAGCGTTACCAGAAACGCATTGCCGCTGGCGCTCAGCAGCGCGGAATGGAACTCCTGGTCGGCGAGCCGGCCCGCTTCTTCGGCCAGCGTGTATTTCGCCATGCCGTCCAGGGCGCGCGACATCGTTTCCAGGTCGGCTTCGCTGCGGCGCTGCGCCGCCAGCGCTGCGGCCTCGGGCTCGATGATCCGGCGCAGTTCGAACAGGTTGTGCAGCAGTTTCTCGTCCGGCTCGAACTCGAAAATCCACGACAGCACATCGGGATCGAGCAGGTGCCAGCGCTCCGGCTGGCTGACTTTCGTGCCGACTTTCGGCCGCGATTCGACCAGCCCCTTCGCCGCGAGAATGCGCACCGCTTCGCGATAGGCGCCGCGCGAGACATGCAGGCGATCGCTCGCCGCGATCTCGCCGTTCAGCAGTTCGCCGGGCTTGTAGCGACCCGAGACGATGAGGATGCCCAGATCGCGCGCGATCGTTCCGTGCAGGCGCAGCGACCGGCGGCGCGCACGCACGTTCGATTTCTGCGCTGATCGGATCGAAGCTGCTGCAGGCGCCGAATCGTTCGAGGATTTTTTCTTCCGTGCCATGGCCGGTTAATTTAGTCGTGCATCCGACCACCGGCAACAGCGCGACTTGGCGCTGCGGGCGTCGCAAAAGGCCGCGATGGCCGTCGCGTATCAAAGTAATGTCAGACAATACGACGAAAACTCCCGGCCGTGCGCCGGCCACTTTCCCGCGGTACGAGGCGATACTTCCCGCCGGCCTGATCTGGCGTAGTGGTGCGGCGGTTTCTGCCCGAGGAGAAAGAGATGATCGACGACGAACGCGAGATTCGCGCGCTGGTGGCGACGTGGCTGGAAGCCACCAGGGCAGGCGACACACAGAAGGTGCTGTCGCTGATGACCGATGACGTGGTGTTCCTGCAGCCCGGACATCTCATGCGCAAGGCCGATTTCGCGGCGGCGGCGCAGGCCCAGTCCGGTGCGGGCGCGCCGCAGATCGACGGCACCAGCGAGATCCAGGAACTCAAGGTGCTGGGCGACTGGGCCTTCCTGTGGTCGAAACTCAAAGTCGATGTCACGCCCGCCGCAGGCCGGCCGACGACACGCGCCGGTTACACGCTCACTCTGTTCGCCAAACAGAACGGACGCTGGCTGCTGGCGCGCGATGCGAATCTGCTCGTTCCCGTGGAGGCCGGCTGAACCTCAATGGCATAGCGTCTTTTCTGCTGTAGGTCAGGCTTTAGCCTGACTCTTCAGCGGCCGGCTAAAGCCGGCCCCACAGCAAGGCAAGAGCCCCCACAGCAAGGCAAGAGCCCCCACAGCAAGGCAAGAGCCCCCACAGCAAGGCAAGAGTCCCCTCCCCAACCCTCCCCGCCATGCGAAGGAGGGTGCGCCGACGAGACAGCGAAACGGCGCGCATCCTGCGCAGGATTTCCACGCCGCCGCGGGCGATAGTCCTCGCATGGAAATCACGGTACCAACGTTGTCACGCCGAGTTTCATAGATCCAAATGGCTTTCCTATCGATCACGAAGAGCGATGTGTTGACAACGTTGTCCCGCCGCAGTATCCCTTGCGCCAGACGACGCGGTGGCGCCGCGTTGCCGTGAAACTACAAGCTGACAGTTACAGGGGGCTGTGCAATGAGGTCATCAAGGGATTCACTCGTCCGTCGTACGCAGGGCGGACTTTCCGCAGCGCTGACGCTCGCCGTATCGACGACGCTGGCTGCCGCCACTGCCGGTGCCGCCGAACGTACCGACGGCGTGCTCGAAGAAATCGTGGTCACGGTCGAGCGTGTCGAGCAGTCGCTGCAGAGCTACGCCGGTACGGCCATCGTGGTGTCGCAGGACGAGCTCAATGCCGTCGGCGCGACCGACCTGCTCGATCTGCCGTCGCTGATGCCGGGCCTGGAAATCACCAACTACGAAGGCAACACCGAAATCTACGTGCGCGGCATCGGCAGCAATGCCAACACCGAACTCGGCGATCCGGCGATCGCGACGCATCTCGACGACGTATACGTGCCGCGTCCGCGCGGTCTCGGCGTCGCGTTCTTCGATCTCGAACGCGTCGAAGTGAACGTCGGCCCGCAGGGCACGGTGCGCGGCCGCAACGCATTGGGCGGCAGCATGAACATCGTGTCGGTGAAGCCGAAGATGGGCGTGTTCGAAGGCTATGCCGAGGCGATGGCCGGCAACTACGAACAGACCGAACTGCGCGGCGCGATCAACGTGCCGATGGGCGACATCGCCGCGGCGCGCGTCGCCGTGTACTCCGCCCAGCACGATCCGTACGTCAAGAACACCGGCCCGCTGAACAACCTGCTGGGCTGGGAATCGCAGGACGACTTCGGTGCGCGCGCCCACTTCCTGCTCGAACCGACCGAGAAGCTCTCGGTGCTGCTCACCGGCGACTACCTGAACCAGCAGGGCACCGGCTCGCGCGGCGTCGACTTCTTCAATTCCTCGTACGCCGGCCACAACTGGGATCGCTACGACGATCCGCGCCGCGTGAACCAGACCGGCTTCACGCCGGTGCAGGACACCGACAACTGGGGCATCGCGCTGAACGCGAAGTACAAGACCGACTGGTTCAACATCCAGTACATCGGCGGCTATCGCGATCTGCACTACACCAACAGCCTGTCGAACAGCGGCCGCAACTACGATTTCGATGGCGATGAGTACGTGGTCGCGGATCGCAGCGGCATCGTCGATCCGGACGGTCCGCTGGCCGACGACTGGGTGCAGGAACGCTACTACGGCGCATACGGCGCGCTGATCTGGGACGCGACTTCAGAAACCCGCACGCACGAACTGCGCTTCACCTCGCCCGACACCGCCGATCGCTTCACCTGGGCCGTGGGCTTCTACAAGTTCAAGGAAGACCAGCAGGTGTTCCTCGGCATTCCGCTCGACTATGCGACGGACCTGCCGTATCTCGAGTTCAACCAGGGCCGCGTCGTCGGCGAATCGGACTCCGCCTATCTCGACCTCACGTTCAAGCCGACCGACAAGCTGAGCCTCACCGCCGGCGCGCGCTATTCGGACGAGAGCAAGGAACGCGACGGCTTCAATTTCATCGCCGGCCTCAACACCAACGGCGTCGCGATGCGCACCGGCACGCCGGGTTTCCGCATGACCGGCCTCGGCCGCACCGTGAAGAGTCCGGACGCGGACGGCGACGGCGTACCGAACACGCTCAACGACATCGTGCTGCTGTTCCAGGGCGGCGTCGCGGCGTACGGCGTCAACGACACGCTCGATGAATTCCTCGCCGGCGATTGCGTGCAGACGAGCCAGTTCCAGGGCACGTGCGCGAACTATCCCGGCCTTGGCCTGGCGTGGGGCAGTGCGACGGTGCAGTCGGGCGAGAACTCCGACTCGTACATCGACTGGCGCTTCCGCGCGCAGTACGACCTGACCGACGACAACATGCTCTATTTCCTGGTCGCCACCGGCAACAAGGCGCCGAGCTTCAACGACACCGTCGATCTCGACACCGGCCCCGGCGAGAACCTGTATACGCCGCCGGTCGGACCCGAGAAGAACACCATGTACGAAATCGGTTCCAAGAACACGCTGATGGTCGGCGGCAATCTGCTGATCCTCAATGCGTCGGCGTACTACCTGAAGTACACCGACCAGGTGTTCAGCACGCTCGTCGGCATCCAGCTGCTGGACAACGATCCCAGCAACGACATCGGCTGCGAGGACGACAATCCCAGCACGCCGTGCTCGACCATCACGCTGAACCAGAACATCGGCGAAGCGCGCAACATGGGCGTGCAGCTCGATGCCTCCTACAACTTCGGCGCCGGCTTCAACGTCGCCGGCACGCTGCTGTGGCAGGACACCGAGTATCAGAGCGGTTCGGTCGTGAACGACGGCCGTCGCAACAGTCCGGCGGGCGGCACGCTGCAGGTCGATCTGGCCGGCAACGAACTGCCGCGCACGCCGCCGTGGTCGCTGAACCTGCGCCTCGGTCAGGAGTTCGCGGTGGGCGCCGGCTCGATGGACTGGACGGTCTCCGGCACCTACAAGAGCTCGTACTACCTGACGGCGTTCAACGGCGGCGCGGGCGAGGATGGCGCGAAGGAAGTAACGGCCGTCGATGCCAACGGCATCGCGACCGCCTTCGGTGCCGACATGCTGCGGCTGTATGACGAAGTCGATGGCTACTTCCACGTCGACCTCGGCATCGGTTACACCACCGGCGAGGGCAACGTGCGCGTCGAAGCGTTCGTGAACAACGCCACCGACGAAGCACACGGCACGCAGGCCACCATCGACGGCGGCACGCAGGAGTTCGTGTTCAATCCGCCGCGCACGTACGGCGCGCGGATCCGCGTCGGGTTCTAGAAAGTAAGGCTGTGGCTCGGTCGCCGGTACGCGATTTCCATCCCCCTCGCGTGCCGGCGGCCCTGCCGCAGTCTGCTATTTTTCCTCCTGCTCGTTCCTGCCCCCTCCTCCGCGAAGCGGGGGAGGGTTGGGGTGGGGGGCTCTCATAGGGGGGAGCGTATGCTGGTGCATGCCATGCCCCCATCCTGTCCTTCCCCCGCTGCGCGGAGGAAGGGACGCTTCATCCAATCTGGAATGCCATGATCGACCACCGCCGACTCATGAACGTACTGCACTCTCTGGCGACCCTGCTGTTCGCCGCAGTGCTACTGCCCGGCTGCAGCCGGGAACCGCCCCCCGCTCCGGCCGACGCGCCGCCAGCAGCCACCGTCCAATGGCCGCAGGTCGCCGCGCCCATCGCGAAAGACCCGCAGCTCGAAGCGAAGATCGCCGCGTTGCTTTCGCAACTGACGCTGGAACAGAAGATCGGGCAGATGGTGCAGCCCGACATCCGCGACGTGACGCCCGAAGACGTGCGCAAGTACCGGCTCGGCTCCATCCTCAATGGCGGCGGCGCCTTCCCGGGCGAGAAGAAATACTCGAAGGTCAGCGACTGGGTGGCACTCGCCGATCGCTTCTATGACGCCTCGATGGATACGAGCGGCGGCGCGCCCGCCATTCCCATCCTCTGGGGCACCGACGCCGTGCACGGCCACAACAACGTGATCGGCGCGACGCTGTTCCCGCACAACATCGGCCTCGGCGCCGCCAACGATCCCGTGCTGATGGAGCGCATCGGTGCCGCCGCAGCCGTCGAAGTGGCAGTCACGGGCATCGACTGGACGTTCGCGCCCACGGTCGCCGTCGTGCGCGACGATCGCTGGGGCCGCACCTATGAAGGATTCTCGGAAGATCCGGAAATCGTGCGCGCCTATGCGGGGCCGATGGTGCGCGGCATCCAGGGCGCGCCGGGTTCGGCGGAGTTCCTCGACAGCCGGCATGTCATCGCCACCGCCAAGCACTACATCGGCGACGGCGGCACCGATCAGGGCATCGATCGCGGCGACAACACCGCGAGCGAACAGGCGCTGCTGGACATCCACGCGCAGGGCTACCTCACTGCGCTCGAAGCCGGCGTGCAGACCGTCATGGCCTCCTACAACAGCTGGCAGGGGCTGAAACTGCACGGCCACAAGTACCTGCTCACCGACGTGCTCAAGGACAGGCTCGGCTTCGACGGCTTCGTGATCAGCGACTGGGACGGCATCGACGAAGTGCAGGGCTGTTCGAAAGACAAATGCGCGCAGGCCATCAATGCCGGCGTCGACATGATCATGGTGCCGAAGGACTGGAAGAACTTCATCGCCAACACCGTGGTCCAGGTGCAGTCCGGCGACATTCCGCAAGCGCGCATCGACGATGCGGTCGCGCGCATCCTGCGAGTGAAACTGCGCGCCGGCCTGTTCGAAAAAGGCCGGCCGTCATCGCGTCCGCTCGCCAACAAGACCGAACTGCTCGGCGCCGCCGAGCATCGCGCGATCGCGCGTCAGGCCGTCAGCGAATCGCTGGTCCTGCTCAAGAACCGCAACGGCGTGCTGCCGCTGCGTCGCGACCTCAAGGTGCTGGTGGCCGGCGCTGGCGCGGACAACATCGCCCAGCAGTCGGGCGGCTGGACGATCTCCTGGCAGGGCGACGGCAACACCAACAAGGATTTTCCCGGCGCGACGTCCCTCTTCGCCGGCATCAAGTCGATGGCGCCGCAGGCCGTGCTGAGCGTCGACGGCAGCTACCGCGACAAGCCCGACGTCGCCATCGTCGTGTTCGGCGAGGAGCCGTATGCCGAGTGGCACGGCAACGTGAAGACCGTCGACTACCGCGGCAGCGAAGAGGCGCTGTTGCGCAAGCTGAAGAGCGAAGGCATTCCGGTGGTGTCGGTGCTGCTGTCGGGACGGCCGCTGTGGGTGAATCCGGAACTCAACGCGTCCGATGCGTTCGTCGCGGCCTGGCTGCCGGGCACGGAAGGCGGCGGCGTCGCCGATGTGCTGTTCCGCGATGCGCAGGGCGGCGTGAACGGGGATTTCCGCGGCAAGCTGTCGTTCTCCTGGCCGCGTTCGATCGAGCAGACGGCGGTCAACCGCAACGACGCCGACTACGCGCCGCTGTTCGCCTATGGCTTCGGCCTGACCTACGCCGACAAGGACACGCTCGGCGACGATCTGCCGGTGGCGACGGAATAGCATCGTGAGCGCGCGACCGGCGATCGGCACCGTGGCGGCGGAAGCGCGCGTTTCCATCAAGACCGTCTCGCGCGTCATCAACAACTCCGATCGCGTGACCCAGGCGACGCGCGATCACGTGATGAGCGTGATCCGGCGCCTGGGCTACAGCCCGAGTTCCAATGCGCGCCGGCTGGCGGGCCATCGCTCGTTGCTGGTCGGGCTGCCCTTCGACAATCCGTATGCGAGTTACGTGACGGAAGTGCAGGGCGGTGCGCTGGCGCGGTTCCGCGCGGCGAACTACCAGGTCGTGAGTCATGCCTGCGATTCGCGCTCGCCCTCGCTCGGCGAAGACATCCGCCGGTTCGTGAGCAGCGTCCGGGTCGATGGCGTGATCCTGACGCCGCCGCTGTCCGATGCACATGCAGTCATCGATGCATTGACCGAGGACGGCATTCCGTTCGTGCGCATGGCGCCGGCCAGTCGCTCCGATCCCGCACGCAGCGTCTTTGCCAATGACCGCGAATCCGCCTGCGCCATGACCCGGCAGCTGGCGCTGCTCGGCCATCGCCGCATTGGCTTCGTGGCGGGCGATCCGCGGCATTCCGGAACGGCGCAGCGCCATGAAGGCTATTGCGATGGATTGCGCGCTGCCGGCTTGCCGTGCGATGACCGCTGGGTCGTCGCGGGCGACGGTTCGTTCGAAGCCGGCATCGCGGCGGCGCGCAGACTGCTGCGGCTGCCCCGTGCGCTGCGCCCGACGGCGATCTTCTGCAGCAGCGACCGGATGGCCGCGGGTGCGCTGCATGTCGCGCACGAGAAGGGCATCGCCGTACCGACGCAGCTGTCGATTGCCGGCTGCGGCGATGAACCGCTGGCGAGCCAGGTCTGGCCGCGGCTCAGCACCATCAGCCTGCCTCTCTACGGACTGGCCCGTCAGGCCGCCACGCTGCTCGTTGCCCAGCTGCAGCCGGAGTCGGCGCCGGTGGCGCTCGATCCGGTGGCGTCGTCGCTGATCCTGCGTCAGTCGACCGGACCGGCGCCGGATCGGCGCGCATGAAAATTCCGGCCGGCCAGAGGCCCCCGGTCGTAGAATCTCCGCACAAAATCGCAGCGACCGTCCCCGGCGGCGGGAACGCCTAGCGAGAACGACCCAGGCAAGACTCAGCATGGCCACTGCCACGATCCGGGATGTTGCTGCGCAGGCGCGCGTGTCGATCAAGACCGTCTCGCGCGTCATCAACAACGTCAAAACTGTGCAGCCCGAAACGCGCGAGCGCGTGCTGCGCGTCATCAGGAAGCTCGACTATCACCCGAACCCGTCGGCGCGCGGCATGGGCGGCAAGCGCTCGTACCTGATCGGCGTGCTCTACGACAATTCCTGTGCGTACTACGCCACCGGCGTGCTGGCGGGCGTGCTCGAAACCTGTCGCGCCGCGCGTTACCAGGTGGTGCTGCATCCCTGCGATTACCAGTCGCCGGGACTCGTCGACGACGTCATGCGCAACGTGCGCCAGTCGCGTGCCGATGGCGTGATCGTCACGCCGCCGCTGTCGGACATCGGCGTGATCCTCGCGGCACTCAAGGAACATTCCGTGCCCTTCGTGCGCATCGCGCCGGCCGAGCACGAGAACGATCTGCACAGCGTCTACACGAACGATCGCGACAGCAGCGCGCGCATGACGGAGCAGCTCGCGCTGCTGGGACATCGTCGCATCGGCTTCATCATCGGCAATCCCGATCACGCCGCGGTGGCGGATCGTTACAGCGGCTATCGCGATGGCTTGAAGGCCAGTGGACTGGCGCTCGACAAGAAACTCATCGTGCAGGGTTACAACTCGTTTGCTTCGGGTGTCGAAGCCGGACGCAAGCTGCTCAACCTGCCTGCGGACCGGCGCCCGACGGCGATCTTCGCCAGCAACGACGAGATGGCTGCGGGCGTATTGTCGGTGGCGCACGGCATGGGGCTCGCCGTTCCCGAAGATCTGTCCGTGGCCGGCTTCGACGACGCGCCGCTGGCCAGCCAGGTGTGGCCGGCACTCACGACGATCAAGCAACCGGTGCCGGCCATGTCGGCGCACGCGGCCGAGTTGCTGCTGAAGATGCTGCGTGGCGAACCGGACGAACGTTCCGGACAGATCATGGAATCGTCGCTGACTTTCCGGCAGTCCACCGGTCCGGCGCCCGACCGGCCGATGAGTGAGCGCGTGCGCAGCACGCGCGCGGCGAGAATCCGCGAAGGCGAAACCTCCTGACGCGCACTCCGCTGCAGGTCAGGCTTCAGCCTGACTTCCGAAGAGGCCGGCTGAAGCCGGCCCCACAGTCAGAGCGGTGCAGCTCCGCTGTAGGTCAGGCTTTAGCCTGACTTCCGAAGAGGCCGAGGTGAGTGTAGAAATGTTCGGCATCGGGCAGGCGCGAAGTCCACACGATGGTCTGGAGGCTTGAAGATGCAAGCATGGGAGGCTCCTGTGTCGAATGGCAGAAACAAAAAAGCCGCAGGCAGCCCGGGTGGGCTGTGCGGCTTTCATCAATGAAAACGCCGCGACGGGCGCGGCGTTGATCGGGAGACTAGGTCTCGCGGCGGCTGGCCGTCAAGCATCGTGCACTGTTGGTAGCATCCATGACGCGACCGTTGCGTCCGTTGCTCACACGACAAAGATCGGAGGGCTCATGTTCCACTTCCGCCTCGTCCTGCTCGTCGCCGCCCTGCTGTGCAGTGCCTGCCAGAAATCAGCGCCGGAAGCTCCGGCAGGGTCGTCGCAGGCTGCGACCGACTTCGTCAGCATCGAAGGCACGCAGTTCCGGTTGCGCGGCAAACCCTATTACTTCGTCGGCACCAACATCTGGTACGGCGCGTATCTCGGTTCGGCCGGCGCCACCGGCGATCGCGAGCGACTGACCCGCGAGCTCGATCAGCTCAAGGCGCATGGCGTCACCAACATCCGCGTGCTCGGCCTGTCGGAAGCCAGCGAACTGAAGCGCGCCGTGCGTCCGGCGATCACCACCTCGCCGGGTCACTACGACGAGGAACTGCTCGCCGGCCTGGATTTCTTCCTCGCCGAAATGGGCAAGCGCGACATGAAGGCGGTCGTGTATCTCAACAACTTCTGGCAATGGTCCGGCGGCATGTCGCAGTACGTCGCCTGGTTCACCGGCCGGCCCGTGCTCGATCCGGACGTGACCGGCGACTGGGACGGCTTCATGGACAACTCCGCGGGCTTCTACGCGATCGAAGCCGCACAGGCCGCGTTTCGCGATGCCATCAAGGTGCTGATCACGCGTCGCAACACCGTCACCGGCAGGCTGTACAGCGAAGATCCGACCATCATGTCGTGGCAACTCGCCAACGAGCCGCGCCCCGGCAGCGATGCCAGCGGTGCAGCCAATGCACAGGTCTTCAGTCGATGGATTGACGAAACCGCCGCCTACATCGAGTCGCTGGCGCCGCAGCAACTCGTCAGCACCGGCAACGAAGGCTGGATGGGCGCCGCCGGCGACAAGGCGCTGTACGTCGAGTCGCACAAGAGTGCGCACATCGACTACCTCACGTATCACCTATGGGCGCCGAACTGGAGCTGGTTCGATCCGCAGCGACCCGCCGAGACCTATGACGATGCCTGGGGCAAGGCGAACGACTACCTGAACTGGCACATCGATGCCGCGCAGCAGCTGGGCAAGCCCATCGTGCTGGAGGAGTTCGGCATGAACCGCGATGGCGGCGCTTTCAGTCCCGACGCATCGACCCGTTATCGCGATCGCTACTATCGCGCCATCTTCGACGTGCTCTACCAGCGCGCCGCCGCCGGCGCCCCGGTCGCCGGCTCGAACTTCTGGGCCTGGGGCGGCGCCGGGCGCACGACCAACGCCGACTTCATGTGGAAGCCGGGCGATGCCTTCGTCGGCGATCCGCCGCAGGAGGCGCAGGGACTGTATTGCGTGTTCGATACGGATGTGTCGACGATGGAGATCGTCAGGGAGCATGCGGAGAAGATGCGGGCATTGGTCCGATAGGCGCCCGAGCAGTGCCCATTGACGGACCGCTTTGGTATGTCATTGACGTACGTACGTCATTGACATACCGACGGGGATTGGGGCGCCGCCCTGCAGCGGCATCTGGTCCGGTATCCGTTTGCGGGTGATCTGATCGTAGGCACCGGCGGTCTTCGTAAAGTCCGCTGGGCGTCGGGCGGTAGAGGCAAGAGCGGTGGCGTGCGCGTGATCTATTACCACGTCCTCGCCGAGGATCAGATCCGGATGATTCTGATCTACAAGAAGGGAATAAAGGATGACCTGACGCCGAAGGAAAAAGCGATCCTTCTCAGGTTGAATGAGGATTGGCAGTGATGAAGAAGCAGTTGTTCGAGCGTCTGGTGGAAAGCATGGAACAGCACAACGAGATTGCCCGGGGCAAGCGGATGCCCTCGCGGCAGACTCGTGTCGATGCGGTGTCCGTACGCGCCGTTCGCGCCTTGACTCATCTCAGTCAACCGAAGTTCGCCCTGATCCTCGGAGTCGATGTAGGAACGCTGCGCAACTGGGAACAGGGCCGTCGTGAACCGACCGGCCCAGCGAAGGCGCTGCTGCGCGCAATACAGAACGATCCTGCGAATGTGATGAAGGCGCTGGCGCGTTGAGCCCGCTCTTCCTGTGGGGCCGGCTTCAGCCGGCCTGAGCCGCTGCGGTCGGCACGATCTCTCAACGTGCTGCCACTTTTTTCTTGTGGATGTGGGTGCGATCGATTGTCGCGGCCGGCTGAAGCCGGCCCCACAGGAAGAGGCGATCGATTCCTTACGGGATCACAATCGCCGTATCCGCCTTCACCCGATCCAGCGCGACGATGATCAGCACGAAGCTGATGCCGCCCGTCACCGTGTGCATCGGCTGGCAGGCGCTGGTCGGGCCGGCCGCGGGATCGACTCGCGACCAGCGGATCGGATTGCTCTGCGCCATCGGCGCGCTGGCGTCATGGACGGCCTTCACCGTCGGCAATGCGCGTTGCCTGGCACGGCTGCAACACGTTTCGGCGCACGACTGGAATCTGCTCATCGGCGTGGCCGCCGGCGCACAGAGCGTGCTGCTGATCCCTCTGGCGCTCGCCATCGATACGACGCATCACGCCATCGACGCATGGGCGCGATTCGGCGCCGTCGTACTCGGCATCGCCGTGCTCGCTTCCATCGTCGGCAATGCTTTGTGGAACCGCATGAGCCGGTTGCTGCCGCTGACGCTCGTCGGCCAGATGATCCTGTTCGAGACGGTGTTCGCGCTGATCTATGGACTGCTCTGGGAACGACGCCTGCCGACGTTGCTGGAGACGGCGGCGCTGGTCTTCGTCATCCTGAGCGTGCTTTGCTGCCTGGCCGCGCACCGCCGGCCGGTGCCGATCGAACCCGGAGCCTGACAAGATCTGCTCACTCGCCTGCAGTGAATGCAGGAACCGTCTCATCCGCGTAGCATGCCCCTCATGAACAAGCCCCACCTGACCGCACCCGTCACTCCCGTCGATCACCAGATCGGTCCCGCGCATGCGCCGGTGACCGTCGTGGAGTACGGCGATTTCGAATGCCCGACCTGCAAGCAGGCGGCGCCCGCCGTGAAGCTGCTGCTGGAACGTTACCCGGAAAAAGTGCGCATCGTGTTCCGGCACTTTCCGATCGAGGAGGCGCATCCGCATGCGCTGCACGCGGCGGAAGCCGCGGAGGTGGCCGGCGAGCAGAACAGGTTCTGGGAAATGCACGATCTGCTGTTCGAGCATCAGCCGCACTTCAGGCTGCCGCAGCTGCAGGGCTACGCCGAGCGTCTGCAGCTCGACATGGCACGCTACACCGCGGAGATGGACGACGAGGTGTATCGCCAGCGCGTCCGCGAGCATCAGCAAAGCGGCCGCGACAGCGGCGTGCATTCCACGCCGGCCTTCTTCGTCAACGGCCGCATCCAGGACGTGTCGTTCGGAATGCAGTCGCTGTTCGATGCCGTGGCCGCGGAGCTGCAGCGTCGATCCTGACGGCTTCGCTCTGTCTGATCCCCTCCTCCGCGCAGGGGGGAGGGTCAGGGTGGGGACCTCTTCCTGTGGGGCCGGCTTTAGCCGGCCTCTTTATCTGAGTCAGGCTTCCCCATGAGGTCACAGCCCAATGGGACTGACTTAAGCGATCGGCCCATTCCTTTCGCTCTCTGTCTTCTCCGTAGCTGCATTCAACACGCCGCTCACGGCATCGCGACCCCACCGATCAGAGAAGACCCCTCCCTACCCTCCCCGCTGCGCGGAGGAGGGGGAAGAACAAAACGGACTTGATGACTTTCGATGTGCCCAAGTGCCTTTGCGACGGGATTCATGCGTGCAGCGTGTCCGATTCGGTCAAGGGGCGGTCAAATCCAGTCAATCGCCGGTCGATGCTGCCCCGCTCACCAGCATCGATGCTTTCATATGTCCCGTCGTCACGCATCGCCTGATCGGAATGGCTCCAGGCATTGAAGTTTTTTCCGGTCGGCTGTCGCAGATCGAGTGCTTCATTCGTCTTTATCGATGAATCGCCGGCACTGTCGCATTAATCGCGGGTAGTTGAACTTCGCGTGCGCAATGCGGGTCTGTCATCACCTGGCTCCCGTTTCGAACGCCTGATCGGGTTGAACACATGGACACCTATCCTTCACGCATCGTCTGTCTGAGTACGGAGACTGCGGAGACCCTGTGTCTGCTGGGCGAAGACCGGCGTATCGCGGGTTTCGCCGGCACGGTCGACCGGTTGCCGGAGTCGCAGCACAAAAAGCCGCGCGTTTCGATCCACGGTGTTTCGCACATCGATCGCATCGGCGCGCTGCAGCCCGATCTCGTGCTGGGTTGCGGCGAGACGCACGGCGCGACGCTGGCGGCACTCTCGCAGCACGGCGTCGCCGTACACCTGTTCAATCAGCAGTCGGTGCGCGGCATCCTCGACATGATCCGCATCGTCGGCGCCATGGTCGGCAGGGAAGCGGCCGCAGCACATTACGCCAGCACGCTCGAATGGCGTGTCGAGTCGATCCGCAGTCGCGCGGCGCAGGACTCCCGGCCGGGCATCTACTTCGAGGAATGGGATGAACCCGCGATCAGCGCGAGCCAGTGGGTATCCGAACTGATCTCGATCGCCGGCGGCACGAACTGCTTCGCCGAACTCGCGCGCCATCGGCGCACCGAAGAACGCGTCGTCGCGGATCATGACGACGTCGTGAGTCGCGCGCCCGACATCATCATCGCCTCATGGAACGGCAAGCCGTTCCGTCGCGATGCGATCGAACGTCGCAACGGCTGGCAGGCGATTCCGGCCGTGCGCGACGGCGAGATCCACGAGATCCGTTCGAGCTCGATCCTGCAGCCGGGCCCCGCGGCCCTGACCGACGGACTCGACGCCCTGCACGGCATCGTCGAACTCTGGCGCGAGCGCCGCGGGCGCATGTTCCATACGCCGATGAGCGTGGAGCGGGTGGAGGCGGCAGAGCGGGTGGCGTGAGCGTCTTCCTGTTCTTACTTATTCTTCCTGTGGGGCCGGCTTCTGTGGGGCCGGCTTCAGCCGGCCTTCTTATTAAAGGAGTCAGGCTAAAGCCTGACCTACAAGCCTGACCTACAAGCCTGACCTACAAGCCTGACCTACAAGCCTGACCTACAAGCCTGACCTACAGGGGAGAGCAGATCGCACTTCCACTCGCCATCCGGCCTTTGCCATACTCGATCCATGCACCGGGTACATCGCCGCTGGCTCTGGCTGATCCTGATCGCGTTCGTCGCAACGCGACTGGCGGACGTGCATCTGCATCTGTGCCTGGACGGCGAAGAACCGGCATCGGCCGTGCACCTGGGCGACGGCTCGGTGCACAACGATGAACATCACACCGGCACGGGCCACGCAGACCGCGATGTGAACGTCTTCGACGTCGTGCTGCTGAAAAAGCAGGCCGATCCCAGCGATGTCCTGATGCCCGTGCTGCTGCTCGCGATGCTGCTGCTGTTGCTGCCGCCTCGGAGCAGTGACCTCCCGCGCCTTGCAACGGCGTTCGTGCCGCTGCGGTCCCTTTTCCTCCTGAAGCCGCCATTGCGCGGCCCGCCGCTGTAAACCTCCTGCAATCGTCTTCGGATTGATCGATGCGCGGGCACGCGATGCCCGTGCCTGGAGGTTTCACATGAAGATTCTGCTGACACGCGCCGCCGGCGCGTGCGTGCTCGCGTGCTGGGCAGTCGCCGGCGTCGCGGCCGATTCGAATGCCATCTCATTGCGCGAGGCGATCGGACTCGTCACCGCGCGCAATCCGGAGCTGGCTGCTTTCCAGCCGCAGGCGACGGCCGCGCGCGAACAGGCTGCGGTGCAGGCGCTGGCGCCGCCGCTGTCCCTGGATCTGCAACTCGAGAACTTTGCCGGCAGCGGCGAGCTGTCGGGCATCGATGCGCTCGAAACGACGCTGCAGCTCTCGCGCCTGATCGAACTCGGCGGCAAGGCGCAGGCGCGGCGCGAACTGGGCGAGTTCGAAGTCGAACGACTCACGGCCGAACAGCGCTCGCGGCAGGCGGACGTGCTGGCGGAAGTGGCGAAGCGCTTCGTGCACGTGCTGGCGGATCAGGAAAAACTGCAAGCGATGCAGCGCGCGGAGTTGCTGGCGGAGGCGGCGAGCGCTTCCGCACGTTCGCGCGTCGAGGCGGGTGCAGCCTCGCCGGTGCAGTTCAGCCGCGCCGAGATCGCGCTGGCGCGCACGCGCATCGATGTCGAACATGCCGAGCATGAGCTGCTGGCGTCGCGGGTCGCGCTGTCGACGCAGTGGCGCGAAGAGTCGCCGCAGTTCGGCGCAGCGGAAGGCCAGCTCTTTGCGCTGAAGGAAGTCGAACCCTTCGATGCCTTCGCGCAGCGACTGCAGACCAATCCCGATCTGCTGGCCTTCGCCTCGCACGACCGCGTCGCCGAGGCGCGCACGCGACTCGCGCAATCGCAGCAGCGTCCCAACCTGAATCTCAGCTTCGGCGTGCGGCGTCTCGAAGCCTTCGACGATGCCGCCTTCGTGGCCGGGTTCTCGATGCCATTGAGCAGTAGGCGACGCGCGCAGGGCGAGATCCGCGCGGCGCAGGCCGAGCGCGAGTCGCTGGCCCTGACCCGCGAAGCGCGACGGCTGGAACTGCACGCCACGCTGTTCGGCATCTACCAGGAGCTGGTGCATGCACGTACGGAGGCGCAGGCATTGCAGCAACGCATCCGTCCGCAGGCGCTGGACATGCTGCGCACCACCGAAGCCGGCTACCGCGCCGGCCGTTTTTCCTTCCTGGAGCTGGCCGACGCGCAGCGGCAGCTGCTCGAGATCGAACTCGACGCCATTCGCGCCGCCGCCGAATTCCATACCCAGTTGATCGAACTCGAACGTCTCACCGGCCAGCCGGTGACGATGGTCGTCGATGGAGAATCCCCATGAAGTCCCTGTTCCCGATTGCGCTGCTTGCATTGCTGTTGTCCGGCTGCGGTTCGGATCATGCGGCGGACGAACATGCCCACGAGAACGGGCACGAGCATGAACACGATGAGCACACCCATGAAGAGGGGCCCGAGGATCGAACCACCATTGCGGTGGCGACCGCCGCGGCGATGGGCATCGTCACGCAGGAGGCGGGACCGGCGCTACTCAAGGAACAGCTGCTGCTGACCGGCGCAGTTCAGGCCGACCCATCGCGCATCTCGCGCGTGCGTGCGCGCTATCCGGGCGTGGTGCGCGAGATCGGCGTGCAGCCTTTCAGCACGGTCGCGCGCGGCGCACTGCTCGCGCAGGTACAGAGCAACGAGAGCCTGCTGAACTATCCGGTCACCGCGCCGATCGGCGGCACCATCGTCGAACAGCAGGCGCAGGTCGGCGAAGCCACCGGCGATACGGCGCTGTTCACCATCGTCGACATCTCGCGCGTCTGGGCCGAACTCGATGTGTTCCAGCGCGAACTGAGCCGCATCGAGGAAGGGCAGCGCGTCGAACTGCTCGACCTCGACGGCAGGCAGGTTGCGACCGGGCACATCTCGCGGATTGCGCCGCTCGCCGTGCATGGCAGCCAGAGCGTGCGCGCACGCGTCGTCATCGACAATGCCGCCGGACAACTGCGCCCCGGCCAGTTCGTCACCGGTCGCGTGACGGTGGCGGAAAGGAAGGTCGATCTCGCAGTCGAACGCGCGGCGTTGCAGCGCTTCCGCGATGCCGACGTGGTCTTCGCCAACGTCGGCGACAGCTACGAGGCGCGCCGGCTGGAACTGGGCCGCTCGGATGCGACGCACGTGGAAGTGACCGCTGGCCTCGAGCCCGGCGCGCGCTACGTCACCGCCAACAGCTATCTGATCAAGGCGGACATCGAGAAGGCGGGAGCGTCGCATGATCACTGAGACGAGGTCCGCCTCTTCCTGTAGGTCAGGCTTCAGCCTGACATCTTCTCTTCCTGTGGGGCCGGCTTCAGCCGGCCTGTTCCGGAGTCAGGCTGAAGCCTGACCTGCAGAAGAAAGGTTACTTGCATGCTCACTCGAATCGTCGACTTCTCCCTGCGCCAGCGCTGGGTCATGCTCACCGCGGCGCTGCTCGTGGTCCTGCTCGGCATCGCGAACTTCCAGCGGCTGCCGATCGACGCCGTGCCCGACATCACCAATGTGCAGGTGCAGATCAACACCGAGGCGCCCGGCTACTCGCCGCTCGAAGCGGAACAGCGCGTGACCTTCGCCATCGAGAATGCGCTCGCCGGCATTCCGGCGCTGGAGTACACGCGCTCGCTGTCGCGCTACGGACTGTCGCAGGTGACGGCGGTGTTCCGCGACGGCACCGACATCTATTTCGCGCGCCAGCTCGTGGCCGAGCGCGTGAACGAGGTGCGCTCGCAACTGCCGCGCGGCATCGAACCCACGCTCGGGCCCATCGCCACCGGCCTGGGCGAGATCTTCATGTACACGGTGACGGCGGAACCCGGCAGCGCGCACACGCCGACCGACCTGCGCACCGTGCAGGACTGGATCATCCGTCCGCAATTGCGGCAGGTGCCCGGCGCGGTCGAGGTCAACACCATCGGCGGCTTCGAGAAGGCCTACGTGATCGAACCCGATCCCGCGCGCCTGATGGCCTACGACCTGACGTTCCGCGACCTGCTCGACGCAGTCGCCAGCAACAACGAAAACGTCGGCGCCGGCTACATCGAACGCAGCGGTTCGCAGTACCTGATCCGCTCGCCGGGACAGGTCACCACCATCGAAGAACTGCGCGAGGTGGTGGTCGCGCAGCGCCAGGGCATCGCCATCCGTCTCGCGCAGGTGGCCGAAGTAAAGGTCGGCAGCGAACTGCGCGCGGGCGCGGCGACCCAGGACGGCGAGGAAGTCGTGCTCGGCACGGTGTTCATGCTGGTGGGCGAGAACAGCCGCGCGGTCGCCTCCGCCGCCGCCGCGAAGCTGGCGGACATTGCGCCCTCGTTGCCGCAGGGCGTGCAGGCCACCGCGATCTACGACCGCACCACGCTGGTCGATGCCACCATCCGCACGGTCACGAAGAATCTCGCCGAAGGCGCGCTGCTGGTCATCGCCATCCTGTTCGCGCTGCTCGGCAACATCCGCGCGGCGCTGATCACGGCGGCGGTGATTCCGATCGCCATGCTCGCCACCATCACCGGCATGGTGGGCTCGCGCGTGTCGGGCAATCTCATGAGCCTCGGCGCACTCGACTTCGGGCTCATCGTCGATGGCGCCGTGATCATCGTCGAGAACTGCCTGCGTCATCTCGGCATGGAACAGAAGCGGCTGCAGCGCCTGCTGTCGTTGCCGGAACGGCTCGACATCGTGCGCCGCGCGACGGGCGAAGTCGTGCGGCCCAGCGTCTTCGGCGTGACCATCATCCTCGTGGTGTACCTGCCGATCTTCACGCTTACCGGCATCGAAGGAAAAATGTTCCATCCGATGGCGTTCACGGTGGTGATCGCGCTGGCTGCTGCGGTGGTGCTGTCGCTGACGTTCGTGCCCGCGGCGGTGGCGATCTTCGTGCGGGGCAGCGTCGCGCACGAGGAGAACCGGATCATGCAGGCGATCCGTTCCGCCTACGAACCGCTGCTCGCGCGGGCATTGCAATGGCGCGTGATCGTCGTCGCGGCGGCGGTCGTGCTCGTGGTGCTGTCGGGCTTCGCGGCGACGCGCATGGGGCGAGAATTCATTCCCAGTCTCGACGAAGGCGACATCGCCCTGCATGCCATGCGCATTCCCGGCACCAGCCTGACGCAGGCGGTGGCCATGCAGAAAGCGCTCGAGGCCCGATTGACGCAATTACCGGAGGTGTCGCACGTCTTCGGCAAGATCGGCACCGCGGAAGTGGCGAACGATCCGATGCCGCCGTCGGTCTCCGACACGTTCGTGATCCTGAAGCCGCGCGCGCAATGGCCCGATCCGGACAAGCCGCGCGCGCAGCTCGTGGCCGATCTCGAAGCCGCAGCCACCGAGATTCCCGGCAGCAACTACGAATTCACGCAGCCCATCCAGATGCGCTTCAACGAACTCATCTCCGGCGTGCGCTCCGACGTCGCCGTGAAAGTGTATGGCGACGATCTGGAGGTGCTGGCGCAGCTCGGCGAGCGCATCGAGCGCGTGCTGTCGCAGGTCGATGGCGCGGCGGATGTGAAGACCGAGCAGGTGACCGGCCTGCCGCTGCTGTCCATCAACCCGGATCGCGAGCGTCTGGCGCGCTATGGCCTGTCGGTCGCGGACGTGCAGGACGTCGTTCATTCCGCACTCGGCGGCGATCATGCCGGCGTGATGTTCGAAGGCGACCGTCGCTTCGGCATTCTCGTGCGGCTCGGCGACGAGCTGCGTACCGATCCGGCGATGCTCGCGCGCCTGCCGGTGAAGCTGGGCGCGGCCACCCGGGAAGTGCGCGGCGATGCCGATCAGTTCGGCAGCGCCGATGCGCCCGAATTCGTACCGCTCGGCGAACTCGCCAGCATCGAAGTGACCCTCGGGCCCAACCAGATCAGCCGCGAGAACGGCAAGCGGCGCGTCGTGGTCACCAGCAATGTGCGCGACCGCGATCTGGGATCGTTCGTCGCCGAGGCGCGCGAGCGGATCGGATCGTCGGTGCAATTGCCGGCGGGTTACTGGCTCGACTACGGCGGCACGTTCGAACAGCTCGAATCGGCCTCGCAACGACTTGCCATCGTCGTGCCGTTGACGCTGCTGCTGGTGTTCGGCCTGCTGTACGCGGTGTTCTCGTCGGGACGCGACACGCTGGTCGTGTTCAGCGGCGTGCCGCTGGCGCTGACGGGCGGCGTGCTCGCACTGCTGGTGCGGGGCATGCCGCTGTCGATCTCCGCCGGCGTGGGCTTCATCGCGCTGTCGGGCATCGCGGTGCTGAACGGCGTCGTGATGCTGTCGTTCATTCGCGAACTGCGACTGCAGGGCACCGTGCTCGATGAAGCCATCCGCACCGGCGCGTTGACGCGCCTGCGTCCCGTGCTGATGACTGCGCTGGTGGCAAGCCTCGGCTTCGTGCCGATGGCGCTGAATGTCGGCACCGGTTCGGAGGTGCAGCGACCGCTGGCTACTGTCGTCATCGGTGGCATCGTGTCGTCGACGGCGCTGACCTTGCTCGTGCTGCCCGCGCTGTACCGGTTGATGCATGGAAGACGTGCGCAGGAATGTCAGGTTCCCGTCAGAAATCCGGCGTGATTCGCGCTGTTACCGGCACAGAATTGCGCCGTCGTAGGGTTCTGGCAAAGTGCCGCGTCTGATTTCGGCCAGCCACGGGAGAGAACGACATGTCCGCGACGTTTCCTGGTTTCACGCGACGCACCCTGATGAAGAGCGGTCTGGCTGCCGGCATCGGCATCGCGCTCGGCGGACCGTCTTTCGCCGCCGACCTGCCGCTCATCACCAAGGCGATTCCCAAGACCGGCGAGAAGCTGCCCGTCATCGGTCTCGGCACGAATGCGTACAGCGTGACGTCGCCGGAAGACATCGCGGCCCGCAAGGAAGTCCTGGAGAACTTTCCGAAGCTCGGCGCGAAAGTCGTCGACACGGCGCGCGGCTACGGCGAATCGGAAGTCGTGATCGGCAACCTGGTGAAGGAACTTGGCAACCGCGACCAGTTGTTCATCGCCACCAAGACGCCGATCCGCGGCGACGTCAAGCCCGGCAATGCCGAGATCGAAGAAGCCTTCGCGCGACTGCAGGTGAAGAAGCTCGATCTGCTGCAGATCCACAACTTCCACGGCATCGATGAACTGTTTCCGCGCCTGAAGGAATGGAAGCAGGAAGGCAAGGTGCGCTACATCGGCTGCACCACGTCCACCGACGATCAGTATCCGCAGATGATCAATGCGCTGAAGACGTTGCCGCTGGATTTCATTCAGGTCGACTACTCGATCGACAACCACGGCGCAGCGGAAGAGATTCTGCCGCTCGCGCAGGAGAAGGGCGTCGCCGTGCTGATCAACGTGCCGCTCGGCGGCCGCCGCGGCAATGTGCTCTCGCAGCTTGCCGGCAAGCCGCTGCCGGGCTGGGCCACGGAGATCGGCGCGACGAGCTGGGCGCAGGTGATGCTCAAGTACGTCGTCTCGCATCCCGCGGTGACGGCCACGATCCCCGGCACCACCAGACTTGCGCACCTGCGCGACAATCAGCTCGCCGGCCGCGGCGAACTGCTGACCGCCGACCAGCGCAAGCGACTGGAACAGGCGTGGGCGGCTGGCTGAGCTGGCGCTTCTCTCTTTGACTCTCACTGTGGGGCCGGCTTCAGCCGGCCTTGGGGAGTGTCAGGCTGAAGCCTGACCTACAGGAAGAGCAGATAGATCTTCCTTCTTGCTGTGGGGCCGGCTTTCCCATGGGGATTTCCTTCGGTCACAGCCGGCCTGGGAGATGTCAGGCTGAAGCCTGACCTACAGCGGAGCCGCCGCCGTCAGAGATCCCACATCGAATGCCATAGCGAATACTCGCCGATCCCCGCCACCAGTCCCGCGCGCACCGGATTCTCGATGATGTATCTCGCGATCCGCTCCAGCGATTCATCCGATCGCACGGCGTGATCGTGGAAGCCGCGCTGCCACACCGGACCGCTCCTGCCTCGCAGCCGATTCACCTCGATCGCCACGCATCCCTTGAAGCGACGGACGACCTCCGACAGCGTCAGCTTCGTCAACTGCACCAGCCAATGAACATGATCGGGCATGACGACGCAGGCCAGTGTCTGCGTATGACCGGCCAGGTCCTGTGTGCGCATTGCGTTGATCGCCATCCGGCCATGAGCGAAGGAATCGAACAGGGGATGACGATCGGCAGTGACGGTCGTTGCGATGTAGTAGTGACCAGTGAGTGAGATTCGGCCTTTCAGCAGGGCGTCGTAGGGCATCGGTCTTCCGTGACGATGGCGGCGAGTGAGGGGAGAGTTTGTTTGCGGGGCGTCGCCCGCGGGTGATGAATTTCTCGTCGTTCGCCTGGAAATGTCCTCCTGTGGCGCCGGCTTTCCCGTGGGGATTTCCTTCGGTCACAGCCGGCCTGGGGAATGTCAGGCTGAAGCCTGACCCACAGGAAGAGCAGAGGGATCTTCGTTCTTGCTGTGGGGCCGGCTTCAGCCGGCCTGGGGAATGTCAGGCTGAAGCCTGACCTACAGGAAGAGCAGAGAGGTCTTCGTTCCTGCTGTGGGGCCGGCTTCAGCCGGCCTGGGGGAATGTCAGGCTGAAGCCTGACCTACAGGAAGAGCAGAGGGATCTTCGTTCCTGCTGTGGGGCCGGCTTCAGCCGGCTTCCGGATGTCAGGCTGAAGCCTGACCCACAGAAGAGCTGCGCAGATTTCCGCAGCTCCACCGCCAGCGTTGCGCAGATTTGCGCAACTCACCGCGTTTCAGCACCTCCCTCGTCATCTCCCGCCAAACCACGCGGTCACAGAGCGGTCAGCGAACCGCTCTCGCCGAGTAACGCCCACCGCACTTTCGTCACCGCCCCGGTCACAAACCGATCACACAATCGCGCGTGCACAGCAGATAACGACTCGGCATTGGTTGCCGCGCAACCGCGTCCCTAGATTCCCGGCACATCGCACTGGCAACGACCAGTAACTGGCCGACCGCTCCGGCGCGCCGCGATCGCGACACTCGGAGCAGCAATCAACTCACGGGAATCCACATGCGTCCGCTTTCGATCGTCATTGCTTCTCTGCTCGGCGCCACCGCGCCCGTCATTCACGCGCAGGATGCGAACACCGCGGCGGCTGCCGCAGCGGGCGAAGGCGTGCTCGATACCATCGTCGTGCTCGGCACGGCGCGTCAGGACACGACGGCGCTCACCAGCACCGCGCCCGTCGATGTCATCACGCCGGCGCAGCTCAAGGAAACCGGCGCGGTCACGCTGAACCAGGCGTTGTCGAAGCTGCATCCGTCGTTCAACTTTCCGCAGGGCCAGAACGCTGTGAAAGGGCAGGGCGTGCGCGCTGCTTCGCTGCGCGGCGTCGGTCCGGCGTACACGCTGATTCTGGTGAACGGCAAGCGTCGCAACGTGTCGGCGCAGCTCTCCGGCACCGATCCGTGGCCGGCGGCGCAGGTCGTCGACCTCAACGTGATTCCGGTGAGCGCCGTCGAACGCGTCGAAGTGCTGCGCGATGGCGCGGCTGCGCAGTACGGCTCGGACGCCATTGCGGGCGTCGTCAACATCGTGCTCAAGGACAGTTCGTCCGGCGGCGATGTCGTCGCGAATGTCGGCGGCTATACCGACGGCGGCGGCTTCACGCGTTCGATCAATGGCTGGAGCGGCCTGGCGCTCGGCGACCGCGGCTTCGTCGACATCAGCGCGGACTATCTCAAGAACGACAACGTCGATCGCAGCGAGGAAGACTGGCGCCAGCTCTTCCCGAACGGCGATCCGCGCAACGAGACCTTCGACAAGAAGTACGGCCAGTGGGGCCAACAGGCGCGCGAACACTTCAGCGCCCTCGTCAACGCCGGCTATGAAATCAGCGACAGCGTGAATGCCTATGGCTGGGCCAACTATGCGCACAAGGAAGGCCTCAACTACGTCAATCCCGAACGCGTCGTGAAGGCGATCACCACCAATCCGACGGTGGCCGACGGCACGCGCATCTCCGAAACCGCCGTGCTCGGTGTGTATCCGGATATCTATCAGCCGTACCTGACTTACACCGCCGAGGACGTCGCCGCCGTCGCCGGTCTGACCTACCAGGCCGACGCCTTCGGCAAGCTCGACACGGCGGTATCGTTCGGACAGAACGAAACGGGACGCCACGTCTACAGCACCATCAATCCGAGCTACGGCCCCGACAGCCCGACCGATTTCGAACTCGGCTCCTGGAAGAGCCGCACGACGTCGGTGACGTCCGACTACACGCGCGATCTGCCGTCGGGCGCGCTCGAATCGCTGGTGCTGTCCGCCGGCGGTCTGTTCCGTCACGAGTACTGGGGCACGGCCGATCTCGGTGATCCGATCGGCTACGACGGCGGTCCGCTCGCCGGTGCCACGGTCGCATCGCTCTACGGTCCGGGCGGCATCTACCAGCAATACGCTTCGCAGTTTCCGGGCGTGAATTTCGCGACCGACACCTCGCGCATTCCCTCGACGGGTTCGTCGACCGCCGGCATCCGCGCAGAAGACGCAGGCTCGGTGACGCGCGACGTCTACGGCGGCTACGTCGGCTTCGATTCGGCCGTGACCGATAAATTCGACGTCGGTCTCACCGCGCGTTACGAGGACTACTCCGACTTCGGCGGCACCAGCAACTATCGTCTGACGGCGCGCTATGAGTTCGTGCCCGCGTTCGCCTTGCGCGGCACGGTGAGCACCGGCTTCCATGCGCCGAGCCTGGCGCAGCTCGGCAACCAGTCGAGCGGCTACACCAGCAACTGGAGCAACAGCGGCACGGCCGTGTTCGTTCCGGGACGCACGCGCCTGTTCCGCACGGCCGACCCGACGGCGGCGGCGTTCGGCGCGAAGCCGCTCGATCCCGAAGAGTCGACGACGTATTCGCTCGGCGCCGTCATCCGGCCCGACAGCACCAGCTCGATCACGATCGATGCCTACAGCCTCAACATCAAGGACGTGATCCAGGTGTCGGAGACGCTGCAGGGTCCGACGGTCACCGCAGCATTCAACGCCGCTGGACTCGCCGGCTACACGCAGGCGTCCTACTACCTGAATGCCTGGGACCAGAAGACCAACGGCGTCGATGTCGTGGCGCGCAAGCAGTTCCGCTTCGACGGCAGCGATCTGCAGCTCACGGCGGCGGCGAGTTTCCTCGATACCGAGGTCGACAACGTGAATCGCGAAGTGACGGTCGGCGGCGCACAGGTCGTCTCGATCCGCGGCGCGAAGGTGCGCGATGCCGAGCGCGGCACGCCGCAGAACAAGTTCATCGTCAATGGTCGTTACACCATCGGCTCGTGGGCGGCGGACGCGACGGTCACCCGCTACAGCGAGTACTGGTACAACGTCGGCGACGTTGCCGGCGTTGCCGCGGCCAACGGCAATGTCGATCAGCGCTTCTCGCCGGAGACGTATCTGGACCTGGGTTTCAGCTACCAGAGCGACAGCGCCTGGCGCGTCGACCTGCTGGTGCAGAACGTGCTGAACGACTATCCCGACAAGTACGTGACCCACAACCGGGCGAGCGGCATCAATCCGTACTCGTTCATTGCGCCGAACGGGGCGTCGGGGCGGTTCGTGCAGGGCAGCTTCACGTACAGCTTCTGAACCTCTTCCCTGTGGGGCCGGCTTCAGCCGGCCTCTTTATCAGAGTCAGGCTGAAGCCTGACCTACAGGAAGAGGCGGCCCAGGAGATCCCATGACCACACGACGACACCTCATCGGTGGCGCCTTCGCCACCGCCATGCTGCTGCCCGGCGCGCTGCGTTCGATCGTTGCACTCGGCGATTCGTCCGCGACGCCGCGGGCGCTGGTCGACTGGCACAGTCACTACGTCTCGCGCGCAGAACTCAGGTATCTCGCGTCACGCAAAATCGCGCCTCGGGTACTCACCGCAGCGGATGGCTCGACACGACTCGAAAACGTCACCACCGTCTCCGCCGCCGCCGGCGACCCGAGCGACATCGCGCAGTCCGACATCACCGCACGCCTGGCGAATCTCGACGCCCACGGCGTGCAGCGCCAGTTGCTCACGCACACCGTCGCCTTCGGTTTCGATGCCTCGCTGCCGATCGAGGATTTGCGTCCGCTGTATCGCGCCTTCAACGACGAACTGGCTGGCGTCGTGGCGAAGCACAAGGATCGCTTCCTCGCAGTCGCCGCATTGCCGACCGCCGATCCGAAATGGGCTGCCGAAGAACTCGCGCGCGCCCATCGCGAACTCGGCTTCATCGGCGGTTCGCTGCCGCTGAATGCGTTCGCGACGCTCGAAGGCGCACGCACGCTGGCGCCGATCTTCGCCGCCGCGCAGAAACACCGCAGTCACTTCTTCATCCATCGCGGACCGGCGAACGCCGCGGTGCCGGGCCAGCCGCCGCTGGTCGTGCCGACCGACACGAACTACGCGCGCTGGAGCCTGATCAGCAACTCGCACCTGGCGGCCGGCGCGATCACGCTCGGGCTCACCGACTTTCTCGATCCGTATCCCGACGTCAGCGTCGAGATCATCATGCTCGGCGGTTTCCTGCCGCACCTGATCGAGAGCATCGTTCCTGCGGCGCGCAACAACGGCATCGCCGATCCGTTGGCGAAGCTGCGCCGGCTGTATCTCGATCCCGGTCCGTACTCGGTGCGCAATGCCGAATGGGTGGCGCTCGCGGCGAACAAGCTCGGCGCCGACCGCATCCTGTTCGGCACCGACTACGGCGTCGGCGGCGGCAAGCGCGGCGATGTCGGCCCGGCGCTCGACACGCTCGACCAGGTGCTCACCGCCGAGCAGCGCCAGCTCATCTATTTCGACAACAGTCGCGCGCTGCTGGCCGCCAAGGACCTGACGTGAGCGCAACGAAAAAAGCAACGATTGAACGCCGGTCTCGTCGCGGTCACGAAGCGGTCACAACGCCTGTGCGACGCGCGATCGAAGTCGCTCCGCAGTCACAGAGCAGTGACATGCCGCTGCTGCATTGGCAGATAACGAGCGAACGTTGGACAGTGCGTGCGCTGCCGTCGAGAGTGCGGCCCGCGACGGCAGCAGCACCGCGTGTCCTGCCGCGCCATTGATTCGGAGAAGATGAATGAAGTGGATGTCTTTTTACCGTGCATCGCTTGCCGTCGTGATGGCGGCCACGGCCGTGCCGACCTGGGCGCATCACGCCTTCGCGGCGGAGTTCGATGCCGACAAGCCGATCGATCTCACGGGCACGGTCACCAGGATCAAGTGGGTCAATCCGCACAGCTGGCTGTACTTCGACGTTGCCGACACCGCCGGCAAGGTGACGAATTGGGGTGTCGAGTTCGGCGCCCCGAACCAGCTCGCGCGCATCGGCCTCACCAAGGCCGACGTGGCGCCGGGCACCAAGGTGCACATCAAGGGCTACCTCGCCAAGAACGGCGGCGCGTTCGGCTATTCCGTCACCGTGACGTTGCCGGATGGACGCACGTTCCAGACGGGCGGCGCGCAGGATGCACCGACGGCAAGGACGGCAGCAGCACAATGACGAAGCGACTTCTCGCAGCACTGGCGCTCGGTCTGGTGCTGCAGGCGGCGAATGCCGCCGAGCCGAAGATCCCGCGCCTGTCGAACGGCAAGCCGGATTTCTCCGGCATCTGGCAGACGACCAGCGCCGCGGACTACGACCTCGAACCGCATTCGGGCCGCATCGATGCGCCGCCGGGTCCGGGTGTCGTCGAAGGCAACGTGATTCCCTACCTGCCCGAAGCGCTGGAGAAGAAGAAAGAGAACTTCGCCGCGCGCGATACCGAAGATCCGCGCCTGAAGTGCTGGACGCTCGGCACGCCGCGCGGCATCTACTACCCGGAGCCCTTCCAGATCCTGCAGCGCGCGAACGACGTCACGATCGTGTTCCAGTTCGGCCAGTCGGTGCGCACGATCTTCACCAACGGCACGCTGCATCCCAAGGTCACGGACAACGAGTTCTATCTCGGCGATTCGCGCGGTCACTGGGAAGGCGACACGCTGGTCGTCGACGTGGTCGATTTCAATGAAGAGACCTGGCTCGATCGCGCCGGCAACTATCACAGCCCGAAGCTGCACGTAGTCGAGCGCTGGAAGTTCCTCGATGCCAACACCCTCGAGTACCACGCCACGCTGGAAGATCCGCTGGTGTTCGCGAAGCCCTGGAGTCTGAGCGTGATCCTGCACCGGCATCGCGAAAAGAACTTCCAGCTGATCGAGAACTACTGCTTCACGCGCGATTTCGACAAGTACTACCCGGTACCGGCGCAGGGCGAGTGAACCGCAGTGAGCAAGAAGCAAAGCGTTGATCACCAATGAACCAGATGAAGTCGAATTGTGCGTCCCTTCCTCCGCGTAGCGGGGGAAGGACAGGAAGGGGGTTGTCTGGAAAGGCAGCGGGCTCGCGCCCCAGCGCCCCCACCCCAACCGGACGCCGGCAATACAGGGGAATCGTTGCGGTTGTCCTCGGTTTGACGATTGCATCAGTGTCCCTCGCACAGCAGGCGCCGGGCGGCGGCATCCAGCGCGAAAAGACCGTGACCGTCATCGAGTCCGGCCGCTGGACCGGCAAGCGCACGCCGGATGGCCAGCCGGACGTGGCGGGCCAGTGGTCGAACACCATTGCCAATCACAACAACTGGACCGATCCGCAGGGCGGCGTGCCGGGCGATCCGAATCCGCGCGCGCTTCCGAAAACCCAGCGCAGCGAGCGTGCGCCGAGTCGCGTGAGCGATCCGGCCGATGGCGAGGTGCCGTTCCAGCCGTGGGCGCGCGAGAAGCAGCAGGAGTTCCTGAAGTACTTTCACGATCCGATCCGGCCCGAATACATCGAGCCGCTGGCGCGCTGCGCGCCGGCCGGCGTGCCGAAGTCGTTCACCTGGCATGGCTTCGAGATCCGCCAGTATCCGGACTACGTGCTGATCCTGTTCAACTCGGGCTGGCGCATCATCCATCTCGACGGCAAGCCGCACCTGCCCGCGAACATCAAGCTGTGGAACGCCGATTCGCGCGGCCGCTGGGAAGGCAACACGCTGATCGTCGACGTGACCAACAACAACGCCAAGGCGCGCCTCGCGCGCACCGGCGAGTTCTTCAGCGACAACGCGCACATCGAAGAGCGCTACGTCTTCGACAACGGCGGCCAGCGCTTCAATTACGTCGCGACGATCACCGACCCGACGGTGTTCACGCGCCCGTGGACGGCGACGATTCCGGTGCGGCGCTACACGGAGAAGGACCAGATCGACGGCTGGCACTACGAAGTCGCCGAAGCCAATACGCCCGACGGCAGCCTGAAGCACGAGCGCTACGAGCGCATGTGCATCGAGAACAACGGACCGTTCGGTCAGGTCGCCGTGGCGCCCGCGAAGAAGTGAGACGGTCATGTCGCTCATCGCAATTGCCGAACGGATCGAACAGTGGCCGCTGGCGATGTACATCGCCGAGTCGCGTTATGCCTTTCCGCTGATCGAAGGTGTGCACCTCATCGGGCTGTCCATTGCCGTCGGCCTGCTGTTCATCACCGACCTGCGGCTCGCCGGCGTGGTGCTGAAGCGCCTGCCTGCCGTACAGGTGCTGCATCAGCTGCGTCCGTGGGTGCTCGGCGGCTTCGTCGTGATCTTCATCACCGGCGGGCTGCTGTTCCTCGCGTCAGCGTCGTCGCTGGTGAGCAGTGCCGTCTTTGCCTGGAAGCTGCTGTTCATCGTGCTCGCGGGACTCAACGCGGCGTACTTCGAGTTCGTCATCGCCAGGAAAACGGAAGTGCACGACGGACAGGTCGTGCTGCCGCACGCCGCGAGATATGCCGCCATCGCGTCGCTCGGCCTGTGGTCGGTGGTCATCGTCTGCGGCCGCATGATTCCGTATCTCTCCTGATTCCGAAGAGCGCCATGTCGATCGCCGAAATTCTCACCGCCATCCAGGACAGCCCGGTCGCGCATGCGATCAGCAAGTCCAATCACCTGGTCGCGGCCGGGCTGCAGGTCGTGCACGTGCTGGGATTCATCGCACTGCTCGCGGCGCTGGTGCTGATCAGCCTGCGGCTGCTGAACCTCGTGTTCAGGAATCAGCCGATGAGCGAAGTGACGCGCGATGCCAATCGCTTTTTCTACATCGGCCTGGTGCTCACCGTGGTGAGCGGCACGCTCATGTTCGTCGCCACGCCGAAGCTGTACTACTACAAGTTCGCCTTCGAGCTGAAGATGGTGCTGTTCGTCACCGCCATCGTCCTGCAGTTCGCGCTGTTCCGCCGGATCGCGGCGCGCGAGTCGCCGCATCCCGTGCTGGCGCGCACGACGGTCGGGGTGTCGCTGGCCATCTGGTTCGGTATCGGACTGGCGGGGCGAATGATTGGCTTCACCTGATATTTCCCAAGGCCGGCTGAAGCCGGCCCCACAGGAAGATGCAGAGTCCTGTGGGTCAGGCTTTAGCCTGACTCCCTTCTTGATCTCCACTCACAGGTAATCTCACATGCATCGTCCGACACTCGCCGCGCTGGCGGCTATGGCTTCGATTCTCGCCACCCCCGCCACATTCGCGCAGGAACAGCCCGCCGTCGCGGCGACCAAGGCGCCAGCCTTCAAGGCGCACGTACTCAATCGCGCCGAGTTCGACACGCTGCTGGCACACCCGGACAAGCTGCTGGTGATCGACGTGCGTCGTCCGGACGAACTCACGACCATCGGCGGCTTTCCCGTCTACCTGAGCGTCCAGCTGAGCGAACTGGAAAAGAGCGTCGCCTGGATTCCGAAAGACCGCACCATCGTCACGGTGTCGAATCACGCCGGTCGCGGCGGCCGCGCCGCCGATTTCCTTGCCGACCACGGCTTCAAGGTCGCAGGAACCCTCGGCGCACAGAACTACGAGGCCGAAGGCGGCAAGCTGACGCGCATCGCACCGTCGGCGCCGAAAGCTGCGAGCCGGTAATCGGCTCTCTGCATGATGCGCCGTTCTGCCTGTGGGTCAGGCTTTAGCCTGACCGCCGCACTGACCGTCATCGCACTGCTGGCGACTACGGCATGCACCCGGCAGTCGCCGCCGACCGCACCCTCGCCCTTCATCCCCGCAGCAAGCCTCCAGGAAATCATGAACTCCCAGGTCGACCCGGCCGCGGATTTCCTGTGGGAAGCGGTGAGCACGGAAGTCACGCTCGAAGGCACGGTGGAGCACCGTCCACAGACCGACGCCGAATGGCTCGAACTGCGTCATGCCGCGATCCGGCTCGCCGAATCCGCCAACCTGCTCGTGATCGACGGCCGGCGCGTCGTCGCCGAGGGTCACACGCTCGAGGATGCGCACGTGCAGGGAATTTCGCCGCCTGAGGAGATTCAGCGGGCCATCGATGCCAACCGTCCTGCATTCAATGCCCACGCCCGCGAGTTGCATACGGCTGCAACACTGCTGCTGCAAGCTGTCGACGCCAGGGACGTTCATGCCCTGGTGGAAGCAGGCGGCCAGCTCGATGAGGTCTGCGAAGCGTGCCATCTGCGGTACTGGTATCCCAACGCGCCGCTGCCGCCGGAGCTGGCGCAACGTTGAACGACTGGAGACGAAACGCGTGCGACGCTGCGATCGGGGTTCTTTGCGACGACTGACCTGCGCCGGCCTCTGGCTGGCGGCGCTCGTCGCATCCGCCGCGTCGGGCGCGAACTCCGAATCGGTACGACGCGATCACGTGACGGTGCAGTTGGTGGCCGCGGACCGGGTCGCGCAACCGGGAGCGACGACACTCGTCGGCCTGCGCATCGTTCACGATCCCGAATGGCACACGTACTGGCGCAATCCGGGTGATTCGGGCCTGCCGACGCAGCTGCAGTGGACGCTGCCCGAAAACGTCAGCGCAGGCGCGATCGAATGGCCGGCGCCGCATCGCATCGAAGTCGGCGAACTCGTCAACTTCGGCTACGACGGCGAACTGCTCCTGCCGGTCCGCATCTCGCTGCCGCAGGATCTGCCGGCGGGAACGTCGGTGCCGATCGCCGTCGATGCCTCGTGGCTCGTCTGTCGCGAGGAATGCATTCCCGGCGATGCACAGCTCACGCTGCAGCTGCCCACCGGTTCGACTGCAGCGCCCGATCCGCAATGGCGCGATCTGTTCGCCCGCGCCGCGACGCATTCCGTCGCGCCCGCGAGCTGGCAGGCGCACTGGGTCGACACGGGCGATGCCATCGATGTGATCGTCGACGACGCCGGCGAACTTGCCGAGGCATCCGCCGTCGAGATCTTTCCCGCGATTGCAACGCTGATCGCTCACGCGCGTGGCGCAGTCACCCGCCTCGATGACGGCACGCTGCGCATCCGCACGCCGAAGAGCGACAGTTTCAGCGCGCCCGCGGATGCCACGCAGTTCCTGATCGCCAGCGGCGACGATGCGGTGCGCCGGGTGTGGCAGATCGCGGTGTTGCCCGCAGCCGCAGCGACCACCGCCGGCGGTGCGGCGCCGCTGGCGCAATCGACGACCGCAGACCGGCCCGGTGTGATTCTCGCGCTCGCGCTGGCGTTGGCGCTGGCGGGCGGACTGCTGCTGAACCTGATGCCCTGCGTGCTGCCGGTGCTGTCACTCAAAGCGCTCGCGCTGGCCGAGCATTCGCACGATCGCGCCAGCGCCCGCCGGCACGGACTGCTGTATCTCGCCGGCACGCTGACGTGCTTTGTCGCGCTCGCCGCGGTGCTGCTGGCGCTGCGCTCGGCAGGCGAGTACCTGGGCTGGGGTTTTCAGCTGCAATCGCCCGTCGTCGTCGGGGCGCTCGCGGTGCTGATGACCGTCATGGGCCTGTCGCTCTCGGGAATGTTCGAACTCGGCAGCAGCTGGATGGGACTCGGTCAGCAGCTCACCGAAGGCAACGGCGCACGCAGCGCATTCTTCAGCGGTGCGCTTGCAGCCGTAGTTGCCAGTCCGTGCACCGCGCCCTTCATGGGGCCGGCGCTGGGATTCGCGCTGACCCAGTCGGCGCCGGTGGCGCTTGCCGTCTTTGCCGCGCTCGCCGTCGGACTGGCGTTGCCCGTGGTCGCACTCTCATTCCTGCCGCTGCTCGCGCGATGGCTGCCGAAGCCCGGCGCGTGGATGCAGCGCTTCAAGCAGATCCTGGCGTATCCGCTGTACGCGACCGCGATCTGGCTGCTGTGGGTGCTCGGGCGCCAGGGCGGCGTCGATGCGATGGCGCTCGCATTGCTGGCGATTCTCGCGTGGGTGTTCGGCCTGTGGCTGTGGCAGACGACGCCGCGCCGCGCGATATCGCGCGCCATCGCCGCGCTGACGCTGATCGGCGCGGTCGCCCTGGTGATTTCGTTGCGGGGAACGGAGCCGCCCATACAAGGCGCAGCGGCCAGCCACACCTGGACACGCGCCACGTTCGATGAGTTGCGCTCGGCGGGTCGTCCCATGCTGGTCAACATGACGGCGGCGTGGTGCATCACCTGTCTCGCCAACGAACGCGTCGCGCTGTTGGATGCCGGCGTGCAGCAGCGGCTGCAGGAACTCGACATCGCCTATCTCAAGGGCGACTGGACGCATCGCGACGATGCCATCACGACGTATCTGTCGCAGTTCGGTCGCAGCGGCGTGCCGCTGTACGTGGTGTATCCGCGCGGCCCGGGCGAACCGGAAGTCCTGCCGCAGCTGCTGACACCCGCCATCGTCGAGGCGGCGCTGCTGCGCGCCGCATCGCTGCCCTGATTCTTCGTCGTCACTCGTCAAGCAAAGGAGTCGTCATGAAACGCCTGGTACTGATTGCAGTTTCCGCGGTCTCGGTGGCCGGCCTGTCCGCAACCGTGCACGCGGCCGATGCCAAGGTCGGCCAGCCCGCACCCGCCTTCACGCTCAAGGATGCCGATGGCAAGACGCGCTCGCTCGCGGACTTCAAGGGCAAGACCGTCGTGCTCGAATGGACCAATGCCGACTGCCCCTTTGTGAAGAAGCACTACAGCGGCAATCTGCAGGCCCAGCAGGGCCAGGCGACCGGCGAGGACGTCGTGTGGCTCACGATCAACTCGTCCGCCGAAGGCAAGCAGGGCCACGTGGACGGTGCGGCCGCGAAGCAGGTGATTGCCAGCAGCGGCGGCAAGCAGACGGCCTATCTGCTCGATTCGCCGGGAAACGTCGGTCGACTCTACGGCGCCAAGACCACGCCGCATCTGTACGTGATCGACGCGAAGGGCACGCTGCAGTACGCCGGCGCCATCGATTCGATTCCGAGCTCGAAGGTGGAGGACATCTCGAAGGCAACGCAGTACGTGCCGCAAGCGCTCGCCGATCTCAACGCGGGCAAGCCGCTGCGCGTTGCGTCGACTCAGCCGTATGGATGCTCCGTGAAGTACTGATCAGCGCATGCCGCGGGACGCCTGCGAACGGCGGGCGTCCTGCTTCGCACAGCAATGCGCGGCGTTGTTCTGGAATCAGCATTCGAGTCGTGTCGCTGATTCCCGCTCAGCAGCCGCGCCGGGTCCGCGGCCATCCGCTGTGACCCTCGGGTGACCCGCCGGCATCCACGCGCGGCCGACCGCCGCCGAAAATTCGCACAGCACATTCAAAGTGCATTCCAGACCGGTAACGAGGACCGGTCTGGCAGGTCTCTTGCTATGAATCGTCCTCGCAGAATCGATCGGGAGTGATGAGCGGAATGTCCAGAGGTTTCACGGTGCCGTCAGCGGCAAATTCATGGTCGATGCACGATGTGCAGAAGCTGCAGTCACTGGTCGAAGCACGCACGTCATTGCGCGAGATCGCCAAGATCCTGCGCCGTACCGAATCGTCGATCCGCAACAAGGCGGCGTTGCACGGGATTTCCCTGCGCGGACTGTTGTGCGAGCCGCGCTCCGCATGAAGTCGAACGCATCGATCGCAAAGCGCATCGCGCTGTCGCTGGTTGCGGTATGGGCAGCGACGTCATTGCCCGTGCAGACATTCGCATCGGATGAAGCACTGATGGAACGCGGCGGCTGCATCAGCTGCCATCGCGTCGACCAGAAACTGCTGGGTCCGTCCTTCAAGGAAGTGGCAGCCCGCCATCGCGGTGATCCACAGGCCGCGGCGCGCCTGTTCGCCAAAGTCCGCGAAGGCGGTGAAGGCGAGTGGGGCGATCTGCCGATGCAGCCGAATGGCGAGGAGAAGATTTCCGATGAGAATCTGCAGGCGGTGATTGCCTGGATCCTGAGCCTCCAGTGATCGGCAACGACTGACTGCGTCGACGCTGTACCGAATTCATCAAACACACGCAAAAAGCTGCGGAAGTAAAAGCAGCCGCCGGTCGCGCATTGCGCGTCGTCGTCGAGGCATGACGACATGCGCATTTATCATGATCGTCGCAAGACTGCGTCCGTTCCGAGACTTACGTTCTCACGAGCTCTCAATACTCGAACCAGGAGGAATCCTGGCACCTCACTTGCTCCTACAGGCCCTCGCGGATTCGTGCTCATCCGAATCCTTCTTGAATCATCGTCATGGGGCTTTGGAGATCATGTCAAAGAAAATTACGGGAGTTTCGACTCGTCATTCCACCGCCGTTACCGGCGCCCTGTTGCTCATGGCCGCGGAGGCTTCGCAGGCTCAGTCCGCGTCAGCCGATGCGGAGGCCGCGACCGATCGGCAGGAGATCGAACGCGTCGAGGTCATTGGCGAACGCACCCGCGTCCGCACGGAGCTGAGCGAGACACAGGAGATTCCGCTGTCGATCTCCATTGTCGGCGGTGAGGAGCTCGATCGGCTGCAGGCGCGCGACATCAAGTCGCTGGTCCAGCGGCTCAGCAACGTGTCGTGGAGCGCGGGCAACTCGCGTACCAGCGCCATTTCAATGCGCGGCATCGGCAAGCAGGCGCAGACGGATGCAATGGATCCCAGCGTCGGCGTCGTCGTCGACAACGTGCCCTATGCCTACAACCCGCTCGCGACCTTCGGTTTCTTCGATGTCGAAGCGATCGAGGTGACGCGCGGTCCGCAGGGCACGCTGTCCGGAAAGAACGCCAACGTCGGACTCATCAACGTCACGACCAAGCGGCCGACGTTCGAGCCGACCGCCGAATGGCAGGTATCGCTGGGGCAGAACAGCCGCATCACGGGAACGGTGGCGGCCGGCGGGCCGCTGATCGACGGCCTGCTGGCGTGGCGTGCATCGGCCAATGTCGACAAGGGTGATGGCGATTATCCGAACTCGTACAACCCGGATCACACCTTCCTGAATCAGGACAGTGCCGAGGGACGACTGCAGTTCCTGCTGACGCCTACCGACAACTTCGAAGGCCGTTTCATTGTCGACATCAAGCCGCAGCGCTCGGAGTTCTACAACGGCTGGAATTTCTATCGCGAGCGACCCGACTTCTATGCCAACGGCAGTCCGGTGACGAGCCTCGGTGTGGAAGACCGGCTCGCGCGACGCTGGTTCGCCCAGGTCGAGGACTACAGCTACGAACGCGATTATCTCGGCAACACGGTCGACCTGGATGCGCAGCGGCCGCTGGTCACCAAGAGTCGCGGTGCATCGGCCGAGTTCAACTGGCAGGTCGGCAGTTATCTGCTGACGTCGATCACGGCGTGGCGTGACTACGCTTTTCGCGCCGGCAACGACGAAGGCACGACCTTCGACGTCACCAAGAACGGCGGCGGCTACAGCCACAACGAACAGACCAGCCAGGAGTTCAGGGTCAGCAACAGCCTCGGCGGTGTCTTCGACTACACCGTGGGAATGTACTTCCTCGAGCAGGAGACGAACTACATCAGCGGCGGCGACGATCACGGCGCAGATGCCGGCGCATGGTTCGCCAACAATGCGCGATACAACCTGCTCGATCGCGATGCTGCGGGTCGCTACCTGCTGCTGAATTCCGTCTGGGGTCTGCAGACGCGGACCGGACAGGAGATCAAAAACAGCACCAGTGCTGCCTTCAGTCAGGCGAAGTGGCGCGTGACTGACTCGTTCACGCTGACCACCGGTGCGCGTTTCACTCGCGAGGACCGCACCAATGGTGTGTGGCGAGGAAATACCAAGGAGGGATACGCACCGGAGCTGAACCCGGTCGCTGTCAATGGCGTGAAGCTCGGTGGATTCGACAGCGATGCGACCACGGGTGTGCTGGGCACCAACACCCCCGAGCAGCTCGCGCTGGCGGATTTCACGGCCAACAAGTACTTCGGCGTCGCCTCGTATGCCGCGCTCAACGATACGCAGCGACGACAGATCGCTGCGGCCAAGGCGACTCGCGCGGGACGCATCGGTGTCGTATGGGAGGGCACGCAGGTCGGTACGTTCGACGACACGCAGCCAAGCTATCTCGTCAGTCCGAGCTATCGGTTCACCGACAACATCACGGGATACGCGTCGTACCAGTACGGCGAGAAGGCCGGCATCGCGCTGGTGACCAATGGCATTGCCACGCCTGCCCGACCGGAGAAGAACACCTCGTACGAACTTGGCGTCAAGACGTTGTGGCTCGATGGTTCGCTGGTCCTCAATGCCGCGCTGTTCCTCACGGACATCAAAGACTATCAGCAGGCCGTGCTCATCTTCGACGAGTACACGACCAATAGCGCCAACGACGGCAACTTCTACTACACGCAGCAGACCGGCAACGCCGAGAAGGTGCGCGCCAAAGGAGTCGAGATAGACGCGTTCTACACGGGGATCCCGCACACGTCGATCCGCTTCTCCGGCGCCTACAACGATGCCTACTACGTGAAATTTCCGAACGCACCGCAGCCGGTGGAGAACACCTGGCCCGGCGCCGCGAGCTACCGTGATGCGGCTGGCCTGCAACTGCCCGGCGCCTCGAAGTACTCGGCGAACATCGGTGTGGATTTCCAGTATCCCGTCTCCATCAGGGGGCTCGACGACGCCGATCTCCACGTCAGCCTGAACACGGCCTACATCAGCGAGTTCAATTCCGACGTGGCGCTGTCGAGTTATTCCTGGATTCCGGGATACAGCACCACCGATCTCTCGGTCGGACTGCGCTGGGGCAACTACGACCTCAGCGTACTCGGCAAGAACGTCCTCGGCGACGACACGCCGCTGGTCAGAACCTGGGAAAGCGCCGTGCCGCCGGTGAGCCGCTGGTTCGGCGTCTCGCTGAGCGGGCGTCTGTGAGCGTTGCGGCACGCACTTCGAGGACGTCAATCATGAACGAGCATGACGAGCTGCCGCGTGAACATGAATCAAACGGAACAGCCGTGCTGTCGCCCCAACAGGCATGCGTCGCGACTGGTGTGGCGCTGTCACCGCGCCGTGACCCGTGCGAGGCGAAATCTGCGGGCTGGGTGAGCCCTGCGATACGAGCAGGTCATCGTGCGGTAGCGAATCGGTCACGAAGCGCTGCTGGCACATGGCTTGCTCGCGTTCTCCGGAAATCGAGAACCGTGTTTGCGACACAGACGAATCGAGCGAACGAGTCGAAAGGAGCTGGCATGTCGGTGAAGAAGAAAGTGGCGTACCTGGCGCTGTCGGCAGGATTCGCCGTTGCAACGGCCGTTGCGGCGAACGATCCGGCGCCGGCTGCAGCGCCCGCGAAGGCTGTCAGGAACTGGTGGGCCTACGAACCCGTCAAGTCGGTGGATATTCCGGCAGTGAAGCAGTCGAAGTGGGTACGTACGCCCGTCGATGCCTTCATCCTCGCGCAGCTCGAACAGAAGAATCTGCGGCCTTCACCCGATGCCGATCGGGCCACGTTCATTCGTCGCGCCACGCTCGACACGCTGGGTGTCATTCCCACGCCGCAGGAAGTCGATGCCTTCGTGAAGGATCGCTCGCCCGATGCTTACGAAAAGCTCGTCGATGGCTTGCTGGCATCGCCGGAATATGGCGAGCGTCAGGCACGCCGCTGGCTGGATCTGGCCCGCTATGCCGACAGCGCCGGTTTCCAGGGTGATCAGACCCGTCCGAACATGTGGCGCTATCGCGATTACGTGATCAACGCGTTCAACGAAGACAAACCTTACGATCGCTTCATCAAGGAACAGCTCGCCGGCGACGAACTGCCGGATGCAGGCCAGGCCGGGCTGATCGCCACGGGCTTTCTGCGCAGCTATCCCGACAATGCGAACTCGCGCGACCTGATCCAGAAGAAATACCAGCACACCACCGACATGACCGACACGGTGGGCGAAGTATTCCTGGCGCAGACCGTCGCCTGCGCGCGTTGCCACAATCACAAGAGCGACAGGATTTCGCAGAAGGAGTATTTCCAGCTGCAGGCATTCTTCGCGAACACCAGTGCGGTCGACGACGTTCCGGCGCAGAAGACGCAGCAGGAGATCGATTTCGAAAAGGCGCAGGCTGCCTACAAGGAAGCGACGCGCGAGATCAAGGCCCGGCAGAAGGCCATCATCGACAAGGTGCGCAGCGAGGCCGAGCTCTACAACTACGAGCGCTATGCCAAAGCTACGCAAACGTCGCTGCGCAAGCCGGAAGGACAGTGGGACGCGGTGGATCGCTGGGTGCACAACCGCTACGGCGACTATCTGAGCGACAACGTGCTGTCGAGCTACCTGGAAGACAACTCGGCGGAGTCGGCGCCGCACTATCACAAGGAATATCGCGAGCTGTACGCCGAATACCAGCGCCTGCAGGAGGAGCTGAAGAAGTTCGACCATCTCAAGCCAACGGGCTCGGCGACCATTTCTTCCATGAGCGAGCTGGGCCGCGCGGACGCACCGCCGACCTACGTTTTCTTCGGCGGCGACAACGAACGTCCGCTCGAAGAAGTGCAGCTGGCGTTCCCTGCCGCGATCACGACGGAGCAGCCGGTGGTCAAGCCCACGGCCACGTCATCCGGACGTCGTACGGCACTGGCCAATTGGATCGCGAGCCCGACCAACCCGCTCACGGCGCGCGTATTCGTGAATCGCGTGTGGGACCAGTATTTCGGCCGCGGCATCGTTGCCACCGTCAGCGATTTCGGTCGCGCCGGGCAGCGTCCGACGCATCCGGAACTGCTGGACTATCTGGCCAGCGATTTCGTACGCCAGGGATGGAGCGTGAAGTCGCTGCACCGGCAGATCCTGCTGTCGAGCACCTATCGTCAGTCGTCCGCTTTCCGTGAGGAGGTCTTCGCGGCCGATCCGGAAAACAAACTGCTCGCGGTCTTCCCGCGGCGGCGACTCGAAGCCGAACAGATTCGCGATTCGCTGCTGGTGGCGGCAGGCGAGCTGGAACAGAAGATCGGCGGCCCGGCGGTGTTTCCGCCGGTGCCGTCCAATCTGAACGCCGGCAACCTGTGGCTCGTGTCCCAGGATCCGCAGGAACAGAATCGCCGCAGCATCTACATCTTCACGCGGCGCAGCGTTCCCTATCCGTTGCTGCAGCCATTCGATCTGGCGTCGGCGCAGCAGGCGCACAGCAAGCGCGACGTGACCACGACGCCGCTGCAGGCGCTCACGCTGTTCAACAGCGAGGTCGTGTTCGGCTGGTCGAAGGCGCTCGCGGGACGCGTGATCAGCGAAGCGGGTAACGATGAATCGGCGCAGCTCGATCAGCTCTATCGCATCCTGTTCTCGCGCACGCCGGACAAGGAAGAGAAGGCGGCATTGCGCGCATTCCTCGATCAGGAGACCGGTGTGGTCCGCAGCAAGGCGGCCGAAGGCAAGCTGGCGCTTGCGGTGCCCACCGGACTCAGCAATCCGGCGAGCGTCGATCCGGTGCGCGCCGCGGCGTTCGTGGATCTCGTCCACACCGTCGCCAACTCCAACGAATTCACCTATCGCTTCTGAACCGTCTTATCAGGAACACGACATGACCACGCATTCACGACGACAGTTTCTCACCACGGCGGGTTACGGACTGGGAGGTCTCGCGGTCGCCGGTCTGTATGCGCCGGGCGGCGGGCTGCTGTCCGCCGCCCAGGCGGCAGAATTCATCGATCCGCTGGCACCGAAATCGACGCACTTCGCCGCCAAGGCGAAGTCGGTGATCTGGCTGCACATGGATGGCGCACCGAGCACGCTCGATCTGTACGACTACAAGCCGGAACTGATCAAGCTCGCGGGAAAGGAAGTTCCCGAGTCCTTCATGCAAGGCATCAAGGAAGGCGTGCGCGGCGTCAGCGGCAAACTGTTCGCGACCGAGCGCACCTGGAAACAGTACGGGGAGAGCGGCGCATGGTTCTCCGATCTGCTGCCGAACCTGGCGCAGCACGCGGACGATCTAGCCTTCGTCAAGTCGAGTGTCACGATCGGCGCGACTCACGACATTTCCATTCTCAAACTGAACACCGGTGACCTGAATCCCGGCCGGCCGTCGCTGGGTTCGTGGGTGCAGTACGCGCTGGGCGCTGCCAATCCGAACCTGCCTGCGTATGTCGTGCTCTACAACGACAGCAAGGAACCGCGCGGCGGCTCCGTCAACTGGGCCTCGGGATTCCTGCCCGCGGTGTATCAGGGCACGGCCTTCCGCACCGGCGATTCACCCATCCTGCATCTCACGGCGCCGGAAGCAGTCGCCGCCGCGCAGCAGGAGCATTCGCTCGATCTGCTGAATCGCCTGAATCGTCGCCTGGGCGATCGCTTTCCCGAGGACACCGAACTCAAGGCACGCAACCGCTCCTACGAACTGGCAGCGCAGATGCAAATCGCCGCGCCAGAAGCGGTCGATCTCAGGAAGGAATCGGCCGCGACGCGCGAACTCTACGGCCTCAACGATCCGGCCACTGAAGGCTATGGCACGTGCATGCTGCGCGCACGCCGGCTTGTGGAACGCGGTGTGCGTTTCATCCAGGTGATCTCGGGTCCGCAGGAGATTGACGGCGAAGATCGCAACTGGGACGGGCACAACAATCTCGAAGGCAATCATCGTGCGCATGCGCGCGCGGTCGACAAGCCGATCGCCGGCCTGCTGGCCGACCTGAAGTCGCGCGGGCTGCTCGATTCGACGCTGGTCGTGTGGACTTCCGAGTTCGGCCGCACGCCGTACGGTCAGAGCGGTGATGGCCGCGACCACAATCCATGGGGCTACACGCAGTGGCTCGCCGGCGGCGGCATCAAGGCCGGTACCACGGTCGGCGCCACAGACGAGATCGGATTGAAAGTGGCCAGCGACGTTCGTGTCGACACCTACGACTTGCACGCGACCGTACTGCAGCTCATGGGACTCGACCATCTCAAGGTGACCTACCTGCACAACGGCCGCGCCGAGCGCCCGACCGTCGTGTACGGCGAGGTGGTCAAGGATCTGCTCGCGTAAGAGGCCAGCCGATCCCGATGAGATTCACTGCAATCGGGGGCATGGCGCTGGCTGCGCTCATGCCCGGCCATCTCGCATTCGCCATCATCGATACCAGCGACGTCGATTCGTACCTGATGCAGGACATGGAAACCGCGCTCAAGGATCTCGAGCCCGTGCTCACGGCAGGCAACCTGAGTTCTGCGCTCGCGGATGCGCAGGTGCTGCGCGACGGCCTGCAGTACACGCACGAGTACTTCGTTGCGAAGGGCGCCGAGGACGCGGTGAAGATCGCGATCGAAGGACGGGCGACGGTCGAGCGGGTGTTCACGGCGATAGAAGCAAAAGACCTCGACGCGGCCATCAAGGCTGCGCGCGATACGGCGAGCAACTGCAAGGCATGCCATGAAATCTACAAACCCTGATCGAACCCTTCTCTCGCGTCTCGTGCTTGGCTGCGTGCTGCTGACCGCACTGCCTGCGTTCGCCGCACTCGAGGCCGGCGACAAGGCGCCGGATTTCCGCACGCCCGCGGCGCTCGATGGCAGGAAGTTCTCCTTCTCGCTCCAGGAGGCGCTCGGACGCGGGCCGGTGGTCGTGTATTTCTATCCGTCGGCTTATACCGGTGGCTGCAATCTGCAGGCGCATACGTTTGCGGTGAATCACGCGAAGTTTGCGGCGGCGGGTGCGTCCGTCATCGGCGTTTCGCTCGACAGCATCGAGCGGCTCGCCGAATTTTCCGCAGACCCGGAATACTGCGCCGGCAAGATTCCAGTGGCGTCCGATGTCGACGGCAGCGTTGCGCGCTCGTTCGACCTGAGCATCCGCGACGCCGCGGCAGGCAAGAAGGACACGCGCGGTCTCGACATCAGCCATGGCCTGGCCGAACGTACGACCTTCATCGTCACGCCGGACGGCCGGATCGCGGCGACGCTCAGCGGCCTGTCGCCGGTGGAGAACGTTGCGAAGTCGCTCGAGTTCGTCGAAACGCTGGCGCGCGCCCGGTCATCGCAGTGAGCGCCGTCCCGGCAGAAACAGCCATCGCCGCCGACGCTGCGCGCGCGTCGAAGGTTTCCGCGCGCACGGTGCAGGTCTGGGATCTGCCCGTGCGGCTGTTCCACTGGACGCTGGTGCTGTCGATCGCCGCCGCCTACGTGACCGCCGAGTTCGGCGGCAGCAACTGGGCCGACTGGCACGGCAGGATCGGCGCCTTCGTGCTGGCGCTGCTGGTGTTCCGGCTGATCTGGGGATTCATCGGCACGCCGACGGCGCGCTTCCGGAATTTCTTTCCGACGCCGTCGCGCCTCGTTGCCTACCTGCGCGGTCGCTGGCAGGGGCGCGGACACAATCCGCTCGGCGCGCTCTCCGTCATCGCGCTGCTGGCGCTGGTGGCCGCGCAGGTCGCGACCGGTCTCTACGCCAACGACGACATCGCTTTTGCCGGGCCGTTGTCCGCGTCGGTCGGCAAGAGCACGAGCGATGCGCTTACCGGCTGGCACGAACAGATCTTCTACGTGCTTGCCGGCTTCATCGGCCTGCACGTGCTGGCGATCATCTTCTATCTGCTGGTGCGCCGTTCGAATCTTGTGACGCCGATGATCACGGGCAGCAAGGTCGCAGTGAACACCGAGTCGGCGGCAACCACGAAGCATCTCGGATGGCGATTCGTCGCTGCTGTTGCGATTGCGGCGACAGCTTCATGGCTGGTGTTCCGTGCACCGGCTGCATCTCACGCTGAAGTCGCCGTGCCTGCCGCAGCGACGGCGGACTGGTAGTTCCCTTCCTCCTTCACATCCCGATCATGAACCGAACATTCCTGCTTGCCATCTCGCTCGCCGCCGTCACCACCGTTGCCGCCGCCGGTCCCATCGAGGACCAGATCCGTTTCCGCCAGTCTGCGTATTCCTTCATCAGCTGGAATACCGGGAAGATCAAGAAGCAGGTCGTCGATCAGCCGGCGACCTACAACAAGGAACAGGTGATTGCCGCCGCGAACGCCATCGCGGCAGTGGCGAACTCGGGACTCGGCGCGCTGTACGGCGCGGGTACGGATCAGGGTACCGGCTGGAAGCCGACGCAGCTCAAGCCGGAGTTCTTCAAGCAGCCCGACGAAGCGCGGCGCCTCGCGATCGAGTTCAACACGGCCGCCAACGATCTCGCACGCATTGCGCAGGGTGGCGACCTCGCTGCCATCAAGGCCCAGTTCGGCAAGTTGAGCGAGACCTGCAAGGGTTGTCACAACAGCTTCAGGCAGCGCGACTGAGCGAAGCGCAGGTCTTCTTCTCTTCTCTGCCTGTGGTGCCGGCTTCAAGCCGGCCTTCTTCCTGTAGGTCAGGCTTCAGCCTGACTTCTTCAGAAGGCCGGCTGAAGCCGGCCCCACAGGAAGAAAGAAGAAGAGGGGAGAACGAATCATCAAACTTTGCAGGAGACGACCATGAAACGCATTGCAACGACTCTCGCCTCGCTGACCCTGTTCAGCGCGGCACACGCCGACGTCGATCTCAAGACGCCTGCCATCGACGGCGTCGTCGCCGCCGGCACGAAGATCGAGTTCATCCGTGACGGATTCGAAGGCACCGAAGGACCGCTCGGGTTGCCGGACGGCAGTCTCGTCTTCACCGAGACGCAGGCGAACCGCATCACCCGCATCGCACCAGACGGTTCCATCAGCACGTTCCTGGAGAACAGCAACGGCTCGAACGGCCTTGCGCGTCTGAAGAACGGCGACATCGTGTCCGTGCAGACGGGCAAGCCCTCGATCGGCATCGTGTATCCCGCCGACCGCGCGGCGACGCTGGTGGATGGTTTCGCAGGCAAGCCGCTGAACCGTCCCAACGATCTCGTAGCCGACACCAAGGGCGGCATCTACTTCACCGATCCGGGCGCGCGGCCTGCAGCCGGTCAGCCGCCCGTGCCGACCGCGGTGTACTACCGTTCACCCGCCGGCAAGCTGTCGCAGATCGACACGAGCATCGCACGCCCCAATGGCATCCAGCTCAGTCCGGACGAGAAAACCCTGTATGTCGCGAACACCGCGGGCGAGTACATCTTTGCGTATGACGTCGCCGCGGACGGCACGGCCAGCAAGCGCCGCAATTTCGCGAAGCTCGCCGGCTTCAAGCAGACCGAGAACGGCTGGAGCAGTGGCGCCGACGGACTCGCCGTCGATGCGCAGGGCCGGCTGTATGTGGCCTCGAGCGAAGGCATCCAGATCTTCAGTTCGAAGGGTGCTGCGCTCGGCGTGATTCCGCTGCCGAAGGCGCCGCAGAACCTTGCGTTCGCCGGCAAGGACCGCAAGACGCTGTATGTCGTCGGCCGCGGTGCGGCGTATCGCATCGCGTTGCTCGCAGAGGGTCCGAAGACGCGCGCGAAGTAAGGAGAAATGGCTGGCTGCGCCGCGGCGCGCAGCCAGCCGGACGATCACGGCTTGATCTGGCCGCGGATCTCGCCGCCCTTGTTGGCGGCGCTGTGGATGTTGATGTAGAGCTTGCCGGCCTGGTACGCGGCGTACTGTTCGTCGTTCAGTACGGCATCGGCCGGAACTTTCCACGCGCCGTTCTCGCCTTTCTCGAGCGTGATCACCGGCGGGCCTTTCTCGCCGGGACCGCCGGCGTGAATGTGGGCGGCGGTGCCGTCCACGCCCGTCGTCTTCACGACGCCGGAAACTTTCTTGTCGGCAGCTACGGAAATCGTTGCCGTGCCGGTCGCGGCAGTCGTGACCGGCGGCGTTTCTTCTTGGCCGCTCAGTTTCACGTGGGTATCTGCGGCCCACGCTGACGAGACGGTAGCGCCGGTGAGTGCGAGCAATAGCATCGAGCGATGAATTCGCGACATGAGTATCGAAGTCTCCTGTGTTGGAGTGGTGTTGAGGAATCGGCAAGGCACGCTGCGCTGGCGGCGCAGCGCACGTTCTAGTTCATGGCAGGGACGGATTCGTCGTCGTCGAGCGAGTCCAGTTCGTCGAAGCCGCTCGGGTCCGCTTCGGCGGCGATCAGTCCGAAACGCTTCAGCAGCGTCCGCAGCACATTGCGCGAAATCCCGAGCAGCCGCGCGGTCTGGACCTGGTTGTTGCCGCAGTAGGCGAAGGCCCGCCGTACCGTCAGTTCTTCCAGCTGCTGGTGCAGGTGGGTCGGCGGATCGGAGAACAGCCGCTGCAGCTGTGCCGTGATGACGTCGAGCGGCGCGGTGCCGGCATCGCCCGAGCCGGTGGCCAGGGTGCTGAATCGCAGGTCCCGCGTGCGTATCTCGCCGTTCGATGCCAGCAGCAGCGCGGCATGAATCACGTTCTCGAGTTCGCGGATGTTGCCCGGCCAGGAATACTGCTGCAGCGTGCGGATCGCGTCCGGCGACAGCGTCGCCGCGTCGACATTCAATCGACGCGCATAGAGGGCGAGGAAATGCTCGACCAGCGGCAGGATGTCGCCCGGCCGTTCGCGCAACGGCGGCAGGTCGAGCGTGACGACGTTGAGGCGATAGAACAGATCGAGGCGGAAGCGGCCGTTCGCCACCGCTTCGGCGAGATCCACGTTGGTCGCGGCGACCAGCCGCACGTCGATGGCGATGGGCTTGCGCGAACCGACGCGCACGACCTCGCGTTCCTGCAGGACACGCAGCAGTTTTACCTGCAGCGACGGCGACAGATCGCCGATCTCGTCGAGAAACAGCGTGCCGCCGTTCGCGGCCTCGAACCAGCCCGCGCGCGTGTCGTTCGCGCCGGTGAACGAACCGGCCTGGTGACCGAACAGTTCGCTTTCCGCCAGCGACTGGATGACGGCGCCGCAATTGACCGCCACGAACGGTCCCGAACGGCCGCTCTGCGCGTGCAGATGGCGGGCGACGAGTTCCTTGCCCGTGCCCGTCTCGCCGATGATGAGCACCGGCGCATCGGCGCGGGCGACGCGATCGATCTGCTGCAGAACCGCCTGCGACCTGGGATCGTTGAAGATGACGGCTTTGGCCCGTATCGATTCGTTCCCCTGGCCGGCCTCCGGGTGTTCGATCACCCGACCGTTCCGATGTGTCATGAAGTGCGTCCAGTTGCGTGTGCCAGGAACTGCAGTATCGCGGCGTGCCCGGCATATCCAAAGCGCGCGTATGCATGTGCTCATGCGTGCCTGCGATCAGCGATGACTGCGTTGTTACGCGGCGCGTCCGTTGTGACTCGTTGCTAACCGCAATCAACTTTTCTTCGGAACCGCTGCTAGCATTCGACGCATCGCCACTGCGGGAACAGATATGAGCGCCTTGTCAGCGAATTCCGGAATCAGTCGATGAACTGGCTCGCGCACACCCTGCTGTCGGAACCGAACATCGATTTCCGTCTCGGGAATCTGCTCGCGGATCTGGTGCGCGGAGCGGACCGCGCCGGCATGAGCGAGGAGTTTCTGCGCGGCGCCGCCTGCCACAAAGCCATCGACGCCTTTACCGATTCGCATCCGCTGGTGCGACGCAGCCGCGAGCGCGTGCCTGCGGAGTACCGCCGCTTCAGCGGCGTGCTGATCGATGTTTTCTACGACTACCTGCTGGCGAACCGGTGGCAGCACTACTCATCGCAGCCGCTGCGGGCCTTCGTCGATGAGTTCTATGCCGGCGCGAGCGTCACGACGCTGCCGCTGCCGCCCGATGCCAAGCTCACGCTCGAGCGCATCGTGCGTCTCGATCTGCTGGGGTCCTATCGTGAGCTTGCCGGTGTCGAGCATGCGTTGCGGCGTATCTCGACGTATCTGACGCAGCGGTGGAAACGTTCCTTCGATCTGCCGGCGAGCATTCCGTTGCTGGTCGCGGAAGAGGCGGGGCTCACGGCGGACTTCGCCGAGTTCTTTCCGCAGTTGCAGGAACATGTGGCCGGCTGTCTTCCTGTAGGTCAGGCTTCAGCCTGACTCTTGGGAATGTCAGGCTGAAGCCTGACCTACAGGAAGACAGAAGCCCTACACCTCCAATCCGATCGATCGCATCAACTCCACACCATTGCTGCGCGTCACCACACCCTCGCGCAGCGTGTAATCGAACTTCATCCGTCCATCCACCAGCTCATCCTGGAAATGCATGTTGCGCAGTCGTCCGGCGTGATCGGCATCGATGTCCATCAGCGCCAGATCGTGGGTGCTGATCAGGCCGATGGCGCCGCGGTCGAGGAATCCGTGCAGCACGCCGGCCGCGCCGATGCGCCGGTCCTGCGAGTTCGTTCCCTGCAACAGTTCATCCAGCAGGAACAGCAGCGGCAACGGTTGCCGGGTGAGTTCGAGCAGCTGGCGCAGGCGCGTGATCTCCGCGTAGAAGCGTGAGCTGCCTTCGTGCAGCGAATCGTTGACGCGGATGCTGGCGCCGACCTGCAGCGGCGTCAGCTCGAACGCTGCCGCACGCACCGGCGCGCCGGTCATCGCCAGCACGGTGTTGATGCCGATCGTGCGCAGCAGCGTGCTCTTGCCGGACATGTTGGAACCGCTGATCAGCAGCACGCGCGTCGGTGCGACGAGGGCGACATCGTTGCGAATGCAGCGGGCTGCGGGAAGCAGCGGATGGCCGAGGTGCGAGGCGCGGACGCCTGCGGCGCCTTCGATGAATCGCGGCAGCGAATCTTCCGGATGCTCGAAGCTGTACGTGGCGAGGCACAGCAGCGCTTCGATCTCTCCGATCGCTTCGAGCCAGGCGCGCACGGCCTTGCCGTGATCGGCGCGCCAGCGTTCCGCCGCCAGCGAGACGTGCAGCGGATACAGCAGCGGCAGGCCGAGCAGCTGCAGCAGCGGATTCCGGCGCGACTCGATCCATTGCACGGTCGTCGCCAGTCGCGACATGGCGGCCGACGCGGCGACGTCGTGCGACGAGAGTTTCTGTCGCAGCGCGTTCATGCGTGCCGACCGTACGGGCTCGCGTTCGATGCGCTCAATCAGGCCGGCCAGCAGTTTCAGATCCTCGAAGGCCTGCTCGGTGCCCTGCATTGCCTGCTGCAATTCGCTGCGAAGCAGGCGGATGACGCCGCCTTCGAGCACCAGAACCAGCAGCAGGGGAGAAATCAGTCCCCAGCGATGCCAGGCGACCGCGGTCGCGATGGCGAGCAACGGCAAGACGAAGGCGGCGGGCAGCAGCCAGCGGCGCGTCAGGAGATTCGGCGACTCCGCCCATCGCACCAGCGCCTGCGGCTGCACGCCGACATTCGCGTCGGCGGCAAGGGCGGCGATGTCCTCGCGCAGGTCGAGACGCTCGCGCAACTCCGCGACGGCTTCCTGCCGCGCCTGCACCTCTGCAATCGGCGCCGGCGCGAGCAGCCAGCCGGCCAGACATTCCTCGCCCATGCGCGTGCGGCCCGTGAACAGCAGTTCGAACAGGCTGCCGCGCCCGAACAGATCGAGATCGGCGGCATAGACGTGATGCGGGTCGTTGAACCGCTCGCCCTGCCGGCCCTGGCCGATCCAGCGGTCTTCGAGTCTCGCGAGGCCCAGGCGATAGAACGCGGCGGCGCGCTGCGACAGCGTGCTGCGTCGCCGGATCTGTCCGTGATGCATCACGGCGGCGACGAAGGCGGTTGCGGGCAGCAACAGCCACCCCAGTGAATGGGTGTCGCGGCTCAGCAGCCACCATGCAGTGAGGGCGGTCGCCAGAAACAGGACGATGCGGATCAGGCCGAGCCGATCCTGAAGGCGATCGAATCCGGCGATGCGTGTTTCGTGCTGCTGCAGGCGGTCGCGGTAGCGGTCGATGGGACTCAAAGGGCGGTGCTCACGAGGTCGGGTTCATGCGGTGCAGCAGTATATCGGCCGCTGTCGTGACGCGATGGATGCCGGCGCGGCACGCTGCCTCTTACGCCTTCAGGCCAGTTTGCCGGCGAATCCGGCGGGACTATGGTTCGCGCACCGCTCATGTCTCCCGCGACACGGACGTCGCGGATCCGGGGTGCCAGCCAGCTCATGAACACCGCCGAGTTCGATACGAGGTTGCGTCGTCAACACCCGCCGGAGCGACCCGGGCCACGCCTTCAGGCGGTCGCGACAGCGCCGATCGCGATCACGGTGCTGACGACCGATCCCGCGTTGTGCGAGGCAATACGGGCTGCGGCGGGTACGCAGCATCCTGTCGCGATCGCCGCGTCGCTGGACGAGGCCACGCACCTGGCAGCGGCGGGAAACTGCGGCATCCTCATCACCGACCAGGCACTGACGCAGCAGGCGCTGGTACAGATCGGCAGACAGATGCGGACTTACGATCCCGCAACGATCACGATCGCCGTCGGCAGCCGCGGCGATGACAATGCGCTGATCGGGCTGCTGTCGTCGGCCGTCGTCGAACGCTTCATGCTGAAGCCGGTGACGCCGTCGCTGGCGCGACTCGTGATCCGCTCGGCGGCCAGCGAATATCAGTCGCTGAAGTATCGCGCGCGTCGCGAGCCCGCGGCGCCGCCGCCGGAAGTTCCCGTCGAGCATTCCGGCGAACCGGTGGTCGTGCCGATGCCGGCGCTGTCGAAGGCGGAGTCGCCGATCGCGGTACCCGCGTCTGCAGTGGAATCCGCGCAGGAACCCACGCGCGTGGCGGCAATGTCGGTCATGGTCGAGCCGCGAGCGAGGCCGGCCACACCCGCGTCGACACCCTCGCGCTTCATTCCTGGATGGCCTGTCTGGTCGATCGCCGCAGTCGCAGCGCTGATCGTCGGCGCGGCGGTGTGGTGGACGATGCAATCGCGGAGGCCGGATATCGATTCACGCCAGGTGATCGCCACCAATCTCGCAGCGGCGAAGCAGGCGCTCGACAACGGTCGCTACGTCGAGCCGGCGGAAAGCAGCGCACTGCACTTCTACGGTGTCGTGCTGTCGCTCGATGCCATGAATGCGCAGGCGAGGCAGGGCATGGACGCGATTGCCGACCGCATGATCGAAGACGTGAAGCTCGCCATCATCGACGGGCGTCTCGCGGAAGCCGGCATTGCGCTCGAGCGGCTGCGCCGGATCAGCCCCGACCATCGGCGCCTCGCGGTGCTCGACGGCGAACTGCGCGAAGAGCAGGCGAGTCAGCTGGCGCGGCTGCAGTCGCCGCCGCCGGTGCCGGAGGCCCGATCGACAGCAGCGCCGGTGGTCGTTGCAGGCAGAACGTCTGCGCGCAAGAAGGCGCCGGATGCATCGCCGGTGTTGGCGGATGAAGCAATGCCTGCGATCGCTCCTGTCGCCGCATCGAATCGCGCGGGCGCTGCGAATCCGCTCGACATGGGTCCGCCTGCGCCGCCTGCACGCGAAGCAGACGGTGCAGGGGCTGCTTTGTCGGCGCCCATCGTCGCGGTGCCGGCGCCGCCGCCCGCCGCGAAGATCATCGAGGAGAAAATCATCGAGCCGGCGGAACCGAAGCTGGTGAAGGCGGTGCAACCCGACTTTCCCCGCGACGCGCTCGAACACGGCATCGAGGGCTGGGTCGATCTGACGCTGGCGGTCGCGGCGTCGGGCAAAGTCGCGAGCGTGCGGGTCAATGAGGCGCAGAACGGGCGGTTCTTCGAGCGCGCCGCGATGAATGCAGTGAAGCGCTGGGAATATGCGCCGAGTCCGTCGGCCGATCCGGCAGTGACCCAGCCCGTGCGCGTGCGCGTGAGCTTCAGGTTGCAGAAATGAAGGCGTTGCGATTCAGATCCGCTGCTGCTTCCACTGGCCGCGGCGGAACAGCACCGCGCTCCACAGCGCGAGCACGGTGAACGAGATCGGTACGGCGATGAATACGCCCATCGGGCCGAGCTGCAATCCATCCGCGAGAATCCACGCCAGCGGCACCTGGCCCAGCCAGAAACAGAAGAAGTTCAGGCGCGTCGGCGTCCAGGTGTCGCCCGCGCCGTTGAACGCCGCTTCCAGGCACATGCCGGCAGCATAGAGAGGAAAGGCCAGGCTGACGATCCACAGCGCGCGTATGCCGTGAGTCATGACTTCCGCATCCGTGGAGAACAGGCGCACCAGCGGACCCGAGAACACCACGAACAGCACGCCGACGATCGCCAGGAACACGACGTTGAATCGCGTGGCGATCCTGATCGCCTGCTCCGCACGCTCCGGCTTGGCGGCGCCGAGATTCTGGCCGACCAGCGTAGCGCCCGCATTCGCGAGGCCCCAGGCGGGCATCAGCGCGAAGGTGACGATGCGTATCGCGATCGTGTAGCCGGCGAGCGCCGCGCTGCCGAAGGGCGTGAGGATCTTGAACAGGCCGATCCAGCTCGTCGTGCCGATCAGCAACTGCGCGATCCCGCTCCACGCCGTCGTGAGAATGACCCGCAGCTGATCGGCCTGCGGCACGAGGTGACGCAATCGCACACGCACGCGGCTGTGGTGTCCGGCGAGATGCCAGAGCTGGTAGAGGACGCCGACGCCGCGCCCGATGTTGGTGGCGACGGCTGCGCCGGTGACGCCGAATTCGGGAAACGGCCCCCAGCCGAAAATGAACAGCGGGCCGAGCACGATGTTCAATGCATTGGCGAGCCACAGCGTGCGCATCGCCAGCACGGCATCGCCCGCGCCGCGAAAGATCGCATTGATGAGGAAGATCATGAACACGGTGAGGTTGCCGCCGAGCATGATGCGTGCGAAGTCGCTGCCGAGCGCCACCACAGCAGGTTCCGCGCCCATCAGTTGCAGGATGGTCGGCGCAAAAAAGCCCAGCACGAGGCCGAGTCCGGCGGATACCGACACGCCGAGCACGAGAATCTGTCCCGCCGCCGCCGAGGCCGCTTCGGCATCCTTTTCTCCGATGCGCCGCGCGACGATGGCAGTCGCAGCGATCGAGATGCCGATGGCGACGGCATAGATCAGCGTCATGATGGATTCGGTGAGGCCGATCACGGCGACGGCGTCCCGGCCGAGGCGCGACACCCAGAACACGTCGACCACCGCGAACAGCGATTCCATGATCATTTCGAGGACCATGGGCACGGCGAGCAGCAGCACGGCGCGGTTCAGATTCTCCGCGGTGTAGTCGTAGTTCCTGCCCTGGAGCGCGAGCCAGACGATGCGCCAGAAGCCGGCGTCGTGCGGCGCGACGGCGGTGGATTCGGGGGTGGAGGCAGACATGAGGCGCGCGATTGTACGCGTGCGCCTCTGCCGTCGGGTCCGGCGATCTGCCTTCCTGCTGCAGGTCAGGCTGTAGGTCAGGCTTCAGCCTGACTTCCGAAAAGAGGCCGGCTGAAGCCGGCCCCACAGCGGCGCATCTCTGCCTCGGACTGCATCATCTTCTCACTCGACCTATTTATCTGATATATATTCTTTATAGATCGGATGGCGGCGGCAGTTCAACCTCGGCCCCGTCCGGTGCGCGCCTGGGGGATTCGGTCGATGCGCGGAGACATGATGAAAGCGAGCAAGCAGGGCAGGGGATTGCGGTCGCGTGCCTGGTTCGACAATCCGCAGAACCCGGACCTCACGGCGCTCTATATAGAGCGCTACATGAACTACGGCCTGTCGCTGGAAGAGCTGCAGAGCGACCGGCCCATCATCGGCATTTCGCAGACCGGCAGCGATCTTGCGCCGTGCAACCGCCATCACCTGGTGCTGGCCGAGCGCGTCAAGCAGGGCATCCGCGATGCCGGCGGCATTCCGCTGGAATTTCCCATTCATCCGATCCAGGAGACGGGCAAGCGGCCGACCGCGGGACTCGACCGGAATCTCTCGTATCTCAGTCTCGTCGAACTGCTGTTCGGCTATCCCATCGACGGTGTGGTGCTCACGATCGGCTGCGACAAGACGACGCCGGCGTCGCTGATGGCGGCGGCCACCGTGAACATCCCCGCCATCGCGCTGTCGGTGGGGCCGATGGTCAATGGCTGGCACCAGGGCGAGCGTGTCGGCTCCGGCACGATCATCTGGAAGGCGCGCCGCATGCTCGCGGCCGGCGAGATCGACTACAAGGGATTCATTTCGCTGGTGGCGTCGTCGGCGCCATCCACCGGTTACTGCAACACCATGGGCACGGCGACCACGCTCAATTCGCTGACGGAAGCGCTGGGCATGTCGCTGCCGGGATCGGCTGCGATTCCGGCGCCGTATCGCGATCGACAGGAATGCGCCTGGCGCACCGGCAGGCAGATCGTCGAACTCGTGCGCGCCGATCGCAAACCCTCCGACATCCTGACCCGCGACGCCTTCCTCAATGCGATCCGCGTGAATTCCGCGCTGGGCGGCTCGACCAATGCGCCGATTCATCTGAACGCCATCGCGCGTCACATCGGCGTCGAACTCACGCTCGCCGACTGGGAAGAGTTCGGGCACGACATTCCGTTGCTCGTGAACCTGCAACCCGCCGGCGAATATCTCGGCGAGGATTTCTATCTTGCCGGCGGCGTGCCTGCCGTCGCGGGCGAACTGCTGCGCAAGGGCCTGCTGGCTGCCGATGCGATGACCGTGAACGGACGCACCATCGGCGAGAACTGCAGCGATGCGCGACCGCTGAACGAAGCGGTGATCCGGCGCTTCGATGCGCCGCTGCGCAAGGCGGCGGGACTCACCGTGCTGCACGGCAACCTGTTCGACTCCGCCGTCATGAAGACGAGCGTGATCTCCGATGATTTCCGCGCGCGCTATCTCGGCAATCCCGCGGATCCCGATGCCTTCGAGGGCAAGGTCGTGGTGTTCGAAGGTCCGGAGGACTATCACGCGCGCATCGACGATCCGGCGCTCGGCATCGACGAACGCACGCTGCTGGTGATTCGCGGCGCGGGGCCGGTCGGTTATCCGGGCGGTGCGGAGGTGGTGAACATGCGTCCGCCGGCGGCGCTGATCCGTGCGGGCATCGATGCGCTGCCGTGCATCGGCGATGGCCGGCAATCGGGAACGTCGGGTTCGCCTTCCATCCTGAATGCAGCGCCCGAAGCGGCGGTCGGCGGTGGACTGGCGTTGCTGAAGACGGGTGATCGCGTGCGCGTCGATCTGCGACGTCGCGAAGTCAACATGCTCGTGAGCGCGGAAGAAATCGCGCAGCGGCGTCGCGACTTCGAGCGCGAAGGCGGCCTGGCCTATCCGCCATCGCAGACGCCTTGGCAGGAAATCCATCGCAATGTGACCGGCCAGTTCGACGGCGGCGCCGTCATCGAATCGGCCGTGAAGTATCAGCGCATTGCGCAGACCGCCGGCGACCCGCGGGACAGTCACTGAGATTCGACGCGACGCGTCGGGCACATCAACCACAGCGAGGAAATCATGTCGTTGCGTACAGCTTCCATCCCGGCAGGACTCGCGCTTTCCTGTGTCGCGTTCGCTGCCGCAGCCGCGGGCACGAGCCGTGCGGAGTTCGGCAAGCTGCCCGACGGGCGGCGCGTCGAAGCCATCACGCTGCAGGGCGATCAGGGGATCACTGCAGTCGTCATCAACTACGGCGCGGCGCTGCAGTCGCTCGTCATGCCCGATCGCAACGGCAGGCGCGAGGACGTCACGCTCGGCTACGCATCGCTCGATGGCTACCTGGCGAAGCCGGAATACTTCGGTGCGACCGTCGGGCGTTTTGCGAACCGTCTCGCCGGTGGAAAATTCACGCTCGACGGCAAGCAGTATCAGACGCCGCAGAACAACAACGGCAATGCGCTGCACGGCGGCGACAAGGGTTTCGACAAGGTGTTGTGGGACGTCGTCGCCACCGGCACCGGCAATGAAGCGAGCGTCACGCTGCGCTATGTGAGTCCCGACGGCGATCAGGGCTATCCGGGCACGCTGACGGCCGTCGCGAAGTACTCGCTGAAAGGCAACGAGCTGCAGATCGAATATCGGGCCACGACCGACCGGCCGACCATCGTCAACATCACCAATCATGCCTACTGGAATCTGGCGGGCGATGGCTCGCCGCAGGGCGCGATGGGGCATGTGCTGACCATTCCGGCCGACGGCTACACGCCGGTCGATGCCGGGCTGATTCCCACCGGAGAAATCACGCCAGTGGCCGGCACGGCGTTCGATTTCCGCCAGCCGATGGCGATCGGTGCGCGCGTGCGCAACGACGATCCGCAGATCGTCATCGGTCGCGGCTACGACCACAACTTCGTGATCGCCCGCGACGTCGCGCGCGAGCCGCGCCTGCTGGCGCGCGTGGAAGAACCGACGTCGGGCCGCGGCTTCGAGCTGTGGTCCAACCAGCCGGGCCTGCAGTTCTATTCCGGCAACTTTCTCGATGCGACCGTGATCGGCAAGTCGCGCCGTGCGTATCGGCAGGGCGATGCCATCGCGGTGGAACCGCAGATTTTCCCGGATACGCCGAATCGTCCGTCTTTCGGTTCTGCGCGACTCGCACCGGGAGAAACGTATCGCAATGTCATCGTCTATCGATTCTTCTCTGGCAAGGCGCAGCCGCGCTGAGCGGCCTGACGTCGACACGGATCTATGAAGGAGACCGCGCAATGACTCGTATCGCTTCGATCGCACTCGCCGTGCTGGCGCAGGCCGCCGTACTGTTCGGCATGCCCGCCCACGCTGCCGAGCGCTGGACGGCCGCGAAGGCCAATGCCTGGTATGACAAGCAGCCGTGGCTGGTGGGCAGCAACTACAACCCCGCCAGTGCGATCAATCAGCTCGAGATGTGGCAGGCGGATACGTTCGATCCGCAGGGCATCGATCGCGAACTCGGCTGGGCGCAGGCCATCGGCATGAACACGATGCGCGTGTATCTGCACAACCTGCTGTGGGAGCAGGACGCGCAGGGCCTCAAGCAGCGCATCGACGAGTTCCTGAAGATCGCTGCACGGCACGGGATCAAACCGATCTTCGTGCTCTTCGACAGCTGCTGGGATCCGGAGCCGAAGCTCGGTCCGCAGCATCCGCCGATTCCGGGCGTGCACAACTCGGGCTGGGTGCAGGCGCCGGGTCGCGCGCGGCTGGAAGATGAATCGCGCTATCCGCTGTTGCGGCAATACGTGGAGGGCGTCGTCGGTGCGTTTGCGAAGGATGAGCGCATCCTGGCCTGGGACGTGTGGAACGAGCCGGACAACGACGGCGGCGGCAACTATCCGAAGCATCAGAACAAGCAGAAGTACGTGGAGACGCTGCTGGGTCAGGTATTCGACTGGGCGCGCAGCCAGAATCCGGTGCAGCCGCTGACCAGCGGCCTGTGGCAGCACGACGACTGGTCCGCCGCCAGGCTGACGGCGATCGAACGGATCCAGATCGAACAGTCGGATGTCATTTCGTTTCACGACTACAACTGGCCGGAAACTTTCGATCGCCGCGTGAAGCAGTTGCAGGCCTACGGCCGGCCGCTGCTGTGCACCGAATACATGGCGCGCGGCAATGGCTCGACCTTCGACGGCACGCTGCCGCTGGGCAAGCGCTACAACGTGGCCATGATCAACTGGGGCTTCGTCGACGGCCGGTCGCAGACCCGGCTGCCGTGGGATTCCTGGAAGAAGCCCTACACCGACGCCGAACCGACCATCTGGTTCCACGAAGTGCTGCGCGCCGACGGTACGCCGTACCGGCAGGCCGAAGTCGACCTGATCAAACGGTTGATGACAGCACCGAAGGGCGTCGTGCCGCACGACTGACGTTCCTTGCTGCGGCGCCGCTGTCGCTGCGGTGCCGCATCGTTTCGGAGATATTTATAAGACAAATAATACTTGTCAGACAATGATGACTGTGCTGGAGTTGGAAATCAGTCCGATCCGGTAATCAACCACGGTTTTTTCCGTTTCATAGAGACGCATCAGGGGGAGTAATGAAAACGAGCAACCGCGCTCTTTATTCAATGTCGGCAGCGATGCTGATGGGGTCGGCGCAACTCGCGCTGGCGCAGACATCGGGCAACACGAACGTCGGCAGCAGCGAGCTGGAAGAAGTGGTGGTCGTCGGCCTGCGCGCCAGTCTCGAGGCCGCCGCCGAGATCAAGCAGAACGCCGATCAGGTCGTCGATGCCATCGTCGCCGATGACATCGGCAAGTTCCCGGACAACACCGTCGCCGCCGCGCTGCAGCGCGTGCCTGGCGTCCAGACGGTCAACGGCTGGAACAACGAGATCATCAATCCGCTGATCCGCGGCATCGGCGACATCCTCACCACCGTCGACGGTCGCGAAATGTTCACCGGCGTGGGTCGCGGCTTCGCCTTCCAGGATCTGCCCGCCGAAGCACTGTCGCGCGCCAACGTCTACAAGTCGAACACCGCCAATCTGATCGAAGGCGGCGTGGCCGGCGTGATCGATCTGCGGCTGCACAAGCCGCTGACCTTCGAGCCCGGCACCACGGCAGTCTTCAATGCGCGCGGCACCTATCCGCAGGAAGCCGAAGAGTTCAACTACACCGTCGGTGCGCTGGTGTCGCATCGCCGGTCGACGGAGGGCGGCGAGATCGGCTTCCTGCTCGATGCGTCGTATTCCGACCAGAACTTCAACCGGCCGATCTCGTTCAACTGCGACCCGCGCTCCGGCACCAACGGTCCGTCGGGCGCGGCCGGCATCGTGCTGCCCACCTGCGTGGGCGGCCTCAACGACTACGGCGAGTACGAGCGCCCGCAGGTGAACGGCTCGATCCAGTGGAAGCTCAACGACAACTGGGAGATCTATGCCGACGGTCTGTACGCCGGCTATGACGCCACGTTCGAGACGGACTTCATCTTCTCCGACATCTTCGGAGCGCAGAGCATCACCAATGCGCAGGCGACGAACGATTGCTTCCGGGCGCACGTCGACGGCGCCGGATTCCTGGGCTCCGACGGCAGTCCGATCCAGGATCTCTGTTACGGCACATCCGCGACGTTCAACAACGTCGCAGGCCTGACCAGCACCCAGGCGAAGACCGGCGAAACCGATCAGTTCATGTACGCGACCGGCGCGCGCTTCGATTCGGGCGCACTGCACCTGGGTCTCGATCTGTCCTACGTCGAGTCGAAGAACTCGAACCGCAACATCATCGTCGACATCGGCAAGCAGATTCCGGTCGTCAACATCGCCATCAACAACGACAGCCACGGCACGACCGACATGCCGGGCAATCCGCTCGGCGATGCATCGGGATTCCTGTTCGCCAACAGTCTCTTCCAGGACATCAACACCGCCGACAGTTCGCTGTTCGCCGCGGCCGTGGATGGCCGGTACGACCTCGATGGATTCATTTCCCAGCTGCAGTTCGGCGCCCGCTACGGCGATCGCGATGCCGACTATCGCGCCATTGCCCCGGGCGGTCCGGGCGCTCCGGGCGGCAACCGCGTGACGCTGGTCGACTCGGTGGGATTGCCCGCCAACTTCCTGGTGCGATCGCCGGCGTCCATTCCTTTCATCAACGGCGGCGCACACTGGATGACGCCGGACGCGGACTACCTGCGCAACAACACCGATACCTTGCGCGCCATCTACGGCGCGCCGGCGGGCGATCCGCCGTTCGATCCGTCGCGCAACTTCGATGCCACCGAGGAAACGCTGGCCGGATATCTGCAGGCGAAGTACCAGACGACGATCGGCAACGTCGAAGTCGATGGTCTCGTCGGCGCGCGCGTCACGAGCAACGACCGCACGGTTTCCGGCACCGGCCGCATCGACGGTGTGCTGACTCCCGTGACGACCAGCACCAGCGAAACCGAAGTGCTGCCGAATTTCAGCGCCCGGGTGCGTCTGTCGCCGGATCTGCAGTTGCGTTTCACGGCGGCCCGCACGATCGCGCAGCCGGCGTTTGCCGATCTGAATCCCGGCGAGTTCTACGACCGGCCGACCAACGAGAACATCCAGCCGAACGGTTCGGGCGGCAATCCGAACCTGAAGCCGCAGAAGTCGGATGCCGTCGATGCGACGGTCGAGTACTACTTCGCCCGGAGCAGCTACCTGGCGGCGGCCGTCTACTACCGCGAGATCAAGGACCGCGTCGTGCGCTCGATCAGCCCGGAAGTCATCGATGGCGTCACCTACAACATGGATCGTCCCCGCAACGTGGGCGAGGCGACGCTGCAGGGTGTGGAACTGTCGGCGCAGGCGTTCTTCGATTTCCTGCCCGAAGGCTGGAACGGACTCGGCGCGTTCGCGAACTACACCTACGCCGACAGCGAGATCAAGACGGAAGACGATCCGCTCGACGGCGCACCGCTGCTCGGCGTATCGAAGAACAGCTTCAACGTGGGCCTGCTGTACGAGAAGTACGGCATCACCAGCCGTCTCGTCTATACATGGCGCGACAAGTTCGACGAGTTCCAGTTCGGCTGTCTGCTCGATTCCCAGGGAGATCAGGTGGCGTACTGCGGCAATCCGGATGCGCCGCCGGCGTTCAACAAGGTGAAGGCCTATGGCCGCCTCGACATGTCGCTGGGCTATGACTTCAGCGATGCGGTCACGGTCAGTCTGGAAGGCACCAACCTGACCGGCGCCGACTACTACAGCTACTTCAACACCACGACGTTCCCGCACGACATCCGCATCGACGACCGGACCTACGGCGTCAGCGTTCGCGTGCGTCTGTAACGACGAGCGCGGGTGCGTGTCCATGTCCATGAGGGCACGCACCCGCCGCAGTCTTTCTTCCTGTAGGTCAGGCTTCAGCCTGACTTCTTAAGAGGCCGGCTGAAGCCGGCCCCACAGCAAGAGCAAGAGCTGACCTGCAGCCTAGCGGCTGCGCTTCGGCGGAATCTCCGCCGTCTCGATCAGATCCAGCACGTCGGCAATGATCTTCTTCATCGCCACGCGCGCACCTTCCGGATGCTGGCGCGCAATCGCATCGCGGACCGCCGCATGATCGCTCACGCTCGCGGTGCGGCCCTTGATGCGGTTGGTGAACTGGATCGACGTACGCAGCGCCGTCGCCACCACATCGCGGAACTGCATGAAGAAGGGATTGCCCGACGCGCGCAGGATGGCGACGTGGAAGGCGATGTCGGCGTCGAGTGCGTTGTCGTGTCCTTCGTCGGCGGCTTCCATGCGCGCGAGCCCGGCGTCGATCTCCTGGCGCTGCCGTTCATCCGAGAACATGGCGGCCAGCGCTGCGGCTTCCGGCTCGATCGCCACGCGCAGCTGATTGAAGTGACGCAGCAGATCGACGGAGAACTTGCGTTCCAGCAGCCAGCGCAGCACGTCCGTGTCGAACAGATTCCACGAGGTGCTGGGCTGGATGGTGGTGCCCTGCCGGGGCCGCGCACTGAGCAGTCCTTTCGCCGTGAGCATCTTCACGGCTTCGCGCGTCACGGAACGGCTCACGCCGTGCTGCTTGGCCAGCTCCGCTTCCGTCGGAAAGATGCGCGAGTCGTAGCTGCCGATGACGATGGCGCGCCCGAGCGCATCGAGCATTCCGTACGTCAGGTTGCGGCCGAGCTGAACCGGCGTTTCGGCGGACGCGCCGCCGGAGGACAGCGAACTCGTTTGCGAGACAGCCGAGGCGCTCGCGACGCGTCGGGTGGGCGCATTCTTGCGCTTGCGAGTTACAGGTCCATTGATCATATAAAAGGACAATAACATGGACGGCCGCCGATTCAAGGCGGTCCGCCGGCGAGTGATCAGTCGCTGCTTTTTTCGATGCCGAAGCGCTGCACGAGTGCGTCGTACTGCTTGCGCGACAGCGTGATCATCGCACCGTGTCGCACCTTCGCCGGCAGGGCGTACTTGTCCCAGTCCTGGAAGAACGTGTAGCCCGAGATCTGATACCACGGGCCGGCGAGACTGCTGGCCACCGACAATCCATACGACACGCCCGGGTACTGTTCGTAGTACAGATACCAGACCTTGCCGTCCGGCGACGGAATCAGCATCGGCGCTTCGCGGAAGTTCGGACTGATCGGCGCGCTGAGATCCTTGTACGGGCCGAGCAGGGAATCCGAATGCGCGATGCGGATCGTCTTGCCCGTCACCCAGTCCAGCGTCGGATAGGTCTCGTCCTTGATGATCGTCCAGTACTTGCCTTCCGCATGCCGGATGAAGACGTCGATCGTGCCCATGTCCCAGTCGAACAGGCGCTGCGGCGGTGCGGAGAACTGCTTGAGGTCGGACGACGTCACGTACAGCGTGCGCTGGCTGGCCCAGTAACGTTCGGAATCCTCGGGCGTACCTTCCAGGTGCGGGGTGTGCCACGTCATGACGAAGCGTTTCGATGCTTCGTCGAAGAACAGCTTCGGCGCGCCGATGCGCTGCAAGGCCTGCGAATAGCCCGGCGTGGATTTCAGATCGGGGGTGTACTCGCTGTAGCGTTTCCACTCGATCAGGTCGCGCGACGACCAGATGTTGATCGTCGGCGATGCATCGCTTTCGTTGCCGGCGATGTAGTACGTGCCATCGGGGCCGCGCGCGATGTCGGGATGTCCGCGATAGTCGTCGGTGATGCGCTTGCCTGCGTTCAGGCGATGCCAGTGCAGGCCGTCGAGGCTCACGCTGTAGTAGAGGCGCCCGTAGTCGCTGTGCGTCATGTGCGCGAACAGGTATGCCTCGTTGACGGGCTTTTCGCCGGCGCGCACCTGACCCGGCGGATCGGGTTGCCGTGCGAATGCGGCTGCAGAGAACAGGCCGGCAATGAACAGGAGACGTCGGGAGATCTTCATACGCTTTCTCGCAGACAGGTGAATGGCCCGCACGCGGGCGAGTTCAGGACGACGGCTTCCTGAGGCGTTGATCCGGACCGGCGGGTTTGCCGAACACGGGTGCGCCGTCGTGGCCGAAGTGGAAAGGCTGAATGCGCGGCGCGCGCTTCGGCGTGCACTGCATGTCGGGCCCGGGATTCGCGTGATAGATGATCCAGTGTTCCTTGCCGTCGGGCGAGGTGAAGAAGCCGTTGTGACCCGGCGCGAACACGCCGTTCTCCGGCGACTTGGCGAACACGGGCACGGGCGACTTCTTCCACGCGTTCGCATCGAGCGGATCGCTGCCCGCAGGCGCGCGCAACAGGCCCAGCGCATAGTCGTCGGACCAGCAGGCGCTCGCGGAGTAGACGAGAAACAGATCGCCGGTCGGTCCGGCCAGGAATTCCGGGCCTTCGAGAATCTGGCGTCCGCCCTGCCGTTCCCAGGAAAGATCCGGGCGCGCCAGGGTCACTTCCGGACCGGTCAGCGTGACCGGATCGCTCATGCGCGCGATGGCGAGAACGCTGTCGGGCCCGACGTACGGCGAGTAGACGAAGTAGCGAACGCCCGCGTGGCTGAACGTCGTGCCATCGATGCCCGAGTAGCGCGTGTTGATGCGTCCACGATCGCGCCACTCGCCATGCAGCGGATCGGCGGAGTCGTTCTCGAGCACGAACACGCCGCGATGATCGTCATCGTCGTGGCCGCTCGCGGCAGCGGTGTAGTAGACGTACCACTTGCCGTCGATGCGATGCAGTTCGGGCGCCCAGATCGACTGGGCATTCGGTCCGCTGGGCGGCGGCGTCCAGATCGTCTTGTGTTCGGCGTGCTGCAGGTCGGCGATGTCGCGTGTCTTCCAGATGGCGAGGCGGTCGCCGAGCGTGTGCATGTAGAAGTAGTCGTCGCCGTCGCGCGTCACCCAGGGATCGGGACCCGAAGTCAGCAGGGGATTGGTGAAGAACTCATCGCCGGCGGGCGGCTTCTGCGACGCCGCAGTGCAGCCGGCTATGAGCCACAGGAGGGTGGCGAGCGCCGCGGCGCGCGCGGCGGAGGCGCCAGGCTTGGGAGTAGACATGAGGCCGGCTCTGCTCCGTGCGAGGGTAGAGCAGATTTATATGATAAAAAGCCGGTGAGGTCCAGAATTGGAGCTGTCAGCTGCCTTCCTCCCCTCCTCCGCTTGCGGGGAGGGCAGGGAGGGGGCGCTACCAATGGCACTGCAGCGTGAGATTGATACCGCCCTGTCCTCCTCTACCCCCGCAGGTGCCGATTGAAGAAAGCGATCGTGCGCTGCCATGCGAGTTTCGCGGCGGCCTCGTCATAGCGCGGCGTGGTGTCGTTGTTGAAGCCGTGCTGGGTGCCGGGATAGACGTAAGCCTCGTACTTCGCGCCGGCGCTCTTCAACGCAGTCTCGTACGCCGGCCACGCGGCGTTGACGCGCTCGTCGTTCTCTCCGAACTGCAGCAACAGCGGGGCCTTGATCTTCGGCACTTCGTCGGTCGCGGCGGCGGCTCCGTAGAAGGGAACGGCCGCATCGAGATCGGGCAGGCGCGTGGCGAGGAAGTTGGCGATGCCGCCGCCATAGCAGAAGCCGACCACGCCGAGCTTGCCGTTGCCGCCCGGCAGCTTCTTCAGGTACTGCGCCGTCGCGACGAAATCTTCGCGCGTCTTCGCCTGGTCGAGCTGGGCGAACAGTTCGCGCGCCTTGTCCTCATTTCCGGGATAGCCGCCCAGCGGATAGAGCGCATCCGGCGCAACGGCGATGAAGTCGTCGAGTGCAATGCGCCGCGCAATGTCTTCGATGTGTGGATTCAGGCCGCGGTTTTCATGCACGACCAGGACGACAGGCAGCTTGCCCGTGGCGGCAGCGGGCCGGACGCTGTAGGCGCGGACCTTGCCGTAACCCGGCGCCGGAATCTCCAGCCATTCCGTGACGAGCCGTGTGTCGTTCGGCTGCACCTGCTGCGCATGAGCGAAATCCGGGCTGAGCGCTTCGAGCAGTCCGGCGGCAGTCAGGCCACCGATCGCGAACTTCGCCGCCCCGTCAAGAAAGCCGCGGCGCGAAATCTGTCCATGCACGTACTGGTCGAAAAGGCCCCAGACCTCGGGCGAAAAGTCCTTGCTCGTTTTTCTGGTCATGACGATTTTCTCGGCTCGTTGGGATCGCGCGAGATTAAATCGCACGCCGAGTCCGAGTCATCCCGTCACGACGGAATGCCGATATAGCTGCGGGACTGGTTCCGGGCGGGTAACAGGGAGAGGAGATAACCGCAAAGAACGCATAGAACACAAAACAGATGAAGAGAATGGCCGCAAAAGGCGCAAACAAGAAGAATGTCTCTTTCTTCCACTTGGCGCTTTTTGCGCCTTTTGCGGCTATTCCTTCCGGCTAATTCTCAGCCGCCGCTGCTCGCCAGCGTGGCCTGCGACAGGGCGCTTTCCATCCAGCGGCGGACGCGGATGGCATCGGCAGTACGCGTGTACTTGCCGAAGGAATTCATCAGCACCATCACGATCGGGCGATCGCCGATGAAGGTCTTCATGACCAGGCAGCGACCGGCCGCCTGTGTGTAGCCGGTCTTCTGCAGGCGGATGTCCCACTCGGGTTTGCGGACCAGGCCGTTGGTGTTGCGGTATTCGACCGGGTAACGGCCGACCATCACGGTCTCGTCGGGGTCGGTGGAATACTTTTCGATCAGCGGATTCTGCGAGGCGAAGATGACGAGCCGGCTCAGGTCTTCGGGGCTCGCGATGTTGCCACTCGACAGGCCGGTGGTGTCGGTGAAATGCGTGCGCTTCATGCCGAGCGCCTTGGCCTTGGCATTCATCGCCTCGAGGATCGCGTCGGTGCCGCCGGGATAGGTCCGGCCCAGCGCATGGGCGGCATGATTTTCCGAAGACATCAGCGCCAGGTGCATGAGTTCGCCGCGCGTGAGTTCAGCACCGACGTGCAGGCGCGACGGCGCGCCCCTGTCGATGGCGCGGTCGGCGTTGGTGATCGTGATGACTTCTTCGAGCGGCAGAGCGGCGTCGAGCACGACCAGCGCCGTCATGAGCTTGGTGATCGAAGCGATCGGCGCGGCGACATCGGCGTTGCGCGACAGCAGGATCGAGGAATCGGATTCGTCGATCACGAGGACGGAGCTGGAGCGGATTTCGGGAGCGCTACGGCCATCGCCGGTCTTGACCAGGCCGAGCGGTTTGGCAACGACGGTCTTCGGCTTCTGCGCGGTGGCGGTCTTGGGTTTGGCGGCCGCAGTGCTGGCGGCAGTCGTCTTGCCTGGTGCGGTCGCCGGTTTGGTGGTGGTTGCGGTCGCTGCAGTCTTCGGCTTGGCCGTCGGCTGCGTCGTGGTCGTCGCGTTGGAAGTGATGGCAGCGAACACCAATGTGGCGGCCCACAGCGCCGATACCCCGACAGTCGATCGCATCATTGTCCCGCTCATCATCCGGGTGTGTTGAGATCGGCGGAGTATGCCTGTGTTATGTACGGAAGTGATCGGATTTTCCCGGAATACGCCGAGCACATCCCCTTCATCCGGACCGATCGCGCATGCACTTCACACTCGCGCGGCATCGAGCGTGACGCATGTCCGGTCGCGCGCCGGGCAATCGAGGAGATCATCGAGCTGTACGCCGGAGAGTGATTTCTCCTGTGGGGCCGGCTTTAGCCGGCCTTCCGGGGAGTCAGGCTGAAGCCTGACCTACAGAAGAAGTGGATCCGCGTCGCCGGATCGCCCACAGCGCAAAGAATGATCAAGCCTGCCGTCGTTCGCGACGCGCGGCGTAGCATCGGACGCACAACAACAGTGATCCGGGGGATCCGATGCCTCGCTCCTCGTTCGTCCGCGAACTCCGGCTCGTCGCGTGCTGCCTGCTGTTTTTCATCGCGGGAGCAACGCCGGCGCACGCGCAATCGACCGCCGCCGCGAATCCTGCAAAGCCTGCCTTCACCGAAGAATTCGCCACCATGCGCGACGGCGTGAAGCTCGCCGCGAACGTCTTCCTGCCCGGGGGCCAGGGACCGTTCCCGGTGGTGCTGACCCGCACGCCGTATCTCAAGGACGGCCCGATGTCGTCGGTGAGTCGCAAGTACATCGACGCGGGCTACGCCTTCGTCGTGCAGGACGTGCGCGGCAAAGGTCACTCGCAGGGCGAGTACCGGCCGTTCGTCGACGATCGCAACGACGGCTACGACACGGTGGAATGGGTCGCCAGACAATCGTGGTCGAACGGCAAGGTCGGCATGACCGGCGCCTCCGCGCTCGGCATCACCGCGAATCTCGCTGCCTCGGCCGCGCCGCCGTCGCTCGTCGCGGCGTATGTCGTGGTCGCGCCGCACAGCCGCTTCGAAGAAGTGACGTTCATGGGCGGCGTGGTGAAGGAAGCCGACACGGTCGGCTGGATGAAGCGGCAGGGCGCGGGCGATCAGGTGCCGCCGTTGCTGAAGCGCGTGATCTGGGACGAGCGCTGGAACGACGTCGAGTTCCACACGCATCTCGATCGGGTGAAGATCCCGATGTACAACGTCGGCGGCTGGTACGACATCTTCAACATCGGCAACCTGCGCAATTTCGCCTATCTGCAGAACCGCGGCGCGCCCGGTGCGAAGGGCAATCAGAAACTGCTGATGGGACCGTTCGGTCACGGCGCGCTCAGCGGCGATCTGCAATATCCGCAGGCCGGCGATATCCGTTCGCCGGGCGGCGCCGGGCCGGACCAGGAGCTGCGCTGGTTCGAGTACTGGCTGAAGGGCATCGACAACGGAATCATGCGCGAGCCGCCGGTGCGCTACTACCGCATGGCCGCCGCGAGAAAGGGCGAGGCGAGCGCGAACAACGAGTACCAGACGGCGGACAACTGGCCGCCGCAGTTCGCAGCGACGCGCTACTACCTGCAGCAGGATGGCGGGCTCGCGACACACGTACCGAAGGCGCGCAAGGCGAGCACGACCTACGACTTCGATCCCGCCCATCCGGTGAAGACTTTCGGCGGCGCGAATCTCACGTTCGAACGCGGACCGATGGACCAGCGCGCCGTCGGGCAGCGCCAGGACTACCTGCGATTCTCGACCGGGCCGCTGTCCGAGCCCGTCGCCATCACCGGTCCCGTGACGGCCGAACTGTGGGTGGCCACCGATGGTCTGGACACCGACTTCATGGCGAAGCTCGTCGATGTCTATCCCGACGGCTACGAGGCGCTGGTGCTCGATGCGCCGATCCGCCTGCGCTATCGCAACGGACGCATGAAATCCGACGACGCGAAAATGATGACGCCCGGCAAGCCCGAGAAGGTCACCATCGATCTGTGGGCGACCTCGCTGCTGTTCGAGAAGGGTCATCGCATCGCGCTGCACGTGACGTCGAGCAACAGCCCGCGTTTCGACGTGAACGACAACAGCGGCACCGCGCCGGGCGAGCCGCCGCAGCTCCGGGTGGCGAAGAACACGGTGTATTTCGACAGGGATCGCCCGTCGGCGCTGGTGCTGCCGGTGACCGCGCCGTAAGCCTGGAATCGGCGGCATGAGCGTCGCTGCACACGTCGAGAAGGTCTTCAGGCTTTAGCCTCAATGGCACTGACTTAAGCCATGCGATCGGCTTCTTTCTGTAGGTCAGGCTTTAGCCTGACTGTTTTCAGGCCGGCTGAAGCCGGCCCCACAGGAAGAATCCGCCCGGCTTACCTCCTGCACGCTCCTGTGCCATCCTCCGGCCACTGAATAACGGGGGAGCGTGCCGCGTGAGTGAACTGGTCCAAGCGCTGGACGGCCTGATCTGGAGCCAGCCGCTGATCTATCTGTGCTTGGGTGCCGGACTGTATTTTTCGGTACGCACGCGCTTCATGCAGGTGCGCGGTTTCTTCGAGATGTGCCGTCTCACGGCTTCCGGAAAAACGTCGGCTGCCGGCGTGTCGTCCTTCCAGTCGCTCGCCATGTCGCTGTCAGGCCGCATCGGCGTGGGCAACATCGCCGGCATCGCGACGGCGATCGCGGCCGGCGGGCCGGGAGCCATCTTCTGGATGTGGGCGATGGCATTCCTCGGCGCTTCGACCTCCTACATCGAATGCGCGCTGGGCCAGATCTACAAGCAGAAGGACGATCATGGCCAGTATCGCGGCGGGCCGGCGTACTACATCGAGAAGGGCATGGGCCAGCGCTGGTACGCCATCGCCTTCGCCATCTCCGCGATCATCGGCACCGGTCTGCTGCTGCCGACGGTGCAGTCGTACGAGATCGCCAGCAGCGTCGCGAATGCCTGGAGCATTCCCGCCTGGCTGACCGGACTCGCCATCGTCGTCGCGCTGGGCGTGATCATCGTCGGCGGCGTACGCCGCATCGCCAGCTTTGCCGAGATCGTCGTGCCGTTCATGGCGTTCGGCTACATGATCATGGCGATCGTGGTCATGGCGATCAACGCGGACCAGGTGCCGGCGATGTTTTCGCTGATCATGGACAATGCCTTCGATCCGGATGCGGCATTCGGCGCGATTATCGGACTGGCCGTGCAATGGGGCGTCAAGCGCGGCATCTACGCCAACGAAGCGGGGCAGGGCACTGGCCCGCATGCGGCGGCCGCCGCCGAAGTCTCGCATCCCGCGAAGCAGGGTTACGTGCAGGCGTTCTCGATCTACTTCGATACCGCCATCGTCTGCACCTCCACGGCGTTCATGATCCTGTCGACCGGCATGTACAACGTCATCCACCCGGAGACGGGCGCCGTCCTGGCGGAGAACCTGCCGCGTGTTGCCGATGCAACGGGCGCGCTGGTGCCGATGCCGGCGGGGTCCGGCTACACGCAGGCGGCGATCGAGTCGGTGTTCTCGGGCTTCGGCGCCAGCTTCGTCGCGCTTGCCATCCTGTTCTTCGCCTTCACGACCATCGTTGCGTACTACTACATGGCGGAGACGAATCTCGAATACATCGCGCGCAACAAGGCGCCCGGCTGGTCGATCAAAGTGTTGAAGCTCGCGATCATGGCGTCGGTCGGCTTCGGCGCCGTGTGGAGTTCGGAAGGCGTGTGGGCGCTCGGCAGCGTCGGCGTCGGCATCATGGCCTGGCTCAACGTCATCGCCATCCTGATCATCCAGCGGCCCGCGCTGCTGGCCTTGAAGGATTACGAAGCCCAGAAGAAAGCGGGCCTCGATCCGACGTTCGATCCCGACAAGCTCGGCATCGCCAATGCCGATCTGTGGAAGGAGATCGGCAGGAATACGCCCAGCCGCGCCGCCGTGGTCGGCGAACCGAAGGGCGAGACGACCTAGCCTCAGTCTGTTTCTTTCATTCTTTCTGTAGGTCAGGCTTCAGTCTGACTTCTCAGAAGGCCGGCTGAAGCCGGCCCCACAGGCTGGCCCGACCTCCGATCTTTCCCTCCCGCAGGTGGGATTCCCCGACCCTTCACGACAGAAGCGCATGGAGGGGCGGATCGCGCACGCGCGCAACGACGCAGCATTCGTCGCAGCCGCTCCCGTCACAACCAACAACAGACGGGTGAACCATGATGCGAATCGACTGGATGCGGAACGTCGCGCTGGCAGCGACGTTCCTGGCGTTGGGCGCTTGCGGTGGCGGAGACGACGACGACGACGACGGCGGCGGCGGCACGCCCGCGCCAGCCTCCGACTATTCGATCGGCGGCACGGCTTCCGGACTCTCGGGCAGCGCCGTGCTGCAGCTCAACGGCGCCAACAATCTCACCGTGAGTGCCTCCGGTGCCTTTGCGTTTCCGGCACGGCTCGCGAGCGGAGCGGCGTATGCCGTCACCGTGCTCACGCAGCCCGCGGGTCAGACCTGCGCCGTCAGCAGCGGCACGGGCAACGTTGCGAGCGCCAATGTCTCGAGCGTGGCGATCGACTGCACGGATGTCGTCGCCGGCAGCGGCTTCACGGTCGGCGGTACGGTTACTGGACTGTCGGGCGAAGTGGTGCTGCGACTCAACGGCTCCAACGACCTGACCGTGAACGCGCCGGGATCGTTCACATTCCCGACCGAACTGGCCACCGGAACCGCGTATGCCGTGACCTTCGCGATGCATCCGGCCACGCAGGTGTGCGGCATCACTGCGGCAAACGGCACCCTCGCCAGCGCCGACGTCACCAACGTGGCCGTGAACTGCACGGCCTTCACCATCGGCGGTTCAGTGACGGGACTGAACGGATCGGGCCTGCTTCTCCAGCTCAATGGCGGCAACGATCTGGCGGTGGCTTCCGGCAGCACCAATTTCACCTTCCCGTCGACCGCGTCGCTGGGCGGCACCGTCGTCTACAGCCTGCACATCAAGGAACAGCCGGCAGGACAGACCTGCACGATCGTCCGGGCCGTGGGATTCGTCGTGCCGGCCGCGCCGAACGCCACCACCACGTCCGTGGTCTGCACCGGCAATACCTTCGATCCATTGTCCGGTACCTACCAGCTCACCTCGGTGGACGGCGAGCCCGTGACCGAGCGCGGCTTCATCACCTTCTATCGCGACGGCACCTACATCTTCGCGATTCACTCGGACGATCCCGACTGCAGCGCCAACAACGGCAACGGTCTCGAATACGGCGTCTATCGCTGGAACGCGACGACGAAGGCATTCGCCTTCGTGACCTCGGCGCTCGACACCAACGGCGACTGCGGTGTCGCCGACGGCAACGCGCGCCTGCAAGGCACGATCGTCAGGAATGCGAACGGCACGCTCGACGCGGACTTCCTCGACAACAACGGCAGCGGCGATCACATCCTGGTGACCCTGACGGCGGTGGCGTCGACCGCCGGCTCATTGGTCGGAAGCTGGGGCGTCAACCAGTTCTTCACCACCTTCGATGCGAGCGGGCGGGTCTTCAGCGCCGACACGCGCTGGCCGGTGCAGATTGCGGCTACTGCGGCGGGCATCGAAGACGGTTGTTATCAGTTGTCGGGCTCGACGGCGACCGGCAGCTTCACGCTCGACTTCAGCAATACCTGCGCACTGAGCGGCACGCAATTCGGCATCGATACCACCGGTCCGGCGTCCGGACTCTCGGTCGGCGGGAATCAGGCACGCGCCTTCAACGTCAGCGCCGACACACTGCAGTTCCTGTCACCTACGGGCGTCGTCGTCGCTGCGACACCGCGCATCGTCCGGGACTGAGCGGGTCGAATGGGTTCGTGGACGCGTGCTGACGCAACCCGCAGCACGCGTCCACGAACGCCGCCCGTCATCTGTCTTCCGGTGCCTGATCCGGAAACGCCGGAATCTTCTGGCCCGGATACCAGAACTTCAGGTGGCAGCCTTCGCACACCTGATCCATCGTGTCGCCCGCATCGATGATGGCTTTGGGATCGCGCTTGTCGGCGGCGGCGACGAACGCTTCGCCGACATCGCGCAGTGCGAGCGCAAAGGCGACGAAGGTCTGCTTGTCCTTGCGGATCGCTTCTTCCGATTCGGCCGCCGTGAGATTGCCCGGCGTACCGTGATCTTCCAGGCTGCGGCCTTCGCCGGCGACGTGGCGGTCGATCAGCAGCAGGTTCGCGCCTTCCGTCAGCAGGATTGCCTGCTTGTGGACCTCGCGCCATTCCTCGTCGGTGCGCGGCTGTTTTTCTTCGATGCCTGCGGCCGTCTCCGTGGTGCTCACCGATTCCCACAGGAAGTCGGCCGCGGGATCGACCAGGTAGGTCATGATGTCCTGGACGCCGGCCACCGTCTTGACCGCGGCCGTTGCCGGCGCCACGGCGGGCGGTGCGGCGGTCGATGGAGTCTTCTGCGAGCAGGCGCCCAGCAGGCCCGCAACGGCAACGAACAGAACGCAGGTCGGAACGGTCGGGCGCATCGAACGGGCTCCTGGATCGACGGATGCGATCAAGCTTCGCATCGTCGTTGTGGTGTTGTCGGATGCGCCAAGACTAGCCGGCCGCGCACGCCGGCCATAGCGCCGCAGCCGGAATCCCGACCTTTCTTTGCAGAGGTCAGGATTCCGCCGACTGCTTTCCGCGCCAGCGAACCGCCTCCAGCCCGGCGACGCACAGCAGCGCCCACGCCGCGGCCGACAGATAGCCCGCGATGACGTCGCTGAGATAGTGGACCTGCAGCAGCACGCGACTGAACCCGACGAAGACGATCAGCGCGACCGCGACGATGGCGATCGGCAGATGCCAGGCCCGCGGCGTGAAGCGGATGAGCAGGTAGGCAAGCAGGCCGTACACGAGCAGCGCGCCGGAGGCATGGCCGCTCGGAAAACTCCAGCCATCGGCCACGACCACGCCATGTTCGTGAGCGGGGCGCGTTCGCTCGAACCACGCCTTCAGCGCGACGTTCAACAACGCGCCGGAAGCGGTGGCCACGGCCCAGGCAGCCGCCAGCAAGCGCTCGCGCTTCAGCAGCAGCACGATCGTCACGAGAATCGCGAGCGGAATCAGGAAGCGCTTGTCGCCCAGGTGCGTGATCAGCGTGATTGCCTGCAGCGTCGGTTGCGAGAGATGCGTCGACAGTGACCGGCTCAGCGTGACGTCGAACTGCCCCGTCGACTCGTCGAGCCCGATCTCGTCTGCCAGTTCGAAGAAGGCGCCCACCGATCCGAGCGCCACCGCGAACGCAGCGATGGCATAGAGGCCGAGATAACGCGTGGCCGTCAGCGTGTGCGTCAGCAGATGGCCGAGTCCGGGCGTGTGGCGCAGCTGCTGCAGGAACGCACTGCCGCGCAAGGCGTCCCAGCATTGCAGCGCCAGCTGCCACAGGCGGGGTCCGAAGTGCTCGACGAGGCGCCACAGCAGGAACGTCGAGAGCAGCGCGAGCGCGGTTATCGTGCAGAGAACGGCGACGGCGTGTCGGGCCAGCGTGTCGGCGATGGCTTCCATTTCAGTCCTGCGGAACCGGCACTTCCTCATCGACCTGGTCGGCCGGCAGCCTGAGCGATGGATCCAGCGTGCCGAACAGGCTGACGTTCGGATCGAATGCGGCCCAGTCGACGTTGATGCGCGCAATCACGCCGGACGACAACGCCTGCTTCGCGGCGCTGAGACTGTCGCTGTTCACGGCGACGCGGCCGTTCAGCAGCGGCACGAGGGTCTCGTCGCCGCTCAGGATCGTCTCGGGCGAGAAGGTGCTGGACAGATCGAACAGCAGCGCGCCGGTCGAGCCGGTGTAACCCTTCAGCAGCCACGAGCCCGTGTAGTTGATGAACGGCGTCGTCATCTGGATGCCGTTCACCGCCGGCACGATCAGGTACACGCTGCGGCCGGAGCTGCCGGGGGTCGCAATGTTGATCGGATGATCGAGCGTACCGATCTCGCCCTTGCCGCCGCCGAGTCCGCCGGCACGGATCTCCACCATCGAGCCGCTCAGGTTGTTGATGCCGGCGTTCGGATCGAGCGTGCTGTAGACGCTGTCGGCGGCGATTACCAGCGCGCGGCCGGTGCCCGCATCGAGCGATTCGAGCGAGATGGCACCGCCGTTGGCCACGTAGGAGATGTCGCCGTTGCCCGAGCGTGTCGTGGCGCCCGTCCGCATCGCGATGCTCTCGGCGAAGAGTTCGATATCGTGACCGCCGCTGACGATGGCAGCGTTCTGGGTGAGTGCTCCCGTGGTCACGATGCTGACGACGCCAGTCGCGTTGATGGCGTTCAGCGCGAGGCCGCCGATGTCGTTGATGTGGATGCCGCCGGCCGAGGCGGTCGCCGTGAGACTGTCGATGGCGAGATTCAGCGCCTGGTCTGGTCCGCCGATGGCGCGCGCGCTGAGCGTGGCATCGCGGGCCGTGAGGCTGGTGGTGTCGCCGTCCGTGATCGCGCCGTTGTTCGCCGTGACGGTGACCGTGCCGCCGGTCGCGTCGATCGTACCGAGCGACACATTGCCCGTGTCGCTGGTGATCGAAACCGAGCTGGCCGTGATGGTGCCGACATTCAGATCGTTGACCGTGCGCAATATCACCGCGCCGGTGCCGGTATCGAGGCCGGGCAGCGCGAGCGCGTTGCCGGAGATCAGGTTGACGACGCCATTGTTCGACTCGATGGCGCCGGTCACGGTGATCGAACCGGTGCCGCCGGACGTGAGCGTGACGGCGCCGCCCTGGGTGACGAGCGTCTGCACCGTCATGCTGCCGTTGCCGCCCGTGCGGAGGTCGACGGTGTTGCCCGTGCCGGAGGCGCGCACTTCGGTGAGCGCGACATCGTCCTGCTCGGCCACGAATACGCCGCCCGCCGTCGCGACGGTGCTCAGCGATCCCGCTGCGGTATCGATGCGGTTGTCGGCGGTGCCGATACGCGCGGCCGTGAGGCTCACGTTGGTACCGCTGATGCGCGTCGCATCGTTGCCGTCATCGGTCAGCGCGCCGCCCGCGGTGAGCGTCACGTCCGTGCCGGAAATCGTGTTCAGCTGCAGATCGTCCGCTTCGTTGACGAATACGCCGCCGCTGGAAGCGGAGGCGTTGAGTGCAGTGACCTGCGTGCCGAGGCCGGCGCCGGCCGCGCCGATCGACGTCGCGTTCAGCGTCAGCGTGCCGCCGCTGATGCGGGTCGCATCGTCGCCGTCATCGCTGATCGTGCCAGCCGCGGTGACGACGATGTCGTTGCCGCTGCCGGTCGCGCTGAGCGTCGCCAGTTGCACGTCGCCGGATTCGCCGACGTAGATGCCGCCGGCGGAGGCGGCTGCCGAGAGCCGATCGACGGCCGTGTCGATCTCGTTGCCGGCGCCTGCCGCGCCGACGGTCGTGCCGGCAAGCGTCAGCGACTGCGCGGCGATGCGCGTGGCGTTGTCGCCATCGTCGGCGATGGCGCCGCTCGCGCTGATCGATGCGGACGTCGCGGTGATGACGCCGAGCCGGATCGCGTTCGTCGCATTCACGTACAGATCGTTGCCGACCGCTGCATTCAGCGTGCCGACTTCGACGTTCAGTGCGTTGGCCTGCGAGCCGACGGTCGCCGCCGTCAGATTCGCCGTCTGCGCAGTGAGGTGAGTTGCGGCATCGCTTGCGTCCGCGATCGTACCGCCGTTCGCGGCCGTCAGCGTCGCGGCGCCTGTGGACTGCACAGAGCCTGTCAACGTGATGTTGCCCGTGACGGCGCCGTCGGTGCCGGCCACCAGCGTCAGCGGTCCGTTCGCACGCAGCGTGGAAGTGACTGTGATGCTGCCCGTCGGCGCGGCGACATCGATCGAACCCGCAGCAGCGTTGCCGCTCACCTGCAGATCGCCCGCGTGCGACAGATACACGGAGCCAGCGTTCGCGTTCAGCGCAACGGAGTTCGATGCCGTGTCGATGCGTCCGCCGCCTGTACCTTCGGCCTCGCCGATTCCGGCGCTGGCATTGAGCGTGATCGCATCGCCTGCCGTGACGCGCGTGACGCCGCCGGCATCGCCATCGTCGCGAATATTCGCGGCGCCGATCGTGACGTTGTTGCCCGCGCCGATCGTGCCGAGCGTCAGGTCGCCGGTGTTCTGCACCGTCAGACTGGCGCCGCCGCCCACCGAGGCATCGAGCCGTTCCGCCGTCGTGTTGAGCGTGACATCGCCGCCCTGCGAGCCGGAGTCGAAGATCAGATGCGCTGCACCCAGATTGAACGTGCGATCCGCGCGGGCGACGTCGGTCGCGCCGCGCAGATAGAGCGTCGCGAGCGGACCGGCGATCAGATCGGACTGCGCACCCGGCATGCTCAGCGTGCCATCGGCGCTGAAGCCGACCTCGCTGAATCCCGTGATCGCGGCATTGAAAGCGTTCAGCGACAGATCGCCCGCGGACTGGATCAGCAGCCGTCCCGATCCGCCAGCGCTGATGGCACCCGCAGCGGCGGTCGGCGCACTGCCGCCGGGCAGGGCCAGGTTGATGTGGCCGCTGGCGTTGCCGACGTGCGCTGCGAGCGCGCCGCCGTTGGTATTCACGGCGATGGCAGTGCCCTGGCGCGTGAGCAGGTCGGTGACGGTGCCGATGTTGTTCAAGGCCACCAGCTCCACGCTGGCTGCACTTACCGACGCAGCGGCCGGATCGGCGATGTCATCGACGATGGAGCCGCCGGTTGCTTCGAGGCGCGCCGCGCCAGTCGCTGTCACCTGACGCAGATTCAGATCGCCCGTCCCCTGCGTGATCGACACGCCGCCGGCGCCGTTCGCGTTCACCGAGCCGAACTGGTTGGCGCCGTTCAGCGCGATGCTGCTGCCGGAATTCAGTGTGCGGAAGTCGGCGTTGCCGGCAACGACCAGCGTTCCCGACTGCGTCAGCGAACCACCGGTGGCGACGGCGAGATCGCCTGCGATATTGAGTCCCTGCAGGTCCAGGCCGGAGGCCGCGGCGAGCGAGACATCGTCGAGCTGACCGCTGCTGGCGAGGCGCACGCCGCCGAAGATGTTGGTCGCATTGGTGAGCAGGATCGACTGTCCGTCGGCCGCCGTGAACGTCGAACTGCCCGTGACGTTCAGTGCGCCGGACTGCGTGATGGTGCCGGCGAGCGAGGTGACGTTGAGGTTGCCGCTCACGGTGCTCGCGCGCAGGTCGATCGAATCGTCATCCACCAGGGTGACGTTCCGGCCGGCGACCGCGACTCCGTTGCCGAACGTATTCGCCGTGTCGTCCAGCGTGATGTCCTGGCCGGCTGCGCCGAGCGTGGCGACGCCGGCGACGTTCAGTGCGCCGGATTGCGTAATCGCGCCGGTCGAGTTCACGGTGAGATTGCCGGTGAGCCTGCTCGCCTGCAGCTCCGTCGTGACAGTGTTGGTCAGCGAGGCATTGGCGGCTGTCAGCGTGATGCCGCCGCCCAGCGTGTTGCCGGTGGTGGCCAGCGTCACATCCTGATTTTCCGCGTTGAATGTCGAACTTCCCGCGACCGTGATCGCTGCGATCTGGCCGATCGCGCCGGTCGAGTTGACGGTCAGGTCGTTGCCGATCGTGCTCGCCCCCAGCGTGGTGGCGGTGGTGTTGGTGAGTTCCGCGTTGTCTGCAATCACTGCAACACTGCCGGTGAGTGTGTTGGCGGCATCCAACGTCACGTTCTGGCCGAAGGCATTGACGTTCGTGCTACCGGTGACGTTCAACACGCCGCTCTGATCGACGGCGCCGGTCGAGTTGACGGTCAGGTCGCTGGCGATCGTGCTCGTACCGAGCGTCGTCGCGACGGAGTTGTTCAGCGAAGCCGTCGCGGCGGTGATCGCGATGCTGCCGCCGAACGAGTTGTTCGTTCCCAGCAGCGTGACGTCCTGGCCGCCGGCATTGATCGTCGTGGTGTCCGCGATCGTCAGATCGCCGGTCTGCGTGATGGCGCCGGCGGTGACGTTCACCGTCAGCGAATTGGCGCTCAGGGCGTTCAGTGCGATACCGGCATCCGAGGTCAGCGTCGCCGCGCCGCCGACCGACAGGGTGCCGGACTGCGTCACAGTCGTGGCGTCGACCGTCAGGTCGCCATCGATCGTCAGTCCCTGCAGATTCAGGGTCGTTGCCGCGGCGAGCGAGACATCGTTCAGGGTGCCGCTGCTCTGAAGCAGCACGCCGGTGCCGAACGCATTTGCGGTGTCGTCCAACAGCACCGACTGTCCGCCGGCGGCACTGAAGGTCGAACTGCCGGTTACGTTCAGCGAACCCGACTGCGAGATCGTGCCGGTGCTGGAGGTGACGGTCAGGTTGCCGCCGACCGTGCTGGCGCGCAGGTCCACGGATCCGGCGTTGTTGATCACGACATTCGCACCGGTCACACCCACGCCGCCGCCGAATGCATTCGTCGCGTTGCTCAGCGTGACATTCTGGCCCGCCGCGACGACGGTCGTCGCACCGTCGACATCCAGCGCATCCACCTGGGTGACGGCGCCGCTGTTCGAGGTCACGGTCAGACTGCCGGTGAGCGCGGCCGACTGCAGGATCGTCGCGCCCGTGTTGGTCAGGGAGGCATTGGCTGCCGTCAGCGTGATGCCGCCGCTCAGCGTGTTGCCGGCGGTGGCCAGCGTTACATCCTGATTTGCCGCGTTGAAGGTCGAACTGCCTGCAACGTTGATCGCCGCAGCCTGGCCGATGGCGCCGGTCGAATTCACGGTCAGGTCGTTGCCGATTGCTACCACACCCAGCGTGGTAGTGGTGGTGTTGTTGAGTTCTGCGTTGGCTGCAGCAACGGAAACATTGCCGGTGAGTGTGTTGGCCGCATTCAACGTCACGTTCTGGCCGGAGGCGTTGATGCTCGTGTTGCCGGTGACGTTCAACGCGCCGCTTTGATCGACGGTGCCGGTCGAGTTGACCGTGAGGCTGTTGCCGATCGTGCTCGTACCGAGCGTCGTCGCGACGGAGTTGTTCAGCGAAGCGGTCGCGGCGGTGATCCCGATGCTGTTGCCGAACGTGTTGCTCGTGTTCGTCAGTTGGATCGTCTGGCCGGCCGCATTCAGGGTCGTGGTGCCGCCCACCGTGAGCACGTCCGTCTGCGATATGCCGCTCGCCGTGGCCGTCAGGGAAGCGTTACCGCCGACGTTCACTGCGCCGGACACGGCGATGCTCTCTGCGTTGACAGTGAGATTGCCGGCAGTGTTCAGGGCCTGCAGTTGAAGGGCGGTCGTGTCCGAGACAGAGACGTTCAGCAGCGTGCCGCCGCTGGCAGCATTGAAATCGACATTGCCATCGAAGCGGTTGGTCGCCTGGGCGACGCTGATGGAACGTGCGTTGGCGGCGGTGAAGTCTGCATTGCCGGTGACGGTGATCGTGCCTGCGGTCTGGTCGATGCCGCCGTTCGCAGTCACTGTCAGTGCGCCGGTCGTCACATTGTCGGAGAAAGTGACGTCCTGAGCGCTCAGGCTCAGCGAGCCGGCGCTGATCGCGCCGGACTGCGTGAAGCCCCCCGTCAAGGTGTTGACGGTCAATGCACCGTCGACAGTGCTGGCGCCGAGATCGATGGCATTGCTGTCCGTAAGCTGTGCGCTGGCGGCGTCGGTGACGCTGACACTGCCGGTGAAATCGTTGCCTGCACTCGTCAGCGTGATCGTTTGACCGGGCGTGCTCAGCGTCGTGCTGCCGGCTGCCATGATCGCGCCCGCCGTCTGGTTGATGTTGGTGCCGGCGGTTATCGTCAACGCGCCGGTTGTCGTTGTCGTATCGGCGCTGAGCGTGACGGCGCTGTCGGAGGCAAGTGTCAATGAACCTGCCGTGATATTGCCCGATTGCGTCAGTGCGCCGGTGCTGTCGACGGAGAGCAGGCCGGTCGTCGTGCTTGCGCGCAGGTCGGTGGCGACGGAATTCGTGATCGACGCGCTGCCCGCCGTGACGCCGATGCCGCCATTGAACGCATTGCTGCCGTTCAGGGTCACGCTCTGGCCGCTTGCGGCAATGGTCGTGAGGCCAGCGACGGTGAGCGCGTTGGTCTGAGTGATGGCGCCCACCGAGGTGACGTTTAGCCCGCCAGTGATCATGCTCGTGCCCAGAACAGTAGGCGCAGCATTCCTCAGAGTCGTGTCGCCTGCCGCAGTCACACGGATGGTGCTGCCGAAACTGTTGGAGACGTTGTCGAGTGTGATGGCGCCGGTGCCGGTATCGAGCGTGACGTCCCCGCCCACGTTCAATGCACCCGACTGGGTGAGGCTGCCTCCCGCACTGATTTCGAGTGTGCCCGTCAGATTGCTGGTACCCAGATTGATGGCATTGATGTCCGCAAGCTGTGCATTGGCCGCGGTGATGCCGACACTGCCAACGAAGTCGTTGCTCGTGTTCGTCAACGTGATCGTCTGGCCGGCCGCGCTCAGCGTCGTCGTGCCATCCACCGTGAGCACATCCGTCTGCGAGATGCCGTTCGCCGTGGCCGTCAGGGAAGCGTTACCGCCGACGTCCACTGCGCCGGATATGGCGATGCTCTCTGCGTTGACAGTGAGATTGCCGGCAGTGTTCAGGGCCTGCAGTTGAAGGGCGGTCGTGTCCGCGACGAAAACGTTCTGCAGCGTGCCGCCGGCAACATTGAAGTCGATAGTGCCATCGAAGCGGTTTGTTGCCTGAGCGACGCTGATGGAACTTCCGCCGGCGGCGGTGAAGTCTGCATTGCCGGTGGCGGTGATCGTGCCCGCGGTCTGGTCGATGCCGCCGTTCGCAGTCACTGTCAGTGCGCCGGTCGTCACGTTGTCGGAGAAAGTGACGTCCTGAGCGCTCAGGCTCAGCGAGCCGGCGCTGATCGCGCCGGACTGCGTGAAGCCCCCCGTCAAGGTGTTGACGGTCAATGCACCGTCGACAGTGCTGGCGCCGAGATCGATGGCATTGCTGTCCGTAAGCTGTGCGCTGGCGGCGTCGGTGATGCTGACACTGCCGGCGAAATTGTTGCCCGCGCTCGTCAGTGCAATCGCCTGGCCGGCGCTCAGGGTCGTGGCGCCGTTGGTGGTGATCGTGCCCGCCGTCTGGTTGATGTTGGTGCCGGCGGTTATCGTCAACGCGCCGGCTGTTTCCGCATTGGCGTTGAGTGTGACGGCGCCGTCGGAAGTGAGTGTCAGCGAGCCTGTCGAGACCGCCCCCGACTGGCTGATCCCGTCCGCAGTGATGTTCAGATCGCCGCTGAGATTGAGCGCCTGCAGATCGAAGGCCGTGGTATCGCGCACTGTGACATCGGCGAGTGTGCCGGTACTGCCGAACGTGACCGTGCCGCCGAAGGCGTTGGCCTCGCCCAGCGTGATCGATTCGCCGTTGCCGGCGGTGAACGTGGCGTTCGCTGCAGTCGTCAACGCGCCGGTCTGCGTGATCGCGCCGGAGGATGTGAGTGTGAAATCACCGGTGATACTGCTGGCGCTCAACTGCGTGGCGAGGCTGTTCGCCAGGACAGTTGTGCCTGCGTCGATGCCGATGCTGCCAGCCAGTTGGTTGTCCGGATCATCCAGGGTGACCGCTTGATTGGTTGCGCTGATCGTCGTCGTGCCGCCGACTTCGATGGCAGCCGACTGAGTGATGGCGGCGCCGGCGGTGACGGAGAGATTGCCGTCGAGCTCGAGCGTGCCGGAGAAATCGACACCAGCACCAGAGTTGATCGTGAGTGATCCGCCGTCGGTGCTGCGTACGATGCTGCCGGCCTCGAACGAGACCGATGAGCCGGCGATCAGTTCGAGCGTACTGGCTGTGCCCCACGTGATCTCGGCTCCGCTGTCGACCGTCAGGGTCGCCGGCGAGCCATCGCCATAGACGGCAGTGGAAATCGTCAGCGTGCCCGGCGTAGCCAACTGCGCGATGATCCATTCGTCGCCGATTTCATTGTCCGACGCGGACGCAGCATCGCTGCCATCCACGATGTTGATCGTGCCCGGATCGAGCAGCAGCGAACCCGCCATGCCGTTTTCGCTCGTCAGCGTCGCGTGACCGCCGATCCGCAGATTCTGCCGGCCTGATACCTCGGCGAAACCGCCATTGCCGCTTGCGCCACCGGCGCGCGCCAAGATGTCGCCATTGAATGTCGTTCTTCCTTCGGACCAGACGGCCACGCGGCCTGCATCGCCGCTCTGCATCGAATCGGCGCGAATCACCGCGCCTGCATCGACCGTCGTGCTCTGTGCGTTGAGCAATGCAGGATCTGCACCTGCGAAGCCGCCACCGATGTACGCCGTGCCGCCGCCGTGCGTGCCGCTGACGTCGACGAGTGCCGTGCCCGTCAACGATACGTTCTCGCCGAGTACAGCGATTTCGCCGCCGGCGCCATTGCTCGCCGTCGCCTCCAGCGTGCCGCTGTTCACCACCGTCCCGCCATCGCCGACCAGCCGAATCACACCACCGACATTCTCGACCCGCGCAGCGCGAATCACGCCGTCGTTATTCACGGCACGTGCGACGACATCGCCGGCCTGCTGCGCCGTCAGCAACACCTGTCCGCCGTCGGCGGTGATCTGGCCGGTGTTGTCGACGGCGGCCTGCGCGCCGCTCGAATCCGTCAGCAGTCCGGCGTCGATCTGGAAGCGCATCAGTCCATCGCCGTCGAATGACAGCGTCGCGGCGCGTCCGGCGCCGAGATTGACGGTGCCGTAGTCGGCGACGATCAGACCGGTGTTCAGCACCGATCCGCCGAGCAGCGTGATGGAGCCGCCGTTCGCTGCGGTCAGCGCGCCGTGGTTGATGATGGCGCCGCTCTGTGCGGCCGACGTGCCGAAGGAGTAACGACCGGCCGCCGCGTCGGCGTCGGTGAGATCCAGCGAGCTGGCGACCAGCGAACCGACATTCACGCGCGCCGATGCGCCGAAGATGATGCCGTTCGGGTTCAGCAGGAAGACGCGGCCGTTGGCGTTGAGGCTGCCGAGGATCTGGCTCGGGTCCTGCGTCAGGATGCGGTTCAGCGCCACCGAACTCGCGGTCGGCTGGTTGAAGTTCACCTGCTCGTTGGCGGCGACGTCGAACGACTGCCAGTCGATGCTGACGCTGCTGGTCGTCTGATCGATCTGCGTGATGTTGCCTGCCGGCGTGCTGATCGTTGCAGCACCTTGCGTCACTGTGCCGTTCTGCGGCCCGGCGTGGGTCGATGCCGCGGCCAGCGACAACACCGCCGACACGGCCGCCGCGAGATAGCGCGAGCGCGGAAAGTTGTTCGTGTTCATGTCTGTCTCGTCGGCGCGCTTACAGCGTGAAGCCGAAGCGGAAGAAGTATTGCGGGTCGCGTTCGTTCGTCGGTTCCTGCTCGCTCAAGGGCGTGGCGACGTCGATGCGCGCGAAGTAGCGGTTGGTCAGGTTGAACTGCACGGCGCCGCCCCAGCCGTAGAGGTCGATGCTGTCGTCTTCGCCGGGCAGTGCGAGATTCAGTTTGCCGGTGGCGTAGTCGGCGAACAGCGAGAACTGCAGGAGCTGGCCCCAGGTCTTGCCGCCGAAGGCGGGGCGCGCGGCGAAGCCGGGGGCATTGACGATCCACTCGATCGATGCGAAGCCCGCGGTGTCGGCGAGGAACTCGGCGGTGGGATAGGCGCGCACGGTGTCGGGTCCGCCGATCGAGAACTGTTCGAGCGAGACGAGGATGTCGTCGGAGTACTGGCCGGAGGCGCGCAGCAGCACCGAGTGGTTCTGGCTGATGCGCTGGTAGCGCTGCACGCTGCCCGTCACCTTGTCGAACGCGCCGCTGGCGTCGAGGCGGCTGGCCTTGATGCCCTGCTGTTCGTCGTAGTCGGCGAGCGAACCGAGCAGGTCGCTGAAGCCGTGGCTATATATAAGAGAGAGCTGCGTGATGCCGCGCGTGCGCAGGCCGATGTTGCTCCACTGGAAGCCGAGGCTCGCGACCGAGAGCACGTCGTTGGCGGTCACGGCGCCCTGTTGTTCGAATTCAGCGTCCTTATGTGCGAACGTGAACTGCGCCGAGGCATTGCTGAGTCGCGTCTTGGTGAGCGACTGCGTGTAGGACAGGGACGCGATATCCGTCGTGCCCTTGATGCCGAGCTGGCGCAACAGCTTGCCGACCTCGAACAGGTTGTGCGAATAGCTGGCGCCGAGCTGATGACGCGGTCCGAACAGCGGCAGGCGATAGTCCATGCCGCCGTAGAGACCCTTCGAATCGCTGTCGTCCGGATCGAAGGCGTACAGGCCGTAGACGTTGAGCCTGTCGGCCTGGCCGAAGGGATCGTTGATGGTGAGACTGAGGTTGGCGCGGTATTCGCCGCTGTACTGCGAGCCCTGGTTGTCGATCGTGGTATCGAGCGCGAAGCGCTCCTCGCGCTGCGTCTTGATCAGCAGGTCGGTGGTGCCGACGCGATCGCCGGCCTGGAACATGGCGAAGGCCGAGAGGCCGGGATAGTCGGTGAGATGCAGCAGGGCGCTTTCCATGTCGTCCTTGTGCACGGGCCGCGACAGCAGATTCTTGAACGGCCGCGACAGCGTGCGCTCCGAATACATCTGCTGGCCTTCGAAGTGCAGCTCGTTGAGCGAGCCTTCGAGCACCAGCACGTTCACGACACCGCGCTGCACTTCCTGCGCCGGGATCACGGCCTGTGCGAGCAGCAGTCCATGCGATCGATACTGCTCCGCCACGCGATTCGCGACTTCCTGCAGCTGATTGACGGTGAATCCTTCTGCGGGCTGATTGGCGATTGCGTCGGCGAGCACGCCATCGACTGCCGCCTTGGGCACATCGGGTTGCGTCGCTGCGCCCATGAGTTCGAAGCGCGTGACGCGTACGCGCGGACCTTCATCGATACCGAGCGGACGGTCGGGAACGCGCGGCACGTCGAACGGCGCGAGCTGCGATGCATCCGGAAAATCCTGCGGCGGCCGGGGCTGCGCGCCGCCGGGCGTGGCTGCAGGCGGAATGGCCTGCTGGCCCCAGGTGACGGGCGCGTAACAGGGGCTCAACAAGAGAATGCAGCACAGGGCTTTCCCAGCCGTGCGGCCCGAGACGGCACTCACAGAAGTTTTCTCCCTTAGGCTCCGGCCCGGAGCCACCCGTCGATACGTGAGACGTGATTGTTGTGCCGCGAGGCTAGTCCCCGCCTTAGGGGATTTCAATCACGCGGGCTGCAGCTTTGCACTGCACGGGACGACAGGCGGCGACGGAACTCACGGAACCGGGAATCGGAGTTTCACACGGAGGTCACGGAGATCAAGGAGGTTGGAAAAGTAGAAACGTCTTCCACCGGGATTCTTCCTGTGGGTCAGGCTTCAGCCTGACTTCTGCAAAGGCCGGCTGAAGCCGGCCCCACAGAGAAAAGACCCCACTCTTCCGACCTCCGTGTGAAATCCGGGTCCGCTGCTCTTCAGCGCAGGTCGCGAACCACGCGGAAGCCGGTGGCCGCATCGGCTGCCCCCGACGACGGACGAACGAGTGCCGGGCCGCACTGCGAGATCGGATCGCTGAACGCGCCGCCGCGCGCGGCCCAGCCGTCGCCGGTCTTCACCCATTCCTGCGCATTGCCGGCAAGGTTGTAGAGACCCCAGCCGTTGGGACGGCCGGAGCGTACGTTGCCGAGGCCGAAGCCGCGGATCTTCTGGCCGTTGAGTTCGACGACGCAGTTGAAGTCGCGTTCGGTGCTGCCGCCCGGTGCGCCGGCGACGTAGGTCCACTCGGCATCGGTCGGCAGTCGATAGGTGTTGCCGGTGGCATTGCTCAGCCAGGCGACGTACTGCTGCGCGTCGGTGACGGGAATCGAGGTGGCGGGCAGGTCGGCCTGTCCGCCGCCGGCGTTGCACTTGCCCGATTCCTTGCAGAACGTCGCGAACTCTCCCGCGGAAATTTCGAAGCGGCTGATCGCGAACGGCTTCGCGACGCCTGCGCCTGCCGGGACGACGACCAGGTCTGGACCGCGACCGCTGCCAACAGCATCGAAGCAGACGCCGCGACTGCGCGTGCCGTAACCGGCGAGCGAGGCGCTGCAGCCGCCGCCCGGTGCGGATTGCGTCGCTGCGGGCGGCGTTGCGATTGCGGCCGTCGTCTGGGTCGGTGTCGCCGTGGTCGGTTGCGCCGCGACCTGCTTCGGCGGTTCCTCCTTCGCCGGTGTCGGGGCGGGCGCCGTGCGCGACGCAGCGGCAAGCTGCTGCGCGTACTGCTCGCGCAGCGTCGCGACCTGTGCGTTCGAGCGATCGAGTTCGAGCGAACGATCGATCAGCGAGACCGCCGTGTCGAATCGCGAGCCGCGAGCCGCGGTGGCGGCGAGACGGACGTACGCAGCGGCGATGGCTTTCGGCGCACTCGCGAGGAATGCGTCGTCGGCCGGCAGCTTCGAGCGCAGGTCGCGCAGCGTCGCCATCGCTTCGTTCACTTCGTTCGCGGTGGCCTGGTCCTGCAGTTTTTGTTTCAGCGCCGCGAGTTCGGCGAGGCGCTTCTGTTCGCGGTCGCGCGCATCCTGCTCGGCGCGGACGCGCGCGAGCAACTGCTGCTCCTGCGTGATGGCTGGCAGCGACGGCGCGAAGGCGGCGGCACGCTGCAGTGAAAGTTCGGCCTCGCTCAACCGGCCCTGCGAGCGCAGCGTGGCAGCGGCGCTGACATGAATCTGCGCAGCCTGCTGCTGCAAGGCCGCGAGGTTCGCGTCGGTCGGCGGCAGATAGGCTGCGAGGCGAGCCAGTTGCGAATGCACCTGGATGTCCCAGGCGTCATCGCCGGCGGCTTTCTGCAGCAGCTCGTTCAGCGACGCGCGCAGGGCGTTCGTCGCCTGCGCATCGTCCGCGACACCGGCGTTGCTCCGCGCGGCCTGCAGCTCGGCGCGTTTCCTTTCGACGAATTGCGGCTGGACGATATCGGCGTAGCGCGCGAGCAGCGCCTGCGCGTCGTCGTACGACTGCCGCGCGCTCAGTGCCTGCATGTCGCTGTCGAGCAGCGACTGGATCTGTCGGCGTGCGCCACCCAGCGCAGCGTCGTTCGGCGTCGTGGCCTGCAACAGCAGCAGGTCGTCGTGCAGCGGATCGAATGCACTCAGCGAAGCAGCAGTCGCCAGTTCGCCTGCGAGTTGGCCGCGCACTTCGGCCATGCGCGCATCGCGACGCTGCGTTTCCAGCTCGCGCGTGACGCTGTCGTCGAGATCCTTCAGCGTGCGGTCCTGCGGCGCGACGATCAGGCCGGCCTGCGTCAGCGCCTGCGCGAGGGCGACATCCGGTTTGCGCAGCGCGAGTTGCGCCTGCTCGGCATAGGCGGAAGGCAGGCGCGGATCGATGAGCAGCGGATGCTTCGGATCGATCTGCGCGATGACGCGCAGCACGCCGGCTGCACTCTCGGGATTCTGGGCGTCCACCAGCCAGCCCTTCTTCAGGAATTCGTCGAGCCGGTCGCTCTGGCGCTTGATCTCGTCGTTCTTGCGCGAGGTGAGCCGGTCGCCGATTTCCGAGACGGCCTGCGAATCCGGGAACAGCGTGCGCAGTTGCGCCATGAGTCCTTCGGCCTGCGGATAGTCGTACTTCTGCTGGTCCGCATCGGTGAGTGCGTTGATCTGCGAACTGAAGTGGCCGATGAGCGCCGAACGCAGGTTCTCGTCCAGCAGCAGGCGTGCGCGGGCATCCGGCGGCAGGGCTTCGATCTGCGGCAGGGCCTGTTCGATGGATTCGGGCGTGCCAACGCGCACCAGCGCGCCGATCGCCTCGCTGCGGCGACGCTGCAGGTAGTCGGGTACGAGCAGTGCCGCGGTCGCGCCGATCACGACAATCGCCGCAGCGATACCGCCCCACAGTGCCGGCGAGCGTTTCTCCGGCGAAATCTCTTCCAGGAATTTCGCGATGCTCGGTGAGCGCGCGTCGCGATCGAAGGCGAGCGAGCGCCGCAGCGCACGCCACTGGCGGCTGGTCAGTCCGCGGATCGGTTTCGGCTTGAGCTTCGCATCGCGCGCCTGCACGGCCGTCTTGCGTTCGAACGGATGCTGGCAGGTGAGCAGTTCGTAGACGACGCAGCCGAGCGCATAGATGTCGTCGCGCGGATCGGGCTCGCCGCCTTCGAGCATTTCGCAGCTCGCGTACGCAGGCGTGAGTGCGCCGAGCGTGCCGGCGTCGAACAGCGTCTTGCCGCTGGTGTCGTCCTCGGCGTCGGGGCGCTTGGCGGCGCGTGCGATACCGAAGTCGAACACCTTGATCGCGCCCGATTTCGTGATGAACGCATTCGCCGGCTTGAAATCCGAGTGCACGACCTGGTGTTCGTGCGCATAGCCGAGCGCGCCGCACAGGCCGCGCACGATCGGCAGCGCCTTTGCGACCGTCAGTCCCTTGCCGTCGAGATCCTTGATGTAGCGGTCGAGCGGCTGGCCTTCGAGCAGTTCCATGACGATGTAGACGTTCGAGCCGTCGCGATCGAAGTCGTACACCGTGACGATGTTGGGATGCGCGAGGTTCTGTGCCTTGCGCGCCTCGCGCTGCAGGGCTTTGAGCGATTCGGGATGACGTTTGAAGTCCTCGCCCAGCACCTTGAGCGCGGCGTAGGGATGGCGGTCCTGCGCTTCTTCCTTGCGCAGGTCGCGCACGCGGAAGACCACGCCCATGCCGCCCTTGCCGATCACGTCTTCGAGAACGAAGCGTTCCTTGATGGTGTCGCCGGGACGCAGCGGACGGAACTGCGAGCTGGCGGCCTGCAGATCGTTCCAGCCGCCCGACGAACTGTTGGCGCCGGTGGATGGCTGGCTGCGTGGCTGCGCATCGTGAGGCGCGAGCTTCGTTGCTTCGTCATCGCGCGGGGCTTGCGGCGCGAGCTTCGTCGCGGCGTCATCGCTGATGACCTGGGCGGCGGTGCGAAAGCGCGTCGCTTCTTCATCGGCCGCGGGCGCGACGATCTGGTCGGCGGGGCGGTAGCGGGTTTCGGCTTCATCGGCGGCTGCAGGAGCGGGCGTCGCGGGCGGCGTGGTCGCGCGCACGATTTCCATCAGGTCGAGATAGACCGGGCCGTTGATCCTGCCGGAGCGATAGCTGGTTTCGATCAATGCGCCGAGTACCGGCGCGAGCGACGGTTCGCGCGTGAGATCGGCCTTCAGTCCCGATTGCAGCGCCGGCAGGTCGGTCTGCCCTTCGACATACGATTCCAGTGCAGGGCGGAACTGACTCATGGGCGGCAGGCGGCTGAGGCTCTTGTGGGCGGTGTCCCGCCGTTATTGGAGCCGAATCATAAGCCTGCGCTCGATATCGGACCATCGACCAGGTCTCGGCCCGCGAGCGCTGCTGCCATCTGATCCCCTCCTCCGCGCAGCGGGGGAGGGTTAGGGTGGGGGCGTCTTACTCTTCCTGTAGGTCAGGCTTCAGCCTGACATTCCGAAGGCCGGCTAAAGCCGGCCCCACAGGAAGAAGAGTCAGAAGCCGCTATCCGTACGTCGGCTTCTGCGGCCACCCCGCCGGCGAATCCTCGAAATCCTCCTGCCGGCCGTACGGCGTGCGGTCGAGCAGTGAATACGAATCGGTGAGCGATTCGGCGCCGCGCGCGTAGGTCGAGTAGGTGTGGAACACGTCATCGCCGACGCGGAAGAAGACGCTCCATCCATGCGCTTCGCCCTTCGTCAGCGGCGGCATCCCGAGACGTTCGATCTCGGCCTGGCTGCGGAAGTTGTACTCGACCGGCGCGACGTCCGGATCGAGCGTGACGTGGAAGTCGTAATTGAAGTCGCTGCCGAAGGACGAATACCAGGCGATGTCCCAATCCTTCTGCGACTTGTATTGCGCCAGCTTCGCGAACGGCGCGCGCGAGATGGCGGCGAAGGTCGTGTCGCGCTGGTTCAGCATCGACAGATCGCCCATCGCACTGACGAGGCCGGTGCAGCCGGGACAGCCCTTCTCCCATTCGGGATCGAACATGAAGTGATAGACGACCAGCTGGCGGCGGCCTTCGAACAGATCGAGCAGGCTGACTTTGCCGCGCGGTCCTTCGAACGTGTAGTGCTTGTCGATGCGGACCATCGGCAGTCGCCGGCGCGCGGCGTTGACGCGGTCCATTTCGTGAGTCAGCGCCTTTTCCTGTTCGAGCAGCGCCCGGCGCTGCTTCAGCCATTCCTGCTGCGAAACGACGGCGGGGGCGGGGACCTGTTCACTCATTGCGGTTCTCCTGTGGGTGACGACAACCCATAGGACGCGAGCCTTGCGCCGCAGCCGACATTTCTATGTCGAGTTCTCCTCCAGCGACGCCAGCCCCATGCCTGCGAACGCAATCAATCCACCGACGATCTGGCCCGGGTGCAGGACTTCGCCGTACAGCCACACGGCGATGACGACGCCGACGATGGGATCGAGGTTCGTATAGCTGCCGACGACGCTGGCATCGAGTTCGCGCAGCACGTAGCCGTAGACGATGTAGGCGAGGGCGGAGGCGACGACTCCCATGAACAGCACGCCGGCCCAGGCGGATGCGGACGGCGCGGGCGTCTCGACTCGAAGAAATTCTCCCACCGCGAACGGCAGCAGCATCGCGGTGCCCAGCACCGAGATGACGGCGATCACGACGAGGTTGTCGGCATGTGCGAGACGCTTGGCGAAGACGGTGTATGCCGTCCAGGCCAGCACTGCGCCGATCATCCATAGCGCACCGAGCAAGGGCGCCGGAGAACCTGTATCCGGTTCGCCCGCCGCGATCAGCAGCGCAACGCCGACGATCGACAGCACGATTCCCGCCAGCCGCCGGCGCGAAGGCTTTTCGCCGAGGAAGAAGATGGCCGCGATGGCGATGGCCGCGGGCAATCCGGCATAGATCAGCGCGCCCTGCGAGGCCGAGCCATACACCAGCGCATACGTGAAGCAGGTGGAGAACGCCGCGATGCCGGCGAACGCCATCAGCAGCAGCGTGCCCCACGGTCGCGGCTGCGGCAGCAGTTTCAGCCCGCCGCGCGCGAACGCCAGCGGCACCAGGATCAGCGACGCGATCAGGAAGCGCAGCATCGCCAGCATCATGGGCGAGAAGCCCTGCGCCGCGGCCTTGGTCACGACGAAGGTGCTGCCCCACATGACCATGAGCAGGACGAGGCTGAAGAGGGCGAAGGCGCGTCGGGATTGCATGGGTGGAAGTATGGCGTATTGACAGAAAAGGCAGCGCGCTGGATATCGTCGTGCGCAACGAGGAGAGGACATGACCGCAACGATCCGCCGTCTCGACGTGCTGGGCGAGAAGGAAATCCGCGAACTCGGCGACGTGCTCATCGACTGCGTCGAAGGCGGCGCCTCCGTCAATTTCATGTGGCCGATGACGCGCGAGAAGGCGGATGCGTTCTGGCGAAGCACCGCGGCGAGCGCGGCGCGCGTCGAACGTGCGGTGTTCGTTGCGTACGATGAGCGCGGTGCCATCGTCGGTACGGTGCAGGTGATCTGGGCACCGCAGGAGAACCAGCCGCATCGTGGCGATGTCGCCAAGATGCTGGTGCATCGCAGGGCGCGGAAGTCGGGGCTGGGCGCGGCGTTGCTGCAGGCCGCGGAACGTCATGCACGGCAGAAGGGACGGACGTTGCTGGTGCTGGATACTGCGAGCGCCGATGCCGAGCGGTTGTACGCGCGGCAGGGCTGGCAGCGCTGCGGCGTGATTCCGGACTATGCGTTGCTGCCGGACGGCGCGTACTGCGACACGGTGGTGTTCTGGAAAAGACTGGAGTGATTTTCTGATCCCCTCCTCCGCGCAGCGGGGGAGGGTTAGGGTGGGGGCGTCTTACTCTTCCTGTAGGTCAGGCTTCAGCCTGACTCCTCAGAGGCCGGCTGAAGCCGGCCCCACAGGGGAGAGGCTAGTTCGCGGCAGCAACTTCCTCCACCGCCAGCGGCGTCCAGTCCTCATCCGGATTGAACTGCGTGATATCCGCGACCGCCTTCGCGGTGTCTTCGCCGAGATCGCGCTGCCACACGACGCCGTCCTGATTCACGATGAACGTCATGATGCCGCTGGCGCCGTAGTCCGCGGGCCAGCCGAGGAGCGCATAGCCGCCGGTGAGTTTGCCGTCGACGACATAGTCCTTCGCGCCGCCGTTGGCCGCGGCGCCCTGCGACAGCAGGATGCGATACAGATAGCCGTGATACGGCTCTCCCTTCGCGGCGTTGTAGCCCTCGCTGGTCGCAGCGGCGAGTGCCGGCCCCGCCGGACTTTCTGCTGCGCCGGTGCCCGCTTCCCAGTACAGGCCGTCCTGCTTGCCGGCGTCGCTGCGCAGCTTCTGCGCATAGACGCCCGTGTTGCCGCCATCGTGGGCCACGGCGGCGTAGTCTTCCTGCGCTTCGACGAAGCCGCGCATCACATCGATGGTGTGCAGCTCGTTCGCGCCGATGCGGCGGACCACGATCTCGTCGGCGCCGGCTTCGCCGTCGAGGTGCCAGCCGTCGTTGCCGCGCACGAGGGGAATCGGCAACGGCCAGTGATCGGCGCCCACCTGCAGCACGAGTCGATCGGGGCCGCCTGCGACGAGCATGTGCTGCTCGCGATAGCGCGCGATGAAGGCTTCGCGCTCGGCGCGATCCTCCACCTCGTCGCCGGACGACAGTAGTTCGTCGATGCCCGGACCGAGGATTTCCTTGAGCGCGGCAACGTCGTTGCCTTCGACCGCGGCGACCAGCGCGTCGATCGCGGCCTCGGGCGTGGCGAATGTTGTTGCAGTCGTTGTCGCTGCGCTCGTCGGTGCGGGTGTCGCGGCGTCCTTGCGCTGGCAACCCGTGACTGCGACCAGGGAGAGTGCCGCGGCGAGAGCGATGAGAGGACGATTCATCTTCTTCTCCTAGCGTCGGCGCGCCGAGCGAGCGGGATGGGGACGCGATCCCGCACTGGCGTGACCGCGGGCGCTGGCTGCGCGGTCGAACGAACCATTGCCGGACGAGCGTGCGCCGGAGAAGGCATTGTCCGGTCGCGATGCGGGCCGGCTGGTCGCATGCGTCGTTGTTGCCGGTCGCGGCGTCGCGCTCTGGCTCGGCCGGGCCTGCGAGGCGATGTCGCGCGAGGGCGAGCGCGTCGAACCGCCGTAACCGCGATCGACGTGCTGCGTACCGGCCGACGGATTGCGCGTGCCGCCCGCTCCGCCCACGTGCTGCTGCGGTCGATCCTGTGCAGTGGCGGGCCTGCCTGCTGCCTGGTTCAGTCGTGCCTGCGTCGCGGGATTCCTGTTGCCGGCATACGTCGACTGGCCCTTCCACGAATCGCGCGTGCCGCCTGCAGTCTGTCCGGCGCGCTGCGTTGCACCGACGCCGTGCTTCGTGCCGGAGATCGGACTGTTGGCATTGCCCGCGCGCAGGTTCTGGTTGTTGTCGAAGCGGTTGAAGTAGTTATTGTTCACGTTCACGTTGATGTTGTTCTGCACGTTGATGTGGTTGTAGTTGTAGCGATACCCCGGCGGCGGCGCGTAGTGATAAGCGGGCCGGAAAGCCGGGCCGTACACGGGGCGATAGACGTAGGCGGGCGGATAGAACGGTCGCGGTCCGAAGTACATGGAACCGTAGCCCCAGTGCGGATAGTAGTAATCGTCGTGGAAGGCATTGCCGACCATGACGCCGACGCCGAAGGCGAGCAGCGCGCCGGCAACGGCCGCACCGGTGCTGACGCCGCTGCTCTGCGTCGTCGTGGTCGTCGTCGCAGGCGGCGCCGTGGTGTAGACCACCTGCGGGTCGTACTGCGGCACGTAGATCACCTGCGGATCCGCCGGCTTCACTTCGACGATGATCTTGTTGTTCTCCGTTTTGGTCTCGACCGTCTGCTGCGGCGTCGATTTGAGATTGCCGACGTCCTTCGCCTGCGCCCGCAGCCGCTGTACGGCATCGAGCACGCTCGCCTGGTCGGAAGTGAAGGCGGAGCCGAGCTGCTTCGTCCAGTCGATCTGCTGGCACATCATGTCGACGACGGTCGGGAACTGCACCAGCGCGCGCATCGCCGGACCGAAGCCCGCTTTCTCCGCCGCCTCGTCGAGCGCATCGCCCTTCAGGTTCTCGTTCTGCAGCAGCCAGTTGCCGCCGTCGAGCACTTCCTGCGAGTTCACCGAGGCGGCGAGGATCTGCGACAGCAGCGCATCCGGATACAGAGCGATCGGCGCGAGCAGTTCTTCGAGCGCATCGGGCTGCCATGACGCCTGCGTGACCGCTGCCGGCGCTGCAGCCGCTGCCGCAGCGCCGCCAACTGCGGCGGCAGGCAACACGGTAGCGGCCGGCGCCACAGGCGCGGGGGTGGCCGGCACCGCGGCGCTCTTGTCCGATCCGCAGCCCATCAGCATGACCACGAGCGTCCAGGCAACCACCGCGAAGTTGCTGGCGCGGCGGGAACGAAAGTCGGATGCGGGCATTGCGGCAGCTCCCCTCGAAGATCGCGAGACTGTGCCGTTCGCCGTCTGACGCGGAAATACGGGTTGTGGGCAGCGTTCTGCCGAATAGTCGTAATGGCGCCGGACGCCATTCCTGCACGGAAATTCGTGTCGATGAGGCCGAGAGGCCGCGCCATCGTCGGGCGTTCCCTCACAGGAAAATGCGAACCGATACCACTCAACCGCGGCAGATATCAGCCGATCACGGAAGGACAGGGAAACACTTCGGAAACAGCAGCCATGCGCGACAACGGACCCACGACGCAGACCGAATACGTGCTGCCGGATGACGAAGTCATCATCACGCACACCGATCCAGCGAGCCGCATCACCTACGCGAATCCGGCTTTTCTCAGCAGCAGCGAGTTCTCCCTGGAAGAGTGCCTCGGCCAGCCGCAGAACATCGTGCGGCACCCGGACATGCCGAAGGAGGCCTTCGCGGATCTGTGGGCCACGATCCGCAGCGGCCGCAGCTGGACGGGCATCGTCAAGAACCGGCGCAAGTCCGGCGGCTTCTACTGGGTGCGCGCCAACGTGACGCCGATGATCGAGAACGGTCGCATCAGCGGCTACATGTCCGTCCGCGTGAAGCCGACGCGCGAAGAGATTCAGGCGGCCGAACGTGTCTATGCCGCGATCCGCCAGGGACGCGCCGGTGCGCTGACTCTGCGCGAGGGAAAGGTGGTCGATACGTCCCTGGTCGGCGCGTTCGGGCGCGCGCTGAGCCCGTCGCTGAGAATCAGTTCCTGCTGGGTGCTGGGATTCCTGACGCTGTTGTTCTCGGTCCTCACGATGCATCTCGCGCGCAGCACCGGCATGAACTGGGCTGCAGGTGCGGGCGCACTCGGTGCGCTGGTCAGTCTCGCCAATCTCATCTATGTACAGCAGAAGGTCGTGAGGCCGCTCATTGCGCTGCAGAAGGCGACGTTTCGCCTCGTCAGCGGCGACACGCGCACGCGGATTACGGACGAAGGCGTGTCATGCATCGTCGCGGTCGCACAGACGCTGGAACAGGTGCGCGTCAAACTCGACGGCGTGCTGAAGGACAACCTGGCGGCGGCGGGCGAGGTGCGCGAGCGCGTCGGCGCGGTCGTGGCGGCCAACACCGAGCTTTCCAACCGCACCAGCGAGCATGCGGCGAGTCTCGAAGAAACCGCCGCATCGCTCGAAGAACTCACCGCGACGGTGGAGCGCAACACGGACAACGCGCGCCAGGCCGCCGGCATGGCGACCGGCGCCTCGTCGGCCACGGTGCGCGGTCGCGATGTCGTCGGCGAAGTCTCCGTCACCATGAAGGAGATCGCCGATTCCTCGAAGCGCATCGGCGATATCGTCGGGATCATCGATGGCATTGCCTTTCAGACCAACCTGCTGGCGCTCAACGCGGCCGTCGAAGCAGCGCGGGCGGGTGAGCAGGGTCGCGGATTCGCCATCGTGGCGCAGGAAGTGCGCAGCCTCGCGCAGCGGTCGGCGACGTCGGCACGCGAAATCCGCGAGCTGATCGAGGTCTCCGGTCGAACGGTGGCGCGCGGCACCGATCTTGCCAGCGAAGCCGAAGTGTCGATGCGCAACGTCGTGGAGTCGGTGCAGCAGGTCGGTCAGATGATCGGCGAGATCGAAGCCGCCAGCATCGAACAGTCCGCGGGCATCGAACAGATCAACAAGGCCGTGGTGCAGATGGACCAGATCACCCAGCGCGATGCGCAGATGGCGCAGGAACTGATTGCCACTGCGGAAGCGCTCGAAGATCAATCGAACCAGATGCTGTCGGCCATCTCGGCCTTCTCCATGCAGGGCGCACGCGGCCAGGCGCACGCGTCGCCTGCCCGTCAGCCCGACGTCGCGACGCCGGCCGAGAGCGCACGCCGCGCCGCGTAGCGATCGGCTGCTACTTCTTCTTCCGGGACGTCGTCTTTTTCTTGCGCGACGTCTTCCTGCTGCTGCGCTTCTTCTTCGGAACCTTCGCCCCGGACCGCCGCGCCTCGGACAGCGCGATGGCGATCGCCTGCTTGCGGCTCGTGACCTTCTTGCCGGAGCTGCTGCGCAGCGTGCCGCGCTTGCGCTCGCGCATGACCGTGCGAACCTTCTTCGATGCCTTCTTGCTGTAGCGTCGCGCCATGATGACAGTCCCCCTTCGCAGGCTTGAACCTCCATCGAATGATCGAGAATCGAATGATTGAGCCTGGCGGGCAGTTCCGGTGCGCACGTATTCGCGGCGGCACCGGGGATTGCGCGCAGGTCAGCTCTCAGCGCCCCGTCATCCTCTGCATCTTCTCCGGATACCGCGCGCCCTCGACGGGCGTATTCGATACCGCGGCGGAAATCTCCTGCACCTCCGCGGAGGTCAGCGCGACGTCGAGCGCGCCGAGATTTTCTTCGAGCCGGTGCCGCCTGGTCGTGCCGGGTATCGGCACGATCCATGGCTTCTGCGCCAGCAGCCAGGCGAGTGCGAGCTGCGCCGGCGTCACCTGCTTCCGGGTCGCGAGCCTGTCGAGCAGCGCCACCAGCGACTGATTGGCCTTGCGGGCTTCCGGCGTGAAGCGCGGCACGATGTTGCGGAAGTCGGTTTTGTCGAACTGCGTGTTCTCGTCGATCTTGCCGGTCAGGAAACCGCGACCGAGCGGACTGTAGGGCACGAAGCCGATGCCGAGTTCTTCCAGCGTCGGCAGGATCTCCTTCTCCGGCTCGCGCCACCACAACGAGTATTCGCTCTGCAGTGCGGTGACCGGCTGCACTGCATGCGCGCGGCGGATCGTCTGCGCGCCGGCCTCCGACAGACCGAAGTGCTTCACCTTGCCGGCGCGGATCAGGTCTTTCACCGTCCCGGCGACGTCTTCGATCGGCACCTCCGGATCGACGCGATGCTGGTAGAGCAGGTCGATCGTCTCGACCTTCAGTCGTCTGAGCGACGCCTCGGTCACTTCGCGGATGTGTTCCGGCCGGCTGTCGACGCCGACCTGCCGGCCTCTTTCATCGATCCGGAAACCGAATTTCGTGGCGATCTTCACCTGTCCCTTGAACGGCGCCAGCGCTTCGCCGAGCAGTTCCTCGTTGGCGAACGGACCATAGACTTCCGCCGTGTCGAAGAAGGTCACGCCGCGCTCTGCCGCCGCGCGCAGCAGCGCGATGCCCTGCTGCCGGTCGGGTACCGGATCGTAGGCGAAGCTCAGTCCCATGCAGCCGAGGCCCAAGGCCGAAACTTCGAGGTGGTTGCCGAGTGTCCGCGTTTTCATGGTTTCTCCCGTGCGCGATGGCGCAGAATCTTCTGCTGGCTCTTCTGTGGGGCCGGCTTCAGCCGGCCTCTTTAGGAGTCAGGCTGAAGCCTGACCTACAGGAAGAAAGAGGCGACAATGACCGCCAGATTCAGCGTCCGCCGGCAAGCCACGCGTCGCGTGCCGTCCAGCGCGCGGCATCCGGTACGGCGCGATTGCCGCGCGCTTCGTCCGGGCCTTCCGTTTTCGCCGTGCCGAGCACGGACTGCAGCTCGCGTGCATCGACCTGCTGAACTTGCTGTCCCCTGACGAGGTACTGCTTGCGACGTGCGCGGATGGAAACTGTCTGCGCCATTCCTGTCATCCGTTGTTGCTGCATCGGGACAACGTTTCGAATCCGGATCGGTTCCAGGATCGTCGCATCGCGAAGTGCTAGGCGTGCAATCGCAGGAGCGCATCGGCGGCGCGCACGTCGCGCGTGGCCAGCCCTTCCGTCAGCGCATCGCGAACCGGTCCGAGCAGCGACATGGCCTCGGCGAGGCGCCCGTCGGCAATCCACAGACGGGCGAGATCCATCGCGGCGCGCAGTTCCCAGGCGCGCGCGCCCTGCGTGCGGGCGCAGGTGAGCGATTCCTGCAGCAGCCGTTCGGCTGCGGACGGATCGCCGACGACGCTGGCCTTCAGCCGCAGCATCTCGGGCAGCAGGTAGCCCTCGCCATTGCCGAGGCAACGATCGATCGCGGTATTGGCCACCAGCAGCGCTTCATCGTTGCGGCCGCGCAGCGCCAGGCCCTGCACCAGCGCGGTTTCGAACGTGCTCGTGAGCAGTTCGTATCGGGAGGCATGCAGTCGCGCCAGGCTTTCCTCGAGCAGACAGAGCGCGCCTTCGGGCTGTTCGCGTTCGATGCTCAGCTGTCCGCGAAAGCCGGTCGACGCGGCGATGTAGGGCTGAAACGCATTCAGCTCGGCGCGATCCGCGAAGACGTCGAGACTGGCCTGCGCGTGATCGAGATCGCCGCGCCACAGGTGTACCGACAGCGTCCAGATCAATGCGATGCAGTGCGTGATGGGATGTTCCAGGCGTGCCGCCTGCTGCACGATGTGTTCGGCGACATGCCGCGCGAAATCGGCATGTCCCTGCAGCCACAAGGTGCGCGCGAGTGCGATGCCGGAGCGGTTGCGATGATCGAACCCGTAGTGGATGGTGCGCGCGCGTTCCGAGGGCAGGCTTTCGCGCAGCGACAGTTCCAGTTCGCTGCGCGCCCGCGTCTGGTCGCCCGCCAGGTGATGCGAGATGCCGGCGAGCGATGCCGCGATGGCGATGGCTTCGGGCTGGTCGATGACGGCGGCCACCTTCACGGCGGTGTCGGCCCAGGTCTTTGCGGTCGCGAAGTCGCCGATGCGCTCATGGAAGATGTGCAGGCGTCCCAGCAGTCGCAACTGGTTCCAGCGATCGTCCAGTCGCGTGGCGATGTCGAGCGCGCGGCGCAATGCCGATTCGGCGGCTTCGCTGTTGCCGCCGGTGAACATGAGCGACAGTCCCAGTGCGGCCTGCAGTTCGAGCTCGGTCGACGTGCCCGCGTGCTGCCGGCCGAGATCGCGCAAGGCTCGCGCGCACCAGGTGCGGCATTCCACCAGCAGCGACAGCGTCATGAAGACGCGGGCGCTGAGCGCAGCCAGTCGCACGCCGAGATCGGGATCGCCGTGCGGCCGGAAGCTCCACTCCAGCGCGCCGCGGATGTTGCCCAGCATCTGGGTGAAGTGCGCAGTCTCCGTCTGGAAATCCAGCGGCGCGTGCTGGCGCGTTTCGAGTTCGTGCAGGAAACGGGCGGCGTGACGGCGGGCGGTGGCATTGCACTCGTCAGCGCCGCGCAGTGCGAAGCGCTTCTTGGCATACGCGCGCGTCATCTCCAGCAGGCGATAGCAGCTCGTGCCCGAGGAGCGGTTGGGCGACAGCAGCGATTTGGTCGTCAGTCCATCGAGCGCGATGGCCGCGGCGTCGGCATCGATGCGGTCGTCGGTGACGACGTGCAGCGCCGAGTCGAGCGAGAAGAAGCCGACGAAGACCGACAGTCTTTCCAGCGTCAGCCGTTCCGGTTCCGAGAGCAGTTCGTAACTCCAGTCGAGCGTGGCCTGCAGCGTCTGCTGGCGCGGCACGGCCGTGCGCTGCCCGCTCCAGGCGAGATTGAAGCGCTGGGCCAGCAGCGCCGACGTGGCGCGCAAGCCATGGGCGGCGACCCTCACCGCGGTCAGTTCGATGGGCAGCGCCATGCCATCGAGCTGGCGACACATGTCGGCGATCAGACGGGCTGCTTCGGCATCCACGCCGAGTGCGCTGTTGCCGGCCGAGGCGCGTTCGATGAACAGCTCGACCGCCGGATAGGCCAGCAGTTCATCGAGCGACAGATTCGCCGTCTCGTGCGGATAGTCGAGCGGGTTCAGCCAGTGCACGTGTTCGCCGCGCACGCGCAGGACTTCGCGACTGGTGGCCAGCACATTCACCCGCGGCGCCGCGTCCCGGATCTGTTCGACGATGCGCGATACGGCATCGACCATGTGCTCGCAGTTGTCGAGGATCAGCAGCAGCTGTCGCGGGCGGATGTGGGCGAGCACGACCGACAGCGGATCGGCGCCCTGGACGGGAATCCCCAGCGCACCGGCGACGGCCGAAGGAATCAGCGCGGGATCTTCCAGCGTCGCGAGATCGACGAAGGCGGCCTTGTCGGCGAAACGGGCCAGCGATGCATGTGCCGTTTCGAGTGCGAGCGTCGTCTTGCCGACGCCACCGGGGCCGACGATGGTGAACAGGCGCGTGTCCGACAGCCGCTCGCTCAGCAGCCGGATGTCGCGATCACGTCCGATCACGCCCGGCGGACGCGCCGGCAGTTTTGCGTCGAGAATGGATTGGGGTTCGTGCTGCGACGGTAGCGCTGGCGCCGCCACGAATTCGCCGTCGATGGCGGCGAGCGCCTGCACGGGTGCGACGAAGGCGTAGCCGACGCCGACCTGTGTCGCGATGTAGCGCGCACCGTCTTCGCCATCGCCGAGGATCTTGCGCAGGCCGGCCATGTGAAAGCGCAGGCTGCTGTCTTCGACCACGACGTCGGGCCAGACGCGTTTCAGCAATTCATTCTTGTGCAGGACGCGACCGGGTTGCGCGACGAGTGCGATGAGCAGATCGAGCGAGCGTCCGCCGATCTCGACGGGCGCGCCGTCCTTCGTCAGCAGCCGTTCGCCCGGCGTGAGGCAGAACGGGCCGAACGCTATCCGTTCGATCGAGGTGCGGGATATGCTGTCAATCATCTGTCGTCTTGCTTCAGCGCCCCGGTCCCGTTGCGCAGCGCGACGAACGAAGACCGGTGATCGCCCGGAATTGCGCCAGGAATCTGGCCATCACACGAAGCCATCGAATCGCGGGAGGCGATCGCTCACTGCATGAGTCCTGCATGGTATCGCACGCTGGATACCGACGCTCGCCGTGCCTTCTGGACGACCTTCAGCGGGTTCAGTCTGGACGCCATGGATATCCAGCTTTATGCCTTCGTGCTGCCCGTCCTGCTGACGGCGTGGGGACTGACGCACGTCGAGGCCGGATTGCTGGCGACCGTCGCGCTCACGTCGTCCGCGCTCGGCGGATGGCTCGCCGGCGTGCTCGCCGACCGCGTCGGCCGTGTCGCGATGCTGAAGATTACGATCTTGTGGTTTGCAGTCGCCACCTGCCTGTGCGGTCTCGCTGGCGATTTCCATCAGATGCTGATCGCGCGTGCATTGCAGGGACTGGGCTTCGGCGGCGAACTCGCCGTCGGCGCCGTGTTCGTTGCGGAAGTCGCTGCGCCGCAGATCAGGGGGCGGATGGTCGGCATGGCCCAGAGCGGCTGGGCGGTGGGATGGGGATTGGCTGTAGTCATTTCGACGATCGTGCTGTCGGTGCTGCCGCCCGATCTCGGCTGGCGCATCACGTTCGTCGTCGGATTCCTGCCGGCGCTCGCGGTGTTCTTCTTTCGACGCCGGCTGCAGGAGCCCGCGGCGTTTCGCAGCATCACGCGCCGCGTCCCATGGCATAGCATCTTCGCGGGGCCGACCTTGGCGATGACTGCGAAGGGCAGTCTGCTGGCGATCGGCATGCACGGCGGATACTGGGCCATCGCCACCTGGTGGCCGGCCATGCTGCGCGCGGAACGCGGACTGTCCATCGTCGACAGCAGCGGTTATCTCGCAGCCATCATCGCGGGGTCATTCCTCGGCTACGCCTTCGGTTCCTGGCTCAGCGACCGCGCGGGTCGCCGCGTGACGCTGATGGCGTTTGCGATCGGCGGCATCGTGCTCGCGCTGTCCTATGCGGGGTTGACGATCTCCAACGTCACGTTGCTGCTGCTGAGTGTGCCGCTCGGTTTCATCGCCACCGGCATGTTCAGTGTCATCGGCCCGGTGCTGACCGAGCTGTATCCGACGGAGCTGCGCGGCTCGGGACTCGGCTTCTGCTACAACCTGGGACGAGGCGTTGCAGGCGTTACGCCGCTGCTGATCGGCGAGAGCGTGCAGCGGCTCGGCGTGGGGCATGCGATCGGTGTGTACGTCGCGGGCGCGTATGGCCTGGTGTTGCTGGCAGCGATCCTGCTGCCGGAGACGCGTGGACGGGAGTTGAGTGCGGTGCCGGACGTGAGTCCGTGAGACGGTGTTCCTTATCTTCTGTAGGTCAGGCTTTAGCCTGACAGCTCCCAGGCCGGCTGTGACCGAAGGAAATCCCTTTGGGAAAGCCGGCCCCACAGCAGGAGCCGCGTCCCCAGTCTTCCTGTGGGGCCGGCTTCAGCCGGCCAATCCTCTCGCACGAAGCCGACCCCACCACACGCTCACTTCACCGCCGCATGCTCAATCGCCTTCGCCACCGCAGCCGGATGCGAAATCATCACCACATGTGACGCGCCTTTGACGACCACCGTCTCCTTCGACTGCGCCCGCTGCGCCATGAACGCCAGTGCCTGCGGCGGAATGTTCCTGTCCTGGTCGCCATAGACGAACCACGCCGGCACACTCTTCCACGCCGGCTGATCGGCAGGCTCACCCAGTGCCGCATCCGTGATGGGTCGCTGCGTTGCCGCCATCAGGCGCGCGTCGTGCTTCGGCACATCGGCTGCGAACTGATCGGGAAACTTGTCCTGCAGGATGTAGAGATCCTTCACGCCACCGGGCAGCGAGACGGGCGGCGCCAGCGCCTCACCCAGCGTGCTGCCGGGAAATTTTCCCGAGAGTTCCAGCGCCGTTTCGCCGCTCTCCGGCGCGAACGCCGCGACGTACACCAGCGACTTCACGTTGGCACGTCCATTCGCGGCGTCGCTGATCACCAGGCCGCCATACGAATGGCCGACGAGCACCACGGGCGACTTGATGCTCGCGACGATGTCGCCGACGTACTTCGCATCGCCCTTGACGCTGCGCAGCGGATTCGCCGCGGCGACGACCGGATAGCCATCGGCCTCCAGAATCCGGATGACGCCGTTCCAGCTCGACGAATCCGCGAAGGCGCCATGCACCAGCACGATCGTGGGCTTTTCGTTCTGCGCATCCGCAGTCGGCCCGCCGAGCGCTGCGACCGCAGCCAGGGTTGCAACGATAGTCTTCATCACGCTTACCTCGATTGAGACAACAGGAAAGAACGAGCGCAGACGCACTCAGCCGAAAGTGAACGAGAACGCCGCGACGTCCTCGCCGAAGAACTCGATCTCGAACGTTCGCTCGACGATGGGCGAGGGCTGGCGAATGAGCTGGTAGAGACGCGGTTCGTCGACGCTGCCATAGCCCTCTGCGTCGACGTCGGTGCCGCGCGCCTCGCCCGGCGGCATGCCATCGATGCGCACGCGGAATTTCACGGGATGATCGAGCGTGGCGACGCCCATCACGAGATTGACGTCGCGCGCATGGAACCGGTACGCGATGCGTCCGGGAGCACGGTCCAGCACGCTGGCTTCCGGCGTGATCGTCCAGGCGCCATCGAGCGACCATTCGTTGAGCCGCAGTCGCTGCGGAATGCTGTAGGTGCGGGGCGTGCCGCGACCCAGTCCTTCCGGCGACGCGAAATTCACCGTGCGTTCGCGACCGAGATAGTTCTCGCCCGAGCGCAGATTCTTCCAGTCGGCCGCCACCTCGGCGCCTTTGGCGCTGGTCGGAGCCGGCTTGTCGTCACTGCCCGCGGCGGCTTGCGGCAGCAGTGATCGCAGCGCCTGTTCGAGCTGGCCGTAGTCCGCTTCGCCGACATGACGGAAGCGCACGCGACCGCTCGCATCGATGAGATACACCGCGGGCCAGTACTGATTGTGGTACGCGCGCCAGATCGCGTGATCGCTGTCGATCGCGACCGGATAGTCGACGCCGAGTGCCTGCGTCGCGCGTCGCACGTGCTGTGCGTTGCGTTCGAAGCCGAATTCCGGCGAGTGCACGCCGATGACGACCAGCCCCTGATCGCGATACTTCTCGGACCACTCCCGCAGGTACGGCAGCGTGCGCATCCAGTTCACGCAGGTGTAGGTCCAGAAGTCGACCAGCACGACCTTGCCGCGCAGATCCTCGGCCTGCAGCGGCGGCGAGTTGAGCCATTCCGTCGCCTGCGTCAGCGAGTCGATCGCGGTGGCATCGCTGCGCGTGCCGGCAGTGACGGCCAGCACGCCGGCAACCAGGGAAGCGAGCAGAACAGATTGGGTTTTCATCCTGGGCCTCGTAGCGAAGGTCTGCACATCGCGTGGGTGTGTTGCGGTTCGGGACGGATCAGACCAGTTGCGCCGGATTGCGGCGATTAGACGAAGGTATGCGCGAAGACGACCCATACCATCGTGCAATCGAGCCGCGGCCCGGCTTCTGGTCAGATCCCGTCCTCATCGCGTCGACCATTCACTCGAGGACACTTCGATGACCCACCGTACCGCCTGCCGTGTCGCATTCTTCGCCGTGATGGCGCCGGCGTTCTTGATGAATCCCGTCACGGCTTTCACGAAAAGCGCTTCCGTGCCTATGACCCGTGAGTCGCCCGCAGCGGAGATCCGGCCCTTTCGCGTCAGCATCCCGCAGGCCGCGCTCGACGATCTCAGGCAGCGCGTGCTCGCGACGCGCTGGCCGGACCGCGAGACGGTGAACGACGATTCGCAGGGCGTGAAACAGGCGACGCTCCAGGAACTCGCCCGCTACTGGGCGACGGACTACGACTGGCGCAAGGTCGAGACGCAGCTCAACTCGCTGCCGCAGTTCGTGACCCACATCGACGGGCTCGACATTCACTTCATCCATGTGAAGTCGCGGCATCCGCATGCGTTGCCGCTGATCATCACGCATGGCTGGCCGGGCTCGATTCTGGAAATGATCGATGCGATCGGCCCGCTGACCGATCCGACTGCGTTCGGCGGCAAGGCGGAGGATGCGTTCGACGTCGTGATTCCTTCGATTCCCGGCTATGGCTTCTCGGAGCGACCGGCGCAGACCGGCTGGGGCCCCGAACGCGTCGGCCGCGCCTGGGATGTGCTGATGAAGCGCCTCGGGTACACGCACTATGTGTCGCAGGGTGGCGATCATGGCTCGGTGATCTCCGATGCGATGGCGCGACAGGCGCCGGCGGGTCTGCTCGGCATTCATCTCAGCATGCCGGCGACGTTGCCGGACGCGGTCGTGCAGGCAATCAACAACGGCGGGCCCGCGCCGGTCGGACTGTCGGCGAAGGAGCGGGCCGCTTTCGATTCGCTGTATGCGTTCTTTTCGCGGAATGCAGCGTATGGCGCCATGATGGTCACGCGTCCGCAGACCGTGGGTTATGCACTGTCGGACTCGCCCGTCGGCCTCGCGGGGTGGATGTACGAGAAGATCGCGCAATGGACCTACAGCGGCGGCGTTCCGGAACGCTCGCTGACGAGAGATCAGATCCTCGACGACATTTCGCTGTACTGGCTGACCAACAGCGCGGTGTCGGCAGCGCGCTTCTACTGGGAGAACAACAACAATAACTTCAGCGCCTCGGCGCAGAAGACGCGCGACATCGCCCTTCCCGTCGCCGTCACCGTGTTTCCCGGCGAGATCTATCGCGCGCCCGAGACCTGGACGCGGCAGGCCTATCCCAGCCTCATGTATTTCCATGAAGTCGACAAGGGCGGTCACTTCGCGGCGTGGGAAGAGCCGGAGCTGTTTGCCCGTGAGCTGCGCGACGCGTTTCGCCCGTTGCGCGGCAAGTGATCGCGCAAACGTGCAAGACATGCATCGAGACTTTCCGAAATTCTTCGTTCATCACAGGTGACCCATGTCCAACCCGATAGATCTGCACAGAAGAGAATTCTTCGGCATCGCCGCTGCGGGGCTGGCCGCCGTTCAACTCGGAGTGCCGGCGATGGCTGAAGCCGGCTCGGGCCAGGAGACTCGCGTGAAAGCATCGACCGCGGCGCACACGTCCTTCGCTGCCATGAAGAACATTCAGGCCGGCGTGCTCGATGTTGCCTATGCGGAGGCCGGCCCGGCGAACGGCAAGCCGGTGCTGCTGCTGCATGGATGGCCGTATGACATTCACACCTACGTCGACGTCGCGCCGCTGCTCGCCGCTGCCGGATATCGGGTGATCGTGCCCTACCTGCGTGGCTACGGCGGCACGCAGTTTCTCTCCGCCGACACACCGCGCAATGGCCAGCAGGCGGCGCTGGCCGTCGATGCCATCGCATTGCTGGATGCGTTGCAGATCGACCAGGCAATCATCGGCGGCTGCGATTGGGGTGCGCGCACGGCGAACATCCTCGCGGCGCTATGGCCGGAGCGCTGCAAGGCGCTGGTGTCCGTCAGCGGCTACCTGATCGGCAGCCAGGCCTTGAACCGTGCGCCGTTGCCGCCGCAGGCGGAGTTGCAGTGGTGGTACCAGTACTACTTCGCCACCGAACGCGGCGAAGCGGGCTATGCGAAGTACACGCATGAGTTTGCGCGGCTGATCTGGACGCTCGCCTCGCCGAAGTGGGCCTTCGATGACGCAACGTTCGCGCGCTCGGCCGCGGCGCTGGATCATCCGGATCAGGTCGCGGTGGCGATTCACAACTATCGCTGGCGTCTCGGGCTCGCCGCGGGCGAAGCGAAGTACGACTCGCTGGAACAGAAACTCGCCGCACTGCCGACGATCGCCGTGCCGACCATCACGCTCGAAGGCGATGCCAACGGCGCGCCGCATCCGGAGCCCGCCGCATACGCGAAGCGGTTCTCCGGCCGCTACGAGCATCGACTGGTTGCCGGCGGCATCGGCCACAACCTGCCGCAGGAAGCGCCGCAGGCATTCGCTACTGCGGTGATGGATGTCGACAGGTTCTGACGGAGGTATGCAATGAAATCTCCGTTCCGTCTCGTCTGTCTCGTCGCGATCATTGCGGCGCTCATCGTCGTCGGCGTGTCGTTTGCGCGGGCGGATCAGTCTGTCGCCGCAGCGTCGCCGATCTATGGTGTGACGGTTCCGCGCGGCTATAGACAATGGGAACTGATCGCGCCCGCCCTCGAAGCGGCGCCGTTGAATGAACTGCGTGCGGTGGTCGGCAACCCGGTGGCGATCCGTGCGTATCGCAACGGCGTGCCGTCATTTCCTGACGGCACGATCCTGGTCAAGCTCGCGTGGAAGCAAATGCCTTCAGCAGAATTCGCGCCGGCGACGGTGCCGGGGCAGGCGACGACGGTGCAGGTGATGGTGAAGGACTCGAAGAAATATGCTGCTACCGGCGGGTGGGGATTCGGACGCTTCGTCGACGGTCAGCCCGTCGACGAAGCGCAGCACCGCACCTGCTTTGCGTGTCATGAGGCGCGTGCGACGGCGCAGCGCGATTACGTCTTCACCAGGTACGCGCCGTAGGCGCGGCGCCTCTGTGGGGGCCTCTTACTGTGGGGCCGGCTTTCAGCCGGCCTCTTTTCGGAAGTCAGGCTAAAGCCTGACCCACAGAAGAAACGATCACTCCGGCGGAAAATCCGTCGACGCACTCAACGCACGCCAGCGTTCCAGCTCGGCCAGTCGCGCACGATCGGCCCGTTCGATCAGCTGCAATGCATCGCTGCCCAGCGGCAGCCGGAACGGTGGATTGTCCATCGCTGCTATTTTCAGGATCGCCTGTGCCGCCCGCGCCGGGTCGCCGGGCTGACGGCCGTTGTAGTCGCGCTGCCTTCTCGCGGTGGCGCCGACGACGGCGTCGTACTCGGCGCGCCCGTCTTCGAGCACGGTCGATGAGCCGGCGAAGTCGGTGCGGAAGCCGCCGGGTTCGATGACCGTGACCTTCACGCCGATGAGCGCCATCTCCAGGGCGAGAGATTCCGAGAATCCTTCGACGCCCCACTTGGCCGCGGAATAGGGCGCTCGACCCGGCGCGCCGATGCGACCGCCCACCGACGACAACTGGATGACGTGGCCGCTGCGCTGCGCTCGCAGCACTGGAATAGCAGCCTTGGTAACAATGATGGTGCCGAACAGATTCGCTTCGATCTGGCGCCGGAACTCCGCGAGGTCGGTGTCTTCGACGGAGTTCACGTTGCCGTAGCCGGCATTGTTCACGACGACGTCGAGACCGCCGAAACGGTCGACGGCGAGTTGCACGGCCGCCTGCGCGGCATCGGCGTTCGAGACATCGAGCGCCGCTGTCCGCACGGCATCTCCGTAGCGTTGTGTCAGGTCCGCCAGTTGTCGCGGATCGCGCGCAGTGGCGACCAGTCGATGACCGGCGGCCAGCACGGCTTCGGACAGCGCACGCCCGAGGCCGCGGGAGCTGCCGGTGATGAGCCATCGCGATTGCATGGGATGTTCCTCTGTCGATGGGTTATGGAATCAGAAGCAGCTTGCCGGTGGTGGCGCGGCTTTCGATGTCGGCATGAGCGCGGGCAGCGTCGGCCAACGGATACGTCGCGCCGACGTGGATGCGCAGTTTTCCCGCGATGATCCAGTCGAACAGCTGCTGGCTGTGAGCGCGCAGCAGCGCGGGCGTGTGGATGTGATCGGCGAAAACCGCATAGCCGATCTTGATGCTGTTCGGCAGGCTCATCAGCTCGATCGGCGTGCGACCGCCGAGCACCGGGCCGTACCAGCAGAACGTGCCGCTGCGTCGCAGCGACGCGAGCGAGTCGGCGAACGTCGTCGTGCCCGAACCGTCGTACACGACGTGGACGCCTTCGCCGTGGGTCAGTCGCAGCACTTCCTGCGCGAACCTGCCGCTGGTGTCCACCACGACATGATCCGCGCCGGCGTCTTTTGCGACTGCCGCCTTGGCTGCGCTCGACACGCGGCCGATGACGGAACCGCCGCGCAACTTGATGATCTGCGTCAGCAGCGAGCCCACGCCGCCGGCCGCGGCGTGCACGAGCGCGACATCGCCCGGCTGCACCGGATAGAAGTCGGTCGCGAAATGACTCGCGGTCAGTCCCTGCATCATGACGCTGGTTGCCGTGCGATCGTCGATCGCATCGGGCACCGGCACCAGTGACGTCGCGGGAATCGCGATCCGTTCGGCATAGCTGCCGGGCGCATAGACCCACGCGACGCGTTGCCCCACGCGCACGTCTTGCACACCGCTGCCGACGGCGAGCACGCGGCCGGCGCCTTCGACACCGAGGATCTTGGGATCCGGCATCTCGGTCCACGCGAGACCACGTCGCACGCCGGCATCCATGAAGTTCACGCCGGCGACAGTGACTTCGATCAGCGCTTCTCCAGGTCCGGCCACGGGTGCAGCGCGATCCGCGAGTTCGAGCACCTCGGTGCCGCCCGGACGATTCATGACGATGGCTTTCATTGTCTGGCTCCAGATGTCTTTCGCTAACGGGTGAGTTCGAGTCGGGTGCGATACAGCTTCTGATTCGCGATGAACCAGGCGTCGTCGACCTTCTCGTAGTCGACGTGGTAGTGGCCGAGGCCGTGCAGCGTCTTGAATGGCGCGGCGGCGGTGCCGTGATCCCGGGAGCGGTCGACCCAGTCTTCCATCGCCCAGATGCCATGCGCCCGCGTCGGCGAGCGGATCTCGATCTCGTAGGAGAAGAGATGATGGATCGCCGTACCCGCGCCCACGGCATCCGAAAGCATGCGGCAGATCTGCTCGCGGCCGAGCATGGCCACCTGCGGCTTGCCATCGACGCCGTAGGGCACGAACGAGCCCTGCGGCAGAAACAGATGGGCGAGACCGAGCCAGTCCTTGGAGTCGGCCAGCCGCACGTAGCGGGACTGCAGGTTGCGGATCGCCTCGATCGCGACCAGTTTTTCCAGGTCGGTCATGTCGGGCTGCTGTCTGCGCCGGGAAATCTGCGATCGGCTTGCACGATGTGATGCTCCTGTGCTCGAGAAGGTCGTCGTGATCTCAAGCTAGAGCCGCACGCTCGCGGGCGCCATTAGACCTTGATATGAATTTCCGCCGCGTCGGGCGGACGCAAGTCGCGCAGCCATGCCCGACTCACAACTCCTAACACCAGATAACGGGCGTTTCGCATCAGGTTCCGCGACCATGAGCCCAGGCTGATTTCACACAAGAGCCCGACATGTCGCGACTCGCGCGTGACGCGCGGCAATATCGATGTCGATATCCGGCTGGCTGATTGAGAGGAACCTGTCATGCACACGGCCATGCGAGATTTCACGCTCACACATTCGACGCTGCGTACTGTCGACTCGCCGGTCGTCTTCATCGTCAGCGACGATCCGCAGGTTCGCAGCGTCCTCAGAGAGGCGATCGTGTCCGCAGGGTGGCGTACGGAGGGAGTCGCACAGACCTGTGACTTTCTCGCGCCAACGGAGATGACGGGTCCGGGCTGCCTGATCGTCGATATCGATCGGTTCGGCGGTGCCGGCACTGCCTTGCAGGAATTCATGAGGCAGCGACGCGACCTGCCCGTCATTTTCATTGCAGACAACCCGAGCGTGCGCATGACCGTCCACGCCATCAAGGCCGGCGCGGTCGAGTTCCTGACCACGCCGCTCGATGAAGAGCTGTTGTTGAATGCCGTCGAACAGGCACTGGATCTGAGCCGTTCGGTCCGGGCGAAGCAGGCGGCGGCGCGCGTGCTGCATGACCGGTTCGGCCGGCTCAGCCGTCGCGAACGCGAAGTGATGCAGCTCGTGGTGACGGGCCGCATGAACAAGCATGTCGCCGAAGCGCTGAGCATCTCGGAGATCACGGTCAAGGCGCATCGCGGCCAGGTCATGCGCAAGATGCGGGCAACATCGCTCGCGGAACTGGTGACCATGGCCGCGACGCTGCGCGCCGCAGGTGTGGTGTCAGACGGGATTCCCTGTGAACCAGAGTTGCGCCACGTTCGTGCCGCCTGGCCTGGAACTTGTGAGGCCAGCACGAGTCTCGAATAGCACGTGCCGATAACACGGCGCAGTTCACCGAAGAGGCGTCGATGCATTTCGATCAGGAGCGCTCGCAGCTTGGCCATCGCGGCAATATCGGCTCGCGTGCGCAGGGCATTGTGGTCAGGGTGCTCACGGCCGTGGCGGCGGCGGTTGCACTGGTGGGCGCGATTGCGATGTCGATCGTGGTGTTTGCCGTCGTGCTGACGGCGCTGTGCGTTTTCGGGCTGTATTTCTGGTGGAAGCTGCGGCAACTGCGCCGTCAGGCGCCGTCGCGGCCGGCGCAGGACGATGTGATCGAGGGCGTCGTGGTGCGGAAAGAATCGACACGCGAGTGACGCCGCCGACCGGCGTCGCTTCATGCTCGCGCATCTGCTGCAGGAGTATGAAATGATGGATGCGCCGACCTGGCCGGCGGCAGCAAACGCACCAGCAGAGGTTTCTTCCGGATGGCCGTCATTCGACGCATCAACTATCAGCATCTGCTGTACTTCTGGGCGGTCGTGCGCACGGGAAGCCTGACGAAGGCGTGCGAGGAACTGGCGCTGTCTGCGCCGACGGTGAGTGCGCAACTGCGTACGCTCGAAGAACGACTGGGCGAGAAGCTGCTCGCCAAGTCGGGCCGCAACCTGGTGCCCACCGAGGTCGGCAAGCTGGTGTTCGGCTACGCCAACGAGATCTTCACCCTGGGACAGGAAATGCTCGATGCGCTCGAACAGCGCCCCTCGACACGACCGCTGCGTCTGCGCGTCGGCATCGACGACGTGGTGCCGAAAGAGATTGCGTATCGGATACTCGAACCCGGCATGCAGCTGAAACAGCTGGTGCGCGTGACCTGTCGCGAAGGCACGCTGGAACGGCTGGTGGCAGACCTCGTGATGCACGACATCGACGTCGTGCTGTCGGATGCGCCGGTCACGCCGACGCTCAACATGCGCGCGCACAGCCATTCGCTCGGGCAGTGCAAGGTCTACTGGATGGCCACGCCGGCGCTGGCGAAAACCTTGCGGCGCGGATTTCCCAAATCGCTCGACGGTGTGCCGGTGCTGCTGCCGACGGATGACACCGCGATCCGCCGGGCGCTGGATCAATGGCTGGACCGCCAGGGCGTGCGTCCGCTGATGCTGGGCGAGTTCGAGGACTACGCGATGCTGCGCGAGTTTGCGCGCGCGGGGCACGGCTTTGCGCCGGTGCCGTCCGTGCTGGAAAGCCAGTTTCGCAGCCAGCACGGATTCGTACGCATCGGCATGGCCCATGGCGTCAAAGCCGAGTTCTTCGCCATCTCCGCGGAGCGCAAGATCAAGCACCCCGCGGTGGTGGCGATGACCAGCGCCGCCCGGCAACTATTCGCCGACAGCTGAGCGGCGTCGTCAGGCAGCCGCGCCTGCGGGCGGAGGATCGTCGAGCCGTTCATAGTGGCTCAGCCACATGACCAGGTGGTCCCTGCCGCCCGTGATGCGATCCAGCGCATCCGGATAACCGAGCAGCTGCGCGAGCGGCGCACACGCACGGACGATCCCGAACCTGCGATTCACTTCAGCATCCAGGATGCTGGCGCCACGCCTGCGCAGGTCTTCGCGGATGGGCTCGAAGTTGACGGGCGCGCACAAGATGCGCAGGCCCATGATGGGCTGTTCGATCCGATCGCTCTGCCTGCAGCCGCGATAGCGCACCTTCGGCGGACTGATACGCACCGCTGCTCCATAGACTTCTTCCAGCAGGCGCACCGGACGCTGCAACGCCATTTCGGTTTCTGCCGCGATCGTCAATCCGTCGGCGCCGGAGCGGAAAGCGGTCGCCTCATCGCGCGGCATCAGTTCCAGTGCGCGCCTGGCGAAGGCGAGCTGAAATCGCTCGGCCTGATGGGTGCAGCTGCGTTCGATGGGAAATCTTGCGGACATGGGCGATCTCCGATTGCCATGAGCCAGGATTTCTACGGGCTATTCGTCCTGAGAACCATTGGAATTATTCTGGCGCTCCATTCGCCTTTCCCTAAGAGAGCTTCGATGAAGCAGCGGGCGCGCCCCGTCTCGATTGGTTCCGTCAGGATGGCAGGCGCGTCAGCATGTTCGTGACGCGCCTCAGGCAGTCGGCGTTGGCGCCGGGCTTTGCGTCGCTGCGAAGCATGCTTTCTTCGTCGGCGATGAGCAGCTTTTCCAGTTGATCCTTCCACTGCACGAGAATGGCGCGCTTCTGCGGCGCCGTGAATTCCGTCGAGGCTTCGAGCGCCTCGGGAGATTCGAACGCAACGTTCGGATTCTTCATCGCCTGCTGCAGATTCATGTCAGTGTCCTGCGTCAATGACTTCCCGGGTTCGGGCAGGTTGTTTGCGCTGGTCGGATGCCAGTCGGCTCAGCGGGGCGTCAGCTTCAGCAGCCAGCCCTGGCCTCCGCGCGTTCCGTCCTCGAGCAGCCAGACCGCGCCGTCCGGCCCCTGTTCGACCTCGCGGATGCGTCGCTGCATGTCGAAGCGTTCCGCCTCGCGCGCGCTGTCGCCGTTGAACTCGACGCGGACCAGCGATTTCGACGACATCCCGCCGATGAGGCCGCTGCCTTTCCAGGCCGGAAACTTCGCGCCGTCGTAGATCACGAAGCCGGCCGGCGAAATCACCGGAGTCCAGGTGATCACGGGCGCGCGGAACTCGGGCCGCGTCGAGTGATCGGGAATCGGCGTGCCGTCGTAGTGATTGCCGTTGGAGACGAGCGGGTAGCCGTAGTTGGCGCCTTTCTCGATGCGGTTGAGTTCGTCGCCGCCCTGCGGTCCCATTTCGTGCGCCCACAACTGACCCTTGGCGTCGAACGCAATGCCGAGGATGTTGCGATGACCCAGCGACCATACCTGCGCGGTGACGCCGCCGCGGTCGGCGAACGGGTTGTCGGACGGCACGCTGCCGTCATCGTTCAGCCGGATGATCTTGCCGAGGTTGGTCGTCATGTCCTGCGCCGGATCGAACTCCTTGCGCTCGCTCGAGCTGATCCAGAGTTTGCCGTCGCGATCGAAAGCGAGCCGGTAACCGAAATGTCCGTCGCCGCTCTTCTTGGGATCCTGTCGCCAGATCACCTTGAGATCTTCGAGTGCGCCGCCGCCCGCGGCGTCCAGCGTCAGCCGCGCACGCGCGACTGCTGCACCGAGGCGTCCGTTCGCGGGCTCGACGAAGCTCAGATACACCAGCGAATTGGTCGCGAACTGCGGATGCAGCACGATGTCGCCGAGCCCGCCCTGGGCGACGTGCGACACGCGCGGCACGCCGGTCACGGTGCCGCTGTGTTTGTTCACCGGATTGAACAGGCGCAGAGCGCCGCCCATTTCAGTCACCAGCAGGCGGCCGTCGGGCAGGAAGGTCATCGCCCATGGATGATCGAAGCGGACGATCTCGGCGACCGCGAACGGCGGCGTCGCCGGCGCCGGCGCGTTCGCCGTTGTTGCAGCAACGGCGCCGCTGCTCGACAGCGCGAGGCAAAGCAAGGTAGCGAGGTTACGGGGCGACAGGATCATCGGAACTCCTTCAGAAGATGAATGTGTGGATGCGCAGCGGGCGCACCGCTCAACTCTCGCCCATGCCTGCCGCCGGTTCCCGCGCAGCGCCAGCGCGTACCTTCGCTTCGATTTTCGCGCCGACATCCGGATCGATGCGCTTCCAGTAGTCGAACGCGCGCTCGAGTACCGGACTGCGCACGCCGCCGAGCAGGCTGCCGGCGACCTGTTCGATCAGCGCCTGGCGCTCGCGGTCGTTGAACACCTTGCGCACGAGCGTGCCCGGCTGGCTGAAGTCGTCGTCATCCGCACGCAAGGCATAGGCGCTGCGCACCATCTCGCCGTCCGCCTCCCAGCCGTCTTCGACCTGACCGGTATGGTCGGCCCAGGAACGACCGCCGCTGTTGGTCGCGTAGACCGGCGCGGCGCCGCTGTGGTGATACGCCATCGGACCGTCGAACTGGTAAGTGTTCACCGGCGCCTTCGGCTGGTTCACCGGCAACTGATGGAAGTTGGCGCCGATGCGGTTGCGCTGCGCGTCGGCGTAGGCGAACGAACGCGCCAGCAGCATCTTGTCCGGCGACAGGCCGATGCCCGGTACCGTGTTGCCCGGCGAGAACGCCGCCTGCTCGATCTGCGCGAAGAAGTTTTCCGGATTGCGGTTCAGCGTCATGACGCCCACCGGAATCAGCGGATAGTCCGCGTGCGGCCAGGTCTTGGTCAGGTCGAACGGATTGATGCGGTAGGTGCGCGCCTGCGCGTACGGCATCACCTGCACCGACAGCTTCCACTTCGGGAAGGCGCCGCGCTCGATCGCATCGAACAGATCGCGCCGATGGAAGTCGGCGTCGCTGCCCGCCATCGCGGCGGCTTCGGCATTGCTGAAGAACTCCATGCCCTGCTGGGTGTGGAAGTGGTACTTGACCCAGAACTTCGCGCCTTCGGCGTTGATCCAGAGATAGGTATGCGAACCGTAACCGTTCATGTGTCGCCACGTGCGCGGCAGGCCGCGCGGGCCCATCAGGTACGTCACCTGGTGTGCGGATTCCGGATTGTTGGTCCAGAAGTCCCATTGCATGTGGTTGTCGCGCAGGCCGGAGTCGGGAAGCCGTTTCTGGCTGCGGATGAAGTGCGGAAACTTCATCGGGTCGCGCACGAAGAAAATCGGCGTGTTGTTGCCGACCAGGTCGTAGTTGCCTTCGCTGGTGTAGAACTTCAGCGAGAAGCCGCGCACGTCGCGCCAGGTGTCGGGGCTGCCCATCTCGCCGGCGACGGTCGAGAAGCGCAACACCAGTTCGGTCTTCACGCCGCGCTGGAACAGGGCCGCCTTCGTGTAGCGCGACATGTCCTCCACGGTTTCGAAAGTGCCGAAGGCGCCGCCGCCTTTGGCATGCGGCTGGCGTTCGATGACTTTCTCGCGATTGAAGTGGGCGAGCTGTTCGACGAGGTGAACGTCGTGCAGCAGGATCGGACCATCCGCACCGACGGTCAGCGAGTTGCGGTCGCTCGGCGCCGGCGCGCCGGCGCCAGTAGTCGAACCCGATGGCTTGCGATTCTTGTCTGACATGGTCTTGCTCCGTAGGAAAGCGGCGGCGGCATCCTGCGGCTGCCTTGTTTCGAATGCGTGACGGCGGACAACGCCGAACTCCTCCATCGTCCTGCTCTGAGCGATGTGCCGTAAATCGGGATGTTCCGGGGGTCCATGTCTCGGCACGTGTTGCGTACTGCGAGCGATGAGCACGTTCGCCTGCCGGTTGTTGACAAGGACACGAGAGATTCACGGCGGTCCCGCGGGTCGATGCGGCATGCACCATCGCATTCCAGTGCCCGATGGACGATTTCGTATTATCGAAGCAATGACAAAATTAATTCTAATTGATCGAAACAAGCGCAGCGCCGAAAATGGCCGCGACCACTGCGACGGAGTTCGAAGCGATGCCAAGACTGCTGTGTGCCACGGATCTGCTGCCGAAGAGCGAGATCGCCATCGATCGTGCCGGCTGGCTTGCCGATGAACTCACAGCGGATCTGTCGCTGCTGCACGTCGTCTCGCCGGTGTCCTCCGATCGGGCGCTCGAACAGACGCTGGAGATCGCCGTGGCAAGGCTGCAGGCGCGCGGCCGGCAACCGCTGCGGTGCGTTGGGCCGGAACCTGAAGTCGTCGTGCGCGCGGGCGGCGCTTCCCGGGCGATCCTCGACTCGCTGGTGCGCACGCGACCGGATCTGCTGATCCTGGGTCCGCACGAACCGCGGCGCGGCACCGACACCCTGCAGGGCACCGTCGCAGAAAAGGCGGTGAGTGCGCGCGTCTGTCCAGTGCTGATCGTCCGGCGGAACGCCGACGGACGGTATCGGAACGTCCTGCTCGCGCTCGACACGTCCGCCAGATCGCGCGCCGCGGTGCGCGCGGCCGAACGTCTCGTCCTGACCCGGTCGGCACGCACGACCGTGATTCATGCGCATGTGCCGCCGCACGTGCTGCTGCAGGAAATTTCCGGCCCGGCCGTCCCCGCCGATTCGGTACGCGCCGATGCGACCGAACTGATGCACCAGTTGCTCGAAGAGGAAAGCACGAATCCGCGGCGCTACGGACTCGTCGTTGCCGATGGCAATCCAGCGACGACGATCCTGCACGCGATCCAGGAAATCCAGCCGGACCTGCTCGTCGTGGGCACCCGCGGCGATGGCCGGATGCGACGGGCCCTGCTCGGCAGCGTTGCGAATCAGCTGTTGAAGGAGGCGACGTGCGACGTGCTGATCGTGCCGCACCCGCTCGATGCGGCGCCGGCACTGGAGGCGAAGACGACCCGCCGACCTCGCGCGAGAACGTCATCGAGCGCGACGGCGCAGCGACAGACTCATGTGCGATTGAATCCGGATTCGCGGACGGAGGTAGTGGATGAGAGCTGAATTTCCCCATGTTCCGAAACGCATCATCTGCGCCACCGACCTGACGGCGAGATCCGCACCCGCGTTGCAGCGTGCGGCGTCGCTCTCGCGTCAGACGGGCGCCCGGCTGCTGATGCTGCACGTCATCGATTCGCGGCAGGCCGATCGCGTGGCGCGCATGCAGTCGAATCGCGCCTATGTTCAGCTCCTGGCCGAAGCGGATCGACTGTTCGGTTCCTCCGCCGATCTCATCGATGTCGCTGTCCGTCGTGGCAAGGTGCGCGACACCATCGCGTCAGCGGCTGCCGAATGGGATGCGGACCTGATCGTCGTCGCAGCGCCGCAACCCGGCCGCGGCAGCGCGATTCTCGGAACGACTGCCGAACGCCTGGTGCGAACCGCGCGCCGTTCGGTGCTCGTGGTTCATCGCACGATGGAAAGCCACTACGGGAAGGTCGTCATTGCGAGCGATCTGTCCACCGCGGCGCTGCCGATGGTTCGCACTGCCGTGCGTCTGGCGGCGCTCGATCAGGCCTCCGCGACGATGGTGCACGCCATTCACTCGCCCCATAGCGGAATGATGAAGTCCGCCGGGCTCGACGAATCGGTCATCGCCGACTTCGAACGCACCAGCCTCGATCGCGCCCGGCTGCAGCTGCAGAGCATCGGTCGCGACGCCGGTCTGATCCCGCACGCACGGGCCATCGTCACCGGCGCGCCGCCGGCAAACGCGATCCTCGAAGTTCTCGAACGCGAACGACCCGACCTGCTCGCGATCGGCGCAAGCCGCTGGTTCCTTCTCAAGCGGCTGCTGGTGGGCAGCGTCGCCGACCGATTGCTTCGCGAAGCCTCCTGCGACGTGCTGGTCATACCGAATCGGCCGGCGGCGTTGCGGATGGGGGTGGCAGCGACCGTGTCGGAGCGGGTCAGCGCCGCTTCGCCGCCCTGAAATGTCGGGGCGGCGATTGCGGATCCGTCATCAGCGGGATACGGGTGACGCCGACGGCTTGTAGTTGACCGCAAGGAAATACGCGGGTCCGAACGCGTTCACGGGCAGGAAATCATTCCGGAACCGCTGCGGCTGCGCGTTGGTGATGTTGTTCGCGCCGACGCGGACGTTCAGGCCGGGGCTCACCTGGTAGCCGAGCGACAGGCTATGAATCCAGGCAGCGGCCAGCTGCAGGTCCGGCCCGCCGAATTCGGTGGTGATGAACGGCAAGTCCTGGTCCGTGGCGACTGTCTGCTCGCCGTAGTACAGCGTGTTCCAGCTTGCATCGAAATTGCCGAAGCGCCAGATCAGATCCGTGGTGCCCGTCCACTTGGGCGTCTGATACTCGCCCAGGCGGCTGGTGCCTTCGCCGAGTTGGCCGGCAACGAAGTAGGTGTCGTAACTCAGAACGCGCGTTGCGTTCAGTCCGAATCCGATCTGACTGCGCTTCCCTGAGCCGCGGCGTCCGAGATCGGCGGTGTACTGGAGCGTGAAATCCAGGCCCGAGGTCTCTATCAAGCCATAGTTCAGCGCCTTGCTGGTCCCGCTGTTTACGGTCAGATAACCCGGCGATGCGGGGTCGCGGTTACGCGTGAATTGATCGCAGAACACGTTGTCCGGATAGGACGTGGAGTCATAGCAGGCCGCAATCGAGGTCGATGAATCCGCAAACTGGATCGCGTCCTCGATCCTGATGTCGTAGTAGTCCACGGTGCCGACCAGGTAAGGAAGCGTTCCCGGTTGAATCACCAGCCCCGCGGTCCATGTGCGGGCGGATTCCGCGTCGAGATCCGGATTGCCGCCGCTGATGGCGTTGAAGGTTCCGGCGGCCGCATCGGGAAAGCCCGCAGGAATTCCATCCGCTGCGCAGTTGGCGGCGCGTGTCGCGGGAGAAGGTCCAAGATCGATCTGCGTGATCGTGCAGGGATCGTAGCCCGCTCCGACGTTCAGGCTCTGTTCGACCGGCTGAAAGAGGTCGTAAACCGTAGGCGCGCGGAACGTGCGCGCCAGGCTGCCGCGAAAGCGCACGCCCGGCGTCGGCGCCCAGGCGATTCCGCCGCTCCAGGTGAACAGTCCACCCACACTCGAATAGTCGGCATAGCGGGCGGAGCCGGACAGCGTCAGGTCGTGGGCCAGGGTGTTGCCGCGGATCAGCGGGACGTCCAGCGCCAGCGCAACTTCGTCGACGTCGAACGATCCTGCGACGGGCGTGAAGCTCCAGCCGAAGATCAGGCCATTAACGAGGTCATCCGCGGCACTCGCACGGCTCGACTCCCGCCGGTGTTCTGCGCTCGCGCGAAAGCCGATGGAGCCGGCGGGGAGCTTGAAGCGCTCACCCAGATCGCCCGAGACGCCCGCAGAGAACACCGTCTGTTCGAGTTCCACTTCATACCAGCCGTCCGGGTTGCTGATGAACGCGCGCGCGTCGGGTGAAATGTCGGGCGAGAGAACGCCGCCGGTGGCGAAGACATTGAGCGGACGGCATTGCCCGTCGCCCGGTTCGAAGGTTCGGAAGTCTGCAAGCGTCTCGCCGTAAAACGTGGCGGGCAGCGCGGTCGGATCGACAGAAGAACGGCACACCGGCGCTCCGGTGACGGGGTCGGCAACGACATCGATCGCAGAGAAGAAGCGATCGAAGTAGATCAGCAGGCGAGGATTCCGCTGGAGCGTGCGCCCGTACTGGGCAGCTGCCTCGTAATGCAGATTCGGGGTGGGGTCGCCTTCCACGCCGGTGACGAGCTGCAGGGTCTTCGATGTCTGCCTGTCGCGACCCGCATTGGTGATGATTTCACGAGTGGTATTCAGTCGGGTATGGCCCAGGTCGACGTCGGGGTTGGCCGCCTGAAAGTTCGTCAGCAATGTTCGCGTCGTCGCGGGGATGAAAGGGTTGTCCAGCTGTATCGGAGTGAAGTACGTGTACACGTCGAAGCCGCCCACGGGCTTGTTGGCCGATGTGGAGTCGACGAACTTCGATTCGAGAAACAACCGCGCATCATCGGTGAGATCGAAGCCGGCATTGAGCGATACGGAAGCGCGTTCATACTGAGGATCGAGGATGACAAGCTCGTCGGAGGGGAAGACGACTCCTTCGCCGTCGACGCTTTCGTAACCCAAACCATAAAGCGTTGAAGCGCTCCGGAATGCACGGATATCACCCGTCTGCTCATCCACGGTCCAGCAGTGGAGTCGCGAGCCGTTGAATCCCGGGACGGTCTCGCAATCGTCGCGACCATCTCCGTTGAGATCGCCGCCGATCGGGTCGGAGAGTCCGTCGCCGTCGATGTCGATGCCGAACCCGCCGTTGATGCCGGCAAACGCGTTGGCAACGTTCGACGCGAACGCATTGATGCGCGGATCGGCGGCTTCGGCCTGTCTCGCGGCGGGCAGCAGCGAGGTGATCCCGGGGTCGAGGCCCGGAATGAAATCGCCTGGCCGCGCTCCGGCATCGAAAAGGGCAGGGGTCAGATCCGAGTTCTGGATGTAGAGCTTCGGGTTCTCGACCAGCCGATAGGTATTGCGGAAGCGCACGCCGGAGTTGACGGCATTGATTTCCGCTCGCTTCACCCAGTCCACTCCGATGGTCACATTGCCGCGCTTGTCGGGACCGAAGCCCATGCCGCCCAACAACGACGCCGCGGATTCCCGGCCCAGGCCGCCGCCATACTGGCGCAGCTGTGCCGAACCCTCGAGACCTTCATATTGTTTCTTCAGTACGAAATTGAGCACGCCGGCGGCGGCATCGCCGCCATATTCGCCGGTGGCGGACCCGGTGAGCACATCGACTCTCTCGATGAGCGCTTCCGGAATCGTATTGATGTCGACAGCCGAAGACGTGGCCGTCCCCGCCACGTGCCTGCGGCCATTGACGAGCACCAGGGTTCGATCCGTTCCCAGGTCGCGCAGGTTGACCAGCGCCGATGGAAACGGCAGTCCGTTGGGCATGAGGTCATTGTTTACGCTCGTCGCGCGCTGGGTCGAGTTCAACGCGGCCGGCAACCGCAGCACCAGTTCCTGTGCCGACTGTGCGCCGATGGCTGCGGCCACCTCTTCGCCGATGCTGGTGACGGGGCTCGGTTTTTCCAGCAATGCCTGCTCTTCCGTGGAGCGCGAGCCGTAGACGAGAACTTCGTGGAGCTGATCTTCGTTGCGCTTGGCCGACTCCGCGGCTTGCAGGCTGGTCGAGAGTGCGACTGACGACAATGCGGCCAGGCGCAGTAGATGAATGTGGTTCATGGGTCGAGGGGACTTTCTTCTCGTCTGTTATCGCCTGTGCGGGAATGACTGAGCAGATCGGGCGATCCGCATCTCGCGCACCACTCGCTCGGCGATGAAAGCTCTTGCGGCGCGTCGGCCGCGCAATATAATGCGAATCGTTCGTATTTGCAGTCTGTTGTCGATGCCGGCCCGGAGCCTCTCGCTCCAAGGACAAGAGTCGCTGTTCGATTGCTTCCCGCAGAGCGAGCGACTGCTGACTCAATAAATCTGCCGCGTCGGAACCGCCCCTCATGAGCCGAGCCCCGGACTGGATACCCATTGCCTCGCGGACCTGTGCTGCCCTGCTCGGCGGCTATGTTTTCAGCTGGGGATTCACCGCCGTCGTCGTGGCGCTGAACGTTGCGGCGGGTGGCGATTACTGGGAAGGGCTCACGCTCGCGTACCTGCTGGCATTCCTTGTTTACGTCGTCGTGTTTCTCTGGGCCTTCGCGGACGCCCGTCTGTTGCGCGTGTGGCTGATCCTCGCGGGCGGCGGCGCCGCGATGATCGGTATCGCCTGGTTCATCACGCCCGCGCTGCCGGCGTTGTCCTGAGGAGTTTCGATGTTCGCGTCCTTTCGACTCTCCATGACCTGGGTGCACACCTGGTTCGGACTGACGCTGGGCTATGTGCTCATGGCCTGCTTCTTTTTCGGCGCGCTCTCGGTGTTCGATCGCGAGATCGACCGGTGGGCGATTCCGGAGAGCCGCTTCGATCCGCAGCCGATGCCGTCCTTCGACGAGGTGCTGCTGCCGCGATTCCTTGCGATCGAGCCCGACAAGGAAAGCTACAAGGAAGCGCAGAAGGAGGTGATCGGGACGCTGCCGCCGCTGGCATCACTGCGGCCTTCGGAGTTCGGCGCCTACACGACGCATCGCGATCCGGTGCTCGGCATGTATTCGTCGTTCGACGTTCCCAACAAACCCCGCGATCCGAAACTCGATCACGTGCACGTCTATGGCGATGTGACGATCGATCCGAGAAACGGCGCGCCCATCCCCAAGGACCGGTACGCGATCGGCAGCAATTTTTTCTATCCGCTGCACTTCAGCCTGCATTTCTACTGGCTGGATCTGGGCTACTGGATCGTCGGCCTGGCGGCGCTGGTCATGCTAGTGGCGCTGATCAGCGGCGTGGTCATCCATCGCAAGATCTTCCGGGAGTTCTTCACCTTTCGTTCCCGCAAGCAGATCCAGCGCAGCGCACTGGATCTTCACAACCTCACCGGCGTCGTCGCGCTGCCGTTTCATTTCTTCTTCGCGTTCACCGGGCTCGTGATCTTCGCCGGCATCTACCTGCCGGTCACCGAGACCCTGTTTCACGACACCGTGGAAGCGTACGAGAAGATCGAAGCGGAGAAGTCGCCCTTGCCGCATGACGCCGCGGGTGTCGCCGCGTCGCTGGCCCCGGTGGATCCGATGGTCGAAGAGGCGCAGCGTCGCTGGGCCGCGCGCGGCATGGCCGGCGAGGTGGGATATCTGACGGTGACCCACTACGGCGATGCGAACGGCTATGTGAGCGTCTATCGATCCGGCACGGACCGCGTGAGCGGCACCGGAGAAGGCGTCCACTTCCGCGCCACCGATGGCGCCGTGCTGCTCGAAGATCCGCCGGCCACCGCGGTGAGCGGCATCAACAACTGGCTGGCGGGGCTGCATCTGCAGCAGTTCCGGCATTGGACGCTGCGCTGGCTGTATGTCCTGGGTGGGCTCGCCGGCTGTGCGTGCATTGCCACCGGTTTTCTGTTCTTCGTCGAAAAGCGCAAGCGACAGCATGCGAAGTCCGGAAGCAGCGGTGCGCGCTGGGTCGATGCTCTCGCAGTCGCCGCAGTGACAGGGATGCTCATCGCCACGGCCGCGATGCTCGTCGGCAACCGCCTGTTGCCCGAGACGCTGCCGACGCGCGCCGATTGGGAACAGCGCATCTTCTGGTTCGCCTGGCTCGCGGCGCTGATTCACGCCGCGTGGCGCAGTGCGCCGGTGCAATCGGCGATGACTTCACCGGCATGGCGCGAACAGTGCTGGGCTCTCGTCGTGCTTTGCATCGCCGCGCCCGTATTGAACTGGATCACGACCGGCGATCATCTGCTCAGGACACTGAGCGAAGGCTACTGGCCGGTGGCCGGGTTCGATCTCGCGCTGCTGCTCACAGCCGCCACGGCGTTCTATGCGGCGCGCCGTCTGCGCGATACGCAGCGGCTTGTTCATTCGACGACAGGCCAGGATCAGAGCGAGCCTGCCCATGCTTGATGCGATCGGACTCGCTGCGGCCTTCATCGGCAGCACCTGCGGCATGGCGTTGCTCGCCCTGGCCATGAAAGTGCACTGGCAGCAGGTGCGCGGCGACGAGGCACAGCCGCCTCGCGTATCGCTCGCACTGCGCTGGCTCGGCGCCGGTGCGCTATGTCTTTCCCTGTGGGCATGCCTCGCCACCGATCATGTGTCGATGGCCTCACTCGTCTGGGTGATGCTGCTGGCCGCCTCCGCACTGACGGTCGCCTTCATTCTGAACTGGCAGCCCCGCTGGCTCGGCTGGATGGTGGCCTGGGTTCCGACGCAGCCCGCCAGCTAGGGCCTGATGCGCATCTGTTTACGTTTCGATTACCCCACCGAGAATTTCGTGACACTCAAGACTCCTGCTCGTTCCTTCGATGCATCCGTCACTACGGAATCCGCCGCAACGCTCCGCATTGCCGTGTCCATCACATTGCTGATGGCGGCAGGCGCATCGACGCAGGCTGCCGAGCCTGAAACCAGGACGATGTCGACAGTCTCCGTGGCGGCAACGGCGTTGGATTCGCCGGAACCGTATGCCGGCGACCAGTTCGCACGCGGCGGACAGCTCGGCCTGCTGGGTGATCGCGACTTCATGGAAACGCCGTACTCGGTGACAGCCTTCACGGAAGAATTCCTGCGAGAGCAGCAGGCGGCGAGCATCAAGGACATCCTGCGTTTCGATCCGGCCGTCACATTCCAGGGACCGTCGAGCAGTTCGAGCGATTCCTTCCTGATCCGCGGCTTCTACACGGATGTGTCTGAAATACGGCTCAACGGACTGAAGGGACTCGCCGGCGACTACACCCTGCAGACGGATGCGTTTGAGCGCGTGGAAGTGCTCAAGGGACCGGCTGCCGCGCTGGGCGGCGGTGTCGGCAGCCTCGGCGGCCAGATCAATGTCAGAGGCAAGCGCGCGACCGACAATCCCCTCACGCGCATCACTCTGCGCGGCGTATCGGATGGCATCTTCGGCGGCAACCTCGATGTCGGACGCCGCTTCGGCGACGACGGCGCCTTCGGTGCGCGCGGCAATCTCACCTATACCGACGGCGATACGGAAATCGACAACGAGAACCGGCGCAACGAGCTGGCGAGCGCCGGTCTCGACTATCGCGGCGAACGCTTTCGCGCGAGCGTGGATCTGCTGGCCCAGCGGCGCGAAGAAACCGGTGCGCAGGGCATGAATTTCACCCGCGATCCGGACACGCAGTTCGTCCCGGATCCTCCGGACGTGCGCAGCGGCGTGAACACGCAGCTGGATCCGAACCAGTCGCCCATCAACTATCGCGCGAGGACGCAGGCACTGTCCTACGCGGCGCGTGCCGGTTACGACATTCTTTCCAACCTCACCGCGGAAATCGCCTTCGGGCAGTTGAGCGGCAGCTATCGCGATACGTTTCCGTATCCGAACGGCGAGCCCGTCGAAGACACGGTGACGTTCGATCTCTTTCAAAGTATGTTCCGCAACAGCGTCGAATCCGGCGAAGCATTGATCCGCGGCGACTGGACCACCGGCCCGGTCAGGCACGAGGCCTCGCTGGCCTACACGCGCTTTCGCAGCTACTTCCGCTATGGAAATGTGGTGACGACGGGATTCGCCACCGTGCCCGCGGGCGAACCGTTCGATCAGCGACTCGGCTACGGCGATGTGCCGCTCGATCTGTTCACCACCTCGACCGAAGAGAGCCTGGCGATCGCCGATACCATGAGCATGGCCGACGACCGCCTGTTCATCATCGCCGCGTTGCGTAATCAATCCGTGGAGGACGAGCAGCACGAGGTTCCGTCGGGAGACTACGCGCAGCCCGCGTCGACGTATCGCGAGTCCGCCTGGACGCCGACGCTCGGCATGGTGTTCCGGCCGCAGGAATATCTGTCGCTCTACGCCAACTACATCCAGGGCCTGGAAAGCGGCACGCGGGTTCCGGCCGAATATGGAATGACCGAGGACAACCAGGTCATCCGCTACGAGAACGCCGGCGACGTCTTTCCTCCCTACAAGACCAAGCAGTACGAAGCCGGCGTCAAGATCGATCTCGGGAAACTGGGCGGCACGCTCGCCGCCTACCAGATCGCCCAGCCGAACATCCTCAACGTACCGACCAGCGATCCGCTGCTGTATCGGATGGAGCTGAATGGCGAGACCCGCAATCGCGGTGTCGAGCTATCGGTGTTCGGCGAGCCGCTCGCGGGACTGCGCCTGATCGCCAGCGGCGCAGTGATCGATGCGACGCTGCAGAAAACGGAAGGCGGTCTGCTCGATGGCAACACCGCAGAGGGACAGCCCCGCTACGGCTATACATTGAACGTGGACTACGACCTGCCGTGGCTGTCCGGCCTCGCGCTCCAGGGCACCGTGACAGGCAAGTCGCGTCAGTACACCAATGTCGAAAACACCCAGGAGCTGCGCGCCTGGGCGGTGGCTGATCTCGGCGTGCGTTACCGGTCACCGTCGTGGCACAACCTCGAATTCCAGCTCGTCGCCAGCAATATTTTCGACGAGCAGTACTGGGCGACGTCGGAGCGCGGCTATCTGGGATACGGCGACCCGCGGACGATCAGGATGTCCGTCGCGGTGGATCTGTAACGACGGTCGATAGCTGCATGCGTTGATTCTTCGAAGGATCGGAATCCCCCCGCATGCGGGGGGATTGGCAGGGCCTGAGCTAGGCCACTTTCCCGCGTGGTTGCGCGCCCACCGATTCCTTCAGCCATTCCTCGAATCGCTTCGAACCGGTGCGGGCGTCCGGACCGGCAACGAGACTCCGGTCGTCGAGTTCGGCGCCGAAGTAGCGTGCGTGAGGATCGCCAATGACTTCGCGCTGATCGCCGTTCGCCTGCAGGACGCGCCGCACCAGTGCGTCCATCCGGAAGCGTTCGGGTCCGCCGACTTCCACCGTGCCATTCAGGGGCGCGCCGGTCGTGACGTCCGCCAGTGCGGCAACGACGTCTGCCGAGAGAATGGGCTGGAAGAGGGAAGTCGAGACGCGGATCGTGCCGTCGGGCCCGGCCTGCGCAATGCGGGCGATGAATTCGAAAAACTGGGTCGAGTGCAGGATGGACCAGGGGACGCCGCCATTGCCGATGAGTTTTTCCTGAGCCACTTTCGCGCGCAGGTAGCCGCTGTCCGGCAGCCGGTCGGTGCCCACGATCGACAGGGCGACGTGATGCTTCACGCCGGCGCGCTTTTCCGCCGCCAGGAGATTGCCGGTGGAAGTCTCGAAGAACTTCAGAACGGCGGCATCTTCGAACGATGGCGAGTTGGAAACGTCGACAACCACCTGTGCGCCGCGCAGCGCGGCATCGAGGCCCTCGCCGGTGATCGTGTTGACGCCGGAATTGGGAGAGGCGGAAAGAACCTCGTGGCCCTTGTCGCGGAGAATGCTCACCAGCCTGGATCCGATGAGGCCGCTGCCACCGATGACGACGATCTTCATGTCTGCACTCCTGATCTTGCGGTTCGTGGAATCGAAGCGGCATTGCACGCTTCGTGCGGACAAGCTATTCGCAGGCGGCGCGGCGGTCTTGGCGCTTCATGCGCGGATTTGGATCTTTCGTGCCCTCGCGGTCGGGCGGCGCGTCAGGTCAACGGCGGCAGGTCTTTCAAGTAGACCTCATCCGCGAAACACCAGCTCCAGGTCTCTCCGGGTTCCATCGACGTGATGACGGGATGGGAGGTCGCATGAAAATGCTTGCGGGCGTGACGGTTCTTGGAGTCATCGCAGCAGCCCACGTGTCCGCAGGTCCGGCAGACCTGCAGGTGCACCCAGGTATCGCCGATGCGAAGACACTCTTCGCAGCCGCGCGCAGTGGGCCGATCGGTCTGCACCGATGCGAGATGCGTACAACGGGTGTTCATGGAAACTCTTCTCCGACACGGCCTGTGGATGTGAAGACGGATGCTATTCGACCGTCAGTATCGGTGCGCCCTGTTTCTTGATGAACACCACCAGGAATTTCGCCGGCTGCGTGCTGCTCGCATTTCTGCCGACGACGTGTACGTCGTCCGGTCCTTCGTAGTAAGTGTCGCCGGGCGTCAGGGTCACTTCCTTGTCGCCCTTGAGTTGCATGACGATCGTGCCTTCAAGCACGTAGATGAACGCATGCGCATCGTGGCGATGAACCGGGTCGACGGCGCCCGGCCGGTACTCGACCAGGATCATCTGACCTTCCTTGCCGGGAAACTCCGGCAAGGGTTTCGTCATGAGCGACGTCACCACCGCATCCTCGGCATGCACTGAGGGAATGAGAAGTGCGCTGCACGCAATGATGCCGGCGGACAGGAAGCGCTTGAGCGTGGACATGATGGAAGCCCTCGGCAATGAATGATGGGCGAGGCGAGGTCTGGCGATTCATCCCCTCGCTGTATCGATCTTCAACTTCCCGCTCCCGCGGCGATTGAAGCGGACCGCAGACATTTGGATGAAATGCACATGATGGGGGCAGGCGTCCGCTGCCTGTGCGTGGCAATCACCCGGCGATCGAGCGTGTGCCTTCCGTCCAGGCGGGCGCATCCGTCGGCGTGAGCCGCTGCAGTTCCAGCAGCAGTTGCGCCGCTGTCCTGACATCCAGTGTCTCGAATCCTTCGGTGAACCGGTCATGGACCGCAGCGAGCGAAGTGCGCGCCCGCTCGCTGTCGCCGAGCCGGAGGCGAATGCGCGCCAGGGACAGCGTCGATCGCAATTCCCAGGCGAGCGCCGACTGACGGCGCGCGATCCAGCAGGATCGAACCAGCAGGCGCACGGCGCGCCCGGCGTTGTCGGGCGACATCGACATGAGGGCGTTCGCCTGAATGCGCAGCAGTTCGGGAAGATGCACGGCTTCGCCGCTGCGAACGGCATTGCGCCTCGCGCGGCGGATGACGTCGAGTGCTTCGCGCGCCCGGCCGGTGGCCACGAGATTCTCCGCGACCCAGCAGGCGACGAAGGTCGCCACGACGTTCTGCCGTTCGTCCCGCATCGCCTGCAGGATGCCGGGCTGCATCCACGTCGCGGGCTCGCCGGTTCCGCGTCCGATCAGCAGCGCGCCCTGCATCGCCGAGGCAACGACGTGGAAGGGCTTGAGGAGAGGCCAGTGCGTGTGATTGACCAGCCGCTCCAGCGTCTGGCGCGCTCCTTCCCAATCGCCACACCAGAGATAGACAGGCGTGAGGTAGAGCAGCGCGAAGCAGGTATCGAGCGGCTTGCCGGATTTCATCGCGGCGTCGACCGCCTGGCGTGCCGTCACGATCGCCTGATCCGGAAATCCGGACATCCACAGGACGCGCGACAGCGTGACCAGCCCGCGTACCCGATGGTCGTTGCCGCACAGTTGCAGATTGCGCTCGCCGGCGCAGCCGAAGCCGGTGTCGAAGTGTCTTCTTGCCGCGGCCTGATCGCCGCGGAAGTGATGTCCCACGCCCTGCATCAGTTCGGCAATCGCCGTGCACGATGCGTCGTGCATCCGTCGGGCGGCAGACGCCCACTCCTGTGCGGCGACGAGCGCGCCGCGAAAGTCGGCGACACGCGTGAGAAACAGGTGCCGGGTCGCGAGCATGCGCAGGACGTGCGACGGTTCGGTGGACGGATCGGCGAGTTCCATGCCCCGCGCGATGGCGGACAGCACGTCGTCGCTGCTGCCGCGTATCCACATGGAAGAGATCGCCCAGGTGCTTCTCAGCAGCATCTCGCGCCGACTGCCGCGCGTCGATTCGTCGAGCGCGGCAATGCCCGCGGCGCTCCATCGGTAGGATTCGCCCAGCAGCGAAAGCTCGAAGAACACGGGTGCGGCAGCGGCGGCGACGTCGACCGCAAGCGCGGAGTCGATCGCTCCTGCATCCGCGGCGAAACACCATTCGAGTGCGGCGCGGATGTTCCCGAGATGCTCCCGCAGCGCGTGCGCACGGCCCGTGTATTCGAGATCGATCTGTCCGCCGTGGCGCATGTTCAGCAGGGCTGCGAAATACTCGGCGTGCTGTCGCGCTGTTGCGGAATCGTCGCCGCTCTCCTGCAGTTTTTCTCGTGCGTACACGCGAGTGATTTCGAGCAGCCGGTAGCGCACCGCGCCGTCGTCGCCCGCTGCGGCGGCGATCAGCGACTTGGCGATCAGGGCATCGAGGATCCTGGCCATGGCCGCTTCGTCCGCCTGCCGTCCGGCGACGATGGCGCTGGCGGCGTCGATCGTGAATGGACCGACGAGAACGGACAACCGGCGCAATGCGAGCTGCTCGGCCGCGGACAGGTGGCTGAAGCTCCAGTCGAGCAGCGCACGCAGCGTCTGATGGCGGGGCAGTGCCGTGCGGCGGCCGTGCCAGTCGAGACCGAAGTTCTTGTCCAGCAGATCCGCCGTCGCCGCGATGCCATGACTGCCCGCACGTCCTGCGGCGAGTTCGATCGCCAGCGCGATTCCTTCGAGCCTGCCGCAGATGCCGGCCACGATGAGCGCGGTTTCGTCATTCAAGTCGAAGCGGCCGCCGCTCGCTGCGGCACGCTCCATGAAAAGCTTCACCGCCGGAAACGACGCCACGTCGTCGGCTTTCATGCTCGACAGCGGCGGCGGACTGTCGAGCGCGGGCAGCCAGTAGACGTGCTCTCCCTCGATCCGCAACGCTTCGCGGCTGGTGGCGAGAATGTGTACGCCGGTCGCTTCCCTGAAGATCGTCTCCGCCAGCACGGCGACCGTATCGATGACGTGCTCGCAGTTATCGAGAACGAGAAGGATCCGCAGCGTCCGCAGGTATTCGAGCAGCATGGGCAGCGCATCGGTCATCTGAACCGCAAGGCCGAGCGAGGTGGCGACCGTCGCGGCCACGAGTTCGCGGTTCTCGACGGCGCCCAGGTCGACGAAACACACCGCGTCAGAAAATTCTTCGAGCATCGCGTGCGCGACCGCCACGGCCACGGTCGTCTTGCCCATGCCGCCCGGTCCGATGATCGTGACGAATCGTTCGGCCACGAGATCCGCGCCGATGGCGCGCACGATCTCGTCGCGGCCGATCATTCGGGCCAGCTTCGGCGGCAGGACCAGTCGCTTGCGGGCAGCGTCGGGAAACTGCGCCAGTTGCGCCGGCGCAGCGGACTCGTAGGCGATCGGTGCAACGAAGCTGTAACCCTGCCCGGTCACGTTCCTGATGAGGCCGCTGCCCAGCGCCTTGCGCAGCGCGGTCATGTGAACCCGCAGATTGCCGGGATCGATCACCAGGCCGCGCCAGACGCGCGCCAGCAGTTCCTTGTGAGTCACGACCTTGCCTGCGTGCTCGACGAGCACGATCAGGATGTCGAGTGCGCGATCGCCGAGCAGCAGCGGCGCGTCGTTCTTCTCCAGGCGGCGCTCCAGCGGGAACAGCCGGAAATGGCCGAAGGAGATGCTGTTGCCATGAGAGCGATCCATCGTGGAGTCCTGCACAGAAGCGGTCCGGGGTGACTGACGGATGTGTCGGCTGCCGCAGTACAGCCCGGGGAGCCTAAGCCTGCCGCGTCGCGGGAAGCAAGGTATTGCAGGGGCCGCACGCACGCCGGCGCTTAGCGCCGATTAACACCGCTGAACACCGCTGAACTTGGGGGCGCCTGCGTCGCGGTGGGACAGTTCTGCGCACGAAGCGCGTCTCGATCCCACCCACAACGGAGGCAAGTTGATGAACACATCACCGTCGGAAGTCACGGCAACGCGCCGGGACATTCTCGCGGCAGCCATCGTCGCCGCGGGTGCAGCCGCACCGGCGGCTGTCCTGGCAAGGCCGGCATCTTCTTCTCAACCCAAAGGAAACCGAACCGTGAACATGATTACCGCCAAAGACGGCACCCAGATCTACTACAAGGACTGGGGCCGCGGTCCCGTCGTCACCTTTTCGCATGGCTGGCCGCTCAACGCGGATGTGTGGGACGGGCAGATGCAGTTTCTGGCGCAGAACGGCTTTCGCGTCGTGGCGCACGATCGGCGCGGTCACGGCCGTTCGGAGCAGGCGTCATCCAACAACGACATGAACGGGTATGCCGATGACCTGGCTGCCGTCATCGAGACGCTCGATCTGAAGAACATCACGCTCGTCGGGCATTCCACCGGCGGCGGTGAAGTCGTGCGCTATCTGGGGCGTCATGGCACCAGGCGGGCGGCGAAGGCCGTGCTGATCGGCGCGGTGCCGCCGATCATGGTGAAGACCGCCGCGAATCCGGAAGGCATACCGATCGAGGTGTTCGACGGTCTGCGTACGTCGGTTATGAAGGATCGCTCGCAGTTCTACAAGGAATTCGCCGTGCCGTTCTTCGGCGCGAATCGCGAAGGCGCCAATGTCTCGCAGGGCACGCTGGACCAGTTCTGGCTCTGGAGCATGCAGGTCGGACTGAAGAACGTGTACGAATGCATCAAGGCGTTCTCGGAAACCGACTTCACCGAGGACCTGAAGAAGATCGATATTCCGACGCTGCTCATGCACGGCGAGGACGATCAGATCGTGCCGGTGCACGCTTCCGCGAAGAAGGCCGAGAAGATCCTCGGGAACGTCAAGGCGATCTACTACCCCGGTGCGCCGCACGGCCTGACCGTGACACATCAGGACCGGATCAACGCGGATCTGCTGGCATTTCTGCGCGGCTGACCGGCCGGCGGGACCTCTTCGCGCCGGAGAGGTCTCGCGCCTACGTCGATGACAAACAGAATTCCCGGGAGCGAGACATGGACAACGTATTCCATTCGATCGAAGTGGATCCGCAGATGAAACATGGGTTCTCGCTGTGCAGCGTCAAGACGGTGATGTCCGAGCTGTGCAGCGCGATACGCAGCGCGCTCGATGACGAACGCGGCATTGCCGAGGACAGTCTGCGACGCGCCGCGGAAATCCTGCACGGAATGGGCGAAGCGGATTCTCCCCGCCAGGAGCAGTCCCGCGGCGGGCTGGCGCCGTGGCAGGTTCGCAAGGTTGCGAACTACGTCGACGCCCATCTCGATCGGACGATCAGGAACGACGATCTCGCCGCGATTGCGCGCCTGAACGCATCGCACTTCGGCCGCGCCTTTCGCAACAGTTTCGGCGAACCGCCTCATGAGTACGTGATCCGCCGGCGCGTGGAGCGTGCCCAGGGATTGATGCTGGCAACCAATGCGTCACTGAGCGCCATCGCGCTCGATTGCGGTCTCGCCGATCAGGCGCACCTGAGCAGATTGTTTCGCAGGGTCGTGGGAGAGAGTCCGCGCGCCTGGCGTCGTGCGCGGCTCGATGAGCCGGCGGAAGCAATGTGAGCTGAGGATGCAGTCATGAGATGAGATCGAATCGAGCGTTCCATCCTCCGCGTAGCGGGGAAGGACAGGATGGGGTTGCGTGAGATGGCTACGCAATTCCCACTGCCCCCACCCTAACCCTCCCCCGCTGCGCGGAGGAGGGGATCGGACGAGAGGCGATCAACACAGTCATTCGGGTTTCCCTTCTTCTGCATCGAGTCAGTGGACAGTTGCCATCAGTTCCTGTCAGCGAGCCACAGCGCCAGGTTGCGAACATAGCGATGAACGGAGGCCATCGCGCGTGGTGTGCCTGCAAGGTTGCCGCCGGGCTTCTCGGTGACGAAGTCCGGACTGCCGAGCCGCGGATCCCAGTTGTAGTCCGCGAAATGATGAAAGGTGGACTGGGTGAGGGCAGGGCCGTGATCGCCGCATCGCTCGAACGTTACCGCGATGTTGAAGCGCTGGCCGCTGGCGAGGCTTTTGCCTGTGGCGATGGTGCGCGAGCCCGGCGCCGAGTCGGGCGGCAGCACGGCACCCTCGTGCGGGTGGGCGGGAAGATACATTACGGCGCCCGTCTCGGATTCGGAGTCGCGCATGACCGGATGGATGGGGTGTTCGGCCTGCACGATCTGAAAATCCCCATTGGCGCCGGAATGAAAGTTCGGCCAGAGGATGTACGGCGTCTCCCGGTCATCCGGCGAAGGCAGCGGATCTGCGGCATTGCGCGTATGGAACACATTCGCCGCGCCGACGGCCCCGAGCGTGCAGATGGAGCAGCCCAGATCCATGTGATCGCGGGCGATCATGAGCCCGCCGCCGCGCGCCCAGAATCGCGTGATCCCTGCGAGATCCTCGGGCTGAAGACCATTCCCGGTATCGACCGCGAAGAGCCAGAGTTCGTCGAAGTGCGTCGAGTCGAGCGTGGAGAGAACGGAATCGGCGGCGCCGACCGGATCGCGGTCTCTTGCCGTCACCTCGAAGAGCGGCGTCCCGTCAGCGGATTTCAGCGCGGACAGGTAGTCGCGCAGCATCGAGAAGCGTCCGACATGCCAGTCGTTCGCCGTGTACTCGATCGTTGTCTGCAGCAGGATGTGAGTGATGGGCGCGCGCTCGTCGCTCATGGCACCTCCGTCAACGTTCAGAACCATGGCTCATGATTGCATGAGTACAGCGCCCGGCGCTTGTTGGCTCGACGCATGAGTTGGACAGGGCCATCGAAAACGTTGCTTGCTCATTGCATTTTCCTGGGCTCAAATCACGGCCCGGAGGATTTCCACGATCTCCGCGGGAAATCCGGAAGCGGTTGACCGGAATGGATACAGAATCGGGAGGACTCCAATGAAGTATCTGCCGCTGATCTGGAAAGGAATCTGGCGTCGACCAGGGCGCGCGATCCTGCTGCTGATCCAGATCGTCAGTGCCTTCACGCTGTTCGGCGTGCTTCAGGGTGTCAGTTCCGGGACGAAACAGGCGATTGCCGCGACACATAGCGATCGCTTGTACGTGGCGAGCAGAGTCAATCCGGGCGACCCGCTGCCGATCGGAATGATGGAGCGTATCCGCTCCACTCCCGGGATAAGAGACGTCACCCGACGAGCCGTGTTCGGCGGTACGTATCAGACCCCCAGGCAGGGCATGCCGGTCATCGCTGTGGATGCCGAGCCCTTCTTCCGCATTTTTGACGAGCTGCAGGTTCCGCCCGAGGCGATTGCGAGACTCGCAAGCACACACACCGGCGCAATCATCGGCAGCGAAGTGGCGCGACAGTACGGCTGGAAGGTCGGCGATCGCTTCGTCCTTCAGTCGTCCGTGATCAAGCGCGACGGCTCGCCGGACTGGTCGTTCGACGTGGTGGGGATATTCAATGCCAGCGGAACGTTCGGCACGCCGCCGCCCAGTGCGGTAATCGCCAATTTCGACTACGTGAACACTGCTCGAGTGAGCGGTGCAAACCAGACCAACATGTTCATGGCTCGGGTGCAGAACGCGGAGGAAGCGGGAGCGGTCAGTCTGGAGATCGACAATGCCTTCGCCAATTCTGCGAACGAAACTCACACGCGGTCCGAGGGCGATCTGGTTTCCACGCAGATCCAGCAGACCGTGGATCTCGACTTCATCGTGCGGGCGGTCGTTGCGGCGGTCTTTTTCGCATTGCTGCTGGCGACCTGTGCACTGATGATGCAGTCCCTGCGGGAGCGCACGTCCGAACTCGGTGTGCTCAAGGCCGTGGGATTCTCGAACCGGCATCTGCTCGCGCTGCTTCTCGCCGAGTCGATTGCGTTCTGCGTGATCGCAGCGGCGACCGGACTTGCGATTGCAGCAATCCTCCTGCCGCAGGCGCGCCCGCTTGTCGGTGTTGAGAACATGCCTCCGATCGTCATCGGGGTCGGACTGGTGTGCGCGCTGATTCTTGGTGTCATTGCAGGGGCGGTGCCGGCGTTGCGCGCCGCGCGGCTGCGCGTCGTCGACGTTCTGGCGGGGAGGTGATCGGCATGGCTGGCATCCTCCGGCAGATGGGTCTTCTCACACTCTGCGGCCTGCGCAGCCTGGACGAGCGACGCGGCATTGCGCTTGTGACGGTCATTTCCGTCACTGCCGTCGTGTGCGTGCTGGTCTCGTTGCTTGCGATCCGCGAGGGCACGAGCATCTTCCAGCCGACGCGGGCCGATCAGGCACTCGTACTCTCGCGCGGCGCCGCCAATATCACGCAAAGCAACCTCACCCGGGCGGACGTCGCTGCCATCGTGCAGGCGCCGGGCATCAGGAGAAGCGCGAACGGTGAGCCGTACGCATTTGCATCGACCGTGATTCCCGTGGATGCGTTGCGCCGCGATGGCAAGCGCGGCGTCGTGAGTCTTGCGGGCTACACGCCGGGATGGGAACGGGTACAAGGCGGTGTGAGCGTTGTGGCCGGCCGCATGCATCGCTCCGCCGTGCGCGAGATCATGGTGTCCGAGCCGATCCGCAGGATGTACCGTGGCTTCGACGTCGGTGAACGCATCGTGCTGCGTGGCGTGCCGTGGACCGTCGTCGGCGTGTTTGCGTCGAGCGATTCGCAGACCGACGGCCTGTTGCTGTCCGACGCGGAAACGCTCATTGCGGCGTTCGGCCGCAACACCTTCGGCCAGGTGAAAGTCCAGCTGGAGTCGCCCGCCGCCTTCGGGCTTTTCGCCGACTCTCTGGTGCGAAATCCTGTGATCACAGTGGACGTCAGAACGGCGCACGAAGAGTTCGAGCAGAATTTCGGATTCATGAGGCGGCTGCTCACGTTCGTCTCCTGCTTCATCGGCGCGATCATGGCCTGTGGAGCGATCTGCGGAGCGCTCAACAGCGTGTACGCATCGGTCGATGCGCGCCGGCAGGAGATTGCGACCGTGCGCGCCCTGGGCTTCCGCGGCTTGCCCGTCATCGCCTCGATTCTCGCCGAGAGCATGTTGCTTGCGCTTCCAGGCGCGCTGCTCGGTGCGCTGATCGCCTGGTTGTTGTTCAACGGCAATTTCGTCAACAGCGGCGCGCTGCTGTTCAAGCTCAGCGTGACGCCTCAATTGCTCGCAACGGGCATCGCATGGGGCCTTCTGATCGGATTGATCGGCGGCTCATTGCCGGCACTGCGTGCTTCACGGTTGCCGATTGCCACGGCGCTGCGCGCCAGCTAGGCGATCGTTGTCACCGTGGCATATGTCATGAGCCTGCCTCCCCTCGGGCCCGCACAAGCACGGAACGACGCATGAGTCGCATCTGAAGTCTTAAGGGCATCACTGTTGAAGAACTAAGAACTTATCGAACTGGCGTCGGAGGCGATGCCCCAAAAAAAGCCCCCCGACCTAGAGGGCTGGTCAGCCGCCGATTGGAAGCAGTCGCACCCGCGATCTTGTTTCGTCCACGACAATGAGCGCACCAGCTGATAGTTCGCTCTCGTATGCATGCAGAACTTGAGACAGGAGACTTACGAAAGTGTCCCCTAAAATGTCCTGGCCGCGAAGCTGTACAACGCTGGGGCTCTGCGCATGGGTGGCAGCCAGGATCGCGCTGAAGTCGAGGTCATGACTTACGACAACCAAGCCGCGGTCGCGTGCGTAGGCCATCACGACTTCATCAGGTGCGGAGGGCTTTCCGACCGCTGACCAATGCACGGCCTCGTGACCGGCCACCTTCAATGGCTGACACAGAGCCGGGGACAGGTTCATATCGAGAAGAAGGCGCATCAGCCTGTCGCGAGCGGCAGTTCTCTTTCTTCAGATCTCCAAGCCGCATAGGCCAGGGCTGCACGAAGGTCTGCGGGTTCGAGATAAGGATAAGCGCCAAGAATCTCGTTCTCTGGCCGACCTGCGGCTATGAGCCCGACGATAGTTCCGACCGTGACTCGCATCCCTCGGATGCAAGGCTTGCCCCCCATCACAGCGGGATCGAAGGTAATTCGTTCTGACCACGTCATAACGGTGTCTCGTGCTCTAACGCTGGGCGATCAGCATACTCTTTACGGCTGGAACGTGCCCTGACTACGGATGCAACTGGCGGCACGACCTGCGCAAGACTCGAACAAGCTCATGCGAGCGGTTGTGTACTAATCGCCAGTGCCTACTACGTACTAGGAGCCTCCGCCCTTAACGATTGCGCGCGCGAAGTAGATGGGTGCCTTCTTGTTCTTTAGCCGATACAGTTGCGCAGGCCGGTTCGCGCCTTCCTTCTTTCGCGGCAGTTCTTCGAGCAGATTGCTGGCGAGAATACGAGTTCGGAAAGCTTTCTTCTCCAGTGTCCTATCGAGCAACACCTCATGCACGCGCTGCAATTCTGACAAGGTGAACTCCGACGGCATCAGAAAAGCAGGCAAGGATGTGTACTCGACCTTATTCCGCAGGCGATTCACCGCCGCCTTGAGAATCTCTGCATGATCGAAGGCCAATCGCTCCTTGACGCGTGCGCCCTCGACCTGGAACCAGCGTGCCGGCTGCGAGCCGGGGTGTTCTTCAGCAAACGCTCGATCGTCTGCGGAGATCAGGGAAAAGTACGCATGGGTTGCTGACCAACCGCGAGGGTCTCTGCTGGCGCTGCCCCAGCTGCCCAGTTGCTCTACATACGGCGCCCTCACGCCCGTCTTTTCCTTTAACTTGCGCAAAGCGCAAGCCTCCAGATCGTTGTCATGGGCGGTGTCGATGAATCCGCCGGGGAGGGCCCAGGTGTCGGGGAAAGGGTCATCGGTGCCCTCGGGCCGCCGTACCAAGAGCACCTCGAGGGCTGTGGCCGACGCCGAGAAGATCACCACATCGACCGTTGTCAGCGGCCTGGGAAATGAGAGAGTGCCGGCCATTAAGTCCTACCCAAGCGAGGTGATTGCAGGATAGATCACATAGTGGTAGTGTGTCACTAAGTTAGTGGGACAGGCCCACTTAATAACAAGAGGCAGCCAGTATGTTCGGATTCAAGTTCGTCAAGACGCAGCCCACCACGTATCTCATGGCTTTCCGCGACGGTAAGGTGGTCAGGCAGGGAGCTGGCCTGTCCATTGCCTATTTCGCGCCGACGACGACGCTCGTCGCCGTGCCGGTGGGAAGTCGTAACGACCCCTTCATCTTTGAAAAGACGACAGCCGACTTTCAGGCCGTCACTGTCCAGGGTCACGTGTCGTACCGCATCGCCGATCCGGAGAAGACGGCCTCGCTGCTCAACTTCTCGTTGAAGCGCGATGGGGCGACATACGAATCCAAAGACCCCGAGAAGCTGTCCGAGCGGATCGTGGCTGCCGTTCAGATTCTGGTGCAGCAGTCGATTCAGGCGGTGCCACTGACCGAGGCCATTCTCGGTCAGGCCAAGCTTGCAGACGGGGTGCTGATCGGCCTCCGCAGGAATCCGGAGATGGGAGCCTTGGGTGTTGAGGTCCTCGGGGTGGCGATTCTCGCCGTGAAGCCGACCCCGGAAACGAGTCGGGCCTTGGAAGCCAAGGCCCGAGAGGCGATTCTCCGCGACGCAGACGACGCCGTGTACGCCAGGCGCAACGCGGCCGTCGAGAACGAGCGGTCGATCAAGCAAAGCGAACTCGATACCGAGATCGCAGTTGAGCAGAAGAAGCGGACGATTCGAGAAACACAGATGGAAGCGGAGGCCGCTGTCCGGCGCAAGAAGAATGAGCTGCGCCAGGCGGACATGGACGCTGACGTACAGGTCGAGGAGCGACGCAAGTCATTTGTTGAGATCAACGCTCATAACATCCGCACCATCGCTGAGGCCGAGGCGCACCGAGTCGCCTCAGTGGTCGAAGCACTGAAGAGTGCGGATCCGCGGATAGTGCAAGCCCTCGCTGCTTCCGGCATGAAACCGGGCCAGCTCATCGCGCAAGCGTTTACAGGGCTGGCGGAAAAGGCGGAACGGATCGGTCAGTTGAACCTGTCCCCCGACTTGCTGCAGAGCCTCCTTACCGAGAAGAGCGCGGCGGTGGAGGTGGCGCGTGCAAAGAGCTGATCGAAAAGTTGTCCTTGTGACGCGCAAAACGCGCATTCAGGAGCTCGTGTCCAAGTACCACACCGAAGCGCAGGCGAAGTTTTACGTCGAGCATCTCGGAGCCGACTTCACCGACTATGAGGTGGAACACCGCACGTATGTGGAGGCGCTTGCAGCCACGACTTCCGCTCTCGAGCGCCGATGCCGTTATCAGGTTCTTGATCGCACTTTGCTGCCGAACTATTTGTTCGCGCCCGACGACATCGTGGTCGCGCTTGGTCAGGACGGCGTTGTCGCCAACACGATGAAATACCTGGATGGGCATCCCCTGGTAGGCGTCAATCCGGACCCGCACCGCTACGACGGTATCCTGTTGCCGTTTGAGGTTCGAGATGTCGCTGCGATTGTGGATGACCTGCTTGCGCGAGATCGACCATTCAAGGCGATCACGATCGCGCAGGTGACACTGTCGGACGGACAGATGCTCTATGCGGTCAACGATCTGTTCCTGGGCCCCAGGTCACACACGTCAGCGCGGTATGAAATCGAATGTCTGGGGCGCAAGGAGGTGCAATCGTCCAGCGGCATCATCGTTTCGACAGGCTTAGGTTCCACGGCATGGCTGAAGAGCATCGTGACAGGGTCTGCGTTGATCGCGGATGCGTATCGGTCAAGTCACTCCAACGAGGCGTATCAGCCAGTCGCCTGGGACGCCAACTATCTGCAGTTCGCCGTGCGTGAGCCGTTCCTGAGCATCACAAGCTCTGCCACCTTGGTCTTTGGAAGGGTCGAGAAGCAACACCCACTCGTGATCCGTTCACTCATGCCGGAGAACGGTGTCATCTTCAGTGACGGCCTTGAGGCTGACTTTCTGTCGTTCGCGTCTGGGATCACAGCAACCATCCGAACCGCGGACCGCAAGGGGAAGCTGGTCCAGTAAGTCGGGCAAGGCTGAAGGCAGCCCGCCCGCTCAGCCACGTGCAGGGGGCTGGCCGCCTTCGATGTCGATACGTTCAGCCATGAGCTCGATCGTGAAGTCACCGTCACCAAGTGTCTTACACACTCCGAGGATTCGGCCAGTGATTTGCACTCCTTGCCCTTGCCTTAGACGATCAGCCGGAACCACTGACGTACCAGATGGAATGCGAACCGCTACGATTACGGGTGCAGAAGCGCCGCTGGTGGGCTCATGCTTTTGGCCGCTCTGAACTTGCAACACGGCGCTTGCAGGCTTGTCTGCCCTTTTCTGCCGGGTGATGCCAAGCATCGTTATCCGGCCTACTAGAGTGAACGAATTGATCATCGCTTGCTCACTCGCACTCACCGGCGGATTGCTGCCGCGCTCGGTAGATGGCTCGCGTGCCGCCATTTGGATTGCTTTCTGACTGGACATCGAACAGATCGATGGCGGCGACAAGCCTATGCAGTGACCCTTCGCCGTGTTCACGCTTCAGCTTTGTGAACTGCTCTGGGATCAGGCTGTTTAGCTGTGCGCCGGCGACGGACAACAGTGTCCAGCCATCTTCCCGGGCGTGGGTGGTCGCAATCTGAGCCAGCAACATCGCAAGTCGGCTGTTCTGCAGGAACATGAGGTCGAAGTGACGCTTTCCGTCATCTGAATCAGATGAAGGCCTGCAGTTCCCTCGCCATTTCGCGGACGGTATTGGCGTATGCGCGAAATCGCTCAGTCTCGCGGATGATTCTGAGCCGCTGCTCGTCAAGTTCATTCGATAGCGCGTTGCAGCTTTCAGCATCACGTGGGTTCCATCGAGATAGCAGGTGGTGGACCAGTTCGTTGCGCTCGTCGATTAGCGCTTTGAGAGTCCTACGACTCTCCTCGAGATCCCCGGGGTCGCCTTCGATCCGAAATGCGAAGCCGAGCCACCGTTCGGTGATTTCGTCCGGCGCTGAAGATTCTGAGTCGGGGGCGGCGAACAGCTCTTCAACGACCAGACCTGCGACCTGACCCAGGGTTTTGATGCGAATGGATTCCGCACGATCTTCTCGTGTCGCCTTGGCCTTGCTCATGGGCATCGATGGTTGCTGAGCCGAGGCAAGGAACTTGAGGACGCTTTCCAGCTCCTGAAAGAGGACGACGTTGCGGCCGATTTTGCGCGAGACCTCGTTTCGGATTTGAGTGACCTTGTCAGACATGGGGATGGCTTTGGTTCAGGTCTTCCCAGGTGGAAGCCCATACTCAGACTCAGATATTCTCCGGAGCAGTCCGCAATCGGCCATCAAATGCATCGCTGTCTCGATCCTGTCCGGCGTGCGGATAAGTCCTTGCGGGCTGTCGATTAGTGGTTTCAGGCCACCCTCGGAAGGAAGAAATCGATATTTGTTCTTTCCTATTTCCAGGCGCGCCGCCGCTGTGGCGAAGTGCTGGCTCACCGTGCAGGACTCGAGCAGCATTTCCGTAAACTCGCCGAGCGAACGATTTCCGTACGAGGCGAATAGCTCTATCAATGCGCTGACGCAAATTCTGTCACGCGAGCCCAGTGCGAACGGGCGGGCATACAGCTCGTCCTTCTGTAGCTCTTCAGCCTGAACGACCGCGATAGCGAGGCCGTACACCGCCAGGGAAGGCAGTCGCTGCGCATCCTCTTCAGTGCTTCCCAGCTCGAGGAGCTTGCGCATGTGCGCAAACGGATCAATGGCCTCTACTGTCCTCCCTGCAATCAACGGACTCGCGTGCCGACCCAGCTTGCTCCGAACAGCCAATATCAGCTGAGACACACTGAAATCTCGAGGAACATCGAGATGCTCCAAGGCAAGAGATGCGCAATGGCGAGCCAGCTGGGCCGTCGTGCGGCCGACATCGTTGTTCCGGAAGTTCAGCAAGGACAGCTCGAGCCAGCGCAAGAACGCCTCATGACAGATCCGCTGTAACTGACGGACCTGAAGCGCAGTCCAGGTGCACAGCACCTTGCTATCGGCTGCGTCAGCGGGAAAATCTTTGCCTCGATCAATGCCGCGTGAGAGTGCCTCGCGTACTGTCTGAGTGGAACCGCTTCCGCCGCAGGCTCGAAGTGCCGCCCAGATCAGGCGCACCACGGAGCAACGAGTACGCATCCCGAGCGGTGATTGGTCATCAACATTCGCCGGAGCGAAGTTGTCCCTGAACACCTGCTTCTCTGCCTTGGAGGAGGAGGCGATGGACCATCTCTCCCCCAAGTCCTTAGCCATCTGAGGAGTAGCATCGAGATCAGAAACGTCGGCGAGTGCGCGATAGTAGGGACTTGCCCGCAGGATGGCGTCCAGAGCCAGAGCGAGTTTCGTGCCCGCTTGAGTGGGGCGCAGCGAAGACCCCACTGCAGACTGCAAGAATCCAAGCCCGTTCTCGACCTTTAGCGAGGGGCCGTATTGAGGCGCATCGAGCCAACTCGCTGTGCTGGAACCAAACTCCGAGAAAGCAAGCTTCTGAGTGCCCTTAGCGGGGAACGTCCGAGTTGCGCCCACAAGACCCGATCCACGTCCCAGATTGCCCCAGGTAAAGAGCAGCTCTACCTTCTGGCGAAACGCCGAGAACCGCGTGCTGATCTCCCGCGCCGAGAGTCTTGAGCCTTCCTCGTGCTTGAAGTGTTCGTCAAACCTCCACGCCATCCAGCTCATCGCGGAGTACACGCGCATGTAGCGGGTGAAGTTGTTAATGCCAGGCAGGAACTCGCCAGCTAGGCGCTCGTTAACGGCGGCAAGGCCGAGGAAATCGACCCCAGACACGAGGGTGGGGAGCTCCTCGATGATGAACGGGTGGGACGGAATGCCGCTCATAGGTTCACGCCGTAAGCAACCAATACACAGCCGCAACCGCGGCACAGGATGGCATATCGACTCTCGAGCGCCAGTCGCTCTGCCGCCGGAATTGCGCAGTAGCACCTGGGACACCCGTCGCTGGTCGGCGATTTGAGAGAGACGCTTCTGTTGCGGGAGCGAAGTCTGGCCAGAACTTCCTTGTCGATGCTCTGGGTGAGCACAGGGGTGACAGCAGGGGCAGTTCCATTGCGAACTGCCTCCATGAATGACCGCAGGTCGGCTCTCAGGCTCCTCGCCACAACTATCTTGTGCATTCCGACTTCAATCTCCGGTGCAAATGTGTTGGCACCGGAAAGCGCTGGGTCCAGAAACGCATCCGAGAGGGATGGCGAAGCCAGGGGCGAGCCAAACAGCTTCTCCAGCATCCGTCTCAGCTCTGCGGCACGAGCTTCCGCGCGATCGTCAACGGCTCGCGACTGACTGAGCCCCGCAAGCACCCACACCAAGCCGCGAAGCGATTCGCGTACGTCCGGTTCCAAGTCCAGCTGTGCAATCCACCGCAGCCAATCCAGCGCCTTGGTGGACGCCAGTCCAGCGTCTTGATTGGTGAACGCCGGGCGAAAGGTCAACATCGCATGCGCGCGAATGAATTCGGTAGCCATTGGCGTTCGCGGTGCCAGCTTCAACGCTGCTTGAATGGCGTCTGTGATTTCTGCGATAGCGTTGTACTCCTCTTCCGGTGCGGGCGATGGACTTCCATCCAGCTCATCGTCTGAATCGAGGGCATTTGCCCCTTGGCGTGAGAGACGAACCAGCGCCTCCTTCCCTCGGGCGAGCATTTCGAGGGTGCGCCGAAAGAGGCCGGCAACATTGTCCGAGCGACCGGCATTGGCCAACTCGGAAGCAGTCGCCCATTCTGAATACGAAAGAAGATTCGCGCTTTCCATTGCCTGTGTTCGCGCCGTGCCGCCGTGCGGTTGGACGGGGTCGACTCTGATTGCGGAGCCGTTGATCAGAGAGCAAACCCAGTGCACGACACGAAGCAGATCACCGGCGATGGCTTGTCCCCTGCTGATTCGATCCAGAGCAACTCGCGCACCTCGCACTTCAGGCGGAGAGTCCAGTTCGCTGGGAAATGAGACCCATCCAGCAACGACCTTGCCGGCGCGTCGCATCCGAAGCTGGACCGCATCACTTGTTCCTCGTGCCTCTTCGAGTGTAGTGGGAGCCTGCATAGAGAAAGCCCCGTCGGGGCCAACCTCCGCGATGCCCGCTTCCCATTCGTAGTGACGCGCGACCAACCAGCATTTCCATTGCCCATTGACGTCGGATCTTGCCCGAACCCATCCGGATAAGGTGCCTTCGCTTGTTGCCGTCGCGACCAGAAAGCCGTCGAACACGCTTGCCGACAAGCCGGTTTCTTCATTCCGTATCTCTTCGGGCTTCACCGGGATCCAGGTGATCGGTCCATCTCCCTGGATCTGTCGCAATACGACCGCTTCAACGTTGTCGGTAGAGGTGAGCGCGGTCCTGGTGGCATTGGCGCTACCGGTCATCAAGTAGCTGCCGGCGGGTCCGTGGAACTCAAACCACTTAGCGTGCAGACATCGACGCTCCTCCTTTCCCGGCGAGACAAACTGCACTTTGCGGGCGCTAGACGAGAGAACACTTTTCTCGAACGGAGCGGATCGATCGTTTGGGTCGATAGCGATGTCGACTTGGCTTGCACTCAAAGCCTTGGCCAGTGCACCTATGGGTGCGCCTTCCGGGTCATGGAAAGGCGCCATGCAGACGATGCGTTCAAATGCAGCGGATCGTTGCAGTTGCTTCAGCGCTTGCGGAAGGATCGGTTCCCGAAGCGAGTGCAGCAGCCTAGGTGCAGACCCATCGTGCCCAGCGCTCATCTTGCGTCCTGCACGCTTCTGGTAGTCCCCGATGCGCTCCTGCTGATCCAGCAGTCGGAGTCGTGGGGAAGCCAGGAGGGCGCCGAAAAAATCGGAGACCTGCCCGAATGCTTCCGGTTCGCGTTCCGATAGCAGGACATCGAGACACTCCAGATTCGCACCTTGGCCCGCATACGTGAGATTTCCGCTTCCGACCGCGCACGCATCATTGTCGGCTCCCCACAGATACGTGAGCTTCGGGTGGAATACGCCTCGCGTGAGCATCTGCACAGGCGCAATTCGGTACTCGCGACCGGCTCCTGATGCCTGACGCTCGCTCAATGACTCCAGATAAAACGAATGATCGACAAGGATCAGGATGTCCACGCATCCGACATCCTCGAGCTTCCGAAGGATGAAAGTTTCAAAGAAAGTGATGTTCAGTGAGAATGTCGTGAACAACGCTCTCCGCCAGGGCCGCAGCCCGCACAGATCGATGAGGCTCGCGACCCTGTCCTCGTTCTTCACTTTCGAGGGACCATGTGGGAATGAATCAGGATCTCGCCGGGCACCATCCAATATTCCGTGACAAGCCTCATGTGTTTCTCAGCGGAATGGGAGATGCTAAGTCTTGATCGAAATCTGTTGGCGCTGTGGCTTATTGAGCGCGGGGAACCACAATGAACCCCTCGCCAGGATCGCCATGCTTCTCAATCCGTCGCCGTGCGAAGTGCTCGGCGGTCAAAGCGCATAGCGCCGCGTCAACGAAGTCGATGCTGGTCAGGCAGTCGCAGTCGATCCCGGCGTTCGCAAGCAGCGCGCGTCGCTCGTTGCGCTTGTTCTTGGCAGACACGGGCGCGCCGTTCAGGGCGCACGCGATGGCGTGCGGGAACGTTTCGAAACAGATGGGCCGAGCGTGCCCGTTGATTCCGTCAAAGCGTGCGAACGACCTGTCCAGGGTGCGGTAGAGCTTCGCGCCCTGAAGCATCCAGCCGAAGTGATTTGTTGGATGTGCTTTCGCTGCCTTCTCCGTGGGCGTCGAGAAACACCAGATTCCCGCTTGCATCAGGGCGCGCTCGGCAGACCGTGCGCGCCCTGTTTTGCTCCAGCTGATGGGTGCATCGACAGCTACTACCGTCGCTCCGATTTGCGCGCACCACGTGGCTATTGCGGTTGGATCACGTGAAGAAGTCTTGCCAAGAATCGTGCGGTTGCGCATCGCGATTGCGTGGAAACCCTTCTTCAGTCCACCCACATCAATTCCAGCAGTCACAGTCGGCGGCATGAGTCGCGTGGTCTGCGTCTACGAAGCAAGCTTGATTGACGCCCGATCCATAGCGCGACGACTCTTGCCGTGTTCGTCAGTGTCTTCACTCTGGACGGGCAGCAGCGCTTCCGCGAGCACGGCCTGCAGAAGTCCGCGTCGCGTCTCGTCCGCTGTTGCTAAGCTCGATTCCAACTGACCGCAGAGGGCCATGACCGCCTCCAGTTTGATGACTATGCGGCGCTGTTCCGGAAGAGGCGGAATCGCTATCCGAAAGAATGCCTGCTTCTGAATGCTTACCTGGTTCCGAGTTGTCTGGGCCATTATTGCTTCTAGCTGCCCTTGCCATAGTGGGCTTTGCAAGGTGTAGAAGAAGAAGTCGGCATCAAGGGCGTTGGGATTGAGGCGGTAGTAAGTAACCGACGTTCCGAGGAGGAAGGCAGGAACTCCTGGGTCCACTCTGCCAACGCGACCGACTGTGGCATTGTGGGTCAGGAGAACATCCCCGCCTTTTGCCCAGCCCTTCTTGAGTTTATCGGCCCAAGCGTTGTTGAGTTTCGCGCACGATGCCCAAGTGACTCGCCCGTCAACAATATCTTTGGCCGAGACGAAGGTGACGCCGGTATCGCCGAATTCACTGGCGCGTGGATACAGCGAACCATGGTTCCCGTCCGCATAGTCAAGCACGATGTTTCGATCGTAGAGGTCCTGGATCCGGGCGTAGCTCCACGATTTCGGCAGCTCCGGGAAGAGCCCCGGCGGTGCATCCACCGATTGCCGCTTCAGGATCTTTCGTCCCCTTTGATGTCCGGCAGGCGCATCCAGCTTGGCCGCAAGAATCGTTTCGGCTGATCCGTCGTTTGGATCTTGGCTCACGAGCTTGCCTTGAACCGCAAGGCTGAGAACTGTTTGTCTCAGTTGCTTGATCTGATCCGCTCGCGTGGTGAGGGGCTGGAGATTGTCGAGCGCGAAGCGGGCGTCGTTGTGGAAGGTTTCAGGGTTGGGCGTGTTGAGACGAGCAAGGGTTGCCGCTGTCAACTTGTCGCGCTTTTCTTCCTGAACGGCTCGCGCCTTCTCCAACTGGTCGCATAGCGCCATCAGTTCATCGACCTTAGAGACGATGCGCTGTTGCTCGGCATGAGGCGGCAGAGGGAATGGAGAGTAGGCGAAATATTCGAAGGGCACTCGCTTTTGCCCGGCGGTTCCGGTCATTCGAGGGATGCCGCCATTGATGAAATGCGGGCTCTTAAGATAGAGCGCGACGAAGTCAGCATTCATTACCAAGGGTCGAACGACATGTAATTCTGTTGTCCCGCTGCCGAGACCTCCGGGAAGGTTACGAAATACAGTCGATTTGCCGTTCTCAAAGCACGGTGTGATCTTGGCAAGTCCCACATCTCCTTCCGCGAAATGTGTGTAGCCCTTTTTTACCTCGCCCCACTTCCTCACTTCATGACCATTGGGTGCGCCGTACGGGGCAGCAATCAATGGCATCGGAACAAAGCCGACATTCAAGTTATCGTCCGCCTCATTTTTTGGGCTCAGCAGGCCGATCTCGGCAATAGTCGTCCAACTCCAACTGTCTGGGAGTAGGAATGGAGGCGCTTCCACTTCCGGCATGGCCCGAGCCCTGGCGGGCTTGCTGACGGCGCGAATTTTGGCCTGGGCGATTCGCTTGAGGAGGTAGCCGGCTGGCTCGTCGGTGGGTTCTTGCGCGACAAGCTTTCCGCGAATAGCGAGGTCGAGAACGAACTGTCTGAGGTTGGTGATTGCATCAGGCGCCTCCACGACTCGCTCGTACTGCTCGAGCAGATCCTTAGCATTCATCGCGTGAGCGCCTCGCCCAAGATGGCCTTCAGCTGCTGTCTGAGCCTCGCGGTGTCTTGCTCCGCTAGATTCAACTGCTCAAGTAGCCTTCCCACGTCGCCGTGGTCATCCGCGACTACGTGCGGATTCTTGATGTCGAGGTTGTAGCCGCGAGCCTTCACTTCTTCTGCTGTGACCTTCCACGCCTGATGTGTTGCGTCGCGTCCTTTCCGTTTCGCGCCGCCCCACCAATCGATACACGGTCGCAGATGCTCGAAGCGAATCGGTTTCGTCATCGAATACGCCTTCTGATCTGCGGGCACCTGATGCTCGTAGAACCAGATTTCCTTTGTCGGTGTGCCCTTTTCGAAGAACAGCAGGTTGGTACCGATCGACGCGTAGGGTTTGAAGACTGAATTTGGCAGCCGAACGATCGTGTGGAGGTTGCATTCCTCCAGCAGGTGTTCCTTCAGGCGCGTCTTCACGCCTTCGCCGAACAGTGAGCCGTCGGGCAGGACGACAGCAGCGCGGCCGCCCGGCTTGAGCAGTCGAACGATCAGTGCGAGGAAGAGGTCGGCAGTTTCCCTCGTTCGGAAATGTTGCGGGAAGTTGGATTCGATGCCGTCCTCTTCGCGCCCGCCGAACGGCGGATTCGTGAGTACGATGTCCACGCGTTCCTTCTGTTCCCATGAGATGTACGGGCGCGCCAGCGTGTTGTCGTGACGGACGAAGCTGGGGTCCTCCACGCCGTGCAATAACATGTTCGTCACGCAGAGCATGTGAGGGAGCTGCTTCTTCTCTACGGCGCGCAGTGCATCCTGCATCGCCTGTTCCTGTTGTGGCTTCTTCACGTACTTTTCGCGCATGTGGCGCAGGGCGCACGTCAGGAAGCCGCCGGTTCCGCACGCGGGATCGAACAGTGTTTCGCCGGGATGCGGGTCGATGCGATCGACCATGAATGCTGTGACGGCGCGCGGCGTGTAGTACTCGCCCGCGTTACCGGCCGACTGTAGGTCGTTGAGGATCTGTTCGTAGATGTCGCCGAAGTGCTGGCGTTCGGACAGGTCGTTGAAGTCGATGCCGCTGATCTTGTTGACGACCTGGCGCATCAACTGGCCGGACTTCATGTAGTTGTAGGCATCCTCGAACACGTCTCGGACAACGCGGCGGCGTTCGCCGGTCTTGTTCGACACTGGAAGTGCTTTCAGGGCGGGGAACAGTTCGCCGTTGATGAAGGCGAGCAACTCCTCACCGGTGATGCCTTCCGGGTCGGCCGCCCACGTTCGCCATTGATACTTCTTCGGGATCGGTGACTTGTAGTCCTTGCGTGTGAGCTCGAACTCCTGATCCTGGTCGTCGATGATCTTGAGGAAGAACATCCAGCAGAGCTGGCTGATGCGCTGGGCGTCGCCATCGACGCCGGAGTCCTGGCGCATGATGTCTTGAATGGACTTGACTAGGTTTCGAACGGACATTGTTTAGGCGATATCTCGGTAGAGGGCGGACTGGAGTTCACGAACGGCCTGATCAAAGCCGTCCTTGTCTCCAAACGATTTGATGAGCTGGACGACGCTGCCCATGGTGCTGAAGGGAGGAATCTTCAGGACATTGGCATCGTCGAGGTTGAGCACGCCTTCGTCGGCGTACTTGGCGAGCAGTGCGTCGAGCACGGTGCGCGCCTGCGGACTGTACTTCGTGAACACATCGCGCTTCTTCACGTTCTCGGCCCGCTCACGACGCGTCAGCGGCTTTCGATCGAAGGCGATGTGGCAGATCAGGTCGAATGGGTCCAGATCCTTGCCGAGTTCCTCTGCCACCACATCCAGGGCGAGACCTTCGGCGGCGAGTTCTTCGACAATGATCTGCTTGCGCTCCGCGGCCTTCCAGCGTTTGAGGAAGTCATCGAGGCTGGTGAAACGGTTGCGCAGGGCCCTCTTTGTGAAGTCACGCAGGCTCTCGGTGATCAGCTTGCCGTTTTCGTCCAGGTACTCGATGCGCTCGGCAACGATTACTGCCTTGACCCCATCGACGTAGATCTTCTTCTGCTTCTCGCCGCCTTTAGTGCCCGGCGGGATTGGCGGATCGACAATGACGGTGCCGCCGGGCTCTTCCGGTGGATCCTCTTCGCCGGGCTGCGGGATCGGCGGATCGATTGGTTGGTCGGGGCCCGGAGTGTAGATCTGGACTGGTTCGCCATCGAAGTCCGGGTCGGCGAAGTGATTCGTCGCGCCGCGGAAGTCGATGAGGGTGAAGTAGTACTTGTGTGTGTCCTCGTGAACGCGCGTGCCGCGGCCGACAATCTGCTTGAACTCGGTCATGGAGCCGACCTCGCGGTCGATCACGATGAGTCGGCAGGTCTGCGCGTCCACGCCTGTTGAAAGCAGGCGCGACGTGGTGACCAGTACGGGGTAGCGCGATTCAGGGTCGATGAAGTTGCCGAGTTGGGCCTGACCCTCGGTGTCGCTACCGGTGATGCGCATGACATACCGATTGTTCTCCGCGTACAGGTCGCCGTTTTCCTTGATGAGCGCCTGCCGCATTCGGGCGGCGTGCTCCTGGTCCACGCAGAAGATGATGGCCTTCTGGAATCGGTCGCCACTTCCCTTGAGGAACTCTGTCACCTTGCGCGCTACGAGCTGCGTGCGTTCATCCAACACGAGCGTGCGGTCGAAGTCCTTCACGTTGTAGATGCGGTCTTCGACTTCCTCGCCCTCGCGATCGACCTGACCTTTCTCTGGCCGGTAGCCTTCGATGTCACGGTCGATGTGAACTTTGACGACCTTGTACGGCGCCAAGAAACCATCGCGGATGCCTTGCTTCAGCGAATACGAGTACACCGGTTCGCCGAAATAGTTGATGTTGGAGACGTACTCCGTTTCTTTCGGCGTAGCGGTGAGACCGATCTGCGTAGCGCTGGAGAAGTGCTCGAGGATTTCGCGCCAGGCTGAATCCTCGGCGGCGCTGCCCCGGTGACACTCGTCGATGACGATCAGATCGAAGAAATCGGGCGAGAATTCCCGAAAGAGTTTCTGCCGCTCTTCAGGGCCGGTGATGGCCTGATAAAGACCAAGGTAGATCTCGTAGGCCGTGTCGATGCGGCGCTTCTGGTCGAGGGCCAAGGTCACGTCGATCTTCGAGCCATCGTCGCGCTCTATGGTCTTGGACCGCGTGGACAGCTTCGCCATCGCCGGACCGAACGGCCGAAAGTCGTTCACCATGGTCTGGTCGATCAGCACGTTGCGGTCGGCCAGGAACAGGATGCGTTTGGCGCGGCCCGCTTTCCACAGACGCCAGATGATCTGGAAGGCGGTGTAGGTCTTGCCCGTGCCGGTCGCCATCACCAGCAGGACACGGTCGCGCCCCTTGGCGATGGCCTCCATCGCAGCGTTGATCGCGTTGACCTGGTAGTAGCGCGGCGCCTTGCCGCTCCCGTCGTCGAAGTAGTCCTGCAGCACCACTTTCTCGGCCGCGGGCGTCAGTCCCTTCCACTTGCTGTAACGGGCCCAGAGCTCATCAGGCGAGGGGAAGGATTCCAGGGTCAGGTTCGTTTCGATGGTGCCGCCCGTGACGGTGCGGTCGTGGAAGACAAAGCCGTCGCCGTTGGAGGAGAACACGAACGGGATGTCGAGCGTCGTTGCGTACTCGAGCGCCTGCTGGATGCCGTCGCCGACGCTATGGGAGTTGTCCTTGGCCTCGATGATGGCGAGCGGAATGTTCGGCTTGTAGTAGAGCAGATAGTCAGCCCGCTTCGCCTTGCCGCGGCTCACGAGCTTGCCGCGCACGATGATCCGGCCTTTCGTGAAGCTCACTTCCTCACGGATCTGCAGCATCTCGTCCCACCCGGCCTGACGCAGGGCGGGCGTGATGAACTTCGTGCAGATGTCGCGTTCGCTGAGGTCGGACTTGTTCATGAGTTGGGTCGGATCGCTCTGCGTTCCCTGGGGCGGTTTCCGCTCTTCTATTTCAGCCTCGCGCCTTTGGCGCACCCGAAGGGTACTGCCGTCAAGGCGAATTGTCCGTGTCGGATATCCCGATGCGCAGCTCTACCTCGGAGAGCGTGCTTCTACACTCAGGTCTCCGACATCGATCTTTGTGGCCCCAATGGCCCTCAGCACTTTGATGAAAAAGCCTGCCGAGAATGACCCTCGAGCAATCTTGGTCTTGAGCTGAACGTAGTTTTCGTCGGGCACCAGGCGGGCAAGGTCCTTGTAGCTCAGGCCTCGCCGCTTTAGCTCGGCCTTCAGGATCCGACTTGCCTCCGTATAGAACTCCTCGGACACGGCGAACTCCGTCAAAAGCATTTGACAGAAGCTTACGGGAGGTTTCGTCCCATTGCTCAAAAGTGTCATTAATGACACTATAGATACATATAGCAAAAAACCGGGCCGAACTCGCGCAATGCGTGACTACACGTCGAAAGTCACCGCATACCGCGGGACGTGTGGAGTAGCAGAACCATGATGAGTACCCGTGCGGAGTTGGAATCGTATTTCGACCGGATCGGCCTGCCAGAGGCCGGTCGTCGGCTGGTGGAGAAAGCGCGACGTGAATCGCCAGTACGAAAGGTGCAGTCCCGGCTCGGGAACGTACTGTCCCACTATCCAAGCAGGAAGATGCTGCGCACGGTGGTTGCCGAGAGTCTCCACGTCGAGTTTCCGGCTTTCCTTCAATACGAGTTCGATCCCGACGTACTCGAATACTACCCGCAGCCCCTGATGCTGGATCTGCGCATCGCTGATCCGTTCACGAAGAAGGTCAGCCGGATTCAGCACACACCGGACGTGCTCCTACTGAAACGCGACTGCGTTTGCATTGACGAATGGAGAGAGCAAGCACGCTTGGAGAAGCTGGCGGCGAAACACCCCGACCGTTTCACTCGAGATGGCGCCCGCTGGAACTGCCCTCAAGTTGAGGCGCACTTGCATGAGTTCGGGATCCAGTACCGGCTGCGAACAGCAGATGAGCATCCGGGCGTTCTTGTGGAGAACATCCTCTTCCTCAAGGACTACTACATGGCCGGGGCGCACCCAGTGCGCGACAAGGCTCTCGCACGGATTCGTGAATGTCTTGCTGAGCACGGCGCCATCACACTTGGCGACCTGATCGAACTCGGCAAGGCCATCGGCTCGGAGCAGTCGCATGGGTAGCGCGTGTCAGAAAGCTCCCATTGTGTGGCGTCTGAAAGCATCGGCGCCGATTCACCGTCTACGGCCATTCGAGTGCATCCACATCGATCACGCGCCGCTGGACATCCCCCTGGCTTCAGGGGACTCGAGGAAGGTCCTGGGTCGGCCGTGGCTTTCACTTGCTATTGATGCGGAGTCTCGTGCGATGGTTGGTTTCCACCTGTCGTTCGATCCGCCGTCGTATCGCTCCTGCATGATGGTCCTGCAGGACGTCGTAAGACGTCATGGACGCTTCCCCGACACGATTGTTGTCGACAACGGTGCCGACTTCAGAAGTGACGCCTTCAGGCGCGCTTGCGAACTCCATGGAGTGAACCTGCGCTCCCTCGCACCCAGGGTGCAGCCAGTGAGCGACCGGGCTTTCACACGGATTCATGAACTTCTTGCTGAGCGCGGCGCTGGCACACCCGTCAATCTCATGGAACTCGGTAAGGCTGTTGGCGCGGAGATGTCGCGTGGATAACGACACTCTTGCAACTGAACTGTTGCATGCGGGCTTTACCGCTGACGACGTCTATAAGGCCGTTGCTGATGGGCTGCTGACTTACGACCTCTCGGCTGAGCCCCTTGCCAACACAAACCGATCACGGGTGTACAGAGATGAGAGCACGCTGGAATTCTCTCGACGGTTGGAGGCGGACGACATCGGCAACTACGGGCTTCAGGAGAAAGTTGACGGCATCGCCTCGATTCAGCCGGGCGCGATCATCTCGTACGAAGGCAAGGACTACACCGTCACGCTTGTCGGAACCGAACACGCAACGCTAGTGCACGAAAACGGCTCTACGGAGGTCTCTGTCCAGACACTGGAGAGTCACTATCGCAATGGGCAGATCCGAATCACCGACGCGACAAATACGAGCGTCGTATCGGTTGGCCCAGTAAGGGTCGGTTCATATTCGCCGGAAGAACTTGCCAGGGCTGTTGAGAGAGGAAGGGCACTTGATTTCGCGGCGATCGATCCATCGGCGACGCCAATGTCGTCCCGAAGTCTACGAAGGATCCGAAAGCAGGTGCGCGATGCAGGTGTGAATCCGGTGGCGCGTAACCTTGCGTTGATTGGGAATGTGCGCGGCCGCGGCAACAGAGACAGGAAGATGCCAAAGGAGGTTATCGCTGTCATCGAGGAGATCGCGAAGAGCTACAACCAGCCGAGCAGCCCGAACAAGTCGAAGGTCTTCAAGGATTTCGTCAAGGCGTGTCAGGAAAAGGGCCTGACGCCATGCTCGACCAAGTCTTTCAACTTGGAAATCGAAAGGCACAAATCAGTTCGGCAACGCGAGGGCAAGCGCAGCGCATACCAGAAAGCTCCCATCATTTGGTATCTGAAAGCATCGGCACCGATTCACGGGGTGCGGCCATTCGAATACATCCACATTGATCACACGCCGCTGGATATCACACTCGTTTCGGGAGACTCGAAGAAAGTCCTGAAGCGCCCATGGCTGTCGCTTGCTATCGATGCCGAGTCTCGCGCGATCGTCGGCTTCTATCTGTCTTTTGATGCGCCGTCGTATCGCTCGTGCATGATGGTCCTGCGGGACATCGTAAGGCGTCATGGGCGGCTCCCTTGTACGATTGTTGTCGACAATGGCGCTGAGTTCCGGAGCGGTGCCTTCAAGCGCGTCTGCGAAATTTATGGAGTGACCCTGCGCTACCGGCCAGCCGGTCACCCGAGGCACGGCAGTGTCATGGAGCGAGTCTTCGGAACTGCGCATACGCAACTCATCCACAACCTTGCTGGCAATACAAAGCAGCTCAAGAACGTTCGTACGGTAACGAAGGCTGTATCGCCGGATCGGCACGCCGAATGGACACTTCCGGCCTTGCACGGTGCACTCGATAAGTATTTCCGTGACATCTATGGGACAGAGCTGCATCCCGCACACGGAGAGCAGCCGGAGCAACACCTGCAGGCACGCCTCACGGAGACCGGATTGCGCCTGCACCGGATGTTAAAGCTGGATAGAACCTTCCTCATTGAGACATGTCCCCCGGTCGAGCCGAAGGGCACTCGCAAGTTGGACCCACAGCGCGGCGTCAAGGTCGGTCATCTTTGGTATTGGACCAATGCGTTCAAGTCGGCCCGGCCGGGAACGAAGGAAATTCCGGTGCGCGTCGATCCTTGGGACGCCCGTGTCTGCTATGCGCTTATCAATAAGGCGTGGCATCAGTGCGTGTGCAAGCTGGTGGGACAACTGCGCGGCATGACTCGACGCGAGCTAGAGAACTACTACGAGGAGATGGCGGTGCGTGCTGGGGTCAAGAAGCAGGAGCTCACTCCGGAGCGCATTGCGGAATGGACACGCGTGCTCGACAAGACTGCCTTCGATAGCAGGCTGAGAGAAGAGATCCAAGAGACGCGAAGGATCTACGACGCGTTGAAGCTGACCGCCGTGGACGCTGAAGGGCCGAGCGCCGCTCCGGTCAGCGAAGAGCAGGTTGTGGAGCCTGCGAAATCAAGTAGCCCTGAGTCCGCATACCCCGAGGAGGAGGAAGAGTATGAGCTCTACTGACGCCCGCGTCCGCGGCGTAACGCGAGAACAAGTGCTGGATCTGTCGGTAGACAAGAAGCTGGAGTACTTCGAGGAAGTGGTCGTCCGGCACCCCAGGATGGACGAAATGCTCGGCGACCTAGTCACTCTCTCTGCACGCGGAACCGGCTCTGACCTCATTCTTCTCATTGGCCCTAGCGGAGCCGGTAAGTCGGCGACAGCTAAAGCAGCCCAGAGACGTTTCGCCGAAATGTACAAGGCCGATCAGCAATCGGATCCGAGCTTCGTCCCGTTCGTGTCGGTAGAAGCTAAAGCGACTGGTGAAAAGCAGTTCTCTTGGCGGGTTCTCTATACCCGAATTGGTGAGGGACTGAATGAACCGCTCCTGGATCGTAAGTTGCCAAAGAACCAGGTTGTGTCGAGCAAGAACGACCTGAGCACAGTTGCTGGACTCAGAGAGGCAATCGAAGAAGCGCTCACGCATCGCCGTACTCGGTTGGTGATCATCGACGAAGCGGCACACATCCTTGCGGGCTGCGGTGATAAGACTCTTATTGCGCATATGAACGCGCTGAAATCGATCGCGAACTTTTCCGGTGCCACTCTCGCGCTCGTTGGGTCATACGATCTGTACAAGCTGGCAATGTTGAGTGGCCAGCTTGCGCGGCGCACCGCTGTGATCCATTTCAGTCGATACCTGACGGGTAGAGACGAGGCACAGTTTCGCAGCTCGCTTCGAACGCTTGAGAGGCGACTTCCGTTAACAACCATCCCAGACCTTACAAAGTACAGCTCGCACCTGCAGACGGCCTGCGCCGGTTGCATTGGCACGCTCAAGGATACATTGACGAGAGCGCTCTCGTTGGCTCTGCACGGCGGCGGCCGATGGAAAGATGACTACCTGCGCAAGGCACTTCTCTCGGAAGCCGCTCTTGCCACCATTCTTGACGAGACTTTGGAAGGTGAAAAACTCCTCGCGCCTGCAACATACGGAATGCGTTCGGTCGATTGGCTGGAGTCTGCATAGCGCATGAAGTCTGTCGAGCAGTACCCGGTGCTCGGGGAGCTTCCGGCGATCGAAACGTTGCCGAGGACTCAGCTGTACCGACTTGAGCCAATCGGCATGGGAACTGGATCGCGGGAGAGCTTGACCAGTTATGTAGAGCGGTTGGCGTGGGAGCACCATGTGACTGTTCGCGACTTTTGCACGTTACCGGCTGCCTCTGCACGTATTCGTGAGGATGGCAAGTTGAAGCGGCTTGTAACGGGCCAACCGTTTTTCAACGCTGGACTAACTGTCACTCAACGTTGGATCGAGTTCTTGCAGGAGAACACGCGTTGCACTGATCTGAATGCATTGACACTCATGCCGCTCGCTGCCGCGGTAAACACTTCCGGTCTTATGGCCCGGGAGCGCAGGTGGTGTCCGCTTTGCCCGGTTCAGAATCCGTACGCCCACCTCCTTTGGGATATTGCAGTCGTAAGTGCTTGCCCGATTCATGAAGTAGAGCTTGTCGCTGGTTGTGCCTGCACTGCGCGGTCGAAATGGCGCCGAGTTGCTCGAAGGCCCGTCTCTTGTGTCCGTTGTGGCCGGCCCCTGGAAGAGGTTCTGCACGCACGAAAGACTTCCAACCAGAGCGTGCGTATCTCTAGGCTTGTTCATACTTTGTTGGCTCACCCCGCATGGGAGACCGGTGGCTGGTCCTCTGCCCGGAACACAAGGGTCTTCTTGGAGCGCGCCGCGTCTGTGTACTTCCAAGGCGAGGCTGCACATCTTGCGCAGGCGATTGGCGTTGCGAAGAGTAGTTTGCACGATTGGATGTCTGGCCGGCGGCGACCCTCGTTGTCCTGGCTTGTGGCGACTGCCGACAGATTTGGTTGCGACATCGCCGATGTGCTTAACGGCGCTACTACGGCCATGCGTGCTCCTGCTACGGAGGCCGTTCGGGTCCACCGTCGAAAGTACCGTTCGATCGACGACAAGCGTCGGGCGCGATTGGCGGAGGAATTACGCAGGGCTACTGTGGAGACCACAGGTCTCTCGTTGGCCGCTTTGGCTCGCCGGCTGAAAGTGGAGCCGGCTTCTTTACGCAAGCTTTTTCCACGTGAATCAGCAGCAATCGTAGCCCGCTGGCAGCAGGATCGTAGGAACAAGAGATCAGCCAGAAGGGAACAAGCAATGGTCTCGCTGCGGGCAAAGGCCGAAGAGTTGGCTGCCCAAGGAATTCTTCCCACAGCACGCCGCGTACGGGATCAGATGCCCTTGCCGGCGCGCTACGCGCAATTCCATGCGGAATTCAACGAGGTACTACGGGACGTGAGGCATCAGTTTAGTCTTCGGGCGGTGCGAAATTGAACTGTGTCGGCTACTGCGGCAGCGAGATACTCCGCCTGTTGCGCGGGTGTGTTTGCTCTCACCTTTCAGTGGCAATTCGCCGATTGACCTGCACATATCAAGGTCCTGGATGAGGAGCAGTCGATGGGGCGATTGCGGAACCGGCCTGAGCTTGCGGCAAAGTCAGGTCCGAAGCGAGCGCCGTTCCTGCAAAGAGACGCTTGATCAGCTCCGCCAACCGCGTGGATACAGCATCATTCGCGATGGTCCTGCAGGCCTCGACAAAGCGTTCCGTGGCTGTTCCGAAGTGCGCGTCGTATGTCTGCTTCTGAAGGCGCATCTCGATCATGCGCCGCATGAACCGACGCAGTTTGTCGATCTCCATGTTCCGGATGGCTGATTCGAAGTCGGCGGCCGTGGCTCCCTTCATGGCTATTTCCTGCATGGTCCCCCAGCCACTTTTTTCGATGACATGCATGCAGGCTTCGAGAACGGTAGTTCGCGCCTGAGCCTGTGCGTTGACGGCGGCGAACTCGGCGGCAATAGACTTATGTAGTGGACGGTTGAACGGGTTATCGTCGTTGACCTGCTCGTACTTGTGGGCCTTGAAGGAGGCGACCCATCCATCGACCACCGCTTGCCCAATGCTTGCGCCACCTGGGATGGCGGCCAACTCGATCTCAAGCTCGGAGCATATGTAAGGGTCTAAGAGGCCAGAGATGGCGGGAAGCTCAGAGGCCATCTCCAGCAACTGCGCGTTGCTGAGGCGGTGATCCCAGCACAACTTGTACATGAACTGATTGGCCTTCTCTCGAGCCTCGACGTTCTGCTTTTCGGCGACATAGCGATCGATGATCGGCGTGAGCCTACTGGCGTCGAATAAGCCGGATTCAAGGAATTCGACCACCAAGGCTTCGAACTCGTCGCACCCATGGATGCCTAACTCGTTCATGAGCAGCCGCCACTTGGTTCGGCGCTTCTCGTCTTCCGTGGGTTCCTTGTTCTTTTCCTTGTTCTTGACTAAGCCCGCCAAGTCACCGGTCGAGCCCACTCTTAGAGCAAACTGGAAGTCCGGTCCATCTTCAAGCCCCTTATAGTGAATCGCGGCGAACAGGACGATTGATGGAACGACCCTGATCAGTAGTGCATCGTCCAATTCCCGATTGCCCAGGATTCGGCTAGTGGCCTTGATAACCTTCCCGATGATACGGATGTTGGTGAGTCCGCAGATGACTACGGCGCGCTTGATCGACTCAGCATGGTGCGAGGGAAACAGCCCCGCGGCGATCGAGAAGGCCTCCTCCGGCGTGGTCAGCAGCTTCAACTCCTGGTCGATGACTTTCTCTCTCAGGGTGTCCCATACCTCGCGCTTGGCCAGCTGATCACTATTGAGCACCAGGACGAATCGAGCTTTGTGCCTGTGCGTGTACTCGTCGATGAAGCCCAAGATCTCATCGATGCCAAGTTTCTCGTGTTTGCGCTCGATGTCGTCAATGACGATGACCTTCTCGCGAAGCATCACCGGGGCGAGCAGCAGAAGATTCAAGTCGCTCAGGGCAGCAAACCCCTTATGGAAGCCCTCCAAAACTTTGAGACCAGAGTTCACGGCCTGCTTAGCGGCCTCCCAAATCTTGGGGTGAGCTTCCGCCCCAGGTGCTACCGATTCAATGAGCTTTCTCTTTACCTGATCGATGCCAGAGAGTCCGAACAAGGAGACGTAAAGTGCCCCATTTACTGTCTCGTCCTTGGACTCCTGCATGACCTCGCCCCACAAGTGGGTCTTGCCGGTGCCCCACTTTCCAGACAGCGCGATCACCTTGTTCTCGGCGTCACTCAGTAGTTCAAGCAGGTGCGCCTTGGTTTCCTTCAGTGACATGCTTCCCTCCTTGCCGTAAAAATTCTATTCATAGAGAGAACGAATGAGCGGCGGCAACGGCGAGTTACATAGAGTGCGATGGGGTATTGCACGACGCTAGTTTGCCCACCGTTTCAGGTTCTCAGAAGGTGTTCGCTACACTGAAGTAATAGGACAGAACTCGTAGGCGCGCCAGGCAACTGGCGAGAGGATTGTGAACCATAAATTGGCCGCCCGTGCTTTGAACCATAAAGTGGCCAAACGGCCAAGTTATGGTTCACGACACAGGTCCAGTAGCGGGAGATCAGCCTGAGAATGGTGGGCCCGCCAGGATTCGAACCTGGAACCAAGGGATTCACTCTGCCCATCCGTTTCCGGATGGAGTGGACTATCTCTTCACCCGCGACTCTTGCGAGTCGGGTGGGTGCGGGACGCTCTAGCCTGTCATCAAGAGCACTCGGATCGCGGATCCAGCTCCCAGGTAGTCTCTGCACCGTCCGGCGATGTATCGCCGGCTTGGCTCAGGGTTGCCATGGTCGATGACCGAAGGGTTCCCTGAATTCATCCCGTTCACTTCGCGGCTTTCACCGCGAAGGCACCATTGAAACCGGACCATGCCGGCCTTCTTCGATGAGTCCCCTGCACTAACCGTTGTGCTACAGGCCCACTTGCCGCGCGGATTCTAGCAGCGACCGCCGGCAATCTCGCGGCAACGTGGATGGACGGGCCGGCAGAACACATCCCGCTGTCGCTGGCAATGGGTTTGCGCAATGGATTTCAGTCGAGCGCGACGGCACGGCACCTCGGTCCGACCGTCCCGCGCTTCCAAAAAGGGTGATGCGCAGATGCCACGCGCAAATCTCGCGGAAAAGATGCGGGTGCATCGGACGTGCAACGAAGGCGAGCGGCAAAGCCGATGCGACGCGATGGCGCGACCACAAGAAATTTCAGATGCAGGCACGACATCCGCTTGACAGCGTAAGTGACGGAGATCTCTCGCGACGGACGCGGATATCCACAGAAGCGGTGGAAAACTTCTGGATAACACCGGCTTGACTTCATGTATCCGCGGCGGATCATTGCGTCCGCGTTGCGTTGATCGTTCTGTGAACAGCAGGCGCGCACGAGACTCGCGAGCTGACGCGCGATTTCCTGTCAAGCGATCTGTGAAAAAAACTCTGGGGAAGCACGAGGTATCACGATGGCTGCAACGATCCGTCCGCCGCAGACAAACAATGCTCTTGCCGCCACCGAAGCCATCGCGAGGGAAACGGACACCGACGTCGAGGTCGTGAAGGAAATTTACGACGAGGAACTCACGACGCTCGCGACCGAAGCGAAGATCACCCAGTTTCTGGGTGTGCTCACCAGCCGCCGCGTGAAGATGAGATTGCGCAAGCACTGACGCTCGCGTCGATTCTTCCGATTTGCCGCCGATTCGGCTTCGCACGCTGCCGTTGCAGCTGTGTAGATCTCGTATTTGCCCGACATCCCTCCCGGCATACGCTCGCTTCGAGTTTTCCAGCTGCATTCGCCGGTCCCGGAACCGGCCCACGGCTCCCGGCATTGTTCCGGCGTGCCGGGAATTCCTCGAGGAATGGCAATGCGATTCGAGTCAGGTGGCAAGTCCGGCATACCGTTCAAGGCTCCATCGCGCGTCCGGCCGTCGTGGCAGGATCGGGCGCTGATCCTCACTTCCGGGCTCGGTTACGGGCACGTGCGCGCCGCGCAGGCGGTCGAAGCGGCACTGCTGCAGCGTCAGCTCGACGTCCGGGTCGTCGACCTGTGGTCGTTGATCAATCCCGGCGCGGTGAGCATCATTCATCAGACCTATCTGCAACTCGTGCAGGAGCATCCGGCTCTGTACGAACGGCTCTATCGGCTCGACGAGCGCACCTGGCGACAGATCCTGGAAAGCGAAGACGGACCGCCGCCCGATGTGATGGAAGTGCTCGAGCTGATCTCGCAGATCGCATCGAACTCCGTGGCGGAAAGCGGCGGCGTGCAGTACGCCACGGACCGCTTGCTGCTCTCGATGCTCTACACCTCGCTGCCTTACGACCGCACGAGTCTTGCCGGCAACGGCGTGCGCGCACGGCTCGCGCTCATCAAATGGTCGTGGCTGCGAATGAGGAAGCGGTTGAGCGCGCTGGCGGCCAGTTTCGCGCCGGACGTCATCATCAGTACGCAGATGATTCCTGCGGCGATGATTTCCTCGCTCCGGGGCCGCCAGTCGAACGTCCCTCACATCGGCGTGCTGACGGACTATGGCCTGCACGATTTCTGGCGACAGCCCGGCATCGACCGGTATTGCATCGCGCACGACTCCCTCGTGCCGTCCGACGATCCCGATCATGCGCGCATTGCGACGACGGGCGTGCCGCTGATGCCCGCGTTCGCGCAGCCGGTGTCGCAACGCGAGGCACGCCTCCAGTTGCGACTGGATCCGGCGCGCAAGGTGGTGCTGATTCTCGGCGGGGGACTGGGATTGAGCGTCGATGCCATCGCCGACCGGCTGCTGCAGGGATTCACGGACACGTCGCTCGTGGTCATGCCCGGGCGCAACGCGAATGCGCGCGATGCGCTGTCGCGGCATTCGCTGGCGGCGCCCGGACGCGTGCACGTGTGCAACTGGACCGACCGCATGGACATATATATGTCAGCCGCCGACGTCGTCGTCGGCAAGCCAGGCGGCATCTCGGTGGCCGAAGCGCTGGCCTGCGGTCGCCCGCTGTTCGCGACACGATCGCTGGGCGGGCAGGAAGGATTCAACGTGCGCTTTCTCGAACGTCACGGCGTCGGCGCGCTGGTGCGCGACGAAGAGATCGCAATCCGCATCGAAGACGTGATTTCGCAACCGCAGATACTCAGCGACATGCAGCAGCGCGCGTGGTGTCTCGGTCAACGAAACGGTGCTGCGAGCGTGGCCGAACTGGCGCTCGATCTGCTGGCGAGCCGTCGCCGCACGGTCCGGGAACTGCAATGAGCTCGGCACATCGTGCAGCGCGGCGCGTGCTGGGCTGGATCGACGCCTGGTATTACCGGCGTCATCGACTGCGGACCCTCGGTCCGGTCCTGTTCCTCGGCACGACGCGCTATCGCGGTCCATCGCTGCAGTTCGACGACGGCACGCTGCTGCAGGACAACGATGCCATCGGCCGGCTGCATTTCAACAATGCCAGCATCGCGGCGCTCGGCGAGGGCTCGATGCAGCGGGTCGGTTTCCGCTTCGCGAAGCTGATGCGCGAATCGCTGCGCCAGCTCGATCGGGAAGCGCGCAGCGATCCTGCCTTGCGCGACGTGCGCGTGTTCCAGGGCGTCACCTGGATTCCGGCGCACGGTGCAGTCGTCGGTTTCGTCAGTACGCCGCTGCCGAAGGACTGGCGTTCGCGATGGCTCACCGCGCATTTCCGGATGCTGTCGTGGGTGTTCGCTCCGGCGAAGAAAATTCGCGGCCGCGGCAATACCGAGCCGCGCCTGTACTGGCTGACGCGCGCGGCGCTGGCCAGGAATGTCGGCAAGCTGAAGGAGGAAGGGGCAGGGCGCACACGGAGGGAGACACAGACGTGAACGATGCGGCGCCGGTCTTCCTGACATTCGACGACGGCCCGGACCGCGACTGGACGCCGCGTGTGCTGGATCTGCTGGCGCAGGCCGATGCCCGCGCGACCTTCTTCATGCTTGGCGAACAGGCATTGCGAGAACCGGAGCTGGTTCGCCGTATCGCGGCCGAAGGTCATGCGATCGGCAATCACACGTTCAGTCATCGACATCCCTGGACCCTGAGCTGGGATCAGGCGGTAGCGCAGGTGCAGGGTGGCTGCAATGCAATCGAGACTGTGCTCGGGCAACGACCGCAGTTCTATCGCGCCCCGCACGGTCGTGATCGCCGCTGCATGACCGATGCGGCCGTGGCGTGCGGCGAAACGAGCGTGGGTTGGAATCTGAGCGCAGTCGATTGGGGGCCGTTGGGCACCGCTTCGCGCATTGCCGCGCGCCTGCGCCGTGTCCGCGCGGGCGACATCGTACTCATGCACGACGGACGCAATCGTCACAATCGACCGGACGAACTGCTGCGGGTGCTGCCCGCGTTTCTCGAGGACTTGTCGCAGCGGCATCTAAATCCGGTTGCGCTCTCAGCCTGACTGCCTGCACAGTACGCCCGGAAATTCAAACAAGACGGCGGCAGCAGTCGACGCTTATGTCACGCCGCAGATCACGCCAGGGCAAGCAGGATCACTAGGGAACGATCGCAGGAACGGTCGTCGGGAGCAGGAATGAAATCTCTTTGGAACGCGTCCGCGCGCCTCTGGCGCAGCGGATATCGCCTTGTTGCAGCTATGGTCATCTGCCTCGGCGCGACGTCGCATGCGCCTGCAGCGCTGTCAGCCGTCAACCAGTGGAGCGCCATCGGGCCTGAGGGTGCATCGGCCGTACAGATCGCGTTCCATCCGTCATCTCCCTCGATCGTCTATCTCAGCACCATCGGCAGGATGTACCGGTCGATCGATGGCGGGGCGAACTGGCAACCTGCGGGTCTGCCGCCCGTCGTGAATGTCGTGCGCATCGCCGTGGATCCGACCAACGGCAATCGTGTGCTGGCGCTGCCTTTCGGCGGTCCGCTCTATGTGAGCACCGATGCGGCCGCAACATTCCGGCCCCTGACGCCGTTCCCGACGACTCCGCAATCCATCTACTCCATGCAGTTCGCGGCCGACGGTTCGGTTCTCTACGCTGCTACGGCTACCAGCTTCTATGGCAGTACCGACTTCGGAGAAACGTGGGAGCAGCGCTCGCAGTTGCCGGGGGCGCACGAAAATGCATCGCATGCAATGGTGGTGGATCCAGCCGATCCGCGGACCGTGATCGTGCAAAACCAGGATGCCGGCATCCTGATCAGCCATGACGGCGGCCGTTCATGGGCGAGCATTGCCGGCAACGTGTTCGACAATCTGGCTTTCAGCCGCGGCTCGCCGCAACGACTCTGGTCTGCGAGGGGAGCAGGTCTGTACGTGAGCAGTGATGGCGGCGTCAACTGGTCGCCGACGACGTTCATCGCGCCGGTCACTTCGATCACCGCGCATCCGTCGGATGCGAACGTCCTCTACGTGGGCAGCTCGAACGGCAGTCTCCATCGCAGCAGCGATCGGGGCGTCACCTGGACCGACATCTCTGCAGACATTCACGCCGGCCAGATTTCCACTATTGCAATCAGCCCCTCCGCACCGGAGCACGTCATGATCGGCGGTTCCGAGAGCGTGTGGAGTTCAGAAGATTCGGCGACCACATGGACGCGGCGGATTTCAGGAATCAAGGGGTCGTCCGTCTCAGGCTTGTCGGCCATTCCGGCAGAAGATCGAATCTACGTCAGCCTGTTTGCCGGAGGCGTGCATCGATTCGACGGCGAAACATTGTCGTCGTCTGTCGTCAACGAATCGGCGTTCCGGCAGATGTTCCCCGTTCCGAGGATGATCGGCGCGACGACGATTCTTGCCCAGCCGCTGCAGCCTGACCGGCTGCTTGTCGGCACGAGCGCTGCGTTCCTGCGATCGACCAACGCCGGCAGCGCGTGGCAATGGGTTTCGACGAATCCTCCTGCCCTGCCGATGGTGGCGCGATTTGCGGACTCGCCCGTCGACGAAGACTTGATCCTTGCAGGCACGATCGAGGGTCTTTATCGCTCCGTCGATGGCGGGTCGACGTGGTCGCCAACGGCCGGCCTGCCGAGCCAGTCGTACGTCACCGATATCGTCGCGGGACGTTCGGCAACGTATGCAGCGTTCACGACGATCGATACCACCGCCGTTGTACAAACGCCTATCGGCCATGGAATCTACAAATCCACGGATGGCGGCGTGAACTGGGTACCGGCCAACACCGGAATCGAGTCCACGGTCGTGCGCTCGCTTGCCCTGGACCCGTCCGACGATCTCAACCTGATCGCGGGTGCGGCCGGAGGAATCTTCAGAACTGTGGATGGCGGAGCCACGTGGACCGATATCAGCGCGGATTCGTTCCCGTCGGTCGGTGCGAGTGTCGTCGTTGCGCTCGATACCACGAACCCCCGGATCGTGTACGCAGCAGCAGGTGGCGACATCAGGCGATCCGTCGATCGAGGCAGCAGTTGGGAAATCCTGCGGTCACCGACGGAACTTCCGTACTGGACCGTTTCCAGTCTGCTCGTCGACCCCCTGCGTCCCAATACGTTGCTGGCGGGAACGCACAGCTACGGTGTGCAGCACTTTGCCATCGAGACCGATCTGAGGCTTGAAGCGGTCGGTCCGACGACCCTGGTGGCGGAGGGCGCCAGTGCGAACTACCGGTTCGCGGTTCGCAATGTCGGCCCGTATCACGCGACTCAGGCACGACTGACAGTCCAGCTGCCGACGGATACGGCGGATATCACGACGGCGGTCACAGGACAGCCAGGCTCGTGTACGACGGCCGGTTCGACAGTGACGTGCGTTTTCGACGTGGTGCGTGCCGGCTACTCCTCGGAAGTCGATCTGCAGTTCGCTGTTTCTGACGCGGGTACCTTCGAGGTGACATCGACACTCGCCGGCGACCAGCCTGATCTGTTGCCTTCGAACAATGCGGTCGCTTCGAGCTTCGAGGTGGCTGCCATTGGCGATGTGAGCGTCAAGATTGCCGGGCCTGCCAATGTTACGCAGGGCAATGCTCTGCGTTACACGATGACGATTGCCAACGCGGGCCCCAATGCTGCGAGCAACGTCCGTGCGACCTTGCAGCTGGCGGGCGGACTCACTGCGACCGCGATAGCACCGGCGACCTGTACCAATACGTCGGGAACGATTGCCTGCGAGCAGGACGTCCTGGATCCGGCCGATGCCATCGTCGTCACGATCGATGCGACGAGCGCCGCAGCAGGCTCATATGCCAACACGGCCACCGTCAGCGCCGATACGACCGATCTGGAGACCGCGAACAATTCGGTGTCGCTGACGACCATCGTTGCCGCACCGCCACCCCCACCACCGCCGCCGCCGCAGAGTTCTGGCGGCGGTGGTGGAGGTTCGATGTCTCCCGGAATGCTGATGATGCTGATGCTGCTGGCGTGCTGCGTCGCCTGCCGGAGGTTGTCGTCGTAGCAACGCGCGCGACTACCCATCCGTCCGCGGGTGCATTAGGCTCGTCGCGCTCGCGTCAACAACAAGGTAACTGCAGATCGTGAGGCAAGCTGCATGACTGGCACAGCAGGCGCGACTGTCGGCAATACCGGCGTCGACAGGAAACACCGCCGCGTGATCTTCGCCTCATCGCTCGGCACCGTGTTCGAGTGGTACGACTTCTATCTCTACGGCTCGCTGTCCGCCGTCATCACGAAGCAGTTCTTTTCCGGCGTCAATGAAACGACCGGGTTCATCTTCGCGTTGCTGGCCTTCGCTGCCGGCTTCTTCGTGCGGCCCTTCGGTGCGCTGCTGTTCGGGCGCTTCGGCGACATGATCGGGCGCAAGTACACGTTTCTGGTGACGATCGTGATCATGGGCCTGTCGACGGCGCTGGTCGGCCTGCTGCCCAGCTACGAGGCAATCGGCGTCGCTGCGCCAATCATCCTCATTTCGTTGCGACTGCTGCAGGGCCTGGCGCTCGGCGGCGAATACGGCGGCGCGGCGACGTACGTTGCCGAGCATGCGCCCGACGGCAAGCGCGGCCTGTACACGAGCTGGATCCAGACCACCGCGACGCTGGGACTGTTCCTGTCGCTGCTGGTGATCCTGCTCTGTCGCATCACGCTCGGCGATGCCTTCGACGTGTGGGGCTGGCGCATTCCGTTCCTGGTGTCGATCGTGCTGCTCGCGATCTCGGTCTACATCCGTCTGCAGTTGCAGGAATCGCCGGTCTTCCTGGAGATGAAGGCGGAGGGCAAGGTGTCGAAGGCGCCGCTGAGCGAGGCGTTCGGCCGGTGGGGCAATCTGAAGATCGTGATCCTCGCGCTGTTCGGCGCCACGGCCGGGCAGGCGGTGGTGTGGTACGGCGGCCAGTTCTACGCGCTGTTCTTTCTGGAAAAGATCCTGCAGGTCGATGCCAAGGCGGCCAACCTGATCATCGCCGCGGCGCTGCTCATCGGCACGCCGTTCTTCGTGCTGTTCGGTGCGCTGTCGGATCGCATCGGCCGCAAGAAGATCATCATGACCGGCTGCCTGCTCGCCGTGCTGACCTACTTCCCGACGTTCAGGGGGCTGACGCACTTCGCCAATCCGGCGCTCGAACATGCCGTCGCCACCGCGCCGGTGACCGTCGTGGCCGATCCCGCAGACTGTTCGTTGCAGTTCGATCCGGTCGGCAGGAAGGCATTCACCCATTCCTGCGACGTCGCCAAGTCGTACCTGGCTAAGGCTGGAATTCCCTACGAAAACGAAGCGGCGCCGGCGGGCAGTGTCGCCCGCGTACGCATCGGCGCGGCGGATGCGGGTGTGTTCGTCGATTCGTTCGCTGGCAATGCGTTGTCGAAGGCCGAGTTCAAGCCGGCCTCGGATGCGTTCAACGCGAAACTGAAAGAGGCGTTGCACACGGCCGGCTATCCGCCCAGAGCGGACATGAGCCAGCTCAACTATCCGATGGTGATCGTGCTGTGCACGTATCTCGTGATCCTGGTGACGATGGTGTACGGGCCGATCGCGGCGTGGCTGGTGGAGCTGTTCCCGACCCGCATCCGCTACACGTCGATGTCGCTGCCGTATCACATCGGCAATGGCTGGTTCGGCGGCTTCCTGCCGGTGACGTCCTTTGCGATCGTCGCGGCGACCGGCGATATCTACAACGGGCTGTGGTATCCGATTGCGGTGGCGCTGATGACGGCGATCATCGGTACGTTGTTCCTGCGGGAAACCAACTATCAGCCGCTGATGAAGTGAGATGAGGTCGAATCGAGCGTCCCTTCCTCCGCGCAGCGGGGATTCTGTAGGTCAGGCTTCAGCCTGACTCTGAAAGAGGCCGGCTGAAGCCGGCCCCACAGCAAGAGGCCCCCACCCTAACCCTCCCCCGCTACGCGGAGGAGGGGATCAGACTAGATCACTTTCGCCTCCCGCAGTGCCGCGCATTCCTCGACACTGATCCCAAGCACACTCTGCAGCACGGCATCCGTGTGTTCGCCGAGCTTCGGCCCCGGCCACCGCGTTGCGCCGGGCGTTCCCGTCAGGCGCGGCAGGATCGCCGGAATCTTCAGTGACCGACCGTCGACGTCGACCTGCTCGAACAGTCCGCGCGCGTTGAAATGCGGATCGGCCGCCATGTCGGCGACGCTGTAGATCGGGCCGCCGGGTACGGAGATGTCGTCGAGGATGCGGCGGATCGTCATGGAATCGTTGGCGCGTGCCCAGGCGGCGATCACGGCATCGATTTCCTTCTCGTGCTGCACGCGTCCGGCGTTGTTGGCGAAGCGCGGATCGTCTGCCATGTCGGGTCGCCCGAGGGCTCGCATCAGGCGCTGGAACAGCGAGTCGCCATTCGCGCCGATCACGACGTACCGGTCGTCCGCGCATAGATAGGTGTTCGACGGCACGATGCCGGTGAGTGTCGAGCCCGACGGACCGCGGACGACACCGGCGCCGTCGTACTCGGGCACGACGCCTTCGAGCAGGTTGAACACCGACTCATAGATCGCGACGTCGACGGTCTGACCCGGCGTGCCGCCGCGTCGCGCGAGCAGTGCGAGCAGGATGCCGATCACCGCGTGCAGTCCTGCGAGCGAATCGCCGAGCGACAGGTTGGGTCGCACCGGCGGGCGATCCTCGAAGCCATTCACGTGGCGCAGTCCGCCGATCGCCTCGCACACGGAAGCGAAGCCGGGCTTCGATGCATACGGCCCGCTCTGGCCGTAGCCGGAGACGCGCGCATAGATCAGATCGGGGCGCAGTGGTTTCAGATCGTCCGGACCCAGTCCCCACTTTTCCATCGTGCCGGGCTTGAAGTTCTCGATCAGCACATCGCACTGAGCAGCGAGCTGCTTCGCCAGCGCCCGGCCGCGTTCCTGCTGCAGATCGATCGTTACGGATTGCTTGTTGCGCGCCAGGCTGTGCCACCACAGCGACGTACCGTCGCGCACCACGCGCCAGTTGCGCAGCGGATCGCCGCCGGGCGGTTCGATCTTGATCACCTCGGCGCCGAAATAGCCGAGCAGGCAGCCGGCGAACGGACCGGCCAGCAGCTGGCCGACTTCGAGAACGCGGATGCCGTCGAGCGGTGCGGCCATTCGATGATCCTTTGTGTTTCTGTAGGGCTCTTTCTGTGGGGCCGGCTTTGGCCGGCCTGAAAGAAGTCAGGCTGAAGCCTGACCTGCAGTCAGAGGTCAGGCCGGACCCTACAGGGGCTGCGGGCTCCTGTGAACCAGCGCACATTTCGCACCGCTGCCTACATACGCGGCGCCGCGGCGGGTGGCACATTGCCGTCCCCCAGATCGCGGCAATTCGGCTCCAATGAGCGTGCCTCAAAGCCAGAAACCCGTTGCTGCGGCGCCGGACGCCTCGCGATTCCGGCCCGGCATGGCCGCGCGCGTCGCGCTGGGATTTGCGGCCGTCGCCATCGCGGTGCTGGTCGCCAACATCCTGGTCCAGAAAAGCACGAGCACGGCGCGCGAGCGCATGCGCCAGCTCGTGGTCGAGCACGAACCCGTCGTGCGCGCCGCCGAGTCGCTGGCCAGCACCATTTCCGTGTACGAGCGTGTTGCCATCGATCGCGTCGAGCGCGGTGCGGGTTCGATCAACACGGTGGAAGTCGCTTCGCAGAATGTCGCTGACGCCACGACGGCGTACCTCGCGATCGCCGCGGATGCGCAAGCGTTGCAGCCGCTGGCCGAAGAGGTCGAAGGCTTCCGGCAGGCCGGAGCGGAACTGGTGGCCGTCAGCGCCCGACAGCGTTCGCAGCAGCAGGCTTACTGGGCGCGTCTGCGCGAACTCGACGAACGGCTGAACGCGCCGCAGGCGCAGGCCAGGCGTTTCGCCGGCGGCGTCTTCGCGAGCGAAGCGCTGCTGGATCTGTCGCGGTCGCTCGGCGCGATTCGCGACAGCGTCAGTGCATCCGCTGCACATCCCGCGGACGGACTGCAGCGCATCGTCGCCAGCGAGGCCGCGTTCGGCCGCCTGCTGCAGCAACACCGTCCGGCGCTGGTGAAGGCGCAGGGAGAGGCGTGGACGCAGGACGTGTCGACACGCTATCGCCGCCTGCTGACCGATCGGCGCCGCATCTTCGATGCGCTCGCCGAACTGGAGCAGCGTTCCGTGGCGTTCCGCGATCGCGGTGCGACGTTGTGGTCGCAAGTGCTGACCCAGCTCGCCGTGCCGGCGCAGCGGGCATTGGCGAATGCCGACCGGCTCGCGGCAGAGGCCGCTGCAACGGCGGATCGCGAGTTGCGCTGGGGCAGCGTGGCACTGTTGCTGCTCCTGCTCGCGATTTCTCTCGTCACCGTCTCGGGCGTCGCGGCACCGGTGCGCCGCCTCACGCGCGCGACGCGATTGCTGGCCGGCGGTGCGATCCGTACCCGGGTGCCGCGCGGCGGCGTGCGCGAGATCGACACGTTGGCCGGTGCCTTCAATCAGATGGCGGAGCAGCTCGAACGGGCGGAAGCGGAAGTGCGCCGCCAGCACGCGCAGCTCGAATCGCGTGTCGCCGATCGCACGCGCGAACTGCAGCACCTGGCCCACCACGATCCGCTGACCCAGCTGCCGAACCGGCGCAAGCTGTTCGAACACCTGCAATCGCTGCTGAGCGAGGCGGACCCGACGCAGAACATCGCATTGCTGTTCATCGATCTCGACAACTTCAAGACCATCAACGACAGCCTCGGTCACGAGTTCGGCGATCGGGTGCTGCATGCCGTCGGCGAACGACTGCGCAACGAGGCGATCTTCGCCGGCAGTTTCTGCGCCCGGCTGGGCGGCGATGAATTCACGGTGGTCTATGAGAATCCCGAACGGCGCATCGAGGAACTCTGTGCCGTCGCGCTCGAGGTGTTTCAGCGGCCGCTGGCGGTGTTCGGCAGGGAGCTGCGCCTCAGCGTCAGCGTCGGCGCGAGCCTGGCGCCGCAGCATGCGCAGGACGGGCCGGCGCTGCTGCGCGCGGCCGATGTCGCGCTGTTTCATGCGAAGGAGGGCGGACGCAATCGCTGGAGCCTGTTTGCGCCGGAGCTGCTGCAGGTCGCTTCGGCGCGCTTCCGCACCGAACAGGCATTGCGTCGCGCCATCGAACGCAATGAATTCGAATTGCTCTACCAGCCCGAGGTCTGTCTCGAAACCTGCACGACACCGATCGTCGAAGCGTTGATCCGCTGGCATCGGCCGGACGGCCAGATCCTGTTGCCGGGCGACTTCCTGCCGGTGGCCGAACAGTTCGGCCTGATCGCCGAAATCAACGACTGGGTGCTGCGCACCGCGATTCGCGACATCGCGCGCCTGCGTCGCGATGCCTGGCCCGCGGCGAAGGTGGCAGTGAATGTGTCGGCGCATCAGTTGCTGGCGCAGGATTTCGTTCGCAGCCTGCAGGCGTTGCTGCAGGACGCCGGCCTGCCGGGTCATTGTCTCGAACTCGAACTGACCGAGAACGTGTTCCAGACGGGCGCCGGCACGATCGATGTCCTGCAGCAGTTGCGCGCGCTCGGCGTCAGCGTGGCCATCGACGATTTCGGCATCGGCTACTCCTCGCTGACCTCGCTCGAACGGCTGCCGCTGACGCGCGTGAAGATCGATCGCAGCCTGGTCGCGAGCATCGACACGGGCACGCGGTCGGCGGCGATCGTGCGATCGATCATCGGCCTCAGTCGCAGTCTCGGCCTGCAGGTGACGGCCGAAGGCGTCGAACGTCCCACGCAGGTCGTGCAGCTGCTGCACGATCGCGGCATCCAGATGCAGGGTTATCTGATCTCGCGACCGCAATCGCTGGCGTCCATTCCGGCGTTCGTCGCCGCGGCGCCGCAGTTTCTCGCGTCGCTGGTGCAGTCGTTGCCGGCGGCGACTGTCGATGTCGAAAGCAGCGGAACGGTGCGGGCGTTGCGCAGCGGGTCGGTGCGGAAGCCGTAGGAAGCCCCCCTCCCTGGCCCTCCCCCGCTGCGCGGAGGAGGGAACCCGGAAAACGGCAGCACAATTCTTCCCCTCCTCCGCGTAGCGGGGGAGGGCAGGGTGGGGGTTCTTCGCGGAACCGCACCGTCCATCCCCGAGTTCTCACGACAGATCTCAGCGAAGCATCTGTCACGGGAACTGCTGTGCCGAATACCCAGGTCGTGACCCGCATCAATGGCGCGTGGGTGTCGTTGCTCGCAGTCGTGCTGGTGACGGCATTGCTGTGGGCTGCAAAGGCTGTGCTGCTGCCGCTCGCGCTCGGCATCATTCTCGCGTTCACGCTCTCGCCGCTGGTGCGTGCATTCGACAAGCTGCGGCTGCCGCGATTTCTCGGCGTCGCATTGACCATGGGCCTCGCGCTCGGTGCGGTCGGCGGCGCCGGCTACGTCATCGCCAATCAGTTCGCCGATCTGTCGACGCAGGTGACCCGCTACACCTCGCAGATGCGCCAGAAGGCCACGGATCTGCGTCTCGGCAGCGACGCTGCGTTCCGGCAGTTCACGCGCACCGTGGATCGCGTGACCGAACAGCTCGACAATCACGCCTCCGAACTGCGTGCCGCCCAGCCAGTGCGTGTCGTGCCTTCCGGTCTGTCGCCCGTCGAACGATTGCGCGATCGCGCGGCGGCGATCTTCGAACCGCTCGCGAGTGCCGTCATCGTGCTGGTGCTGGTCGCATTCATGCTCGGTCAACGCGAGGACCTGCGCGACCGGCTGATCCGGCTCACCGGCACCGATCACGTCATCCTCACGACGCGCCTGCTGGACGAAGCGGCGCAGCGTGTGAGCCGCTATCTCGTCGCACAGACGCTGGTGAACATCTGTCTCGGCGCGCTCGTTGCTGCCGGCCTGTACTGGATCGGTGTTCCGTACGCAGCGTTGTGGGGCGGATTGACGGCGGTGCTGCGGTTCGTGCCCTACGTCGGCACGCTGCTGTCGGCATTGCTGCCCGCGGCGCTGGCCTTCGCCATCTTTCCAGGCTGGAGCGAGACGCTGCAAACGCTGGCGATGTTCCTGGTGCTCGATCTCATCACGGGCTACGGGGTCGAGCCGTTGCTGTTCGGGCGGCGAACCGGCGTGTCGTCGTTCGCGCTGCTGGTCTCGGCCCTGTTCTGGATCTGGGTGTGGGGTCCGGTCGGCCTGTTGCTGGCGACGCCGCTCACCGTGTGCATCGCAGTGCTGGGCCGGCACGTGCGATCGCTGCGGTTTCTCGCGGTGCTGTTCGCGGACGAGCCGGCGCTGCAGCCGCACGTGCGTTACTACCAACGGCTGCTAGCGCACGATGAAGATGAAGCCCATGCGCTGGCGAGCCGCATGGCTGGAGAGCTCGGGGCCGTCATCGCGATGGATGAAGTCCTGATTCCGGCCCTGCGACTCGCCGAGCAGCATCGCAGCCGCGCCGAGATTTCGCAGGACGACATGGACTTCATCGTCGAGTCGACGGCGGAGATCGTCGGGCAGATTCGTATGCGCCAGAAAGCGCCGCCCGCAGGCGAGTCCAGCGTTCTGCTGCTGGGCGTGAGTGGTGCAGCCGATCGTGTCGTCCTCGATATGCTCGCGGTCGCGATGGAAGGTTGCGGTCACGCAGTCGCTGTCGTCGGTGAGAAGGAAACGGCGACCGAGGCGGTGGCGCGTGTGCTGGCGGAACGGCCGGATCTCACCTGTGTCGTGGCGGTATCGTCGACGCGCGGTGCCGAAGCGCGCGGTCACTGCCGGCGCATCCGCGCTGCGCTGCCTGCGGCCAGACTGCTGGTGCTGCGACCGCTGCCCGATGCCGGCGACGCGGAGCGATCCATCGGTCGCATGAAGGAGGCCGGTGCCGATCGCGTTGCGATCACCTTGCGCCAGGCGCTCGAGGAAGCGGAACAGTTGCTGGATCCGGCTGCGAGGCCGGCTGAAGCCCGATTGTGCGATCTGCTTCTTCTGTAGGTCAGGCTTTAGCCTGACTGTTTTCAGGCCGGCTGAAGCCGGCCCCACAGGCAGAGCAAATCCTTGAGTCAGTGCCATGGGGCTGAAGCCGGCCCACAGGCAGAAGCCTCAGTCGCTTCAGAGCGTGCCGACCTGAGTCGGATCTTCGGGCGAACCGATGCGTGCCAGCCAGCCTTCCGTGCGCTGACCATCGCCGCTGCGCAACCACGCGAACACGATGCTGTGCCACAGGACACGCTGCACGTACGCGCGTGTTTCGTTGTAGGGAATGTTTTCGATCCAGATGTCGGGATCGATGGCCGACTGCGGCAACCAGCGTGTGGCAGCGCCCGGCCCGGCGTTGTAGCCGGCGAGCGCCACGGCCGTCTGGCCGCCGAACCGGTCCAGCAGCATGCGCAGCTGACCTGCGCCGAGCGTGACGCTGGTCGAGGGCACCAGCAGGTCGCTGGTCGATGGGCGCGGACGTTTCCAGCGTTGCGCCGTGCTGCGTGCCGTGGCAGGGATGAGCTGCAGCAGACCGTACGCGCCTGCGGACGATACGGCGTCGGCCCGATACAGGCTTTCCTGGCGCATGACGCCGTAGATCAGGTCGGGATCGACGTCCGTGAGCTTCGCGGCGGCGCGCACTTCCCGGTCGTAGGGCTGCGGATAGAGCAGTGTGTAGTCATTGAACACACGCAGCTGCGTGGCCGTCGCGACGGCCTGATCGAACCAGCCCCAGCTGGCTGCAAGATGAATCATCTGCGGACGTTTCGCCGCGTCGAGCGCATCGAACCCGTACTGCCATTCGGCGAAGGCCTCGCGACGCAGATTGGCTCGCAGCAATTCGCGCGTGCGAACGAACGACGGCAGCTGTCCGATTTCCCGCAGCAGCACCTTGTCCTCGACGACACGTTCGGGATGCGGTTTGGCGGGCCGGTCCAGCCGCGCCGAGGCCATTGCCGAGTAGTAGTTGTCGTCGGCGATGACCGAGTCGTAAAGCTGTTCGGCGAGCGCGCGCTCGTGCTGTGCCTCTGCGGCGCGCGCGGCCCAGTAGCGCCAGCGTGCGACCTGCCGCTGTTCGGCCGGCATCGCGGCGATGGCGTCGGCGACGCGCGGCCAGTCCTCCGCCCACAGCGCGGCGCGTACGTGCCATTCATGCCCGGTCTCGTCGAAATCGCCGGCGCGTACCTTGTCGAAATAACCGAGCGCCGCGGCATCGCGATCGCGCGCCAGCGGCACGGCGAGCGCCAGCGCATACGGACTCGCCGCGGCGTCATCCAGCTTGCGCGCCTTCATCAGCGCGTTGAAGCGGCTGATCGCGCCGATGCGATCCTTGCGCGCCAGTTGCGACCAGCCGGTCAGCAGCGCCTGCGGATCGACCGGCGTCTGCGGCGAACCGATCAATGCATCGATGCCGCGCTGGGGATTGTCGAGAATGCCCGCCCACTGCTGCAGCGGAGCGGCCTTGCCTGCGGGCAGCTGCGCGATGATCTGGCGCGCAAACGCGGTCGTGCCCTTCGTGAGCGCGAGACGGGCGCGCTGCTCGATCAGCGCCGGCGTCAACTGGTTCTGTGTGCGCAACCAACTGAAGGCGACGTCGCACTCGGGCAGGCTCTGCGGCGTCAGCCATTGCGCCGCGATGTCGGTGGCCAGTCCTTCGGTGCGACCGGTGGCGATGCGCGCCTCGAAACTCCGGCAACGCAACGCGTCGCCGACGGAGGCGTCCCGGTAATGCGTCAGAAACAGATCCCAGCGATTGCGGTCCGCGAGACTTTCCAGCCAGGTACGGCGCAGGCTGCGCGCGACCGGTTCATCGTCGTAGTACGCGAGGAATGTTGCGGCGCGCTCGTCGACGGAGTCGCTGGACGGACCGGCGCTCTTCAACGCCTGCCGCAATCGCGCGGCCTGCAGATACGGATACAGCGGATAAGTGCGCAGGTCTTCGGTGTCTGCGGCAGCCGGTGCGCCGGGCTGCGAAACCCGGGCATACGCCAGCATGAATTCGTTGCGCACGTCGCGAAACGGATCCTCCGACGCCTGGGCAGGGAGGGTCAGCGAAAAAAGCGCGAGGACGGCAACCGCAGCGCGGCGCGGGAAAAACACATCGGGGAGCATGCGCAGAGAGTAGCGGCCGGCAGCAGACGACGCCATCGTGGATGATCGCTGACTTTGCCGCGGCGATCCGGAACCCGCCGTTTCGCCGCGACGTTTCCGACAGTCTGAAGGCTATCGAAGCAGGGATCATGAGCATTCTCGACTGGCTCGCCGGGGAATCGACCATCATCAAGCCGCTGGATGCGCTGCTGCGGCTGCTCGTCGCCATCCTTTTCGGCGCCGTCGTCGGTTTCGATCGGGAGCTGCGCAACAAGCCTGCGGGACTGCGCACGCACATCCTCATCTCGCTCGCGGCGGCGCTGTTCACGCTGATCACGTTCGAGCTGCACGGGGAGATCATGCGGCAGGGCGGTGATCGCGTGACGGCCGATCCCGTCCGCATCATCGAGGCCGTCACGGCCGGCGTCGCGTTCCTGGCGGCGGGCGCCATCATCCAGAGTCGCGGCAATGTGCGGGGGCTCACGACCGGCGCGAACATGTGGCTCGCGGGCGCGCTGGGTGTGGCGAGCGGCGCCGGTTACTACGTGCTCGCGACGATCGGCGCCGTGTTCGCGCTGATCGTGCTGACGGTGCTCGGGGCGCTCGAGGCGCGGCTCAATCCACGGCAACAGAAGCTGGAATCGTCGCCGTCCGGCGCGGTCAGGCTGAAGCCTGATCCACAGGAAGAACGAGAGGGCTGACGTCCGAATCCGGCCGGTTCGCGCGTCGGCGGGAAGGTAAGCTGGCCGCACTCAATCGTGGAGCTGCGCCGTGATCGATCGATTTCCTGCCTCCGGTCTGCCCGCGGACCTGCGGATCGCCTTCGATCCCGTGACCGCTGACACGACGAATGTCGTGAACGTCGACTGGATCGAGTCGCCGGTCGGTCCCTTGCTCGCCGGTGCGACGCGCGATGCGCTGGTGCTGCTCGAGTTCTCGGAACGCGCGATCCTCGAAGAACAGCTCGAGACGGTGCGGCGGCGCTTCGACGCCACGATCGTGCCGGGTCGCAATCGCTGGCTCGATGCGTTGCGCACGCAGCTGGGCGAATACTTTGCGGGACGGCGTCGCGACTTCGACCTGCCGCTCGCCTACCCGGGCACGGCGTTCCAGGAAAAAGTCTGGTCGGCGCTGCTGCGGATTCCTTACGGCGAAACCCGTTCGTACATCGATCTTGCCTGCGCCATCGGCGATGCGAAGGCGTCGCGCGCCGTCGGCACGGCGAACGGCATGAACCGCATCGCCATCGTGATTCCGTGTCATCGGGTGATCAACGCCAACGGTGAACTCGGCGGCTATGGCGGAGGATTGTGGCGCAAGCGGATCCTGCTCGATCTGGAGCGCGGACAGGGTCAGTTGACGATGGGCTGATCCGGAACTTGAGAGGATTGTCCGTGGCCCAACTGAAACGTAGCATCGCCGCAGTTTCGGGAGAGGGTTCATGTTCAGCCGATATTCATCTGCAGGATTTCTGGGCGGCTTGCTCGCCGCCTTGCTGCTCGCCGGTTGCGCCAGCACGGGTACGGCGCCGCCGACACGGATCGACTACGACCGGAAGGCCGATTTCTCCGTCTACCGGACGTACGGATTTCCCAAGGAGACAGGGACGGACCGCGGCGGCTACTCCACGCTGGTCACGACGTACTTCAAGAACTCGATCTCCACGGCGATGGAAGCGCGCGGCTACAAGTACAGCGAAGCGCATCCGGACCTGCTGGTGAACTTCTACATGAACACCAGGGATCGCACCGAGACGCGACCCACGCCGATGGTGGGCTACGGCTACTACGGCTATCGCTATGGCCTGTACAACGCCTGGCCGATGTACGACGAGGACCGCACCGTGACTTACAAGGTCGGCACGATCAATGTCGACATCGTCGACGCGGAAAAGAAGCAGCTGATCTGGAAAGGCGTATCGGAGGGCCGCATGTCGGATGAAGCCATGGCCAATCCGAAGGTGACGGTGAATGCGGTGGTCACCGAGATGATGCGGCAGTATCCGGGCCGGCCGAATATGTGACGAAGAAGTTCTTCCCTGTGGGGCCGGCCTCTAGCCGCTCAACAGCTCGTCCATTTCCTCCGCCGTCAGCTCGATCTCGATCAGATCGTAGTCGTCCGTCATCGACGCAGCGGCAACCTGTTTCCGCTGTGGGGTGGATTGCATGGAAAGGTCGGAGTCGTGCAGTCCCGCCAGGTCCTGATCGCTCAGCTCAATCGAGAACACCTTGGTGCATTGCATGGGAGAGACTCCGTCATCAGCGTCGACGGCCGCCATGCTGCCAGAGAGCGCGCGGCGATTCGTGCACCAGTTCACATGAGGGCTGTCATCCTTCTGCCGAATGATTTGGCGGTTTTCCCCCAATCGGCCGCCTGCGAGTATCACGCGTCGCATTGTGCTCCCGGAGTTACCTTAATGCTGCCTGGAAGATACCTCCCAGGCACGGAACCGGCGTCGCCATCCGATCATTGACGCTGACTGGCCTCAGCGCGACAGAGAAGAATTCATGCCCGAGCCTCACGCAATCGCGGCGATGGTCCTCACGGTCGTCGCGCTGTATTTCTTTTCGCGCGATTCGATTCCCATCGAGACATCGAGCCTGCTGATCATCACGCTGCTGACGCTGGGCTTCAGTCTCTTTCCATACCGGAGCGAGCAGGGCGAATTCGATCCGTTGCGGTTCTTTGCCGGCTTCGGCAATGAGGCGCTGATCGCGATCTGCGCACTGATGATGGCGAGTCAGGGATTGCTGGCCACCGGTGCGCTCGCGCCGGTCGGGCGGCTGATCGCCAGGGCATGGAACTGGAGCCCGGCGCTGGCGATGGCGCTGATGCTCATCGTCACGGGCGTCATCAGCGCCTTCATGAACAACACGCCGCAGGTCGTGCTGATGATTCCGATCCTGACGGCGGTGGCGTTGCGCGCGGGCACTTCGCCTTCCAAGCTGCTCATGCCGATGACGTTCGCCTCGCAGGTGGGCGGCATGGGAACGCCGATCGGGACCTCGCTCAACCTGCTCGTCATCGGTACGGCGGCGAGTCTGGGTGTCGAGCGCTTCCACATGTTCGATTTCATCGCACCCGCCTCGCTCGCGGCGATCGTGGCGTTTTTCTATCTCTGGCTGGTCGCGCCGCGTCTGCTGCCCGACAACAAGCCGGTGCTCGGCGATGCCGCGCCACGCCTGTTCGATGCGCGACTGCACCTGTCGCCGCAGAGTGCCGCGGTCGGCAGGACCATGGCGCAGGTACGCAAGATGCTGGACGGCGAGCTGACGGTGCAGACGATCCTGCGCGAGCAGGGCCTGTCGATCGTGCCATTGCCGGATGTGACGCTGCGTGCCGGCGACCAGCTCAGCGTGCGCGATACCAGCGAGCGTCTGCGCGAGGCGGCGCGATTGCTCGGCGCCACGCTGTATTCGGGTGATGCGCCGGTCGATGTCGAGCATCCGCTGACGGCACCGGATCAGCAGACGGCCGAACTCGTGCTGACGCCGACCTCGGCGCTGCGCGACCGTTCGCTCAATCAGGTCAATTTCGACTGGAAATACCAGCTCGCGCCGCTGGCGGTGCATCGATCTGGCGCCGATGCCGTCGCCTCGAGTACGTCCAATCTTCGCGACATGCGGCTGAGCGTGGGCGATGTGCTGCTCGTCCAGGGACCCGCGGAACAGATCGCCGCACTCAAGGCCCGCAACGAACTGCTGGTACTCGATGCCACCAGCGACGTGCCGCTGACGGCGAAGGCGCCGCTGGCGCTGCTCATCATGGCGGGCATCGTCGTCGTGGCCTCGCTGCGCATCGCACCGGTGGCGATCGCTGCGATCTGCGGCGTGCTGCTGATGGTGTTCACGGGTTGTCTGAAGTGGCGCGATGCGACCCGAGCGCTGGATTCTTCGATGATCCTGCTGACTGTCGCGAGTCTCGGATTGAGCCTGGCGCTGGTGGTGACGGGTGGTGCCGAGTTCATCGCCAAGCTGCTGGTCCTCGCCAGCGGTAGTCTGCCGCCGGCGGGGCTCCTAAGCGCGACGATTCTGCTGATGGCCGTGCTCAGCAACATCATTTCCAACAGTGCCGCCGCCGTGATCGGCACGCCCATTGCGATTGCCGCCGCGCGTCAGCTCGGTCTGCCGCCCGAGCCGTTCGTGCTGGCCGTCCTGTTCGGTGCCAACATGGGGTATGCGACGCCCATGGCCGACAATTGCAATCTGCTCGTCTACAGCGCGGGCAACTATCGGTTCAAGGACTTCCTGCGCGTAGGCGTGCCGCTTACCATCCTGATGTGGCTGACGCTGAGCTGGCTGCTGCCCCGCTTCTATCCGCTGCAATGAAGGGCGCCGGCGTTCGCCGCGAACAACGACACGCAACGCGGAATCCGATGCATGCAAGCACGCAGAGCGACCCTGTCGAATGCCGAGGCACGACGAATTGCGATAGCGGCGCAGCAGTTCGGTACGTCGGCGAATCTGCGTACGATTCGTGATGTCGGCAATCTCGCGCGCCGGCTCGGCGCCGTGCAGATCGATTCCGTCAACGTTCTCGTGCGATCGCACTACCTGCCGTTGTTCTCGCGTACCGGGATGTATGCGCGCGATCTGCTCGATCGCACGGCCTACGACGCGCGTCGCCGCCAGCTGTTCGAATACTGGGGGCACGAAGCGTCGCTGTTGCCGATCGAGATGTATCCGCTGTTTCGCTGGCGCATGGAACGCGCGCTGCGCGGCGAAGGCACGTGGGGGCGTCTCAGGCGCTATGCGACCGAGCATCAGGATCTGGTGCAAGCTGCGCTGAAGCAGATCCGTGAGCAGGGTGCGCTCGGCGCGAGCGAACTCGAAGCCGCGGGCAAATCGAGCGGCGGCTGGTGGGGCTGGAGCCAGGGCAAGGAAATCCTCGAATGGCTGTTCTGGACCGGTCAGGTGACGACGGCCGCGCGCCGCAACTTCGAGCGTCTCTACGATCTCACTGAACGGGTGCTGCCGGCGGCGGTGGCTGCTGCGGCCGTGCCGCCCAAGGACGAAGCGCAACGCTCGCTGATGACGACGGCAGCCAGAGCGCTGGGTGTTGCGACCTTGCGCGACCTGCGCGACTACTTCCGCCTGCCGACGGCCGATGCCGGAGAACGTCTGCTCGAACTGGTGGAGGCCGGCGTGCTGTTACCGACCCAGGTCGACGGCTGGAAGCAGCAGGCCTACCTGCATCACGAGGCGCGCCTGCCCCGCAAGATCGAGGCAACAGCTTTGCTGTCGCCCTTCGATTCGCTGATCTGGGAGCGCCAGCGCACGGAACGCCTGTTCGATTTCGTCTACCGCCTGGAAATCTACACGCCGGCGCACAAACGCCAGCATGGTTACTACGTGCTGCCGTTCCTGATGAACGACCGGCTGGTGGCAAGAGTGGATCTGAAATCGGATCGGGCGCGCAGCCGGTTGCAGGTGAAAGGTGGGAGCGCGGAAGCCGGAGTGAATGTGCGGAAGATCGTTGCGCCGCTGGCACGGGAACTGCGTTCGCTGGCGGACTGGCTGGATCTGGAAGACGTGGAAGTCACCTCGCGCCGCGGCGAGCTGCTGAAACTGCTGAAGACCGGAATCTCAGCCTGAATTGCGTCCGCCCCGGCAGGCCCAGCCGAACGTACAGGTCGCGATGAACAGCAGTATGTAGAACACGAAGCTCATGATCGGCTCTCCGGTGCGCTCCTTTGCTGATAGGACGCGGCGCGCGTGGCGTGAGTTCCATGCAGGTCAGGCTTGTAGGTCAGGCTTGTAGGTCAGGCTTGTAGGTCAGGCTTGTAGGTCAGGCTTTAGCCTGACTCCTCAGAAGGCCGGCTGAAGCCGGCCCCACAGGAAGATAAGGAAGAAAGAAAAAGGCCGGGCATTGCCCGGCCTTTTTCCTCAACTACCTGCGATTCGCTTCCTCAATCATCCACCAGGAAGCTGCGCAGCTGTTCGCTGCGGCTCGGATGACGCAGCTTGCGCAGCGCCTTGGCTTCGATCTGGCGAATGCGCTCGCGCGTGACGTCGAACTGCTTGCCGACTTCTTCGAGCGTGTGATCGGTGTTCATGTCGATGCCGAAGCGCATGCGTAGCACCTTCGCTTCGCGCGGCGTGAGGCCGGCGAGCACCGAGTGCGTCGTTTCGCGCAGCGATTCCATCGTGGCCGAGTCGATCGGCGAGTCCACCGACGTGTCCTCGATGAAATCGCCGAGATGCGAATCCTCGTCGTCGCCGATCGGGGTTTCCATCGAGATCGGTTCCTTCGCGATCTTGAGCACGCGACGGACCTTGTCTTCCGGCATTTCCATGCGCACGGCGAGTTCTTCGGGCGTCGGCTCGCGACCCATCTCCTGCAGCATCTGGCGGGAAATGCGGTTGAGCTTGTTGATCGTCTCGATCATGTGCACCGGAATGCGGATGGTGCGGGCCTGGTCGGCGATCGAACGCGTGATCGCCTGGCGGATCCACCAGGTCGCGTAGGTCGAGAACTTGTAGCCGCGGCGGTATTCGAACTTGTCGACGGCCTTCATCAGGCCGATGTTGCCTTCCTGGATCAGGTCCAGGAACTGCAGGCCGCGGTTGGTGTACTTCTTCGCGATCGAGATCACCAGGCGCAGGTTGGCCTCGACCATCTCCTTCTTGGCGCGGCGGGCCTTGGCTTCGCCGACCGCCACTTCGCGATTGATTTCCTTCACGTCGCCGATCGTCAGGTGCACGCGCTGTTCGAGCGACTGCAGCTTCATCTGCGTCTTCTCGACATCCTCGCGCAGCTTGGCGAGCGCGGCCGAATGCTTGCGCTTGGCGCGGATGTGCTTGTCGAGCCAGGTGATGTTGGTTTCGTTCTTCGGGAACGTCGTGACGAAATCCTTGCGCGGCATGCCGGCATCGCGCACGCAGATCGTCATGATCTGCTTTTCCATGTTGCGGATTTCGGCGACGTGATCGCGCAGCTGCAGGATCAGCGCATCGAACATCTTCGGCGACAGCTTCAGTTCCATGAACTCGCCGGCGACCTTCTTGCGGATCTTGAGCGTCTTCGGATCCCTGACGCCGTGCTGTTCGATCGCCTTCAGCGCCTGGCCGTGCAGCTTCAGGATCGAAGCGAAGCGGCGTGCCGCCTCTTCCGGATCCGGGCCGGTCTCCAGCGCTTCCTCTTCCTCGGAACCGCCTTCGGCGTCATCGCTTTCTTCCGCCTCGGCGGCAGGGGCGGCGGCTTGCGCCAGCTTCGGATTCACGGGCGCAGCGATTTCATCCGGCGCATTCGGATCGATGAAGCCGACGATGATGTCGACCAGACGGCCCTGACCCTGCTTCACCTGCTCGTACTGATTGAGGATGTGCTGGTAGGTGAGGGGATAGCTCGACAGCGCGGTACGCACGGCATCGAGACCTTCCTCGATGCGCTTGGCGATGCGGATTTCGCCTTCGCGGGTCAGCAGTTCGACCGTGCCCATTTCGCGCATGTACATGCGCACCGGATCGGTGGTGCGGCCGAATTCGGCGTCGACGGTGGCGAGCGCGGCAGCGGCTTCTTCAGCGGCTTCTTCGTCGACGACGACGGGTTCGTTCAGCGGCAGGGCTTCGTTCTCCGGTGCCTTCTCGTACACCGGGATGCCCATGTCGTTGATCATGTTGACGATGTCTTCGATCTGTTCCGGATCGACGATCTCGCTCGGGAGGTGATCGTTCACCTCGACGTACGTGAGAAAACCCTGCTCCTTGCCACGGGCGATCAGAAGCTTCAGCTGTGACTGACGCTCATCGGTGATCTGCGCCGGTTCCTTCTTAGCTGCTAGGGTTTTGCTCAAGATACGGCCCTCAGGTGGCTGGGTGTGCGCGGGCTGAAAAAGACCGCGCAGTCTACTTTGATTGAATTTCAACCGCTAGGTTCGGTGCCCGGCCTGCCCGCGGCCGGCCTCGCCCTGCGATTGGGGTCTGGTCAAAAAACCTTGCAATTCAGCACGTTCCGAATTGCTCAGGCCCTCGCGAGACTGCTTGCGCAGCAATTCCTCCAGGCGCTGATCGCCTCTTTCAGGGAATAACTGTGCGAGGGCGTCATTCAGTTCCCGCGCCGCGCCGGCCTCATCGACCGGGTATTCGCTGCTCGCGAGCTTGAACAGGGGATCAAAGTCGGGGCGGCCGCGCCAGCGTTCAAGCAGCGAGGCGGTATTTGCGCAGGGGTTTTCCTGCAGTTCGCTGAGCAGTTCCATCAGCAGGGGAATGCCCGGCCGGTCGATGCCGGCCAGCCCGTCGGGCGAAGCCGCCTTGAGGGCGATTTGCGGATAGTGGACCAGCGTGCGGATGGCCTGCCGCACGACGCTGCCGCGGCCGCCGGACTTGGCATAAGGCGATGCACGTGAATCGCTGACAGCGCGCGGGATGGCCCGCAGTCCCGTGTCGAGCAGGGCATTGCGGTCGATGTCCTGCTGCAGCTGCTCGCGGAAGGCACCTTCCGGAATGCGTTCGATCAGCGGCCTCGCCAGTTCCTTGAAACGGGCACGGCCGTCGCGCGTGGTCATGTCGACCTGCTCGCGCAGATGTCGCAGGAAGTATTCCGACAGCGGCAGCGCGTTCTGAATGCGGTTCTCGAAGGCCTCGCGCCCTTCGGCGCCCACCAGCGAATCCGGATCGTGTCCGTCGGGCAGGAACAGGAAACGGATCTGACGGCCATCGCGCACGAAGCTCAGGGAATTCTCCAGCGCGCGCCAGGCCGCCGCCTTGCCGGCACGGTCGCCGTCGAAACAGAAAACCACTTCCTGGCAGACACGGAATACCCGCGTCAGGTGTTCCGGCGTGGTCGCGGTGCCGAGCGTCGCCACGGCGTAAGTAACGCCTGCCTGATGCAGCCGGACCACGTCCATGTAGCCTTCAACGATCATGATGCGGCTCAAGGTTCGCGACGCCTGTCGCGCCTCGTACAGGCCGTACAGCTCCTTGCCCTTGTGGAAGAGTTCGGTCTCGGGCGAGTTCAGGTATTTCGGCTCGCCCTTGTCGAGCACGCGTCCGCCGAAGCCGATGGTGCGGCCGCGCGCATCGCGGATGGGAAACATCACGCGGTCGCGAAAGCGGTCGTAATAGCCAGGATGGCCATTGAAGCCCGGGCGCTTGTCGCGCTCGATGGTGAGACCCACCTGCAGCAATCGCTGCCGTTCGCCTTCGCTGCCGCCGAGATGCCGCAGCACGAAGTCCCAGGCCTCCGGCGCATAGCCCAGGTTGAATCTCGCGGCGGTGTCGCCGCTGAGTCCGCGCGCCTTGAAATAATCCTTGCCGCGCTCGGCGCCGTGCAGTTCCTGGCGATACAGATCGGCGGCTTTTTCCAGCGTCGCGAACAGCGCATCGCTCGGCGCGGCAGTTCTCGGGGCGCCGTTATCTTCGTGCGGCACGTCCAGGCCGACCCGCGAGGCCACTTCCTCGACGGCTTCGACGAAGCTGAGATGATCGTGCTCCATCAGAAAGCCGAGCGCCGTGCCGTGCGCGCCGCAGCCGAAGCAGTGATAGAAGCCCTTGTCGGGAACGACCGTGAACGACGGCGTCTTCTCGCCGTGGAAAGGACAACAGGCCTTGAATTCCTTGCCGTGCTTCTTGAGCGGAATGCGACTGCCGATCAGTTCGACGATGTCCGCGCGGGACACCAGCTCATCGATGAAATATTGTGGGATGCGTCCGGACATGAAGCAGCAGCGGGTCGGAAAAAGTCCTCGCGAGTCGCTGTGCCGCGCGATGATCGCGGCGCGAGTTGGCGCGTAAGCATATGCCGCGAGCCCGTCGGCGCAAGCGCGCAAAACACGGGCCAGAAACGAGGGTTCGGCAGTTCTTTTGTGGGGCCGGCTTCAGCCGGCCTGGCTCAGACAAAGAGGCCGGCTGAAGCCGGCCCCACAGGAAGAGGAAGATAAAGGGCAGGTCGTCAGCCGCCCAGCTTCGCCTTCAGCTTGGCGCTCACGACGCCCATGTCGGCGCGGCCCTGGGCCGACTGCTTCAGCAGCGCCATGGCCTTGCCCATTTCCTTGATGGAAGTCGCGCCCGACTTGGCGACGGCGTCGGCGACCAGCGCATCGAGTTCCGCTTCGGACAGCTGCGCGGGCATGTAGGTCTGCAGCAGCTCGATTTCCTTGTTTTCCTTCGCGACCAGGTCTTCGCGACCGCCGCTCGAAAACTGCGCGATCGATTCCTTGCGCTGCTTGATCATCTTTTCCAGCACGGCCAGCACCTGCGTGTCGTCGAGCTGGATGCGCTCGTCGACTTCGCGCTGCTTGATGGCCGCCGTGATCATGCGGATAGTGCCCAGGCGTTCGCTGTCCTTGGCACGCATGGCCGCTTTCATGTCTTCGGTGATGCGCTCTTTGAGAGACATGCTGGCAATCCACGAATTGTTGAGAAGGCGACGGGGAGAGCCCGTCACCCGCCGGCCGGAAGAACTCCGGCCGGCGAGAGAATCGATCAGTAGCGGGCGGCCGGGCGCGAAGCCGGGCGGGCCGCAGGACGTGCACCGCGCGGAGCGGAGAAGTCCCGGTTCGAACGCTTCTGGTGGCGCTTCACGGCGGCCGCCTTCTTGCGTTTCCGTTCCTGGGTGGGCTTCTCGTAGAATTCGCGGCGCCGCAGTTCCGTCAGCACTCCGGCCTTCTCGCAGGCGCGCTTGAAGCGCCGCAACGCGGCATCAAAGTACTCGTTTTCTCGAATCCGGACGCTCGGCATCGCAACCTCTGGTGTACCAAATCCCGCTCGATTTGCCCTGCCGCGAACCGCTCCAATGGGAAACCTGGGGGGGAGGGGGCGGGCGAAGAGCGCGGAAGTCTAATGAGGCGGCCGGCGAAAATCAAAAGGTAAGCGCAGAAAATGCGGGCTTTTGAGCGGTCGCCCGGCGGGCGCGGCGAGGGCGGTTTCCCCGATGCCGCCTTCAGGTTCGCGGCACGGCCCGGATGAGCGATGAATCGACCACGAAGATCATGAAAGTACTGGGAATCGAGACTTCCTGCGACGAAACGGCAGCCGCCATCTATGACGGCGAAGCCGGCCTGCTGTCGCACCGGCTGTTCAGCCAGGTCGACCTGCATGCCGAATACGGCGGGGTCGTCCCCGAGCTGGCTTCCCGGGACCATGTCCGCAAACTCCTGCCCCTGATCCAGGGGGCGCTCGATGATGCCGGCGTCGAACCCGCCGGGATCGACGGCATTGCCTACACGGCCGGGCCTGGACTGGTCGGGGCGCTGCTGGTGGGAGCCTCGGTCGCGCGCAGCCTCGCATTTGCCTGGGGAAAACCCGCCGTCGGTGTGCACCACCTGGAAGGACACCTGCTCGCGCCGATGCTCGAAGCCGAACCGCCGGAATTCCCATTCCTCGCGCTGCTGGTTTCCGGTGGTCATACCCTGCTCGCCGAGGTCCGCGGGATCGGCGATTACGAAATCATCGGTGCTTCCGTCGACGATGCCGCGGGCGAAGCGTTCGACAAGACCGCCAAGCTCCTCGGCCTCGGTTACCCCGGCGGCCCGGCGCTGGCGCGGCTCGCGGACAGCGGCAAGCCGGGCAGGTTGCGACTGCCGCGACCGATGCTCGACCGGCCCGGTCTCGACTTCAGTTTCAGCGGACTCAAGACCGCCGTGGTCGTGGCCCTGCGCAACCAGCAGCTCGACGACGTCGCGCGCGCCGATGTCGCCGCGGAGTTTCAGCAGGCCGTGGTCGATACGCTGGTGGCCAAGTGTGATCGCGCGCTGGAACAGACGGGCTTTCGCTCGCTGGTCGTGGCTGGCGGCGTCGGCGCGAACAGGGCATTGCGACAGGCGCTGGCGCAACTCGGCCAGCGTCGCGGCGTAAAGGTGTCGTATCCGCGGACCGAGTTCTGTACCGACAATGCCGCCATGATTGCCTACGCGGGCTTTCGTCGTCTCAGCGCCGGCGAACGTGACGATCTGAAAATCCGCGCCACGGCGCGCTGGCCGCTGGATACCTTGAAGCGTCCGGCGGCTGCAGGCCAGTAGGACTGGTCTATCATTGCGCCCCCTCGTTCAACGCCCCTCCCGGATTCCATGGACAAGATTTTTCTCAGCGCGCTGAGCGTCGAATGCATCGTCGGCATCTGGGAATGGGAGCGCCGCGTCAAGCAGACGGTCGTGATCGATATCGAGATGGCGACCGACATCCGCAAGGCGGCCGCGACGGATCGCATCGAAGACACCATCGACTACAAGAAAGTCTCGAAGCGCCTGCTCGCCTTCGTGGGCGAATCGCAATATCACCTGGTCGAGACGCTCACCGAAGAGATCGCGAAGCTCATCGTCACGGAGTTCGGCGTGCAGTGGGTGAAGGTGCATCTGAACAAGCAGGGCGCGATTCGCGGCGCGCGCGATGTCGGGATCGAGATCGAGCGCACGGCGGCGGACTATGCCTGAGGTCTTCGTCGCCGCGGGCAGCAACGTCCAGCCGGAAATCAACCTGCGCAAGGCGCTCGATGCGCTCGAACGCATCTACGCGCCGCTGACGATTTCTCCGGCGTATCGCAACAAAGCCGTGGGATTCGAAGGCGAGGATTTCATCAATCTCGTCCTCGGCTTCATCACGACGGATTCGCTGATCGATGTGCGCCGGAATCTGCAATCCGTCGAAGCGCTTTGCGGACGGGTCCCTGATGCGCCGAAGTGGGCGCCGCGCTCGATGGATCTCGACATCCTGCTCTACGACGATGTCGTGAGCGACGAGCCGGGCTACCTGCTGCCGCGACCGGATCTGGTCAAGCGGCCCTACATGCTGAAGCCGATGGCGGATATCGCGCCGGATCGAATGCATCCGACGCGGCGGCGGACGATGCGGGAGTTATGGGCGGCGTTTGATCAGGGTGGGCATGAAATGAAGGAAGTGCGCGTCTAGCCTTCTGCTTGTGGGGCCGGCTTCAGCCGGCCTGAGAACTGTCAGGCTGAAGCCTGACCTACAAAAGGAATCACACACTCCTCCCGCCATCCACCGCCAGAATCTGCCCCGTCACATACGGCGCATCGACGGCAAAGAACAGCGCCGTGCGCACGATGTCGTCCGGCCCGCCGCGACGCTTCAACAGCGTTTTCTCGACGATCTCCTCCTGCAGCTTCTGATCGAGCCCACCTTCCGGCCAGAGGATCGGGCCGGGAGCGATGCCGTTGACGCGCACGTCCGGGCCGAGTTCGCGCGCCAGCGACTTCGTCAGCATCGCGAGCCCGGCCTTGGCGCTGCAGTACACCGGGTGATTGCGCAGCGGACGCTGCGCGTGGATGTCGATCATGTTGAGGATGAGTCCCTTCGCGTCGCGCAGCGCCGGCCTCGCGGCCTGCGACAGGAACAGCGGCGCCTTCAGGTTGGTGCCCATCAGATCGTCCCAGTCCTCGAGTTCGATGCTGCCGACGGTGGTGGGATAGAACGTCGAGGCATTGTTGATCAGCACATCGAGTCGACCGAACGCCGCCAGCGTCTGTTCGACCAGGCGCGGCAACTGCGCCGTATCGAGCAGGTCCGCGCTCATGGCGATGGCGGAATTCTTCCTGCTCGTGTTGAATTCGTCCCGCAGGCGCCCGGCCTCGCCCGCCGAGTGATGGTGGTGAATGGCCACGCTGGCGCCGGCCGCATGAAAGCCGCGGGCCAGCGCAGCACCGAGGCGCTTCGCCGCTCCGGTGATGAGCACGACACGGCCCGCAAGAGAGTCCGAAGTAATCATGACGGTAATGTTCGCCGAACTGGCCCTGGTTGCAACAGCACGCGAGGCAACGTGAGCGCGGCCGCCGATCTGCCCCCGCTGACCCCGGAGGAAATCGCTCACAGCGAACGGCTGGTGCATCGCATTCGCGACGCCATCGACGCGCACGGCGGCTGGATCAGTTTCGAACGGTTCATGGAAATGGCGCTGTACGAGCCGGGGCTCGGCTACTACAGCGCCGGTTCGACCAAGCTCGGCAGCGCGGGCGATTTCGTCACCGCGCCGGAAATTTCATCGCTGTTCAGCCGCTGCCTCGCCTCGCAATGTGCCGAAGTGCTGCAGACGCTGGGCGGCGGCGACGTACTCGAACTCGGTGCGGGCTCCGGCACGATGGCCGCCGACATCCTGGCCGAACTGGCGAATCAGCAATGCCTGCCCGATCGCTATCTCATTCTCGAAGTCAGCGCCGATCTGCGCGAGCGCCAGCAGCAGACGCTGGCAGCGCGCGTTCCCGAACTGCTCTCTCGCGTGCAGTGGCTGGACGCGTGGCCCGTCGCGCTGAGCGGCGTCATCGTCGCCAATGAAGTGCTCGATGCGCTGCCGGTGCAGCGCTTCTGCATCCGCGGCACGCAGGTGAATGCCGTCGGCGTCACGTGGCAGCTCGGCCGGCTCGACTGGTCGGAAGTCCGCGCCGATCCGGCCCTGGAACTCGCAGTGCGTGCGATCGAGCGTGCGAACGGCGAGCCGTTTCCCGATGGCTATCTGTCCGAGGTGAATCTGCGGCTCGTGCCGTGGATTGCCGGACTCGCCGGCGCGCTCGCCGCGGGTGCCGCGATCTTCATCGACTACGGCCTGCCGCAGCGCGAGTACTACCGCGCCGAGCGTCGCGAAGGCACGCTGCTGTGTCACTACCGTCATCGCTTTCACGATCTTCCGCTGATGAATGTCGGCGTGCAGGACATCGGCGCGTGGGTGGATTTCACCGCCGTCGCCAGCGCGGCGAGCGATGCCGGCATGAATGTCGCCGGTTTTACGACGCAGGCTCATTTCCTGATCGGCTGCGGCATCGAATCGTTCATGGCGAACATTGCCGAACAGCCGGTGACCGAGCGGGTGCAGCTGGCGCGGCAGGTGATGGTGCTGACGCTGCCGGGTGAGATGGGCGAGCGCTTCAAGGTGATCGGACTGACGGCGAACTACGATTACCCGCTGCGCGGCTTCGGGGTTCGCGATCTCAGCGGATCGCTCTGAGGATCTGCTCTTGCTGTGGGGCCGGCTTCAGCCGGCCTTCTGCAATCAGAGGCCGGCTGAAGCCGGCCCCACAGCAAGAGACGACAACCGCGCGATCCGTTCCTTCCGCACCCGCTCCGCAATCTGCAGTCCATCCATCCCCGCCCGTTCCTCCGCGCTCAGGCGCACGCTGGCCGCCGCTTCACGTACGCGACGCAGATACTCGGATTGCGGATACTCGCGCGCCTCCAGTCCTTTCCTTCCGCGCGCATCGGCTTCGCACGCCAGCACGTACTGTTCGAATCGCTCCGGACGCCGGAAGGCATCGAGATGTTCCAGCAGTTCGAGCAAGGTCGATGGCCGCAGTTCGAGCGCCTTGTGCGCGAGCAGGTGATGCCGGCCGACCTGTACCGCCACGTCGCGATACGTATTGGGAATGCGCAGGCGCGTGCAGAGCGATTCGATCAGCTTCGCGCTGCGATGCTCGTGTGCGATGTGTCGCGGCCATTCATCGGGCGGCGTCGTGCCCTTGCCGAGGTCATGAACGAGGGCCGCGAAGCGCACGACCGGGTCCCTGCTCAGTCGCGCGGCCTGCTGCACGACCATCATCGTGTGCACGCCCGAGTCGATCTCTGGATGCCATTTCTCCGGCTGCGGCACGCCGAACAGCGCATCGATCTCCGGGAAGATGATCCTGAGCGCGTGCGTCTCGCGCAGCACTTCGAAGAAGACCCACGGGGCGTCCTGTTCCAGCGCGCGCTGCGTTTCCTGCCAGACACGTTCCGGCACCAGCGCATCGAGTTCGCCGCGCGCCGCGATCTCGCGCATCAGGGCGATCGTTTCGGGGGCGATGCCGAAGCCCAGCGACGCGAAGCGCGATGCGAACCGCGCCGTGCGCAGCACGCGCACCGGATCTTCGACGAACGCCGCCGAGACGTGCCGCAGTACGCGCGAGGCGATGTCGCGCCGACCGCCGAAGGGATCGATGAGCGCGCCGCTGTCGGGATCCTTCGCGATCGCATTGATCGTCAGGTCGCGTCGTTCGAGATCTTCCTCGAGCGTCACGTCGGGCGAGAACCGGGTATCGAAGCCCCGATATCCCGGCCCGGTCTTGCGCTCGGTGCGCGCCAGCGCGTACTCCTCGCCGGTCTGCGGATGCAGGAACACCGGAAAGTCCTTGCCGACGGGCTTGTAACCGGCTGCGGTCAGTTCTTCCGGGCGTGCGCCCACGACGACCCAGTCGCGCTCGCGCACCGGCAAGCCGAGCAGTTCATCGCGGACCGCGCCGCCGACCAGATAGACCTTCATGCCGGGAAGTGTAGTTGGGGAGTGTCTTCCTGTGGGGCCGGCTTTAGCCGGCCTGAGAGAGTCAGGCTGAAGCCTGACCCACAGGTAGAGGGGCGCTCTTCCGTCGCCTTCGTCACTTCCGTCACTATCGGCGCTTTCCTCACCGGACTCGCCATGCCCCTGTCGCTCAGTGCACGCTGTCTCCTGATTCTGCTGCTGAGCGCGCCGTCCCTGTCCGGTTGCTACCTGCTGCAGGCGGCGCAGGGCCAGATGCAGATCGTGTCGAAGCGCGAGCCGATCGGCGATGTCATCGCCGATCCCGCCACGTCCGACAAATTGCGCGGACGGCTGGAATACGTTGCCGCGGCCCGCGATTTCGCCTCGCACGAACTGGGTCTGCCCGACAACGACAGCTATCGCAGCTATGCCGATCTCGGCCGTCCGTACGTCGTCTGGAACGTCTTTGCGACTGACGAGTTTTCCGTCGCGCCGCGTCGCTGGTGTTTTCCGATCGCGGGTTGCGTCGTCTATCGCGGCTACTTCAAGGAGCCGAGCGCGCAGCGCTATGCCCGCAGGATCCGCAGCCACGGCGGCGACGCCATGATCGCCGGCATTCCCGCCTATTCGACGCTCGGGCATTTTCGCGATCCCATCCTCAACACCATGATGGGCTGGAGCGACGCGCAGCTCGCGGCGACGCTGTTTCACGAACTCGCGCACCAGGTTGTCTACGTTCCCGGCGATTCGGAATTCAACGAAGCCTTCGCCACGGCCGTCGAAGAAGCCGGCCTGGAACGCTGGCTCAACGAGCGTGGCCGTGCGCAGGACATGCAGGCGTGGCGCAGCCAGCGCGAACGGCAACAGCAGTTCATCGACTTGCTGCTCGCGACGCGCGAGAAGCTGAAGGATCTCTACGCCTCGAAGATGCCTTCACCCGACATGCGCGCCCGCAAGGCCGAGATTTTCGGCCAGCTCAAGTTCGACTACACGCAGCTGCGTGCGCAGTGGAACGGCTTCGCCGGCTACGACGGGTGGTTCGATCGAGCGCTCGGCAATGCGCATCTGGTGTCGGCCGCGACGTATCACGGCTGCCTGCCCGGCTTTCAGCGGCTGCTGGCCTCGGTGCATGGCGAGCTGCCGAGGTTCTATGAAGAGGTGGAGAGGATTTCGAAGCTGCCGCAGGAGCGGCGCAGAGCGGCAGTGTGCGAAGAGATGGTGCGATGAGCAACGAGCGACGAGCGATGAGCCAGCGTCCGTTCTGGCTCACCGCTCGTCGCTCACCGCCGTCCGCTATCCCTGAATCGGAAACACCAGCGTCGCGTTCCCGCGGCGGATCGTGACCGTAAACGCCTTCGCGTCCTTCACCGCCGCGCGCAACTGCTCCAGGTTCGCGATGCGATTGCGACCGATGCCGACGATCACGTCGTTCGGACGCAGGCCATTCGCCGCCGCGGGGCTGCCTTCGGCCACGCTCTGGATCTGCACGCCGCCATTGCTGCCGGCATTGCTGAGGGCGGCGCCTTCGAACGCGGCATGGACTTCGGCGGCGCGGTCGCCGGAGGCGTCGTCGCGCTCGGCGATCACGGCGGTCACGCGGCGCGGCTGGTTGTCGCGCAGCAGGCCGATGTCCACTTTCTCGCCGATGCGCAGCAGACCGATGAGGTTGCGGGTTTCGGAGGAGTTCGACACGGTGCGGCCGTTGATCGACGTGATGATGTCGCCGGCCTTGATGCCCGCTTTCTCGGCGGGCGAGTCTTCGACCACCTGACCGACCAGCGCGCCCTTCGAGCTGTCGAGGCCGAGGCTCTCGGCGATGGCGGGCGTGAGATTACGCAGCTGCACGCCGAGCATGCCGCGCTTCACTTCGCCGTACTGGATGAGCTGCGTCATCACGGCCTTCACCATGTTCGACGGAATCGCGAAGCCGATGCCGATGTTGCCGCCGCTGCGCGAGAAGATCGCGGTGTTGATGCCGACGAGCTGGCCGTCGAGGTTCACCAGCGCGCCGCCGGAATTGCCGGGGTTGATCGAGGCGTCGGTCTGGATGAAGTCTTCATAGCCTTCCGGGTTGATGCCGGAGCGGCCGAGCGCGCTGATGATGCCGGAGGTCACCGTGTGCTGCAGGCCGAAGGGATTGCCGATCGCGATCACGAAATCGCCGACTTCGGCCTTGTCAGAGTCCGCCAGCGACATTGCGGTGAGACTCTTTGCCGGCACCTTGAGCACGGCGACGTCCGAACCCGTGTCCTTGCCGACGACTTCGGCCTTCACCTGGCGATCGTCCTGCAGCGACACCGTGATTTCATCGGCGTTCTCGATCACGTGCGCATTGGTGATGAGATAGCCGTTCTTGGCATCGACGATCACGCCCGAGCCCGCACTCTGGAATTCGCGCTGCCGCGGCACGTTCGGCGCGTCGAAGAAGCGGCGGAAGAACGGATCGTCGAGCAGCGGATTGCGCGCTTCCTGGATCTTGCCGCGCGTCGCGATGTTCACGACCGCCGGCGAAGTCTTCTTGATGATCGGCGCCAGCGAAGGTACCGGCGTATCGCCGACCTTTTCCGGCAACTGCGCCTGGGCGCTGAAGCTGGCGAACATGACGAGAGCGGTGAGCGCGCTGAAGGCCTTTCTCATGGAGTATTTCTCTGTACCGGATGCAAAAGCGCCGGGGATTCTAGCCGTGAACCCGCGGATCGTGCTTGCAGGAGAGCCTGCGGCGATGCGGAAAGTTCCGGGCCTGGCACGATGCTGCACAACTCTGTGGACAACCCGTGCATCGCCTGTGCGTGGACTGTGGTCTCGCTGTGCGGTCTCATTCTGCACCACAATATCTTGTGCTCGATCGGGTGCCGCCTTTTTCCTACGTACCAACCCTTGCATTCGGAAATTTGCGTTTGGAATACGGCAATCCATTAATTTCAAACATCTTTTCTGGTCCGTGAACCACTTAACATTGGTGTTGACGGCCTTGTGACAGCGGCATAGATTTCCTCCCCTGACACAAGATGTTGTGGTAGGCGATCACGGGTGATACCCCGTTCCGCGGACTACGGAATACCCCGGTAATCCAGCCTGGATCGACGCCCGCATGGAGTCAGGAAGGACTGTACGCAGCCTCGCCCGCCCACCGCACAAGAGCGGGGCGCAGTACAGGTGGAACCCAGGGTTTCCCGCCCTCATAAACACGGGGAGCGCACACCGGCATGAAGACGACGGCAATCAAGCTTGAGCCTATGGACGTAAACAGCATTCCATTTCAGGAGGCCTCGCTCGATATCTGGGAAAAGAAGTATCGGCTGACTGCCAAAGACGGCACGCCGATCGATCGCACGATGGACGAGACATACCAGCGCGTCGCCCGTGCGCTCGCCGATGTCGAACGCGAAGAAGTCCGTACCGAGTGGTACGAAAAGTTTCTCTGGGCGCTGCGCAAGGGAACGATCCCGGCCGGCCGCATCACTTCCAACGCAGGCGCGCAGGAGCACAAGCCCGCGACGTCCACGATCAACTGCACCGTGTCGGGCACCATCACCGACTCGATGGACGATATTTTAGCTAAAGTTCACGAAGCAGGACTCACGCTCAAGGCTGGCTGCGGTATCGGTTACGAATTCTCAACGATGCGGCCGCGCGGCGCCTACGTTTCCGGCGCGGGCGCCTACACGTCCGGCCCCCTGTCGTTCATGGATATCTACGACAAGATGTGCTTCACCGTGTCCTCGGCCGGCGGCCGTCGCGGCGCGCAGATGGGTACCTTCGACGTCGGCCATCCCGACGTGCTCGAGTTCGTCCGCGCCAAGCGCGAGGCGGGCCGCCTGCGCCAGTTCAACCTGTCGCTGCTGATCACCGACGAATTCATGAATGCGGTGAAGCACGACCAGGAATGGAAGCTCGCCTTCCCGGTCACCCGCAAGGAAGCCGACGCCGAAGGCCTCGATCTCTCCGACACCGCGCAGTACATCTGGCGCGAATGGCCGACCCGGGAATCCTACGTTGCCAACGAAGCCGGCCTGGTCTGCTGCCGCATATATAAGACAGTGCCGGCGCGTCGGGTCTGGGACGTGATCATGTCCTCGACCTACGACTTCGCCGAACCCGGCTTCGTGCTGATCGACCGCGTTAACGAAATGAACAACAACTGGTGGTGCGAGAACATTCGCGCGACCAATCCCTGCGGCGAGCAGCCATTGCCGCCGTACGGTTCCTGCCTGCTCGGCTCCATCAACCTCACGCGCTTCGTCGTCGATCCGTTCACCGAAGACGCGCGCTTCGACTGGGAAGAGTTCCGCAAGGTCGTCAAGGTCTTCACCCGCATGCTCGACAACGTCGTCGAGATCAACGGCCTGCCGCTCGGTCAGCAGCGCGATGAAATCATGCGCAAGCGCCGTCACGGCATGGGCTTCCTCGGCCTCGGCTCCACGATCACGATGCTGTGCATGAAGTACGGCTCGAAGAAGTCGGTCGCCTTCACCCAGAACGTCTCGCGCGAAATGGCGATTGCGGGTTGGGAAGCCGGCCTCGATCTCGCCCGCGAGAAAGGCCCCGCGCCGATCATGCTGGAAGAGTTCGAAGTCACGCAGGAAATGCTGCGTAAGCGTCCGGAAATGGCGCGCGATGGCTGGCGCGTCGGCCAGCAAGTGCCGGGTCGCACGCTGCACGCCAAGTACAGCCGCTACATGCAGCGCGTCGCCGAAGCCGCGCCCGAACTCGTCGACGAACTCGCCGAGATCGGCGCCCGCTTCACGCATCACAGCTCGATCGCGCCCACCGGCACGATTTCGCTGTCGCTCGCGAACAATGCATCGAACGGCATCGAGCCCTCGTTCGCGCATCACTACTTCCGCAACGTGATCCGCGAAGGCAAGAAGTCGAAGGAGAAGATCGACGTCTTCTCGTTCGAACTGCTCGCCTATCGCGAACTGGTAAACCCGCGCGCCATGCCTGGTTCCACCAACGCCGCCGAGAAGCTGCCCGACTACTTCACGACGGCGGACGACATCACGCCGAAGGAACACGTCGACATCCAGGCGGCCTCGCAGATCTGGATCGATTCCTCGATCTCCAAGACCGCCAACGTGCCGACCAACTACGACTACGAAGACTTCAAGGACATCTACCTCTACGCCCACGAACAGGGCCTGAAAGGCTGCACCACCTTCCGCTTCAACCCCGAAGCGTTCCAGGGCGTGCTGGTCAAGGAAGAAGACCTGAAGAACACCACGTACGTGTTCACGCTCGACGACGGCACCGAAGTGAAAGTGAAAGGCGACGAAGAGATCGAGTACGACGGCGAGAAACACACCGCCGCGAATCTGTTCGACGCCATGAAAGAGGGCTACTACGGCAAGTTCTGAAGCCGCCTCTTCTCCTCTTCCCCTCCTCCGCGCAGCGGGGGAGGGCAGGGAGGGGGCCTTCCGAAATCTCAGTAGCCCAAATGTAAGCAGCGCAACGCGCCGCTGGAGCAACAGACATGTCGATCAAGATTGACAAGAGAATCACGAAGTACCGGGTGGAGAAGCCCGAGGACAAGGCGGCGGCTGCCAAAGCGGCCGCCGAACCGCGCAAGGAAGCCAACGTCGTCTGGATGCACGAGAAGCTCGAGCGTCCCGAGATGCTCATCGGCTCCACGTACAAGATCAAAACCCCGGTGTCGGATCACGCCATGTACGTGACCATCAACGACATCGTCCTGAACGAAGGCACCCCGCACGAACAGCGTCGCCCGTTCGAGATCTTCATCAACTCCAAGAACCTCGATCACTTCCAGTGGATCGTCGCCCTCACGCGAATCATTTCGGCCGTGTTCCGCAAAGGCGGCGACGTCACGTTCCTGGTCGATGAAATGAAAGCCGTGTTCGACCCGCGCGGCGGCTACTGGCAGGCCGGTGGCAAGTTCATGCCGTCCATCATCGCCGAGCTCGGCTACGTGGTGGAGAAGCACCTGCAGATGATCGGCCTGCTCAAGAAGCCGGAGCTGGACGAGGACCGCAAGAAACTCATCGAAGAGAAGAAGGCGGAGTACGAGGCGAAGACGAAACAGGTCGATGCGTTTGCGAAGAGTCACTTTCCGGATGGCGCGCAGCTGTGCCCGAAGTGCAGCACGGCGGCGGTGATCATGATGGATGGGTGCATGACGTGTCTAAACTGCGGCGACAGCAAATGCGGCTGATTTCTTCCGCTCTCCCTGGGGAGGTGGCAGCAGCAGGCAGGGTGAGGATCTTTTGTCCCCTCCTCCGCAAAGCGGGGGAGGGTTAGGGTGGGGGCTTCTTCCTGTGGGTCCGGCTTCAGCCGGACATCACCTGAAGCATCCCTCGTTCGATGAGTAATTTCGAGAACTTCCTCCGCAACGATCCTGCCAAAGCGGGTCGGCAAGGAAAGTGCGAAGGGAATGCGAAGCCGACTGACGACGATGCGGGGCTTTGAGTTGAAGAAATCGATGGCGTGAACGCCATCACTGCATCGCGTCGTCGCGACAGGTTTTTAGTTTGATGGTCGAAGGGGACTAGCCTTGACCGATTGAAGCCCCGCCGAAGAGCGGGGTTTTTTTTGAGGAGCATCGAACAGTTGCGATATAGCTGGTGCAAAGCGCTCACTATCTGGATTCTTTCAATGACTGTCGCCGCAGCGAACGGGGGTGTCACGCTGACGATAGATGGCAAACCAGCTGTGGTGCCAATGGCGCCTACGAACCTGCGTGTGGATTTTTCGCCAACAGCCGAACTTGTGAATCGGATCTTCTCCAACGAGGGAATTTCCAAGAATGCAAGAACGCTGGTCTATGCTCATGTGACGAAACTTGAGAAGGGCGACCTAATTGCTTTGACGAAAGGCATGCACCCAAGTGAGTTGGGTCTCGCGATGCCTTCCGATATTACTGAGGATCGGTGGATGCGCCTTACAGGTGCATATGCAGAGGCAATTCTCTCTGATCGCGCACGAAGATTTGAACTTTGGCAGAACGTCGGTCTTGCGGTGCTCGGTATGCTCCTTGGCGTAGTAGGGACATTGTTGGCTCTGCGTCTGGCAAGGCCTGCGCCAGCAGTCACTCCACCTATACCTCAAGTTACTGCGAGAGGAAGTCGAAAGAAGCGCCGCAGACGATGAATAGGGTCTCTGATGGAACTATGACTTCCACGGCCGGTTCAGTTCGGGCAAGCATGACACATGCATGCAAACGTTGAACTAACGAGATTCGAGAAGGCGGCGCTCGACACGGCGACACGAACAAGAGATATCCGCACGAGAAGGTTTCACCGGAGAATTTAGCGTATGGCACGTGTCGAGCCTGAATATGACAGAGAGGCCGTGAATAGGGCAGGTCTGATTCTGAGGGACGTGTACAGGAAGCCAGAGACACTCACGGACTCGGCCGCTGACGCATGGGTCCATGCCGTGGGTGTTGTTAACAACTGGCGCAGTTCGCATGCATACCCGCTGAACGCAATCAACATGACTTTGCGCAGCACGGCCAAGAGATTTGATGACGGGGCGCTAGTCGCGCAGCGAATAAAGCGACTGGTGTCTATCTCGCACAAACTCGACCGATTTGAAAGCATGAGGCTTTCGCAAATGCAGGATCTTGGCGGGTGTAGAGCGATACTGAGGTCTGCGGCTCTGGTTCAGGATCTGTGCTCTTATTACAAGAGCATGAGTCGTCAGAAGCATGAGCTAGCAACTATCGACGACTACGTTGCAGAGCCAAAGAAGTCTGGGTATCGCGGAGTCCATTTTGTCTTCCGGTACCACTCCGACAAAAGGGCGAATCGAATCTTTAATGGATTGAAGATAGAAATGCAGCTTCGCTCAAGATATCAGCATGCGTGGGCTACGGCAGTAGAGACGGTAGGAATGTTCTCCGGGCAGGCTCTGAAATCCAGCCTTGGGAGCGCAGAGTGGCAACGTTTTTTCTCGCTTATGGGGTCAGCCATCGCCATGCGTGAGAAGCTCCCGCTGATACCTCATACACCGCAGACTCGGTCAAGTTTGCTGGCTGAGCTCGCTGAGTATTCGAAGAAGCTAAATGTCGTGGATCGACTGCACGGGTATCGCACGGCCGTGCGGGCGATGCAGGCCCCCACTCGGTCTGACGCGTCATACTTCCTGTTGCAACTTGATCCAACGGCCGGCACGCTAAATGTTGTAGGTTATCCGGCGGATAGAATCCAGGAAGCTGCCGATAAGTATGCTGAGGCGGAACAATCTGCCGCTCGCGGAGAAAGGCATGACTCAGTACTGGTATCGGTTGAGTCGGTGGCAAATCTGGCGCGGGCGTATCCAAACTACTTTGCCGATACCCGTATGTTTTTGCAGTTGCTTGAGCAAGTGCTGAGTGGACACTCGCGCGGTATCGCTATTCCGGAATTGCATATTGAAACCGAACCAGGTCCACCCCAGGGAGGTAGAGGTGCCGGGTTGTAGCACAGCGCATTCGCCGTAGGAATACAACGCCACGGAGCGTGTTCGAGTCAGCCTCATTCATACTCGGGCAGATCCACGAATCTGGCCCCCGCAGTACTGACGAACCAGTGATGCCCTCGAGGGCTGTTGGGCGCGACGGGATATGTCTGTCCCACATGCATTTTCCCTTGAGTTATAGGAGTTCTTCGGAATGGTTGCTCAGCCTCTCCAGCCGCTAGCACGACAGTTTCTTTTGGGCAGGGACCGGAATCGGATTTCCTTGGCAGGATCTTTGGGGATCCAAGACGTTCGTAAGGTCTTGGCGGCGCTGCATGACACCATTAACGTGCGGGGCTATGCGGATGTTGTGCTCGATTTTTCGCGATGTAGCGCTGCTTTCTCAAATGGGATGCTTCCAATTTGCGCTCATGTGCTTCAGCTGCAGGCCGCGAAAATTGATGTCCAGTTTATTCCGCCTGAGGATTCCCGTATTCGGCGCTTATTCGTCAATACCGGTTGGGCACATCTCATCTGTCCGAGGGATGCTGATCCGCCAAAGCGCGACATTACTTACCGTCAGTTTCCGGCGGTCCAATATCGAACGCACGATGAGCAGGGTGCGCTTCTCAACGAGTTGTTGGAGAAGCTACTGGCTGTCATTCCCAACTTCAATCGAACTGCATTCGCTGCAGTGGAGTGGGCATTGAACGAGATATCGGACAATGTGATCAATCACAGCCAATCCCCAATAGGCGGCCTACTGCAGCTTTCCGTGTTTGACCCGATGCGGCATCGAATCGAGTTCACTGTTTCAGATGCAGGCTTGGGAGTTTCGGCGACGTTACGCTCGGCGCGCCCAGAAATACGTAGTGACGTCGATGCTTTGATGGAGTCCGTCAAATCTGGTGTAACTCGCAACGCAACGGAGTTTCAAGGCAACGGTCTATATGGGACGCTTGAGATCTGTCGAGTAGGAGGAGGCAAGTTCTCAATCAATGCCGGCAATGCTGCATTGATCTGCGCGGAGGCAGTTGTTCAATCGCGCAATGAGGCGGTTCCGTTTAGCGGTACGACCGTCGATGCTTTCATAGATTTCTCTGAACCTGAGTTGCTCGAGAAAGCATTGGCAATTGATGGTAGGCCACATAGACCTATTGATTACATCGAACTCAGGTATGAGCAAGACGACCTTGGTTCGATCATGTTCAAACTGAGCGAACACACTTCGTCTGTCCGTTCGCGTTATGCAGGGCGTCCCGTCAAAACAAAACTCGCGAACATCATTGAGGCCTGCCGAGGTCAGCAGATAGTTGTCGATTTCGAAGGAATATCAGTCATCTCCAGTAGCTTTGCAGACGAGGTCTTCGGAAAGTTGTTTGCGGAGTTGGGACCAATGCGGTTCATGCAGTCAGTCCGCCTTGTCAATGTAACTCCCACGGTCCAAGCGTTGATCGATCGCGCGATGACCCAGCGACTACAGTTGTAAGCGCCTCCGACCCGGCAACGATTCCGCCGATTCCGCGGCATACGCTTGCGACAGCCCGGCCCATATCGGTCTTCGGTGCCGGCACCGTTCCCGCCCGTGAATCGAGCGAGCACCAGTGGAAGGCAACCATCGCTTTCGTCACTCTGCTTGGGGATTGATGGTCGAAGAGGACTAGCCTTGACCGATTGAAGCTTTGCCAAAGAGCGGTCTTTTTTCAGAACAAGGATCAATGGGGTGCGCCACCGATGAATGGCATGGAATTGATCGATTCTTTCCTCAGTAACAAATGGAAGGACCTGCTCAAACGACAACTCGAGGGCGGACAAGGCGAGCAAAGCCAGGCGTACGCAGAGCTGGAGCGTCTCGTCCACGAGGCGCATCGGGCGAAAACAAGGATCTTTGGATCAACTCGGCAGATGTGCCGCGCCTGATACAGATCGGTATGACCATGGATTTCCCTGTTCCAGAGGGCATGGAGTAGTACGGCTTCGGTACCTAGCGGCTTCGGTACCGCGGATTAGCGGATTCGATTCGAGCAGGAAGTGAGGTTCTGTGTATTTCGACACGGTGGATCTGCGCCGAGAATCACAGCACACGATTTTCTGGGTAGCTCCGGGCGAAATCCGCGAATCACGGCCCGGCGTCGACTCGGGCAGGGCACCTTGGATTCCACAATTCAGGCAAGGGGAGTGAACATCAATGAGCTGTTCCAGCGAGCCATGCACGGAGACCTTTACGGCGGAGGAGCGACTCGCGCTGCTGCGAAAGTTGCTGGCCGAGCGCCGAGTCCCGTATGCAGAGGAGTGGCTACGTCGGGAGCAAACATACGGCAGAGAGCGGCGAACATTGGAGTTGGCCGCGTTCCTGAATGGAATCTGGGAATGCGCGATGCTGAGGGTGGATGATCCTTCGTGGATCGAGCGCAGGCTGGCAGACGGTTCCTTCTGGCAGCTCGAATTCGTGGCCAGTCTTTCGAAGGATGAGGCACAGGCCCTGCTCACGCGAGTGCAGCAATCAAACATCGATCGTCGTGATCTGATGGCAATGATGAAGGTCGCACAGGCCATGTTGTTGCAGTACGTGAGTACGCTGTTGGATGGCGGGACGAGCGTCAGCTACTTCGGATGGCTGCCTGTCGGCATTCATGTTGTCGATCGGTTGGAGTCGGGAGATTTCGGTCCACCGCAGCCCGTGAACGGTCTGTACGACAATTGGGCTTCATTCGATCCCGAGGCGAACGGCGCCCCGCAGGATCAGGGCGGCGCGTAGATCGCGGGGTTGCGGTGCCGGCACCGTTCTTTCGCGAAGCGCGACTCGACATCGACGCACGATCTATACTGCGGTTGCGAGCCATCTAGAACCCCTGAAACAAAACAAAACGACTCTGGCGGCGGGGACGAAATCATGTTGAAGCACGGTATCCGTGTGCCCTTGCTGGGCAAGTTGGTGATTGCCTGCGCATTCGCTTTGGCCGGGTGTGGCGGGGGCGGTGGAGGTGGCAACAGTGGCGGAGGCAGTCGGAACGGCACGATCACCGTCTCGCCGGGCAGTTTGACGTTCATCGCCAATGGACCCTCCGCCCCGACGCCGGCGCCGCAGTCGCTGGTGGGTACGGTCAGCGGTGTCTCGGGCGGAACGCTCTACATTACAGTCGTTGGCTCCGGTCCTGCGATCTCGACGATTTCCTCGGTTTCGTTGATCAGCGACACGGCGGGACAGGCAACAGTCTCCGTGCCGTCGCCCGCCACGCTGGGAGTCGGTACACATACTGGAACCATTACCGTCCGCGCATGCGTCAACGACGCAAGTTGCAGCAGCGCGAATCTGCAGGGAAGTCCCAAGACGATTCCCGTCACGTATCACGTTGCTGCGATCCAGCCATCGGCGAGTTCGCTCGACTTCAGCGTTGGCAACACGCCTGCTGCTTCCGATTCGTCACGCCAACTGACGGTTACGACCGTTCCGGCTGAGAACTGGACTGCCGTGAATTCCGTAGCCTGGTTGAGTGTCACGCAGGGCGGTGGCAGTGGTACGAGCATGGACGTTTCGCTGGTGCAGGCCGCCGTCGACGGCATGAGCAACGGCACCTACATCGGAAGCATCCGACTGCAGCATTCGACGGTAGGCGGTCTCCAGCTCGATGTGCCCGTGACGCTGCGGATCAATCGCACTCAGGTGAATCATGTCTCGCCGTATGTCGCGTACACCGGGACGCCGAGCGATGTGATCATTCGCGGCGACGAGTTTTCGCAAATCACGATCCAGGGCGTGTCTTTCGGTTCGACGCCGGCACAGTCATTCACGGTCGACAGCGCGACGCAGATTCGGGCACGAGTCCCTGCGCTGCCTGCTGGCCGCTACCCGGTAAATTTGCAAGGCAACTTCCCGGACGTCAGGCGGTTCGCAGAGCTGGTCGTCGTTGCGCCGCCGGCGTTCACCGCCGCCACTCTTCCGTACGCCACTCCAGGAATTCCCCACGCTCTGCGATACGATGCAGAGCGCGCTGCCGTCGCGGTCAGTCTGTGGACGGCCACGACCGGCGGGACGGCGATGGTTCGCTATGCTCGCGATGGCAATGCGTGGCAGTCCCCGGTGTCCAGGACGTTGACGAATCACTTCGGTCTGGCGCTGGCCGCCGATGGCACCGAGTGGATCGCTGGAGCTGACAAGCAGGTCGTCCATCTCGATGCGAACGATCTCGCCATCGTGAGGACCGTCGACTCGCCGCTGTTTCCCGGCGGCACGCAGCACATCGCTGACATGGCCGTTGCCAACGATGGCACCGTCGCGATGTTTGGCGACGTCAACTACAACTGCGGTGCCCACTTGCTGCTGTACGACGTCCGCAAACAGTCCTTTGCGCTGCCGGAGCCGGTGCACGTGGTGTGCCGTGGCAACATTGGCGCGTCAGCAGACGGAGCCCGCCTGCTGCTGGCAAACCAGTTCATCGAGTTCTCAGGTGACGATATCTCTGTGCTGGACACTGGAAGTCGGACCGTGACGCCGACGGGCATTCACCAGTTGACCGCTGCGCCGCCACAGATGAATCAGGACGCATCGCGCATAGTGCTGAACAAAACGCGCGTGTACGCTAGTTCGTATGCGCTGCTCGGCACCTTGCCTGCGACGAATGATGTCGTCGTTCTGAGTCCGGATGGCAGTCGTGCGTATGCCTTCGAGAAAGTCGGGCTGCGGCTGCACACCTACGACCTCACGGCCAGTCCCGCAACTCCGAATGATCTCTTTCCCGAGATCGGTGCGCCGACGGTAGTGCCTGATCCCGGTATCAGCAGCGGCTCGTCTCTCTTCAATGATTCCACCGTGCTGATGACGATCACGCCAGACGGCGATACGCTGTTCATCGCGGGAAGCGAGCGAATCGTCGTACAGCCGGTGCCATGAGAGAACGAGCGCAACGGTATCGGCACTGCAATTCTGCGAAAGCGTATGGCATGTCTACATGCGGACATGATCTCCGCGAGTTCGCTGCCAAGCACAACATTCCGTTGCAATAGCGACTTGGCGTCTTCGGCCGCGACATACCCCGAAGACCCGTGCGATGACCTTCCTGTCAAATGTGCAGGGAATGCGGGCTGGCAGGCGAATTCCTCGAGCCCCATTGGCAACGGGTGGTAGCGGCCCTCGGTGCGAGCGCAAGGCTGCTCGCGCCTGATAGAGAACTCTGGTAGTAGACTACCTGGCGATGCGGTCTTGCTGGGCCACTGTCGTCGCATCTGATTGGAGCAGCTGGCGCTCGACTGGATACAGCTTGTCTAATGTGGGGAGTTGGGAGGCATCATGGATGAACGGAATCAGGGGTCGAGAGATGAATCCGACCGGCAAGAACGAGAGCGCAGTGAGCGCCGCAAGTCGGGATTTCGCGGCTTCGTCGCGGGTCTTGCGCTTTCGGCATTCGTGGCGCTCGGCTACTTTGCCGGCAAATACGAAGCACCGCCGCCTGCGCCGGTTCCGATCGTTCTCGCCACAACTGCAGATGGTCTTGATTCTGGCTTCACGGTGAAGGTGAAAATAGAGAAAGCCAGCGACAACGTTCCCGACTGCCCGCCACCCCTTGCGGAACGGATCGACGCTCTCAAGCAGCAGCTTGATCTAGTCGGCATCCGCGATGAAATCAATGCCTGGCACCGGGCGCTTCCTGCAGAGCAGCAGGTTCGGTACGAACGAATACAACAGATCGCGAACGACGGTGTCACCTTGATCGAGTTCATTGCAGGTTGCTGATCGCAACTTGGGGCTTCGGTGCGGGACTTCGGTGAGATCCCATCGCTGCGTGACTCTGCTCCAATCAGTTCACAACAACTCAGCACGGACGTGATCCATGAAAGGTCTTCTGATTCTCATTCTGCTCGGTGTCGGCGGATATTTCGGTTACAAGCACTACCAGGAACGGGTCGAGGGGGCGGCACCCGAGGTCATCACCGATCCCGTCTACGCGCAGATGCGAATGGACGCGAAGATCCAGGGCCGCGAGTTCAACTTCCTGCTGCTGGGCAAGATGGCAGGCGATGAGGATTGTCGACTGCGTTCGAACCAGGCATGGAGCGACGTGATCAACGGCTGTGCCGAGTGCACGAAGCAGGCGGCCACGTGCACGGCGACGCTCGAACCCCGTTATCAGCGACTGTTCGACAACGTCGCCATCCATTCGACGTACATGAGCTTCGAGCGCGAGGCGCCGCGCGAACGTGACGGCCGCATGGTGATCTACGGACTGACGGCGGATGAGGGCGACTTCATCTGCGAACAGCTTCGCGCAAAGTTTCAGAATCACTACACCGGAAAAGTCGAGTGTGTTCACGCCCGGCGGGACTGAGCGCAGCAGGCCGGGTCTGGTATGGCGTGCGCGGCGGCGTACGGATGCTCATTCGGATCCATGTCCGTACCTGATGACCATCGCAGTTCGCGCGGCCTACCCACAGCAGGGTGCCGTGTCCTAGTATCGCCAGTTGCACTTACAACGAGAACGCGAGGGGTAGACATGGCCGCAGAGATGTGGAGGGTTCCGGTTTCCGTCGTGAAGCTCGGCAGAGGGGGATCGGTCATCGAAGACCGCGGCGTGTTGCGCAGGGCATTGACGGCCAGCAACGGCAAGTATCTGTTTTCCGAAGTGGGTGCCGGAGTCCAGTCTCTGGCGCTGGTCGGGCTGTGGCACGAAGTATTGAATTTCCTGGCGAAGCGGCCTTCGTGCGGCATCGACAATCGCATCAGGGATCTGCCCGAGATCTACATGGGCATGTGCTACTACCGCCCCGGACAGCGTTTCGTCGGTCTGTTTCCGGTTCAGGAGGCGGTGAGCGCCGTCGTCGGCCAGGTCGTGGGCATCGCGGGTGCGGGATTGGGGAATGTGCTACCCGGCGCGACCTCGCTGGCTGGCGAGATCACGAGTTCCGTGACCGAGGTGATCGGAGGCGTCAAGGATGGTCGCGACGTCTACTCGGACTCCCGCAAGGGAGTCATCAAGACGAAGTCACGTTCCAAGCCGGACAAGAACATGAGCCTGGCCGCCAATGCGGTCTACATCAAGTTCAGCTATCTGCAGGAAAAGGACATGGTGAAGATCGGCTCGAAGAGCATCAGCTTCGAGACGCTGCATCCGATCGTGCTGAAGACACTGTCCGCGCGGGCCTGATCGTGGCGCCTCCCCCCGTGTCCGCGTGGTTTCGGCGCCGGGCACCAAGGCGTTCTACATGTGCCTGAATGATGATGAAAAGACTGTCGCCGCCATGGGCGTTCTCGCGCCCGGCATCGGCGGATCGCAGCGCGAGGAGCGTATCGACGTGCCAACCAGCGGAGGCAACTGACAATGTATGCGATGAACTCCAGGAAAAAATGCCGCGAGATCGGCCTGCCCGTCCTGATCGCCGCGTTCCTGTGCATCTCACTGTTCGGAGGAGGCAGCGTGCAAGCTCAAACGCCTTTCACCGCGGGACAGCCGCAAAGCACGATGGTGCGGCAGCTCTGGTTCGGCTATCTCAACGGCGTGGAGAAAATGGAGGGCGAGCGGTGGTATTTCCGCCATCACGCGCCCGAGTTCATCCGCTGGTACGGTCCGTGGCTGCGGCGCTATGAGACCTTCAATGCTTTCGATCCGCCGGCCGACGCCGTGCAGCGCTATGGCGCGCGTCCCGGGAAATACACGGAAATGTGGTGGGGAAGCGTCGACGACTACCGCGATTCGCGCTCCGGCACCTCACGCCCCTACACCCCGGGTACCTGGAAGCTGAGCACGGAAGTCATTCTCACCGCGATGACGATGATCCCCGCCTATCCCACTGACATTCACGCCGGAGAAGAGGTCAATCCCGATGTGCCGGTGGTCCGCTGGATGCGGGTCCTGCGATATCCGGAGGGCGTGTCGCAGGAAGAGGGCGACGAGTGGTATCGCACCGTCTACGCCGAGGAAGCCAGGAAGCTCCCCGGGCTCCTCTGGTATGTCAGCTACAAGACCGTGGATTTCCGCGCGCCGCGACCCAGCGGGCCCTACGTGAAATGGCACCGCGTGGACGAGATGTGGTTTCCGGACATGGCCGCCTGGAAAAAAGCAGCGCTGGAAGGGTCGGTGAAATTCACGGCGCCGCACTGGGCAAAAGACAGGAGCGAACCGTTCGTCGAGATGTACAGCAATCTCATCCGCGTGAAACCGGATGTGGATTTCCTGCACGATCTGCCGAACATGAATCTGCGATAGCGCGGCGCCTTGAACGGAGGCGAGCGTTCCGGTAGCAGAGCGCGCTGCAGCGGCGGTGGCCTGAAAGAAAACCAACAAGTTTTTTCGGTGCCTGGTCAGGTTTCGGGCTTGTCGACCAAAGTGGCCCGGAGCGGCTTCGGGCAGGCTGAACTCATCGCTGCCGAGAATTCATCGACCGTTCGCATTGCATTCGTTGAGCTGCGAGTGTGTATCGACACATTCGCCCACGGCCCGGCGCGCCTCGCTCATGTGCCCTTTGGACATTGGCATGCGTCCAGCCAGAGGAGCAGCATCGAAGTCGCTCATTGCATTGTCCAGGTGACCGCCGCCGGGAAAATACAGTCGTCAAGGAGGCGCCGATGTTCCGCACAGATCAGGCCTCGCGCGTGGCGGCATATGCGCAGCGCCGGGGACGGATGGCACTGCTGCTGTTGCTGCTGACGCCGCTCGGTGCCAGCGCCGACCGCTTCGACATCGCCAGCTTCGAGGCTCCGGCGGGCTGGAGCCGGAAGGAGCGGGCTGATGGTCTGGTTTTCGAATCGCGGCAGGTGGGCAGCGACTCAGTCTGTCTCATGACCGTGAGCAGAGGCTATTCCGCGACGGCGTCATTGCGCGAGGAACTCGACCGTGCCTGGACTGCGGTGATGGAAGGGCGGACCTTTGCGGACGATCCAGAAACTCCCGCACCGCTGGACATCGGCAACGGCGTCACGATCGCGCGCCGCATCGCGCCCGTGCAAACCCCCAAGGGAATTTCCATTGCGGCGCTCAACCTGCTGCGCAAAGGTGATCGACTCGTGCTGGTACTCGTCTCGGTGTCCGATGGGGAGGCATGGGACCGTTGCGGCAACGTACACGGCGATTTCCTCGCCAGCATGCAACTCGACATGACGATGCCTCTCACAGAGCCCGCCGCACTTGCGAACGCAGACAGCAGTGCAACGCACCCGGACAGTACCGTGCGCCCCGACAGATTGCCGGCACAGGGCGGACCGGATCCGCAGATGGCGGCGAAGTTCAACCATTCCGTCGTCGGAGAGTGGCAATGGGTGCTGACGACGATCACCTGGGGTCCCGCACCGGTGAAGTTCCGCCATGTGTTCAATATCCGCTTCGAGCGCGACGGCAAGTATCGGATCGCGTCGCAAAACGTGCCGACCGAGACCGGCACCTATCGCCTCGACGGGCAGCGCATCCTGATGCGGCCGACGAGCGGCGCTGACTATGTGCTCGACTGGTACTTCGGCACGCACCCCGAGGCCAGCGCCAACTGGGGCCTGATCCTGCGGTCGAACGTGGATTGGGCCGCAGGCGACACGGGGGAGTGGCGCGCGTTCAAGCCGCCTGAATAGTCCGCCAGCGGCAAGGCGTACGGATTTGAGAACGCGCCTGGAACAGGCAGTTGGAGAGGGTGCGGCATCCATGCCTCTGCGGTGTACGCGTCGAGAGAATTGCGGCACACGAGTTTCTGGGTAGCTCTGCGAGGAATCCGCGAATCCGCGGCACCGCCGCTCCCGCGCGTTGGCGGTCATCTCCGCCCTGCAGCGAGAAGGAAATTCTGTTTAGGGTGGCTGTCGATACAGAAGATACACGGGCGCACGCCGTGGCCCAGGCAGTGTAGAAAGCAGACGCATCTTCCGCAATGGCATGCAGCGCAAAGTGCGACTCAAATGCGCGCGCCCGAAATCCGGGTCACGCATCTGATCTGCGAGGACAAATGAACACGACTTTGCATGGCCTGCTACTTGGAATCGTCGTCAGCACCGCATGGAGCGCTCCACAGAGCATGAGTGGAACGTGGAAGATCACCGTCGAATCCGCGTCCGCGGGCACGACGAAAGCCTCGTGGGTACTCGAGCAGTCGGATGAGGAGATCGCCGGTGTCTACGAAGGCCTGTTCGGCACGGCGCCCATCGCAGGCACGCTGAAGGGCGATCACGTGAACCTGGTCGTCGAGACCGAAGTACAGGGCGTACCTGTCCAGGTGGTCTACGCCGCAACGCTCATGGGAAATACCGTGAAGGGCAGCATCACGGTGACGGGATATGGCGAGGGAACGTTCACCGGTACAAGAGAATAGCTCCCGGAAACACGCGCCGATTTCCGGATGGCCATCGGATGCGCAGCACGGCGCGTGTGGATCTCCGCGCCGTGCTGCGCGTAAACTCCGCTCGCGATCGAACAATCACAACAATCATGCATCGCGCCTCGTCGCGAGCCGACGTCCCAATGAACCAACCAACGTCTCCATCGACCGCGCGCTGGACCTGGCTCGGCGTTGCGATCGCATTGTTCGCGGTCCCGATCATCGCGGCGGGATTTCGTCACCTGTCGACGGATTTCACTACGGACAGGGACCGGGCGGCGTACTGATCGCGCTGCTGATGGGAATCGCATTGACCAGCGTGTACCTGTGGAAGCGGAATGTGGTCGCGGTCATGCTGGCGCACTTCCTGGTCGATTTCATTCCGATTATCGTCCTGCCGCTGCTGTCCGGCGACTGATCCGCCACGGCAGGTTCAAGTCACAGAAGGAGTCGCGGTCACATGACGATCAGCGCGCCAGGCTTCGTTCGGTTCCTGATGCTGATGGCTGCCGCTGCGTTTGCCGGCCCTGCCGCTGCTCGGCCCGTCGTGATCGAACTCTTCACATCGCAGGGCTGCAGTTCCTGTCCGCCGGCCGATATGTTGCTCGGCGAGCTGGCGAAGCGGCCCGATGTCATTGCGCTCGCGTATCACGTGGACTACTGGGACGATCAGGGCTGGAAGGATCGTTTCTCGATTCCTGCTGCTGCGCAGCGCCAGCGCGGCTACACGCGCAGATTGTCGAGGGCTGGTGTGTTCACGCCGCAAGCGGTGATCAGCGGCGACACGAGCCTGATCGGTTCGAATCGATCCGCGATGAATGAAGCGCTGGCGGAAAAGCGCGATACGCTGGCGATTGCGCTGTCGAAGTCCGGCAGCCAACTCGTGATCGATCTGCCCGAGCGTTGGCGGGAGACGCTGGACGTCCACGTCGTGTCGTATCTCGAGCAGGCGGTGACACTGCCGGGTCGCGGCGAGAATGCGCGTCGCGAACTGAAGGAGTACAACATCGTTCGTTCCTTCCGGTCTCTGGGCAGGTGGAACGGCGCGCCGCAGCGAATGAAAACGCCGCTCGCGTCCCTGCCGGACGATGCAACTGCCGTCGCGGTGCTGCTCCAGCGTCCGCAGCAGGGCGCCATTGCAGGCGCCGCCACGATCAGTCTGCGCAACTAGCGGCGCCAAAGCCGCAGCGACGCCGGTAGTTGGACCTGGCGCTCCCTGAGGGCAGTCGGGGTTTCTCTGCAGCGACAACCGGCCAGAATTCGCCCCCGACCATCACTCCGCGGCCCGATTCCTCGGCTATGCTGCGGCTCATCGAACAACAATGAATCAGTCTCGGCCCAGGGAGTCTTCCAAGTGAGATCGACACGGCTGTTCCCCGCCATCTGCGGCAGTCTCATCTTCGTTGCGACACTCGGCGCGCAGGCCGCGGCATCGCTCTCGGGAACGTTGCAGGCGCAGGTGCGCAAAGCGACGTTCGAGATCGTGATGCAGAAGCCCGAGGTCGACTCGCTCTCGTACGAAAAGCCGTTGCCGCTGGATCTGCTGCCTTTCAAGGAGCGCAACGAGAAGTACGTGTCGATCGGTTCCGCGTTCGCCATCGGCGACAATCGTTTCGTGACCGCGGCGCATGTGCTGTCGCGCGGCTTCCGCACCCAGTTCGGCGAGCCGGCGGTGCGCAAGTCCGATGGCTCGGTTCATCCGATCAGCCTCGTTCACAAGTTGTCGACGCAGCAGGACTTCGTCGTGTTTTCCTGCGACACCTGCGGCGCGGATGCTGTCCTGAAGGTGAATCGAGAACCGGCGCTCGATTCCGGGGTTTTCGCGGTCGGCAATGCCCTCGGCGAGGGCATCATCATTCGCGACGGTCTGCTCACGTCGATGACGCCGGAGACGCGCTATGGAAAATGGAAATGGCTGCGCTTCTCGGCCGCCGCGTCGCCCGGCAACAGTGGCGGTCCGTTGCTGGACGCCCAGGGACGCGTCATCGGTGTCGTGCTGCGCAAGTCGGAAAGCGAGAATCTAAACTACGCGCTGCCGATCGCCGAACTGCTGGACGCGCCGGAGAACGTGGGTCAGCTCGACTCGGAGATGCGCTACCGGCTGCCGTTTCTCAGCGTGCCCACTTCAGGCCACCGAGAGAAAACCATCGAGCTGCCGCGCACGTACGCGGAAGTCGGCACCGAGGTCATGGCGTTTTCCGACGACTTCATCGATGCGATGTGCAAAGAACTTCTGCAGAAGAATCCGGACACGATGTTTCCGCGCGGCGACGGCGCGGCGCAACTGCTGCAGCTGAACATCGGCATGGAGAGCCTCGCCGTCATTGCGCAGAAGGAGGATGGCATGTGGGACGCGTACACCGGCGAGAATCCGCAGTCCGTTCAGCTCGCGGAGAACGGCTACGTATCGGCGTCACAGTTCGGGCGCCTGCTCCTCGTCAAGATCCGGCGCCCCGATTCGGCGGATGCGGCGCAGTTCTATAGGGACTCCACGGCCTACATGGACACGCTGCTCAAGGGCTGGTTGTGGAAGCGGGCGGTCGGTCGCGATCAGGTGCGCATCACTTCGCTGGGCAACGCCAGGGATGAATCGGTGCACGTCGATACCTACGGGCGCAAATGGCAGGTGCGCAAGTGGAACATCGAGTATCAGGACGTGGTGGCGCTATCCGTCGCTCTGCCGACGCCCGAAGGCTACGTCGGCATGGTCGGCTGGGCCGCGACCGCCGGCGAACACGACCTGATGGTCGATCTGCGGTCCACGACCGATTTCGTCCACATCTCGCTTGGGGGAACGCTCAGGCAGTGGCAGGACTATCTCGCGCGCACCGATCTGCTGCCGCGTACGATGAGCGAGTCCAGCCTGGCTTTCGATTTCGGCAAGCGTCTGAACTTCCGCTCGCGAAAATTTGCGTTCAGCTATAGCGAGGCGCAGCAGAAAATCCTGCCGACCAGTCGCCTGCTGCTGACGACCAACTACGTTCCTGACGCCAACGGTTTCACCTGGGATGTCACGGGCCTGTCGGCCGTGGAGGATGCCGCCGGCGATGCGGTCGTCGTGATCAACCGCCTGAATGCGCCGCCGCCGGGTCTGCCGCAGAACTACGCTGTCGAGTGGCAGAAGATCGTCCGGCGGCAACAGCCGCTGGATGGCAAGGTGCAGATGGAGGGTGGTGTGTCGACCATCGGCACGGTCCATCCCTATCCGCAGGGCAAGGCGCCCACCGATCCTTCCGTGCTGTACACGCTGGTGTACGCCAGGACCGGTGCCTTCAAGGACAGGGCGATGCAGGCGGAACTGAAGAAGTGGTCCAGCGGCCTGCAGATCCTCGAGTAGATCGTCGTAGCTGCTTACGGCACCGACACAGCATCCGCGTGGCTGATCAGCCCCTTCCAGTCGGTCACGGAATCGGTGCTGCACGAGAACCCGCTCTTGTAGATGCCGATCTTGGTCCCCTTGCGCACGATGCTGCCGTTCTGTGGCGCGGGATAACAGAAAGCGATCTTCTGCTTGAAGCCGACGATCCTCACACCGAGCAGTTTGTTCAGCGCCGTCAGCAGGCCGGTCGACTGGCCGGCCTTGCAGCCGTACAGCACGAAGACGGCGTCCTTCGCAAAGCGGTCGCGCACGTCATCCAGCGTGTAGGTCTTGTTGCCGTAGGTGAATGACAGGCCGCTGGCTGCGTAGCCGTCGATGTCCTGCCTGGTCACGAAGACGTCGAAGATCACATCGCCGTCCGTGGTGTTGCGGCCCATGATGCCGACGGTGTCCGAGTCCGCGTGCGTCATGAAGTTCACGCGCTTGATGCTGCGCGGCGCGTACTTCACCAGCTCGCCCATGATGGCTTCGAAGTTGCCCATGCCGTTGTTGGCGTTGCTGCCCATGACGGCGAGGAAGTCCACGGTGGCCGGGCTCCACTTGTTGTTGGTGCGCTGCTGGATTTCCTGGGCGTCATCGAGCTTCGGATCCCAGACGAAGTAGCCGGCCAGGTTCACTTCGCCATTGGCGGGCGAGGGCGGCGTACCGCCGCCGCCCTTGAGCGCATCGCCCGCCTGTTCGTACGCAGCGTTGATGAAGTTCTGTCCGGACGTGCCCATGCCGCCCCAGTTGGCCGCGAGGATGCCGGGGTTCTGCGAGTACTGCCACGAGCTGCCGGGCATCGAATCGCTGAAGACCATCATGCCGTTCGACAGCGGCATGGGTTCGCCGCCGCCGGAAGAACCGCCGCCTTCGACGGCATTGACGCTGCCGCCGCCAGCACCATTGCTTTGGGCAGGCGGCGCCGGCTGTTTGGTCTTGTCGAAGTAGTTGATCTTCGCGCCGTCCTGCGAGTGACTGCTGGCTGCGGGTCCACCGCCGCCGCCACCACCACCGGCCATGCCGCCGGTGTAGACACTGGCCGCCGTGCGCGCGAGATCCTTGATCATGTCCGCCGCGATGCGCTGTCGCTCGGTGGTCGCCTGCAGCTGGTTCTGCTGATTGACGCCAGCCTGTTGCGCGGCTGCGGCTGCACCGGCTGCGCTGGCCTGCAAGCCGGCCTGCGCCAGTCCGATCGTCGCCTGCAGTCCGCTCATGTCGCGGAACATGTTGCCGTTCTGGATCGCCGCGAGCGCAGCGGCCGTGCCCACCGGATCGGGCAGGCTCGTCGGCTGCGTGATGCTGATGATGGGGTTCGACAGCTGTCCCGGTTTCACATCCTCCGGCGCTTGCCGCGAGCCGGTCTGGATGGCCGCGATCTCCGGCGGCTGGATCGGAATCGGCGAGTCCTGCCAGTTCCAGAAGCGCGTGATGTCGAGCTTCTCCGCGCAGTTGAATCGTCCCAGCACCGCTTCCGCAAACGTTCCGCCCGTGCCGAGCGGCACGATGTCGCTGCGAATCGAACCGATGCGGATGCCGCGTTCCTCCAGCCATTTCTGCCAGGACGCATCGTGTTCCGAATCGCTGTTCATGCGGAAGGCGAGGAAGTTGCCGATGAAGCGGATCGGGCGCGGATCGATGAGCTGCGACACCGGCACCAGCCGGTCGCCCGCCTGCACGCCGAAGCCCGACAGCAAGGTCGCGAGCTGCGTGCTGTCGAGCGAGCGGAAGACGGCCTGGCTGTAGTGCAGCTTGTTGGCGTTCAGGTGCTGCTTGAGATTGCTGTTCACGCCGCCGGTCGAGAGCTGCACCAGTCGCGTCTCGCCGCTGGTGCCGGCAGGAATTTTCACCGCCGGCAGTTCGAACGGAAAACGCACGCCGTTGCGGTTCAGCGTCAGCGTCATCATTCCCGAGACTTCGTTGCTGGCATTGCTGCCGGCGATGGCGATGCGCACGATGTCCATCAGCGCGACCGGCGCCTGCGGCGTCACCTCGACGCGTCCGCCGGCGCGCTTGTAGAACACCGGCTTCAGCGCCGCATCGCCCGAGACGGTGGCGTTCTCCACCAGCACATCTGCGGGCAGATAGAGCGCGTTCGAATCCGGCCGCAGCACGCTGCGATCGAGCAGGCTCGCGAGCCTCGCGACCTGGTCGCTGGCCCACAGATGATCGTTCGCGAGCTGCACGGCGGGGATGTAGGCAGACGCGCGTATCTGCAGCGGCGCCGCGGCGAGCAGCTTCGCTTCCTCGGCAGCCGGCTGGTCGTCTTCGTCGGCAGCGATCGCCAGCGCCACCGGCTTCAGGGCCGCCGCCCTCAATGTGACCCTCGGCTTCGACACCGCTTCGCGCAGGAAGATGTTCAGGTTCTTGTCCAGTGCGGAGAACTTCGCCGTGCGATCGGGCGATACCTCGATCACATCGAGATTGCGCAGAGCGTCGCGGATGTCCGGCGCCAGCGCCGCGCGCGCCAGCGACGGCCGGAACGAACGCACCACGTCGTCCTTGTTGAAATCGACGAGCTGCAACGGGATGAACACCACGCGGTCGGCCCGGCGCAGCATCACCTCGACGCGATAGATCTGCACCACTTCGTAGTACTGCACCGTCAGTGCATGCATGTGGTTGTAGTTGGTCAGTACGCGGGTGCTGACCTGTTCGTGCTCGGACTGCGCCACTTCCTTGACCACGGAAGCGCGGCGGCTGCGGCTGGAATGCGCATGCTGGTGAGTCCGATCGTTCACGTCCTGCATCATGGTGCTGCCGATCTCGCGATGGCCCCACGACGAGGAATAGCTTTCGGCGCTCGATTCATTGCTGGCCCGCGAACTCGAGAAGGCGGTGGAGCCGCTCGGTCCACCGAACAGGCCGCCCAACGGCGCACTGATGTCGAGCGATCCCGCCTCGCCGGACTGCGAGGACTTGCTGGACGTATTCGTCGCGGAGAAGCCGCCCTGTGCCTCGTCGGCGACGGCGCTGGTGACTTCGCTGATCGAGCGGTTGTGCGAGGTATCGCTGGTCAGGTCATCCGTTTCCTGGATGACCTCGGTCTGTCCCGCGCGGCTCTTGCGCGACCAGTCGATGACGGCGATGCGCGTGCTCTCGCCGGGCCCCAGCGCCGTGCTGTGCAGCAGCTGTCCGAGCGTCACGGCCTGCGCATACCAGGATTGATTGAAGGTCAGCAGCGCGCCATAAGCCACGTGCTTGAAGCCGGCGTTGAGCTGCGTGAGCTTGTCGATGCTGATCGGCGTGAACGCCTCGCTCGCGAGATCCACCAGCGCGTCGTTGGGGCCGAGCCGGATCTCATCCATGAGCAGCGTGGTGTACTGCACACGCTCGGTCGGATATTCACCCGACTTCGGAATGAGATCGGCAGGCGTGTCCGGATCGAACTCGGGCTGGTTCTCCGGAAAATAGACCGACTCCAGAATGAACGTCGCTGCGCGATAGGGTGGAAACAGCGAAAGGTCGCGAACGACGGCAGTATCGAGCGCGGCGGCGATCGCATCCGCCTCGGCTTCCGGCACGGTCTGCAGGATGCTGATGGGGCGGAACTGCAGCTCGTTGAGCGCATGCCCCTGCATCTGCCCTTCACGCACCAGGTCTGCCGGCGGAACTCCGTGCTGCGACATGGCGGCACGCGAATCGGTGCCGGCCGCCGTGAGTTTCGCCGCATCGTCGAAGACCTTCGATGTCGCCAGGTCGAACACCGATGTGATGTCCAGCGTGGCGAGCGCTGCTTCCACCCCGTCATCGACGCCGAGCAGAACCGACGTGGGCTTGCGCAACAGTTCTCGCGCATCGAGCGTCCTGAACTCGTTGCGCACCAGAGCTGCAATCTGCTGTGCGCGTGACAATTGCGCCATGACTCACGCCTCCGTGTCGATGACGGGGCAGAGCGTGACGCGCGGAACCGTTGCGGCTCAATTGTCCGCACGGGCATCGCCCCATTGGGATGTGCGGCGGTTTGGTTTACGCTCGCTGTCCGTTGCAGACAGGCAGGGAGTGCATATCAGCATGTCGATCAGAACGATAAAGGGAGTGGTCTGGATCGCAGTGGCAATGGCAGTCGCGATGATCTTCGCCATCGCATCGCCTTCATTCGATCGCAACGAATCTCTCGCGTTGTTTATCGGCGCGTGTGCCGTGCTCGTCGTTGTCATCCTCTGGTATCGGCGAGTCATGCCCGCTGCCGAAGCGCGCGAAGAGGAAGAGCGGGCGGCGCAGGTGGCTGCACTCAAGCAGCAGGTCGCGCTTGCCGGTCAGCCGGTCGAAGTCAGGGCGTCGACCGGCATGCCGTTGCTCGTACTGATGCTGTCGATCGCCGCTGCAACCGGATATGCGGCGTTCACGACGCCGGGCCTCGAGTCCAAGGCGATGTTCGCTGCGGCGATTGTCCTTGCGGTGTTCGTTGCATGCTTTTCCATTCCTGCCCTCGGTAAACCCGCGCTGGTGATTCAGCGCGACGGCTTGTCCACTGCCGTGATGGGGGCCTTCGGCTGGGAGGAGATCGAATCGATCGGCCTGCGCAGTCAATCGAACAACGGTGCCACCTCGCATTCGCTGCATATCGGTGTTCCCCGGTTGCATGAAAGAGAGAGCTCGTTGAGTTTTCTCTCCAGGATGAGGACGCGCATGACGCGTGGTGCGGAACGCAACTTCGTGGTCGTGCTGCTGACTTTTCCATCGCATCCCGCGACCGTGGTTCATGCGCTGTGCCATGCCTTGTGGAAGGAGCGCACCGGCCGCACGAGTCTGGCGACGAGTGCGCCGTCGCAGGCGCTCATCGAGATGAAACGGTGCGCCGATGAGCAATTCGCAGCGCTCGAGCGCGCTGGAGAGCTCGCCAAAACAGATCCCGAGGAAGCGATGAAGCTGCTCGATGAGCTGAAGCAGAAGTTCCCGCCGCAGCAACCGCCGCCGCGCCGCCCGCTTGCAGCCGGCAGGAAGGCGAAGGTCGATGCGCTCATGGCCGAAATCAGTACTGTCGATCCACGGGATGAAGTTGCCCGCAAGAAGGTCGTCGACAGGCACGTCAAGGCCGAGGTGCGCCGGGGCACGACCATGGCCATGATCCTCATCATCGTGGGATTCGCGCTGGTGATGACGGTAGCCGTGCTCTGGAACGGCTGACAGTCTGCTGACCACGCTTCGGTCGTCTGCTTCCGCATGCGTTGCGCGTAGCCGTCCATCCGCTTACTGTTGCCGGCCTATGCGCATCGCAACATTCAACGTGAACAGCATTCGTGCCCGGCTGGAAAGTCTCCAGCGCTGGCTCAGCGAAACCTCGCCCGACGTCGTGTGCCTGCAGGAACTGAAGGCCTTACACGAAGCGTTTCCAGAAAGCGCCATTCGCGAGGCGGGTTACGGCGTCATCTGGCATGGGCAGAAGAGCTACAACGGCGTGGCGATTCTCGCGAAGGGCTGCGAACCGGTGGAGATCCGCCGCGCGCTGCCGGGCGATCCCGAGGATCAGCACAGTCGCTACATCGAAGCCGTCGTGCGCGACGTCGTCATCGGCTGCCTGTATCTGCCGAACGGCAATCCCGCGCCCGGACCCAAGTTCGATTACAAGCTGCGCTGGCTGGAACGGCTCATCACGCACGGCGCCGAACTCTTCGGCAGCGAACGTCCCGTGGTACTCACGGGCGATTACAACGTCATTCCCACCGGCAACGACGTCTACAAGCCGGAGCGCTGGGTGGACGATGCGCTGTTCCGCGTCGAGACGCGCGAAGCCTTCGGACGGCTGATGGCGCAGGGCTGGACCGATGCGCTACGACATCTGCACCCGGACGCGACGATCTACACGTACTGGGACTATTTCCGGAACTCGTACGAGCGCAACACCGGGCTGCGCATCGATCATCACCTTCTGAACGCCGCCGCCGCGCGTCGATTGACGAGTGCCGGTGTCGACCGCGACGTGCGCGGCTGGCCGAAAGCGAGCGATCACGCGCCGACGTGGATCGAACTGGCCGACTGACACTCGACCGCAGCGCCGGCGCATCGCGAATCACGATCCACGATCTTCCGGGAACTCTGCCCGTTGCGATTGATCTTACGATCTCCCTGACGAAGGAGATTGCAGATGAAATGCCCGGTGTGTCCCGATGCCACCCTGTCGATGTCCAATCGCGAAGGCATCGAGATCGATTACTGCCCAGCCTGCCGCGGCGTATGGCTCGACCGCGGCGAACTCGACAAGATCATCGAGCGTTCGGCCGGCGAGTCTCAATCCCGCGGCGAGGCAAGACAGGAAGCACCCTATGCGCCCCGCGGCCGGGATGACGATCGCTACCGCGAGCGCGACTACGACGACAGGTATCGCGATCAGAACTATCAGAAGCGGAAACGCAAGGGGCTGCTGGGCGAGCTGTTCGACTTCGATTGAGGCGCGTTCACTCGACGGACTGATAACGGCGTTCGCGATACAACCAGGCGGGCATCAGCACGTTGGCCAGCGCCCGCCGGGCCGCTCCCGCATTCGCCGTCGGCGCCGGTTCCAGCGTACGGGCGGCCCGGTCGTAGAGGAATTCGCGCGAACCGCCATCGGGCAGCAGCACCGTGACCTGGTTGTCCTCCATCCACGCATAGTTGCGGTCGAACTGCATCATGGCGCGCGGTCGTACCGGCGCCGGTGAGTTGCCGAACTCGGGAAGAGTGCGGGTGAGGTCGCGTCCGGGAAAGGGATGATGGCTGTCGATGCCGAGCAGCGACAGCAGCGTGGGAGCGAGATCGATCTGGCTGACGAGGGAGCGGACGCGCAGCGGCTGCGTGTCCGCTCCCAGGATCACGCCGGGGATGTGGAACTTGCTGACGGGCACCAGTTCATCGCCGTACACGCGCGTGTCATGGTCGGCGACGACGAGAAAGAGCGTGTTGCGCCAGTAGTCGCTGCCGCGGGCGCGGTCGATGAACCTGCCGAGCGCATGATCGGCGTAGCGGACGGCGTTGTTCACCGTCTGTTTCTCCGCGTCCACGAGTTCGATCCGTCCGTCCGGGAACTCGAACGGCGAGTGATTGCTGGACGTGAACACCAGCATGAAGAAGGGATGGGCGCCGGCATCCAGCGCGCGGATGCGCTGGTCGGCCATGGCGAACAGGTCTTCGTCGGATACGCCCCAGCTGCCGACGAACTGCGGCGACTTGAAATTCTGGCGATCCACCACCGTGTGGAAGCCGTTGCCGAGAAAGAACCCGCGCATGTTGTCGAAATGCGATTCGCCGCCGTAGACGAACTCGTTGCGGTAGCCGGCGCGTCGCAGAACGCTCGCCAGCGTCTCGAAGCCCTGCTGCGACTTCGACAGCTTCACCACGCTCAGCGCCGGCGTCGGCGGAAAGCCCGCGACGATGGCTTCGATGCCGCGCACCGAACGCGTCCCGGTGGCATAGAGCTGGTCGAACCAGATGCCCTGCGACGCCATGCGATCGAGGTTGGGCGTGATCGGCCGGCCGCCGAGCTGCTGCACGAAGCCGGCGCCGAGGCTTTCTTCGAGCACGATCACGAGATTGAGCGGCGCATCGCGTCGCACGCTGGCGAACTGCCGATGCAGCGTCGGGTACTTGTCGGAAGTGAAGCTGGTCGAAGGCAACGCCATTCCTTCGCGAACCTGCTGCACCATGTCTGCGAACGGCAGCGAACCGTACATTTCGCTCGACCGGGTTTCGTTCTTCAGGCCATAGAGCGCCGACAGCACGGAGTACGTCGAGTTGACCACCAGGCTGTTGACCATCGCGTCGTCGCACAAGGCGAACGAGGCGATGTTGGCGGGCCGGTGCTGGAAGCTGGAGCGGATCAGCACGAACAGCAGGAGCACCGCGAGCGGCCATACCAGCAGGATGGTGCGCGTGTGCCAGGGAGTGAGGCTGGCGGGATATTTCCTGAAGTAGCGGAACGACCCCCAGATCACTGCTGCGCTGGCGATGGCCGTGCACAGCAGCAGGCCGCGGTAGCCGTTCCACAGCATCGCGGACACTTCGCGCGGATACACCAGGTACTCGACGAAAAGCCGGTTCGGCCGGCTGTCGTATTCGATCAGGAACTGCGGTGTCGCGAGTTCGAGAAAGAAGACCGTGACCAGGCAGACGCCCAGCCATACGCTGGCTATGCGCACCCACAGCTGCACGCGCCCGAGCGCCAGAAACAGCGGCAGCGCCAGCACGGCAGGGGCGGCGCAGAGTGCGATGGTCATGAGATCGTTGCGCAGACCCTGCAGCAGCAGCAGCCACAGATCATCGGTCGCATCGACACGCTGCCACTGCCAGGCGATGAGCGCGCCGCGCGACAACGTGAGCGCGATGACAGCGAGCAGCGCAAAGCCGCCGACGCACGAGTAGGGGCCCAGCCTGCGTACGGGCTGATCGAGCGAACGCACGGATGCGAGGGCTGTGCCGAGCCTCGGCAGGGCAATGCTGATCATGATCTCGTTTCCCGCCTGTGCAGCGACGGACCGGCGTGTCGCAGGCGCATCGGCTCACGTTCTGGTTATTGATTCAGCGACCGCCGATGGCGTCCGGCGCGAGCGCAGTGCTTGTCAGCGTTCCCCGAAACTGCCTCCCCCCCGGGAACGCCGCTGCATTGTATGGAAGCGCCCGCAGCAGACGGAATCAGGCCATCCCTGTCACGACGCGGGAGACTAACGGGATTTCTCTTCATCCGCACAGGTGCGGCCCGGAAGGCGGTACGAAACGTGATGGAGGTCGCGTGGTTTCCTGCGCGGCGCCCGCATCTGCGGATTTGTACTGATTCTTGCGCGATCCGGAATCGCAGCATCCTACGGCCCGCCGCCGCCGTGGCGGCGATCCAGTACACACGACCAGTGTCGGCAAGGGAGTGCTTGCATGAGACTGTTCAGCCATCGGAGAGAACGACCATGCAGCCACCCAACCTGACCCAGAACCTCATCCTGGCGCAGTACGCCGTCAAGCACGTCGAAACGATCATGAGTCAGGGCCCCGGTGCCTTCAATCGCGACGAGTCGCTCATCCACCGGGTGCTGGCCGACAGGGCCAGGGCGAATCAACCCTTCCCGCAGCCGCTGCAGGGGCCCGAACCCGGGCCTGCGAACTGGCTGGAAGCGCAAAGCAGAAAGCTGATCGACTCGCCGTGGGTCGCGAACCAGAAGGCGTTGACCGCGCAACGAGACGAGTTGCTTGGCAAGGCGAAGGACGAGAAGAAGGCCGAGATACAGAAGGCGCGCGATGTGCAGAAGGAGAAGCTGTTCCATACGATCAAGCATGCCGATCCCGTCATGCATACGTTGATGATGGCGTGCGAAATCGAGAAAACCGGCCTCGGCAACTGCGGCGAGCAGTCCATGGTCGCATTCAAGTACCTGGTGACGAAGTCGGCGCCGGGTCTTGCGATCATGCAGATCAAGGGCGGCAATCATGAATTCGTGGTGATCGGAATGGACGTGACCGTGCCGGCGATCACCAAGGGGTCGCTGACCTTTCCACCGAAATGGGGGCACAATGCCGTGGTGTGCGATCCGTGGTACCACGAATGGTTCGAGGTCGGGTCGCTGGACTGGCAGCCGAAAATGAAGCGGATACTGGGCGAGACGCTCAACATCGCACCGCAGAGTCCGCAGCTGAACAAGAGAGAGGTCGTGAGCAGCGATCAGCTGCAGCGCTACGCCAAGGAAATGACGAAGGAATGGCAGTTCGAACGTTGCGTGTGGCTGCCGCACGGCACGCCGGATCTCATCGAGTTCGCCAGCGTGAACAGAAATTCCATTCCTCTGCAGCAGATGCGCGCACCGCACTTTCAGGGTCATCCGCTTTGATGCCGAATCGATGCCCGGTTTCCGGATCGGTGGCGAGGCTGATGCGTACAAGTCATTTCGGGGATTCATGCATGCGAAATTTTCCGCTCCTGACTCTGCTGCTCCTTCTCTGCATGGCCCTGCTGTCGGGCTGTGCATCGGCGCCGGCGTATACGAGCACCTGGAAATCACCCGAAGCGACGCCGTTGGGATTCAAGGGCCAGAAGGTCGTGGCCGCCGTCATTGTCAAAGACGATGACCAGCGCCGCCTCGCAGAGAACAGGCTGGCGCAGCAGATCGCCGCCTACGGCGCGGAGGGACGAACCATGCACTCGCTGCTGCCCGGAGCGGCTCCCGGCAACGAAGCAGCGATTCGCACGGCGCTGGAAGCCGCCGGTGTGAAGGGACTGATCGTGCTGCAACCGATCTATATCGACCGGGATGTCCGCGTAACGCCCGCCTACGAGGGGGGCGGCAGTGCAAGCCTCTGGGGCAGCAACTACGGTTCCGGCTTTGCGTTGTCGTACTCCTCGCCCCGCGAGGCCTCGGTGAGCGAAAAGACCGTCGTGTATCTCGAAACGCGCGTGTACTCGCTCGACCAGAACAGGCTGGTCTGGGCCGGCCAGAGCAAGTCCACCAACCCGGAGACGCTGACCGAGCTGATCGAAGGGATCAGCGCAGCCACGGTATCCGAACTCGAGAAAGCGGGATTGGTCAGGCAGCAGGCATCACCGTGAGGAGGGAACGACGGTGAGACCGCAGAACGCTGACTGGGCAACTGCCTGCGGGAAAGGCGCTCCTGTGCTCATGTGGCCGGGGTATGCACCAATGGCTTTTCAGTATCCGCTTTCCGGACTTGGCTGGTCCGCGCTCTTTTCTCAACAGCTCGCGCTCGAAGACCTGGGATCTGCGCATCCGGCGCGGGTGGCCTGGGTGATCGATACGCCCGGCATGCGCGAACTCAAGGTGGGCGCGATCGACGAGGGACTGCGTTCGACCTACACCGACATCGAACGACTGGCGGAGCAGTGTCGATTCCGGGATTGCGATCATCGGCGTGCCGCCGGTTGTGCGATTGTCGCCGCAGATCGCGGCCGGGAATAGATGACGAAGCCTAGATCTCGGGCTGGCGCCACAGCCACAGCGCCACGACCAGCATCAGCAGCGGTGCGCCGACTCGCAGCCACAGCGGCGCCGGCGCGAACTGCAGGCCGATCGCGCTGACGGCCATCATCGATGTCGAGGCCATTTTTGCCTTGCGCGGAATGACGCCGCGTTCACGCCACACGCGGATGTGTGGACCATACGTCGAATGAGCAAGCAGTCGCTGTTCCAGCACCGGCCATCCCTTGCCGCCCGCCCACGCTGCCAGAATGAGGAAAGGAACCGTCGGCAGAACCGGAATGGCGACGCCGATGATGCCGAGCCCGAGCGCAAGCAGTGCGGTGAGGCGCCAGAGCAGGATCTGGGTCGAGCGGAGCATGCGGCATTCTACTGCTCGAGCCGCTGCGAGAATCCCTGAACGATCGCAAGTGCAGGGATGCTGTCGGTTTGCTGCATTCTCACGCTATAGTCGATCTGCGTTCTAATAACGGCTCCGGATCATCGGTTGCAGTTCGCCGATGCCAGAAGGAGCGTGCCAAGGAAAGCGCTCATGTCTCAAGCACGGTTCTCTGTGTATGCCGCTCTGATTGCCGGTCCGCTGTGTGTAACAGCTGGCGCGGCCGAGATGGTCCGCGACATCAACACGGTTTCGATAACTGCCAGCAATTCCTCCAGTGCGCCTCTCGACATCGGGTCGGTCGCCGTATTTGCATTGGACGATGGCATCCACGGCCTCGAATTGTGGGCGTCGGATGGGACGGCTGCCGGTACGACGCTCGTGCGAGACATCAATCCCGGTGCAGCGTCGTCGGGCGTGGAATCACTCACGGCGATTGGCAACGTAGCCTATTTCTGGGCCGACGATGGCACGAACGGCAGAGAACTCTGGCGCTCTGACGGAACGAAGGCAGGCACATTCATCGTGGCGAATATCGGCCCTGGCGCTGCCGACTTTGGCGGCTGGTACGTCATCAGCCGGCCGATTCACACGATGAACGATATTCTCTATTTTCAGGCTGACGATGGTCAGACGGGTGGAGAGCTGTGGCGATCCGACGGCACCAGAGCCGGGACATATCGGCTGTCCGACATCCGCCCGGGATCTGCCGGTTCCGCCCCGGAGCGTTTCGTCTTGGCAGGTCCGAGATTGTTCTTCACCGCTGACGATGGCGTGCATGGACGCGAACTCTGGAGTACCGATGGGACGCCGGCCGGTACGTCGTTGGTGTTCGATGTCGCTCCAGGAGCTTCTGACGGGTCTGACTCGTATGACGTCGCCGTCGTCGGCGACTCTCTTTTTTTCATGGGCACCAATCCGGCATATGGCAGCGAACCGTGGCGTGTGTCCGTCACGGGTACCGGGGCTGCGATGGTCGCCGATATCAACACGGTGCGGAATCCTCCGGTTCCTGCGCGTACCCTGGGGTCGGAGCCGGCCTATTTCACACCGGTTGGCGACGGCGTCGTCTTCACTGCGCTGACGCCGGTATATAACGCGACGCGCACAGATTACGTTCTGGTCTGTCGCCTTTACTACGTTGACGCCGCAGGCTCCTCGATCACGGTGCTTGTCGACTCGATGCCTTCGGTCGCGATATATCCGTTTCTCACAGTCGGGCGCCAATTGCTGTTTCGCATGGCAATCGATTCCTATTCAGAACTGTGGGTGACCGACGGGACGAGCGCCGGAACCCACCCGTTGCGCCCGGGCGGGCAGAGCCTGACGCCAGCGGCGACCACGTCTGCGACGGTCGTCGATGGCGATACCGCCTATTTCTATGCGTCCACCGGCGGCCCCGGCTCGCCACAAAGCATCTGGCGTACCGATGGCACCGCTGCAGGGACGCGCGAGTATGCAGCACTACCCCAGCCAGCCATTGCCGCGGAACTGGTGAAGCTGAACTCAAGGCTCTATTTCCCTGCCGGGCACTTTTCCGACAGCGCCGGCGGCGAACTATGGACCACCGACGGCACATCCGCCGGTACACAGCGGGTCGCCGATATTCATCCGGGGCCGGGCAGTTCATCCGTGCGGGATCTGGCCGTTGCGCGTGGCCGTTTGTTCTTTCGTGCGGATGATGGGGTTACGGGACTGGAGCTGTGGGTTTCCGATGGTTCGGCAGCGGGAACGATCAGTCTGGGTGATCTGAATCGTTCCCTTCGAACTGCGAGTTCAAAACCTTATGCACTGACTCCCGCGGCGGGTGGCTTGCTGTTCGTGGCTGATGATGGCGTGAGCGGTGCGGAGGTGTGGACGACGGATGGAACGTCCGCCGGTACTCACGAAGTGTTCGATATCGCACCCGGTGCGAGTACCTCCATGCCCGGGCCATTCCTGCGACTGGGCGACTTCGTGCTCTTCCAGGCCAATGACGGATCTTCCGGGCGCGAGCTGTGGCGTTCCGACGGGACTGGCTCGGGAACAGTGCGAGTTGCGGACATCGCTCCCGGTTCCGCGCATGGCAGTCCGTTCACGTACGGGGACGGGGCGGTACTGGATGGTGTCGCGTACTTCGCCGCGAACGACGGAACACACGGCACCGAGCTCTGGCGGTCGGACGGTACCGCGGCAGGCACGCGGATGCTGGCCGAGCTGACGGCAGGGCCGGACAGTTCGATCATCCTCATGATGGGAACGCTCGCCGACAAGGTGATCTTCCGCATGCAGAACGGCGAACGCGGCCGGCTCTGGGCTACGGATGGAACCGCGCAGGGAACGGTCGAGTTGCGCTCGGATCTCGAGGTGACAGCGTCCCTCGGCGACCGGGCTGTCGTCGGCGATTACCTTTATTTCGCCGGCAACGATGATGCTACAGAGAAGAGTGGGCTCTGGCGCACGGATGGAACGAGTGGCGGTACTCAGCCCGTGACGACGCAGGATTTGATGGTGTATCAGCTGCGTGCGTCAGGCACCACGTTCATATTCAGCGGCTGTGACAGCAGCTCCTGCGCGCTGTATGGCAGCGATGGAACCGATGCTGGAACACGCAAGATTCTGGATAGATCGCTCGCGTCCGATACCGTTGGCGATGGTTCTCGATTGTTCTTCATCTTCTCGGTTGCCGGTAAGCCGAAGGTGTTCGTTTCCGACGGCACGCCGAACGGCACGAAGGAGTTTCTGCCCGCTCAGGTCGACCTTGGGGGTGATCCCGTCTCGCTCGGCTGGCTCGACGGCAGACTGTTCATCACAGTTCGCGATGCCGAACGCGGTCCAGTGATCTGGCGTTCTGACGGTACCGCAGCAGGAACCCTGCTGTTTGCCGATATCGACCCGGGTACGGTCGTAGACGATTCGCCGCGGCAATACACGACCGTGGGATCCCGGATGTTCTTTACCGCCGGTCATGTCGACTCAGGTACCGAGCTGTACGTGATTGAAACCGGACGTCCATATGCCAATGCCGACCGGGTTCAGGTGCCCTTCGAGGCTGCGACGCGCATGAATGTTCTCGCCAATGACGTGCCGTTCACTGGCAACCTGGTTCGCGATTCTGTCCAGGTGGTGCTGGCTCCCCGTTTCGGCAGCGTCAGCGTCGATGCAGCCAGCGGTGAGATTGTCTATACGCCGACAACAGGCTTCAGCGGTCAGGACTCGCTCGAGTATCGGGTCAGGGACGACGAATCACGCTGGACGAACGTCGTTCCGGTTGCGATCACGGTTACTGCGAAGTCGGGCCAGGGACCGGGCTCCGCGCCGCCACCTCCCGCTACGGGTGGTGACGGCGGTGGCAGCAGTGGTGGTGGCAGTGGTGGCGGAAGCAGCGGCGGTGGAAGCAGCGGCGGTGGAAGCAATGGTGGTACAGGGAGCAGCGGTGGAGGCGGCGCGTTCGATTGGCTTGCGCTGACAATATTCTTCCTCATTGCCACCGCAACAAATCGATGTCGCCTGTTCCGTCTTGCGCTGGATGCGTTGACCAGTTCCGATGCAACGTCTTGCATGGTTCATCCCGCGGACTGCGTAAGTCGCGCTGCCTCGCCCCGAGGCTCTCCGGCCTTGTCGCGTGCATCGCGCCGTTGATGACGTCCCTGCGGGTGATGCTCGCGCCCATGCCGCGAGCACGAGCGTGCTTATCCCGATTCTGTTTACTCATGAGATTCGCGTGCGCCGCACGCTCCGGCATGCTCGGCGGACTGATCTTTCGATAGTGTTTCGATAACGATGCAGCAGGCGAGCCTGCTATCGTTCCGATGCGGCGCGGACCGCAGGAGTGAACAAGAGATCGGCTCAGCATGAAGTACCGGGTAGCCGAATACGTCATCGACACCGCCCGATACCGGATCAGCACGGGAGAGGTGCCGATTGCGGTGGAGCCCAAGGTCTTCGACCTGCTGGTCTACCTGATCCGGCATCGCGACCGCGTTCTTTCCCGGGAAGAGCTGTTCCAGGAAGTCTGGGAGGGACGCGAGGTTTCCGATACGACGCTGAGCAATCACGTCAAGAACGCCCGCAAGATCCTCGGTGACAGCGGCGAGCTGCAGAAGACGATCCAGACGATCCGCGGCCGCGGCTATCAATTCATCGCGCCGGTCAGCGAAATCGCCGATGACGTGGCGAGTCCCCAGGCGAACAAGGCGCCGTCGCTCGCAACGGAACAGGCCCGCAAACCGGCTGCGCGAGCATGGCGCATGCCGCTGGCCATCGCCGTCGTGGCGCTTCTCGCCGTCGCGCTGTTCGCGTGGGTCCGGTTCGGGCCTGCCGACGCGCCGGCGGATGCTGGTGCGCCCTATGTTCTCGTCGTGCCGTTCGATGTGTCCGCCGACGCGTCTGACACATGGCAACCCTTCGCCGATCAGGTCACGCGGGAAGTGATCCGCAACCTGCGCAAGATTTCCGGACTGAGAGTCGTCCCGACGCCTTCGGCATTCTCGTTCAAGGACGACAAGTCGCACGGGCACATCCGCAGCCAGTTGCCGGAGGTGCAGTACGTTCTCGATGGCGTTGTGAGCATCTCCGGCGGCAATGCGCTGCGCATCACCGCGGAACTGGAGGATCTGAAAGAGGGACGGCTGGTCTGGGACAAGGACTACGAAGGCCGCACCGACGACACGAATCTGTTCGCCATGCAATCGCAGATCGCCGCCGCCGTGTCGGATTCGCTGAAGGTGGCGATCCTCGCCGAGGAGCGGCGCGCCCTGAAGGAATTTCCCACGACCAACCTCAAGGCGTACGAGTTGTACGTGGCCGGCACGCACGAGCTGGAACTGCTCAATCAGGAATCCCTGCCGCGCGCGATCGGCCTGTTCGATCAGGCCATCGCGCTGGACCCGAATTTCTTCGACGCCTACATCGCCAGAAGCGATGCCTACCGGCAGTTGTTCGTGTACTTCGAGCCGCCGGCCAGCATGATGCCTGCCGTGGTCGATTCGCTCGCGGCAGCGCAGGAACTGCGTCCCGACTCTGCCGAGGTGTGGTCATCGCTCGGTCTCACCTACGTCATGGCTTGGCGCTGGAAAGATGCCTGGATCGCGTTGAACAAGGCGAAGCGCAGCGACCCGAGGCTGGCGCAGACCGAACTCGGTTTTGCGCTCTACTACTCCGGCCTGGGCGATGCAGAGAAAGTGAAACACGCGCTGGCCGCCGCCAACCGGCTCGATCCGCTCAACGCGGAAATGGCGGACTGGGGCAACTGGGCGCTGTTCATGGTGGGGGAAAGTGCGGCGGCCCGGGCCTGGGTGGAGGAGAAAATCAGGCAGCACCCGGACATCGGCGTGCTCTATTCGGGCGCGGGTGTTGGCGCCTACATCGCCGGCGATCTGGAACGGGCGGTGGCGCTGGCGGAGCGCGGTGCGCAGATGGATGGTTCGCCCGTTGCGCTGATCATGCTGGCCCAGGCGTACGGTCATGCGGGGCAGAAGGAGAAGGTGCTGCCGCTGCTCGCCAAGGCTGCCAGCGCCGGTACCTATACCTGTCCTTACGAGTCGGCGGCAGCCTATCTGAGCATCGACGACAGCGAGCGCGCGATCGCGCTGCTGAACGAGGCCGTCGAGAAGCGCTCGAACTGCCTGATCTTTCTGCGCAACGATCCGCGACTGGCCGTTTTGCGAACGGATCCTCGCTACGCAGTGCTGCTCGCGCGTGTTGGACTCGACGATGCGGCACTGGCGTCGTACAGGCGCTGAGTGCATGTCACTTCGTGAATCGCCTGCATTCCGCGTCGGCCTGTCGATTGCGGTCGCAACGGGTCTCTACGGCGTTTCCTTCGGCGCGCGCAGCTCGGGCTGCGCCTGTGCAGACCGCAGCGACGTCCAGGCGAGCCACGCCAGCGGCAGCAGCACCAGCGCATAGGTCAGCCACTGGCCATAGGGACCTTCCGGACCGTACGGCTCGGTCGTGAGATGCCAGTAGCCGTTGTCGATCGGCAGCAGTCCCGATTCGGTCAGTTCGTGGAAGCTGTACACCAGCAATTGCACGACGAAGAGCAGCAGGAAGACGGCCGTGACCTGCAGGAAGCGTCCGAGATCGACGCGATGACCGAAGCGGCCCCACAGCACGGCGAGCGTCGCCGCGCCCAATAGTCCGAGCAGCGCACCGAAGAAGAACGGCCGCATGGACGTTTGCACGTACGTCGAACTAAGCAGCAGTGCAGCTTCCATTCCTTCGCGCGTGATCATCAGCACGGTGAAGGCGAAGATGCCGAGCGCCGCCCAGTTCCCGGGGCGCACCGCGGCTTCCTCGATGCGGTTCTCGATGTCGCGTCGCAGGTGCTTTGACGTGCGCAGCACCTGCCCCGTGAAGGTCGCGACGAGGATCGCCGTCACGAGCGCGAGCACGCCTTCCCACAACGGCTGGTTGTCCGCGCGTGCGAACCACAGCGACGCGAGATAGCTGGCGAGGAGCGCCACGACGACTCCGGCATGGACGGCCGGGCTCAGCGATGCGCGTCCGGTCTTGCGCAGATAGGTCAGGGTGATGGCCACGATCAGAAAGGCTTCGATGCCTTCGCGCAGCGTGATCATGAATGCGGTGAACATGGAGGTGCATCCTTCCGGCAGTCAGCCCGGTTTGCCGTCGGCTCGCGCGCACCACAGGATCGGCGCATACACCGCGAGATAGAGTGCGAATGCCATCGCCCAGAGCGCGCCCGCGACGAGAACGGTATCGAAGTAGTCGGCGATGGCCGGCGCCCACACGCGCACCGCAACGGCCGCGGTGAGGACGACGTACGACAGTGCGGTCGTGCGGCTGACGACGAGAGGCCGTCCCGTATGACCGAGCGAGGCGCGCGTCATCACTGCGAGAATCATCGTGCCGAAGGTGCCGAGCGTGAGGGCATGCAGCCACTGCGCACTCCACGGCATGCCGGTGAGCACCCACACGGCCTTGAGGGCGAGACCGACCGGCATCCAGGCATAGCCCACGTGCAGTACCCACAGGATCGGCTCGCGCCAGATTCGCCGCACGCGCCATCCAGACAATCGCAGCGCGTGCGCACCGGCGGCGATGGCTGCGAGCACGCCAGCCAGGTGCGAATCCGGCCAGCCGACATCGACGATGGCGATGGCCACCATGATCGCGATGACGAGCGGATCGAGCCACGGACGCACGACGATCTGTATCGTCTCGCCGCGCCGGCGCAGCGCATTCGCCGTGAAGGCAGGAACGATGCGGCCGCCGATGACGGTCACGAGAATCAGGATGACGTCAATGGCGAGCCGCAGCGCGCGCTGCGCGAGCAGTGCATCCGTCGAGCGCATCGCGACGATGAACGCCACGTCGGCCAGCCACAGCACGCCGATGACGGCGAGCAGGGGCGTGTTGCGGTTGCCGCCTCGCACGAGCGGCGGCGCGAGCAGGGCAGCGAGCGCGGGAAGAAATGCAAGTTCGGCGACGCCGACCAGCCATGTCGGCAGCCAGGCCGCGGTGACCATCGCACCGCGCCCGGCAAGCCACACCGCGACGAGCAGGATCAGCGGCCTGCCGCCGAAGCCGCGCGATCCGGTCCAGCTCGGCACCGCGGTGAGCAGGAATCCTGCAATCGCTGCGACGATGAATCCGTACAGCATCTCGTGGCCGTGCCACAGGTGCGGTGGCAGGCCGGGCAGCACAGCCACGCCGTGCGAATACACCCACAGCCACAGCGGAACCGCAGTGAGCGCATAGAGCCCGGCCAGCAGGAAGAACGGACGGAATCCATACTCGAACAGGGCGAAGCCGCGCGTTCGTGAGGAATCCGCTGCAAAGCCGGCGGTGTCTGCCTGCCCCGGCGGCGGGGACTGAGTGATCGTCATGGCGCCAGTGTGCGGTCCGGCCGCTGGCGGCGCCCTGACCTGGATCAGTTGCCCTTGCAGTTCGAGGGTGCGCAGATCTCGGTGCCGAGTCCGCAACCGCAGCCGGAATGGTTCTGCGAGATCGGTTCGAGCCGCGCCAGCGCCTGGTGGAAGATCTCCTCGAGCGCGCGGGTCAGGGCGTCATCCGATGCCTGTGTCGGCGCTCGCGCTATCAGCTGCAGGGTTTCGCCGAAGACCTGCAATGTCAGTTTCACGGCGAAGTCCGGCTGTCGCGACGACTGCGCCGGCGCAGGCTCGATGGCGATCGAACAGGACGTGATCGATGCACAGTAGCGGCCGAGCCGATTCGTGAAATCGAACACATGCTGTTCGAGGTCCGGAAAGCAATTCGTTTCTGGCAGGAGAATGGCGACGCGCATGAGGCGGCGAGTGTGCGGACCGTCGCGCCGGAATCCATCCGGGATTCCTCGGGTGGGATTTCGGTGTCGCCGCGAGCGGTGCGTCGATGGATGTCAGCGGCAGTGCCTAGTCGCTTGCGGGAAGCAGCGGATACCTGCAACCGCACAACAATGCTAGCTTCCGCGCTCTCCTTATCTTTCAGAGGTGACATGATGATTGCATCGAAGACCCTGCTCGGCGGACTGATGTTGGTGGCGCTCGGCCTCGGAGCCGGCGTCGCATCCGCCAAGACCTGCGACGTGAGCATCGAGGGCAACGACGCGATGAAGTTCAACCTCGATCGCATCGCGCTGGCCGCGGATTGCACCGAGGTCCAGCTGACGCTCAAGCACACGGGCAAGCTGCCCGCGGCGGCCATGGGACACAACTGGGTGCTGACGGAAACCTCCGCATTCCAGCCGGTCGCGACTGCAGGCACGGCTGCCGGTGCAGCGGCAGGCTACCTGCCCAAGGACGACGCCCGGGTCATTGCCAGCACGAAGCTCATCGGCGGCGGTGAATCGACGAGCGTGCGCTTTCCGACTTCGAAGCTGAAGAAGGGCGGCGACTACACCTTCTTCTGTTCCTTCCCGGGTCACTGGACCGTGATGAAGGGCAAGCTGACGTTCGGCTGACGGACGTCACTTCATCGCTTTCGCTCGAGCACCACCACCGGAATCTCGCGATCGGTCCGTTGCTGGTAGCTGGGGTAGGGCGGATAGATGGCCGACATCATTTTCCACAGCCGTTCGCGTTCTTCGCCGGTGGCGGTGCGCGCGACGGCGGGAAATCTGTCTGCGATCACCTGCACGCCGACCTGCGGGTTGTCGTGCAGGTTCAGGTACCAGGCCGGGTGCTGCGGTGCGCCGCCCTTCGAGGCAACGATGACGTAGCGATCGCCGTCCTTGCCGTAAATGAGCGGCATGGTCAGTTGCCGGCCCGACTTGCGGCCGGTCGTGGTGAGCAGGAGCGTCGGCGTATCGGCATATCCGCCGACGGCGGTGCCATCCCACAGATGGCCCTTCTCCGGAGACTCTGCGTAGCGACGCAGGTGGTCGACGATCCATTTCGGTAATTCTTGCTTGTCGGTTGCGGACTGGTTCGTGCTCATCGCTGTCTCCTCATCTCTTCATCATGCCGGGCTGCAGCTTACCGGGCTTTCAACGCTGCGACATCGGGACAACCCGTTCACGTCGTGAGGCGGCCCATGCCGTCTGGCCACAGCCGCGTGTACGGCGTGATGGCGCGATAGACGGCCGTGCTGTCGATCTGGCGATTGTCGCGGCCGACGAACTTGATCAGTCCGCCCGCGCGGCCCAGGCGCGCCTTGTGATGGTAGCTCTGCGTGATGACCCGCTGATAGAAGAATTCCCACTTGCCCTCGACGCGCCGGCCCATGACGAAGCACAGGGTGTCCGAGACGATGCCCGTGAGCTTGCGGTTCCGGGCCGCCAGCTGCTGTTCGATCGCTGTCTCCTCGCGCGAGATGCCGCCGGCGTCCAGCTTGTAGTCCTCGCGCCCGAGACGCAGCGCGTTCTTCGTCTTCACGCCGGAGTCCTTCAGGACCTGCTGGTACTTGTCTTCGTACTCGCCGGCGTCATCGCAGTTGATGTGACTGACATAGGGTTCACGCGGATCGCCAGTCACCACGAAGGAGCAGCCGTTCATCTGCCCGGTGAAAAACGCGTCGGCGCGCGATTCCTTGCGCAGCTGCATCGTGGCCACGCCGTTCTGGATCCACGGGAGCATCAGACAGAGGAACCAGTGCATGCTGGCCCGGTCGTCGTCCGACAGCCTGTTGGTCGAGGCTGCCGAGGTTCGCACGATCAGCGTCGCCTTCTTCTGCGCTTCATCGACCTGCCACGCCGCATTGTGCGCGAGCGCGCTCACGTGCACCGAAGACTTCGCCTGTTTGAACTTGTGAAAGGACTTCGAGTGCGAGGTTCCCATGAGATGCGACTTGGCGCCCTCGATGGGTTTGAACGTGCTCTGCATCAGTTCCATTTTCCCGATCTTGCCCGCTTCCTCGGGATTGCCGGGCAGGTTGATCGAGTAGCTCTCGAAGAACGCTTTCGGATCGTCGAAAAACATCCTGCGATAGTTGGGCATGGCCGTCGCTCTCCGTTCTTTATGATCCGGCGAGGATAGCAGCGTCGCAGGATGCGCCGGTCGCTGTCGTCGTCTGCGACCGGACGCCGCTCCAGCCACCTGGCCTTCTGTTCTTGCCCCTCCTCCGCTTGCGGGGGAGGGCAGGTGGGGGCCGGGTCGTACATGTGTAGTTGTTGCCTCCCCGGGTTTCCGCCTTCCGCCTGACCTGGATCAGGGGCGCATCGATACGGCTTCGGCATCCTGTGTCCGCCGGAAGCCCTCGTCGACACTGCTCATGCGCTATCCCGTCCTGGTCGTCCTGCATCTGTTCGCCGCGCTGATCTTCGTCGGCGCGGTGTTCTTCGAAGTGCTGATCCTGCGTGGCGCGCGCAAACACGCAAGCGCCGAGGCAATGCGCGAAGTGGAGCGTGCGGTCGGTGCGCGCGCGCGTCGCCTGATGCCGTTCGTATTGCTGGTGCTGTACGGCGCCGGGCTCGGACTCGCCTGGCAATATCGCGCGGTGCTGGCGCATCCGGGCGGCAGCGTGCTGGGCACGCTGCTGACGATCAAGATCGTGCTCGCGCTGAGCGTGCTCGGTCACTTCATTCGCGCCATCACCTGGATGCGCAGCGGCCGGATGACCGCGCGTCGTTCGCTGATCATCCACGTCAGCGTCTTCTGTCACATGATCGCGATCGTGCTGCTGGCGAAGACGATGTTCTACGTCGGGTGAAGAAGCGCTGCGCTGTTCGACAGGCGATTCCCCCGCGGCATCTGCGCCGCTGGTTCGCCACATCCCGGGTTCTTGCATGCTCCGTGGCGAGAACTGTACATTAATACAGTATCGCATCGCAGGCAGGGAGGCCCGCATGTCCAGTCACGATCAGAACTTCAAGAACCTGATCCTCGATTACCCGTTGCAGGCGTTGCAGCTGTTCGCGCCGGAAGAAGCAGCCCATCTGGATGACGCGGTCCGCTTCACGCCCATCCGCCAGGAACAGCTGAAGGACCGGCTCAGCGACCGGTTCTACGAACTCGATATTCCCCTGCTGCTGGAATGGCCGGACGGCCGTCGCGAGGCGCTACTGTTCGTAATCGAGCAGCAGACCGATCCGCGCCAGTTCTCCACCCACAAACTGGCGCGTTACTGCCTGGAGATCGCCGAACTGCTGGCAACGGATCGCGTGGTGCCCGTCGTGATCTTCCTGAAGTCCGTCCGGAACCGCGGCAACCAGCTCGCGTTGGGCAACGAATACTTCCGCTATCTGCAGTTCCGCTACATTCAGGCGGTTCTGCCCGAGATGCCTGCGGAGCAGCATCTGGAAAGCCCGAACCTGGTTGCCCGTCTGAACCTGCCCAACATGCGTTGGCCCGCCGAGCTGAAGCTGGCCATCTACGCCAGCGCCATCCGCGGTTTGAGAAGCCTGGAGCAGAATCCCGACAAGCAGATCAAGTATCTTGAGTTCGTCGACATCTACACCGCCCTGGACAACAATGAGCGCCAGGCGTTCGAGCGACGCTATCCGCAGGAGGAGGACACCATGAGCAGCTACATCGCCACCGCACTGGAAAAAGCCGCGCAGAAGGGAATGCAGGAAGGCATCGAGAAAGGCATCGAGAAAGCCATGCTGGAGATGGCAAACAACCTGCTGGCCCAGGGCCTGCTCGACGATGGGCAGATCGCCTCGGTTTCAGGTTTGCCGCTTGCGCAGATTCAGGCGCTGAGAAGCCAGCAACAGCACTGACCGCGCGCTGTTCAGCCAGGAGGCGCGTCGTTCGCCAGCGATGCCGCGAGTTTCCGATCACGCGAGGAGGACCATCATGACGGCAGCCAGAAAGAAATCGACCCGCAAGAAAGCGACTGCGCCCGCAAAAGTGAGCTGGGCCGACACCATGAAGAAAGCGCTGGACAGCAAGCGCCCGGCGGGCGGCTGGCCGGATCAGGGCAAGCCGCGCGATTCGGCGGTGAAGAAGCTGAGACAGAAGGCGTTCTGACACCGTCCCGAGGCGGGTCCATCAGGCGCCCGGTCCTTCACAGTTCTCCATCGTTCCGGCATGCCGATCGTTGCCATGTCAATTGACAGGATCGGCACTGCGTTCTAGCGTCCTGCGCTCCCCGTGCGTCACTTCATGCAGGATCGCATCATGACCTACGCGACTCATCACCTGTGCTGCGATGCAGACAGTCACATCATGGAAACGGTCGACTGGATCGCGCGGCACGCCGATCCGACGATCCGCGAACGGTTGCCGGAACTCAGTCTGGCCAAGTCGGGGACCAAGAGTTACGACTTCATTCACGACGCCGTCGACAGGCAGCAGCAGCGGGCGCGCAGCGGCGAAACGCCGCGCGACGTCGTGAAGGGCGTGAAGGGCTGGAATGCCTACGGTGCCTTCGATCCGCGCGAACGCAGCCGTGCGCTGGATGACCTGGGTTTTGCCCGGCAGCTCGTGTTCTCCACGTTCTCCGGCAGCCAGTATCTGCAGCACGCGGACATGGATGTGCGCTACGGCGGAATCCGCGCGCACAATCGCGCCATGGCGGAGTTCTGCGGCGGGGACGCGCGACTGATCGCCGTCGGTCAGTTGTCGCTCGCGGATCCGCAACGCTGCGTGGAAGAACTGCGCGAAGGCGCCCGGCTGGGCTGCGGCGCGTTCTGGATCCCTGCCATGCCGGTCGAAGATCGCTCGCCGGGCCATCCCGATTTCGATGCGGTATGGCGGACGTTGAGCGAGCTGAATCTGCCCTTCATGCTCCACGTCGGGCCGAACAGCGCAATCAAGATCGCGGCGTACGAGAACAACGGCAAGCCGCGCCCGAAGGACATCACCGGTGCGGAACAGGGCGAGAACCTGCGCGTGCGCGATTTCATGGTGCTGTCGATCGCTCCGCAGCAGTTCCTCACCGCGCTGGTGTTCGACGGCGTGTTCGAACGGTTCCCGGCGCTGCGCGCGGGCGTGATCGAACTCGGTGCCGGCTGGGTGCCGGAATACCTGCGGACGCTCGATATGAGCCAGAAGATCTTCAAGCGCACGGACGAGTCGGTGGCGTCGCTGCCGATGAAGGCGTCCGACTACATCCGGCGAGCCGTGCGGTTCACGCCCTTCCCGGGAGAGGACGTCGGTCGCATGATTCGCGACGCCGGCGCCGATCTGTTCCTGTTCTCCAGCGACTATCCGCATCCGGAAGGCACGGATGATCCCATCGGGCGTTTCGAGCGCACCTTCGGCGACCTGAGCGAGAGCGATCGCCGGAAGTTCTACGTCGAGAACTTTCAGATGATGATGGATGGAAGATTGTCGGCGTAGCGTCTGCTGTTCGGGCTGGCACGCTCATGCTGCGCCGATTTCCTCTGCTGCAACACGTCGTATGAGATCGAGCGCGAGCGATACCGGTTGCGAGTCCACCTTTGCGGGAAAGCACAGATACGCAGGCAGGCGGAACTCCGGCGCACTGGCGACGCGATGCAAGCGGCCGGCGAGTTCGTGTTCCCGGATCAGTCGCTCGGGGAAATATCCGGCGCCGCCATGCGCCAGGATGTGCTGCAGCCCCAGCCAGCCGATGTTCACGTTCAGCGTGCTGCCGCCGAAGTTCGGAAACGCCAGGCTGTGATGTGCGAGGAATTCCGGGCCCCAGTCGACGTAGACATAGTCGCGATCCGGTTCGCCGCTCGCTTCCGGCTGCGTTGACACCATGATCAGCCGATCTTCCAGCAGCGTCTCGATCGTCAGTCCCGGCCGCGCCTGCGGCGCGTACATCACGCCGATGTGTGCGCGTCCCTCGATCAGCGCCTGCATGAGATCTTCTTCGAAGCCGATGAGCGCGCGTACCGAAACGTCCGGTGCGGACCGGGCGTAGGCCGGCAGCCAGCGCAACAGCAGGTCTTCCCACAGTCCGATGCGGCCGCCGATGGTGAGCGTGTGGCCGAAGTTGCTGACCGTACCGATTTCCTGGCGCGCCTGTTCGACGATGCGGGTCAATGCGCTCGCGTGACGCTGGAACTGCCGGCCGGCAGCGGTCAACGCCGTGCCGGCCTTGTTGCGGACGAAGAGTTCGGCGCCGAGCGTGCTCTCCAGTCGCTGGATTCGAGCGCTCACCGTCGACTGCGTGACGTGCAGCCGCTCCGCGGCATTCACGAAGCTGCCGGTCGCGACCACCACGAGAAAAGTTCGTGCGAGCTCGGTATCCATCGCAGGTGCCGATACTTCGCGCGAATTCCCTTCGCTTGTCAATTCGGCGACGGGCGGCGAGCGCTGCGTGCGCGGATGCCCTCAGCTCATCGCGCCGATCGCAAGCGCACCGAACAGGATGGCAAACGCGACGGTGATCATCCACAGCGGGTTGACGGAGAATCCGTCATCGTCTTGAGTGGCGTCCCGATTCGCTGCTGGCCGGGTGCGAGCGTCGTTCGGGATGACGCCTGTGAGAGGCCGGTTCGGGAGAGAGGGCGAGATCGCTGCTTGCTGTCGACGTGCCGTCGTTGCTGTGCTCATGCTGAACCTCCACGCAGTCCCGACCGATCTCACGCGAGATCGCGTGCGAAGCATGCGTGGACTGCAACGACAAGGTAGGAGTCGTCGGCAGGTGCAGCAAGCGAAGAATATTGGTGCGTGCCATCGGATTTGCCGATGGCATCGGTTCACGAGCGGACGCTACTGCTTTCCTCGCGTCACAGCGCCAAACGCAGCGAAGAACGGAGCCATGCCGTCGCTCATGTCGTCGCAACCCGCGTCTGTGGATTCGCCGAGTAGTGCGTGAACTTCGTCGAGAGCCTCGGCGTGCACCGCATCGGCCGGCACCTGCGCGCAGGCGGCCGCAAGTCGTCGATCGAAGCCATCGGCGTCGTCCGCATGATCCGCCAGCATGCGTCTGTTCAACGCCAGAAAGCGCAACAGCATCGCGATGCTGCGGTGCTGCGAGGCCGTACAGGCCCACAGGTCGATGCCGAGGCGGCAGCCGAGCCACGCGTTGTTGATCAGGCCCTGGGCGAGAAAGAGTCCGTAGTGCAGCGGACGGGTGCGCTGCAATTCGTGGATCGGCACCGCAAATGCGCCGAGTTGCGTCGCGAAGCGCAGCGGCAGATCGGACAGCACGTCTGCCGCGCGGACGTGCCGGCCGACGAACGCCGCCAGCGCCGCGACGACGAGATCGTTCCAGACCGCGATGTTGTTCGGCTCGCGTCCGATGTTGCGTGCATCGACGTCGTCGAGGAAGACCTCGAACCAGCCCTTCAATGCCCGTTGTTCGGCATCGCTCAACAGGCCGGCGCGCGTCGTGAGCGTGATGGCATCCAGCAGCGGCCAGAAGCCGCGAAAGTCGACGATGCCCCAGACGTTGCCCGATTGCATGTTCCGGGGCGTGACCTGCGCGAACCGCATGTGCGGATTCATGCGTGTATCGGGCGCGATGAACCACGTCCGCAACATGCGCGCGGCATGTTCCAGCAGCGTGCGATCGTTGCCGATCGTGCCGGCCAGGGCGGTGACGCAGGCATCGGACACCAGTCGGTCGAGCGCGGCGCGATCGTTGGCGAGACTTGCAACGGTGTCGCGGGTGGCTGCGTCGTTGCGCTCTCCATCGAGGTGCTGCACGACGCCGGCTGCATCGACATGGAAGTACGGCGCAATGCTCAGATAGTCGGCGGGATCGCCGCTGGCGGCGCAGCCCGTCTTGTCGCGCACGCTGGGCAACGGTCGCTGCAGTGCGGCTCTGGCCTGCGCAATGAGCGAGGCTGTGCGCGGGTGACCGACTGCATCTGCGAGCATCGCGTCGTCGTAACAGAGCAGTCGTCCCGGCGGATTGTGTGCGGCGACCAGGCGCGCATCGAGCTGCCGGCACAGTCGCTCGACGCCTTCGAAGCGCGACCGCCAGCGCAGCCGTTCGTTGCCTTCGATGCGTTCCTCGGTCGTCGAGGCCAGACGCGCGACCCACGCGCCTTGCACGAAGCGATTCCGCTCCGGGCTGACGGCGCCGGGTTGCACGTCCCACGAAGCGGTGCGCCACGCGTGCCACGGCCCGGGCACGCCGAGACTTTTCAGCAATGCCGCCTTGTTGAGATTGCCGTAGCGCAGGCTTTCGTCGAAGCGCGCCTGGCTGTCGTCGCGAAAGCCGAGCTGCGGCTCAGTCAGGCTGGCCGAAACCGAACCCGCGCGCAGCAATGCGGTGTTCTCGCGGATGCGCAGCAGCGGGACGACCAGGTGCAGCGCGTTCGCGTCACTCGCGGCAAGCTGGCGAACCTGTGTCCAGGCATCGCGCGTGATGAAGCAGGCCGCGTCCCACGGCAGCGTCCAGCGCGCGATGGCGCGGCCGGTGTCGAGCGCGATGTTGCGCGCTTCGTTCAGGCCGATCGCATACAGGTTCTTGCGACGGTATTTCCATTCGATCGCGAAGCTCGAGGCGTCGAACGCAACATCGCTGTGGTTCGGATCGATGCGTTCGACGCCGGGCGGCAGATCGGAGAGGTCGTTGAAGTGCTGCGCGTAGCGATGCATCTCGAAGGGCAGGCGGATGCATTCGTGTCCGGCGCGACGGATGAGATCGAGGCAGGTTGCTTCGACTTCCGCATCGGCAATGCGGTTGAGCACCCAGTGTTTGCGACAGCCCGGCAGTTCGGGTTCGTGTTCGAGCGTGAAGCGCAGATGCGCCAGCATCTCGTCCGCGCCGTGCCGCGGCGGCAGACTGTTGCCGAGAATGCGGAACAGTGCGAACTCCAGCGGCGTCGTCGATGCGGGCGTGGTCATGGGCGAAGATTGTGGGATGCGCGTACAGCGAACGGCGAATCTATTCTGACCGAAGCAGCAGGCTGCGCGCGATTGCCAGCCGTGGCTGTTCGTGCACACGTCGTTCGCCCTGCACTATGCGCACGAATACTATTCGACGCGCTCCGACCCGAGCGCGCCCTGCCTGCAGTTCCCCGGCGAGAAGTTCCGTCCGGGCTATGCCGACTTCATGTATTTCTCGTTCACGGTCGGCGCGACGGGGTAGACCTCCGACGTCGCGATCGCATCGACCGTCATGCGCCGGCTGATGCTGGTGCACGCGGTGTTTGCGTTTTTCTTCAACACCACGCTGCTGGCGATGGCCGTCAACATCGCGGCCGGCCTGGCCTGAAGCGCAGCGGTTTCGAACGGGAGGTTCCTCCCTCCATCCGGCGTTCCGGTCTTTCCCTCGTCCGGGGGACGGCGAGGTCCAGAACATCGAAATGAGAGTCATTATCAATTACAATCCGCGTCCCTTCGCGCAGGTAATTGATTGACAACAGGAATCGCTCCGAAATGAACACCAGGAAACCCTGGGTCGTGGCCCTGGCCGGCCTGACCCCCTTCGTCTGCATCGCTGCAACCGATGCAGACATCGTGGAAGAAGTCGTCGTGACCGGCAGCTATACGACCCAATCCATGAACAGCGCCACCGGCATCACCATGACCCTGCGCGAAACGCCGCAGAGTGTCACGGTCATCACCGAACAGATGATCGAGGACAAAGGTCTGGTCGACATGGAACAGCTGCTCGACCACGTGCCCGGCGTCAGCAAGGTCGGCGATGCGTCGGAGGACAGCATCATCTACGTGCGCGGCTTCCAGCTCGACACCGGCGTGCAGGTCGACGGCATGATCACCACGCCGGCGAACCTCACGTATTCCGGTTCCATCAGTCAGGGCATCGACCCGGTGATCGCCGAGCGCGTCGAAGTGCTCAAGGGCGCGGCCGGCATCATGAGCGGCCTCGGCGAACCGTCCGCGACCGTCAACATGATCCGCAAGCGTCCGACGAATGACCTGCGGGCGGGCCTGATGCTGAGCGGCGGCAACTGGAACACCTGGCGCGCGGAAGGCGACGTCGCCGGACCGCTGAGCGACGATGGCAGCGTGCGCGGCCGCTTCGTCACCGCGGGCCTCTACAACGAGTCGTTCCTGGATCGTTACGATCGTCGCAAGAACGTGGTCTACGGCATCGTCGACAAGCAGTTCGAGCAGGGCACGAAGCTGTCGCTCGCCGTCGATCGCGTGCAGTCGAAGTGGGCCGGCGTCTACAACTGGAATTCGAATCCTGCCTACTACAGCGACGGTACGCTGATCGATCACGACATCTCGTTCTCCACCGGCCAGCCCTGGTCGTATCGCGAGATGACCGAATGGAGCGTCATGCCCGAAGTCGATCATCGCTTCGACAATGGCTGGCGGGTGCGCAGCGCCTATCGTTATGCCGAAGCGACGATCGACGTGCTGAATGCCACCCTGGGTTCCTACGTCGATCCGCAGACGCTGGAGCTGGTCGATCCCTGGAACACGCCGAATGCGCTGCACTCGGATCGCAAGTCGATCACGCAAAGCTTCAACCTCGTGGCCACCGGCGATTTCGGCCTGTTCGGTCGCGAGCATGACGTCGTCGTCGGCTACAACGCGGCGCGCAACGAATTCACCCTGCTGAGCAGCTACTTCGATGTGTTGCCGGCGACGCTGGATGACGTGGTCGTGCCCGCGCCCGACATGTCGTCGCCGACGAGCGTCTACGGCAACGTCGATACCTCCACGCAGGGCGGCTTCTACGGCACGCTGCGCTTCAGCATCGCCGATCCGCTGAAGGTGATGGCGGGCGGACGGCTCAGTTTCTGGAAGCTCGACTCCGACGATGCCTTCACCGGCGAGCGGATCAGCTCCGCAAAACGCAGCGACGTGTTCACGCCGTATTTCGGCGTCGTCTACGACCTGAACGACTTCGCCTCGCTGTATGCCAGCTACACCAGCATCTTCCTGCCCGGCACGTATTACGGCGCGGACGGCAACCTGCTCGATCCCACCGACGGCACCAACAAGGAACTCGGCGTGAAGCTGGCCTTCCACGACAACCGGCTGAACATCTCCGCCGCGGTGTACGAAGCCAACAAGGACAACGTCGCCGAGTGGGCCAACCAGGGCATGCTGCCGAACGGCGAGTGGATCTACATGAGCGTCGACGGCATCGAGACGAAGGGCTACGAAGTCGAAATCGCCGGCGCCGTGACGCCGAACTGGGACATCAGCGGCGGCTTCACCCACAACACCGCCGAAGACAAGGACGGCAACGTCCGCACGACGTACATCCCCGACGACGTGTTCAAGCTCACCACGAGCTACCGGCCCGTGAATCTGCTGTCGGGCCTGACCGTCGGCGGCAGCGCGCGCTGGCAGAGCGGGACGTACTACGACTTCGACATCAGCATGAACGATCCGGGAATCCCCGTGCGCCAGGCGCAGCCTGCGTACTGGCTGATCGATCTCATGGCGCGGTATTCGTTCAACGAACAGTGGTCCGTCTCGGTGAACGTCAACAATGTCTTCGACGAGCGCTACAACCGTTCGCTGTGGGGTTATGCGGATATCGGCGAACCGCGCAACTACAGCCTGGCGGTGCGCTGGAATCACTGAGCGTCAACTCCAGTAGACGCCAGATGATTGAGATGAGGTCGAAGCGAGCCGTGGGGGTTTCTGTAGGTCAGGCTTCAGCCTGACTCTGATTGAAGAGGCCGGCTGAAGCCGGCCCCACAGCAAGAGGCCCCCACCCTGACCCCTCCTCCCCGCTGCGCGGAGGAGGGGATCAGACCAGAGGCAATTAGGCTCCGCAGGAGTCTATTCGGAAGCCGGGCTGGCGCTCGCCAGCGCCGCCCGGCGACGCAATTCCTCCGTCGTTTCGCCACGGCCATCCGGCCGCCATCCTGGCGGACCGAACAGATAGCCGATCACTTCGCGCACGCTGCGCGCCGACGCCAGGTCGCGAAACAGCGGACCGAACTGGTGGAACGCGATCCTGAGCGGGTTGTAGCTGTGCAGCGGTTTGACGAGCCCGAAGCGCACGGGAACGTCGTCGCGTTCCGGCCGATACGTACCGAACAGCCGATCGAAAACGACCAGCACGCCGCCGAAGTTCGCGTCCAGATATTCGACATTGGCGCCGTGATGCACGCGATGCGCGGACGGCGTGTTGAGGATGCCTTCGAGCGGGCCGAGTCGCGGAATCCAGTCCGCATGGATCCAGAACTGGTAGGCGAGGTTCAGGCTGTAGGCCGTGAAGATGACTTTCGGTTCGAACCCCAGAGCGGCGAGCGGCGAGAAGATCACATACGTGCCCATGATCCGCGACGTCCAGCCGAGGCGGTATGCCGCGGACAGATTGAAATCGTTGGGCGAGTGATGCACCGCGTGATGGGTCCAGAACCAGCGCGAGCGGTGGCTGATGCGATGCCACCCGTAGTACACGAACTCCAGTCCGAAAAAGAGAATCACGAACGACCAGGCGCCGAGCTTCTCCGGTTCGAAGAGCCGGTGCTGATACAGCCAGTACGCCCCGGGCATCGCGATCGCGAGCGGTACGAAATCGGAGAAGCCGCGCCCGAGCAGCGTGACGAACGAGGCCAGCGAAGAGCGCCAGTCGTAGCGGCGCTTGAACACGAAGCGCAGGACGAGCGCTTCGAGCAGTGCCGAAGACAGCATCACGATGCCGAAGATTTTCAGTAGGGCGCCGAGCCGGTCCATCCGGATTTCCCTGCGGAAGAGGGGCTGGAATTATCGTGTCGGTGCGGTCGCGGCGTCTGTGAAGATTTTCTCAGCGGTAGCGGATCCCGTCTTACTGTGGGGCCGGCTTCAGCCGGCCTCTTTCCGGAAAGTCAGGCTAAAGCCCACTAGTGTCCGGTTAAGAATCGAACAAAGTCAGTTGGTTATCACGATCGATGTCAACGCTGGGGTCTGCCA
>CALMII010000018.1 GCA_937864115.1 uncultured Steroidobacter sp. | reverse complement strand
GGTGGGGGGCGCGTGGGGCCCAAGCGCTCGCTACGGAGCGTTTCAACTCGTGCAGACGCGGGCCCGATCGAATACCCGCGACGAGTCCGTGGAAGGGTGGGCGCGTTCGAAAAACCGCGCTTGGCCAAGGGCCGCGCGCAGTCTACCAACTCGCGAATGTTTCGCAAGAGAACATTTGCGAACTTCGTGCGGCGGCATGGCCTGTTTGGGTGGCCCCGATCCGAGATCGGCACGCCGACGATCGCGGTCAAGGGAAAGCCCCGTGCTCCGATGTCCGCAGATGTGCGGGTCAGGCCGCGTCTGGCCCGTCAGCAGCCCTGAAACCACGCGCCGAGGAACGCGAAGATGTCGGCGACCTGCACGCCGTTCACGCCGTCGATATCCGTCGCGGGCGCGACCGCGAGCCAGGCGTTGAGAAAATCAAAGATGTCCTGCACGGCGACCTGGCCGTCCTGGTTGAAGTCGGCCTTGCAGCAGCCCGCGGGGGCCTGCGAGAAGACCGCCGCGCCGCCGAGGGTGATGCGGACGCGACCGAAGGGCGTGCCCGCGCCCGGGGCGCTCGAGTAGGCGGAAACGACGAGGAAGTAGTCGGTATTGGGGGTGAGGGTGATGTTGCGGCCCACGGGCACGGCGGCGTTGGGCCACCCCGCGGAATCATCGTCGAGCGTGACGAGGTTGCTCAGCGGGCCTGAGGCGTTGAACGACGAGCAGTACACCCCGATGAACGGATCGAATCCCGAGGCGGGCGGCTCGAGGCTGGTGACCGTCAGGCTCAGGAACTCGGCGACGGGGGTGCGGATCTTCACGATGCGGTAGGGCACGGCGTTGTTCTGCGAGTCCAGGGCGGACCCGGCGCACCCGACGATGGCCGCGACGGAGTTGGTGTCCTTGGGGCGGTTCCAGAGCGGGTCGGTGGGGCGCAGGGCGACGTGGCAGGTGTCGGCGGCGATCGCGCCCGCCGCGAGGCAGGCCGCCGCGCCGAGGGCCGTGATGATCCGAGTTGCGTGACGGGTGGTCATGGAAGTTCTCTTTCTATGAACGGGTCGTGCCCGCCAGACCGCCCGCCGCTTCATGGGCGCGACGGGTAGACCCCCTGGATCGCGATGATGTAGCTGAGCACCAGCGAGGGCTGCATGTTGGTGTGTGGCCCGCCGCCTCCGACGGGGGCGAGCATGCCCGCCCCCATGGTGGTGGTCGGGCCGCCGTTGCCGGGAGTGGCGTAGTTCTTCACGCCCGCCGCCGACGCGGCCCAGGTCTGGCCGCTCGGGTTGCCCGTCGAGCCCGGGGTTTGCGAGACCGCGAGGGAGTGGGTGTGCGAGGGCACCTGCGCCGGGGAGAGCGTGACGGCCTCGACGCCGCCGGACTGGCCCAGGAACCGCTGCGACAGGCCCGGGCCCTGGCCAAAGTGCATCGGGGCCCGCCCGCGCAGGTCGGGGAGCGCGAACGTGTTGATGCCGTTGCCGCCGTAGGCGGTGCCCAGCAGCGAGAACAACGCGGTGTTCTGGGCGATGGACATCACCTGCCCGTCGCAGAACGCCCACCCGGCGGGCGCGAAGTTGCCCGCGAACAGGTGGATCTCACCGAGAAAAGGATCGGCAGCGCCCATGGTGTGCTCCCTGGTCGGCGGGCTACGGACGGGACGGGTAGATGCCCTGAAGGGCGATGCAGTAGTTCATGCACAGCGAGGGCATCATGTTCTGGTGGGCCTGCGACGAGCCGGCGCTCGCGATCGCGCCGGCGTGCATGGCTCCCGCGCCGGCCTGTCCGGGCGTTCCGAAACGGGCGTCGCCCGCGCCGGACTTGGTGGGAAACGCGCCCGCCGGCGTGGCGGAGTCTCCCTCGAGGGTCGTCGCGGAGACGGTGTGCGTGTGGGCCGGAATCTCGGCGGCGGACAGCGCGTGGGAGGCCTCGCCGATCGCGGCGCCCAGCGTGCGCGCCGTCAGCCCCGGGCCGGTTCCCGCGTGGATCGGCGCCCGCCCGCGCAGGTCCGGCAGCGCAAAGTTCGAAGTGCCGTTGCCGCCGTAGGTGGTTCCCAGGAGCGAGAAGAGCGCCTGGTTCTGGTTGATCGGCAGCAACTGCCCGGCGCACTGGGCCCACCCGCGCGGGGCGAAGGCGAACGCGAAGCACTTCACTTGTCCGAGAAAAGGCTCGTAGCCCATGGCTCGCTCCGGGGTTTGTTCGTGACCGCCGATCAGTTCGGCGACGGATAGATCCCGCTCACCGCGATGCAGAAGTTGATCGCCAGAAATGGCTGCGTGTTCTCGTGCGATTGGGGCGACGCGGCCCCGGACGCGCTCACGGCTCCCGCCGGCATGGTCGCCCCGCCCGCGGGCGGGCCGTACGAGGGGTCCGCCGCCCGCGAGGGGGCGGGGACGCCCGCGGTCGGCACCGGCGCGTTGCCCGCGCCGGCGGTGGCCGCCGCGTGCGAGTGGGCCGGGAGCTGCGCCACGGAAACCGTGGCCGACTCGGCCCCCGCCGTCTGCCCGACGACGTAGTTGGGCAGGCCGGGGCCCTGCCCGGAGTGGATCGGCACGCGCCCGCGCAGGTCGGGCAGGGCGAAGTTTGTCGTGCCGTTGCCCCCGTAGGTGGTCCCGATGAGCGAGAAAAGCGCATCGTACTGGGCGATGGAGAGCAACTGTCCCTGGCAGGCGAGCCATCCCGTCGGGGCGAAGTTCCCCGCGAACGGCATGATCTCGCCGAGAAATGGTGAGGCGGGCATTCGGGCAACTCCTCTACTCGCTCTGGCCGGTCGGTGGATCGATCGAAACCAGCACGCAGCACGGCCAATCGGACTCGAGACCCTCGCCGGTCCATCGGACACGCCCGGAGGCGCGCCCGCTCTCGCTCCAGCCCAGCGCGTACACGCCGCGACGCAGCGGCACGTGCACCTCCTGGATCAGCGGCCCCTTTCCGATCGCTTCCGCGGTCAGTCGCAGACGCGGCGGGCCCAGGTCCGTGGGCACGCGGCATCCCGACCCGGGCGCGGGAGCATCCCCGACGCGTGCGGACATCGCCAGGAACATTCGTCGCGGAGCCCCGGCGGGGGCGGCCGGTCGCGTGAAATCGATCTCGACCTGGGTGCGGGAGAGCCCGGCGCCATCGCGAATCGCCGCGCCGAGCACGCCGATCGCGCACACGCCGCCGAACGCGTTCGGCGCCGCGCCGGGCGCGACGAGGTCGGCCGTCTCGAACGCGCGCCACTCGCGCATCGGGGCGACCACGCCGGCCGAGAGGTCCTCCCACGAGTCCGACCCCACGCACCACATGGGCACGAACGCTCCGCCGACGCGCAGCACGCCGGGTTGTCCGAGAATCCGGCGCGGCCAGCCGACGAGGACGATCGCGCTCGCGGTCGCGCCGCCGGCGAGCAGGAACCCGCGCCGGTCGATGGGCAGGGGGGGCATGCCAGTTCTCCTCAACGCGGTGAGTGCCGGACCGCTCGCTGTGCGAACGGTATCGGGCCAAGTCTACCGCGCATCGGCGGTCCAACCAGCCAAACCGCCCGAACCCGCGGCCCGCACCACCGACTATTCGGGGTGGGCACGGGCGAGGTCCGCAAACCACACGACCGTGGCCCGGCTCGGCCGGGATTCGGCCCACGGACCCCGGCCGGGACCCTCACGCGTGGATGACCCGCCCCTCGCTCGCCAACGCCGCCTCGCGCGTCGCCTCGTGCATCGTCGGGTGGGCGTGCATCGTGCAGATGATCTCCTCGGTCGTCGCCTCCAGGCGTCGGGCCAGGGTGAGCTCCGCGATGAGTTCCGTGGCCTGATCGCCGAGGATGTGCGCCCCGAGGATCTCGCCGCGCGGCAGGCCGCGGATGATCTTCACGAACCCCTCGGTGTGGGCCGCGGCGATGGCCTTGCCCAGCGCGCTCATCGGGAACTGCCCGACGGCGTAGTCCTTCCCCTTGACCTTGCCCATCTCGATGAGCCTCTGCTCGGTGAAGCCGACGCTGGCGACCTGCGGGACGCAGTACGTGCACCCGGGGACGACGGTGTAGTCCTGCGGGATCGGCTCGTGGTGCTTGGAGGGGTCCTTGCGCCAGGCGATGCGCTCGACGCAGGTGATGGCCTCCTCGCTGGCGACGTGGGCCAGCCACGGCGGGCCGATGACGTCGCCCACGGCGTAGATGCCCGGCAGGTTGGTCTTGTAGTCCACGGCCTCGGCCACCGTCTTGCCCGGCGCATAGTCGGTGACGATGTGCCCCTTCTCGATCTTCAGGCCGAGTTTCTCATCGCACAGGCCGTCGGTGCGACCGACGACGCCGACGGCGAGCAGGATGCGGTCGGCCTCGAGCGTTTCCTTCTTCGAGTCATCGGCCTTGCCGTTGACGAAGGGCGCGACCGTCACCTTCACGCCGTTGGCGGTCTTCTCGACGGCGGTCGTGACGGTGCCGGTCTTGAAGGCCATGCCGTGCTTGGTGTACAGCCGCTGGAGCGCAACGGACACGTCCTTGTCCTCGACGGGCAGGATGCGGTCCATCATCTCGACGACCGTGACCTCCGTCCCCATGGAGTTGTAGAAGTACGCGAACTCCATCCCGATCGCGCCGGCGCCGACGATGATGAGCTTCTTGGGCCGCGTCTTGTTGTACATCGCCTCGCGGGCGCCCCAGATGCGGTCGCCATCAAACTTGGCGAACGGCAGGTCCCGCGCCACCGAGCCCGTCGCCACCAGCACGTTCTCCGCCTCGATGGTCTGGATGGTCTTTCCCGGCGTGGCGGGGGCGGAGGTGAGTTCCTCCTTCACGGCGCACTCCTGCACCTCGACGGTGCACGTCTTCCCCGGGCCGCCCGCCGACACGATCTTCGCGTTCCCCACGAAGTGCGTGATCTTGTTCTTCTTGAGCAGGAACGCGATGCCGCCGTTGAGCTTGCTCGCGACCTCGCGCGAGCGACCGATGATGCGGTCCCAATCAAGGCCGACGTCCCCATTGATCTTCAGCCCCCAGAACTTCTGGTCCTCGGCGTCGCGGATCTTCTCCACGAGTTCCGCGTTGGCGAGCAGCGCCTTGGAGGGGATGCACCCCCAGTTCAGGCAGACGCCGCCGAGTTTGGCCCGCTCCACGCACGCCACGCTCATGCCCAGTTGGGCCGCGCGAATCGCGCCGACATACCCCGCCGGACCGCCGCCGATGACGACCAGATCGAACTTCTGAGTCTGAGACACGCGAGAGACCCTTCGCTAGAGAGGAATCGAGTGGAGTGGCCGCTCCGACGCGGGCGCGGCCGACGAGGCCCGATGCGCCGGTCTCGACTATAGCGATGGGAAGACGGGGTATTTGGGCTCCGCCCGAACCGAGCACGGGTTCTGGTTGACGCCCGCGCCGGCGCGACCATACTTGCAGTGGCGCGCCCCCGCCCCCCGCCGGCGGGAGTCCGCGCCGGTCCCTCCTCTCTCCAGGACACCACGCATGAACACTCCGATTCGTCTGGCGATGCTCGCGGCCCTTTCCTGCGCCGCCGTCGCGCCGCAGGCCCCGGCCCAGTGGTCGGCCAACGCCGCGGCCAATCTCGTGCTCGCGGACCGAACCGGCGAGCAGGTGCAGCCCAAGATCGCCCCCGTGCCCGCCGCGCACGGGGGCGGGGCGTATGTCGCCTGGTTCGACAACTCCACCGGCGGGTACGACGTGTACCTGCAGCGCGTGAACGCCCAGGGCGTGGAGCAATGGGCCCACAACGGCGTCCTCATCGCCGATCGCTCGGTCTCGTCCACGGTGGACTACTCGCTCGCGTGCGACGCCGATGGCAACGCGGTGATCGTCTTCAACGACGACCGGACCACCCCGCAGCAGATCACCCTGCAGAAGGTGAGCCCCGCCGGCACGCCGCTCTTCAACGGGTCCGCGGGCGTCAACGTCGGCGCGGGCTCGACGGGCGGTTCCCCGCCCACGGTCGCGGTCCTCGCCGACGGGAACTACGGCGTGATCTGGAACTCCACCACCTCGCCCATCGCGACGAACATGCAGAAGGTGAATGCCGCCACCGGCGCGCTGCTCTGGAACGCCGGCGCGCCGATCACCCAGGCCGACTGGCTCGCCCCGGCCCGCTGGGTGCAGGCCTCGGATTGCCAGAGCGACGGCGCGGGCGGCATGATCGTCCTCTTCGTCCGCTGCACCGGCAGCAGTTGCGTGACGTCCAACAAGCAACTCCACGCGCAGCGGTACAACGCCCTCGGCGCGCCGCAGTGGGGGAGCGGCACACCCGTCACCATCTTCGGCGGCACGTCGTCCATCCAGACGGCCACGTATCCCCGCTTCATCGCCGACGGCGCGGGCGGCGGCGTCTTCGGGTGGTACGAGAACGGCTCGGCCCGCAACGCCTACATCCAGCACGTCCTCGCCGACGGCTCGCTCAAGTTCACAACTCCGCTCGTGGCCAACGCCGTCAACGGCGCGCGGATCCGCGTCGGCGTCGGCTTCACCTACAACCGCGCCACCGGCGAGTACTTCGCGGCCTTCGACGAGGCCGACAGCGGCACGCAATCCAACCACACGATCAACGTCCAGCGCTTCAATCCCGCGGGCCTGCCGCAGTGGGGGGCCAATGGCGTCTCGCTCCTGGGTCCGGACGGTTTCTTCCAGTCCTCCTTCATCCAGGTGCGGCCCTCGGGCGATGGGTGCATCGTCTCGTGGATCTGGCTCGACAACACCTCGCAGGGCTACGTCTACGCCGCGGGCGTCTCCGGCGAGTCCTCGGTCCTCTTCAACCAGCAGGTCTCCTCCACCTTCGAGTCCAAGAGCCGCCTGACCTCCGCCCTCGGCTCGTGCGGCGACCCGGTCATGCTCGCCTTCGGCGCGGGCAACCCGGCCGATATCAACGTGCAGAACGTCAACGCCACCGGCGTCCTCGGCCCGGGAACGTGCCCGATGTTCGCCGGCCCGCCGCCCATGGCGCGCCGCCCGTGCCTCGGCGCGACGATCACGATCACCGGCGCGCCCACGGGCGACTCGACGCCCTGCGTGCACTGGCGCAAGGACGGCACGCCGCTGGCCGACGGCCCCCGCATCTCCGGCGCGGCCACGCCCTCGCTCACCATCACCGGCGTCCTCGCCTCCGACGCGGGAACCTACGACGCCGTCGCTGCCAACACCTGCGGCACGCTCGCCAGCGCCCCCACCCCCGTGAGCATCTGCCGCCCGGACTACAACTGCTCGGGCGCGCTGGAGGTGCAGGACATCTTCGACTTCCTCAACGGCTGGCTCGGCGGCGACCCGCGCGCGGACTACAACGGCGGCGGCCTGAGCGTGCAGGACATCTTCGATTTTCTCAACGGCTGGCTGGCCGGGTGCTGAATCCGGCCCGGCCCCGGGCTACTTCATGGCCGCGATCTTGGCCGCCTTGTCCGCGTCGGTCATGGCGTCGAACTTCGACTTGCACATGGTGCAGCAAAAGCCGACCGTCTTGCCGCCGTAGGTGGAGGTGACCTTGCTGTTCACGGGCTTGCCGGAGATCGGGCAGGCGTGGTTGCTGCACGCGACGACCGCCGCGCCGGAGTCTCTCTGGGCCGTCTTCGAGCCCGAGTTGCATCCGACCAAGCACACGCACGCCAGACACGCCGCCGCCAGAGTCATGGTCGCCTTCATGGGAATCTCCTATGTGCCCCCGATCCCCGCCGGCATGATGGTATCCAGCGACGACGAACCCCCATCCGCCCCCGATCGGAGCCGAGCGGCGCAGGCCGCCGGAGCCATCACGAGGGCGGAGCGCCACACTCCGGGCACACCGTTCCCGCCGTCAGCCCCTCCCGGTCATACCCGCACCGCGCGCACAAGTTGGGCCCCGCACGCCGACGTGCCCGCGCCTCAAGCCGCCACATCAGCGCGCCGATCACACACGCCACCAGCGCGGGCCCCAGGACCGGCGCCGCGATCCACGAGCCCAGGGGACCGTCGTAGAACCCGAACCAGACGGCCAACCGGAGCGGATGCACCTGCGTGCGATGCCACCCGTACGCCGGCATCGGCGGCACTTCTTCAAGGCAGAAATACCCCGGTTCGATCGCCCGAAACACCCCCGGGCGCGGCTGCCAGTTCCCGGCAAACAGACACGTGAACAGCAACAGCGCCACCAGCCCCGCGGCCGCGACGGTCGCCGTCCACTTCATCGCGCTCAGAACTCGGGGGCGAGGCATCATGGGTGGGAGTCGGCGGTGATCCGGGCGTTCTACGCCCGGCTCGCGGAGCGGGTTCCACATTCGGGACAGACGGCGCCCGGCGAGAGGCCGACGCGGTCGTAGTTGCACTTCGGGCAGAGGTTGAGACGCTCGCGGCGGCGGGCGAGGATGTCGAAACGCCACGCGGCCGCGGAGAAAGCGACGGCGATGAGCATCGGAGCCCACAGCGGCATGGCCAAGAACGTACGGCCTCTAGTCCGGTCGAGAGTCCATGAGAAGGAGAAATCCAGTTCATAGGGAGCAGGTGAGTCTCTCCAGTCGATCGGAATCAGACCCCCTTGGTCGGCCGCGCACTGCGTTGCAATGAACCGGCCGCCCCTGACCGCCACCGTTCTGCCCGCGGCATCCCTCCAAAGCAGGCCATGCCGAGTACTCCCGAGCCACATGAACACCAGCAGCATCGCGACGATCGCACCTCCCCATTTCACCGTCTTGCGGATGCGAGGATGGGGCTTCATGGCTGAGAGTCTACCAGGAAAGGCCCTCCCTGACGGTCGGGCTGCCTACTGGGTCGGACTGCTTGCCGCTCACCCAATCCGCCGCGTCACGCTCACCGCCGCGCACAGCAGGGCCACATCCTCCCGGTCCACCACGCGCTCCGGAAACGCCGCGTTGAGCGCCACGAGCCGGATCGCCGGCGAGCCCTCCTCAAACACCACCCGCTTGAACGTCGTCTCCGCATCCCGCTCCAGCCGCACGAAGCAGTCCATGCCGCTCTTCACCGGGCGGGCCGGCGAGAAGACCACGATGTCTCCCTCGCGATACGTCGGCAGCATCGAATCCCCGACCACCCGCGCGGCGAACGCATCCGGGTCGTCCACATCCGGGCTGAGCACATACTCGTCGGCCACCCGGGCCGGATACCCAAGGTCCGTGAACTCGCGCGGATACCCCGCCGCGACCGAGTTGATCAGCGGCACCTGCACCGGCAGCAGCCGCCCCGGCGCGGCGTTCGGCCGCGCTTCTTCCGATGAGCATTCCAGGCGCGCCACCAGCGCGTGCAGCCGGCCCGACCGGAACGCCTCGTCGAGGTTGGCCCCGATCGATCCGGTCATCGCCCGCAACTGCGCCGCCGCGGCCCGCTGCGACGACTCCATCGCCGCCACATGCCGGCGGACCTCCGGCGGCGTGGCCGACCACTGCGCGGACTTGGTCAACAGGCCCGGCGCCAGGCCGAGCGTGCTCTCGAGGCGAACGAGCAGAATCGGGCCGATCGCCGCCCCCTCGTCGCCGCGCGTCCCGGTCTCGATCATGGAGAGATAGGACCGGGCACACCCGACCCGCGCGGCCAGTTCCTGGAGCGACCACCCGAGGGCCGCGCGCCGGGCCCGGATCACCGCCCCGATGGACGGATTCGGGGCCTCATCGGGGCGGTCGTCGGAGTGTCCACTCGCGCAAGTCATTGATGGTTCAGGGGTTGGGATGGATGTGGAAAAGTGGAAAACCACACGAGTTTGATTTGCAAACAAAAGCCAAACTAGTATACTCTCAACGTGTTCACTGGAGAGTGAACGGGCTCAATCATTCGTGCTGGAAGCCATCGGGGGACTCTGAAATGCAGCCACTGGCCGCTCGAAAAACCGGGTCGAACGGGGTGCGGACGATGATCCTATCAGAATCCAAACCAGCCTGTCAAGCGGAATCTGTTTCCTGGCGCGGGCTTTCGCGGGGCGGCCGGGCCGAGCGGGCCGCCCGCCTGTGCGCCCTCGCCGACGCCCTCGCCCCGACCGATCGCGCCCTCATCCGCTGGGCCTATGGCGACGGCAAGCCCCTCGGCGAACTCGCGGCGGTGCATCGCGTCACGACCCGCGCCATGTCGCGACGGCTCCAACGGCTGGCCCGCCGGTGCGAGTCGGCGGAGTTCGGCTTCGTGCTCTCGCGCGTGCGGACATGGGAGCCGCCGCTGGCCCTGGTCGCCCGGGCGTGCGTGCTCGAAGGGCGCTCGCTCCGAAGCGCGGCCGCGACGCTGGGGATGGGCATCCACCAGGTGCGGGCATTGCGCACGGTCGTGCTCTCGATGGCCCGGGGCGTTGAGCAGAACGACCAACTCGCGGCGAGGTGGCGGAAGGTGTGAATCCGTACCACGGGCTTCCAGCCCGTGGCCTTGGTTCGGGGGACTCGCGCGAAAGCGCGAGTGGGGGGGGGACGAATGGGCGGGGGCGAAACCACATACTCGCAAGCCGCGCTGCGCGCGCTGGGCACGTTCGGCCTGACCACGACCGACGTGCGAGATCACGCAAGCGAGCACCACCAACGCGCGGCGATCGCGGCCGCGCACCTCGACCAGCGCCTCCGCCCCGGCCAGATCGCCCTGATCCACGGCCCGAGCGGCTGCGGCAAGAGCACGCTGCTGCGAGCGGTCGCGGGCGTGATCGTGCAGCGCAGCGGCGTGGTCATCGCGCCGCCCGACCTCGCCCCGCTCATGGCCCGGCGCGTCATCGATCTGCTCGTTGAATCGGCCGAGGGCGTGAACCAAGCGCTCCGCACTCTCGCCGCGGCGGGTCTCGCCGATGCCATGATCCCCGCTCGATTCGCTCGCGAACTCTCCGACGGCCAGCGGGCCCGCCTCGCGATCGCCCTCGCCATGCACGCGGCCGGCGCGCATCCGCGAGCGACACTCCTCATCGACGAACTCGCCTCAACCCTCGACGACGCCACCGGCGAGGGCCTGTGCATCACGCTCGCCAGGTGGGTGCGACGAACCCCGACCGTCCGCCTCATCGCGGCCACGGCGCGCGACAACGCCCACACATGGCTCGCGCCCGACCTCGCCCTCGTGCCACCGGTTGACGCGGCTCTGAGCGTCAACCGGTGCCCGTCTGCCAACCACACCCTCCGAGTCTCGCCCGGCACGATCGACGACTATCGCGCGCTCGCACACCTGCACTACCGCGCCAAAGCCCCCGCGACCTGTGTGCGCGTGTTGGTCGCACGCCTGCACCACGGGCGGCAAGCCGCCCGTGCCACCCATAAAGAAGGTCCACCCATCGGCGTCCTCGTCGTCTCCATGCCCACGCTCAACGGCTCCTGGCGGGCGCTCGCCTGGCCCGGCGAGTACGACGGGCGCACCTCGAAGCGCAGCGCGGCGGCGAGACTCAACCGCGACCTCCGCTGCATCTCCCGCCTCATCGTCGAGCCGCGCTACCGGGCCCGTGGCGTCGGCGGCGCACTCGTCCGGGCCTACCTCGCCGACCCGCTCACCCGGCGCACCGAGGCCGTCGCCGCGATGGGCGCGGCCTGCCCGGTCTTCCTGCGAGCGGGCATGCGCGAGTGGGTCGGCGAGCCGACATGGCGCGACACGCGCCTCATCGATACGCTCGACGCCGCCGGCCTGCGACCGTGGATGATCGCCGACATTGCCTCGACTTTGAAGAAGGTGGAACGCCACCCATTCCTCGCGCGAGCGTTTCGCGTGTGGGCCGGCAAGCACGGGGCCACCCGCGCGCTCGCGGAAGCACCGATCGAAGATGTGATCCGGGCCGCGGCCAGGAGCATCGTGGCCCGGGCGCGAGCGTACACGGCGGGGGAGTGAGTTCGATCAGCAGGGGAGCAGGGGAGCCGGGGAGCAGGGGAAGTGGGGGGATCATGCCGAGCAAACCAAAGAACACCAAGGCTGTCGATGCGCCCGAGAAACCCGAGCCGCCCGCGTGGCTCGTGCCCTTGCTTGAGTACCCACCCCAGGACCCCGACGAACTCCACGACTGGCTCAAAGATGTGCTCGGCGTCCACATCGCCCGCACGCCGCTCCTGCCCGGGCACGCCGCGCCGTTCGAGTATCTGTGCCATGTCTTCTTCGAGGGCAAGTACGCCCGCCTCTCCGCGCCCGATGCGCCAAATGCGAACTCCCCCGACATCGTCGTCTGGGCCAACCGCGGCGGGGGCAAGACCTATCTCGGCGCCCTCGCCACGCTCCTTGACCTGCTCTTCAAGCCCGGCATCCAGATCCGCATCCTCGGCGGCTCGCTGGAGCAGAGCCTCCGAATGCGGGCCCACCTCGCGACCTTCCTCGGCCACGAGAACCTCGACTCGATCCCCCGGCGCATCACCGCCCGTTCCGTCACCATCATCCGGAAGGGAACACAGCAAAACTCCGTCGCCGAGGTCCTCGCCGCCAGCCAGATGTCCGTGCGCGGCACGCGCGTGCAGAAACTCCGCTGCGACGAGGTCGATCTCTTCGACCCCGAGGTCTGGGACGCCGCCCAACTTGTCACGCGATCCATGCCCTGTATCGGCCCCTGGGGCCCGTTGGTGCGCGCCGGCGTCGAGGCCCTCTCCACCATGCACCAACCCTTCGGCCTGATGTGGTCCCTCGTCGGCCCGCAACTCGGGCAACGCCCGGCGCACCCGCCCGCCGAACCGAACGACCCCGCCAAGGCCCGCCCCATGCGCCCCACCTTCCGCTGGGGCGTCCTCGACGTCCTCGAGCACTGCGGCCCCGAGCACGTCTGCGAGCGCTGCATCCTCCACCCCGAGTGCGAGGGGCGCGCCAAGGCCCCGATGATCCCGCCGCGCGCCGGCCACATCACCGTCGCCGACGCCGCCGGCATGAAGGCCCGCGTCTCGCAGGAGACCTGGGAGGCCGAGATGCTCTGCCTCCGCCCGAGCCGCTCGGACACGGTCTATCCCGCCTTCGACGCGGCCACCCACGTCGTCGGTGATCCCGTCCCCGGGGCCTTCGAGCGTTACATCGGCGGCATGGACTTCGGCTACCGCTCCGAGGGCGTGCTGCTGCTCGCGGGCGTGGACCACGACGGCGGCGTCACGGTGCTCCGCGAGTATGTTCGCACCGGCGCGCTGGTGCACGACTTCGCCGACGCCCTCGACCGCTGGGTCGCGCAGGGCGTCTGCTCGCACGACCAGATCGAGTTCCTCGGCGTCGATCCCGCCGGGGCCGCGCACACGCCCGCGCCCCCCGATCCGTGCGTGAGCATCCTCAAGGAGCGCGGCCTCCGCCTCCCCCCCCGCCCCATGGACCTCGCCCCGAGCATCCGCATGGTCGCCGACCGCATCAACCCCTCGCGCGGCGGCGAGGCCCCCGCCCACCGCCCCCGCCTGCTCGTCCACCACTCCTGCGCCAGGCTCATCGAGTGCCTCACCCGCTACCGCTACGACCCCGCCAAGCCCGAGAGCACCACCCCCGAGAAGAACGGCCACGACCACGCCCCGGATGCGCTGCGCTACATGATCATCAATCTGGACATGAAGTCGCGATTCGAGGTGGCCAGCTACCTGTGAGCGGCCCCCCCTCTCCCCGGAGCCTACTGCCTGCCCGCGATCCATCGCGCGTACACCTCGACGAGCGCGTACGACGCCGCCACCAGCAGGATCATCCCGACGACCACCTGCAGGGTCATCGCGACCACCTCGCGCAGATACTTGCCCCACGGCACATCCTCGTGCAGCACACGCACGGCCTTGTACACCACGGCGATTCCCAGCGCCATCGGCACCAGCATGGCCCACCACCATCCGTGGACCTCCAGCGGATCGATGAAGGGGCGGTACGGGGGACGGATCATGCCGCTCCCGTCCGCCGGCGCGCCGGCCGCGCTCTGGGCCAGGGCCAGCATCGTCGTGGCTCCCCACGCCAGCGTGTGCATCAGGCTCATCGCGAGCCTCCCGCAACGGGAACGCGGAGCGTCCTGGCCACGCCGTCGTCGCGAACGACGGGGCGACGGCGGCGCTCCACGCGATGCGTGAACGCCGCGTCGATGAAGACGATCACGTTCATGAACCCCGCGATGGTGGTGAACAGCGTCCCGAGCTCGTTCGTGCGCGAGAGGGACTTCACGTACGGCGGCCACGCCGGAGAGATGGTGGCCCCGCCCGGGGCGTGGGCGAAGGGGCGTCCGCTCGCGTCGAGCGCGGCCCCGCCATGCACGTTGCGGACGATGGGCACCGCCCGTCCGGTCTGGGGGTCTCGCGTCTCGTCGGGGTTGGCCGAGCGCAGGACGGTCTTGCCCTGGCCGTCGGGGCCGATGACTTTCAGGCGGTTCTGGTGGACGTAGTCGAGTCCGAGGGCGATCGGACCGACCAGGGACTGCCCGAGGAACCAGATGAAGTTCTCGCGCCGATCGATGCAGGAGATCCCCCCGATGAGCAGCCCGGTGAAGAACAGCCCGAGCACACCGCCGCAGATCAGAGCCCCCTTGCGGACCTGTCCGAGATAGAAATGCCCCAATCCCGGGAAGACGGCCGCCAGCAGGGCGGCCACGGGCTGGAAGGGTTCCTTGGGGGCCGCTTGGCTCGACGCTGTGATGGGCATAGAAGGGGTGTGGGAAAGAAGGGTTCGGGCGTGGGTGGCCGCGCGGGCACGGGGGCGGGGGGGTGGGGGGGCGGGGGGCTGGACCGAGGGTGTTGACACCCACCCGAAGGTGAGTAGTGTACCGACCTTTGGGCCGGAACACCCGGGTCGGATGGTACGAGCGTGGAGCGGCGGGCGCGCCCCGAGGGGAAAAGAAACGGGAGGCGGGGCTCGGCAGACGAGGATTCAGTCATGCAGGCGCACACCACCCTTGGCAACGCGATCGAGACCCCGGCCACGCTCCTCCTGGCGCGCGTCGGGACGGGCGAGGCGTACGACCTCATCGCGGCCGCGGCCACCCTCGCCGGCGCGGGCACGTCCGAGTTTTCCCCGGCGCCGTTCCTGGTGCCGCTCGCCGACGACGCCAAAGGGTCCGGTAAGGACGACGACGAGGACGAGGACGAGCCCTTCGGCGACGACGACGCCGATGACGACGAGGACGACGTTGAGGATGAGGACGAGTTTGAGGACGATGAGGACGAGTTCTTCGGGGAAGACGACGACGACGACGAGTTCGGCGGCGACGAGGACGATGATGACGAGGACGAGGACTTCTGATCCCGCGCCCACCCCGGCGAGTATCGGGTGATCACGCGTGGCTCGGGCCCGTCCGGCAGGAGCCATCGCCCATGTCCACCCACGGCTGCACCAGCAATCCGAACCCCGACCGCCCCGCCGACCGTCGCCAGAGCGAGGGCGGCTGCTGCGGGAAGTGTTCCGGCGGCGACCACGCGCCGGCGCGCCCGGCCAACGGCGTCCTCGACCGGCGCACCGGCGCCGACCGGCGCGACCTCGCCGCGTTCGCCTCCAAGCAGGGGGCCTCGGGCGCGGACGATTTCACGGGCCTCGAGCGTCGGCGCGGCGTGGGCCGCCGCCGCAGCGACTTCATGAAGGCCGCCGAAGAGGGGGAGATGACCTCCGAGCAGTTCCACTTCCTCTCGGCCGTCGAAGCCTTCAAGAAGGCCAACGGCAAGATGTTCCCCACATGGACCGACGTGCTCGAGGTCGTCCGCCTGCTCGGCTATCGCAAGACCATGCCCAGCGAGCTGAACCTGCGCAACGTCGAGGACTGGAAGGAGAAGCCCGACGCCCCCCACGGCGTGCGCGCCAAGCCCGGCCACCCGGAAGCGCGCCGCATGGCGGCGTGAGATCTCCGCGGATGGCGCGAGCGGCCTGCCCGCCCGTGCGCGTCAGTCGCCCCCCGCCATCCCGCCCCCGACCTTGAACGCCGTCACCAGCGCCAGCAGGAAGAACACCACATCCAGGAACCCGAACGTGGACTTGTAGTCGGCGTTGGCCATGCCGTGCACCATCTCGCGCAGGTCCGCCTTCATCCGGGCCTCGATCCGCGCGCGGTACGACGCCTGGTCCGCGCCGCCCATCGCCGCCCAGCGCGTCTCCACGTCCTTCCACAGGTCCTTGGGATAGTCCGCCGGCGTCTCCGCCGCGTCCGCGGTCATGTCCTTGGGCCAGGTGAGCGTCTTGCCCGCGCCCTCGTACTCCGTCACCAGTTGCCCCGCCATGTACAGTTTCGCGTCCTCGTCGCTCAACCGCACGCTCGCGGCCATGGTCGTCGATACGGCCTGCGCGTCCATGTGGATCGCCGCGAACTTCCCGCCGCAGATCGACACCAGCGCGATGATCGCCGCCAGCGCCCCCGTCTCGGTCCCCGTCTCCCCCCTGCACCCGATCGCCACGCCCACCCCCCCCAGCCCGCCGATGATCCACGCGATCCACCCGATCTCGACGTTCGCGTAGTACGCGATGAACGCCCAGATCACCGCCCCGATCACGCCCGCCAACACGCCGCCGATGATGCCGCCCATGAAGCCCATAGGAACCTCCGGACCCGGCCCCGTCCGCCCCGTGACAGGCGGCCAGTATGGCAGAGGCGAGGGCTTTCACGCAAGTCCTAAATCGCTTTTACCACCCCACCATCTGCTCGACCACCCCTCCTCCCCACCATCTCCCCCGCCGCAACGTGTACCGCCGCATCTGCGGCGGGCAGCCGGTCCGCAGCCCCTCCACCCTCCAACTCGCTCGCGTTGCCGATATGAACGGCGCATATCCTTGGTTCATGGATCGCGAACAGGAGTTCAACTTCGTGTACGAGCACGGCGTGCTGCGTCCCGAGGGGCCCGTGGACTTGCCCGAGGGTGCGCGCGGCGTCGCCCGGGTTCGCGAAGCAACGTCCAAGAGCGACGGCCCCTCGCGCAGGCACGCGACGCTCGGACGGGTGCGGGCCCGAGCTGTGGGCGTCGAGTTGCCCGATACGGCGCTCTCCACGGACGCCCTGTACGACGAGCCGCAGAAGAAGCCGAACGGAAAGTGAATGGGACCGGTGCTGGGGGACACAAGCGTGCTGGCACGCCTGCTCGAACGCGACAGTCCCAAGGGGCGCGCCGCGGAGCAGGCCGTTCGCACGCCGCGGTCGCTCGGCGGCGAGTTGGCGGTCTGCCCCCAGGTGCTCACCGAGTTCTGGGTCGTTGCGACTCGCCCCCTCGGCGTGAACGGATATGGACTCAAGCCGTCGGACGCGGACGCCTGCATCGGCGACTTCCTGGAGGCGTTTGTGCTCCTCCCCGATCCGTCGGACCTGCTGGAGCGATGGCGAGAGATCGTCGTCAAGCACGCGGTGCGCGGCAAGCCGGCGCATGATGCGAGGCTGGTCGCCGCGTTGCGCGCACGGCGGCACGCGCATCGTGACGTTCAATCCGCGAGACTTCAGACGATACGGCGTCGAAATCCTGACGCCCGGCGACGGTCGATGAGCGTCGCCACGTTGCCCGGACCGCTCGCTCGCGTGTTCACCACCCCACCACCTGCTCCACCCCACCCCCGCTCCCGCCCGGCATCCCCCCCCTCCGCAACGAGTACAGCGGCATCTGCCGCGCACAGTTGATCCGCAGCCCCTCCACCACCCCATCCCCCAGCCCGCGGGTGATGCAGCAGAGCGTGTCTTGGAGCCGAAGCATCCCCGAGGCCAGGTGCATGGGCAGGTCGCTCGACGTGTGCGGCGCCAGCCGCGGGTGCAGCCGGATCTGCCCCGCGTGCGTGTGACCGGCGAGCAGGATCGGAATCCCCATTGTCGCAGCTCCGATCAACGAGTTCGGATGATGAGCCAACGCAACCAAAGGCGTTGAGGGATCATGGGATCGAGGGGTCGAGGTCGGATCACCTGATCCCTCGATCCCACGATCCCTTGATCCCTTCTCCCTTCCGAGCATCACCTCCAGCGGATCCTCGGGCCAGTCCATCCCCATCAGCCCGAGGATCTCTCCACCGATCGCCACCTCCACCACCTCTCCCCCGATCCACCGGATGCCGGGAATCCCATCCCGGCACGCCCGCTGGAAGTGTGGTGTGTCGTGGTTGCCAAAGACCCCAAACACCCCGTGGCGCGCCCGCCACACCCCCGCCATCGCCCGCACCACTTCCAGCGCCCCGGCCTCGTGCCCCGGCTCATCCATCAGATCGCCCGTCAGCACGATCAGGTCCGCCTCCGTCCGCGCCAGCGCCTCGAGCACCATCCGCGAGCGCTCCGTCCCCGGCATGGCCCGGCGCACATGCAGGTCAGACACGTGCAGGATCGTCACCCCGTCAAGCCCGGCGGGCACGGCAGGATGGGCAATCTCGATCGCCTCCACCGGGCGCGCCGGGATCGGCGTTCGATACGAAATGTCCGGGCTCGCACGCACGCAAACAGCATAGAGCCACCCCCAATCGCCGTATTCTTGGCCCAAGCCCCCGCTTGCCAGGTCTTGATTCGCCATTTGCCATTTGCCCTTTGCCATTTCCCGAATGTCCCACCCCACGCTCACAGCCCGCCTGGCCCATGTAGCGGTGGCGACGTGGGCCGTGCCCCCGGCGTTGCTGACCAAGTTCCTCCCGCCCACCTCCGGCCCGCCCCTCGAACTCGATCTCTACGCCAAGAAGCCCTTCCTCCTCCCCGACGGCCGCCCCGGCGCGGCCATCAGCCTCGTCGGCGTGCAGCGCACCCACGTCCGCATCTACGGCACCCGCTGGCCCTACCTCCGACGACACAACTCCCTCGCCCTGCGCATCTGCGTCCGCCTCGTCGGCGCACCCGGCGGCGCGGGCCGCACCGGCGACGCCGGCCAGCGCGGCGTGGTCTACATCCGCGAGGTCGTTTCCAGCCGCCCCATCGCCTGGCTCCTGCGTCGCTGGTACAACCACCCCTGCGTCTGCGCCCCGATCGAGGATGAGGTCAAGCAGCAGACGCTCCTCATCGGTTCGGAGTACCGCGTCCTCTGGCCCGACGGCGGCATGGCCCCCGGCACGCACGTGCAGAAGCACATGCGCCTCACCGAGCAGACCCTTCGTGTCGTCGGCCGCAAGCCGCCGACGCGCGACGGGGATGAGGCCGCGCCGGAGCGATGGGTGACGGAGCGCCCGTTCGTCTTCGGCATGGACCGCGCCGGCCGCCCGCTCGTGCACGAGGTCATCCACCCGGGCTGGAGCGAGTACCCGGCGGTCGACACCATGGTCCGCGCCGACATGGCCTCCATCTTCGGCTGGGACTTCGGCTTCCTGAGCACCCAGCCCCCCGTCCACGCAGTCCTCGCGGCCGGCGGCGAAGCGGCCATGTTCCCGGCCACCGACGCGGCGGGCGTGCGGTGGGGGGTGAAGAGGAAGAAGTAGACGTGCTGTGGCACCCAAGACGTGCCACCGGTTCGCCCGGCGCTTCGCCGGGCAACCGGTGCGGGGTGACTTGCCGTCGAAAGCGTCATGGCGACGCGGGAATACATCCACGGTTGCCGCGAAGCGCGGGCACGGCCACTACTTGCGGCGAGCGGTCCCGCACTCTGGACATGGGGAACCGGCCGGCAGATCCGAATGGGGATACCCGCAGCGCGCACAATTCCCGCGTGTCCCTCGCCACAACTGGCGACACTTCCGCAAGAGCCCATGACACGCCAAAAAGGCAAGCCCATACATTGCGGTATCAACGATGAAGCCCGGAAAGAGCGGCATCACCGGCAGTGCGCCGTGCATCCCGCGATCCCTGTTCTTCGATACACCAATCGAGACTGTTCCTATGGGTGATTCTTGCACGGCACCCGGCCGCTTCTGCATCATCGGGGGCCAGTCGTACCCTCCCCACACCGCGCTCATCGGCCAGCCGCAAGAGAGCAAATCCCGCCATCCAATACCCACCAGTCCCGCCGTCATGCTGGCGGGCAGCGGAGCCGTGGAAGAAGTGATGGCGTGCGCGAACTCATCGGGGGCTTCCTTGCCAAAGCTGGCGACGCGGGCATGCTGCGCTCCACGCCGCTTGTTCCAAAGTTCGTACCTGTACACTCGGCCGTCGGCGTCCATCCAGGTTGCGGTCATAGCCAGGTCATCAAAGCTCGCCGGCTTCCCTTGCCAAGAGCACGCCCATGCCACGAGCAGCGTCGCGCAGGCGCCGCCCAGGACGTACAAAACGCCGAGCAGAGCGATCGTCCGGGGGCGTTCGCGCACCAGTTGTTTTGCCAAGTCGGCTCCTTTCGCGTGCCTGCCATTCTTCGGCGTGGATAACTTCTCGTAGCTTGACAGCCGAACTCCCGAGGATGTATGGTGAGTGCAGGGTAGGAACCAATCAAAGGGCGATCCGAATGAAATCTGCACGTGCACTCTTTTTGTCGCTGGCGGCTGCACTCACATGCCTCGTCGGCACGGTACACGCGCAGAGCAATACAAGCAATACATGGGATGCGAACGATCCTGCCGACATGGCCGAGTCCCGGGAGTACTTTCTCAGATGGTGGATAGGACACGACGCCGGGGATGAAAGCGTGCTTCTCGGCGACTTCACGTTCACGCATAGCCCCGACACTACCTATGCCTTGCTTGTCCCGGCACTTCACCTCTTTGAGAAGTTGTACTCAGATCGACTGTCTCTATCCGACCCGTTCTCAACCACATACTACAGTGTGTTCGACCTCATCCGCGATGATCCGAGCGTGATGGCTCGGTTCCGCGAGTACACCATCTCCGGAAACGTGGTGACCGACTCCGCGATGGATGCGTCTGCGTATCAAAAGCACCTACTTGCTCTGCTGGACGCGCTGACGGACCAGCAGACCTATGTGCTGGTCGGTGGCGCGTCCCTCGACGGGACAACGCTCATGTCGAGCGATCTGAAAGCAAAGGCTTCCATCATCGCGGACTCCGGCACTGGTGGAGTGGCGCCTCCGAATCCAGTTCCCTTCAAGGAACTGCTCCAGTGCCTCATCGACCAGTCGCTGATCCGGTGCATGACGTTGAAGCATCTTTACATGAGCGAGAAGGATGGTGTTAAGTTCGACTGCGACGATTTCAACCTCGCTCTGACTGCCTTCCTTCACCGTCGCTTCGCCGAGCTCGGCCAGGCCAGCCCCGACCTGCGGTGGTACTCCAAGGGCATCTTTTGGACGTGCCCAGAACTGAATGCCGACGGCAGCGTCAAGCGCGATGCGCTTGGCAACGTCATCAGGAAGCAGCACAGCCATGCGATTGGCATCGTGAAGGTCATTGGGCCGCCCGCGCAACCCGGCCAACCAGCGCGGCAAACGTGCGAACCGGGACCAAACGGCGAAACAGACCGGTATTTCCTCTTCGATGCGCAGACAGGTAAGTGCGTCGAAATCGGATGCGCTTGCGCGCAAAATGAGGATTGTATTGCGAAGAAGGCGATGGAGTTGCTGCTCGACGGAGCGGGGTACGGTACCTGCCCGCAGACCCGCGAACTTTCCCCGGCCGTGTCCTTCCCCCCCGATACCAGCGGTCAGCCCGGATTCGTGCCGTGGTGGAAGTGCAAGAGCAGGCTTCCAAACGACGTGGCTTGCCCGGACGACATTGAGAAGAATATGTGGCTTCGGTTCAGCAGGATTCTCAGCGAGTGCTGCGGGCAGGGCAACGTGAATCCCTGCTCGCCAGCCTTGACACCGATTCCCTCGCAAGGGACGAACGGCCCTGACTGCCACCCCGAGTGGTATATCTGGAACTGAAACGATTCCTCGTCCCGGCGGCAGGTGGGCGGGTGGCTTGACTCCGAGGAGTCACAACGTGCCACCGATTCGCCGCCTGTTCTGGGGCGGCAACCGGTGCGGAGCGGCGGGTGACTCGGGGGTTCTTCTGCGGTTTTCGCAAAACGCAGCGAACTGCGGGCACGGCCTGCTGGCTCGCGGTGTGGGTGAGAAGTAGGTCTGCGGTGTGTGGGGTACGCTGGACGAGCCACATGAAGCGTCCCCGTCGATCCCCAACGCGCAAATCCGAGCCGAGCAAGACCGCCTATCGGCCGACGCCCGCCGAGGTGGCGATCGAGGAAATCCGCGACCGTCGCCGCCGCATCTGGAAGGACCTTGGGTCCTACGAGGCCGTCGCGGCGGTCGGTCGGCGTATTCGTGCGGAGCGACTATCCGCCAAACGCCCCCGAAAACGGGCTGCCTGAGGGTCAACCCCGTTCGGCCTTCGTGCGTATAGCCCCGGCCGTCTTGCTGGATACCGGCGGGGCGGTTACGCTCTGTCCCCACGATCTCCCGTTTTCCCGGAGTTTGCCCCATGGCCAAGATGTTCTACTCGCTCGAAGAGGCCGCGCAGCGCCTCGGCAAGACCCAGTCCGAGGTCCAGCAGATGGCCTCCTCCGGGCAACTCCAGGAGTTCAAGGACCGCGACAAGTTGATGTTCAAGCGCGAGCAGGTCGATCTGCTCGCCGGCGGCGGCAAGGGCGACTCGGCCGGGTTCATCCCCCTCGCGGGCAACGAGGGCTCGAGCATGGGCCTCCAACTCGATGACTCCGGCTCCAAGGCCGGCTCCAAGGGCGGCTCGGGCCACATCGAACTCGACGACCCCGCCTCCAAGGAAAAGTCCGGCATCTCCATCTTCGACACCGAGGGCACGGAAGAGGGCGACCCCTCCGCCGTCACCCGCATCACCGAGACGCGCGGCGCCGACGACATCACCCTCGAGTCCGTCGGCTCCGGCTCCGGCCTGCTCGACCTCACCCGCGAGGCCGACGACACCTCCCTCGGCGCCGACCTGCTCGAGGACGTCTACAAGCCCGACGAGGACGGCGCGGGCGGCTCGCAGACCCAGGGCTCCAGCGGACTCTTCGAGTCCACCGCCGCGCCCAGCGACGTCGCCGCCGCGGCCGCCGCGGGCATGGGCGGCATCGGCATGGTCGCCGCCGAGCCCTACGACGGCGCGGGCAGCGGCTGGGCCGGCGGGGCCGCGCTGGTCGCCACCATCGTCATCGCCGTCACGCTCGTCACCGTTCTGCTGGGCCTGATGGGCGCCGACAACCCCATCGCCGCCATGGTCGGCCCCAGCGCGCTGATCTACGCCGGCATCGGCCTGGTCGTCCTGATCATCTTCGCCGTCGTCGGCGGTTTCCTCGGCAAGCGCACAGGCTGAACCAGCCCCGACCATCCCATAGAGCACAAAACGCCCGCGATAGTCGCGGGCGTTTTCAATTCCATCCCCTGCTCCCCTGCTCCCCTGCTCCCCCGCTCACCTCTGCTCCCCCTTCATCCCCGCCGCCTCCAGCCCCCGCGCCGTCTTCTCCAGCAGGTTGAAGTCATTGGCATCCGCCACCGAGTTGTTGTTCAGGTCCACCGGCGCAGCCCAGAACGCGTACAGGTCGTCGATGTTCACCCGCCCGTCGGCGTTGACATCCTCCCGGTCCCGGCGCGGCCGCGCCAGCGGGTCGCCCACGACCATCTGCTGCCACGACAGCGCGGGCAGGCTCGTGTACGCCGCCTCCGCCCACGTCATGTTGCCCAGAAAGAAGTTCTTGGCGATCTGCTCGTTGTCGGGGGCCGAGATCGAGAGCGGCTCCCACGCGCTGCACGGGGCGAACGTGGCCCCCGCCGCGCCCGCGAGCACATCCGCCGCCTGCTGCTGCGGCACGAACGGGTTCTGCCCGAGGCCGCCGAAGGCCCGCCCGTTGTACGACTCGATGGAGTTGAAGACCGCCCCGGGAAGGTAGTTGAAGCTCGTCCCGTAGGTGATGCGGGCGTTGGAGCCGTTGTCCGCGCCGTTGAGGCCGTTGAGGCCGTTGTGGTTGGCCCCGTACGAGGCCACCAGCAGCATCGGCGCGCTCATGACGATCGGCGGCCCGTTGGTCGCCGAGGAATAGTCCGCGTTCGGCCCGACGACAAAGCCCGTGAACCCCGTCGCGGAGTTCTTGATCGCGTTGAGCGGCGTGAACCGCGCATCGACCTGCAGCGCGACCCGGGCCAGCGTGTAGTCCGCCCCCCCGTCGAGCGCGGGCGGATTGCCCGTCCCCTCGAGCGTCGAGCCGTCGGAGTCGAGGATGAACGTCCCCGTGAGCGTCGGCCACGAGACGTTCTGGGCCCGCGTGATCATCCCCGTCACATCCGCCACCGAGTTCCCGTCGAGCCGGCAGACCAGGTACATCGCCCCGGGCGTGAGCGTCGTGGTGAGAGCCGGATTCGTCCCGTTCACCCACCAGATCCCGTTGTTGCTCCCGCCCGGCGCGGCCCACGCCTTCGCCGAGGCGATGTACCTCGTCGTGTACGAGTTGATGCCGACGGTGGCCCGCCAGAAGGGGTTGACGATCATCCCGTCCACCTTCGAGTCGGCGGAGTTGCCCGCCTCGCCCGTGTCCAGCGACTGGTGCAGGAGCGTCAGCTCGCTGTCCACCGAGCAGTACGTCAGGTTCCCCCCCAGCCCCGCGGTGAACGCGTTGTTGATCATCCCCGGGTTGTCGCCGATCGTCGGGTTGAGCGGGTTTGCACCGGTGGAGATCTGCTGCACCCGGTGCGGGATGCCGCGCGTGAGCGTGATGCACCGCACCCGGCGCTCCAGCCCCTGGCTCGTCAGATACGCCCGCAGCGGGTCGCGGATATACGTCTTGAACGTCGGATAGTCGATGTCGGGCACGATCGAGTTGCCCGAGCCCACCACGCCCGCGGGCGTGCTCAGCGTCGTCAGCAGCGTCGAGATGTCCAGCGCGATCACGCCCGAGTGCACCCCCGCGATGCTCCCCGCGCCCCCGGGCACGTTGGCCGAGCCCGCGTAGAACTCCGCGATCGCCTTCGAGTCGGCGATCCGCGAGTCGTACACCACCAGCGTCTGCTGCTCGCGCAGTTGCCCCGCGGCCGGAAACGCCGCCACCCCGCACACCCCCGCCGCCGCCAGCGCCAGCGCGCCGGTCCACCCCGATCTCGCCGGACGCGCCACCGACACATCATGGGGTCGAGCATTGGCCATGGAAGGTTCGATCATGTGCGAGGCCGAAATCCACAGCGCGGCCGACCGGCGCGGGACCCCACTCCCACACTCTACCCGATATTCCCCAAAATGCCGGAGACTTCCCCCCTCCCGCCCCCGAACGCCCGTGAACCGGGGGAATCTGTCCGCTCTGCACAGAGGCCCGGGCGCCAGCCCGGGCAGGGCAACCCCGCGCCGCCGATCCCGCCGATCCCCGCCATAATCCGCCTTCCGCCTTCCGCCTTCCGCCTTCCGCCTTCCGCCTTCCGCCTTCCACCTTCCACCCTCGCTCGGAGCCTCGCGTGCCCGCTGATCGAATCGTGATCTTCGACGTTGACGGCACGCTCACCGCCACCACCGGCGTGGACGACCACTGCCTCACCTCCGCCTGGTCGCGGGTCTTCGCCATCCGCGAGGCCGACATCGACACCGACTGGACCACCTATGCCCACTCCACGGATGAGGGCCTGACGCTCGAGGTCTCCCAGCGACACCGCGGCCGCGCCCCGACGCGCGAGGAAGTGGGGGAGGTCCAGCGAGCCTTCTTCGCCCTCCTGCGCGAGCGCATCGCCGACGACCCCTCGCGCTGCATCCCCGTGCCCGGCGTGCACGACCTCCTCGCGGCCCTGGCCGCCGACGGCTGGCGCATCGGCCTCGCCAGCGGCGCATGGGAGCAGAGCGCCAGGATCAAACTCGAATCCGCGGGCGTCCACGCCGCCCACCTCCCCGGCACCTTCTCGCACACGAAAACCAACCCGGACACAAGGGGTGGCACTGGCAGCTTGCCTGCCAGTGCTGTTGCAACAGCGATTCCCGCCACCAGGGAAGACATCATCCAAAGCACCCTCACCAAACTCTTCTCTTCCCAGTCTTCTTCTTCATCTTCTTCTTCTCCCCCCTCCCGCCCCCTCTACATCGGCGACGGCCCCTGGGACGCCCGCGCGGCCCGAAACCTCAACCTCGGCTTCATCGGCATCCGCGTGGACAACCACCACGCCCGCCTCCACGCCGAGGGCGCCCGCACCATCTTCCAAGACTACACCGACCTCCATGCAGTTCTCACCGCCCTCACCCGCGCCGAACCCCCCCACGCTGTAGCATGCCGCACTGGGCACTGGGCACTGGGCACTGGGCACTGAGCACTATGTCACTCGCCACCGACCACCCCGGCCCTCCCCCCGCCGCCCTCATCCGCATCAAAGCCGTCCCCGGCGCCACCCGCGACCAGGTCGTCGGCCGCCTCGGCGACCGCCTCAAGGTCCGCGTCGCCCAGCCCCCCGAGGGCGGCAAGGCCAACCGCGCCATCTGCGAACTCCTCGCCGCCGAACTCGGCGTGAAAGCCCGCGCGGCCGCCATCGCCTCGGGCGAGTCGTCGGCGGAAAAAGTCGTCCGTATCGAGGGTGTCAAGGCCGCGGCGGTTGAGGCGCGGTGGCCGTAGGCCACGAGGGCCGAGGTTCGCGGGAACCACGCACACTTTCGCCGGTTCCCGCTGGTAGAGCGATCCATACACCCGGGCGTGTGAAGGCACCGATGCGGCGGCCGCGCCGCCGGTCGCGCGTGCCAGCATGGCCGAAGAGTCCCCCCACGATCAAGCACGTGGCCGGTGCGGGGACGGACGACGCGAGACGGAAACCGAAGTTTGATGCCACCGATCCTGGCATGCTGCTTCCCAAGGGCGTGTAGATGGAGTCGCCAATTGCAGCATTGCCGAGCGATCCGAAGTAACTGCCCTCGTATCCCCGTTCCGCGGGCTGCCCGAGACTGAAGAACACTTGCTCGGTCCACTCTGAAGTCCCACCCGCAGTATCCAGCAAACCCCAAGCGCTCGTCACGCCCGGATATGCTCCGAGCGGAATCAGACTTGGATTCGGGGACACGAACCCGTAGTTCGCCTCCCCAACTCCGGGCGGCCCCGCCGAGGCGAGGTGCCCGAGCGTGTTGCTGGCGATCCAGTACCCCGGTTGCCCGGGGCCGAACCGGTTCGGGTCGTAGTGCGCGGCCTTGATCCACTCATCCCACGTAGGGATCCAGTACTGCGCATTCGCGCTGTGCGTCACCTGATCCGAGAAGCCGTTGCCGTTGTCAAGAAACGTCGCCACGTCGTATGCGCCGCTGCGGAACGCCGAGACGTCGGTGGACTTCCCGTTGCTCAGCCAGTTGCAATAGATCGCGGCCGTCCGCCAGGAGATCCCACCCACCGGGAGCATCTCGTTGCCCGCGGGGACCGTCCAGCGCAAGCCGCCCGGGGCCGTCGGCGTCGCCGCCACTCCGCCCCACCGGGAGGGAGGGCTCACGTGCGGGGTCCACTCGCTGGCGGGCCGGTCGAACGCGGCATTCATGAACTCGGCCCATTGCGCTGTGGTGATCTCGAAGCGGCCGATGGAATACTCGTACCCCACCGAGCCGCGCCCGATCGCGATGTCCCCGGAGGTGCCGTTGCCCATCCACGGCGCGTTGCCGACCGCGCCCACGCGCACGAAGTCCACGCCGCTCAGCGGATCAACATCCGCGCGCCCCACCCCCGGCGCGCCCACGCACGCCATCAACCCCACCGCACACTGGAATCCGCTCCGGAGCACGCACAGCCCTTTCCCTCCCTCTCGCTCCGGACCTCCCAACCCTACACCATCGCGCGCCAAACGCCAGCCGTCTCAGCGCCTTCCGCCTTCCGCTTTCTGCCCTCCCCCTTCTCGCCCTCCCCTATCTCCCCACCGCCTCCACCAGCCGGGTCCCCGCGGCCGCCTCACCGCCCCCAACCCCCTTCCCCCCCCGATAACCACCCCAAAAATTCCGCCCGCCGAGTTCGTGGCCCGCCGCGATCGGGGCGATGCGATGACGCTTCTCGACGTACGCGAATCCTGGGAACTGGGGGTGGCGAGCGTTGCAGGCGTCGTACACATACCGATGGGCGAAGTCGCGGCGCGGGTGAACGAGTTGAATCCGGCGGTCGAGGTCGTGGTGCTGTGCCGATCCGGTCGCCGCAGCCTGGAAGTTGCACGCTACCTGCAACAAAAGGGCTTCAACACGGTCAATCTGGCCGGCGGCATCCTGGCGTGGTCGCGCGACCTGGATGCAACCATTCCGACGTACTGACGCGTCCAATCGACGCTTTCGGGGTCGTTCGCCGGAAACCACCGGCGCGACGAGAAGCGGGACTTGTTCCGCAACAATGAATGCTCTGGCCGCGGTAACAAACGATCCGATCGCGGTGTTTTGCGAAACGACCAACAGGAACCATCAATGAAATTGCGCGCGCAGATCCTGGCCTGCCTCAACCGTCACCACCGCATTCCCGCGGCAGTCCTCGGCGGCCTGTCATTCCTGGCGCTCGCCGCGCCCGCGTCGGCCGCCGACCTGATAGAGGTCTACCAGCGCGCGGTCCAGAACGATCCGCAGATCCGCGAAGCCGACGCCAATCGTCTGGCCAGCCGCGAATCCAAGCCGCAGGCGCTCGCGGCACTGCTGCCGCAGATCAATGCCAGCGGGTCCTACGAACACAGCCAGTCGGACGGCTCCAGCGTGTTTCCCAACACCAACATTCTCGGTGAAGTGGAAATCCTGAACCGCGACACCGAAACGGAAATCGACACGAAGGCCTACCAGCTGCAGCTGCGGCAGACGATCTTCCGCTGGGACCAGTGGCAGACGCTGAAGCGCGCCGATGCGGAGGTGGCGCAGGCGGAAGCCGACTATCAGGCCGCCCAGCAGGATCTGATCCAGCGTACGGCGCAGCGCTATTTCAATGTGCTCGCCGCGCAGGACACGGTGGACGCAGCGCAGGCCACCCTCGAAGCTTTCAGCCGCCAGCTCGAGCAGGCCGACAAGCGCTTCGAAGTCGGTCTGATCGCGATCACGGACGTGCAGGAAGCGCGCGCCGCGCACGACCAGGCAGCGGCCGGCGTCATTCTTGCAAAACGCCAGCTGGCAACCGCCCTGGAACTGCTGCGCGAACTGACCGGCGAATCCTTCAGCTCGCTGTCCGCGCCCATCGACGACATGCCGCTCAAGTCGCCTGATCCCGAGAACGAAGAGACCTGGGTCACCACGGCGCTGGAACAGAACCTGCGCATCATTTCCGCGCGGCTCGCGACCGATATCGCCAAGCAGGACGTGCGCGTCGCCCGCTCGGGTCACTTTCCGACCATCGACCTGGTCGCCGGACGATCGGGCAACGACATCACGGGCGATCAGACCATCACGAATCCGCCGATCGGGCCGATACCTGAAACACGACAGACCTACCCTGCCGATCGCGACGGCGTCGATGATTCGATCGGCGTGCAGGTCACGCTGCCCATCTATTCCGGCGGCGCCACGTCGTCGCGCGTGCGTCAGCGCGTGTATCTGCACCGCGCCGCGCGCGAGCGTCTCGAACGCGCGAATCGCGAGACCGAACGCGCCGCGCGCGACGCCTATCTCGGCGTCATGAGCGAAATGTCGCGCGTCAAGGCGCTGAAGCAGGCGCTCGAATCCAGCAAGACGGCGCTGCAGGCCACCGAAGCCGGCTTCGAAGTCGGCACGCGCACGACGGTCGACGTGCTCGATGCGCGCCGCCGTCTGTTCGAAGCGCAGACGAACTACTCGCGCAGCCGCTACGACTACATCATCAATGTGCTGAACCTGCAGCTGGCGACGGGAACGCTGAAGCAGGCCGACCTGCAGGAAATCAACAGCTATCTGACGGAGCGCGTCATCACGAGGTGATGGCGTCGCTCTTTCTTCCTGTGGGGCCGGCTTCAGCCGGCCTTCTGGGGAGTCAGGCTAAAGCCTGACCTACAAGAAGAAGCAAACCCGTCAGCTCGTCGTGGCATCCGCCGCCGGCGTTTCGCCCGCCGCCACCTGGCTGCTCAGATGCCGCAGCCATTCCCCGGCCTGCTTGCGGGTTTCGTCATAGCCCACGGCCTTCTGCAATGAAGCCACCGCGGCCTGCGTGTTCTTCATGCCGTACTGCGCGACCGCAAGCCGCATCCAGGCTTCGCCGGTACGCTTCAGTCCGCCCTTCTCGATGGCTTTCTTCAGCATCTCCTGCGACTCCTGCCAGCGCTCGTCGTCGCCATACATGGCGCCGAGCTTGAAGTAGTAGTCGCCCTTCTCGGAGATGCCCGCGAGCTTCGTCAGCACCGTCTCCGCCCGCGTCACCTCACGCGCGTTGATCCAGGCATCGGCCAGCGAACTGAGATTCGTCTCGTCGGCCGGAATCCTGTTCTTCTCCATCGCCTCCTGCATGAGCAGGCCGGCCTTCAGCGGCAGTTCCATGGTCATGTAGATGCTGTAGAGATTCTTGATCTCGTTCGGCTTGTCGACGAATCCCTGGCGCTCGGCCAGCGCCAGCGCCGCCACCGATTCCGCGTCCTGCTTCATCTCGTAGAACATGCTCGACAGCTGACGCCAGTACTCGGGCTTGTTCGGCACCAGCGCGATCAGCGATACGAGCGCGTCGGCGCAGGCCTTGTAGTCCTTCATTTCATATGCGATCGCCAGCTTCATCTGCACCCACAGTTCCTTGGGCTCCTTCGACTTGGACAGCGCCAGATCGATTTGCGGCAGCGCCTCCTGGTAGCGCTTTTTCTCCGACAGCGCATTGGCGAGGAAGATGTGCGCCTCTGCCGGCACCTTGCCGCAGGCATTTGCGATGTAGTCCTGCAGCGTCTTGATGCCGTCGTCGAACTGGCTCGTGACGATGTACAGCTGCCCGAGGTTGTACTGCAGTTGCTCGCTCTGCGAACGCGGCAGCGCCTTGTAGGACAGTGCCTTGGCGAAGGCCTTCACGGCACTCGGCATGTCGTTCTTCGAGCTGTAGGCGAAGCCGAGGTTGTAGTTCACCACGGCCTTCTCGTAGTCGGTGCCCTTGTCCGCGATCTTGACGAGCTTCTCGATGGCCTCGGCGTATTTCTGCTTCGACAGCAGTTCCATCGCCGCCTGGGTGTCCTGGTAGACGCCCTCGCTCATGTCGCCGCCGGCCTTCTCTGGCGTCGAACAATCGGCGGCGTGGACTGCGATCCCGCAGGTGCATGCCGCAAGCAGCAGCACACTGTGGACGGCGCGACGGAGAGACTGAGGCATCGACTTCGTCATGGCACTACCCGGCTGCTGCGTTCAGATTGAATTCGATCTTCTGCGATCCGCGCTGTTCGACGGGCTTGCCGTCCTGGATCTTCGGCTTGAACTTCCAGCGCATCACGGCCTGCACCGCTGACGCTTCGAAGATGCCGCGCGGCTTGGCATCGGTGACCTTGGCGCTGCGCACCGAGCCATCGGCATTCACCAGCACTTCGAGCTGCACCCAGCCGGTGATGCCGCCGCGCGCCGCATCGCGGGGATACTGCGGCGGGATACGCTGCAGCGGCAGCAGATCGCCATCGAACATCGCACCGCCGCCCTTGCCCACCTGGCCGCCGATCGGTCCGCCGCCCACCGTGGCGGCGAGGTTCAACGACGGAATCTCCATCGCACTCGGCCCTTGCTGCACGGCTTCCGCCGCGACGCGCATCTTTGCCGGCGGCGGCGGCTGTGCCGGCGGAGGCGGCGGCTTGCGCCGCGACAGCGTTTCAGTTTCCGAATCGCGCTTCAGCCGCACGAAGTCGATGGTCTGCAGCGCCTCGCGCTTGTCGGCGACGAATTCGCCGGCATGGATCGCGGCATACAGCAGCGCGAACAGGATCAGGGAAACGAACACGGCAGCGACGAATGCCAACAGCATCGGGCTGCGCGACAGAATGCCCCTGACGTCGGTCTTTCGCGCCGTCGTCACCGGGTCGAACGTGGCAGTGGTGGCATGCATTCCTGTTCTCCTGTCATCCCGCAATCGGCGCGGTGGCGATCGATACTTCGCTGATGCCGCCGAGCTTCACCTGGTCCATCACCTGCGTGAGCATTCCCGTGTTGGCTTCGCGATCGGCGATGATCACGACCGTATCCTCGGGACGCTCGACATGCAGGCGTTCGATCGCCGGACGCACTTCGCGGATGTCGACACGGCGTTTGTCCATCCAGATATCGCCGTTCGGCCGGATGGCGATGAGGATGTTGCCGCTCTCCTTGCTCTCGGCCGTCAGCGCCTCCTGCTTGTTGACGATGATGCCGGCCTCCTTGACGAAGGAGGTGGTGATGATGAAAAAGATGAGCAGGTTCATGACGAAGTCCAGCATCGGCGCCAGGTCGATGCCAGTCTCTTCGGATTCTTCGGTGTGTTGGCGGGTCTGCATGGGATTGTGGAAACCTTCTCGTTAACCTTGGATTGCGCGACGACGCGGCTCGTACTCGCCTCAGCCCGTTCTCTCCGTCGCCGCAATGGAGACGCTCTGTACGCCGCCCTGGCGCACCTGATCGATGACCTGCACGAGGATTCCGGTCTGCGCGCCCTTCTCCGCTGCGACCACCACGGCATCGTCCGGCTTCTGCGCATGCAGCCGCTCGATATTGGCGCGCACGGCGCGCACATCGACGCGGCGCTTTTCGATCCAGATGTCGCCGGCGGAATCGATGGCCACCACGATGTTGCCGGCCTCCTTCTTCTCGGCATTGGTCGCGCTCGGGCGGCTGACGGTGAGGCCGACCTCCTTGGCGAACACCGCGGTGATGATGAAGAAGATGAGCAGGTTCATGACGAAGTCCAGCATCGGCGCCAGATCGATGCCGGTCTCTTCGGTGCTGTGCTGGACGCGTTGACGTTTCAGTCGCATGGTCGCTCCGTCAGTACGAGAACTTGTCGGCGAGCAGTTCCGTCTCGACGCGCACGCGCCGGCGGAAGTAGTAGACGGGATACAGCCCGGTAATGCTGACGGCGAGTCCCGTGAGCGTGCAGATCATCGCTTCCGAGATACCGCTCGCCATCGAACGTGCATCGGCCGAACCGCGCGCCGCCATGGAGTCGAACACTTCGAGCATGCCGCCCACCGTGCCGAGCAGACCGAGCAGCGGACACATCGGCACCAGCACCCGCATCACCTGCAGGTTGGCGCTCATCGACGTGTTCAACCGCGAGATCATCGCGCGCCGCACCTGCTGCGAAGTCCAGCTGTGCCGGTTCGGCCGGGCGAGCCATTCGCCGAGCATGCGGCTGGCTTCGCCCGGCAGGATCCTGCGGAAGTACCAGTAGCGTTCGATCACGATCGCCCACATCAGCACGCAGGCCGCGAAGATCCCGTTCACCACCGGCCCTCCCAGCTCGCGCATCTGGTGGAAGGCCGCGAAAGGCGCTGTCAGTACTTCAAGCATGGGATTTCGCCTCCAGGCGTTCGGCAAGCAGGCCGGCGCTCTGTTCGTCGAGCACCTGCACGATCGACTTGGAGATCGACGACAGCCAGGCGTTGGCGAACAGCAGCGGAATCGCGATGCCAAGGCCGAGCACCGTGGCGATCATGGCCTGCGAGATGCCGGCCGCCATGAGCTTCGGATCGCTGGAACCGGATTCGGTGATGCTCTGGAAGGTCACGATCATGCCGACGACGGTGCCGATCAGGCCGAGCAGCGGACCGGCAGCCACCGCCAGCCGCAGGAAGGCCTGGAAGCGTTCCAGCTTCGGCACCTCCTTCATGACGGCCTCGGAGATGCGCAGTTCGACGATTTCGGCATCCTGCTCGAGCTTCTCCTTGTCGCCCTTGAAAGTCGCGAGTACGCGGCCGAGCGGATTGTCCGGCACCGGGTCGTTGGCGAACTTGAGCTGGTTGCGGACGCGTCCACGCACCGTTGAGAGATAGAACAGCTGGTAGATGGCGAGCGCGGCGCCGACCGCACCGACGATCATGATGATGAAGCCCACCAGTTCGCCCTTCTCCAGACGCTCCACCACGTTCGGGCGCTGCGCATAGATCGACAGCAGCACGCCGCGCGTCGGATCGACGAAGGACTCGACGACGCCTGCGGTCGCCGCCTCCAGATGCCCGGCCGGCGTTTCGAACTTGGCGCCCGGCTGGCGCGCCATGATGGCGAACTGCTTCTGGCTCGGCAGGTAGTTCAGATACTGGCCATCGGTGGTGGCGTTGAACGGACCGACGCGCGTCACGACCGTCTCGGTCGCCTCGCCCTGCGGCGTCACGACCTGCGCCTTGTATTTCAGGACGCTGCCCGTCTCGGTCATTTCCCGCTGCAGTTCGAACCAGAAACGTTCGAGGTCCTGCATCGACGGCAGCGATTTCGAAGCCGCCAGCTTGGTGACGAACTCTCCGCGGTCCGGGAACTGCGCGGTGATGATCGAGTTGTGCACCACCGACGAAAAGTCGTTGGCCACCTGACGCACGACGCCGAACATTTCACCGAGATTGCCGGCGCGCGAATCGAGCTGCGCCTGCAGTTCGGTGAGCTTCTTCTCGTTGGCATCGAAGGCCGCGGACAGCGACTGGCTGCGGCGCTGCTGCTCGTTCAATGCCGCACGCGCCTCCGTCATGAGCGCTGCCTGCTTGTTGCGTTCGGCGAGGAACTTGGCTTCGCGTTCTTCGTTGGCCTTGGCCTCGCGCGTCCGCGCCGAACGTGTCTGCTCCAGCAGCTCTTCGAGACTGGCCGGTGCGGCCTGTGTCGCGGGAACGAGCGCCGTCTGCGCCAGCAGGACAGCGAGTGCGCCAGCCGCGAAGGATCTGGCCAGGGTGGACTTGACCTTGAACATCAGGTGATCTCCTTCGGAGCGGGAACGGCAACGGCAATGAAATCGGGGGCGGCCTGTTTCTTGGCGACTTTCAGGCCGTGACGCACGGCTTCTGCGTAGCCGGAATCGCGCTTCCAGCTCTTGCTCTCGATGTCCCAGTAGCCCGTCTCCTTGCCATCGAGCGTCTGGTACATGAGCGCGATGCGCCCGGCGCGCAGGAAGTCGACCGTCTTGTCGCCAACCTGGCCCTGGTAGGACTCGAGCGTCCGGCCGTATTCCATCTCGATCTGGTAAGCCTCGACGATGCGTCGATACTTCTCGGAAGTCGACACGTCGGCACGCGTCATCAGGTCCTTGAGCTGCGCCACGCGGCCTTCCCGTTCCTCGGTGAGGAAGGGCACGTCGAGCTTCACGAACTGATCGAGCGTCGCCAGCATCTTCTCCATCATCGGCAGTACTTCGCGCGCAGTCGTCTCGATCTCGCCCAGCTGCTGGCTCATCTCGTCGATCTGCTGCTGCTGCGAGGACACCTGCGTGGCGAGTTGCTCGTTGTAACTCTTGAGGCTCGATGCTTCGGCCGTCATCTGCCGGTAGTCCGCGAGCATCTTCGTGCTCTCGTCATCGAGTTGCTCGACGCGCTTCTGCGAGGCGCGCGCCGCCTCTTCCGCCTTGACCTGTTCGCTGAGCACCGCGTTGACCTTGGCCGGTTCGGCGCTGAACCCCGCGGCGCTCCATAACGCGAACGTGCACGCTGCCGTCAGCGCCGCCGCTGCACCATGACTCTTCGTCTTGCTCATGTGTGGATACCTGATGACCTCGATGGAATGAGTGTCTTGCTGCGATGACTTGCAAATCGCGTTCCCGCGCCGCAGCGGCGCCGCATCGATGCGTCCGGATCGGGACTGCACAGACTCGCAGCATTCGCGCATGTCGCGCGCTCGTTCTGCGTGCATTCGTCCGATATTCGTGAGAGCGGCGTCATCCGCGCTTGCTGTCCCGTCGTTGCGACGCCTGCGGTGTTGCCGGCGCCTTCTGGGATTCAGACGGGGACAGTTTTTTTCACCCTACGTCAGCGCCACGCACATCAATCACGCGAAGGCGCGAGTGCGAGCGACGGCGGCAAAGCGCCAGCAGGATTCGTGATCGTCGATTCCGCGGCAGCGGCGCCGCGCTTCCTGCTCAACAGCACGTACATGGCCGGAATGACATAGAGCGTCAGCAAGCCGCCGCACAGCAGGCCGCCGATGACGGCAATGCCCATGGACACGCGGCTCTCCGAACCCGCACCCAGCGCCAGCGCGATGGGCACGATGCCGAGAATGGTGGCGAGCGTCGTCATGAGAATGGGACGCAGGCGCGCGGCGGCCGCTTCCTTGACGGCCGCGAGCGCATCGCCGTCGCCGGCATCGCGACGCTGATTGGCAAACTCGACGATCAGGATGCCGTTCTTGGTCACCAGCCCCACCAGCATGATGAGTCCGATCTGGGAGAAGATGTTCAGCGTCTGGCCGAAGTACCACAACGAGAACAGCGCACCGGCCAGCGCCAGCGGCACCGTCAGCAGGATGACGAAGGGATCGACGAAGCTCTCGAACTGCGCGGCCAGCACCAGGTAGATGAGGATGAGTGCGAGCAGGAAGACCCAGCCGAGGGACGAGGCGCTTTCGACGAAGTCGCGCGCCGCGCCGGTCAGCGACGTGGTGAAGCGCTCATCGAGCACATCGCGTGCGGTCTGCTCGAAGGCGGCAATGCCCTCACCCATCGTCCGGCCGTTGGCGAGCGTTCCGGAGACGGTGGCCGCGGCGTAGCGGTTGAAGCGGTACAGCTCCGGCGGCGAACTGCTTTCCTCGAAGCTCACCAGATTGTCGAGTCGCACCATGTCGTCGCCGGCCACCGAGCGGACGGCGATATTGCTCAAGTCGTCCGGCCGCGAGCGGAAATCCCGCGTGAGCTGTCCGATGACGTCGTACTGCTTGCCGTTGAAAATGAAATAGCCGAAGCGTTGCCCGCTCAGCGCCGACTGCAGCGTCTGTGCGATATCGAGCGTGCTGACGCCGAGCGCCTGCGCCTTCTCGCGTTCCAGACTGACGCGTACCTCCGGCTTGCTGAACTTCAGATCGCTGTCAACGAATGTGAATGCCGGACTCTGCCGGGCTTCTTCGAGAAACTTCGGCAGCACTTCCTGAAGCTGTTCGAAATCCGCCGCCTGCACCACGAACTGCACGCCGCTCTGGTTCGAGCGGCGCTCGCCGATGCTGGCCTCCTGCGTGATGTTCACGCGCGCTGCAGTGAACTGCCGGGTAAGCCCCTGCAGATCGTCGGCGATCTGCGCCTGCGATCGTTCGCGCCCGGTCTTGTCCTTCAGGAACACGCGAACGAAGCCATTGTTGATCGGCCCCTGGATGCCGGGGCCGCCGCCCGCGCCCGGCACCTGCGTCATCATCATGTTCGCTTCCGGCACGCGATCGGCAGTGGCCGCCGTGAGATCGTCCATGAACCGCTGCATGTATTCGTAACCCACGCCCTCCGGCGCCGTGGCGCGCACCCAGATCCGGCCGCGATCCTCCATGGGCGACAGCTCGCGCGGCAGTACCTCGAAGAACAGGGCGATGACGATCGCTGCGACGGCCAGCACGCCGAGGGCCAGCCGGCGGCGATTGAGGAATCCTGCCAGCCCGCGCGCATAGCCCTGCTCCATCGCGGCGAACAGTTCCTCCGTCCTGCGAAACAGGGCGCCGTGCGACTGGTGCGGGCGCAGCAGCCGCGAACAGAGCATCGGCGTCAGCGTCAGCGCCACCAGCGCGGAAATCATCACGGCGCCGGCGATGGTCAGTCCGAATTCGCGGAACAGCCGGCCCGACAGCCCGCCCATGAACAGTAGCGGCAGGAACACCACGGCCAGCGTGATCGTCGTCGAGATCACGGCCATGAAGATTTCCCTGGTGCCGTCGATGCCCGCCTGCACGGGCGGCATGCCCGACTCGATCTTGCTGTAGATGTTCTCCAGCACCACGATGGCGTCGTCCACCACCAGTCCGATCGCCAGCACGATGCCGAGCAGCGACAGCGTGTTGATGGAAAAGCCCGCGACGAACATGACGCCGAAGGTGCCGATGATCGATACCGGAATCGCGATCACGGGAATCAGGGTCGTGCGCCATTCGCGCAGGAAGGCGAACACGACCAGCACTACCAGCACGAAGGCGATGAAGATGGTCTCGGTGACTTCCAGCAGCGAGCGGCGTACGTACTCGGTATTGTCGTAGGCGACCTTGACGTCGATGTCCGGCGGTACTTCCTTGCGGATCTGTTCCAGGCGACGACGCAGCTCGTCGACGATCTCGATCTGGTTGGCGCCCGGCTGCTGCTTGAAGTACAGGCCGGCGATCGGCACATCGCCCATCTTCAATGCGCCGCGTTCGTTCTGCGCGCCGAGCTGGGCATAGCCGATGTCGCGGAAGCGCACGATGCTGTCGCCGCTGCGCTTGACGATCAGCGCATTGAATTCCTCGGCGGTGTTGAGGCGCGACAGCGTCTTGACGGGCAGTTCGACCGATTCGCCTTCGATGCGCCCGGAAGGCAGCTCGATGTTCTCGCGCGCCAGCGCCTGGCGCACGTCGAGCGGCGACAGTCCATAGGCGGCTAGCTTTTCCGGATCCATCCACAGGCGCATGGCATAGCGCTTCTCGGCAGGCTGATCGACGCCGGCGATGCCGGGCACGGTCTGCAACCGCTCGCGCAACGAGTCGGCGTAGGCACCGAGTTCGAGCTGGGAGCGCGTCGCGCTGCTGAGCGCCAGCCCGAAGATCGGCTGCGAATCCGCATGCGACTTGTTGAGGATCGGCGGATTGGTATCGGGCGGCAGATTGCGGACGGCGCGTGCGACCTGATCGCGTACGTCGCTGGCCGCGGTATCCAGATCGGTGTCGAGCGAGAACTCGGCCGAGATCGAACTCGCTCCTTCGCGACTCGTCGAGGTCAGCGTGCGAATGCCGGCGACGGAATTCACCGCTTCTTCGATCGGTTCGGTGATCTGCGCCTGCACGACTTCGGCGGCGGCGCCGGGATAGCTCGTCGTGATGGACAGCGTCGGTGGATCGACGGCCGGATATTCGCGAATGCCGAGCTGCAGCAGGCTGATCGCGCCTGCGAGCACGATCAACAGCGAGATCACGATCGTGAGCACCGGCCTGCGGATGCTGATTTCGGCGAGCGTCATGACGACCTCTGGTTCAGCCTGCGGCCCGCGTCAGGTCGACGCCTCGCCGATCACCACCACTGCCTGGCCGGGGCGCAGCTGCTGCAGTCCGGACGTGATCACGAGATCGCCGGCCGCCAGCCCCGACAGGATGTGCACGGCGCTCTGCGTACGCGTCCCGGTCTGTACCGCACGCGGCTGCGCCTTGCCGTCCTGGACGATGAAGACGTTCTTCTCGTGCAGGCCCGGCACGACGGCGACGGCCGGCACGAGCAGCGCATCGCTGAGCTGCGTCAAGGTGATCTCGACATTGGCAAACGCGCCGGGCAGCAGACGCGCTTCCGGATTGGGGCACAACGCGCGGATCAGCACGGTACGGGTTGCGGTATCGATGCGCGGATCGATGGCATACACCTGTCCCTGCGACTTGCGTTCGGCGCCGGCGACCGCGAAGGCGATCGGGCTGCCGACCTTGAGCCGCGTGGCGTATTTCTCGGGAATGGAAAAGTCGACCTTGAGCCGGTCGAGGCGCTGCAGGGTCGCGATGCGCGTCGCGGCATTCACGAACGATCCTTCACTCACGTAGCGCAGGCCGACGACGCCATCGAAGGGCGCGCGGATTTCCGTCTTGGCGATCTGCGCCTCGGTCAGCGCGATCTCGGCGTCCTGAACATTGAGTTCGTTGAGCGCGGTGTCGTATTCCTCCTGGCGCGCTACGCCCTGCTTCAGCAACTGCGCGATACGTCGTTCGCGCAGCACTGCGAGTTCCTTGCGGTACTGCGCACGCGCTCGCGTGGCCGTCAGATCGGCGTCGTTGAGCTTGACCAGCAGATCGCCTTTGCGAACGCGGGCGCCTTCAGTGAAGTGAATGGCCACCACCTTGCCATTCGTTTCCGCCTGCAGCTCGACGGCTTCTTCGGCGAGCAGCGTACCCGTGGAGTTCAGCGTTTCCGCAAACACTGCCGGCTCGACCAGCACGGCGGACACGCGCAACGGCGCACGGCCCTTTTCGCCAGCGGGCTGTGACGACCTGGCTGCAATGGGCTCGGAAGCATGCAGCAGTGGCAGTACTTTCGGCGCGGCGATGCCCAGCAACACCACCAGCGCCACCAGCGACCACAGGGAATATTTCAGCGGCGGTTTCAAAGCGACGTTCTCGGCGCCACGAGGACGAGCGCGGCCTTCATCGATGAACGCACACTCATGCAGATCCGCGAACCTCGCTGGGAGCAGGAAGAACTACTTTCCTGTCAGACGGGTTCGCGGGGTCGGCCCCCACCTATACGTCCGGCAGCGCGATGACCACCTCGCGACCGATGAGATCGAGCACCGCTCGATGCACCGATTCCTTCGGCAGCTCGCGCAGTCGCTGGGCAAGCGTTGCGAAGTCGAGCGGACCCTGCGCCAGTGCGCGCAGCACCGCAATGGCCGCGGGATCGAGCGGCGTCAGCACACCGTTGATGGAGAGACGTCCCTGCACATCGGGAACGGCGCGGACGTTCGCCGCCAGCCGCGACGTCTCCTGCAGCATCGGCAGACGCTGGTCGAGAAACAGGCCGATGTCGAAGGGAGCCGCCAGCGTCTCCTGCGCGCCGATCCACTGCTGGTATTCGGCCTGCACCTGCGGATCGACGACGGCACTTGCGAGCTGTCGCATGACGGACTGCAGGCCGTCCGGCGTTGCATTCGCCAGCGAGCGGCGGCCGTCGATCGTCGCGGCCAGCACGCGGGAGCAGACCCAGCCCACGTAGTCCTGCGTGGTCGGCGGATAGGTGCCGACGGAAAAATGAAAACTGCCTTCCTGCAATGGAATGACCTGATGCCACCAGCCGCGTGGCACGTACAGCACGTCGCCCGCTTCGAGCGTGCAGTCGAGCACCGGCGTCACCGGGCAGGGCTGGTCGCTGCGTTCGCTGGTCTGATGACTGAGCGGCAGCGGCAGGGTCGGCGCGAAGACCTGCCAGCGCTTGCGACCGATGAGCTGGATCGCGAACACATCGTGCGTGTCCCAGTGCCGGCCGAACGTGCCGTCGCCGCTGAAACTGAGATACGCATTGCCGCTGCTCGGCGCGCCGGCAAACCGGCCGATCTCGGTACACAGGCGCCGCGCGAAACTGGCCTGCGTTTCCAGCCGATTGATGACCAGCGTCGCGCCGCCGCGCATGTGACTGTAGAAGCCGATCTTGTTCAGCCGCCGCCGACGCTGGCCGAGTTCGACCAGCTCGTGTGTATAGGCTTCGGCCGGAATCGCGCCGCGATTGAACAGCTGCATGCCGGCGGGCGTCGGTTCGATGCGGTACAGCAGTTCGTCCAGCGCCGGCCAGTCGACCGGTCGTTCCCGCAGTGCGCCGCGCATCAGCCAGGGCTCGCGCTCGAAATAGCGGCCGCGGAAATCGGCTGCGCTGAGCGCGAATTCGATCATGGATTCTGCGCAATCCTCTCGCTGTCGAGCGGCACCCTGGCCTCGCTCGGGCGGGCGACACCGCCGCCGAACGAGAACGAGCGGATGGCGCGCACGTTCACGGCGACGCCATCTTCCTGCGGCGGCTCGAAGCGCCACGAGCGCACGGCAGCCAATGCGGCTTCGCCGAATTCCGCGGCACTGCTGTCGGCGATGGTCGGCACGCGCACGCGTCCCGTCGCATCGATGATGAAATCGATCATGGCGTGACCGCGCACGGGACGACTGCGCAGCGCCTCGGGATAGGCGGGCATGTCGCCGGCAATGCGGCGTGGCGCACGATTCATCCGTTCCCATTCCAGGGTGCGCACCACCGGCGTGGAATCCCCGGCGGCCGCGAACACGGACTTGATGGCATCGCCGTGACTCAGCGATGCCACCGTGCCGGAACGCCGGTAGTCGAACTGAATGATTTCACGCCGCGGCACCGTGGTACTGGGCGCGGCGGCAAGGCGCCAGTTCATCAGCGCATCGAGCGTCGCTTCGACGAAGGCCGGATCGCTGGCTTCCAGTCCGACGGCATCTTCCACCCGCCCATCGGCCTTCACCGTGAACACGACGGTGGCGTAGCCGGCCGTCACTGTCGTCGGCCGCAGCCTGGCCGGAAACACCGGCGCCTCGTAGCGACTCAGCGCCGGCAGACTCGCGGGCGGACCGCTGCTGAAATCCCACGGCCCGGCCACCGCGGCACCGGCCACCAGCGTCGCCGTCATCGACAGAATCTGCTGCAGGACAGGTTTCATCTGTGATGGCAGACGGCTGTCGCCGGCCGGCCCCTACGTGCGCGTTTCGATAAAGAGTTTCACACGGAGAACACGCTTCTTCTGTGGGGCCGGCTTCAGCCGGCCTCTTGTACTCGAAGAGGCCGGCTGAAGCCGGCCCCACAGGAAGAAGAGGATCGCCGTGGAAATTCTTCTCTACGGTTCTCCCTTCAGCGGACCGAACGCCGACGGCGGCTGGCGATGACGGGTCGCCGCGGTGTACGCCGATGCGATCTTGAGCAATGTCGGTTCGTCGAAGGGGCGGCCCACGATGTCCATGGCGACCGGCAGTTTCGCCGGCACGGGTCCGACCAGCCGCGTGCGATCGTCGCCTTCCAGGCGCTCGCCGCCGCCACCGCCGCCGGACGGCCATGCGGAAGCCGGTGTCTGCGGCGCGGTGGGATCGCGGATGAGGTCATACACTTCCGTCGTGAAACCGGCGGGCACCGTGATCACCGGAAAACCCTGCGCGCCGAGGAAGCTCCACACGCCCGTGCCGTTGCGGCCGTTGATCGGCGGACCGGCAGGCGCGCCCAGTTTGGTCGGCGGCAGGTTGCTGGTCGGATACACGAGCGCATCGAGCTTTTGCTCCGCCATGCACTGCAGGATCACCTGCTGCACGCCGAAGCGGCGCAGCAGGCGTTCCGACATGTCGTACTCGGTCACTTTCTCGACGTTCTCGCGGGCCCGCTTGCGATCGGGGAAGGTCGGATCCTGATGGAAGCTCGACTTGGCGATCAGGTCGGCATTGCTGGTGATGTTCGTATCGCCGCGCTCGCGCAGGTACAGGTTCAGCATGTACTTGTTCTGGCCGTCCGCATCCGCACTGCCGAACTCGCGCAGCGTCACCTTCTCCGGCACCCGCGCCGGGTTCATGCGCATGTCGAGCAGCTTTGCGGTGTGGTCGGCCGTGGCCTTGCCGTTGGCATCCACGGGGAACTGCTCCGGAAAGCGCTTGGTGAACAGTTTGTTGTCGGCCTGCGGCACGTACTGGCGCAGACAGCTCGTGAACAGCTCGCCTTCCGGACCCGGATCGACGATGGTCGCGCCCAGCTTGCGCAGATCCTCGACACCCTGCGACACGATGTCGATGGTCTGCTCGTCGGCCTTGGTGAACAGCTTCTTGTTCATGTACTCGCGCACGACGCCGATGCGGATGCCGTCGAGCCGCTTCTCGTGCGCGAAGCTTTCATAGGAGTGCGACGGCGTGCGGCCGATGCTGAACACGGTCAGCTCGTCCTTGGGGTCATAGCCTGCAATGACATCGAGCACGCGCGCCGCATCGGCCACCGTGCGACAGATCGGCCCGACCCGCGTGTTGATGCCGATCTGCACCATGCCCTTGCGGCTGACGAGTTCCTGCGTGGCCGCGATGCCGACGGCGCTGGCCGCACTCGCCGGACCGCGGATCGACGAACCCGACTCCTCCGCGATCGAACAGGTCACGAGGTTCGCACCCACGGCAGAGCCCGAACCCGAACTCGAACCGCGCGGACTGCGCTCCGTATCGTAGGGATTGCAGAACGTGCCGCCGTACGAACTGCGCGGCACGCCCGAGGCGTACTCGCCCAGATTCGATTTGGCGAGCATGATCGCGCCCGCGGCGCGCAGCCGTTCGACGAAGGTCGAATCCTCCGGCGGACGATCGTTGGCATACGGCGCATCGGCGCCCGACGTGGTGCGCATGTCGATGGTGTCGTACTGATCCTTGATCGCCATCACCACGCCATGCAGCGGACCGACGAGCTTGCCGGTCTTCGCGAACTCGGCGTCCTGCGCGGCGGCAATCTCCAGTGCGTCCGGCAGCGACGGCGAATCATCCTTCCTGTCCGTCAGGCTGCGCGCCTTGCGCGGATCGAAGCCCCAGGACTTGAGCTTCGCCGGCCGCAGGTTGAGCGTCACCAGCGAATTGATCTGACCGGCATTCGGAATCGTCGTGATGGGACCGAGAATCCCCTGCGGCTGATTCACGCAGGTGCCGTCGTAGGCCTTGATGCGCTTCAGATACAGATTCACCAGTTCGACCGAGGTGATCTGCTTCGACAGGATGGCCTGCTGGATCTGCGGGATGGTCGCCTCTTCCAGATGAAATTTCATCGGCGCATCGGCATGCACCGCCGTGGCGGCGAATCCGGCGGCGAGCACTACGATCTGCAGCGAACGAATGCGCATGGCGGGCCTACCTGTTCCAGCGGATGTTGAGCGACTTGCCGACCTCGGGCACCGGTGTGGTCGAAGTCAGCGGCGGTTTGCGCAGATGCCAGTCGGTGGCCTTCTCGTAGGCCTGCGCCAGCGCCAGCACCTTGCCTTCGGAGAACGTCGGACCGGCGATCATCAGACCGATCGGCAGACCGCTGCGGCTGAAGCCGCAGGGAATCGACACTGCCGGCAGGCCCATCACGTTGAAGGGCTGGCAGTTGGAGACGACGCGCGGATTGGCCGGCGCCGATTCGGCGGCGCGCGCCAGCAGTTCGTCGAGCGTCGGTGCGACGATGCGCTGCGTCGGCAGCACCACCAGGTCGAAATCCTTGAAGGCGCTGTCGACCTTGCGACGCAGCAGCTCGACTTCCCAACGGGCGCGAATGTAGTCGACGGCTTTCGGTTCGGCTTCGGCGATGCTCGCCAGACGCCGGCGCTCGGCCAGCATGTACTTGCCCGGCGCGTTCTTGAAATATTCCTCGTGCCACGCCAGCGTTTCGCCGAGCGTGCCGAGACTGCCGAGATGCGTGACGCCGGGCAGGTTGACGTCGGCAACGCCCTTGGTCAGCGTCGCCAGCAGATCGATGGCCTTCTCGACCGCCGCCTCCACTTCCGGATCGACGCCATCGAAATAGCTGATGGGCTTGCCGAGCCGGAATCCCGAAACGGGTTGGGCGAGCTGCGCGACGTAGTCTTCCTTCTCGTGCGGCACGCTGGTGATGTCGAGCTGGTCGTAACCCGCCATCGCATTCAGCATCAGCGCCGTGTCCTCCACGGTGCGCGTCATCGGACCGCAATGATCGAGCGACAGCGTCAGCGGCATGATGCCCTTGATGGGCACGAGGCCGTAGGTGGGCTTGAGTCCGACGATGCCGCAGAACGATGCCGGCATGCGCACGGAACCGCCTGTGTCGGTGCCGAGCGCGCCGTGGCTCAGGAAGGCCGCGACGGCCGCACCGGAACCGGACGACGAACCGCCGGTGTTGTGCGCGAGATTCCAGGGATTGCGCGCCGGACCCCAGAACGAGGTCTCACCGCCGCCCATCGCGAATTCCTGCGTGTTGGTCTTGCCGACGATGACGGCGCCGGCGGCGCGCAGCCGCGCGACCACGGTCGCATCCTCGTCGGGTACGCGATCCTCGAACAGCGCGCTGCCGCCGGTCGTGCGCGCATCCGCGGTGTCGATGATGTCCTTGATCGCAATCGGCACGCCATGCAGCGGGCCGCGCAGCTTGCCGGCTTTCTGTTCGGCATCCAGCTGTCGCGCCTGCGCCAGCGCCTGGTTCTTCATCACGGTGATGAAGGCATCGAGCTTCGGGTTGTAGGTGGCGATGCGCGACAGCGTGACCTCAGTCAGTTCCACCGCGGACAGCGAACCGGCCCGGATGCGCGCTGCCGCTTCGGCCAGCGTGAGCTGGGTCGGGTCGGATGCCGCAGCGGCAGCGAGACCGCGTTGGGAAAGGAACTGGGTTGCCACCGTGCCGGCGGCGAGGAGCGTGAACTGGCGTCGTGTGATGCTCATGCGGTTCGTTACTTGGCAGCCGTCTTGTACCAATAAGCAGGCGCGCCCCTGGGGAACAGCAGCGACTTGGGAATCATCGAGTGAATGCCCTTGGTGCCGTCCACCACCTGCGTGACCCGGAAGTCGATCGCAATGCTCGACAGCGCGAAGGCGTGGTAGAAATCCAGCCCTTTCAGTTCGCCGAGCCAGGCATTGGTCTCGTGAATGGCCATCTGCATGGCATTGTCGAGATCGGGATCGAGACCGAACGCGATGTAATGCGTCGGCGTCTCGGCCCGCGGCGCCCGCAGTGTCTTCCCCTTGTGAAGAACGAACTGCAGGATCGCCGTGTTCGCAGTCTCGATGGCATTGACCGTGACTTCGCCATCCCCCTGAGCCGCGTGTGAATCGCCCGTATAGAAGAGTGCGCCGGGATGAAACACCGGCAGGTAGAGCGTCGCGCCGGACACGAGCTCCTTGCAATCCAGGTTGCCGCCGAACAGCCCGGGCGGACCGCTGCGACGATTCGCGCCATCCGACAGCGGCGGCAACGTGCCCATCACGCCCATGAACGGACCGAGCGGCACGTCGATGCCGGGCTCGAACAGACCGACGTTGCGCTTGCGATCGAGCTTCACCACCTTGGTGAAGGGCTGCGGCACGGCATCCGGAATGCCGCCGGCGCCGGGGCGCATGCCGACCGTGCCGTAAGGAATGCGCGGCACGACGGACAGAATCCGCACTTCGATCGAATCGCCGGGCATCGCGCCTTCGATCGCGACCGGCCCCACCAGCAGATGACCGTTCTGGATGCCGGCGTAGCGCGTGGTTTCCTTCACCACCCTGTCGATCTCGCCGATCGCACGCGCATCCTCGGCATCGAGCTGGATGCCGTTTTCATCGAGCCATTGCTGCGGCGTCCTGTCGCCCCAGCGATTGCCGCCGCCCGTTTCGAACTTGACGGTATCGCCCGACTTGATCGTCAGCACCGCGCTCTTCTGCGCGGGAAAGTTGCCGATGGCCGAATTGGCTGGTGTCAGCGGCAGCAGGTGATCGAACTTTGGTTCAGCCGCCTGCGCGCTGCCGATCGCCAGCATCGCACCCATCAGCCAACGCAAGTGAATCCTCATGATGCGCATCTCAGATCGGCGGCTTCTGCCAGCCACCGCTCCTGCTTTCGAGATAGCTCGCCACCGCGAGCGTGATGTCGTCGCGCCAGGGCGCCGCGACCACCTGCACACCGATGGGCAGCTTGCCGTCGGCAGAACTGCCGCAGCGCACGACCGTCGACGGCCAGCCTGTACTGTTGAACACACCGGTGTATTGCCATGTCATTCCCGGCCCGCCGAAACCGCCCGTGCCAGGCTCGGCATCGATGGGCTGCGCGGGCTTGCCGGCGACGGGACACAGGAACACGTCGTACTGCGTCATCCACTCGAGCATCAGCGACTTGCCCTCGTCCTGCTTTTCCCACGCCTCGACGTACTCGGCGCTGGTGATGGGCGTCATGTTCTTCATGCGCTCCTTCACCGAGGGCGAGAAATTCTTCGTGCCCCAGCGATCGGCAAGGCGCTGATAGAACTGCCAGGCATCGCCGCTGGTCAGCCTGGAACGCGCCGCGCTCAGATCGAGCAGGATCTGCTGCGGCACGTCTTCGTTGACGCTGGCCGCGACACTCTTCAGCCATGCCGCTGCCTGCTGCACGGTCTTGCGCGTGTCCTCGTCCGTGGCGCCGTTGCCGGTAGCCTTGTTGTCGACGCAGTACGCAACACGCAGCTTGCTCAGATCGACCTTCGCCGGGTCGGCCCAGGGCACGGGCGCGCATGACACATCGTGAAAATCCGGACCGCTGATGATCGGCGTGATCAGCGTCAGATCTTCCACCCAGCGCGTCATCGGCCCGAGCTGCTGCCACAGATCGAACACGCCGCCGTAATCGACGATGTGACCGGTGCGAGGTACACGCACGCTGGTCGGCTTGATGCCGGCGATGCCATTGTTGTGCGACGGACCGCGAATCGAACCGCCCCAGTCGGAGCCGATGTCGAACGCCGCGCCGCCCGCCGCCACGATGGCGCCGGCGCCGCCGGACGATCCCGACGTGCTGCGCGTGAGGTCGTACGGATTGTGCGAACCGCCGAACAGCAGATTGCTCGCGGTACTGATGCCGCTCAGCCCGCCGAGCGTGAACTCCGGCGTATTGGTCTTGCCGAGAAGAATCGCGCCTGCTTTGCGTACGCGAGCGACGACGGTCGCATCTTTCTGCGGCACGTACTGCTGCCGCCCGACCGTGGCACCCGTCGAGATCACGCCTTCAGTGTCGAGCGAATCCTTGATCGTCATCGGCACGCCATGCAGCGGCCCGACGAACTCGCCGCGTGCCGCCTTCGCGTCCAGCGCCTTCGCTTCCGCGCGCGCCCGCTCATACGAATTGGTGACGACGGCGTTCAAGCGGTCGTTCACTGATAGCTGGCGATTGATGTAAGCCTCGACGGCTTCGCTGGCGGAAATCTTCCTGGCGCGGATGAGCGCGGCGAGCTTCGTCGCCGACATGAAAATGATCTCGTCGGTCTTGCTCGCGGCAGAGGTGATCGTCGGTGCGACTGAAGTCGCTGCAGCGGCAGTGGCAGCCAGCGCCTTTCGGGAGAACATGCGCAGCAGATCGCGGCGCTGCATTCGATTCGACGTGCTCTCTTCGATCGCGAGTTCTTTGTTCATGCACACTCCCGCTGCTCCGTCTGATTGACGCGTCGCGTGGCGCGTCCCCCACCGACCATTCGATGGAATTTCATGGCGCTTTTCCTTTTCTTCTCTTCATCGCACTCAACGACGCCACCGGCGCTCACGGCCAACTGGATCACCATCCCCAAGAAGGCCGGCTGAAGCCGGCCCCACAGGCAGAGCCAGAGCGCGTGGAAATTTTTCTTCTCTGACCTCCGTGATCTCTGTGATCTCCGTGTGAAATCCGACTCTCAGTATTCAGTGAAGATGCGCTGGATTTCAGCGAGATCGCTGGTCTGCGTCAGCGCGAGTTGCAGCAGGATGCGCGCCTTCTCCGGCACGAGGTTGTCGCCCGGCACGATCTTCGCTTCGCGTCGCCGCGGCGTGTCCTGCACGCGGCCACTGTTGGTACGTGCGGTCGCGACGACCACCACGCCCTTCTCCTGCGCGCGCTTGATCGCTTCGGTCTCGCTGCCGGTGGGACTGCCCGCACCGGTGCCTTCGACGACGATGCCTTTGACACCGTGCTCGACCATGGCATCGATCAGATAGCCCGGCGCATCGCGATACGCGAAAGCAACCTCAACTGCCGGCAGCGACTGAAAGTCCTTGCCCGCGAACTCCGAGCCCGACGTGTGACGTCGCACCGGCTCGCGATAGAACACCACCTTGTCGGGATCGGCGAACCCGATGGCACCGACATCCACGCCTTTGAACGTGTCGACGCGATACGCGCTGGTCTTGTCGACATCGCGTGCCGTGTTGATGAACTGATCCATGCAGTGCAGAACACCTTTGCCGCGCGCTTCCTTCGACGCGGCGACGCGCACGGCGTCGTAAAGATTGCGCGGACCGTCGCCGGACAATCCCGTCCACGGACGTTGTGAGCCGACGAAGACCACCGGCTTGTCGGTCTTCACCACCAGGCTCATGTAGTAGGCGGTTTCCGCCATCGTGTTGGTACCGTGCGTGACCACGATGCCATCGACGCCGGGATCCGCTGCAAGTTCATTGAGCCGCTTCGCGACACGCGCGAAATCCTCGTGCGTCTCGCTGCCGGTGGGCCGATCCTGCGGCGCGCGCTGATCTTCCAGCGTGATACTGGCGATTCCCTTCAGCTCCGGCAGATCCGTTACCCAATGCTGTGGGTCGACCCGCGGCGCGCCCTTACCTCCGTAGTTGGTTATATTGAGCCGCGTATCGCCACGGCTGGCGATCGTGCCGCCCATGGACATGAGCACGACGTGCGGCAGCTTTGCCATGTCCGCCGGCATGGCCGGCGGTGGCGCATAGGTTGGAATCTCCTGCGCAACGGCAGCCGGTCCCGCGAGCAGGCAGGCCACGCTGCAGATACGCAGCCACTGCTTCCGGCTCACTGCTCGCCGCTCATTACTCACCGCCCTCCGCTCAATACTCATTGAACATCCTCTGAATCTCTTTCAGGTCCGTGGTCCTGGTAAGCGCCAGACGCAGCAGCACGCGCGCCTTCTGCGGCGGCAGGTTGTCGGACGTGACGATGCCGCGCTCCATCTGTCGGGCGCTCTCGACCACGCGTCCGGCGCCCTTGCGATCGCTCTGCACGAACACCACCCCTTTCGTCTGCCCTTTCTTGACGGCGTCGGCATTGCTGCCGGTCAGCACCACACCTCTGGCGCCCGCGGCGACGAAGGCATCGATCGCCACGCCATCGGATTCCTGATAGGCATAGGTGACATCGACCCGCGGCAGGTCATCGAGCGCGCCGACATCGAATTCCGACTTCGTCGTGTGGCGATACAGCGGGCGGCGGTAGAAGACGATGCGATCGGAATCGGCATAGCCGAGCGGTCCGAGATCGCGCGCCACGAACGTCTCCATGCGATAGGTGTTGCTCTTGGTCGTGTCGCGCGCGGCGTTGATCTCGTCGTTGAGCATGATGAGCACGCCCATGCCCTTCGCCTGCGGCGAGGTGGCGACGCGCACGGCGTTGTACAGATTGAAGGGCCCGTCGCGGCTGACGGCAGTGAACGGCCGCATGGCACCGACCAGCACCACGGGCTTGTCCGACTTCACGACGAGGTTCAGGAAGTACGCGGTCTCTTCGAGCGTCGCCGTACCGTGCGTCACGACCGCGCCGGTCACGCCAGGCTTCGCCAGCGCGGCGTTGATCGCCTTCGCCAGCTTGAGCTGGAGCGCCGTATTCATGCCGCCGCTGCCGATGTTGCTGATCTCGGTGACGTCGATCTTCGCGATGCCCTGCAGCTCGGGCAGATCGTCCAGCAGCTCCTGCGGCGTGACGCGACCGTCGCTGTACTCCATCAACTTCTGGCGGTGCGCTCCCTTGCTCTGGATGGTGCCGCCCGTGGTGAACAATGCGACGCCGGGAAGATCGACATCCGCGCGCGCCTGATACGCAACGAACAACGACGACAGCGCGAGCGCGACGAACAGCTTGCTCATGAATGCAGTCCCGGCCGGCACTGGCGGCCTCACTGCATTTCAGACGACGCTCGTACCGATCACCCCACCACTGTCACTGATGTTCGTCCGCTGAGCTCAACGGGCCGAATGCTGCAGGCTGTCGACGATGACGCGTCGCAGTTTCGTACGCGGAAGCGATGGCAAGCAGGGTCGGCTCATCGAAAGGCTTGCCGAGGAAATCGATGCCGACGGGCAACACCGCAGAAATCGGCCCCACAAGGCGCGTCCCTCCCGGTGCCGTCGCATCGACGACGCGGTCGTAGACCTCGGTGGTGAATCCCGCCGGCACGGTGATCGCCGGGAAGCCATTCGCTCCCAGCAGTGTCCATGCATTCGACGATCGTTCGTTGACCGTCGGCTCCGTCGGCGCGCCGAGCTTCGAGGGAGGAATGTTGCTGGTGGGATAGATGACGGCATCGAGCTTCAGCATGGCCATGCATTGCAGCCCGACCTGCTGCAGCGCGAAGCGGGTCTGCAGGCGCGCGGCAATGTCGAGCGTCATGTCCGCGCTGCGCTCGATCAGCCCCTGCCGCTTGTCGGAGAAGCCGGAACCCGCGCGCGTGTCACGAAAGAAGCTGCTGTGTTCGGCCAGGTCCGCCATCGTGTGGATGCGGCTGTCGCCACGCTCGCGCAGGTAGCGGTTCATAGCGTACTTGCGTTCGCCCGTCGTCGGCGCCGGACCGAGACCGCGGATGCTCGGTCCATCGGGAAACTTCCCGGGTTCGAAGAACAGGTCGACGAGCGTCGCCACATGATCGGCCGCCGGCTTGCCGTTGCGATCGACCGGGAACAGCTCGGGGAACTGTTTGATGAAAAGCGAGTTGTGGGCCGACGGATCGTACTTGCGCACGCAGTCCTGGAAGAGCGCGCCCTCCGGACCGGGATCGACTACTTCGGCGCCGAGCTTGCGGATGTCGTCGAGGGCCTGCGCCACGATGTCGATGCTCTGCGCATCGGCCGCGGTGAACAGCCGCTTGTCCATGTACTCGCGCATCACGCCGATGCGCATGCCCGCGAGCGAACGCTCCTGTGCGTAGCTGTGATAGGAACGCAGCGGCGCGCGGCCGACACTGAAGGCGGTCAGTTCATCCTTCGGATCGTAGCCTGCGATCACATCGAGGACGCGCGCCACATCCTCGACCGTGCGACAGATCGGACCCACCCGGTCGTTCATGAACGAGGCTGGAATCATGCCGTCGCGACTCACCAGTTCCTGGGTGGGCGCCAGCGCGACGGTGCTGTTGTTCTTGCCGGGATTACGTGCGGACGGCCCGGACTCCTCGGCAATCGCGCACATCGCGAGATTGGCGGCGACCGCCGAACCCGAACCGCCGCTGGAGCGGCCCGGCGTGCGTTCGGTGTCGTAGGGATTGCACAGCGTGCCGCCGAACGAACTGCGATCGCCGCTGGCGTATTCGCCCATGTTGGCCTTGGCGATGATGATCGCGCCGGCCTCGCGCAGGCGCTGCACGAACGTCGCGTCGTCGGGCGGACGATCGTTGGCATAGGCCGCGTCCGCGCCCGAGGTCGTGCGCATGTCGAAGGTATCGAACTGATCCTTGATCGCGATGGGAATGCCGTGCAGCGGACCGACCAGCCTGCCGGTCTGCGCGAACTTGCGGTCCAGCTCCACTGCCACTTCAAGCGCGTCCGGCATCATCGGATCGTCGTCGGCAGCATCCGTCATGCTGCGTGCCTTGCGCTCGTCGAAGCCGAGCCGCTGGCGCGCGGCCGGGCGCAGATTCAATGTCGACAGTGCATTGATCTGGCCGGCGTCGGGAATAGTAGTGATCGGACCGAGGATGCCTTCGGGTTCATTGACGCAGGTGCCGTTGTACGCCTTGATGCGCGCGAAGTACTGGCGCACGAACTGCTCAGAGGTGAGCTGCCCGGCGATGATCGCTGCGTGCACATCGCCGATGCGCGCCTCCAGTATCTCGAACTTTCCTGGCGGCGCCTCGGGCGCACGCCCGCAACCGACGAACAGCAGCACGATGGCGGATGCCGCCGCAATGCGATGATTCATCGACGCACCTCAGAGCGGCGGCCGCTGCCATCCGCCTGTCTGCTTCTCGACGTACGCCATCGCCGCGAGCACGACGTCATCGCGCCACGGCTGTCCCACGATCTGGATGCCGAGCGGCAGACCTGTCTCTTCGGTCGACGTGCCGGCGCGCACGACTCCGGCAGGCCAGCCGGTGGTGTTGTACTGGCTGGTGTAGCTGGGATTCGAACCTGGCGCGCGCGTGAATTCCGCCGGCACCTTCTGCGGCGGCTTGGCATTCGCGGGACAGAGAATGAGATCGTATTTCTCGAACCACGCGAGCTGTTCGCTCTTGATGCTGTCCATCACTTCGCACCAGCCCGTGAACTCGGCGCTGGGTTGCAGTTCGCCGGATATCCGCAGGCCGGGCGAGGCCTGCGTCGTGCCGTACTTCTTCAACATGCGGCGCATGTGATCGGCATCGTTGGCGCCGCTGAACTTCTGTCGCGCTTCGGCAAGTTCCTTCATCTTCGGCGGGCGGTCGTCCGTCACCTTGCAGCCGAGATCCCGGAAATAGCCGGCGCACTGCTTCACGAGCTGTTGAATCTCCGGCGTCGGATCAGCCTCGCCGTTGGTGGTGTAGTACGCCACACGCAGCTTTTTCAGTTCGACGGTACGCGGATCGCCGAGCGGCACCGGCGCCATCGTTGCATCCCAGTTGTCGGGGCCGGCCATGATCGGCAGCAGCAGCGCGAGATCCTCGACGCGACGCGCCATCGGTCCCGTTTCCTGGAAGGAATCGAAGGGTCCGCCGTAACCGACGATGTGACCGGTGCGCGGCACACGTCCGAGCGTCGGCTTGATGCCCGCGATGCCATTGTTGTACGCCGGACTGCGGATCGAACCGCCGTAGTCGGAGCCGATGTCGAAGAACGCGCCGCCTGCGGCCACGATCGCACCGGCGCCGCCGGACGAACCTGCAGGCGAGTACGCGGTGTTGTAGGGGTTGTAGGTCTGCCCATACACCAGGTTGTAGGTGCCGCGCGCGCCGCCGCCGAGCGTGAACTCCGGTGTGTTGGTCTTGCCGAGCAGGATGGCGCCCGCGGCGCGCGCACGTGCAACGACGGTCGCATCCTTGCCTGGCACGAAGTCCTTGCGCCCGAGGGTTCCGCCCGTAGTGACGACACCCGCCGTATCGAAGGAATCCTTGACCGTGAAGGGCACGCCGTGCAGCGGACCGCGCGTCTTGCCGGCCGCGAGTAATGCGTCGGCTTCGCGGGCCTCGGCCAATGCCCGCTCACGGCAGGTGGCGACGACGGCATTGAGCTTCGGGTTGACCTCGTCGATGCGCGCGTAGCACGCAGTCACGGCGTCGACCGCGGAAATCTGTCTCTCGCGAATCAGCTTCGCCACATCGACTACCGACAGACCGATGAACTCGTCGCGCGGCACCGTGGCGAACGCATGACGTGCATAGGGCGCGAGCGCCACGGCGACACCGGCGGCAGCAGTGGTACGAAGAAAACGTCGCCGCGAGCGGTCGATCGCCGCCGATGCAGCCTGGGAATCGAACACCGATGCGCTCATGACGGACTCCGTTGCGAAGAGAATTCAGGAAATCGGGGCGGCGGTGCGCTGCCATGCCGCCAGGGTGCGTTCTGCGTCTGGCCGGTCGAAGTGCAGGCGGCCGGGATGCGCGAGCGATGTGTGCTGTGCGAGCGCGTGCTCGAGCAAGGCGGCGGCGACGCCGGCGTCGCGGCGATGAGCCTCACGATCGGCGGACGTGATCCCGCGACCGGACGCCGCCGGCAGCACGACATGGCCGTAGAACGATCGGTTGTAGATCAGGAAGGCAAGCTCCGCCTGGCGCGCGGCGCTCGGATCGAGCTGCGCGAGCTTGTGTGCGATGACCGCTTCGTCATTCATCGACGTCAGCGCGAGCCTCGCTTCGCGCAGCGCCTCATCGAGGCGGCCGGCGTCGCTCAGCGCCTGGGCCTGATACATGCGGTCGACGGAGCGGACCGTCGGAGATTCGAGGATCGAGAAAGCACCGACGCTGAGAATCAGCATCGGCACGCCGAAGTACGCCGTCTGTCGCAGCAGCATCGATCGTGCGCTCGCTTCCGGCCGTGTCGTGGGCGCTTCAGTCATCCTCGGCGACTCGTCCAGCGACAGGTGCTCGCGATTGCGTTGCTGGCGCAGTTTCCAGATGAAGCCGTCGAAGTAGTAGTGCAGCAGCGTCGAGGTGAAACCGATCGCCAGCAGTACGGACATGATCCAGCGGCCGGCGCGTTCGGTGGTTACCAGTTCGCCGTAAGCGAGACAGACGATCACGTAGCCCGCACCGATCAGCCAGCCGCCGCGCCGATGCAGATGCTGGAACCATCCCGCGCGGGCCGCTCCCGGACGTGTCGCGAGATTGCGGTTGTAGCGCCAGACGATCGCCAGGTACTGCGTCATGTGCACCAGGCCGACGATGGCGAAGCCGACCTTGAAGCTCCAGCCGGGCACCGTCGCCTGCATCCAGGCGTTCGGCACATAGGCCAGGTACATCACGCCGAAGGTCGTGGCCAGGAGGGCGAGCTTGGCGACGCTGATGTAGTAGCCGTTGATACGACACCACAACAGATAAGCCGCGTAAGCGAACGTCGTGAGCACGGCCGCGACACCTGCCACCTGGATGACGGTCGCTACAGCGTCGACCGGCAGGTAGCGCACGAATGGCAGGCCGACGTTGTATTCGAAGTCCGACAACAGGTCCGCCAGCCACGCGCTGCTCGCCAGCATGATGTAGCCGAACCAGATCGCGCACAGCCATAGATCCATGCGCGCTGCTAGCGCCCGCGGCGCGACATTGTGGCGATCGTAGATGCGCACGAAACCATAATGCTGGCGCATGAAATGCCATGGATCCCACAGCGCCAGCATGATGTAGAGATAAAGGAAGTTCTCGACTGCGTAGTCGCGATGATTGAGATAGCCCAGCACGAGCGCAGAGAACGTCAGCGGTATCACCGGCGCCATCAGAAAATGCCAGCGATAGCGCTGGAACAGTTCCGTGTCGCCATAGATGCGAATGAACGTCGGCAGGTGATGCGCCACCGTGAAAATGATGTGCGCCACGATGATCAGCGAGGTCGCCGCCGCGGCGCCGAGGCTGCGAAACAGGACCAGCGCGGCCGTCAGCACCAGCAGCGGCGTGCCGATGACGAACAGCGAATCCTGCAGCGGATTCAGGATCCAGTTCTGCGCCGGGCGTTGCCGTGTCGTCCGCGTCCCGAGCGTGAGCGATGGCAGGGCCGCACTGCCATCCGCTGCCGGCGATTGCATGGGCGTCGGCATCGTCTATTCGTGTCCGCCTGTCGCTGCGAGCGGATAGTCGAAGCGCTCACCCGCCAGCGGCGGCGTCAGCGCGGGCGCCTTGCGATGATGAGTCGCCGCTTCGTAGCCGCTCGCGACCTTGATCAGCAGCGGCTCCGCGAACGGCTTGCCGAGGAACTGCACGCCGAAGGGCATGCCGTCGGAGGCGAAGAAGCCGCCCGGCACGATGATGGTGGGCAGTCCGGTGTAGGACGCGAGCGGATTCGCCGCCTCGCCGCTCGAACCGCCGCCGCCCGCGGGATTCGGCGCGGTGGGACGATCGTCGGTGAGCACCGTGCGATACGGCAGGATCACCGCATCGAGCTGGTACTTGTCCATCACTTCGATCATCGCGGCGCGCAGCATGTCCTGCTGCCTGTAGGCCGCGACCAGTTGCGGATGATGATCGAGCGAACCGATCTGCGCGGCAGTGACGATGGCCGGTTTCACCAGCGCGCCGCCCTTGGCGATCATCTCCTCGACGGTGCGGATCGGCGCGGTCGGCGGCAGGTCCGCCAGATACTTGTTGATCGCATCGGCGCGTTCGTAGGTCGCGGCGCCTGCATCGCTCAGCGCGGCGGGCAGATTGATGCCGGTGAGCACCGGATCGACGATGAGTGCGCCGGCGGCCTTGAAGTCGGCGATCGCCTTCTCGAACAGCGCCACGCCTTCGGTGTGTTTCGGACCTGCGCGCACCATCTCGCGCAGCACGCCGATGCGTGCACCCTTGAGTCCAGTGGGCGCGACGAAGCTGGTGTAGGACTGGCTCGGGATCTTGCCCAGGCCGGCCTCGGTCGCAAGGTCCGCGGGGTCGTAGCCGGCAATGACATCCAGCACCGCTGCACAGTCATAGACGCTGCGACACATGGGGCCGCCGCTTTCCTGGCGCGGTGAGCTCCACATCATGCCGGTGCGGCTGACGAGTCCGTGCGTGGTGGAGAAACCCACCAGATTGTTGAGCGTCGTCGGGATGACGATGGAGCCGCTGGTATCGCTGCCGAGGCCGACAGTGCCGAGCCATGCCGCCATCGATACGCCGGTGCCCGAACTCGAACCGCCGGTCATCTTCTTCGGGTTGTAGGGACTCGTCGGCTGGCCGCCGAGCGTGCTGCCGCCGCTCGGTGCCACGCCGTACCAGTCCGATTGATTCAGCTTGCCGAGAATGATCGCGCCCGACTTGCGCAGCCGATCGATGACGAAGGCATCGCGCGAGGGCTGCGATGTCGCCATGGGTTTGAAGCCGCCGGTGGTCGGCATGTCGTAGGTGTCGAAGACATCCTTGGCCAGGACGACGATGCCGTGCAGCGACGAACGCGGGCCTTTTTCCTTGCGCTCCAGATCGAGTACGCGCGCCTCGGCCAGCGCATTCCTGTTGAGCGTGAGAATCGAATTGAGCTTCGGCCCCTTCTGGTCATAGGCCTCGATGCGCGCCAGGTACATCTGCACCAGTCGCTCCGAGGTCAGAGAGCCTTCTTCCATCGCCGCCTGGATGTCGGCGATGGTCGCCGTGGACAGATCGAAGGAGGCAGCCTGCGCCCATGCAGGCGCGAGCACCGACAACGCCATGCCCAGGGCACAGGCTGCCAAACCGGAAGCGGATCGTCGCAGGTTCATGGCCGGGTCCTTTGTTGTCCGATGAGCGATCAGGGAGCCGCGGCGGCGAAGGACTGACCGGTGGTGATGCGGTCCTGCGCCAGTGCCGGTGTGTATTTCGGCAGCACGCGGGCGTGCGTCGCCTGTTCGAAGTCGTAGCCGTACGCCAGCAGCTTCGGCTCGCTGAAGGCGGGACCGAAGAAGGAGATCGTCACGGGCAGGCCATCCTTGGTCATGCCCGCGGGCACGATCAGATCCGGAAAGCCCGTGCGATTGGCGATGTTGGTCGCCGAGCCCGCGCCGCCTGCCGCCGCGCCCGGTGCTGCCGGTTCGATCGGCTGCGCGGGTTTCGGCGACGTCGGATAGATCAGCGCATCGAGCTGATGCTTCTCGAACGTGGCCGTCACCGCTGCGCGCAGCAGCGCGAGGCCTTCATTTCTGGCGACGAGGTATTCCGGTTCGTCGAGGCCGCCGACGGACGCCTGCGCCTCCTTCATGGCATTCAGACGCCACGGATTCGTGTAGCCGGAACCCGGCGCTTCAGCGCGCGTGATCAGTTCGGCCAGCGAGTGCGGATACTGCGGACCGAGCGTCGCGAGGTACTGGCTCACCTGCACCTTGAACTCGCGGCCGCTGATGGCCTGCGTGATCGCATTGCGGCCGTTGAGCAGGTAGTCGGGATAGTTGACCGGATCGACGACAGTGGCGCCGAGCGATTTCAATGTCGCGATGGCGGACTCCATGACGTAGTCCGTCTCGACGCTCTGCTTGAAGAAGTCGCGGGCGACGCCGATGCGCGCGCCCTTCAGCGAGCCGCGTTTCAGGTACTTGGTGTAGTCGGTGTCGAACTTGCCTACGCTCGCCTGCGTCGCCGGGTCGGCGGGATCGACGCCCGTCATGACGCCCAGCGCCACGGCCACGTCATAGACGCTGCGCGCCATCGGCCCGCCGGTGTCGTAGCTCAATGCCAGCGGCACGATGCCGTCGCGGCTCATCAATCCGTAGGTCGGCTTGAGGCCGGCAATGCCATTGGCCGAAGACGGGCCGCGCACCGAACCGCCGGTGTCCGTGCCGAGACCGAACTGCGCGAAGTTGGCGGCGATGGCCGCGCCCGTGCCGCCGCTGGAACCCGACGGTCCCTTGGTCAGATCGTGCGGATTCAGCGTCTGACCGCCCATCGAACTGAAGCCGTTCGGGCCGCCCGAACCGGAAGCGAACTCGCTGAGATTCACCTTGGCGAGAATGATCGCGCCGGCATCGCGCAGCTTCTTCACCACGAAGGCATCGTCCGGCGGAATCGAGCCTTTCAGCAGCAACGAACCGGCGGTGGTCGGCATGTCGTAGGTGTCGAAATTGTCCTTGAGCACGATCGGGATGCCGTGGATCGGCGAGCGCGGCCCCTTCGTGCGCCGCTCCTTGTCGAGCGCGCGCGCCTGCTCGATGGCATGCGTGTTGAGCGTGATGACCGTGTTGATCGCCGGACCTTTCTGGTCGTAGGTTTCGATGCGTTTCAGGTACAGCTTGACCAGCTTCTCCGAGGTCAGCGTGCCGTCGGCGAACGCGCCATTGATGTCGGCGATGGTGGCGTCGTCGAGATCCAGCGTCGCCGCCTGCGCGGCAACGTGGCCCACGGCCAGCGCCACGGCCAGCATGACCGCGCGCAGACCGCCGAGTTTTTTGTAGTGCATGTCCTGTTCCCCATTCGAGAGTCGCGTCAGTAAGTGAATTTGTCGCCGGCGAGCGGCGGCGTGGTCTTCGGCAGCACGCGCGCGTGCGTCGCCTGCTCGAAGTCATAGCCGTAGCCGAGCAGCTTGCCTTCGCTGAAGGCGGGGCCGAAGAAGGAGATCGTCACCGGCAGACCCTCGACGGTCATGCCGGCGGGCACGATCAGATCGGGGTAACCGGTTTGATTGGCAATATTGGTGGCCGATCCGGTCGGCGCGCGCGGTGCGCCATCCGGCGGCGAGATCAGCGCGGCCGGTTGCGGCGAAGTCGGATAGACGATGGCGTCGAGCTTGTACTTGGCGAACAGCGCATCGATCGTGGACGTCGTCAGGGCCAGGCCCTGATCCCGCGCCGCGAGATACACCGGATCGGTCAGATCGAGTGCGATCGATGCCGTGTACTTGAGTCCATAGGCTTTGCCGGCGCTGCGATAACCCGTCTTCGGATCGTTGGCGCGGGCGATCAGATCATCGAGCGTCTTCGGATATTCGGGCGCCGTGGTCTTGAGGTAGTCGGCGATCTGCGCCTTGAACTCCGAGGCCATGATCAGCGTCGACAGTCCCTGCTTTCCCTGCAGCAAGTAGTCGGGATAGGCAACCGGATCGACGATGACCGCACCCTGCTGCTTCAGCGTCGCGATGGCGCTTTCGATGATGCGGTCCGTTTCCGGATTCCTGCCCATGAAGTCGCGCGCCACGCCGATGCGTGCGCCTTCGAGGGCGTCGTCTTTCAGGTAGCGGGTGTAGTCGGTATCGAACTTGCCGGCGCTCTTCTTCGTCGCCGGATCGGCCGGATCGACACCGGTCATGACGCCGAGCGCGACCGCGACGTCGTAGACGCTGCGCGCCATCGGTCCACCGGTGTCGAAGGTCAGCGCCAGCGGCACGATGCCGTCGCGACTCATCAGACCATGCGTCGGCTTGAGCCCCACGATGCCATTGGCCGCGGACGGCCCGCGCACCGAACCGCCCGTGTCGGTGCCGAGACCAAGCTGCGCGAAATCGGCGGCGATCGCCGCGCCGGTGCCGCCGCTCGATCCCGCGGGACCGCGCGTGAGATCGTGCGGATTGCGGGTCTGAAGGCCCATGGAGCTGAAGCCGTTGGGAATCGCGCCGGCCTTGAGCACTTCCGGATCGGTGGCGCCGCTGACGCTGCCGCCGCCGCCCGCGAACTCGCTCAGGTTCACCTTGGCGAGAATCACGGCGCCGGCAGCGCGCAGCTTCTTCACGACGAAGGCATCGTCCGGCGGAATCGAACCTGCCAGCAACTGCGAGCCGGCCGTGGTGGGCAGATCGAACGTATCGAAGTTGTCCTTGAGCACGATCGGCACGCCGTGCAGTGGCGAGCGCGGGCCTTTCGTCTTGCGTTCGGCATCGAGCGCCTTCGCGGTCGCGAGCGCCTTGGGGTTCAGCGCGATCACCGAATTGATGGCCGGACCTTTCTTGTCGTACGCGGCGATGCGTTCCAGGTAGAGACGCGTGAGCTTTTCCGAAGTGAGTGCGCCCTTGTCCATCGCCGCCTGGACATCGGCGACCGTCGCCTTCGAAAGATCGAACAGCACGGCATCGGCATGAGCCTGCAGGGCAGCGCCGGTGAGAACGGCGCATACACAGGCAAGAAGGCGGCGACTCGCGCGCATGGTTGGCTTCCTCGAGATGTTGCAGATGGCTGTCGGTCGTTGCGGGCCGTAGGAGATCCGCATCGATCAGAAATCCACTTTCAGCGATGCCTCCCAGCGTCGACCGGGCATGACGGAAACCAGCTGGCCGTTGGTATCGCCCGAAGCCGGACGGAAGTAGCGCTCGTCGGTGAAGTTGTAGCCGTTGAGCTTGACGTGCACCTTGCCCTTGTCCCACGTCACGCCGGCGTTGTAGACCAGCGCCTCCGGCAGCAGGATCGTCTTCTGCCGGTTCGCATACACCTCGGAGAAATAGTTGCTCGAGAGCAGGAAGCCGAAGCCATTGCGCAACCGGTACGTCGCCTGGATCGACGCCTGCGTTTCCGGATTGCCGACCCGTTCCTGATAGCCGGTCGAACCCGCGGGCAGCGCCGTCGTCGAGCGACCGCCGTAGAGGAATGCCTCGGCGGGATACAGCAGTTCGCCGGTGACGGGATCGTAGATGTCCTGGAATCCGACCTGTCTGCCGTCGACCTCGAACGTGGCCGAACTGGCCGGCGCCGTCACGTATTCCTGGGTCTGACGCGACCAGTAGCCGGAGAGGAACAGATCCTTGATCGGCATCCACTTCATTTCGAGTTCGATGCCCTCGGCCTCGGTAGCGCTGACGTCGGCGCCGGCGGTGGGATCGTCGGGCTGCGTCACGTCATTGCGCGATTGCCGGTAACCCGCGATGCCGCCCTGCAACTTGCCGCCGAACCAGCTGCCCTTGATGCCGACCTCGCGCAGGAACGCTTCGCCGATGAAGCCGTTGTAGACGCCCGTCGTCGCGTTCTGGATCGTCGACGCCGTGATGATGTTGTTGGAACCGTCGAGCGTCAGGCTCGAGTTGGCCGCGGTGAAGTACGGTCGCAGGCCCCAGGGCAGCTGCTGCGACAGACTGATGCTCCACGACTTGCCGGAATCGGTGTCCTCGGCCACCTGGAACGGCGCCGTGTACAGGAAGCCGATGCATCCTGCTGCGCGCGCTGCAGCCTGACCCTCGGCATTCGCGGCAGCCTCGACCGGCGTCTGACAGGCGGTGCCGTACTGGGACTCGGGACGCAGCAGTCCGGTTGCAGGATCGATCAGGTTGCCGACCGTCTGGTTGCTGGTACGCATGTCGCGCGCTTCCGCGTGCGATTTGTCGTAGCGCATGCCCATCACCAGGTTCGTGTTGCGCCACATGTCGATGTCCAGCATCAATGCCACGCCCTTCTCGTCGAATACCGAATCGTTGTAGCGCTCGGCGGGCGAACCGGTCGCATAGCCGCTATTGCTGAACTGCGTCCAGAACATGGTGTTCGGATAGTGCCCGCCGGTGCCGGTGCCGCCGTCGAACAGCACGTCCTGGCGATAGTCGTAGTCGTTGCCGGACACACCGCCGGAAAGGATCCAGCCGCTGGTGCGGCGATAGTTCACCGAACCCAGGGTATTGACGTCGAGCCACTGCGGCAGCCATTCGGCCGGAACCTTCTTCGTGACCGTGAGCTTGTTCTCGATCGTCTTGATGTACTGGTTCTCGCCGTATGGCAGCCACGAATCCTTGAACGAATCGATGTTGTCGTAGAAGAACTGGTTCTTGACCGTGAAGTCCGGATTGATGTCGTAGATGAGATCGATGTAGCCGAGCTTCTGGTCGCCGTTCTGTTCGCGTTCGTACGCGCCGTTGCCGCGCCAGTCGACGGGCGCGACGCTCACGGTGCAGGGGTTGAGCACGAAGCCGATCGGCAATGCGCCGCTCTGCGGCGTGGGGCCACCGGCCGGCATGGCGCGCATCACGTCCGCGGCACGACAGTTGGCGGCCTGCATGCCTTCGGGAGAATTCAGGTACGCCAGCATGGCGGCGGGAATACCGGGCACCGTCGCGGCACCCGTGGCGCCGTTGGCGAACGGGAAAGCCCAGCTCTGACGCAGCGGCAGATTCGTCGACGAGAAATTGCCGCGCACCGGCGAGGCAAACGCGTGCTCCAGCAGTCCGATGCGACCATCGGCATCGAGATCGAGATTCTTCAGCGGATTGCCGCGGATGTACTCGCCGTTGTCGATCAGCTTCTGGGTGACGCGGTTCATGTAGGCACCGGACGTCACCGAGTTTTGCAACTGGCCGCCGAATTCCAGACGGAACGGCCCGACCATGTTGTCGATGCTCGTCGTCATCTGGATGAACTTCTGCTTTGCCTCGACGTGCTTCACGTACGTGTCCGAATCCTCGACCAGGCCGAACACGTAAAGGCCGCCCGGCCGGTCTTCGCCGAGCGCAAACGGAAAACCGGTACCGATCTGCACTTCGCTCTTGTCGTACGAACCGGTGGTCGCCTGGAAGGAGCCGGACGGTTGCATCAGATATTTACCGGTGCGCGCACGGCTCGACTTCGGATCGAGGTTCGCATAACCGCCGATGCGGCCCATGCCGAACAGCGGCGACGGCGGCCCCTTGACGATCTCGATGTTGTCCATCGCGGACAGCACCGTGCGCACGTGACCCTGCATCTGCAGGCGCTTCATGCCGCGGTAGTACATGTCCGCCGAGACGCCGCGCACGTTGACGCCGCCCTGCAAGCCATAACGCGTCGTGGTGTAGGTGCCGGGCACGACGCGCGTGAGATCTTCGACCGTGGAGATGCCGAACAGACGGATCTGTTCTTCGCTGACGAACGACACCGAACGCGGCGTTTCCAGCAACGGCTTGGTGAAGCCGAACGACGAGGCGGAAGGCTCGTTGCCGAACGCCCGCATCGGATCTTCCGTCACCGAGATGTCGCTGAGTGCAGTGACGTCGTCGCCCAGTGCCTCTGCTTCCTTCCCGGTGATGGGCTCGCCTTCGGCGACTTTCTCCGCTGCTTCTTCCGCGGATTGCTGCGCGTGCAGAGTCGCAGGCAACGTCGCTGCGACGGCGCCCCACAGCACGGCGGAAACGGCGTGCGCCAGAAAAGTGGAACGCCGACGAACTGATGTCTGCATGTGAACTCCCCATCTTGTCTCTGCCAGCAGGCAGTGCCTGCAGAAACAGACGAGGAGAGGTTTTGTCACCCTACCCGCACGAACGAGGCGTTCCCTAGAACTCCGCCTTCGCCGTGAACTGCCAGCGACGACCGGGCAGCGCCTGTGCGAGCGGATTGCCGAGCGTTTCGCCGGTGCGTGCGCGGAAGTAGCGTTCGTCGAACAGATTGCTGATGTCGAGCTTGAACAACCAGCGACCGGTACCGAGAAAGACGCCGGCATTCGCGACGAAGGTTTCCGGAAGGCGCACGGTGCAGAGCCGGCCCGTGCAGGTATCGGAGAAATAGTTGCCGCTCAGCGAAGCGCCCAGTCCGTTCGACCAGACATAGCTGGTGCTGAATCCGAACTGGTCTTCCGGATTGCCTTCCTTGCGTGCGTATTGCGCCATGTTCGCCGGCAATACGATGCGGCTGCGACCGCCGTAGAGAAACGCTTCCGCCGGATAGATGACATTGCCTTCGGCATCGACGATGTCCTGAAAGCCCAGGGTGCGGGCATCCACCAGTTGGGTGCTGCTCGCGTTCGGGTCGTAGCGCGTGACCTGATGCATCGCGAACAGCGACAGGAAAAGGTGGGGCGAAGGCACCCACTTGACCTCAGTGGTCCATCCGCGCGCACGCGTTGCCGTCGGATAGGCGTAGAGCAGCGCCGCGGGATCGCTTTGATCCACATCCACGCGCGCCTGCTCGTATGCGGCGGCAGTGACAAAGAATCTTTCGTCGAACAGGCTGGCCTTGATGCCGACTTCGTCGAGTCGCGAGGTGCCGATGTGCCCGGCATCGATGACGGCCTTGGTCAGCGCGTTGTTGTTGCCGTCCAGCACGATGCTCGATTGCGCCGACGTCACGTACGTGCGGACATTGGGCGTGGGCGCGTAGGAAAGACTCGCATTCCATGACGTGCCGTCGTCCCACGCGCAGGCACGCACGTCGCTGCCGAAATATGCGCCCGGATTCGCCGCCGTGCCGACGGCCGGATTGAAACTTTCGGCATAGTCGATGTTCTGCGCGCGCGACACATCGACACGACCGCCGACGAGCAGGTTCCATCGCGTCCACAGATCGATGTCGAACAGCAGGCCGAGTCCGAATTCGGAGAATTCGGTGCGATAGATCGTGCCCCAGGGATAGCCGTCGTTCTGCAAATGCGGGTTGTCGAGCGGACTTTCGAACGTCGTGTTCGGCGTCATGCCACCGGCAGCTGCGCTCCAGGTGTCGGCCATTACATCGGAACGATGCGAACCGAAATCCATGCCGGCGCTCGCGCCCTCGGCAACGGTATTGCGTGCGTTCAGCGAAGCGAGTGCATTGATCCGCACCCAGGAAGGCAGGCTGCCGAGACGGCGCGTGACGGTGAACTTGTCTTCGATCACGTAGACGTCCTGCTCCTGCACGAACGGCTGGTGGGAGTTCTTCCATTGATCCATGCGATCGAAGAACAGCTGGTTCTTCATCGTGAAGTCCGGATCGGCATCGAACACCAGATCGAAGAACAGCGTCGCGAAACGCGCCTCGAGTTCCTTTTCGAAGGCGCCGGCGCGCCGCAGGTCGAGCGTGTCGTAACCCACCGTGCGCGGGTCGAGCACCATGCCGATCGGCACCGCGCCGGATTGCGGCACGGGACCACCGACACCCTGTGCGCGCAGCAGGCCCGTCGGGTCCGCTTCCGGATGCGCGACGAGATAGTCGTACATTGCCTGCGGAATGCCGCTGACGACGGGAAACTGATCGAGCGGCAGCGGCCGGCCGTTCGCATCGAGCGGCCACTTCCATGTCTGCAGCAGCGGCTGATTGTCGGTGCTGAGATTGCCCTTGACGGGCGATCCCTGCTGCATCTCCAGGTAGCCGATGCGACCGCCGCCGTTCGCGTCGAGATCGATCAGCGGCGTGCCGCGGATATAGCGGCCCGTGTCGACCAGCGCCTGCGTGAAGCGCCCGGTCAGCGCACCCGCCGTGCGCGAGATCTGGTAGTTCACGCCTGCTTCGAGACGAAACGGTCCGGCGAAATCATCGATGCTCACTGCGGCCTGCAGCACCGTCTGCCTGATGGGCACACCCTCGGCATAGGAATCGGAATCTTCACCGAGGCCGTAAACGTAGTAACCGCCGCGTTTGTCGTACCGCTCCAGCGCACGCAGCGGCCCGCCCGCGCCGAACGACAGTTCGCGTCGCTGATACTGTCCGCCGATGGCCTGCACGAAGCCTTCGATTTCTTCGAGATAGCCGCCCGTCTTGGCGCGTCCGGACTTCGGCACCATGTTGGTGTAACCGCCGATCTTGCCCATGCCGTAGATGGGCGAGGCCGGGCCGCCGACGATCTCGATGGTGTCCATCGCCGCGAGCACGCTGCGGCCGTTGCCCTGCAGGCTCAGGCGACGCATGCCGCGAAAGAAAGTATCGGCGGGCACCGCCCTGACATCGACCGCGCCCTGGATGCCGAAGCGCGTCGTGGTGAAAACGCCGGGCACCATCCGCACCAGATCTTCGACGGCCGACAGTCCGAACAGGTCGATCGCTTCCTCGCTGATGAAGGAAACCGAGCGCGGCGTTTCGAGCAGCGGCTTGGCGAAGCCGAAGGCCGATTCGCTGGCGGCGTTCGGCAGGATGCGCCGCGGATCGGTATTGACCTCGATGATGCTGAGCCGGGTCACCGCAGCATTGGCAGAACGCGGCGCCTGCGAATCCGCAACGGCGGACGCATTGCGCGGACTGTCGTGCGCCGCTCCGTTCCTGCGCACGACGACGGTGCGGTCGTTGAGGTACTGCCATTGCAGATCGGAAGCCGACAGCAATCGTCGCAGCACCTGGTCCGCCGGCATTTCTCCCTGCACTGCCGGCGTGCGCAGGCATTCGAGGGCCGCCTGGTCGTAGATGATCTGCAGTCCGCTCTGTTCGCTGAAACGATCGAGCGCGTCGGCCAGGCACTGCGCGTGGATATTGAACCTGACCGGTGAATTGCCTGCGCCTGCCGAACCCGCGCAGATCAGCAGCAGCACCGTGGCGAGGAATCCACAACATTGGAAGCGCATGGTTGCTTGGTGCGGCGTAACTCATGGCGTCCTGCGATCGAAGAGTCGCCGGCAGGTCAATCTCTGTAGCGTCGGAAAACGATGATCTCGGAGCCGCCATCGACGATGCGCAGCGGCAGCACCGCGGCGAACGCCTCGACGACGACCTGGCTGTCGCCGGCGATGAAGTTGCCGGCCACCGGCAGATCTGCCAGCGACGGATCGCCGAGCCGCACTTTGCGGATGGCGTAGCGATTCACTTCATCCAGCGCTTCGCGCAGCGGCGTGCCGCGGAACGCATGGCGACCGTGGGTCCAGCTCGTGATGAGCTGCGTATCGACGAACTGGCGCGAACGCGCGGCGGATGCAGCATCGAGGGTCAACTGCTCGCCCGGCACCAGGCGTTCCTGCCACGAGGCGGCGCCGGCTTCGCTGCGCTCGCGATCGATCGACACGGAGCCTTCGGCGAGCGTGACGACGACGCGGCCGGCGTCGCGCTGCACCTGGAATTTCGTTCCCAGCGCGGTGGTGCGCGCGCCGGAGGCGGTGACCGAGAAAGGCCGGTTCGAGTCGTGGGCCACATCGAACAGCGCGCGGCCCGACAGCAGCTCGATGCGCCGGGAATCGCGACTCATGCGCACCTCGATGCGGGTGCCGACGTCCAGCTCGACCTGCGAGCCGTCATCGAGCGTCACGCTGCGTCGCTGAAGTTCCCCGGCCGCATAGGCGACGGGGTCCGCTGCCGGCGAATGCAGCAGCGGATGCGCGATCCAGGCGATCGTCGCCACAGCGACGCTCGCCGCCAGACTGGCGGCCACCTTCCATTGACGGGAGCGAGCCCCCGGAACCGGCGTCGGATATGCCGCAAAGGCCTCGTCCGCCAGCGCACGCAGCTTCTGGTTCAGACGTTCGTCCGCCGCCATGCGCGCGATGCCGGCAGTCACCTGCTGCGCCAGCGAGTACGCATCGCGGTGCCCGGCGTCCTCGGCCAGCCACCGGTCGACTTCATCCTGTTGTGATGGCGTGCAGTCGTCAGCCTGCAGCCGCGCATATCTGCGCGCCGCCTCTTGCAAGGTGCGTTCGTTGTTCATTGACTCCATGCGGCCAAGACGGATGTGCTCAGCCTCCCCCTACCTTCTTCATGCAGATTGCCAGTGCATGACTGATGTGTTTCTCGACCATCTTCACCGAGATGCCGCAGTGAGCGGCGATCTGCGGATACGTCATCTCGTGGACGCGGCTCAGCAGGAACACATGCCGGCACTTCGGCGGCAGGTGCTCGATGGCGTCGTACAGCCGGTCGAGATCCTGTTCCGCAGCGATCTCGCGCTCGACCGCGGGCTGGCCGCTGGCCAGTTCGAGCCCGTCGATGGGCGTCTGATCGGAGACGCGGCGCGCCTGCTCTGCCCTACCCAGATCGTTGGCCACGTTGATGGCGATGCGGAACAGCATCGACGAGGGCGACTGGATTTCCCGCGAACCCTCGTACTGCATCATGCGGATATAGGCCTCCTGCGCCACGTCCGCGGCGTCTTCCTTCACGCGCAGCCGTTGCCGCAGGAAGCGGATCAAGGAATCGTGGTAGCGACGGATGGTTTCGTGAACCGACAGTGCCTCGCACACCGGTTCGACACGGAACGGAACATCGCTCGCCAGCACGTTGTCGGACGTGACGCTCATCAGCAGCACTCTTTATCCATCCCCGCGTCTGTATAAGCACGTTGCGTGCCAGAGACTGGCGTGGTCTGTCTGCAACGCGTCTGCCCCGCGCGTGGCATCGAGTGGTTCTGTATACGACGCAGATCCGACAAATGACCCTAAGGTCGGATAGATGCTGCGATTTTGTTACTGCATGGCGACCGCGACGCATCGTTCGTCGCACGTCGAAGAGAAATGCGCGCGAGGTCGTTCGCGGAAGTGGACGCTCGTCTGCGTCATCGCGATGTGCGCTGGCGCAGTGCCTGGGAGTACGGGCGATCGTCAAGGAAGGTGCAATGCTTCTTCCTGTGGAGATGGATCTTCTGCGTTGCGCGCCTCTGGTCTGATCCCCTCCTCCGCGAAGCGGGGGAGGGTCAGGGTGGGGGCATCAATGCAAACTGCGCTGCCTGGTGTGAGACCCCCATCCTGTCCTTCCCCCGCTGCGCGGAGGAAGGGACGCTCGATTCGACCTCATCTCAATCATTTCGATCAGCGTCATCAGTCGTTCGAGCGCGCCGCGGTTGTTTTCGACGATCGAACGCGCCGCGCGGCCGATCTGTTCACGCCGCACCGGATCGCCCTGCAGTTCGCGCAGTGTCTGCGCCAGCGAAGCGGTCGAATCGACCTGCAGCGCCGCACCGCTGTCGAACAACAGCCGCGCGATGTCCGGCGCATTGAAATTGTGCGGGCCGGTCAGGATGGGCCGCGCGAGCGCCGCCGGTTCGAGAAGATTGTGCCCGCCGATCGGCACGAAGCTGCCGCCGACGAAGGCGACATCGGCAGCCGCGTACAACATCAGCAATTCGCCGAGCGTGTCCGCAAGCAGCACCTGAGTCTGCGGATTCGCCGGCTCGCCGCGCGATCGCACAGCGAAGGTGAGCTGCTCATCAGCCAGCCACTGGCGCACGCGTTCGAAACGATTCGGATGTCGCGGCACCAGGATGAGCAGTGCATCGGGCCGCGAGCGCAGCAGCTCCCGATGCGCATCGAGGACGATCTGCTCTTCTCCCTCGTGCGTGCTGCCCGCAACCCAGACGAAGCGTCCCGGAAACTGGGCTTCGCGCAACTGCGTGCCGCGCTGCTGCACTTCGGCGGGAATCTCGAGATCGAACTTGATATTGCCGGTGACGTGCGTCCGCTGCGGCGAAGCGCCGACTTCCAGAAATCGATCCGCATCGAGGCGGGTCTGCGCGGCGATGGTCAGATCCTGATTCAGGGCATCGCGAAACAGGCCGGCGATCCGGCGAAAGCGTCGCACCGATTTTTCAGACAGGCGGGCGCTCGCCAGCACGATGGGAATGCTGCGACGTCCCAGTTCGCGGTAGAGGTTGGGCCATACCTCCGTCTCCAGGATGACGGCGATCTGCGGCTGGATCCGGTCCAGGAATCGACGGACCGCGCCCGGCAGATCGTAGGGCAGATAGGCATGCCGCACCGTATCGCCGAACAGCGCCTTGACCCGCTGTGCGCCCGTGGGCGTGGCCGTCGTCACGACGAGCGGACGATCCGGATGGCGGCGCTGCAGTTCCCGGATCAATGCCGCGGCGGCCTGTACCTCGCCCACCGACACGGCATGCACCCACAGCGACGGCGCGGGCAGCGTCAACGACGTCCGGCCGAAGCGTTCGAGGCGGCGGTCGCGATACGCCGGATCGCGCATCCCGCGCCAGAGCAGGACCGCAAAGGCGATCGGCGCGGCGATGTATATAAGTAAGGTGTAGATCAGGCGCAGCATCCGGCCGGGAGGCTACAGGCTGTCGCGCCTGCGAATCCATACTACTATTCGCGGCCCCATGAGCATGCCCGACCAGAATACGGCCGCGACCCCGCCCGCAGCGCCGCGGACCGCGCGACCTGCGGTCCCGACCGACCCGGAACGCGTGCCGCTCTACCGGTTTCTCGGCCCGCGTTACTGGGGTGTCTGGTTCGGCATCGGCCTGGTACGCCTGGTCAACCTGCTGCCCCTGCCCGCACAGATGTGCATCGGCCGCGCCACCGGCCGGCTGGCGCGCCTGCTGGCACGACGCGACCGGCGCGTGGCCGCCATCAACATCGCACTGTGTCTGCCTGAACTCGATGCCCGTCAGCGACAGCAGTTGCTGCGCCGTCACTTCGAATCCCTCGGCTGCACGCTCTACGAAACCGGCCTGGTCTGGTGGGCGAGCGACGCGCGTCTCAGGCGGCTCATCCGCTTCGAGGGTACCGAACATCTGACGGCGGCGCTGGCGCAGGGTCGCGGCGCATTGATGCTGAGCGCGCACTTCACGACGCTCGAAATGGGCGCCCGCGGCCTGACGCTGCTGGGGCCGACGAGCATCATGTATCTGACGCCGGGCAATGCCCTGATCGCCGAACTGTCGCGACGCGGGCGACAGCGTCACACGGTGCAGGCGATTTCGTCCGACCAGATCCGCGATCTGCTGCAGAACCTGAAGAACAACCTGCCCGTCTGGTATGCGCCGGATCAGCGCTACACCGAAAAGAACAGCGAGCTGGTGCCGTTCTTCAATCAGCCCGCTGCATCCAACGTCGCCACCTCGCGCCTGGCGAAAATCTCGAAGGCGCCGGTGCTGCCGTATTTTCCGGCGCGTCGCGCCGACAATCGCGGCTACGCCATCCGCATCCATCCGCCGTTCGAGCGGTTTCCGTCGGACGATCCGGTCGCCGACACGCGCCGCTTTCACGAACTGATCGAGGCACACGTGCGCGAGTTTCCGGAACAGTACCTGTGGGCCTACAAGCGCTTCCGGCGCGAGGGCCACGATCCCTATCGGAGGGAAGCGTGATGCTTCACCCCCGCTACTGGCCCACCTGGATCGCGCTCGGCATTCTGCGGCTGTTCGAGCCGCTGCCTTATCCGCTGCTGCTGTGGCTGGGACGCCGGATCGGCGATCTGCTGGTGATCCTGCCGCTGTCGTTCGTGCGCATCGCGCGGCGCAATCTGGAGCTGTGTTTTCCGGAGAAATCCGCAGAGGAGCGCCAGCGGATCCTGCGCGAACATTTCCGCAGCGTCGGCATCGGCCTGTTCGAAACCGCGATCAGCTGGTGGAGCCCGGACAAGCGCATTCTCGAACTGACGCAGCTCGAAGGCGAAGACCATCTGCAGGCTGCGCTGGCCCGCGGCAAGGGCGCACTGCTGCTGAGCGCGCATTTCACGACGCTGGAGATCGGCGCCCGCGCACTCGCGGCACGCCTGCCCACGAACATCATGTATCGGCCGACCAGCAACCTGGTGCTGGAAACATTCCTGATGCGCAATCGCAGCCGGCGCGCCAAGCGCGCGATCAAGCGCGACGACATCCGTACCTTGATCTCCGCGCTCAAGGCCAACGAACCCGTGTGGTATGCGCCGGACCAGAGCTATCGCAAGAAGGGGGCGGAGATGGTGCCCTTCTTCGGCATTGCCGCGGCGACGAATACGGCGACATCGCGACTGGCGCGTATGACCGGCGCTGCCGTGCTGCCCTACTTCCCCGAGCGGCTGCCGGGCTCGCAGGGCTATCGCATGGTCATTCATCCGATGCTCGAAGACTTTCCCAGCGACAGCGCCGTGGCCGATGCGGAGCGTTTCAATCGCGCGATCGAAGCGCAGGTGCGGAAAGTGCCGGCGCAGTACCTGTGGATCCATCGCCGCTTCAAGGGGCTGACGGCGGACTATCCGGACTACTACCGCAGGCAACAGGCTCCGTAAGAAACGGAGACTTCCTTCTCTTCCTGTGGGGCCGGCTTCAGCCGGCCTCTTTTCGGAAGCCGGGCTGAAGCCGGGCTTTAGCCTGACTGACTGTTTTCAGGCCGGCTGAAGCCGGCCCCACAGGTCGATGCCATGGGGCTTCAGCCGGCCTGCGGGGAGAGCGAATACCCCGCCATCAACGCCCGCCAGCCGCCGTCATCGAATACGACGCCGTGCTGCGCACTCACCTTCTCCAGCGAACGTCGCAAGCGCGCCAGCACTCGCCCTTCCCAGGCGCCGCGCGCACGCAGTCGGCCCCGATCGAAGTCGAGCACATACACCGCGCCGTCGCTGCCCAGCAGGATGTTGTGCGCATTCAGATCGGCGTGCTGGACGCCCTGCGCATGGAACTGCGCGATGGTCCGACCGACGGCCTGCCAGCGTTCCGCGGAAAGCGGTGCCGCCATCGCCTGCGCGAGCGTCGTCGAAGGCGGCAGCTCCGCCGTGATCAGGTCCGCTTCATAAGTCAGCCCGCGGCGTCGATACGCAGCGGCGATCGGCGCGGGCACGGGTAATCCGCGACCTCGCAGTTCGGCAAGCAGTCGCCACTCCGCAAACGAGCGCGTGCGTGCTTCGCCGGTCCACAGGTAGCGATCCCGGAAGAGCTTCGCGACCAGCCCGCCGCGACGATAGTGGCGCCAGACCCAGCGGCCCGTATCGGTCTGCAGAAAACGCACGGAACCGCGACCGCCGGCGACTTCCGTCAGGGCGCCGCGTCGTGTCCAGTAATCGCGGGAAAACCACTCGGGCTGCGCCTTGGGGATTGACGCAGCGTCGTATAGGATGCCGCCGCCGTCGATGGCGTCGCGCTGTTCGCGAATCGCATTCATGCAGAAAGACGGCGGCGCACCGGGGCTGGAACTCTGGCGATATCCGAGAAGGTCATGTCGTACATGCTGGCGCTGAGCTTACCGCGGAATCCCTCTGCATATCCCTGCCTGACATCGCAGCGCCCGCACTGATGCGCGCCGACTTCAAGACCGTTCCCCGCTCCGTCTGCATCCTGCGGCTGTCCGCGATCGGCGATACCTGCCATGTGCTCGCGGTCATCCGCACGCTGCAGCGCGCCTGGCCGGAGACGCGCTTCACCTGGGTGATCGGGCGCGTCGAGGCGAAGCTGCTCGGCCACATTCCCGACATCGAATTCATCCCCATCGACAAAGGCAGCAAGCTGAAATCGTATCGCGCCCTGCGCGCCGCGATGCGCGGCCGGCAGTTCGACGTTCTCATGCACATGCAGCTGGCATTGCGGGCCAGCCTGCTCTCGACCGTCATTCCCGCAAAGATCAAGCTCGGCTTCGACCGCCGCCGCGCGCGCGAACTGCAATGGCTGTTCACGACCAATCGCATTCGTCCCGCAGCGAACCAGCACGTCATGGATTCGCTGTTCGGCTTCGCCGAGAAATTCGGCGTCTACGAGAAGCTGCTGCGCTGGGACATTCCGATTCCCGCCGCCGCGCACGAATACGCACGCAAGCTGATTCCCGACGGCGTGCAGACGCTGGTCATCAGCCCCTGCTCGAGTCATCCGCTGCGCAACTGGCGCGCCGAATACTACGCACGGGTCGCCGACTACGCCTCCGCCTCGCTCGGCCTGCAGGTCGTGTTGTGCGGCGGTCGCAGCGAACTGGAGCGCCAGATGGGCGAACAGATCCAGGCGCAGATGAAGCAGGCCTGCGTGAACGCCATCGGCAAGGACACGCTGCTGGAATTCCTCGCGACCCTGTCGCGCGCCACCGTGCTGCTCAGCCCCGACTCGGGACCCGCGCACATGGCGACCACGGTGGGCACTCCCGTCATCGGCCTCTACGCAGCCACGAATCCGGCACGCAGCGGGCCTTATCTCAGCCGCCAGTGGTGCGTCGACAAGTACGACGCCGCTGCGCGTCGCCTGCTCGGCAAACCCGCCAGCGAGATTCCCTGGACGACCAAGATCGAGAAGCCCGGCGTCATGGACCTGATCGCGCCGGATGAGGTCAACCGGAAGCTCCACGCCGTGCTGCTGGCCTTGCGGCGGCGCGGCTGAAGCGCCTGCTGCCGAGCGGACTTGCTGTGCAGGCGACTGTGGCTGTGCAAGACTTTCTGCATGACGCAAACCCCGACATTGCCCATCACGTTGCTGGTCATCGCTCGCGATGAAGCGGAGGTCATCGGACGTTGCCTCGACAGCGTGCCTTTTGCAGCCGAGAAAGTCGTCATCGATTCAGGCAGCACCGATGGCACTCCGGAAATCGCGCGGCGGCACGGCGCACGCGTCGTGCATCAGGACTGGCTGGGGTTCGGACCGCAGCGGAATTTCGCCAACACCCAGGCCAGCCACGACTGGATTCTGGTGCTGGACGCCGATGAAGTACTCACGCCAGCATCGGTGGCCGAATTGCAGGCACGACTGCCCTCCCTGCTGCAGTCGTCCCACGCCGGCGCGATCCTCGTGCGGCAGACGTGGTACATGGGCGCACCCATGCACTGGTACCGGCCGATGGTCGCGGACAAGTCTTCCAGAATCTACAACCGCAAGCGCGCCCGCTGGACCGACGCACGCGTACACGAATCATTGATCTTCGACGGAACGACGCTGTTGATGCGCGAACCGTTCGCCCACTTCAACAACCCCACGCTGGTCCATCGGCATCTGAAGATCCTGCGTTACTCGGAACTCAAGGCACGTGACTGGCTCGACACAGGGAAGCGCAAGTCCATGTGGACGTGCCCGTTCGTATTCATCGCGACCTTCATCAAGGATTACTTTCTGCGTCTTGCGTTCCTGGACGGCTGGCGAGGCTATGTCGCCGCCCACGTCGCCGCCTCGTACGCCGTCTACAAGCGGCTGCGTTACTACGAGATGCAGCGCAATCCCGTTTCGCGCGAACAGGCTACGCTGGCGCTGAAGCGATGCGGCCTCGATCCCTGAGACCGCCTGCTATTTCAGAATCCCCAATACCCGAGCCGCTGGCGCGCCTGCACTCGTCGCCACAGATTGAGCGGCTTGCGTTTCAGGCCGCCACGACCGGCGGCGATGGCGCGAGCGGTGGCCTCGAGCACGCGCTCGCTGGAGCGGCCGTCGCGCCAGGGATGAATGCGGTTGGCATACTCGCGAATCGCATTCATCAGGGATTCAGGGCGCTGCAGCGCATGCTCCACGGCCGGAATGACGTCGGCGACGTTCTGGACATCCAGCAGATGCGGACCCGGGCGTCGATTGCGGAAAGTCACCACGGGCCGGTGCTGGGTGAGGAACTCCGGCACCACCGATGACGTGTCCGACAGCAGGACGTCCGCCTGCGCATAGAGCGCGAGGATGTCGTCGGTCATCGCGAAGCGCAGGTGCGGCCCTTCGAGGACGCGATACGAGTCGACGATGTCCGGCGCCATCTTCGGATGCAGCGTGACCAGCCATTGCCAGCTGCCGCGCTGCGCCGCGGCGGCGACCGTATCCCGCAGCACGCGGGCGCTGGTGATGCTCTCGGTAAAAGTAGATGCAAAAAGGATGACGGGCCGGCCGGCCGGCTCGCGCACATGACGCCCGGAAAACAGCGGATCGAGCTTGGACCAGCCGGTTTCGGCAACGCGGAAGAAACCCAGCTGCTGCTGCAGGCGTTCAAATGGCTGTGTTGTATCGGGACCCTGTGTACAGTAGAGATCAAAGGATCCACGCACGCGGAAATGTCCGCGCGACTCGCTCCGCTTACCGACGCTGAACCCATGGAAGACTTCCACTTTCAACCCCGGAAAGAACTGCGGCACCCAGTTGCCCGGGACGAAAACGGCGTCCGGTCGCCATTCGATGACACTTTCCACGGATGCCAGCCGCACTTCCTCCGGGCGAAGATGTCCGGCGAGCGACTCCCGCTCGAAGAACCAGGCCACGGCATCGCCGCGCGCACGAATCGCCTCCTGCAATGGTCGCAGGATCGCTAGCGCATAGAGTTCGGAAACGAAGAAAAGATATCGCGACACAATGCAGCCTCTTCCGCTTCAGCCCTTGTACGACAGTCCGGAGCCCGCGCGTGCGAATCGCGACGTACCGGCCACGGCGACCCTGCCCATCACACTGTTGGTCATCACCCGTGACGAAGCCGCTGTCATCGGTCGATGCCTCGACAGTGTGCCATTTGCCGCCGAGAAACTCGTCATCGATTCGGGCAGCACCGACGGCACGCCCGACATCGCACGCCGGCACGGCGCGAAAGTCGTTCACAAGGACTGGCTGGGGTTCGGCGCGCAGCGCAACTTCGCCACGACCCAGGCAAGTCACGACTGGATCCTCGCGCTCGACGCCGATGAAGTGCTGTCGCCGGAACTGGCACGCGAACTCGAAGAGAAACTGCCCGAACTCATGAAGTCGCCGTCGGCCGGCGCGTTTCTGCGCCGCCAGACCTGGTACATGGGCGAGCCGATGCGCTGGTACCGGCCGATGGTCGGCGAAAAGCTCGGGCGCATCTACGATCGCCGGCGCGCGCGCTGGAGCGACGTGCGCGTGCATGAATCGCTGCGGTTCGATGGACCGACCCGCACGTTCCGGCAGCGCATGATTCACCATCACAATCCGACGCTGCTGCATCGGCAGCTCAAGATCCTGCACTACACCGAACTCAAGACGCGCGACTGGCTCGACAAGCAGCGGCCCACGCGCCTGTGGCTGGCTCCCTTCGTTTTCATGGCGGCATTTCTCAAGGACTACGTGCTGCGGCTTGGATTTCTCGACGGCGGACGCGGTTACGTCGTTTCGCAGGTGGCGGCTTCGTACGCGGTGTACAAGCGGCTGCGCTACTACGAAATGGTTCGCAACCCGGCATCGCGGGATCACGTCGACAAATTCAATGACGGCTTCCTGCCGTGACCGGCGGGCGCTGAATGTGCGGCATCGCCGGGTTCCTCTCCGCTTCGGCGTCGCTGCACGCGCACCGGACGCTCGATGCCATGACCGATGCGCTCGAGCATCGCGGCCCCGACGATCGCGGCATCTGGCATGACGCCGACAGCGGCATCGGCCTCGGTCATCGCCGGCTCTCCATCATCGACCTGTCCGCCGACGGTCATCAGCCGATGTTCTCGGCATCACAGCGTTACGCCATCGTCTTCAACGGCGAGATCTACAACTATCGCGAACTCAGCGCCGAACTGAGCCGGGCCGGACGACGCTTCAAGGGACATTCCGATACGGAAGTATTGCTGGCCGCGGTCGAAACCTGGGGACTGGAAGAAGCGCTGCGCCGCTCCAACGGCATGCTCGCCATCGCATTGTGGGATCGCCAGGAACGCCGTCTGCATCTGGCGCGCGATCGCATCGGCAAGAAGCCGCTGTACTACGGCTGGCTGGGCAACACGATCGTGTTCGGTTCCGAGCTGAAACCGTTCTTCGCCCATCCGGCGTTCGAGCTGCGCATCGACCGCGACTCGCTGGCCCTGTTCCTGCGACACGGCTACGTTCCCGGGCCGTGGTCGATCCTGCAGAACATCTACAAATTGCCGCCGGGCAGCAGCCTGACGCTCACGTCCGCGGACGCCGCCAGCGGCGGTCGCGATCACTCGCCGCACGAGGCGTGCCGGCCGTACTGGGATTCGCGGCAGGTACTCGGTGCCGCCGTATCCGATCCCCTGCGCACCGACACCGCCGCCACCATCGACACGCTCGACACGCTGCTGCGCGATGCCGTGTCGATGCGCATGCATGCCGACGTACCGCTGGGCGCATTCCTGTCGGGCGGCGTCGATTCCTCGCTGATCGTCGCCATGATGCAGGCCCAGTCGTCGCGACCGGTGCAGACGTTTTCCATCGGCTTCAACGATTCGAAGAACAACGAAGCCCCGGAAGCACGCGCCATCGCCACGCACCTGGGCACCGATCACACCGAGCTCTATGTCACGGGCGAAAGCGCACTCGACCTCGTGCCCGATCTGCCGCGGCTGTTCGACGAACCCTTCGCCGATTCCTCGCAGATTCCGACCTGCCTGGTGTCGCGCCTGGCGCGACAGAGCGTGAAGGTGTCTCTGTCCGGCGATGGCGGCGATGAACTGTTCGCCGGTTACATGCGCTATCAGCGCGCGTTGCGCGTCGCGCGGCTCGTGCATGGCATTCCCGGTCCGGTGCGCAGCTCGCTCGCCTGGGCGCTGCGATCGCATGCGAATCGCGAGGCGCGCGTCAGCAAGCTGGCAATGGTCGCCGCCGAACTCGGCACGAAATCCGCCGCCGACATCTATCGCAATCGCATGTCGAAGTGGCGCAATCCCGGGAGCGTCGCGCTGCACAGCCACGAGCATGCGACGCCGTTCACGCACGCGGACTGGCAGCTTCCCGGCCGCGACATGGCGCACGGTCTCATGTACCTGGATCTCGTCACCTACCTGCCGGAAGACATCCTCGCCAAGGTCGATCGCGCCAGCATGGCGGTCGGGCTGGAAGCGCGTGCGCCGCTGCTCGACTATCGCGTGGTCGAACTCGCTTTCCGGATTCCGACCTCGCTGAAACTGCGCGATGGCCAGCAGAAATGGATCCTGCGCCAGCTGCTGCGGCGCTACCTGCCGGAAACTCTCATCAAGCGTCCCAAGACCGGATTCGCCGCACCGGTCAGCGCCTGGCTATCCGGCGCGCTGCGGACCTGGGCGCAGGCGCTGCTCGATCCCGCACGCATCGCGCGCGAAGGCTATCTGGCACCGGGGCCCATCGCGGACCTCTGGACTCAGTACCTCGGCGGACAGAGAAAATGGCACACTCACCTCTGGAATGTGCTCATGTTCCAGGCGTGGCTGGAGTGGGCGCAACAGCAGCAGGCGCTGCATCATCGATCGGCCACGACGGAACTTTCCCATGCAAGACATCCTCGTCCCCATCTCTCCCGGTGAACTGATCGACAAGATCACCATCCTGCAGATCAAGTCCGAACGCATGAGCGACGCGGCGAAGGTCGCCAACGTGCGCGTCGAGCTGCAGCTGCTGGAATCGACGTGGCGCGATTCGGCGCACGGCAAGCAGGACATCAGCGCCGAATGGGCGGCACTGAAAAAGATCAACGAAAAACTCTGGGTCGTCGAAGACGACATCCGCGACAAGGAACGCGCGAAGGAATTCGATGCGAAGTTCATCGAACTGGCCCGCGCCGTCTACGTCATCAACGACGAGCGGGCGGCCGTGAAGCGCCAGATCAATACGAAGCTGGGATCGCGGATCGTGGAGGAGAAGAGCTACAAGGAATACAAGTGACGAAAGTCACGAGGGGTCACAAAAGTGACGGGGATGAGATCCGAACCCTCGTCACTTTCGTGACTTCCGTCACCCTCGTCACTTATCTCTGCAACGTGTACTCCGCGCTGCAGTAAGGGCACTTCGCCCAGCCGGTCTTTTCGATCGGCAGAAACACCTTCGGATGCGAATTCCACAGGTACATGCCGGGCATCGGGCACGACAGCGGCAGATCCGCCGCCGTCACGGTGTACTGGCTCTTGGCGTTGGGCTGGATCAGCTTGGCGACGGGCTCGGGGGTGGACATGGGTCAGCTCGGCTGCGACGTATCGGACGGGCTGCATTGTAGCCATGGAGCTTCAGGAATTTCACACGGAGTTCACGGAGACCACGGAGGTCGGAGAAGAAGTAAAGAGTTTCCACGGGGAAGAAGGGGGACACGGGGAGCACGGGGTCTCGGAACAGAAATTTTCTTTCCCCGTGTTCCCCGTGTCCCCCTTCTTCCCCCCGTGGAAATTCTTCTCTCTTGATCTCCTTCTCCGTGGTCTCCGTGATCTCCGTGTGAAACCTCTTCACCCCTCCCCCATCACCTCGTCCCAGATCGCCACCACGCCGCGCCGCTCCTCGACGAACTCCGCGGCATCGACGATGTTCTTCGCCCCGTTCAGCGACAGGTGATGCAGGCGTTCCCGGTAGCGCCGATAGGTGCTTACCAGGAAGTCCACGCGCGACTGCGGGACGAGATTGCCGGAGGCCAGGCTTTCGAGCTGCCGGATGTTGTCCGAGAAGGTGACGATTTCCGGATGGCGATCCGCCCATTTCAGCATCCAGTATTGCACCAGGAATTCCAGGTCGGCGATGCCGCCCGCATCCTGTTTCAGATCGACCTCGCCCGGCTTCGCCCTGGACAGGTTCTCGCGCATCTTCGCGCGCATGTTGCGCACTTCATTGCGCAGGTCGCCGCGCCGCACGGCATTGCGCAGGACTTCGACGCGGGCTTCCTCGAAGGCTTCGCGCAACTTCGGTTCGCCGACGATGGCGCGGGCGCGCAGCAACGACTGGTGTTCCCAGGTCCAGGCTTCCTGGAATTCGTACTCGCGGAAGCTCTGCAGCGTCTGCACCAGCAGGCCGCGATTGCCGCCCGGACGCAGGCGCGTATCGACCTCGTACAGGCGACCGGCCGACGTGTGCACCGTCAGCAGGTGCATGAGACGCTGCGCCAGCCGCTGGAAAAAAACACTGTTGTCGATGGACTGCGCGCCGTCGGTGCGCTGCGTTTCGCCGACGGAATCGTGCAGGAAGACGAGATCGAGATCGGAGCTGTAGCCGAGTTCGAGGCCGCCGAGCTTGCCGTAGGCCACGACGATCATGCTGGCCGTCCGCTCGTTGCCCGCGGCATCGAGGTAGCGCGGCGCGCCGTGCTTCTCGGTCATCTGGGCCCACGCCAGAGACAGGGCTTCGCCCACGATGAGTTCGGCGATGTCGGTGAGCCGGTCGCTCACTTTCATCAGCGGCAGGCGGCCCGTCAGATCCGCGACGGCGACGCGGAATAGCGCGGCCCGCTGAAAGTGCCGCAGCAGTTCGACCTGCCGCTCTGCGTCCTCGCCCTGCATTGCGCCGCGCCGCGACTCCATGTCCTGGACGAACTGGGCGCGACTCGGCGGCTCTTCGATCAGACGTTCGTCGATCAGTTCATCCAGCAGCAGCGGATGCGCAGCGACCTGATCGGCCAGGAACTGACTCTGCGAACACAGCTGCACCAGTCGCTGCAATGCGGCCGCGTTCTCGTTCAGCAGTGCGAGATACACCGTGCGGCCGCCGATCATTTCGAGGATGCGCGCGATGCGGCCGAAGGAAATCACCGGGTCGCTGGTTGCCGCGACGCTCTGCAGGATGCGCGGCAGCGAATCACGCAGGCGCCGCCGGCCCGTGTCGTCCAGACGCCGGTAGTAACCCGAGTTGCGCAACTGTTCGAGCGGCTCGAACAACGGCTGCGACACGCCCAGCCGCTGCAGCGCCCGCGCGAAATCCTCCGGTGCCGCATCGAGATCCAGGACGCCGTTCGATTCGGGTCGCTGGTCGGGTGCACCGGCCACGGGCCCGAACACGGTTTGCGCGAACCAGCGCGAGACGCGTTCGCGATGCGCCGCGAGCTGTGCCGCGACGGATGACCAGTCGCTCATGCCGAGCGAGAGCGCCAACCGCGCGCGTGCGATGTCTTCGTGCGGCAACTGGTGTGTCTGTTCGTCGTTCCATTCCTGCAGGCGATTCTCGACCAGCCGCAGGAAGCGGTACGCAGCTTCGAGATCGGCCACCGCGTCGCGACCCAGCAGCCGCTGGCTCGCCAGCAACGGCAGCACGGTCTGCAGTTCGCGATTCTGCAGACGGCGATCGCCGCCGCCGCGAATCAGCTGGAATGCCTGCACGATGAACTCGATCTCGCGGATTCCGCCCGGGCCGAGCTTGATGTTGTCGCTCAGCTCGCGCCGCTCGACCTCGCGCGCGATCATCGCCTTCATGTCGCGCAGCGATTCGAACACGCCGAAGTCGAGATAGCGCCGGAATACGAACGGCCGCAGCACCTCTTCGTACAGGGACGGGAACTGATCCGTCGCCGTGATCGCGCGCGCCTTCACGTACGCGTAGCGCTCCCAGTCGCGCCCGTGCTGCTGCAGATAGTTCTCGAACGCGCCGAATCCCATCGCCACGCGGCCGCTGTCGCCGAAGGGGCGCAGGCGCAGGTCGACGCGGTATACGAATCCATCGACCGTCTGGCTCGACAGCAGTTGCGAAATCTTCTGGCCGAGACGCAGGAAGAACTCGGCGTTGTCGATCGAACGTACACCGTCGGTCTGGCCCTCTTCGGGATAGAGGAAGACCAGGTCGATGTCGGAGGAGTAGTTGAGTTCGCGCGCGCCCAGTTTGCCCATGCCGAGAATGAGCATCGGTTGCGGCGTCTGGCTCGACTCGCCGAGCGGCGTGCCGTAGCGCGCGACCAATGCGTCGTAGTTACGGCGATACGCAAACTCGATGCAGACATCGGCGAGCGCCGACAGGTCGCGCAAGGTTTCGGCGAGCGTGGCCCAGCCGGCGATGTCGCGCCACGCGATCCGCACCATGCGCCGGCGACGGAATTTTCGCAGCGCCTCCATCCACTCCGCTTCGGCAGAACCCACCGGCCAGGTCTGCAGATCGGCAGCGATCCCGCCTTCGCCTGCGTCCTGCGTCAGGAGACCGTTGTCGATCAGCGCCTGCAACATGGCCGGATCGCGCAGGCACGAGGTCGCGACGAATTCGCTGCAGGCCCAGACGCGCACCAGCGACTCCGCGACTGCCGGCTGCGCGAGGATGGCCTCCCAGCGCTGCGGCTGCTGCTCGCGCGCCTCGCCCAGTCGCGCTTCGGACATCTGCAGCACGGTATCGATCTTCTCTGCGGTCATCGCCTTCGGGTTCTGCAGTTCGGGGCCGCGAGTGTAATCCAAGGCGATCGTTGCCTGCGCCGGGGAACTTTCTCCGACGAGCTGCCGAGTTCCCTGACGACGGAAAAATCTCCTGAACCCTTTTCCGGGATTCCGTCGTTGAAAGCAGGGAGCACGGCAGTCGTGCGACGTATCGAAGGAGATTTCATGTACGCGGAACCTCGTTCAAGCCTGTTGTCGCGGCCGGGCCCGCTGCTCGCCGTCGTCGGCATCCACGTGGCGATCGCCTATGTACTGTCCGTGAGCATGGGCGTCATCGATCTGCCGAAGTTCATCGAACCCGCGCAGGTGGTGTTCATCCCCGAACCCGAGCAGGCCGTGCAGGAGCCCGAGATCCAGGTGAAACCCGAAATCGATCAGCTCACCGTCGACAATCCGGAGCCGACCAGCATTCCTGACGAGATCATCGTGCCTCCAGCCGAAACGCCGATGCCCGCTTCGGAGAATGCAGTCGCGGCGACCGAAGCGCCCGCGGCTGCCGCCGGCCCGCCGGCCCAGGACCTGCGCACGAAGACGCGCGTGGAACCGACCTATCCGCCCGCCGCGCGCCGCGCGGGTGAGGAAGGCACGGTGCGCCTGCGCATCCTGGTCGATGAACGTGGCATTCCGCGCGACATCCAGATTGCGCAGGGCAGCGGCTTCGCACGTCTGGACCAGGCCGCGATCGACGCGGTGCGCAAGTGGCGCTTCATTGCGGCGAACAGCGGCTCGCAGGCGATCAGCGCGTGGACGCAGGTGGCGATTACCTTCCGCCTGACCGCCGGCCAGTAACCTTCAACCATGGCATCTTCCTGTGGGGCCGGCTTCAGCCGGCCTCTTCAGAGTCAGGCTGAAGCCTGACCTACAGAAAGAGGCCGGCTGTGACCGAAGGGAATCCCATGGGAAAGCCGGCCCCACAGGAAGAGAGACGTTCGTCTCAGAATCTTCACTCCGCGCTCGCCGAAGTTTGAGCTTCGTCACCTCCGCGCCGATGCACTCGTCATAGGCTCGATTCCAACCTGCATCGCAGGCGAGCCATGGCGCGGGCGCCGACGCACGGAAGAACACCGTCAGGGATCTTCCCAGGCCTGTCTGATCTCCCGCCGCAGTGACATCGGACATCGCTGACGAGGTAATGCGCGAATGCACCGCCGACCGATCGCCCGCACCGCTCCCGCGCCGCGTCAGATGCTTCTGTGGCTCGCGCTGACGGGCCTGCTCATCGCAGGGCTCGCACTCATCTCCCAGGCGCGGGCCTCTTCGACCCTCTGCAGTGCCGGCCAGCATTGCACCGGCATCCCGTTCGCTGCAGCGCCCGCGGCCGAGCGATCGCTGCTCGACTTCGCGGCGACACTGCAGTCGGCCGGGGCGGCACGACGCAACGAACTGTCGAGCCAGGAGTACTTCTCGTTCAGCGGCGTCGGCGCCATCGTCTGCACGATCGATGGCAAGCAGCGCATGTCGACGGCGTTCCTGGTCGGCGCTTTCGACATCGGCGTCACCGTGGCACACACCTTCGAAAACCGCGACGGCGAAGTGGCGGCGGAGAACTGCATCTATACGAGCACCGATTCGCTGGGGCAGATCCGCGAACGCATCCCGGTCTCGTACATCAAGTCGCAGTGGCGGGCCGAAGCCGGCGCGAGCGGCCATGCCGCCAAGGACTTCGCCGTCGTGCGTCTGCAGGAACCTTCGCAGTACGCACAGCGCACGATGCCGATGGGAAAATTCGCGGGACCCGCGGCGCCGGTGCTGCTGATCGGCTTTCGCAGCGACATGGAATCCGACCCGCTGAAGGCCAAGAGCCGCGGCACGGTGTACGAACGCAGAATCAACGGCGTCTCGCTCGCGAGCCTCGAAGGCTTCACGCACGACATCGACGCGAGCGGCATCGCAGCCGGCGCACCGGTCATCGACGAGCGCACCGGCGTCATCATCGGCATGCACACGCTGGCCACCCGGCGCATCGCCGGCACTGCGGCCCGCAACACCATGATCACGATGAACGAATGGCTCGAGCAGACGCTGCGCGCCGAGATCGAAATCGAAGACGAGAAAGGCGCCGACTCGACGCTGTAGATCTTCTTTCTGCCTGTGGGGCCGGCTTCAGCCGGCCTTTGATTCTCAAGGAGTCAGGCTGAAGCCTGACCTACAGAAGAGAAGGCAGGAACTTTTCTGGCTGTCGCCAGCCTGCGCCAGAGTTGGCGCATCCCCTCCCGGAACCCTTACCCTCGCGACCCAGTTATACGGGCAGTCCGAGTGCGGCTCACGTCTGCATCTCGCGACATCAAAAGCGAGGAGTCAGTAATCATGAACAAGTCCCTGGTGACCGGATTGGTGATTGGCGCGGCGGTCGTGACCGCGGGCGCGGCCATCGGCGGCCTCGATGTTTTCGATCGCAAGCCGAAGTACGCCGATGTACTCGATGTCGAGCCGGTTTCGGAAACCATTCGCACGCCGCGCCAGGTGTGCAATGACGAAGTCGTCACGCATCAGAAACCAGTGAAGGACGAGAAGCGCATCACCGGCAGCGTCGTGGGTGCCGTGGTGGGCGGCGTGCTCGGCAGCCAGGTCGGCAGCGGCAGTGGACGCGATGCGGCGACGGTCGCCGGCGCCGCCGCCGGCGGCTACGCGGGCAACAAGATCCAGAAGCACGTGCAGAACACCAACACGTACCAGACGACCGAAACGAAATGTCAGACCGTCTATGACAGCAGCGAGAAAGTCATCGGCTACGACGTGAAGTACCGCCTGGGCGACGAGACCGGCACGATCCGCATGGATGAGAAACCCGGCGACCGTATTCCCGTGGTGGACGGCGAACTGGTCGTGCATCAGGGCTGAACGACGCGATGACCTGATGCCGGCGAGGCCCTCCCGCCATGAGAGGGCCTCGCGTCCCGCCACATCCTCGCGATAGAGTGCGGCGCCATGTCCCACCGGCCGCTCATTCTGTCGCCGCATGAACGACCCTGATAGCGACAACCGCGCCCCGTCGCCGCAACCGAGCGCGGCTCAAGTCGAGACGCTGCGCAAGCTGATCCGGGCAAGCCGCCACACCGTGTTCTTCACCGGCGCCGGCATCAGCACCGAATCCGGCATTCCCGATTTCCGCAGTCCCGGCGGCGTCTGGACCAGGATGCAGCCGATCTACTACCAGGACTTCATCGCCTCGGAGGACACCCGGCGCGAAGCCTGGCGGCGACGCTTCGGCAACGGCGATGGCTGGGTGGGCGCCGAACCGAATGCCGGCCATCGCGCCGTCGCCCAACTCATTGCCGACGGCCGCGCCGCCGCGGTCATCACCCAGAACGTCGACAACCTGCACCAGTTGTCGGGCGTGCCTGAAGACAAGGTGATCGAGCTGCACGGCAACTCGACGTACGCCACCTGCCTTTCCTGCCACGTCCGGTACGAACTCGCCGACCTCGAACGCGAATTCCGCAGCAGCGGCACCGTCAGCGCTTGCGCTCGCTGCGGCGGCATCATCAAGTCGGCAACGATCTCCTTCGGGCAGCAGATGCCTGCGCTACCGATGCAGCGCGCTGACGAACAAACGATGCTGTGCGACCTGTTCATCGTGCTCGGCTCGTCGCTGTCGGTCTTCCCCGCCGCGGATTTTCCGCTGCGCGCGCGACAGAAGGGCGCCGCCCTGGTCATCGTCAATCGCGATCCGACCCAGATGGATGATGCGGCCGATCTCGTCATCCATGCGGGCATCGGGGCGACCATGTCCCTGGTTTCGCCGGCGTAGGAATTTCACACGAAGAACAGGATTTCACACGGAGTTCACGGAGACCACGGAGGTCGGAGAAGAAGTAAAGAGTTTCCACGGGGGAAGAAGGTGGACACGGGGAGCACGGGGGCAAGAACAGATTCTTCTATTCCGAAACCCCGTGTTCCCCGTGTTCCCCGTGTCCCCCGTGGAAATTTTCTTCTTCCGATCTCCGTGCCCTCCGTGATCTCCGTGTGAAATTCTGGATTCCTTCTCATTCCCCCTGCAGATAGTCCACCGCGACGCCGAGCAGGGCGCGGGTGGCGACGCGCAGCGCCGGTTCGTCGATGTAGAACAGCGGTGAATGATTGGTCGCCGCCTTCGCGACATCGGTGTTCGGCGGGGTAACGCCGACATAGAAAAAGAAGCTCGGCACGAGTTGGGCGTAGAAGGCGAAGTCTTCGGCGCCAGTCTGCAGCGGCGTCACGACCACTCTGTCCTTGCCGGCGACGCGTTGCAGTGTCGGCAGCGTGCGCGCCACCAGATCGGGATTGTTGACGACTACCGGATACGAATGTTCGCTGACAGTCAGCGCGGCAACGATGCCGGCGATGCTGCAATTCGTGAATGACATGCGGGCCTCGGTGTTCTTGTTGGATGGTCCGACTATAGCGGTGGGGGATACGTGCGTCTCTGTCTCGTCCTTCTTCCTGTGGGGCCGGCTTCAGCCGGCCTTCGAGATGTCAGGCTGAAGCCTGACCTACAATCAGAGGCCGGCTGTGACCGAAGGGAATCCCATGGGAAAGCCGGCCCCACAGTAAGATAAGGTCTCTAGCGCGGCGCGACTGCCAGAAACCGTTCGAATCCCGCCGTCATGCGATGCTCGAATCCCGCGCCGTTCGCGACGATGAACATCGCCGGAATCCGCTGCCGCTGCGCCAGCGCGTAGCCGGCCTCCTCGCCGAGCACATTGAGCGCCGTCGTCCAGGCATCCGCTTCGATGGCGGTGGGCATGATGACCACCACCGATGCCAGGCGATGCTCCACCGGTCGTCCCGTGCGCGGATCGATGGTGTGCGAATAGCGATGTCCGTCGCGCATCACGTAGTGGCGGTACTCGCCGGAGGTGGTCACGGCAATGTCGTCCAGTTGCACGATGGCATACGGCTCGGGTTCGTCGTCGACGGGACGTTCGACGGCAATGCGCCACAGTTCATTGCGCGCATTGCGGCCGCGCGCCCGCACTTCGCCGCCGACGTCGATCATGAAGTTCGTCACGCCCATCGCCGCGAAGCGCTGTGCGATCAGATCGACCGTGTAGCCGGGCGCAACGGCATTCAGATCCACCGTGAGCTGCGGCAATTCCTTGCGCAGCGCCGCTGGCGCGTTGCGCACGGCGAGCCGGCGATAGCCTACGTCCTGTCGCGCCTGCTCGATCCGCTGCGTATCCGGCACGTCACGCAGTTCGCCGCCAGCGCCCATGCCCCACAGATTCACGAGTGGTGCGACGGTGATGTCGAGCGCGCCCTGCGACAGGTCGCTGACCTGCGCCGCAGCGGCCACCACCTTCACGACATCGGGCGAGACGTCGAACCAGTCGGTCGAGGACGAGCGATTGAAGCGCGAGAGCTCGGAGTCCTCGCGATAGCCGGACATCTGACGGTCGACGTTGGCGAACACTTCGTCGACGACCGACTGCAGCGACTGGCGATCGATGCCGCGCGGCGGATCGACGATCTTGATCGAGTAGGTCGTGCCCTGGGCGGGGCCGGCGAGTTCGATGAGATCGGGGGCGGGGGTGCAGGCGGTGAGGAGGAGGAGTGCGAGAGAGACGTAGGTTCGTGTATTCACCGGGCAAGGGTAGCGCATGAAAGGAAGCGCCCCCACCCTAACCCTCCCCCGCTGCGCGGAGGAGGGAAAGAAGACCGCCGCATCATTCCTGTCCCCTCCTCCGCGCAGCGGGGGAGGGCTAGGGTGGGGGCCGCATCGAGCACCACCACCCTCACAACGTCTTCAAATACTCGACCAGCACCTCCTTCTCCGCTTCGGGAAGCGCCGTCCCGAACAGATGCCCACCATTCCCGTTCGACCGCTCGGCGACATCATGCTTCGTGCCGGTCTCCGCCGCGCGCGTATCCCCGCCCGAAACGAAACCCACATTCACCGCATCGTAGACATCGTAGCCGCGCCAGAAGACGGCGGGCCGTTCTGCCGGCGGCTTGAGCATGTCGCGCAGCGTCGGTACCGCGCCGTTGTGCAGATACGGCGCGCGCAGCCACAGCCCATCGAGGAACGGCGGGTTGTAGCCGATGAGATCGGCTTCGACGAGTCCTTTGCGATCGATGTCGAACTCCTTCACCTTGTCGTTCGCAGCAACGGCGTGTTCCTTCTTCCACGTCCACAGGCGTTCCGGATCGGTGTCGACGCCGCGCAGATCCATGCGCGCGCCGGTGAGGTCGCTGGCGTGGCAGCGTGCGCACTCGCGTTCGAACACGGTCTTGCCGCTGGCTGCCTGCGCCTCGTCAATCGCAAAGGGATATTTCGGCGGCGCCTTCGCCGACAGGTAGTCCTGCAGCCACTTCACTTCGTCGAGAAATTCCTCGTTGCTTTTCGGTCGCGCGCCCAGCAGCCCCAGCGCCGAGTCGATGATGACCGAATACTTGTCGTGACTGTCGCCGGCCCAGTTCAGGGTCGTGCCCTCGCGATCGTATTTCTTCAGGTTCCAGATCGACGGCATGTCGGTCGGGCCGATCGAATCGTCCATGGGCGAGCCGACCAGGAAATACTTGGTCAGGTTCATCGCATCGTCGCGACCGCGCCCCCACTCGGGGAAGTCATGGCGATAGATCCAGGCGAACTGCGCTTCGCGCTCCAGCAGGCGCTTCTTCGTGATCGGAATCAGCACGAAGCGATAGATGGCGCTGTCGATCCAGGACAGATCCGTGACGAGACCGATCTCGTGCATCAGGTTGTCGCTGTTGAAGCGCGGATCCTTGGCGCAGTCCACCAGGAACCGGAACATGGCTTCGAGATTGAACGTATGCCCCGGGCCGGTCGGCACGAACGTGGGATTTTCGTTTTCGCTGCTCCGGTAGCTGCCGGTGTGACACACGGCGCAGTTGTTGCCGACGCGCTCGAAGCCGATCACTTTCTTCACGAACCCGACGGGCAGTTCCTGTCCCTGCTCCCAGGCGAACCCGAACGAGGCGAAGCCGTTCGGTCCCGGAATCTTCTCCGGAAACATGCGCGGCAGCACATAGAAGATCCAGTAAGGAATGCCGGCATCGCGCTCGCCGCCGATCGAACCGTATTTGAAGCGCATGTCCGGATCGTTCATGACCCAGGCCGGCTGCGGTTCTTCGCGGAAGAACTTGTACCAGGTGAAGAGCGCGCCGGCGGCGATGACCACAGCCAGAACGGCGACGATGCGAATCAATTTCCTGTGCTTCATTGCGTCCTCGGCAGCCCCCACCCTGCCCTCCCCCGCAAGCGGAGGAGGGAAAGACATCAGAACGTCTTCAGATATTCGACCAGCGCAGCCTTCTGCGCCGGCGCCAGCAGCGTCCCGTACTTCGCGCCTTCATGCCCCGCATTCGAGTTGCCCGGCAGGCGCGTGTCGTAGAGGAAGAAGCGGCGTCCGTCGCGCTGCGGCTGATCGTGGGCGAATCCCATGCGGGCGCCGTCGTACAAGTCGTCGCCGCGATAGAACTCTTTCGGTCGCGCATCCGCCGGCTCCAGCAGATCGCGCAGCGTCGGCACCGAACCGTTGTGCAGGTACGGCGCGCGCAGCCACACGCCGTCGAGCGGGGCGTTGGCATAGCCGAACGTCTTGCGATAGTGACAGTAGCGATGCGGATAACCTGCGTAGATGGTGCCGAGCTGCACGACCAGTTCGTAACTGAAGGAATCGAGCCGGTGGCGATCGGTGGCGATGTCGTCGATCGGCGTGACGCGCCCGACGTACGGCCCGTACAGCGCCGCATCGTTGGCCTCGCTCTTCAGGCAATCGCGTGAGGTATCGTTGCCGGGCGGTGCGAAATCGCGACCGTTGGTGCCGTGACATCCGGCGCAGTATTCCGCGTAGACGGGCCGGCCCTGCTCCGCCAATGCCGTGTCGATGGGCTGCGCGAACTTCGGCGGCTCCGCCGTGAGCAGCCATTGCTCGATGCGGCCGATCGCCTTCAGGTCGATGGTCGGCGGCGTCGTGCCCGTGCCGAAGGCGGCGTTCTTGTTGCGCTCCTCGGACATGATGTTGTTGCCGTCCCAGTGCAGCTGCATGCCCTGCCGCGGCTGCTGCAGCCAGATCGAAGGGAAATCGACGGCGGCATTGCGCTCGCGCGCAGCGATCCGGTCGAGCGGAAAGTTGAACAGCACCTTGTTGGGATTGAACGTATCGGTGCGCCCCGGCCCCCACGGCGTGTCATCGAGCATCGGGCCGAAGCGGCCCGCCAGCATCGTCAGGCGTTCGCGCATCAGCCAGATCGCCATCGGATAGACGAGATAGCGATCGAGAATGCCCAGATGCTCGCCGCGCTCTTCCATCACGCGCGCAATCTCCGGCACCACCACGTCTTTGCGAAACGCCGGATCAGCGGCGCACTCGAACAGGAACTTCTGGAACTCGAACAGGTTGAACGTATTCGCCGGCATGCCGAGCACGAGACGCGGCTTCTCGGCGGCTGAATCGCGCACGGTGCTGACATGACACACCGCGCAGTTGATGAAGGTGCGATCCATGCCGAGATGGCGCCGCTTCGACATTCCCACCGGCAGGTCGCGCCCGGGCTCGTAGATGAAACCGAGCGATGCGTAGCCTCCCGGCAGATGCTTCGCGCAGACGCGCGGCATGGCCTGGAACACCCAGTACGGCAGGCCCGATTCACGCTCGCCGCCGGTCGAACCGTATTTGAAATGTTCGCCGACATCGGCGTACTCGACCGGCCGATCGGCGGTGAAGCGCAGGATCAGCAGCAGCGCGCTGACGGCGACGAACACGAGCACGAGCGTCAGCAGCAGGAACACGATGCGCGCCCAGCGCCGCTGCAGCAGCGAGGTCAGCGCGGACGGCGGCGTTTCAGGATTCTGTCGAGCCATGACTCGCCTCTCCCGCAGTCGACGGCAGACAGGGCCGCAGCGATTCGTATCCGTGGCGCAGCAGTTCGTCGACCGTGACGTCGCGCCCGTATTCCTTGCGCAGCGACGCGCCGACCGCGGCCTGCAGTTCGACCAGCGCGTGTTCGTCCGCTGGCGGACGCTGGTGGGCATGCGCCATGACATCCGGCGGCTCGGGCGGCATCGGCGTCTTGATGCGCTGTGAAACCGGCCGATCACGCATCGCCAGCCGGACGAAGATGCGCGGACCGCAACTGCGCAATGCGGCATCGACGCGCTGCGCATCGCCGCTGAGGAAATTCGGCGGCGTGATCTCGGCGGTGCGATGGCACACGCCGCACTGGCTTTCGAGCTGCAATGCCAGCGCGCCGGATCGGGCCGTCGCGGGCCGGTAGGCATCGGCATGCGCAACCGGAACGAGTGGCTTGGGCGCCGTTGCTGGACGGCCTTCGAGTTTCGCCGTGACTGCATCGATCACGGACGAGGCAAGCGGCTCGCCGGCATCCAGATCGATGCTTTCCAGCACACTGCGCACCGCCGCGAAGTCGGGTCGCACGTCGATGAGCGCTTCGCCCAGCCCGCGCGCATTCCAGCTCACTGCAATCCGCTCGATGGCATCGCCGCTCGACAGCCGCAGCCGTTGGCCACGATCGCGGGCGATCAGCGTCACGGAACGAGCCTGCCGGTTCACAGCATCGATCCGCAGATGCCGCACGGGCTCGGCATTGGCGATGACGATTTCGTCGATCGTGCCGACCGAACCATTCAGCGAGCCCCGCAGGCGCGCGGTGTCGGAGCTGCAGTCGAAGCGTTCATGCGGCGACGTTCCGGAAACGCGACATGGCACCGCGCTGCGCTGCGGATGCAGGTCGGCGCGTCGCTCCAGCGCGCTCGCCAGCGCTGCGCGGCTGCGCTGCGACCAGAAGTCCGCTGCGCCCCTGACCAGACGATCCTCTGGTGAACCCTCGAGGATTTCCGCCGGCGCGCGCGGCGATAGCGGATCGAAGCGCGTCTCGATGTTGGCCGTCTGCAGCGGCGTCAGACCCGCGTGCAGATCGAGCGGATCGCGGTTGGGAATATCGGCGCCCGCCAGCGCCAGGCCGGCGGGCCACGAGACGGCGGCATTGCGCTGCAACGCCGCCGATACATCGCGGACGAAGGCGTGTGCGGATCGCGCATAAGCCCGCTGACCGGTGAGCGCGAACTGCAGCGACGCAGCAACCACGCCTCGCCGACAGGCGACTCCCGCATCCCCCGTCCCGCAGCCGTCGCGCCACAATCGCTGCGTCAGCGCGATGACGTTCGCGCGATCGGTTGCGTCGTCGATGGCCTGTGCGATGTCGGTATTGCCGCGCGCCGCAACGCCGGCAAAGGCCGGTTGCTGTTCTGCCAGCCGCGCCGCGATCGGCGCATTTGCGTTGGTCTCCAGCCAGACGGGCTGCGAGAAGATCGGCCCCTGGTTCTGATGACAGGCGATGCAGACCGTGCGGCGCGCGTAGCTGACTTCGGGCACGCGCCCCGCAGCGAAGTTGCGCACGATCTGGAACTCGAAGCGTCCGAGCGCTTCGTTGTAGCTGATGACTTCGATGACGCCCGACTTGTCCTGGAAGCCGAGAAAGATCCGATCGCGCAGCAGTTCACCCGACCCTTCATCGACGAAGGCCGCCACGACGCGCGGATGCCTGAAGAACTCCGGCGCCGCCGCGATCCGTTGCAGCGATCGACCCAGCGGAATCAGCACCGCGCGCGAACACGGATGCGCAGTCTCGCAGCCCGCTGCGGCTTCGAGATGCGCCATCAACCGCTCGAAGGGAAAGGGAATGTGCTGCCGGCCGTCGGCGCCGACGGTGAGGCGATCGAACAGCGACGATCCCGCCTGCGGCATGTCGGCGCCGGGCACCCGCGGATCGACGACCCATTGCGCACGCTCTGCGCCGTGGACCTGCATCGCCAGTGCCAGCAGCACGATGCAGCTCCATCGGCTCACGGAGACGCCGACGCCACCAGTGCGCGTTCCTGCGTGCCGGTCCAGCAGTCCTCGCTGACCTGGCCCGTCTGCAGGAACTGCGGCCCCTGTTCGTTCGCGATCTGCTCGTTGTAGAGCACGAAGTTGAGCAGGAAGGCTTTGCCTGCATAGGCGCGGCCCAGGTAGAAGCCCGGCCGCACCATGCGGATTTCGTCGCGGATCTGGAAGCCGTTGCGCCCGGCGAGATAGTCGGGCCGTTCGCGGTAGCCCGGCAGTTCGTCCGTGAAGGCATAGTCGATGATGATGGACTCGCGTCGCGAGTCGAGCAGGCTCTGGCCGCAGTACAGCCGCGCCGGGAACATCAGCCACTGCTCGCCGTTGCCGAACTTCGTTTTCGGAATGTCCGACAGATCGCCATCGACGATGGGCTTGAGCGCGGCGAGATCCTCGATGCGATTGCGCAGCAGGCGCTCCTGCCGATAGAACACCTTGCCGCGCCACAGGTTCGCACCGAGCGTTTCCAGCTTCTGCGACTTGAGTTCCACCGCGAGTCCCGGCAGGCCGCCGACGATCTCGGCGATGCGGCGATCGCCCTTCACGTTCTTCGGGAAGAACAGTCCGCCGTCGAACGCGCCGTCGGGAATCGGTCCGGCGGTGAGCCGCGCATAGATCTGGTCGACCTGCTCCTGCGAGTAGTTGGCGATGTTCTTCGGCGTCAGCTTCTGCAGGTCCGCGGCCGCGAGCGGAAAGTCGTGTTCGACACGCGCGAAATCCGGCTTGCTGAGATAGGACTCGCCCGACTCGGCGAAGGACAGCTTCGGCGCGCGGTGGAGTTTGGCGTTGATCCAGTCGCAGCCGGACAGCGCGAGCAGGCAGGCGGCGGTCGCGACAATTTGCTTGCGGCAGATCATTCCTGTCTCCTTTTCAGATCGTCGCCAGGAACGCCGTCAGCGCCTGCTTGTCTTTCGCCGGCAGTCCTTCGCCGAAGCGATGCCCTTCGTTCTCCACGATCGCGGTGCAGGAGCTGTAGGCCTCGAGCAGGAAGGGACGGCGACGGATTTCGTCGACCATCGTCGCCGGATCCTTCATGACTTCGGCGCGCACTTCGTTCAGTGCCGTGAACAGTTGCGCGCCCTGCTGTTCGCCGAACTGCCCGTTCAGGCGCTGGCGCAGATCGTCCGGATGCAGCGCCGACATCGCGACGTCGCCGGCGAACTGCTTGTGCTGGAAATTGCCCAGCGCGCCGGCGGTCGCTCCTGCGGGAATGGTTACGGAGAAGCCCACGACCCGGCGCTCCTCCTTCCCATCCCACAGGCGCGGTCCGAATGAGATCGGTACGTCCTCGCTGAACCGCGTGATCTTGGGCACACGCTGATCCGGATTGAGCAGGTCGTGCATCGAGGCCTTGTAGAGGTCGAAGCGGCCCTTCACGCTCGGATCGAACTTCCAGCAGGCCGGCGTCTGCGCCGGATCGCGCGGTTTGCCGTCGGCTCCGACGTACGGCGAGCGATAGAAGTCGTTCGCGGCATTGGCAGGCGCGCCGCACAGCTCCGGCCCCAGCGCGTTGTTGTGCAGGAACGGCGCGTGCGCCCACAGGCTCAGCAGCGAGATGTTGCGGTAGTAGCCGCGCCCGCCGTCGTGCGGTTCGTGCAGGGCCTGATCGGGCGGCTGTGCGCGCAGCGTTTCCGAGCCGTATTCCTGCCAGACATGGTCCTTCATGTGATTCGAGTGCAGCGCGCGGCAACGGAACGTGCCGACGCCGCTGACGGGTGTGGCGCGATCGTTGCCCATCCAGTCGGCGCGCAAGCCGGTCTTCTCGTCGATGGCCAGGAAGTCGCGGTTGGCGAACGCGCCGCCCCTGGCTTCATCGATGCTCGAATGACAGCGCGCACAGTTCGCCGCGAATACCTCGCGACCGCGATCGACTGCGCCCGCACCGAACTCGCGCTCCAGATCGGCGACGAACGCAGCGGCGTCGTAGGTTGCGCCGGGCCTTTTCTTTTTCAGCTCGTTCTCGCGCGCCACCTGCAGATCCGTCGCATGCGTTTCCGCGGAGGTGAGGAAGTTCATGAGGTCCTGCAGCCGGTCCTCGATGGCGCGGAAGTTCGGACAGTCGCGCCGGCACTGGCCGATGTCGAAGGGCGACTGGCCGAAGTTGCGCTGCTGCGGATCGATCTGGCGCAGATCGGTCAGATGATTCACCCAGCACTGCTCGGAGCAGGAACCGATGTTGAAGTACACGCGCTGGATGGCTTCCAGCGCGCCGATCGAATCCTCGCCGCCCTTGAGGATGTGATGCACGGTCTCCGTCCGCGTGCTGCGCAGCCAGCACTTTCCATCGCGGCCGGGCTCGCACCAGCACGGCTCCTTCGCGCCGGCAGGACACTCGCCGACCTTGCGCCACTTGTTCACGACCTCGTTCTGGAACGTCGGCCGCTGATGGATGTTGATGAGGGCGTTGATGGTGCCCGGATTGTTGATCTGGTCCGTCGGCACCGCGGACGTGTCGGACGTGCCGGGACGGGCGTGCGAGAACACCTGGAATTCCAGCGCCGACGCCGTCATGCCGGAGCTGAGGATTTCCGAGATGCGCGTGTACTGGTTGCCGACGGCGCCTTTCAGATTGACCCACTGCGGATGCGCGGGATCGTCCGGCGGATTCAGCGGATCGAAGGCGATGTGACAGGAGCCGCAGGAAATGCCGATGAGGAACGGCGGTTCGATCGATCCGTCCGCGAGCCGGCTGACGTTCGAATCGCTGTTGGCGCGGTCGGTCGACAGCTTGCGGCCGTAACCCTCCCAGTTCGCGAGCGTGCCGTTCACTTCGAGCCAGCGCTTGCGATCGAAACGCGGATTGGGGAACTTGCGGATGCCGAGTGCGCCCGTCGACGTGCCGAACGCCAGATCGCAGGACGACTGGCGCTGATCCTTCGTCGCGGAATGGACGTCGCCGGCATCGACGGCCGCATCCCGGAAATCGCACGCCGGATCGCGATAGTCGTTGCGGCCGACGGACTTCAGCAGTTGCTCGTCGCCCGGGCACCAGTCGAACCCGAAGGTTTCTTCCTGCGACCTTGCCGGACAGTCCTTGCTGCCGGGAACGCAACAACCGGGATCGTTGATGATGCCCCAGGCCGCAAAGCGATCGTCGCGCTCGTCGCTGCGCAGCACGCGGTACCAGTCGATGAGGACGCCGATGCGCTGCTGGAACGTATAGGTGTGAAAGCGCGCGTTGCCGGCGGTGGCCTTGTACCAGATCTCGCGGCCGGCCCGTTCCGAAGGCGAGAGCGCGGCCTCTCCCAGATAGAAACCGGGATTGTCCAGCACGGGTGCGGAATGGTTCGAGGGCGAGGCGGCGTCCTGTTGCCCGGTCAACACCGCAGCGGTGCCTGACTGGGCATCGGCGGCAGCCAGGAACCGGTCGCCGGCGGAGTGGTTCAGCAGGGTCGCCAGCAGGAAGCTGGCCGAGATCAGGATGCCGCCAATGACTACGCCCTTCTCCATCGCTTGACTCCCCGTCCGTTCGTTCCGGCAACCCGTTCCGGATCCGCGCGCGTGTCGGCTCGTTGACGGCAGAGTAGTAGTCGCTCCCGGCGACTGTGACGTGGTCTTAGGTGCATCCGGCCCTTACGTGCCATGCGACGCGACGGGACGTGCGTCGCGCAATTGCGCACGCGCTTTGACGCGCTGCGCTGAATGACTTTACTGTCCGCGCATGGCGGCAAATCAATGGTTGACCGAACGCAAGATGCTGGCCGGCTTCATTGCCGGCGCCCTGTTTCTCCTCGGCACGCTCAGCGGGGCGTGGATGTCCGCCGCCGGTTTCGTCGACTCGGCCCGGCAGGCGCGCCGCTCGATGGAGAGCGTCACTCGCGTCGCCAGCCTGCGTGCTTCCTTCGGCGAATTCATGGAAGGCCAGTACGGATGGCTCGGCACGGGCGACCGGGCTTTCCTCGACGAGCGGAATGAAGCCGCCGAGTCGCTCGCGACCCTGAGCGACCGGTTGCTGCAGCGCATACCGGAAGCATCGGCGGACCGGCAGGCGAACGCCCGCGAACTCGTCGACGCGATCCGTGTCCAGGTCGTCGCGATGCAGGCGATCGACGCACCGGCGACGGCGGCGGCCCTGTCGCAGATGCGCGAGGGCTCGGCGCACGTGCGATCGCTGCTCGGCGCCGCACAGCAGAGCGAACAGGCGCTGTACGAGCGCGACATCGCCGCCGCGCGGACGTACCGGTTCTGGGTCCCCGTGACCCTGGTCGTCGCAGCATCGTCCATGCTGGCCGTGCTCGGTCTGCTGCTGTGGGGAATCCGTCGCCACTTCCACGAGCGCAAGGCGGCGGAACGCAATCTGGAGGCGGCCAACCAGCTGCTCGAATCGTTGCTGGAAAACATTCCGGCCATGGTGTTCGCCAAGGATGCGAAGGATCTGCGGTTCGTGCGCATCAACCGCCGCGGCGAATCGCTGCTGGGCATGCAACGCGAACATCTGCTCGGCAAGACCGACCGGGATCTCTTTCCGCCCGATCAGGCGGAACACTTCATCGACAAGGATCGCGAGACGCTCGCGCAGGGCGACGTCATCGACATCCCCGAAGAAGAGATCGACTCCGTCAGCCATGGCCGCCGCGTCCTGCACACGTTCAAGGTACCGATCCGCGACGAAAACGATCGCCCCATCCTGCTGCTCGGCATCTCGCTCGACATCACCGAACAGAAGGCCGCGGAGCGCCGCATCGTCGCGCTCAACGAGGAACTCATCCGCCAGGCGCAGCTGCTGCAATCGAGCAACCAGGAACTGGAAAGCTTCTGCTACTCCGTCTCGCACGATCTGCGCGCGCCGCTGCGTGCCATCAACGGTTATGCCCGACTGCTGGAACAGGACTACGGATCGCGTTTCGACGCCGAGGGCAACCGCTTCCTGCGCACCATCTGCACGGCCTGCGAACGCATGGCCCGGCTGATCGACGATCTGCTCGAATTCTCGCGCCTCGGCCGCCAGACGCTGCAGCTCGAACCGGTCGACATGACGTCCATGGTCAGCAAGGTCATCGACGACACCATGGAAGGCCGCGATACCCCGCCGCCGGCGATCGACGCGCGGCCGCTGCCGCCGGTGCATGGCGATCGCGGTCTTCTGCACCTGGTGTGGCTGAATCTGATCGACAACGCCGTCAAGTACACGACGGGCGTCGACTCGCCGCAGATCAGCATCGACGCACAGGTCAGCGGCGGCGAGGTGGTCTATTCCGTGACCGACAACGGCATCGGCTTCGACATGCAGTACGCGGACAAGCTCTTCGGCGTCTTCCAGCGCCTGCACTCCGATACGAAGTATCCCGGGACCGGCGTGGGCCTGGCCATCGCCCACCGCATCGTCGCGCGGCACGGCGGGCGCATCTGGGCCCGCAGCGAACCGGGCTGCGGCGCGACTTTCAGTTTCGCCATTCCTGCGAACGCGGGGTGAAGAGGTTTCACACGGAGGTCACGGAGGCCACGGAGAAGAGAAGAAGAAGTTTCCACGGGGGGAAGAAAGGGAACACAGGGAGCACGGGGAAAGAAAATTTCTGCTCCGGGACCCCGTGTTCCCCGTGTTCCCCGTGTTCCCTTTCTTCCCCCCGTGGAAATTCTTCTTCCTCTTGCCTCTGTGCTCTCCGTGATCTCCGTGATCTCCGTGATCTCCGTGTGAAATCCTCTTCTCCTCTCACCGCATGTCGATATCGACGCGACGCGCCTCTTCGTCCGTGCCGGAGCCGGTGACGGAGCGCGGCGGATCCATGACGATGCGATCCTCGCTCACGCCTTCGCTGACCAGCGCCTGGCGCACGGCCTGTGCACGATTCCTGGCGAGTTCCAGATTCTGGTCCTGATCGCCCGTGCGATCCGTGTAGCCCGTGATGCCCACTGCACGCTCGGAATCCCGCGCGCTGCTCGCCACATTCGCGATGCGCTGGCGATCTTCGGCGTCGATGCTGGCGTCGCCGCTGTCGAAATAGACCTGCGCAGAATCGGCGGTCGCGACGCGCAGCCGTTCGGAGTCGCCGGGAACTTCGGCGATCTGCACTGCCCCGCCGGGCGCCTCCTGATGCTCGGCCGTGCGACTGACGAAGAACAGGACGCCGAATACCGCGATGCCGGCCGCGATGGCCCAAGGCAGCCAGCCCTTGTCGCGCGTCTTCTGCAGCGTTGCCGTACCGGCCGCGGTCCGGCCCGGCAACGACCCGAGCCAGGTATCGAGACTGCCGATGCCGAGCGCGCCCGCGATACGGTCATCCAGTCCGCCGCGTGCCAGCGAACTCTTCTGGCGTGCGAGCAGCGAGGCCAGCGCCGAAGCGTCGAGATCGTTGTTCGCCACGAACTTCCTGAGCATGCCGAACAGCAGCGGCGCCCCCAGCGACAGCAGGGTCAGCGCCGAGTTGGGCCGCACGCCGCTGGTGTCGGCGATCGCATTCGAGACCGCCGCGGTGCGCGGCCCGAATACCAGGCCGCTCAGCGATTCGCCGCTGGCCAGCAACGAGCCCAGCGTCCCGCGGTTCGCAAACATCCCGGCAAGCTTTCCGGCCAGTCCGGGATCGACGGTGTCGCTGGTGACGACGCGGAAGATCTCGCCCACACCGGCCGGCGAGGCGGTGCGCTGCATCACTCCAGCCAGCAGCGCGGGACCGGCGACGCGTACCGCCGCCCGCGTCGTGTCCTCCGATTCGCCGAGATAACTGCCGAGCTGCCGGATCAGCGGGCCGCCCAGCGTGGCATTGAACATGTCCAGGAGATCGGCATTCATGAGTCCCCCTTGCGCCCGATCGCGCGGGATCCGGCCGGGCGCCGGATCCGAGGGGGATTTTTCGGTCAAGCAGGTTGCGTCGTCAACAGTGGAAAGTCCGATCGGGGCGGCACGGCACCGGGTGTGCGAACGCACATCCGGCGCTGCGCGAGCACTATCGTGAGCGGCGTCAGTCGCTCGCGAGCTTCATGAATCGCTCCAGCAGGCTGCTGATGCGCGCGGCCGCAGCCGCGGCGCGGCCGGGCTCCCAGGCGCGGACGGGCTCGTCCATGTAGGTCCGCTGCGCGAGTTCGAGCTGCATGGCCCAGATGCGATCGGCGGGACGACCGTACGCCAGCGTGACATAGCCGCCCTTGAAACGTCCGTTGAGCACTGCCGAATGCTGGCCCTCCTCGAGGATCGAATGCAGCAGTGCCTGCGAGACGTGCTCCGGGCACGCCGCGTGATCGCGGGTACCGAAGTTGAACTCCGGCAACTCGCCGTCGAACAGCTCAGGCACGCGGCTGGCGATCGAATGCGCATCCCACAACAGCGCGTGACCGTGCTCGGAGCGGATGCGCCACAGCTCCTCGGCGATGCACTGGTGATAGGGATGCCAGTAACGCTCGATGCGATCCGCGACTTCCGCCGCGTCGGGCTCTGCCCCGGAACGGTAGATGGATTCGCCGTCGAACGTCTGCAGCGCGCACACGGGTGACGTCGGACTGGCGACATACAAGGCCGCGGAATCGGGCGAGCGATTCAGATCGACCACGTAGCGGGAATACGTCGCGGTGACGATGGACGCGCCCAGCCCGGCGGCAAAGTCGTACAGCCGGTCGACGTACCAGTCCGTATCCGGCAACGCACGTCCCGCCGCCGTGAAGCGCTGCGCGATTTCCTCGGGCACCGAGGTGCCGGCGTGGGGAACACTGATCAGCAGCGGCTGCGGACCGCGATGGAAACGGTAGGACTGCATCAAGATCGTCTCCTTTCGCACACGGAGATCACGGAGGACACGGAGATCAAGGCAAAGAAGAAGAGGAGTTTCCACGGGGGGAAAGAAAGGGAACATGGGGAGCACGGAGTCTCGGAACAGAAATTTTCTTTCCCCGTGTTCCCCGTGTTCCCATTCCTCCCCCGTGGAAATTCTTCCTTCTTGATCTCTGCTCCGTGGTCTCCGTGATCTCCGTGTGAAATCTTCTTCCCTTCAATCCCCGATCATCGGCAGGTTCAATCCGTTCTCGCGCGCGCACGCGACTGCTTCCTCGTATCCCGCATCGGCATGCCGTGCGACGCCGGTGGCGGGATCGTTCCAGAGCACGCGCTCGATGCGACGCGCGGCAGCTTCGCTGCCATCGCACACGATGACGACGCCGGCGTGCTGCGAGTAGCCCATACCCACGCCGCCGCCGTGGTGCAGCGATACCCAGGTCGCGCCGCTCGCGGTATTGAGCAGTGCATTGAGCAACGGCCAGTCGGACACCGCATCCGAACCGTCCTTCATGCTCTCGGTCTCGCGGTTCGGGCTCGCGACCGAACCGGAGTCGAGATGATCGCGGCCGATGACGATCGGCGCCTTGAGTTCGCCCGACGCCACCATCTCGTTGAAGGCGAGCCCCAGGCGATGGCGCTGCCCGAGCCCGACCCAGCAGATGCGCGCCGGCAGTCCCTGGAACCGGATACGTTCGCGCGCCATGTCGAGCCAGCGATGCAGATGCGGATCGTCGGGAATCAGTTCCTTCACTTTCGCATCGGTGCGATGGATGTCCTCGGGATCGCCGGACAATGCAACCCAACGGAACGGCCCGACACCGCGACAGAACAGCGGCCGGATGTACGCGGGCACGAAACCGGGAAAATCGAAGGCGTTCGCCACGCCCGCATCGAGAGCAACCTGGCGGATGTTGTTGCCGTAGTCGAAGACCGGAATGCCGCGCCGGTGATAGCCGAGCATGGCCTTCACATGCTCCGCCGCCGACGCACGCGCGGCGGCGACCACGGTGTCCGGATCGCGCGCACGCAGGTCGATCCATCTGTCGACCGTCCAGCCGAGCGGCAGGTAGCCATTGACCAGATCGTGCGCCGAGGTCTGGTCGGTGACCGCATGCGGACGCACGTCGCGACGCAGCAGATCGGGAACGATCTCGGCCGCGTTGCCCAGCACACCGACCGACACGGGATCGCCGGTGAGTTCGGCATTGGCGAGAATCTGCAACGCGGCCTCGACGTTCGGTGCCTGCACATCGAGATAGCGCGTATCGAGCCGCTTCTGGATGCGGCTCTGCTGGCACTCGATGCACAGGATGCTCGCGCCCGCCATCGTTGCCGCCAGCGGCTGCGCCCCGCCCATGCCGCCGAGTCCCGCGGTGAGAATCCACTTGCCTCTGAGATTGCCGCCGAAATGCCGCCGGCCCATTTCGACGAACGTCTCGTGCGTGCCCTGCACGATGCCCTGGCTGCCGATGTAGATCCACGATCCGGCCGTCATCTGCCCGAACATCATCAGCCCGCGCCGGTCGAGTTCGTTGAAGTGTTCCCACGTCGCCCACTTCGGCACGAGGTTCGAATTCGCGAGCAGCACGCGCGGCGCATCCTCGTGCGTGCGAAACACGCCCACCGGTTTGCCCGACTGGATCAGCAGCGTTTCATCGGATTTCAGCGCACGCAGCGTCTCGACGATGCGATCGAAACATTCCCAGTTGCGCGCCGCGCGGCCGATGCCGCCGTAGACGACGAGTTCGTCGGGATTCTCCGCCACCTCGGGATCGAGGTTGTTCATCAGCATCCGCAGCGGCGCTTCCGTGAGCCAGCTGCGCGCGGACTTCTGCGTACCCCGCGGCGCGCGTACCGGCCGCGCTCCCGGAAACCGATCCGACGCTGGCAGACTCCGCGCATTCATGATGCCGATCCTCGACGCTACGGTGTCAGCCGATGTTCCTGCGGTGCGGGTTGTATGGCAAGGGAGAGTCGGATTGGTACGCAAAGGGCGCAAGGAAGAACGCAAAAAAGCACAAAAGATTCTTTCAAGGAGGGGAATCTCCGCCTTCATTCCTTCCGACATCCATCAGTCTCTTGCTTGCGCCTTTTGCGTTCTTCCTTGCGCCCTTTGCGTACCAATCTCCTAATCCTTCAATGCCAGCACCGCACGCCGATAGCCGGCAGCGATGGTGTCCTCGGCGAAGTGACGGCCGTCCTGCACGACCCAGCGGCCGCCGGCCATGACGTCGCGGATGGGATTGGGTTGGCCGGAGAAGAGGAACGTGTCGAGGATGGCATCGCCGGTGCGGGCGAACAGCGCCGGCGAATCGAGATCGAGGACGACGATGTCGGCGCGGGCGCCAAGGCGCAGCGAGCCGACATTACGGCCACAGGCTTGTGCGCCGCCGCTGCAGGCGAGATCCCACAGGCGCGCGCCCGTGGAAGTTTCGTCATCGGCCAGGACATTGCGTTCGCATCGCAGCAGGCGCGACTGGTATTCGAGCCAGCGCAGTTCTTCCACCGGCGAGACGGAGATGTGACTGTCGGAGCCGATGGCCATCACGCCCTGCGCATCGAGGAAGCGCGGCAGGTCGAAGATGCCATCGCCCAGGTTCGCCTCGGTCGTCGGGCACAACACGACGCTCGCGCGGCTGCGTGCGATGGCGTCCTGCTCCGTATGGGTCGCATGCGTTGCATGTACGAGGCACCAGCGCTCGTCGACTGGCGCCTGTTCGAGCAGCCACTCGATGGGGCGCCGGCCGCGATGGCGCAGGCACTCGCTCACTTCCCGTTCCTGTTCGGCGATATGGAGGTGTATCGGACACGCGGGTCGCGACGACAGCGCATCCAGCACTTCGCGCAATCGTTCCGGCGGCACGGCCCGCAGGCTGTGAAATGCCACGCCGACGGTGATCTGCGCAGCGTCGCGCGGTCTTGCACACAACGCATCGAACAGTTGCAGGAACTGCGGCGCATCGAGAACGAACTGGCGCTGCCGCGCCGTCGGTGGCGCGGCGCCGAAATCGGACGTGCAGTACAGAGTGGGCAGCAGGGTCAGGCCGATGCCGGCGGCGACGGCTGCATCGATCACGGCATGCGCCATGACGCCGCGCTCGGCGTAGGGAGAACCATCCGGCCGATGATGCAGGTAGTGAAATTCGCAGACCGTCGTATACCCGGCCTTCAGCATCTCCGCATACAGCTGCGCGGCAATGGCGTTGAGATGTTCCGGCGTCATGCGGCGCGCGAGTTCGTACATGGTTTCGCGCCAGGTCCAGAAACTGTCGTGATCGCCGGTGCGACACTCGGCGAGCCCCGCCATCGCCCGCTGGAAGGCATGACTGTGACCATTCGGCATGCCGGGCAATGCGGCGCCGGCCACTGCGATCGCTTCAGTCGTCGTATCGCCGGGCTGCAGCGCAACGATGTTGCCGTCTGCGCCGATACCGATGACGACATTCTCCCGCCAGCCTTCGGCAAGCCTCGCCTGCGCGAAGCGAAAGTGCGTTCGTGGCAGCATGCCGAAAGTATATGCTCGGCCTCATGAGCGCGCCCGCCGAGCCACTGCATGTCTGGGATCGCGTGTGGATCGGGATCGATCTCGCGACCATGGATGCCGCGACCGACAGCATCGGCCACATCGACGATGGCGCGCTGGCGATCCGCGACGGCCGCATCGCGTGGCTCGGAACGCGTGCCGAGCTGGATCGGCTGCGATGGTCGGCCGCGACCATCTCGCCGGGCGAAGGATTGTGGATGACGCCCGGTCTGATCGAATGTCACACGCATCTCGTGCACGCCGGCGATCGGGCCAGTGAATTCGAAGCACGACTGCGCGGCGCCACGTACGAAGAGATCGCACGCGCCGGCGGCGGCATCGTCTCGACCATGCGTGCCACGCGCGCGGCGGACGTCGACCAGCTCTTCGCCGATTCGCTGCCGCGGGCGGAGAGCTTCGCGCGCGAAGGCGTGACGACGCTCGAGATCAAATCCGGCTACGGCCTCGACGTCGACAACGAACTGAAGATGCTGCAGGTCGGCCGGCTGCTGGGCGAGCGGCTCGGCATTTCCGTCGTCAACACCTTCCTCGGCGCGCATGCGCTGCCGCCGGAGTACGCCGGTCGACAGGATGAATACGTGCGCCTCGTTACGGAAGAAATGCTTCCCGCCATGGCCGGTGCCGGACTCGCGGACGCCGTCGATGCCTATCACGAACGCATCGCGTTCACGCGCGAACAGACTGAGCAGATCTTTTCGCGCGCTGCGCAGTTGGGACTGCCGCTGCGCCTGCACGCCGACCAGCTCAGCGATTGCGGCGGCGGTGCACTGGCCGCGCATCATCGCGCGCTGTCGGCGGACCACCTGGAATACAGCTCGGACGAATCCATCGAACGCATGGCGCAAGCCGGCGTCGTCGCGGGACTCTTGCCCGGCGCGTTCTATTTCCTGCGCGAGAAACAGTTGCCGCCGATCGAACGCATGCGCGCGCTCGGTGTTGCGATGGCCGTGTCGAGCGACTGCAATCCCGGCACCGCGCCCATGGCATCGCTGCTCACGGCGATGAACATGGCCTGCGTGCTGTTCCGCATGACGCCGACGGAAGTACTGCACGGCGTGACGCGCCATGCAGCGAAGGCGCTGGGGCTGTCGCACGATCGCGGCGTGCTGCGCGTGGGGATGCGGGCGGATCTGGCGATCTGGCGGCTGCGTCATCCGCAGCAACTGTGTGCGGAGATCGGCGGACACCGGCCGGTGGAGGTCGTGGTTTCCGCCTGTGGGGCCGGCTTCAGCCGGCCTTCTTAAGGAGTCAGGCTGAAGCCTGACCTACAGGAAGATTCAGGAATTCAGAAGGTCACGGTGAAGCCCAGGCTCACCACGTCCACATCCGATTCGCCCCAGAGATCCTTGTTGCCCAGGTCGAAGATGCGCTGGTATTCGAGTCGCAGCGCATAGATCTCTGCAACGGTGAAACTGGCGCCGACGCCCACGATCCAGTCGACGTCCGAATCCGAGTCGGAACCGAGATTCACGCGGTCGACCTCATCGTAGACGGATCCGGAAATCTCGCTGGAGGAGAACAGCACGCCGCCCCGCGCGTAGAGTTCGGTGCGATAGCTCAGCGGCAGGATGCCCAGCGCCGAGAGCATGATTCCCGATTCCTCGACATTCAGCGTCTGGCCCAGTGCCGCATCGAACGTGTCTTCGCTGTCGGGATCGGAAAAGAACCCCGTACTCTGGTCCCGATACCGGTACTTGCCGAGGTCGACATACCCCGCTTCGAACGCCAGATTCCTCAGCCAGCGATAACCGCCGAGGAAGCCGTAGCCGGAATCCTTCTCGTCCAGCGTGAAGCTGGACGTTTCGGGGGTGAAGAAGAACGAGTCGTAGACGTTGAACGCAATCTGGCCGAACGGCTCCGCATCGAGGCTGGTTTTCGTCTGCCCGTAGAACCCGCCGATGTAGAACCCTCGCTCCGCAGCCGCGGCGGTAAAGGATGCAAACAGCGATGCCAGGAGGACGATGCCGGTCGCGCCGATCGATCCGTTCTTCATGTTCAGCCCCTTCGTTGTATGCGTCGCGGGAGACGACCCACGGCGATCAATATAGCAAGCAGCCGCTTCAGTCTCGCAACCTCATGCTGAACGCCAGCAGGACGGGCGCGCAGCGAATCAGCCTGGACGAGCCTGCACGATCAACCGATGAAGCCGATGCCGCGCGCCATCAGCGCCGCACACAGCATGATGACGATCATCAGCAGCAGCTGGACATGGATGACCGTGCGGATCGAGCGGCGCTTCGCGCCGCTGAAATCCGGCAGGCGCTGCTCGCGCACGGCCTTGCGCCAGGACAGGAACTCGCGGGTCGGCTGGATCGACAGCAGGCCCGCGATGACGAACAGCGACAGCTTGATCAGAAAAGGCGCGCTGCCGAAGTAATAGGCAGCGCCCTTTTCGGTGTGGAACACCCGACCGAACCCGACCACCAGCAGCACCAGCGCCGAGATGCCGTAGGCCGCATCCATGCGCATCAGCGAACGCGCGGAGTTCATGTCGAGTTCGCCGCGCGTCAGGACCATCTCGACCATCAGGGCGCCGAACAGGACGAATGCCGCCGCGTGATGCAGGAACGCCATGAATGCAGACAGCATGCGTACTGAAGTCCTTGCTGGTTATTTGATGATCCCGCAGGCGATGCGATTGCCGGAATCGCCGGATGGCTGCGAGGTGTAGTCGTCCGCCTTCTCGTGAACGATGATCGACTTGCCGACGACATCGTCGGCCTGACCCGTACGCAGCGTCAAGCCGGAGACATGGATGTCCACTTCGGCGGCGCCTTCGCCATCGGCCGTCACATTCGGAATGTCGCCGAGATGATGACTGGCGCCGGCAGGATCGCCGTGCGGCTGCTGGGTGGGATTGAAGTGAGCGCCGGCACTGCTCGCATCGGGCGCACTGCAGTCGCCGTTCTCGTGGACGTGGAAACCGTGAGTCGAACCCGGCGTCAGTCCCTTGATCGACCCGTTGATGTGAATGCCGTCGTCCATGGGCGAGAGCATCAGGGTGCCGGAAACACCGTTGCCCTGGGTTGCTTTCAGCTCGGCGACCGCGCCCACGGCCGATTGCTCTTGCGCGGGCGTCGGGGTTTGCGCTGCAGGCGGCGGGGCAGCCGGCTCGTTGGTCATGGTGTCGGGCGATTGGCGACTGCAGGCTGCAGCGCATACGAACAGGGAAGCGATGAGGATCGGGCGCATGGTCAGTTCTCCGTCGACGGTTGCCTGCCCTATCAATCCCTGAAGGCCCGATCCGTTCCGCGCCCGCCGTCGTCTCCGCGGATGCAGTGTCGGAATCGACGCACGCCGGCGCCCCTGAATCGGCGCGCTTTCGCTCATACTCGACTCATCGACATCCGGCACTGACGACGCATGAACCCGCTCTATCGCATCGACGACGGCCTCGCCCATACCGATCCTTCCGCCGCGGGACCGTGGAGTCCGGACATGCAGCACGGCGGCGCGCCGGCCTCGCTGGTCGCGTGGGCGGCGGAGAACATCGCGACGCGCGAGCCGATGCGCGTCGCACGCATCACGATCGACCTGCTGCGGCCGGTGCCGATCGCGCCGCTGCAGATCCGCAGCGAAGTCGTACGCGAAGGCCGCAAGATCCAGTTGTGCGCCATCTCGCTGCTCGCCGGCGGCGTCGAAGTGACGCGCGCGAGCGTCCTGAAGATCCGCGCCGACGAACCGCCATTGCCGGAGCACCTGGGATACGAACGCATCGAGCTGCCCGGACCGGAGGCCGGCACCGCACCGACCGACCTGCTCGGCGGCAACCACGAGGCCTTCATTCACGGCATGTCGCTGCGCATGGTGCGCGGCGGCTTCCGTCAGCCTGGACCGGGCGCCATCTGGTTCCGCGCGGACCGGCCGGTGGTCGCCGGCGTACCGCTTTCGCCGCTGATGCGCGCCGCGATGGCCAGCGACTTCTGCAACGGCGTGTCCTCGGTGCTGGATTTCAACGCCTGGACCTTCATCAACGCGGACCTGACGATCAGCCTCGCCCGCATGCCGGTCGGCGAATGGATCCTGCTGGATGCGCAGACCTGGCTCGGCGATCTGGGCGCCGGCCTGGCGTTCGCGAAACTCGGCGACGAACGCGGCTACTTCGGCCGCGCGATCCAGAGCATGGTGATCGAGAAGCGCTAGCCGGCCTGGCCGGCCCTTTCCCTTACTACGGATATCAGCCAGCGGGCCTTGGGGTTCAGCCTTCGGCCACGCGGCCCTGCGACCGCGCGATTGCAACAATCAGCAGGAAATCAGCGGAGCGCGGCATGCGGAACCTCGGTCGTGTATGGATTCTGACTATCGGCAGCTGCTGTGTCTGGACAGGCATTGCCGACGCCCAGGTCGCCGTGTCGTCCGATATCGGCGAAGTGCGGCCGGCGGATGCCGCCCGCTTCTACAAGAAGCCGGGCTATTCGCCCTATGCCGGCAGGCAACTGCCATCCAGGCCACTCTGGGGCGATGAGCACGTTCACACGAGCTGGTCCGCCGACGCGGGGATGTCGGGCGCGACCCTGACCCCGGAAGACGCATTGCGATTCGCACGCGGCGAAGAAGTGGTCGCCACCAGCGGCCAGCCGGTCCGGTTGTCGCGCCCGCTGGACTGGGTCGCGATCACCGATCACTCCGACGGCATGGGAACGATCAGCGAATTGAAGACCGGCAATCCCGAGCTGATGGCCGACAGCACGCTGCGACGCTGGCGCGACATGATGAATTCGGGACCGGACGGTGCGGCGAAAGCCATGTTCGAACTGATCGCGGCCCAGTCCAACAAGAAGCTGCCGCCGCCGCTCACCGATCCCAAATTCGCGACCAGCATCTGGAGTCGCAGCACCGCCATCATGGAGAAGTTCAACGATCCCGGCCGGTTCACCGCGTTCATCGCCTTCGAGTGGACGTCCAACGCCGGCGGCGGCAACAACCTGCATCGCAACGTCATCTACCGCGATGGCAAGGACCTGGCGGACAAGGTGCTGCCGGTGACGACCTTCGCCAGCGAGAATCCCGAGGATCTGTGGAAATGGATGGCCGACTGGGAAAAGACCACCGGCGGCCGGCTGCTGGCGATTCCGCACAACGGCAACCTCTCGAACGGCCGCATGTTCGAGCTGCAGACCTTTCTCGGCGGGCCCATGACCAGGGAGTGGGCGGAGCAGCGCCAGCGCTGGGAGCCGCTGTTCGAGGCGATCCAGATGAAGGGCCAGAGCGAGTCGCATCCGTCGCTGTCGACCACCGACGAGTTCGCGGTCGGCTACGAACTGTGGGATCGCGGCAATCTCAATCTCGTGCCCAAGAAGCCCGGCATGATCGAGCACGAGTACCTGCGCCAGGCGCTCAAGGACGGACTGAAGGCGGAACAGGATCTCGGCGCCAATCCCTTCAAGTACGGCATGGCCGCAGGCACCGACACTCACAATGGACTCACCGCCGCCGAGGAAGACAATTTCTACGGCAAGTTCGTCGCCTCCGAGCCGCGGGACGATCGCTGGAACGAAGACGCGATGAAATTCGGCGATCGCGTGGTGAAGGGCTGGGAGATGACCGCGGCCGGCTACACCGGCGTGTGGGCGCTCGAGAACACGCGCGCCTCGATCTGGGATGCCATGAAACGCCGCGAGACCTATGCGACGAGCGGTCCGCGCATGGTCGTGCGCTTCTTCGGCGGTTACGACTTCGTGCCCTTCGATGCGCGTTCGCGCAATCCCGCCATCATGGGCTACACCAAGGGCGTGCCGATGGGCGCGGACCTGCCGAAGGCGCCGCCGGGCAAGTCGCCGACCTTCCTGCTGGCCGCGGCCAAGGATCCGCTCGGCGGCAATCTCGATCGCATCCAGGTGATCAAGGGCTGGCTCGACCGGAACGGACAGCTGCAGGAGAGGATCTTCGATGTGGTCTGGGGCGATGCCGACCGGCGCAAGCCGGATGCCGCCGGCAGAGTGCCGCCCGTCGGCAATACCGTGGATCTCGCCACCGCGAGCTGGAGCAATTCGATCGGCGATCCGGAACTGATCGTCGTGTGGACCGATCCGCAGTTCGATCCATCGCTGCGGGCTTTCTACTACGCGCGCGTTCTGGAAATTCCGACGCCCCGCTGGACCGCGTATGACGCGGCGTACTTCAGGGTGAAGATCGATCCGAAGGTGCCGGTGATCACGCAGGAGCGCGCGTTCACCTCGCCCATCTGGTACACGCCGTGAAGCGGTGGCTGCGCGAGCCGCTGCTGCATTTCCTGCTGCTGGCGGTGTGTGCCTTCGCGTTGTACGGCTGGGTATCGACGGGCCCCGCGCCCCGCGACGGGATCGTCGTTTCGGCCGCGCAGGTGGAAAACCTCGTCGCCACCTTCGAGCGCACCTGGCAACGCCCGCCCTCCGCCGCCGAGCTGCAGCACCTGATCGACCGCCACGTGCGCGACGAGGTGATGTATCGCGAAGGCGTGGCGCTCGGGCTCGACGCGGACGATGTCGTGATCCGGCGGCGGGTGCAGCAGAAAATGCAGTTCCTGATGGAGAGCGACGAAATGACTGCGCCGACCGAGGCGCAGTTGCAGGCCTATCTGTCGGCGAACCCGGATCGCTATCGCACGCTGCCCCGCTACAGCTTCACGCAGGTCTTCATCGATCTTCGCCGGCATCCCGACGCGCAACGACATGCGCGCGAGGTACTGCAGACGCTGACCCGTTCGACCGGCGCAGAAAGCGCCGCGCACGGCGACGCTACGCTGCTGCCGGTACGCTTCGAGGACACCGATACCGCGGAGATCGACCGCACGATCGGCGCAGACTTCACTGCGCAATTGCAACCGCTCGCACTGGATACGTGGCACGGACCGCTGCGCTCGAGCTACGGCCTGCATCTGGTGCTCATCACGGCGAAGCAACCGGCGCTGCCGGCATCGTTCGACGAGGTGCGCGATGTCCTGGCGCGCGACTGGAGCGACGAACAGCGCCGGCTGTCCGATGAGCGCGGCTATCGGGCAATGCGCGAGCGGTATTCCGTTCGCGTCGATCTGCCGCAGCGGCAGCGGCTCGCCGATGCGGCAACGCCCGGGAACTGACGTGCGAACCGTGCTGCGCCTGGCGCTCCTGCTGCTCGCGGCCTGCGTCGGGCAGGCTCATGCGGATGTGTTCCGTCCCGCCTATCTCGAACTGACCGAACTCGGCGCGGGCGACTATGCGGCCGTCTGGAAAGTGCCCACGCTCGGCGATGCACGTCTCGCACTGACGGTGCATCTGCCATCCGATACGAGTAATGCTTCCGAACCGCGACGCGAGCTGATCCGTGGCGCCCTGCTGGAACGCTGGCAGGTGCGGACGCTCCACGGCCTCGCCGGGCGCGACATCCGGATCGACGGACTGCAGGGAACGCAGGCGGAGGTGCTGGTGCGTGTGATCCGGCTCGATGGATCCACGCAGGTGGAACGACTGACGCCGTCGCGCACGTCCTTCACCGTGAACAGTGCACCCGGCGCACTGAATGTCGCAGGGACTTACCTGGTCCTGGGAATCCAGCACATTCTCGAAGGCATCGACCATCTGCTGTTCGTGCTGGCCCTGCTGCTGATCGTGCGCGGCGTGCGCCGGATTCTGGTCACGATCACCGCGTTCACCGTCGCGCACAGCATCACGCTGGTGGCGGCGACGCTGGGCTTCATTCACGTACCGGGACCGCCCGTCGAGGTGTCGATCGCCCTGAGCATCGTGTTCCTTGCCCGCGAGGTCGTCATGACGGCGCGCGGCAGACCGGGCGTGACCGAACGCTGGCCATGGATCGTGGCGTTCGTTTTCGGATTGCTGCACGGACTCGGCTTCGCCGGCGCGCTGGCGGAGGTGGGCCTGCCGCCGCGCGCCATTCCGGTCGCCCTGCTGTTCTTCAATGTCGGTGTGGAGATCGGCCAGTTGATCTTCGTCGGCGTTGCGTTGTCGGTGATGGCGCTGGCGCGCCGCTACATGGCGGGCTCCGTCGTCAACGTCAGGCTGGCGGCGAGCTATGCGATCGGCACGATCGCGACGCTGTGGACGGTCGAACGCGTCGCGGCGTTCTGGAGCTGACGCACGGTCAGCTCGTTCCCTTGTCCTCTGCGTCACGCGAGCGGCGCGCTTTCTCCTCCTCTTCCCGGCGCTCGCGACGGATCGTCATGATCACCGAGCCCATCGCCACGCCGATCACGGCGATCATGGCGGCCATGAGGAACACGAGTCCGCCGGCGAGGCGATGTGCCTCGTAGAGTCCGAAGGCGAGACCGATGGGGGTGGTGACGAGCAGCAGCGGCTTGGCGATTTTCATCGTGCAAGGATACTGCCTCTTCTTCCCTGTAGGTCAGGCCTCAGCCTGACTCTCGAAGGCCGGCTAAAGCCGGCCCCACAGGAAGATCAAAGACAGGACCCACAAGACAGGGGCGCTTGCGCGCCCCTTCCCGTTCTTCCGCAAGTCGCGCCGATCAGCGCTGCTTTGCGCCGCGCAGCAACTCGCGCTGCTTCGTGACTTTCGCACCGCCCTTGATCTTGGCGCTCACGTCGGCCGGAGCCTGGGAGAACGGCTCGTAGTCGTAGTAGCGCACGAGATAGGTCGGGGACGTGTCATCCGCCGCCGTCGACACATCATCCGGCGCCGAGTGACGGATCTCCAGCCAGTACACGCGGCCGTCATCGTTCGCTACGATCGGAATGATGCGGCGTTCGTCGATCACCACGCAGGTGGCGCTGGCTGCGCAGTTGTTGAACTGCCGCGCCACCGTGTCGTACGTGCGCTTCACCACCACTTCCACGCCGACCGGACCTTCCGCGATGCTCCAGCGGAAGGTCACGGACGCATCGAGCACCACCTCGTTGTTTGCGTTGATCGAGTCGACTTCCTGGGCACCCGTGCCGTCCGCGTCGAAGCGCAGGCGGAAACCGCCGAGGCGCGCATCGTTCACGGTCTCGTCGCCCTTGCCGAACTGGTAGAAGCGACCCACCACGTCTTCCGCGGTGAATTCCACGGCGTACTCGGGATCGGCGAACACCGATGCGCCGGCGCCCATGAAGACGCCGTCCGAACCGTCGTTGCCCACGCGTACTTCCCAGAAGATGTCGCTGGCGAGTGCGTCGATGTCGCGGAACGACAGGTACTCGGCGCTCCAGCCGTCGAACTCGGCGTGGAAGATCTTGCCGGTCTCTTCCGGACCGCCGTCGGCATTCATCTCCCACGTGAAGTCCTGACCGGTGAGCAGCGCACGACCGGTGCCGTCGGCATTGATCTCCGCGACATCGGCGATGACCGCCTGCTGCGTGCTGTCCCAGACATAGATCGTCTGGGCATTGCCCTTCAGCTCTTCGACATCGATGACCTGGAAGTTGTCCATCGACAGCACCGTGCGCGCCACGGTCGAGGTCTGCGGGCCGTCCAGCGACGCACATGCCGCATCCTGGTAGTCGATCGTGGCGGTCTGCGTGATCGCCACCGAGTTCGCGCTCAGGAACGTGATCTGCGCGCCCGGCGTGGAGTACTGCGCGAGGTACTGCTTGAGCACGCCGCCGCAGGTCACCGTGTCCCAGCTTTCCGTGACGATGGGCTGCGCATACGTGACTTCGATCGTCGAACCGTTCAGCTCCCACGTGAAACTCTGGTCATACGTCTCGCCGCTCTCCGAGCCCGTACCGTTCTCGTACAGATCGAAGTGCGCGATACGCCCGGTGTAGTTGAACGTGAACAGCGCATCGGTCGAGAGCATCGCCGTCGTGAAACCCTCGTTGTCGAGATGGCGCTGCAGCGTGCCGTCGTTCTGGGTCAGCTCCGGATCCTGCGCGATGGCCACCTGCGCCGCGGCAAAGGCGCCAGGGCTGTTCGTGTAGACCTGGTTGATGAATTCCTGACGCGCAGCCGGATTGCTCGCCAGCGCCAGGATCGACGTCGCGCCCGACGGCAGCGGATGGTTGTCCGCATCGTCGACCGCCAGCTTGATGGCCGCAGCCAGGTCCAGCACGTCCTGCGCATTGACCCGCGAGGCTGCGGCGTTGAGCGCCGTTTCGCTGGTGATGGCCTGACCGCCGTTCGCCTGCTGCAGGAACACGGCCTGCGCCGTGCTGACGTTGGTGATCTGGGTGACGAAACTCTCGGTGCTCTCCAGCGTGTCGTCATCGCCCGCGGCGGACAGCAGCGTCTGGAACGATCCGGCCAGCGAGGTGAACTCGACGAAGGACTGGTCGCCCACGCCCCTGGCGTTCAGCGTCACGAAATCGCCCGCGTTCGCTTCCTCGATTTCGATTTCGAGGCTGTATGAACCGTCGGCGCCCGCCGTCGTGGTGAACGACTGCGAACCCACGGTGGCCGTCACTTCCGCATTCGGAATCGGCTCATCGGTGACTTTACCCGTCAGCGTCAGACCCACCATCGCCGGAGGAGGAGGAGGAGGAGGAGGAGGAGGAGGCGGTGGCGATGGCGGCTGCTGGGTACCCGACGGTGGCGTAGGCGAATCGTCGTCGCTGCCGCCGCACGCAGTCAGCTGGCTTGCCACCAGTATCAGCGCAATGACGGCGCCGAGCCGGGCGGGCCGGCCTGCGGGCTCATACGGTTTCATCACTCGATCTCTCCTGCAAAGTGAACGTTGTCGCGAGGGATGCACGAGCGCGTCGTGCAGTGCGGCGCGAACCTAGTGAGGCACGCGGCCGCGCGCATACCCCAAATTGGATAGGCGCGGCATTGCGATCGGGATCTGTGATGAGTCGCTCAGAGCGCAGGTGATCTGTGCACACATCGCGTCCGCCGCTGTGTGAAATCGCGCGCAGTCGCGCCGCGGGCGGGTCGCGTCGCGATCGCAGCAAGGCGCTGCGTGCGCGTGCGCTGGATCACACGGGCAATGTATCGACGCGGAAACGACCGTCATTCCGTTTTCGCGCGGGTGCCGGGACGACCGGGCCTTCCCCGCAATCAGCCTTCATCCAACGGATGAATGCCGGCGAGACGTACGCACCGGCCTTCACCCGCAAGGGCTCCGCCTTCGTCTCGACCCGGCAAGTGCTGCTGCCTGTTCGTGTAGCGATTGCTACACTAAGCCGCTTCTTCCGTCGTCGAGCTGCACTCCGTGCGATACCCCTCCTGCCTGCGCGCTTCCTTCCTCTGCCTGTTTCTGATCGCCAGCCTTGCCGCCTGCGGCAAGGCCGGCAACGAGCATCCGAACGGCCCGGTACCCGTTTCGACGCTGACCGTCAGCGAACGCACCGTGCCGCTCACCCTCGAAGCCGTCGGCCGCACCGAAGGCGCCAAGGAAGTCGAAATCCGGGCGCGCGTGTCCGGAATCATCGAAAAACGTTTGTATTCCGAAGGCGCGTTCGTGAAAGCCGGCGCACCGCTGTTCCAGATCGAGCGCGCGCCGTTCGAAATCGCGCTGGCGCAGGCGAAGGCCGATGCCGACCAGGCCACCGCGACGCGCGATCAGTCGCGACGCGAAGCCGACCGGGTGGCGGGGCTGTACAAGAATTCCGCGGTGAGCCAGCGCGTCGCGGAGGAAGCGGAGACTTCCTCCCGCTCGGCGCAGGCCGCTTACGATGCGGCGCAGGCGCGCGTGCGCGAGGCGCAGCTCAATCTTTCCTACACGTCGGTCACGGCGCCGATCAGCGGCGTGACCGGCCGCGCATTGCATTCGGAAGGCAGCCTCGTCACGGCCAATACGGAATCGAGTCTGCTGACCACGGTGTCGCAGACCAATCCGGTGTGGGTGCGCTTCGCGCTGTCCGAAGCGGAACATGCCGGCCTGCGGCACGCGCAGGCCGCGGGCGACATTCCGGTCGAACTGGTGCTCGCCGACGGCCAGCCTTACGAAGCCCGCGGACGGCTGAACTTCGCCGGCTCCACCGTCGATCGCCAGCTCGGCACGGTGCAGCTGCGCGCCGAATTTCCGAATCCGAAGCTGGAAATCCTCCCCGGACAGTTCGCCACCGTGCGTGTCGCGGCCGGCACGCGCCGCGTCGTCGCGGTGCCGCAGTCCGCCGTCGTACAGGGCGGTCAGGGACGCTACGTCTGGATGGTCGATGCGCAGAGCAAGGCGACGCAGCGACCTGTCGAAACCGGCGCATGGACGGGCAGCGACTGGATCATCACCAGCGGCCTGGTGCCCGGCGACACCGTGATCGTCGACAACCTGATGAAGCTGAATCCGGGCGTCGCACTGACGGTCACGGCCGCCGGCGATGCGTCCGTGAACACCGTCTCGGCAGCGCGCTGACATGTTCTCCCGATTCTTCATCGATCGCCCGGTGCTGGCCGGTGTCGTCGCGATCGTCATCGTGATTGCCGGCCTGGTCGCGAGTTTCACGCTGCCGCTGGCGCAGTATCCGGAGATCGCACCGCCGACCGTCGTCATCAACGCGAGCTATCCCGGCGCCAGCGCCGAGACCATCGCCCAGACGGTGGCCGCGCCGATCGAGGAAAAGCTGTCCGGCGTGGAGCACCTGCTGTACTTCAACTCCTCCGCCTCCTCCACCGGCGATCTGACGATCACGGCGACCTTCGATGTCGGCACCGACGTCGACACCGCCGTCTTCAACGTCAACAACCGCGTACAGCTCGCCACGCCGCGCCTGCCGGACGACGTGCGTCGCAACGGCGTGACGGTGCAGAAGCGTTCGTCCGACATCCTGCTGATCATCGCGCTGGTCTCGCCCGACAAGAGCCGCGACACGCTGTTCCTGTCCAACTTCGCCACCATCTCGCTGGTCGACGAACTCAAGCGCGTGCCCGGCATCGCCGACGTCACCGTGCTCGGCGCGCGCGACTACTCGATGCGCATCTGGCTGCGGCCCGATCGGCTCGCGCAGCTCGGCGTGACGGTAACGGACGTCGCCAACGCCCTGCGCGCGCAGAACGCGCAGTACGCCGCCGGCAAGATCGGCGCGGAGCCCGCGCTGCCCGGGCAGGAACTGGTCTATACGGTGACGGCGCGCGGCCGGCTGGCGCAGCCCGAAGAGTTCGGCGAAATTGTCATCCGCGCGGACGCCGGTGATGGCGCGCTGCGTCTGAAGGACGTCGCGCGCATCGAACTGGGCGCGCAGACCTACGACACCATCAACACGCTGAACGGCAGCCCCGCCGTCAGCATGGCCACCTTCCTGCAATCGGGCGGCAATGCGCTCGACGTGGCGCAGGCGATCCGCGCGCGCATGGAGGAGCTGAAGCCCACCTTCCCGCCGGGCGTGGAATTCCTGACACCGTTCGATCCGACGCGCTACGTCGAAGCGTCCATCAGCGAAGTCACCAAGACCATCGCCGAGGCCGGCGTGCTGGTGATCCTGGTCGTGTATCTGTTCCTGCAGACCTGGCGCGCGACGCTGATCCCGATCATCGCGGTGCCGGTGTCGCTGATCGGCACGTTCGCGGGGCTGTGGCTCGCCGGCTTCTCGATCAATACGCTGACGCTGTTTGCGATGGTGCTGGCGATCGGCATCGTGGTCGACGATGCCATCGTGGTGCTGGAGAACGTCGAGCGCCTGATGCGCGAGAAGAACATGTCGCCGCTCGCCGCCGCCATCGAGGCGATGCATGAAGTCTCCAGCGCCATCATCGCCATCGTGCTGGTGCTGTGCGCGGTGTTCGTGCCGGTCGCCTTCCTCACCGGCATCGCCGGCCAGCTCTATCGCCAGTTCGCCGTCACGGTCGCCATCGCGGTGGTGATCTCGGGATTCGTCGCGCTGACGCTGACGCCGACGCTGTGCGCCGTGCTGCTGCGCGAGGCGAATCACGATTCGAAGTGGTTCCGCTGGTTCAATCGCGCCTTCGACGCGACGACGCGCCGCTTCCTCTGGGGCGTCGATCGCGCACTCGCGCACCGCAACCGTTCGCTCGCGATCTTCGGCGGCGTGCTGCTGCTGATCGGCCTGCTGTTCTGGCGCATCCCGGGCAGTTTCGTGCCACCGGAAGACCAGGGCTACCTGCTCGGCAACGTGCAGCTTCCCGACGGCGCCAGCCTGCAGCGCACGGATCATGCGACGGCGCAGTTCCAGCGCATGATGGAAAACAAGGAGGCGCTCGACTACGCCATCATCATCAACGGCATGGACTTCGTCGGCGGCGGCAACAAGACCAGCGCCGCCACCATCTTCCTGCCGCTCAAGCGCTGGAACGAACGCGACATCACCGCCACGCAGTTCGCCAGCCAGATCAGCGGCGAGGCGTCCGCGATCCGCGAGGCGCGCATCAACATCCTGAATCCGCCGGCGATCCGCGGGCTGGGCTCGGCCGGCGGCTTCGAGGTCTACGTGCAGTCGCGCACCGGTGCGACTGCGGCGCAGCTCGCGGAAGCGCAGCAGAAATTCCAGGCGGGCCTCGAAGCCGATCCGCGCCTGCGCGACATCAAGTCGTTCTTCCGGCCGAACGTGCCGCAGCTGCGCGTCGAGGTGGATCGCGAAAAGGCGATGGCGCTCGGCGTGCCGGTCAGCGACGTGTTCGATGCGCTGCAGTCGACGATGGGTTCGCTGTATGTCAACGACTTCAATGTCTACGGCCGCACGTTCCGCGTGCAGATGCAGGCGGAGGCGCCGTTCCGCAACGATCCCGAAGACCTGGGCAATGTCTACGTCCGCTCGCAGAGCAGCGGCGCGATGATCCCGCTCAAGGCGCTCATGCAGGTCACCGAGGTGACGGGACCGGAGCAGCTCGAACGCTTCAACGGCTTCATCGCGGCGAAGGTGGTCGGCAACGGCCGGCCCGGCGTGAGCTCGGGCGAAGCGATTCGCGCCGTCGAGGAAGTCGCGCAGGCCACGCTGCCGGAGGGTTACCAGATCGCGTGGACCGGCCAGGCGTATCAGGAAAAGCGCACGGGCACGGCGTCGGTGTTCGCCTTTGCCTTCGCCATCGTGATGGTGTTCCTGATTCTCGCGGGCCTGTACGGCCGCTGGCTGCTGCCGATCTCGGTGCTGCTCGCGGTGCCGTTCGCCGTGCTCGGCGGGCTCGGCTTCGTGGCGCTGCGCGGCATGGAGAACGACATCTACTTCCAGATCGGGCTGGTCGTGCTCATCGGCCTGTCGGCGAAGAACGCCATCCTGATCGTGGAGTTCGCGCAGCGCGCCTATCTCGAAGGCAAGTCGGCGTTCGATGCGGCCGTGGAAGCGGCGCGCCTGAGATTCCGGCCGATCGTCATGACTTCGCTCGCCTTCGTGCTCGGGGTCGTGCCGCTGGTTCTCGCCACGGGCGCCGGCGCCGCGGCACGCCAGTCGATGGGTACGGGCGTCTTCGGCGGCATGCTGATCGCGACCTTCATTGCCCCGGTCTTCATCCCGCTGTTCTTCGTGCTCGTGTCGCGCGCCCGCAAGGCACCGCACGCCGCCCCGGAAGCCGTATCGACGACCGGCGAACACGCATGAGCGCCACGGCACGCAACACGCGCGCACTGCAGCTCGCTGCCCGCCGCGAGCAGTTCCTCGCCGCCGCGGAGCGCATGTTCCTCAAGGAAGGCTTCGCCAAGACCAGCGTCAACGCCATCGTGCGCGAGGCCGGCGGCTCGCTGGCGACGCTGTATGCCGAGTTCGGCACCAAGGAAGCGCTGTTCGAATCGGTGCTGAGCCAGCGCGCCGCACGCTTCTTTCCCGAAACCCGGCCACGGCCGCCGACCGGCGCCTGTGACGCCGGGGCGGAACTCAGGCGACTCGCCACTCACATGCTGAAGCGCATGCTCACGGAAGACGCGCTGGCCGTGTACCGCATCTGCGTGTACGAAGCACCGCATTTTCCGGGCCTGCGCAAGGCCGTACTCGAAGTCGGCATTCCCGGCCTGCTGCAGGGCACGGCGCGCCATCTCATCGATCTCGCGGCCGTGCATGCGCTGCGCATCGACGATGCGGACTTGGCCGCCTCGCAGTTCGTCGCCCTGGTGCAGGGACAACTCGTGCTGATGGCCGCCTGCGGCGAGCACATCGATGCGCGCACCCGCGATCGGCAGATCGTCAACGCCGTGCATGCATTTCTCCGGCTGTATCCGGTGTGCGGCGGGAAGCGGGACTGAGATTTCACACGGAGATCACGGAGACCACGGAGGTCGGAGAAGAGAAGAAAAATTTCCACGGGGGACACGGGGAGCACGGGGTCTCGGAGCAGAAATTTTCTTTCCCCGTGCTCCCCGTGTTCCCATTCTTCCCCCGTGGAAAATTCTTCCTCCTTCTGGCTCTGTGTTCTCCGTGATCTCTGTGTGAAACTCTGATTCATGCCCCTGCTGACCCTGAGAAATGCCGAGCTGGCCTATGGCCTGCATCCCCTGCTCGACCGCGCGAATTTTTCCGTGCAGGACGGCGAGCGCATCGGGCTGATCGGGCGCAACGGCACAGGCAAGTCGACGCTGCTGAAAGTGATCTCGCGCCAGGCGGCGCTCGATGACGGCGAGCTCGCGACGCAGGACGGGCTGCGGGTCGTGACGGTGGAACAGGAGCCGGAACTGCCGCCGGCCGCGACGGTGCGCGAGAGCCTGGTGGTCCGCGGCGCCTTCGATGCGATCCACGACGAACGCGAGCGCTGGCGGCTGGAAGCGCGGCTCGATGAATTCCTGCACCGCTTTTCGGTGACGCCGGAACGCGCGCCGACGACGACCTCGGGCGGCGAACGCAAGCGCGCGGCCCTGGCGCTCGCGCTGGCACAGCAGCCGGATCTGCTGCTGCTCGACGAGCCCACCAACCATCTCGACATCGACGGCATCGGCGCGCTCGAAGAACTGCTGCTCAAGGGGCCGACGACCATCGTCATCACGCACGACCGCGCGTTTCTCGATCGGGTCGTCACCCGCATCGTCGAACTGGATCGCGGCCTGCTGCGCTCCTATCCCGGCAACTTCGCCGCCTACGAGACGCGCAAGAGCGAGCAGCTCGCCGCCGAGGAAGTCGTCAATCGCAAGTTCGACAAGTTCTGGGCGCAGGAGGAAGTCTGGATCCGCAAGGGCATCGAGGCGCGGCGCACGCGCAACGAAGGTCGCGTACGCCGGCTGGAAGGCTTGCGAAGCGAACGTGCCGCGCGGCGCGAACGTCTCGGCGACGTGAAGCTGACGCTCGATGCGGGCGAACGCTCGGGCAAGCTGGTCGCGGAACTGGAGAACGTCGGCAAGTCGTTTGGCGAACGCACCATCGTGCGCGACCTGTCGCTGCGCATCATGCGCGGCGACCGGCTCGGCCTCATCGGCCCGAACGGCGCCGGCAAGTCGACGCTGATCAAGCTGTTCCTCGGCCGCCTGCAGCCCGACACCGGCACGGTGAAGCTCGGTACGAACCTGCAGGTCGCGTACTTCGACCAGATGCGCGAACAGCTCGATCCGGAGAAGTCCGTGGTCGAAACCATCAGCCCGGGCTCGGACTGGATCGAGATCGGCACCGAGCGCAAGCACGTCATGACCTATCTCGCCGACTTCCTGTTCCCGCCGCAGCGCGCGAACTCGCCGGTGAAGGCGCTCTCCGGCGGCGAACGCAATCGCCTGCTGCTGGCGCGGCAGTTCGCACGACCTGCGAACGTGCTGGTGATGGACGAACCCACCAACGATCTCGACATCGAATCGCTGGAGCTGCTCGAAAGCACGCTGCAGACCTATCCCGGCACGCTGCTGCTGGTCAGCCACGACCGCGCCTTCCTCGACAACGTCGTGACCCAGACGCTGGTGGCCGAAGGCAACGGCAAGTGGCAGGAATACGTCGGCGGTTACAGCGACTGGCTGGCGCAGCGCCGCGCACCGGCGCCGGCGGCTGCGACGAAACCCCGTGTCGAGCCGAAGGCCGAGACGCCGAAAGCCTCGGCGCCGGCCAAGCTCAGCTACAAGGAAGCCCGCGAACTGGAGCAGCTGCCGAAGGAAATCGAACAGCTCGAACAGGAACAGCATTCCCTCACGGAGCGCATGAGCAGCGCCGACTACCACCGGCAGGGTCCGGACCAGATCAAGACCGACCGCAAGCGCGCCGAAGACATCGAAGCCCTGCTGCTGCAGAAGTTCGACCGGTGGGAGGCGCTGGAAGCGCGGCGGGGATGAGGAAGTCGGAATTTCACACGGAGAGCACGGAGTTCACGAAGATCGGAAGAGAAGATTTCACACAGAGAACGCAGAGAAAATCTGACCGGACGATCTTCTTACCTCTGTGCTCTCTGTGCCCTCTGTGTGAAATTCTTGTCTTCTCCGTGGCCTCCGTGATCTCCGTGTGAAACTCCCCCTCCGAAACAGTTCCTTACAAACTGCGCAAGTCCCTGAAAACCGTTGTCCGGCCGCTCTGATATAAGACGGGCATGACGGAACGCCCGCACATCCTGGTCGTCGACGACGACCGCGAAATCCGCAACCTGCTGTGCGACTACCTGGAAAAGAACGGTTTTCGCACGACGGCCGTGGCCGACGGCAAGGGCCTGCGCCGGACGATGGAGCATTCGCACGTCGATCTGATCGTGCTCGACCTGATGCTGCCGGGCGATGACGGCCTGACCCTGTGTCGCGAGATCCGCGCGAAATCGCAGGTGCCGATCATCATGCTGACCGCGCTGGGCGAGGACATCGATCGCATCGTCGGCATGGAGGTCGGTGCCGACGACTATCTCGGCAAGCCGTTCAATCCGCGCGAGCTGCTGGTGCGGATTCGCGCCGTGCTGCGCCGGTCCGTGTATGCGCCGCGAGATCCGCTGCCGGCAGACGTGAAGGCCTATCGCTTCGCGGACTGGCGACTCGACGTGACCTCGCGATCGCTGACCCGCGACGACGGCACGAGCGTACCGCTCACCGGCGCCGAGTTCCGGCTGCTTGCCGTGCTGCTCGCGCATCCGCATCGCGTGCTGAGCCGCGTGCAGCTGGCGGAACTGACCCAGGGCCGCGACATCGATCCCTTCGATCGCAGCATCGACGTGCGCATCAGTCGCCTGCGACAGGCGCTCGGCGACGGCGGCCGCTCGCCGCAGATCATCAAGACGATCTACGGCGAGGGCTATCTGATCGGCGTCGAGGTCGCGCAGGAATGAGGCTGCTGCCGCAATCGCTGTTCGGGCGTCTGCTCGCCGGACTGCTCGCAGTCGTCGGCGTGGCATTGCTGGCCGTGGTGGGGCTGATCGTGCACGAGCGTCGCGACGTCGCCCTGTGGACCAGCACGGTCTGGGATGCGGCGGACAACATCGCCTCCGCCAGCACCGAACTGGTCGGACTCGATGCGCACGAACGCCAGGCACGCGTGGAAGCCTATCGCGCCCAACTGCGTCCGCTCGTGGAGCGCCGCCCGCCGCCGCGCCCGCGCCGGGAAGTGCTGCGGCTCCAGCAGGCCTTCGCAGACAAGATCCGTATGCAGCTGGGGCCCGAGTACAAGGTCACGGTGACGAACGCACAGAACCGCTGGCGCGACGTCATTCCGCTGCTGGGAAATCTTCGCCCTCCTCCCGACGCGCCCGAAGGCGGCGGCCCACCGGCTTTTCGCTCGCCGGACAACTGGTACGACGTGACGGTGCGGCTGCCCGACGGCGACGAGATCGTATTCCGCACGCTCGCGCCGCATCCCGGTCCGCCGTTGCCGAAACAGATCTTCATCAATCTCGGGCTGCTGACCGCGCTGCTCGCGGTGGTGCTGTACCTGATGACCCGCAGCATCACGCGCCCGCTGTCGGACCTCGCGCAGGCGGCCGATGCCGTGGGACGCGGCGAGAATCAGCTGCTGCCCGAACGCGGCGCGAAGGAATTGCGCGACGCCACGCATGCCTTCAATACGATGCAGGAGCGCCTGCGTCGCTATCTCGACAGCCGCACGCGCGTGGTCGCCGCCATGTCGCACGATCTGCGCACGCCGCTGACGCGCCTGCGGCTGCGCGCCGAAGCGCTCGACGATGACGAAGCGCGCAGCCGCTTCGTCGCGGACATCGACGAAATGAGCCGCATGGTCACCGGCGCGCTGAACATGTTCAAGGGACTGAACGACGAGGAGCCCGCCAGGCAGGTCATCGTCGACGATGTGCTCGCGGCCATCCAGCAGGAGTTCGCCGAACTCGGCGTGCCCTTCGCCATCGAAGGTCATTCGGACGCGCCGATCCTGGGCAAGGAACAGAGCCTGAAGCGCTGCCTGTCGAACCTGCTGAACAATGCCGTGAAATACGGCTCGAATGTCGTCGCGCGCGTCAGCGACGACGACGAACTGGTCATCACGATCCAGGACGAGGGACCAGGCATCCCGGCGGAGGAACTGGAGCGCGTGTTCGAGCCGTTCTATCGCGTCGAGGCCTCGCGCAATCGCGACACCGGCGGCACCGGCCTGGGTCTCAGCATCGCCCGCGACATCGCGCAGGCGCATGGCGGGTCGATCGTGCTGCGCAATCATCCCGGAGGCGGCCTGGAAGCAATCGTGAGGCTGCCGCGCGCGAAGGTCAGCGTTGCGCCGGATGTCTGACGGCGGCAGTTGCTTCGAGCGCCGGTCTTACAGTTGGTAACCATTCATTACCGGCGACGCAACGATCGGTCGCTAGCTTCCTCGTGTGTTCTTTCGTTCCATGAGGATCCTTCCATGAAAACCCGCATCACGATTACAGCCATCGCCCTGCTGGCGGCTGGCAACGCGATGGCGCAGCCGCCCGGTCCGCCTCCCGGAGGACGCGGCGGCCCCGATATCGATCGCATGGCCATCCTGCTGGACCTGGACGAAGGCCAGAAGGCAGCGGTCAGGCAGGTGTTCGATGAGCAGCGCGAACAGCGCAAGGCGGAGTTCGACAAGGCGCGGGAAAAGGCCGGCGACAGCCAGGCGCGTCCGACGCGCGAGCAGATGCGCGCCAAGCACGAGCAGATGAAGCAGCAGACCATCGAGAAGCTGCGCCCGATCCTGAGCGATACCCAGCTCACCAAGTTCGAGGCACTGATCGCAGAACCGCCCGCGAGACCGCGGGGCGAGCGCCGGTCCAGGTCCGAGTGAGTGCCTGAACGTGCTGCCGCGGGACGGTCCGCCATCGCGGGCCGTCCCCACTTTTCCTGACATACCGCAAACAAGAAAATCCTGATCCGGCCAACCGGCCGGGGTACTATTCCCTTCGCTTGCTGACTTTCACCGGGTCCACCGGTCAGTCCCAGGCATACGTCGAACTCTAAAACCTGATCCAGCCACGACGGGGAACCACGGTGAACGAACCGCACGGGACAACCACGCCTTCCGGCAGCACCCAGCCTTATCCGACGCCGCGCCAGGCCTGGTACATGGTCTTCGTGCTGATGATCTTCTACGTCTTCTCGTTCATCGACCGGCAGATCATTTCGCTGCTGGTCGAGCCGATCAAACGGGACATGCAGATCACCGACACCCAGATCGGCCTGTTGCAGGGCTTTTCCTTCGCCCTGTTCTACTGCTTCCTCGGCGTTCCGATCGGCTGGCTCGCCGACCGCAAGAACCGCAAGAAGATCATCGCGGTCGGCGTGGTGGTCTGGTCGCTCATGTCCACGCTGTGCGGCTTCGCAAAGAATTTCGGACAACTGTTCCTGGCGCGCGTCGGCGTCGGTGTCGGCGAAGCTGCACTTTCGCCCGCCGCCTATTCGATGGTGACGGATGCATTTCCGAAGGAACGCCTCGGCCGCGCTTTCAGCATCTACAACCTCGGCATTCCCATCGGCAGCGGCATCGCGCTGCTGGTCGGCGGACTCGTGGTCGGCGCCGTCGTGCAGGAAGGCAAGACCTTCGTACTGCCGCTGCTCGGTGAAGTTCGCGCCTGGCAGTTCGTGTTCATCGTCACCGGCGCACCGGGCCTGCTGTTGCCGCTGCTGCTGCTGAGCGTGCGCGAACCGGCGCGACGCGGACTGATCAAGACCGCGACGAACGAAACCGCGGCGGTTCCGCTCAGCGAAGTCTTCAAATTCATGTGGAAGAACGGCCACTTCTACAGCCTGCACTTCGTCGCGCTCGCGCTCTTCGCCATGCTGGGCTACGCCGTCGGCGCGTGGCTGCCGACGGTGATCTCGCGCACCTACGCCGTGCCGGCCGCCGATGTCGGCAAGGTGCTGGGCATCTCGGTGCTGTCGGTGAACGTGCTCGGCATCCTGTTCTTCGGCCGCATCTGCGACAGGCTGACCGCGCGCGGAATCACGGATGCGCCGATCGTCGTGTGCATCCTCGTCGGAATTCTGATCGCGATCACCAGCACCATTCCTGCCTTCATGCCGAACGTCACGCTCGCCTACGTCGCCATGTGCATCGCGGGCTTTCCTTTCCACGGCTACGTCGCGATGGGTCCGATGGCCGTCAACCAGGTGACGCCGAACCAGATGCGCGCCCAGGTGTCGTCCGTATACCTGTTCGTCAACGCCCTGCTCGGCATGGGCGTCGGCCCCGCACTCGTGCCGCTGATCAGCGACTACATCCTCAAGGATCCGATGCAGATCCGCTGGGCGCTGTCGATCGTCGTCTTCTGCGCCGGCACGCTGGCCGCATTCCTGCTATGGCTGGAACGCAAGCCGTTCCGCGAGCGCGTGTCGGCATCGGCGCAGTGGCATTGAGACGAGGAACAGAGAGCCGCGAAAGACCGCATGAAAGAAAGGGATTTCTTTCCCGAAAAAAATCCCTTCTTTCGACATGATCACAGCTTCCGCAGCCGCTCGGCGGCTTCGATGAGGGTGGAATCCTTCTTCGCGAAACAGAAACGCACGACGCCGAGTGTCGGCGGCGACTGATAGAACGGCGACACGGGAATCGAGGCGACGCCTGCTTCCCGCAGCACCCGGTCAGCGAACTCCGCGTCGGTGGCATCCGAGAGGTCGCTGAAATCCAGCAGCTGGAAGTACGTGCCCTCGGACGGAATCCAGCGGAATCGGGAGCCCTGCAGTTGCCGCAGGAACAGATCGCGCTTGCGTTGATAGAACGCGGCCAGCTCGTTGCTGTGCTGCGGCTCCAGCCGCAGGAACTCGGCGATCGCGAGTTGCAGCGGCGTCGCAATGCTGAAGGTATTGAACTGATGCACCCGCCGCAGTTCGCGGGTCAGCTCCGGCGGCGCCACGGCATAACCCACACGCCAGCCGGTCGCATGCATCGTCTTGCCGAAGGAAAAGCACACGACACTGCGCGCATACAGTTCGGCGTGGCCGACTACGCTCGCATGCTTCGCGCCGTCGTAAACCATGTGTTCGTACACTTCGTCCGACAGCACCATCGCATCCGTGGGACGCAGCAGGTCGGCCAGCTGCTGCAGATCGCCGGCCGACAATATCGAACCCGTGGGATTGTGCGGCGAGTTGATCATCACGAGCCGCAGGCGCGGCGTGACCCGCGCGCGGACCTGCTGCCAGTCGATGCGGAAATGCGGCGGCTGCAGCGGCACGTGCACCGGACGTCCGCCAGCGAGGATCACGGCGGGCGCATACGAGTCGTAGGACGGATCGAACAGGATGACGTCGTCGCCCGGATGTACGAGCGCACTGACGGCCGAGAAGATCGCCTCGGTGGCGCCGAGCGTGATCGTGATCTCTGCTTCCGGATCCGGCGTGCGCCCGTAACTCGCGCCGAGCTTGTTCGCGATCTGCTCGCGCAGCGCGCCCTCGCCGATCATCGGCGCGTACTGGTTGTGGCCGGACGCCACCGAACGCGCCAGCAGTTCCTTCAGCAGCTCCGGCGAATCGAAGTCGGGAAATCCCTGCGCCAGATTGATCGCGCCCAGTTCGCGGGCGCGATTGGTCATGACGGTGAAGATGGTCGTGCCGACGTGCGGCAGCTTCGAACGGAGGTTCATGGCCGCTGCAGTCTGCGGCTATTTTCCCGTCGCCGCCATCTGCATGTCGCGCTGCCGACGCTTTTCCTGGCGCTGCATGAGGATGCCGGCGATCACTACACCAATCGTGACCAGCAGCACCATGATCGACGCGAGCGCATTGATGTCCGGACTCACACCCAGACGGACCTTCGAGAAAATCACCATCGGCAGCGTGCTGGAACCGGGGCCGGACACGAAGCTGGCAATGACCAGGTCATCGAGCGAAATCGTGAAAGCCAGCAGCCAGCCCGACACCAGCGCCGGCGCGATGATCGGCAGCGTGATGAGAAAGAAGATCTTGGCCGGACGCGCGCCGAGATCCATCGCGGCTTCTTCCAGCGAATCGTCGAGCGTCGACAGTCGCGACTGCACGATGACGGTCACGTACGCCATCGTCAGTGTCATGTGCGCGATGGTGATGGTCGTGACGCCGCGGCCCTGCGGCCAGCCGAAAATCTGCTCCATCGCCACGAACAACACCAGCAACGACAGGCCCGTGATGACTTCCGGCATCACCAGCGGCGCCGTCGTCATGCCCGAGAACAGCGTGCGGCCGCTGAACTTGCCGAAGCGCGCCAGCGCCAGGCCCGCCAGCGTGCCGAGGATCACGGCACCGGTCGCATTGATGGCCGCAATCTTCAGCGACAGCCACGCAGCGTTGAGGATCTGGTCGTTCTGGAACAGCTTGCCATACCACTCGGTGGAGAAACCTCCCCATACCGTGACCAGGCGCGACTTGTTGAACGAGTAGAAGATCAGCGACAGGATCGGCACGTAAAGGAACGCGAAGCCGAATACCAGCACCGAAAGACGAAACACCGGGACGCGTCTGCTCATCGGTGCGCTCCCCTGGCTTCGGCGTTCTGGGCCCGCTGCAGCAGCACGATGGGAATGACCAGCAGCAACAGCAACGCGATGGCCACCGCACTGGCCACCGGCCAGTCGCGGTTGCTGAAGAACTCGGTCCACAGCACCTTGCCGATCATCAGCGAATCCGGCGCACCGAGCAGCGCCGGGATGACGAACTCGCCGACAGCCGGGATGAACACCAGCATCGAGCCCGCGACGATGCCCGGCATCGACAGCGGCAACGTAATCGTGAGGAACGACTTGAACGGCCGGCTGCCCAGGTCCGCCGCCGCTTCGAGCAGTGTCAGGTCCATCTTCTCCAGATTCGAGTACAGCGGCAGGATCATGAACGGCAGATAGGAATAGACGATGCCGACATAGATCGCGAAATCCGTCTGCAGCATCACGATGGGTTCGTCGATGATGCCGAGCCACATCAGGAAATTATTGATGAGGCCGTTGTTCTTGAGCAGGCCGATCCAGGCGTAGACGCGCAGCAGGAAGGAGGTCCAGAACGGCAGGATCACCATCATCAGCAGGATGTTGCGCCACGTCGTGTTGGCGCGCGCAATCGCATAGGCGAGCGGATAACCGACCAGCAGGCACAGCAGCGTGGAGATGAACGCCACCTTCATCGAATTGAGGTAGGCCTTCCAGTAGAGGTTGTCCTCGACCAGGAACATGAAATTCCCGAGATTGAGCTTGATGTGCAGCATCTTGTCGCCGGCCCATTCGAACAGCGGCTGGTACGGCGGCGAGGCGATCTGCGTCTCCGAGAACGCGATCTTGAGAACGATGACGAACGGAATCAGGAAGAACAGCAGCAGCCAGAAATACGGAATGGCGACGACGGCGGTGCGTCCGCGCACGCCCCACTTCAGCAAGCGGGCCTGCGTCCAGCGATACGGCGGAAATTGCTGCAGCACGCGCAGGATGAGTTGCGCACCCGCGCTGTGGCGCTGCCCGCTCGGCGGTTGGGCTTTGGCGATCATTCGCCGAGCACCACCGGGCTCGATGGGTGCCAGTGGATGTAGACCGACTGATCCCAGGTGATCAGGTCATCGGCATGCCGATAGGAATTCGGCTGCGTCACCCGCACCATCTTTCCGGAGTCGAGCTGCACGATGTAGATCGACATGTCGCCCATGTAGGCGATCTCTTTGACGGTGCCGTGAGCAACGTTGTCAGTCTGATCTGGCTTCTCGATCGAGATATTGATCTTCTCGGGACGGACCGCCGCCCACAGCAGCACGTCCGGCGCCGAACTCACGCCGTGATCGACGAAGATGGTGCCGCCCAGTTCCTGCGATTCGATGCGTACGCGATCGGGCAGGTCCTCGATCATGCGCCCCTGGAACATGTTGACGTTGCCGATGAACTCGGCGACGAACTTGCTGTTGGGATATTCGTAGATGTCCTTCGGTGTGCCGACCTGGATGATCTCGCCGAGGTTCATGACGCCGATGCGGCTCGACAGCGTCATCGCCTCTTCCTGGTCGTGCGTCACGACGACGAAGGTGACGCCGAGCTGTTCCTGCAGATTCACCAGTTCGAACTGCGTGTGTTCGCGCAGCTTCTTGTCGAGCGCGCCGAGCGGCTCGTCGAGCAGCAGCAGCTTGGGCCGCTTGACCAGCGAACGCGCAAGCGCGACGCGCTGGCGCTGGCCGCCGGAGAGCTGATGGGGCTTGCGCTTGGCGAACTGTCCCAGCTTCACCATGCCGAGCATGTCGGCCACGCGCGAGGCGATCTCTGCCTTGGATACCTTGTCCTGCTTGAGTCCGAACGCCACGTTCTGTTCGACCGTCATGTGCGGGAACAGCGCGTAGGACTGGAACATCATGTTGACTGGGCGTTCATAGGGCGGGATGCCCGCCATGTCGACGCCGTCGATCAGGATCTTGCCGCTGCTCGGATCTTCGAACCCCGCCAGCATGCGCAGCAGCGTGGTTTTGCCGCAGCCCGAACCGCCGAGCAGACAGAACAGTTCCTTCTTGTAGATCTTGAGCGAGACGTCGTTGACGGCCACGAAGTCGCCGAACTTCTTGGTGACGCGCTCGATGCTGATGTAGGGGACGGCTTGCGGGTCGTTCCAGGGCTGGATCTTGGTTTCGGGGCGACTGCTCGGAGTGGCCATGATTCACCGCTGTTGTTGTTTGCGTCGCATGGCCATCGGACTACGAACCTAACGGGTTACGGCCAGAATGCTCTTCCGGCCGTCACCCATCGTCCGTAGTCCGCAGCCCCTTTCATCAGCTTCCCGTCGTGAACTTGGTCCACATGCGGGTCATGAGGCGGGTGAAGTCCTCGGTGTACGACAGCGAGGGGAACAGCTTCGCCTTCACTTCCGGCGGCGGATACACGCCCGGATCGTTCTTGATCTCATCGTTGATGAGCGGCAGCGCCGCGGCCACCGGGCTCGCGTAGTTCACGAAGTTCGAGTTGTTGGCGGCGACCTGCGGCTCCATCAGATAGTTGATGAAGGCGTGGGCGTTCTTCGGGTGCTTGGCATCGGCCGGAATCGCCAGCGTGTCGAACCACACGATGGTGCCTTCCTTCGGGATGACGTACTTGATCACCGTGCCCTGACCCGCTTCCTCGGCGCGATCGCGCGACTGCAGGACATCGCCGCTCCAGCCGAGCGCGACACACAGATCGCCATTGGCCAGATCCTCGATGTATTGCGAAGAATGGATCTTGCGGATGTACGGGCGGATCGCCATCAGCTTCTCTTCCGCCGCCTTCAGGTCTTCTTCCTTCTGGCTGTTCGGGTCGCGGCCCATCCAGGCCAGCGCCACCTTGAGAACTTCATCGGAGGCGTCGAGCACCGATACGCCGCAGTCCTTGAACTTGGCGATCTGCTTCGGATCGAAAATGAAATCCCAGCTGTCGAGCGGCGTGTCGCCGAGGATTTTCTTGACCTTGGCTTCGTTGTAGCCGATGCCGGTGGTGCCCCAGAAATAGTCGACCGAGTATTCGTTGCCCGGATCGTGCAACGCCACGCGCTGCATCACGTCGGGGTCCATGTTCGAGAGGTTCGGAAGCTGGCTCTTGTCGAGCTTCTGGAACACGCCCGCCTTGATCTGGCGTTCCAGGAACGACGCCGAAGGCACGACGACGTCGAAGCCCGAGTTGCCCGCCAGCAGCCGGGTTTCCAGCACGTCATTCGAATCGAAAACGTCGTAGGTGACCTTGATGCCGGTCTTCTCTTCGAAGTTCTTGATGGTGTCTTCGGCGATGTAGTCCGACCAGTTGAATACGTGCAGGACCTTTTCTTCTTCGGCGGGAGCAGCCGCCTGGCCGGCCTGCTGCGCCTCCTCTTTCTTGCCGCAGGCCGCCAGCGCTAGCGCGACAGCGGTTGCAGTCAAGGCAACGCGCAAATTCTTGTTCATCGGATAGCTACTCCCCGTGTGGTTTTACGGACCGGACCGACACCGGCTACTGCGCTGGAGCGTAACGCAGAACCCGTGCGAAGGGCTACGGGAGCGAGTGCAGCGTCATGTCGAGGGACTTGCGAGCCTTGTCGATCAGCTCGTCGACGTGGGCGCGCGTCATCACCAGCGGCGGCGCGACGATCATGGTGTCGCGGACCGCCCGCATGACCAGGCCGTTGCTGATGCACAGATCGCGGCACAGGGTGCCGACTTCGCCGGGATCGGCGAAGAGTTCGCGCTTGCTCTTGTCCTTCACCAGTTCCAGTGCACCAATAAGGCCCACGATACGGGCCTCGCCGACCAGCGGATGCTCGGCGAGTTCGGCCCAGCGCTGTTTCATGTAGGGCGCGATGTCGTTCCTGACCCGCTCGATGACATTTTCATTGCGCAGGATGTTGATGGTGGCGCACGCCACGGCGCAGGCCGCCGGGTGACCGGAGTAGGTAAAGCCGTGGGCGAACTCGCCGCCCTTTTCCGTGAGTACCGCAGCGACCCGATCCGCGATCATCACGCCGCCGATCGGCAGGTAGCCCGAGGACATGCCCTTGGCGATCGGCATCAGGTCCGGCTTGATGTCGAAGTACTGCGAACCGAACCACTGCCCGGTGCGGCCGAAGCCGCAGATGACTTCATCGGCGATGAGCAGGATGCCGTAACGGTCGACGATCTTCTGGATCTCGGGCCAGTACGTCGATGGCGGAATGATCACACCGCCCGCACCCTGGATGGGTTCGCCGATGAATGCAGCGACCCGCTCCGGTCCGATTTCCAGAATCTTCTCTTCGAGGGCACGCGCGGCGACGAGGCCGAATTCCTCGGGCGACAGATCGCCGCCTTCCACATACCAGTACGGCTGGCGGATGTGGACGATGCCCGGGATGGGCAAGCCGCCCTGCGCATGCATCGGCGCCATGCCGCCGAGACTGGCGCCGGCCATCGTACTGCCGTGATAGGCATTCTTGCGGCTGATGATGACGGTGCGCTGCGGCTGGTCCATCAGTTCCCAGTAACGGCGTACCGAGCGCACGACCGTGTCGTTCGCCTCGGATCCCGAGCCCGTAAAAAAAACGTGCTTGAACTGGGGCGGCGTGACTTCGGCCAGCAATCGCGACAGTTCGATGGCGGGCGGATGGGCCACCTGGAAGAAGCTGTTGTAGTACGGCAGCTCCAGCAACTGCTTGTAGGCCGCCTCGGCCAGTTCGCGGCGGCCGTAACCCAGATTCACGCACCACAGTCCCGACATGCCGTCGAGGATCTGTCGTCCGTCCGAATCGTAGAGATACACCCCTTCGGCGCGCGAGATGACCCGCGTCCCCTTGCGGCCCAGCGCCGCATGATCCGTGAAGGGATGAATGTAGTGAGAGGCATCCAGTGCCTGCCATTCAGCCGTGGAACGGGAAGGAATGAACGGACTGGATGAAGTCGTCATGTCAGCGGAAGCGGCGGAAATAAGTCATGAACACACCTTGCAGATACATCAGACGTTCAACAGCAGATGCTCGCGCTCCCAGGAGCTGATCACCTGCAGGAACGTTTCATATTCGTTTTCCTTCACGGCGGCGTAGGCCAGCACGAAACGTTCGCTGAGGATTTCCAGCAGCGGACGGCAATCGCGCAACAGCCGCAACGATTCCTCGATATTGCGCGGCAGGCCGAACGGCAGGTCGTAGGCGCTGCCCGTCACGGGTTCCGTGGGCTTCAGTCCTTCGACCATGCCGAGATAGCCGCAAGTCAGCGATGCCGCAATCGCGATGTAGGGATTCGCATCCGCACCGGCGATGCGATTCTCGACACGGCGATTGGCCGGATTCGACACCGGCACGCGCAGACCCGCCGTGCGATTGTCGTAGCCCCACTGCGTATTGATCGGCGCGGAGTGATGGCGCGTGATGCGGCGATAGGAATTCACGTTCGGCGCAAACAGCGACATCGCCGCCGGCAGGTATTTCTGCAGTCCGGCGATATGCGAGAAGAACAGCGACGACGGCTTGCCCTCGGCATCGCTGAAAATGTTCTTGCCGGTGCGGCGATCGACGATGCTCTGATGAATATGCATGGCGCTGCCGGGCTCGCGCGCCATCGGCTTCGCCATGAACGTCGCATACATCTTGTGACGCAGCGCCGCCTCGCGCGCGGTGCGCTTGAACAGGAAGACCTGGTCCGCCAGCGACAACGCATTGCCGTGCAGCAGGTTGATCTCCATCTGCGCGGCGCCGTCTTCGTGGATCAGCGTGTCGATGGCGATGTCCTGCGCTTCGCAGAACGCATAGATGTCGTCGAACAGCGGATCGAATTCGTTCACCGCCGCGATCGAATACGCCTGGCGCCCGATCTCGGGACGGCCCGAGCGGCCCATCGGCGGCTTGAGCGGATAGTCGGCGTCGATGTTCGGTTCGACCAGGAAGAACTCCAGTTCCGGCGCCACCACCGGCTCCCAGCCATGCTGTGCGTACAGCTCGAGTACGTGCTGCAACAGGTAGCGCGGCGCCATCGTCACGGGACGACCGTCGGAATAGAAACTGTCGTGAATCACCTGCGCGGTGGGCTCCGCAGTCCACGGCACCACGCGGATGGTGCTGGGATCGGCCTTCAGCACGATGTCGATTTCCGACGGGCTGATGGCGCGATCGTCGTCCGGATATTCGCCGGTGACGGTCTGCAGGAAGATGCTCTCCGGCAGACGCATGCCCTCGTCTTCGGCGAACTTCGCCGCGGGCATGATCTTGCCGCGCGGCACGCCCGCCATGTCGGGAATGATCGCCTCGACTTCGGAAATGCCGTGCTCTTTGAAGAATTGCTGGATGACGCTCATACATGATCCTTGCGTGCGTACTCACGCGCTGCCCGACCGAAGGCAGCGAACAGAGCACGCGAAAATGCGTTGTCCTGAAATTTCCACTCGGGATGCCACTGCACCGCATGGGCGAAGCCCGGCGCCGATGCGGCGCGGAAAGCTTCGATGACGCCATCGGGTGCACGCGCCTCGACTTCGAGACCGTTGCCGAGTGTCTGCACTCCCTGCGAGTGCAGCGAATTCACTGTCAGTCGATCCTGGCCCGCCAGCGCATGCAGCGCGGTGCCGCGGATCAGTTCTATTTCATGCGCCGGGCCGTACTGCTCATCGAGCGGCGCGGAGGTGTCCTCACGATGATTGCCGAATCCCGGCACCTCGTGAATCTTCTGCCAGAGCGTGCCGCCGAAGGCGACGTTCATCTCCTGGAAGCCGCGGCAGATCGCCAGCAACGGCATGCCTGCCTGGATCACGCGCGGAATCATGGGCAGCGTCGTCGCATCGCGGTGCGCGTCGTGCAGCGTTCCCTCGGCGCTGGCCGGCCCGCCGTAGCGGTGCGGTTCGACATTCGAGTGACTTCCCGTCAGCAGAATCCCGTCGAAGCGGTGTAGCAGTTCGTCGAGACCGATGCCGTCGCCGAGCGAAGGAATGAGGACGGGGATCGCATCGGCGCCCTGCGCGATGGCATTGATGTACTTCTCACCCACGCAGTGGAAGTAGTGAGCCCCAAGCAGACGGCGGTCCGCAGGGATTCCGATGAGCGGCTTGCCCGACATACACGTTTAATATCTTTAACGACCGGAAGAGGATCCGGCGTCCAATCGACGAGGCATTTAACCACAGTCCCGGCGCCTCCGCCCGCCCGAGGTTTACCGAGGGGGGCCATTTTCAGGCCTCACAAGGGCTTGCGAAGCCATTTCGACCGGGTCCACGCTTGCCGCCGCGTGGAGCCGGCCGGTATTCTCCCTGCCGCGAACCGAGACCGGTTCGCTATTAAATCTTAAACAGGGTTCGCCGCATGGCAGTTGAAACCTCGATCGCAGAGATCGCTGCCCTGCGCCGCGAGCATCCCGATATCCGCTTTGTCGATGTGCTGCTGGCCGACCTGTGCGGCGTGCCGCGCGGCAAGCGCGTAACCATCGAAGAGCTGCCGCAGGTCTACGACGGCGGCTTCCTGCTGCCGGGCTCGATGTTCGCGCTCGACGTGCAGGGGCTGACGATCGAAGAAACGCATCTGGGTTTCGATGACGGCGATGCGGATCGCGCCTGCATTCCCGTGCCGGGCACGCTGCTGCCGGTGCCGTGGACCAACGAAGGTGTCGCGCAGGTGCAAGTGTCGATGCGCGACAACGATGGCAGTCCGTTTTTTGGCGATCCGCGTCATGTGCTGAGCGCGGTCCTGCAGCGATTCCAGCGCCTCGGCCTGACGCCGGTGGTCGCCGTCGAACTGGAGTTCTATTTTGTGGATCGCGAGCGCACGGCGACGGGTCGCATTCAACCGCCGCGTCTGCCGCAGACCGGGCGGCGCGAGTACCGGACCCAGATCAACTCCATGTCCGATGTGAACGAGTACTCCGCGGTGCTCGCCGAGATCAGCGCCGCGTGCGCAGCACAGCGCATACCCGCGGGCACGGCGCTCGCCGAATACGGACCCGGGCAATTCGAAGTAAACCTGCACCACTGCGCCGATGCGCTGGCCGCCTGCGACGAGGCCATCCGTTTCAAGCGGCTGGTCCGCGGCGTGGCGGCGAAGCGCGGCATGGAAGCGACCTTCATGCCCAAGCCCTATGCGGAGTTCGCCGGCAGCGGCGCGCATCTGCATGTCAGCCTACTCGATGCCTCGGGCGCGAATGTCTTTGCGTCCGAGGACACCTGCGGCAATGAAACGCTGCGCCACGCGATCGGCGGACTCGCGCGAACGATGTCGGATGCGATGTTCGTGTTCGCCCCGACCATCAATTCCTATCGACGCTATCGGCCCGAAGCCTATGTGCCGCTGAATCCGACCTGGGCCTGCAACAATCGCGGCGTTGCCCTGCGCATTCCGATCAGTTCGGCCGAGAACCGTCGCGTCGAGCATCGCGTCGCCGGCGCCGATGCCAATCCATACCTGCTCACGGCCGCGATTCTCGCCGGCATCCATTACGGCATTACTCACAAGATCGATCCCGGCCCACCGCTCGCAGGCAATGCCTATCGCGGCAACGGCGCATCACTGCCAGTCACCTGGCCCGAAGCGGCGCTGGCATTCGAGCGCAGCGATTTCATCGGCGAATACTTCGGCAAGCCATTCCAGCATCTGTTTCTTTCCACGCGACGCGGTGAACTGAGAGCCTTCGAACTGAATGTCTCGACGCTCGAGTACGACTGGTACGTGGCGACGAGTTAAGGAGAAAGTGACGAGGGTCACGGAAGTCACGAAAGTGACGAGGGAACGGACATCCCTTACTTTCGTGACTTTCGTGACTTTCGTGACCTTCGTGACTCTCGTAACTTTCTTCACATGACCCACATCGATTCCTATTACGCCGCGTCGGCCAATCCGGCACCGACGTATCCGCCGCTTGCCGGCGCGATCGACGTCGACGTGTGCGTCATCGGCGGCGGCATCGCGGGATGCTCCACGGCGCTGCATCTCGCCGAACGCGGCTACCGGGTGGTGCTGATCGAATCACACCGCATTGCCTGGGGCGCCTCGGGCCGCAGCGGCGGTCAGGCGATCGGCGGTTATGCGTGCGGTCAGAAGAAACTGATCGATGCGCTCGGCTTCGATGATGCGCACAAGCTGTGGGACATCAGCGTCGAATCGTTGTCGCTGTTGCGGGATCGGGTCGCTCGGCATTCGATCGACTGCGACCTGCACTGGGGTCAGATGCACGTCGCGATCAAGCCGCGCCAGCGCGACGACCTGCTGGCCGAGCAGCACGAACTCGAAGAAAAGTTCGGCTACCGGCAGTTGCGCTTTATGGAAGGCCCCGAAGTTCAGGCGCTGCTGGCGACGCAGCGCTACTGCGCGGGGCTGTACGACAGCGGCAGCGGACATCTGCATCCGCTCAACTACACGCTCGGACTTGCTGCTGCGGCGCATGCCGCAGGCGTACAGATTTTCGAAGGAACCACCGCGACGCGAGTCCAGCACGGCGATCCGGCTACGGTGACGTGCAACACCGGCAGCATCAAGGCGCGCTTCGTTGCGCTGTGCTGCAATGCCTACATCGACGGCCTCGCTCCCGAACTCGATGCGCGGATCATGCCCGTGGGCACCTACATCGTGGCGACCGAGCCGCTCGGCGAAGCGCGCATGAACGATCTGATGCGTCAGAACGTCGCCGTGACCGACATCAACTTCGTACTCGACTACTTCCGTCGCTCCGCCGATCACCGACTGCTGTTCGGCGGACGCGTCAGCTATTCGGGACTCGATGCATTCAATACGAAGAACGCCACGCGTCAGCGCATGATCAAGGTCTTTCCGCAGTTGTCGGATGTGGCCATCGAATATGCGTGGGGCGGTTACGTCGACATCACGATGAGCCGTGCACCGGACTTCGGCCGCATCGGATCGAATGTCTACTACCTGCAGGGATTCTCGGGTCACGGCATCGCGCTGACCGGTATCGCCGGCAAACTCGTGGCCGAAGCCATTGCCGGTCAGGCTGAACGATTCGATCTGTTCACGAAAATCCAGCACCGGAAATTTCCGGGCGGCACGCTGCTGCGGATGCCGGCGTTGGTGCTGGCGATGCTGTGGTATCGAATGAGGGACTTCCTGTGAGAAGTGACGGAAGTCACGAGGGTCACGAAAGTGACGCGGGGCTCCTACCCTCGTCACGTTCGTGACCTTCGTCACCCTCGTCACTTCCCCCCATACACCGCCCCGCTCGTACACGTCTCGTGAACGACGACCTTGCTCAGCAGCGGCAATACTTTTTTGGTTTCCATCCACACCCAGCGCGCCAGATTCTCGCTGGTCGGATTCTCGAGTCCCGCGATCTCATTGAGATAGTGATGATCGAGCCGGTCATAGATCGGCTGGAAAGCAGCCTTCACGTCCGCGAAATCCATGACCCAGCCGGTGTGCGCATCGACCGGACCGCTGATGTGCAGTTCGATGCGAAACGAATGACCGTGCAGCCGCGCGCACTTGTGACCGGCGGGCACATTCGGCAACCGGTGCGCCGCCTCGATCGTGAATGCGCGGAAGATATCCATCGACGTTACCGGACCTCCAGACGACGACGCCGCGCTCTTGGGCGCGGCGTCAGTGAATCGCAATCGGTTGCAGCGACGATCAGGCGGCCTTGCGCCGGCGCGAACTCGATGCACAGCTGCAGGTGCCGCAGGTGCAACGGATCGTATTGCAATCATTGCAGACGCCGAAGTCGACCGAGCCGAAGTGACGGCGGCAATGCTCGCAATAGGGCTTGCGACGACCACCGCGCGCAGTGCGGTACGAATCCACGGCGGCCGCATTTTCTGCGCCCTGCGCGTCCGGGCACTGCACCAGATCCTTGCTGACGATCGAACGCATGAAGGTCGTGGCCGTCATCGAGCCGAGCTTGAACAGACGCATCTGTTCCTTGGCGAGACCCATCTGCGCGACCGGATCGTAAATGACGACACCCAGCTTGGGGTGAAACTGAACCTGGAACGGATCGGCGCTCATGGCGTGCACTCTATGCTGTGCCCGGCAATCGGCCGGACGGAAAAATTCAAAGGTCTCGCGCTGGGGTTGATTACGGGGACCCGTAATGCAGCCGCAATTGTGCTGCAACGCAAGAGTAATAATCAATCCGTGATGCCGCTTGGCGTATACGAAAGTACGCCTAGGAGCGGTGCCGTGTCCGTTCGTAGCTACCGAGATGCGGCCGTGGGCGCTCCCGTTCAAGCGGTTTTGCACTGATTTGCGGCGGAACGGTAATTTTTGCCGGATCCGTCAACGTCAGTACGTAGCACTGGTGAATTTTCGGACTGCGCCTGAAATCCCACGGCAAGGTGGCAGTCGTGACATCTTCGACAGCGAAGGCTTCCAGCGCGTTCCGCTCCAGCTTGAAGCGCGTGTAGTTATTTGAGAACACGATCACACCGCCGGGTACCAGCAGACCTGCCGAGAGCATGAGCAAGGCCACGTGGTCGCGCTGCACGTCGAAATCGTCTTCCATGCGCTTCGAACGCGAATGAGTCGGCGGATCGATGAACATAAGATCGAAACGTCGGGCTTTGCCCTGCTGCTCCCGCAGCCAGGCCATGCAGTCCTGCTGCACGAACCCGTGTTCCGACCCGGCGAGATCGTTCAAGGCCAGGTTGCGCTTCGCCCATTCCAGATAGGTGCGCGACATGTCGACCGTCGTCGATGAACTCGCGCCGCCACCGACGGCATGAACGGTTGCGGCACCGGTATACGCAAACAGATTGAGGAATTTCCGGCCACGCGCCATGTCGCCGAGGCGCTGTCGCGTCAGACGGTGGTCGAGGAACAAGCCGGTATCCAGGTAGTCGTGAAAGTTCACGAGGAAGCGATAGCTGCCTTCGCGAACTTCCTCGAACTCACGTTCGTTGCCGACTTTCTCGTACTGCGCGATGCCCTTCTGCTGGCGACGACGGCGCAGGTGAATGCGCTCCGCAGGCAAAGCCAGTACTTCCGGAATCACCGCGAGCACTTCACGTCGACGCGCCCGCACACTTTCTTCTGCGATGGTCTTCGGCGCTTCGTATTCCTGCACCAACGCCCATTGCTGCCCGGCGCCGTCGCCGTAGAGATCGATCGCGAATGCGTACTCGGGCATGTCCGCGTCGTAGACGCGATAGCAGTACACACCTTCGCGTTGCGCCCAGTCGTTGGCCGCCTTCAGGTTCTTGCGCAGCCGATTGGCGAACATCTGCGCGCCGGGCTGATTGCGGATCTCCTGCTGTTCCTCGGCGCTGCGCGCGGGACGCGATGTGCCGCGATATTCGGCCGGCTCGATGTCGAACCGCAGCAGGCGGCATTCGATGCGGCCATTCCACAGCGTGTGACTGCGCTTCGCATTGATGCCCAGCGCCTTCGCCAGCGGCGGATTGCCCGTGAACACCGCACCCTTCCAGCCCTCGAAGTGCTCGCGCAGTTTCTGCCCCAGCAGGTCGTACAGCGCCTGCAGGCGTTCCTGATCGCCGATGCGTTCGCCATACGGCGGGTTCGCGATCACGAGGCCCGTAGCTCCGCTTTCGCGCGTCAACTGCGCCAGTTCGCGACGCTCGACATGCACGAACCCGCGCAGCCGCGCCCGTTCGACATTCTCGATCGCTGCACGAACCGCAGCGGGATCCTGATCGTAGCCGCGCAGCACGAGTTTCCGCTCCAGCGTCGCGGCACGTCGTTCGCGCGCTTCTTCGAGCAGCCTGCGCCACAACTCGCGATCGTGTCCCACCCAGCCGATGACGCCGAAGTAGCTGCGCATCGAGCCCGGCGCAATGTCGAGCGCCATCAATGCTGCTTCGATCGGCAACGTGCCCGATCCGCACATCGGATCGACGAGTTCGCCGCCTGCCTTCGCAATGGCCGGCCAGCCGCAGCGAAGCAGGATCGCCGCCGCGAGGTTTTCCTTGAGCGGCGCCGCCACGCCGCGAGCGCGATACGCACGACGGTGCAGACTGTCGCCCGACAGATCGAGACTGAGCGTCGCGCGATCCCGATCCAGCCGCACGTCGATGCGGACGTCGGGCTGCTCCAGTTCGACCGACGGACGATCGCCCGTGCGTTCGCGCATGAAATCGACGATCGCGTCCTTGGTCTTGAGCGCGCCGAAGTGAGTATGCGTAATGCCGCTGGTGGCACCGCCGAGATCGACTGCCAGCGTTCCGGTCGGCTTGATGTGCTGCGTCCAGTCGATCGACCTCACGCCCGCGTACAGCGCTTCCGGCGTCGCGGCTTCGAATGAACCGAGCGGCAGCAGAATCCGGCTCGCCGTGCGCGACCAAAGACAGGCGCGATACGCCGTTTCCAGCGAACCTTCGAACTGCACGCCGAGCTTGAATTCGCGGCACTGCGTCGCGCCGCAATCGCGCAACTCGGCCGCGGTCAGATCGGCAACACCCGGGGGACAGGAAGCGAAGAACTGCATTGTTGGCTTTTCAGAAGAAGAAGTTTCACACGGAGATCACGGAGGACACGGAGTTTGAAGAGAAGAAAGAATTTCCACGGGGGACACGGGGAACACGGGGCAGAAAAGAGATTGCTTGTTCCGAGTCCCCGTGGTCCCCGTGTCCCCCGTGGAAAATTTCTTCCGTCTTATCTCTTCGTATGTCCATCGAGTGTCAGGAGGGGACCATAGAGTTCGGGACGGCGATCGCGGAACACGCCCCAGGCATTGCGATAGTTGCGGATCGCTTCGAGGTCGAGCGTCGCGGTGAGAATGGCTTCGTTCGATCGATCGGCCTGTTGCAACAGCGCGCCCGTCTGGTCGGTAATGAATGACGAGCCGTAGTACGTCACCGTCCAGCGCTCGCCCTTCTCGGTGCCGATGCGGTTGGAGGCGACCAGCGGCATGATGTTCGACGCCGAGTGGCCCTGCATCGCGCGTTGCCAGTGATCGCGCGAGTCGATGCCCGGATCCTGCGGCTCGGCGCCGATCGCGGTGGGGTAGAAAAGAATCTCGGCGCCGAGCAGCGCCATGGCACGCGCGCTTTCCGGAAACCATTGATCCCAGCAGATCGCAACGCCGAGCGTGCCGAAGCGCGTCTTCCACACTTTGAATCCCGTGTCGCCGGGCGAGAAATAGAACTTCTCGTGATAGCCCGGGCTTTCGGGAATGTGCGCCTTGCGATAAGTGCCGAGCACGCTGCCGTCGGCGTCGACCATCGCAACGGTGTTGTAGAACGCATTGCCCTCGCGCTCGAACACACTGGCGGGCAGCACGACATTCAATTCGCGCGCCAGCGACTGGAATTTGCGCACCGCCGGATTTTCCTCGATGGGCAGCGCCAGCGAAAAGTAGTCGGGGTTGTGCTCCTTGCAGAAATACGGCGTCTCGAACAGTTCCTGGATGAGGATGATGTTTGCACCCTGCTTCGCCGCCGCGCGAATCACGCGCTCGGCCGTCGCGAGATTTTTCTCGCGATCGTCGGTACAGGCGAACTGGGTGGCGGCAACGGTGGTTTTCATAAGAGCAAGGTGACGAAAGTCACGAAGGTGACGCAAGTGACGCGGGTAATACAGCCGGAAGTCACTCGGTCACTTTCGTGACCCTCGTGACTTTCGTGACTCAGAACGTAGGCGGTGTGCTGGCGCTGATGATCTCACACGGTTCCGCACCGGTATTGCGGAATCTATGCGGCACGGCGCTGGAGAAGTAATACGCATCTCCCGGACCGAGCACGCGGCTCTGGCCGCCGACCGTCAGTTCGATGCGACCCGACAGCACGATGCCGCCCTCTTCGCCCTTGTGGCTCAGCATGTCATCGCCGGTGTCGGAACCTGCGCTGTAGCGCTCGTGCAGGATGGCCATGGCGCGATTCGGCCGCTTGGCGGCGACGAGTCGCAGCGCGATGGCGCCATCGCCGATGTCGGTCAATTCGTCACGACCGTAGAACACCTGCGGATCGGTCTGCAGATCCAGCGTGAAGAATTCCGCGAGCGACATCGGGATGCCATCGAGCACTTTCTTCAACGAACTGATGGAGGGACTCACACGGTTCTGCTCGATCAGCGAAATGGTGCCGTTGGTCACGCCGGCGCGCTTCGCCAGCTCGCGCTGCGACAGCCCGTACATGACTCTCACGTTCTTGAGATGCGTGCCTACATCGATGCTCATGAGCCGGTTCCTGTCGCGCGGGAAGTGTTTAGGATAATCGACACACTGGCCCAACCTCTAGCGGATTTCCGTCATTCCATTGAGCACCCTGTCGAATTTTCTTATCATCCCGGCCCCGTCACCGGAGCAGTGCCATGTCCGCCAAACCGTCGCGCAGCGATCTCGAAGCCCTGTGGATGCCGTTCACGGCCAACCGGCAGTTCAAGGCCAATCCCCGCCTGCTCGCGCGCGCCGAAGGCATGTACTACTGGACGCCCGACGGTCGAAAAATTCTCGATGGCGTCGCCGGCCTGTGGTGCGTGAACGCGGGCCATGGCCGACGCGAAATCAGCGAGGCCGTGAGCAGACAGATCGCCACGATGGAATACGCGCCGCCCTTCCAGATGGGTCATCCGTCGGCGTTCGAACTCGCGAACGAACTGGTGAAGCTGACGCCCGGCGATCTCGATCATGTGTTCTTCACCAACTCCGGTTCGGAGTCGGTCGATACGGCGCTGAAGATTGCCGTCGCCTATCACCGCGTGCGCGGCGAAGGCGCGCGCCAGCGCCTGATCGGTCGCGAGAAGGGTTATCACGGCGTCGGCTTCGGCGGCATTTCGGTGGGCGGCATGGTCAACAACCGCAAGTTCTTCGGCGCGATGCTGCCGGGCGTCGATCATCTGCGGCACACGCTCGATCTCGAACACAATGCGTTCTCGCGCGGCATTCCCGAATGGGGCGCGCATCTCGCGGAAGATCTCGAACGCCTGGTCGCGCTGCACGATGCCTCGACGATTGCCGCGGTGATCGTCGAACCGGTTGCAGGTTCGGCCGGCGTCGTGCTGCCGCCGAAGGGCTATCTGCAGCGCCTGCGCGAGATCTGCGACAAGCACGGCATCCTGCTGATCTTCGACGAAGTCATCACGGGCTTCGGCCGGCTCGGCGCACCGTTCGGCGCGCAGTACTTCGACGTGCTGCCGGACATCATCACGACGGCCAAGGGCCTGACGAACGGTGCGGTTCCGATGGGCGCGGTGTTCGTGCGCAAGCACATCTACGACACCTTCATGAACGGGCCGGAGAATGCGATCGAGCTGTTCCACGGCTACACGTATTCGGCGCATCCGGTGGCCTGTGCCGCGGGCCTGGCGACCCAGAAGATCTACCGGGACGAAGGCCTGCTGACGCGCGGCGCGGCGCTGGCGAAACAGTGGGAAGACGCGCTGCACTCGCTGCGCGAAGCGCCGCACGTGATCGACATCCGCAATGTCGGGCTGGTCGCCGGCATCGAACTGCAGCCGCGCGCGGGCGCGCCGGGCGCACGCGGCTACGAGATGCTGGTGAAGGCTTTCGAGCGCGGCCTGCTGATCCGCGCGACCGGCGACATCATCGCGCTGTCGCCACCGCTGATCATCGAGCCGCAGCAGATCGATGAAATCGTGACCGTGATGCGCGAACTGCTCGACAGCGTCGACTGACCGGCCAGATGACGAAACCCCGGACGTTGCCGTCCGGGGTTTCGTTTCGACGCATGCGCTGATCCTGAGATCAGCAGCGGCCGTCGATTACCACGGCAGCGTGGTGGAGATCGAAAAGATCAGTCGATCCGTGTCGGCACCGTCGATGTCGGTGTCGACGTACTTGAGCGACAGGTCGAACTTCTCGATCGTGTAGCTCACGCCCACCGAGTAGTCGAAGTAGTTCGACAGGCCGTACGAGGCCTCCACGCCATCGCCGTCGCTGTAGCCGACGTGCAGATCGAGCGTGAGGTTGGCCGGCAGCGGAATCGCCGCGGCGCCCTCCAGGTAGAAGGCACTCTCGTCGGTATTGGCGAAGTCGTTCGAATACCAGAGCTTGCCCGAGAACATGCCGTAGCTCAGGCCGCCGTAGATTTCAGGGAAGTTGAAGTCCGATTCCTCGGGATAGGCGTAGTACTGGATGCCGACGTCCCAACCCAGACCATCCTCGTCGCCGCCGGAGAAGCCGGTGTACAGATCGACTTCGTAGTTCGGATCGCCAGGTCCGAAATCGACGTTGCTCGCCCATGCGCCGACGTACCAGCCGCTGTCATCGGCCCAGTCGATGCTGGCCTGCAGCGCGGGGTCTTCGTCCGTCTGCGTGATGCCGCGCCAGTCGTAATCGCTCGTCAGTGTGATCGTTGAGGAAACCTCGGCAGCGGCGACGCCTGCCCCCAGTAGTCCGACCAGGCCCAGCACGACGCTGTGCGGAGCGAGAGTTCTCGGATAGCCCATTACTGATCCTCATGTAGTGAAAAAGAAACACACCGTCCATGCGACGGAGCGGCGCGAAGATTAACCTACCGGCTGATCGGGAGCGAATACCGATGCAAAAGCACAACACCTGGCGCAGCAACGAAAAAGCCCCGGGACGAACGTGCGTCCCGGGGCCTGCCTGCCTTTGCGGCCGAGCGCGCGGCTCAGCCAGCCATCACTTCGCCCAGGGGAAGCTGGTGCCGAACGACAGGATCACCCGATCGTCCGAAGTGACGTCGTCGGAGTCCTGCGTCACCCACTTGAGACCCAGCGTGAAATTGTCGGAGGCATACGAAACGCCGATGCTGTAGTCGGTGTAGCTGTCCGTGTAGGCCGCGTTGTCGAAGGCATCGCCGTCGCTCAGACCGGCGTGCAGATCCACGCTGACGGGGCCGGCAGGGATGCTGGCGTCGAGACCGAGGTAGTACGCGCTCTCGCCCGAATCAAAATAGTCGTCGGCGTACCAGAGCGAGCCGGTGACGACGCTGTAGCTCAGCTTGCCGTAGATCTCGAGCGTGTTGATATCCGAGGCACCGGGATACGTGTAGTAGTTGAGACCGACGTCCCAGCCGAAGCCGGAATCGCCGAATTCCCCGGCAAAGCCGGTGTAGAAATCGATCTCGGTGGAAGGATCGCTGGTGCCGCCTGCACCGACGTTGCTACCCCAGGTGCCGGCGTACCAGGCGCCACTGGAGTAGTCCAGCGACAGCTGCAGGGCAGGCGAGTAATCCGTCTGCGTCCAACCACGCCAGTCGTAGTCGCTGACGATCGTCGCCGTGCCGCTCACTTCGGCCTGGGCTACGCCCGCCATCGAGATCAGACCCAGTGCAGCCAGCAGTCTCACATTGCGCATAGAACTCCCCTATGTGGTGAAAACAGAACGCGCTTTGAACTTGAGCGGCCATGGCGCGAATCATTTGGTGTATGAACGCAACAGCCGCTGCCGAGGGTTATGAATGCAGCAACCGTGCCATGCGACGCGCATGTCACGTGACCGAAGCAATGGAGATCACGCAGAAAGGAGATCTGGCCGGCGCAAAGGCAGGGTCCGCTTGAATTGCTTCGTCAAACAGACCGAAGCAAAGCAAAGAGGCCATCGAACCGGTCGCGAAGGAAGAGCACGCTGTCGGTGCAGTCCTGTGCCTTTCCGGTGCGGGGACGTTGATCGCGCGCACCATGGCAGCGCGTCAGCGCGGAGGGAGCATCAAGGCTCGTAGATCACATACAGCTTGCGGGCCGCTTCGAGCACTTCCCACGTGCCTTCGAAGCCTGCCGGAACGACGAAGGTGTCGCCCGCGCCGAATTCGCGCCCGTCACCGGCCTGGTCGGTGATGCGGATGCGACCTGCCGTCACGTGGCAGAACTCGTTCTCGCTATAACTGACCCGCCACTTGCCGGGCGTGCTTTCCCAGACGCCGGCGAAGAACTTGCCGCCGGCATCGGAAAAGACATTGCTGGTCTTCTGCCTGGGAGTACCGGCGAGCAGCCGATCCGCCGATGGACTCGACACGGAGACTTCCGGCGCCGTCTTCGCGAAATCGACGATGCTGGCGACGGCAGGACTGGTTTCGGTCATGACGATGTCCGCTAGACACATGGAGAGAAGCTCGACTCTAGAAGGGCTGCTGGTTGCTGGCTACTGGCCCGAACGCTGCGGACCGGCGCTCATGCGCCGGTCCTGTCGCGGCAGCGAGCGTCAGCGATTCGTCTGCGCGACGGCCGCTTCCGTGGTCGCGCTCAGCGGACGAATGGCCAGACTGACGCGCCGTTCCCACGCATAGGCTTCGACATCGTTCTGCGCCGCCGTGGTCAGGTCTTCGCCGTGCGCGGTCAGCTGGATCTGCTCCGGAGCGGCACCGCCCCGAATCAGCGCCTCACGAACCGCGTCGGCGCGCCGCAGGGACAACTCCAGGTTCTGCTCCGGCGTTCCGCGCGGATCGGAAAAGCCGTTGAGATGGACCACGAGCTGCGAATGCGCCGCGACGAGCTTGCCCAGTTCTTCGAGCTTCATCGCGACGTCGACATCGAGATCCGCACTGGCCGTACGGAACATCACGTCCGCGTGCAGCCGCTGCGCCAGCTGATCGAGCATCTCGTCGCCGCCGGTACGCTCGCTGGCCTTCGCCAGCGCGATGCGCGTGTCGATCAGCTCCCGCTCGAGTCCCGCCGCGCGATCTTCGAGCTGCTGCGCATACAGGTCTGCACGCTTCGCGGTGCCGATGCTGTCACCCATGATGCCGCCGACAAAGAGCCCGACGGCCGCACCGATCGGCCCGCCGACGACGGCGCCGATCGCCGCACCCGTGCCCATGCCGACACCCTCTTCCTTCGTGAACTTGTTTTCGCCCGCGTTCGCCACGCCGGAAGTCAAGGCGATGGCCACCGCACCGATCAGCACTTTCTTGAACATGATCTGTCTCCCACACCACTCGTCGTTGCAGCAGGTGACGATTTACCCGTGGGAGCTATTCAAGGCCCGGATGCGGACACAACACCGCAGCCCGAATGGCGCGGCGCGGATGCTTGATGGCGAATTGTGGCGGGGAAACCGGGAATCGGATTTCACACGGAGAGCACGGAGGGCACGGAGATCACGGAGATCGGAGATAAGAGAAGAAGAAGTTTCCACGGGGAACACGGGGGACACGGGGACAAGAAAACGATTTTTATTCCGGACCCCGTGTTCCCCGTGTTCCCCGTGGAAATTTTCTTCTTCCGATCTCCGTGATCTCCGTGATCTCTGTGTGAAATCTCTTTGTCCGTAGCCCTACTGGGAATCCGGCTGCGGCTGAGCGTGCAGCAACGCGCGGTACCACTGGCCGCTCTTCTTCACGGTGCGCTTCTGCGTGGCGTAGTCGACGTGGATGATGCCGAACCGCTTCGCGTAGCCCTGGGCCCATTCGAAGTTGTCCAGCAGGCTCCAGACGAAGTAGCCCTTCATGTTCACGCCCTGGCGAATGACATCGGCGACGGCAGCAATGTGCGACTCGATGTAGGCACGCCGCGATTCGTCATCGATGTGTCCGTCGACGACGTGATCCTCGTAGGCCGCGCCGTTCTCCGTGATGAAGATCGGCGGCAGCGTGTAGTCGCGCTTCAAGCGCAGCAATAGCGCAGCGAGACTCTGCGGCGCGACTTCCCATCCCATGTGCGTGACAGCCGCCGTGCTGCTCGATACGGGCGAGGCAGGATTGGCGCTGCTCGACACGGTCGGGTGGTAGTAGTTGATGCCGAGGAAATCGATCGGCTGGCCGATCAGCGCCGCGTCACCTTCCTGCACGACGGGCGCATCGGCGCCAAGGTGTTCGAGAATGTCGCGCGGATACTCGCCCTTCAACACCGCGTCGCTGTACCAGCGCACGAGCTTGCCGTCCTCGAGCCGCGCATGGAACGCATCGAGCTCCGAATCCGTGGCCGGCGATACGGGCGACATGTTGAGCACGATGCCGACGTCGGCCTGCGTTCCCGCCTGACGGATCGCCTGCATCGCCAGGCCGTGACTGACCAGCACGTGATGCGCCACCTGGTAGGCGACGCGACGGTTGCGAATGCCGGGCGCGAAAATGCCCTGCTCATGCCCGAGGATCGCGGTCACCCACGGCTCGTTGTGCGTGGCGATGGACGCCATCCGGTCGCCGAGACGACGCGTGACGACGTGCGCGTACTCCGCGAATCGCAGCGCCGTATCGCGCGCGAGCCAGCCTGCCTGCCGCTGCTGCAGTTCGATCGGCAGGTCCCAGTGATACAGCGTCGCGTAGGGCTGGATGTTGCGTTCGAGCAGGCCATCGACCAGGCGTTCGTAGAACGCGAGCCCCGCCTCGTTCACGGCGCCCGAGCCGAGCGGCTGCACGCGCGGCCACGAGATCGAGAACCGGTAGGCATTGACGCCGAGATCCGCGATCAGATCGAGGTCGGCTTCCAGGCGGTGATAGTGATCGCAGGCAACGTCGCCGTTGCTGCCGTCGACGATGGCGCCGGGCTGCCGGCAGAACTCGTCCCAGATGGAGAGACCTTTGCCGTCCGCACGCGCAGCGCCCTCGATCTGAAATGCGCTGGTGGCAGCACCCCAGATGAAATCGGACGGGAACCGGCGACGCAATTCGAGAAGGGAGCGATGCTGGGTCATTGAATGGATGGCGTAGCGGGATCTGCACTGCGTAGCGCATCCGTGCGATTCGCGCCCGTTCCGGCCGGCGTCATGAGCTCGCTTTCGAGTTCTTCGAGCGTGCGGCCCTTGGTTTCCGGGATGACGAACAGCACGAACAGGAACGCTGCGGAGGCGAAGAGACCGAAAATCAGGAACGTGCCTGCCGACCCGAACGTCGACAGTTCCCATGGAAAGACCAGCGTGACGCTGGCGCTCACGAGCGCGTTGAAGAAACCGGCGACGGAAATCGCTGCCGCGCGCTGTTCGTTCGGGAAGATCTCCGACAGCAGCACCCACATGACCGGCCCCAGCGAAATGGCGAACGAAGCCACGAAACCGATGATGGCGATCAGCACCAGCTTCGCGTTCATGGTCAGCGCTGCGGAAACGAACGACTGGCGGTGCGACTCGATCTGCTGCACGCCGACTTCACCCGCCACCGCGGCGACATATTCACGCTCGGAGTCATACGAGGCGCCATCCAGCGCGCGGAGCCCGGAAATCAGGGACTCCGGAACGCCCGCCTGCTGCACCGCCGCGATGGTGTTCTCGTTGACCTGATACGTCGCGCCGTTGAACGCCGCGCTGATCGTCAGCAGCGACAGCGCCATGCCGGCCACACCGACGGCAAGCAGCGGCTTGCGGCCGAGTTTGTCGATGAGCCAGATGGCGACGAACGTCATGCCCACGTTCACCAGGCCCACGAGCACCGCCTGGCGGAAAGCATCGTCCATGCCGCCGCCCGCCTGCGCGAAGATCGTCGGCAGGTAGTAGAAGATGGCGTTGATGCCGGTGATCTGCTGGAAGAACGCCAGTCCCAGCGCGATGACCATGATGAACCGCAGGCGGCTGCTGAGCAGACCGCGAAAGCCTCGCGACACGGGCTTCGCCGCGAGACTCTGGCGGATCTGCTGCAGACTCGTCTGCGCCTGATCGGCGCCGGCCACGCGCGACAGCACCTGCAGCGCCTGTTCGTCGCGCCCCTTCAGCAGCAGCCAGCGCGGACTCTCCGGCACGAACAGCAGCAGCGCGAAATACGCAAGCGCCGGCAACGTCTGCACGCCCAGCATCCAGCGCCAGTTGTGATCGCCGACGCCGAGCAGGAAGTAGTTGGAGAAGAACGACGCGGAAATGCCGATCACGATCATCAGCTGATTGAGGGACACCAGCCTGCCGCGCTTTTCGGCCGGCGAGATCTCCGCGATGTACATGGGCGCAATGAGGATCGCGCCGCCGACCGCCAGCCCGCCGACGATGCGCGCGATCACGAAGCCGGTGAACGTGGTCGCCGTGGCGGCCAGCACCGAGGAGACGACGAACAGCAACGCGGTACCGAGCAGCACGCCACGGCGTCCGAACCGATCGCTGAGCGGACCGGCGACGGCATTGCCCGCCATCGCACCCCAGCCCAGGCTGCTGACGGCCCAGCCGAGCTTCAGATCGCCCGCCGTTCCCGTGAGGCCGAAATAGTCGCGAATGAACGGCACGACCCCGGAGATGACCGTGGCATCGAAGCCGAGCAGAAAGCCGCCGATGGCGACCGTCAACGCGACGAATGCGATATTGAGCCTGCCGTGAGCCATGCGCGGATGGTTATGTAGTTCAGTTGTTCTCTCAACGGCGCTTCGGCCGAACCCTGCTGCGACAGGCCGTGAATCCAGCGATGAAAGCGCTTACAATTCGCTACGGAGTATTGGCAGGTCAACGGGTGGTGTCAAGGTCCGATCCCCTCCTCCGCGCAGCGGGAGGAGGGTTGGGGTGAGGGCCTCTTACTGTGGGGCCGGCTTCAGCCGGCCTCTTGCAGAAGTCAGGCTGAAGCCTGACCTACAGAAACCCCTGTCCTTCGATTCGACTCCATCCCAGGCGCGATCACGTCGGAGTCTCCAGCGCATTCAACTCCCCTCGCGCCCGCGCTTCCCGGCCGTAGACCCATTCGAACACCGGGGACGCCATGAGGGTGGTGACGATGGCCATCAGCACGAGCATCGAAAAAAGCGCCGGCCCGATGACGCCGGCCTGCAATCCGATGTTGATGATGATGAGTTCCATCAATCCGCGCGAATTCATCAGCGTGCCGATGCCGAGCGCCGTGCGGTTGTCCTGGCCGCAGAGTCTTGCCGCGGCCCAGCACGCGCCGAATTTCGCGAAGATCGACGCCGCGAGCACCGCCATCGCGACGAGCAGGAGTTGCGGATCGCTCACGATGGTGAGCTGGGTGTTGAGGCCGGAATACGTGAAGAACATCGGCAGGAGCACGACGACGGTGAACGGTTCGAGCGTCTTTCTCAACTGGTCGCAGAGCGCGCCGCGCGGCATGACCGTCCCCAGCAGGAACCCGCCGAAAACCGCGTGAAGACCAATGGCGTCCGCAACGAACGCGCTCAAGGCGAAGAGCATGAGCACGATCGACATCAGTGTCGGGCTCAACGGCCGGCCGAGCGCCTGCTCGCGCTCCGCCATGCGACCGAGCGGCGCCAGCAACCTGGGCGCGATGAAGATCATGACGACGGCGAAGGCGAGTCCGCCCGCGATGGCCGTGACCGCCACATGGGATCCCGCACCGAAACTCGCCAGTACGATTGCCAGCACGCACCACGCCGCCGCATCGTCGATCGCGCCCGCCGACAACGAGAGCGTCCCGAGCGCGGTATGACTCAGTCCGCGTTCGTGGATGATCCGGGCGAGCATCGGAAAGGCGGTAATCGCGATCGCGGCGCCCATGAAGAGCGTCGCATGAAATCGCGATGCCGACTCCGTGAAGAGCCCGGGCACCTGCATCAGCCACGGCGTCATCAGAACCGCCACCGCGAACGGCACGGCCATGCCGGAGACCGACACGGCCGCGGCATTGCGCACGTTGCTCTTGAAGTGATCGGTACGGAACCCGAGTCCCACGAGAAACATGTACAGGCCGACGCCGAACTGCGCTCCTACGTACAGCACGCCCTTCATGTCCGGCGGAAACACCAACCTCTGAAGGTCGGGCGCCAGCAGGCCGAACAGGGACGGCCCGAGGATCACGCCCGCAATCATTTCGCACACGACCTGCGGCTGCTTCAGATAGCGGGTGCCCAGCCAGCCGACGAGCCTGCAGATGGCCAGGATGAAGAACAGCTGCAGGAAGAACGCCACCGAAAGTTGCGCGATCGACATGGGGATCCCTGGTGAGAGGCCACGAAGGTCCGCCTCTGCGGGGCGGATCAGGTCGTGGCGGAACTCTTATAGAGGACGCTTCGCGACGTGCTCAATTGCCGGCCGATTGATTCTCGCTATCGCAAACGGTTGCAGGCGCGCCAGTTCGGTCAACGATGCCGGGCGGCAAGAAATTCCTCATGGGTCGGCAGGTGGCCCACCATGCCATGAATGGCGGCCTTCGCCGTCTTGAGCGCATTCGCGATACGCGCGTAGTCCAGATTGTCGACCCGCGGACAGTAGTGGCTGGGCTGGATTCCCATGCCCTCGAAGATGGCCTGCCAGCTCGTGCTGCGAAAAAGTTCGTCCGTCCCGTCGCGCAGCGCGCCGTGACGCTTGAACAGTTCGATGCGTTCGCGCAGCGAGTCCGGCAGAACGATCCGGCTGCACCATTGCCAGAACGGCGAGTCGTCGCGCGCCGTCGCGCAGTAGTGCAGCAGCACGAAGTCGCGGACCTCGGCGAAGTCCCCGACCATCCGTCGGTTGTATTCGCGCACGAGCGCGGGATCGCAGTCCCGATCCGGGAAATACCGCAGGAAGAAGTCGATGCCGCGGGCGATGAGATGAATCGAGGTCGCCTCCAGCGGCTCGAGAAAGCCCGCCGCCAGACCCAGCGACAGACAGTTGTGCTTCCAGAACTCGCGTCGATGACCGGTGACGAATGGAATCACCCGCGGCTCGTCGACGACGGCGCCGTCGAGGCTGCGGATCAGCGTCGCCTTCGCGGTCGAATCGCTGCAGAACCGGCTCGAATAGACATAGCCATTGCCGACGCGCTGCTGCAGCGGGATGCGCCAGCTCCAGCCCGACGCCTGAGCGGTCGCGCGCGTGTAGGGCAGCAACGGCCCGCGCCCCTCGCTGCGCATCGTCACGGCACGATCGCAAGGAAGGTAGTTCGACCAGTCGACGTGCTCGACGCCGAGCGACTGACCGATCAGCAATGCCTTGAAGCCGGTGCAGTCGATGAAAAAATCGCCGCGGATCTCGCGGCCGTCTTCGAGCACGACCGATCCGATGAAGCCGTTCTCGCGCTGCCTGACCTCGGTGACTTTTCCTTCCGTGCGCACCAGGCCGCGGGACTGCGAATAGTCGCGCAGGTAGCGGGCGACGAGTGCGGCGTCGACGTGCAGCGCGTAGTTCGCACCGCCGATCGGCGTGTTCGGCACCTTCGCGGGCGGAAAGAACCGGCTGTTGTCGGCCATGACGCTGCACGGCGAAAAATCCATGAGCGAGGACGTATCGCCCTGCGCGCGCGCCCGCAGCCAGCACTGATAGAAATCATGTCCGCCGATCGGCTGCCCGATCACACCGAAGGGATGAAAGTACGACGTTGCTCGCTGATGCCAGCCGATGAACTGGATGCCGAGTTTGTAGGTCGCGTCGGTCGCGCGGATGAATGCCTGCTCGTCGATCCCGAGCCGCTGGATGAGACCGACGAACGGCGGCACCGTGGATTCGCCGACGCCGATCGTGCCGATCTCCTCGGACTCGATCAGTTCGATTTCGCACAGCTCGCGCTTCAGGTGATGGCGGAGCATCGCGCCCGCCAGCCACCCGGACGTACCGCCGCCGATGATCACGATTCGCGTCAGAGGCTTCATCACCAGTCCCGATTCTCGATGAGCACGCCGGACGATCCGGTCTCGCGCATCGTGTTGTAGTTCCAGTAGGCCGCGCTGCTCGCCTGGATCGCGCGGCGCAGCAGATCGATCGCCTTGTGCCGCGGAAAGCTGATGCGCCACGCGAGCACGAGCGTACGCCGCGGCGCGGGCTCCTGAAATGGCCGGCTCACGAGCATCTGCGGCGCATACAGCGGCAGACTGGCGGCGGTCTGCGGAAGAATCGTCACGCCCAGCCGTGAAGCCACCATGTGACGCAACGTCTCCAGGGTGCTGCCGCTGACGCCGCTGCGCACCCATTCGCCCTGCGGCCGCAGTTGCGGAAACGCGGCCAGCACCTGTTCACGGAACGGATCGCCCTCGCCGAGCAGCAGCACCTCGGCAGGATCGAGATCGTCCGGTGCGATGGCGGTCTTGGCTGCAAGCGGATGACTGGGAGACAGCAGCAGGACGAACGGCTCGTCGAACAAGGTCTGCGCAACGACATCGGGTTCGTTGAACGGCGCTGCGACCAGAATCGCGTCGAGTTCGCCGCCGCGCAGCCTGGCAGTGAGGACCGGCAGCCTGTCTTCCTCGACGTAGAGGGAAAGACGACTGGCCGACTGCTGCAGCAGCGGAATGAACTGCGGCAGCAGGTAGGGGCCGATCGTGCCGAGCGTGCCCAAGGCCAGCGGCCCTTCCAGCTGATCGCGGTCGACCGCTGCGACATCCTTGATCGCAGCCGTTTGCTCCAGCACGGTATTCGCCATGGCCACGACGCGCTGGCCGATCGGCGTCGTCATCACGCCCTGCTTGCCGCGCTCGAACAGCGACACGCCCAGTTCGTCTTCGAGTTTCCTGATGGCGACGCTGAGCGTCGGCTGGCTGACGTTGCACTGCTCGGCCGCCCGGCCGAAGTGCTGTTCGCGCGCGAGCGTGACGATGTATCTAAGCTCGGTCAGCGTCACGCTCGCGGATCCTCTGAGGCTTTCGCTATGCTCGGCACGATTCCCACCCGCATTACCGGACGACGTTCATGATGCGCCAAATCCTCATCCTGGCCGCCCTGGGACTGGCGGCTGCGGCAACCGCAGCGCCCGCGGAGGATAGGCCTTTCGCCTGGCCGCGCGGAGCGCAAGCCGCCGTCAGCCTGGCCTATGACGACGCAGCGCCGTCGCAGCTGGATCATGCAATCCCGACGCTCGACCGTTATGGGCTGAAAGGCAGCTTCTACCTGACTTTGAGCAACGACACGGTCGCGAAGCGCCTGCCGGAATGGCGGGCCGCCGCCGCCAACGGCCACGAACTCGCGAACCACACGTTGTTTCATCAATGCTCGCGCTCCGTTCCGGGACACGAGTGGGTCACCGCCGACGACGATCTGGACACGACCCGCGTCGGACAACTGGCGGCGCAGATCCGGCTTGCCAACACGATGCTGCACGCGATCGACGGGCGCACGGAACGCACCTTCACCGTGCCCTGCGGCGATCTCAAGGCGGGGGGAGAGTTCTATCTGCCCGCCGTGCGCGCCGAGTTCGTCGCGATCAAGTCCGGCTCTGGCGCGGTCGCGCCAGACATGCGGACGCTCGATCCGTACGCGGTTCCCGTCGCAACGCCGTCGAACGTCACCGGCGAACAACTCATCGCGATCGTCAGGGAAGCCGCCGCGAAGGGCACGATGGCCAACTTCACCTTTCACGGCGTGGGCGGCGATCACCTCGCGGTTTCCGCCGAGGCGCATGCCGAACTGGTTCGATATCTGGCGGAACACAGGGACACCTACTGGACCGATACGTTTCTCAACCTCATGACGTACGTGAAGCAGGAGCAGGCTCGTCTGCGGGCGGTGCGCTGAAGCATCTGGCGTCGAACTCCCCGCCTCGCGATGAGCCGTCGAGCGGCGATGAGCTTCGACCGCATCACTCGCGTCCCTGAGCTGCGCCGACCCGCGATGCGATGCGTGCGGCATAGAGGGATGGGCCCACGCAAATGAACAGCGTGCGTCCGTCCTCGCCGCCGAACGTGAGTCCGTGGGGCCGCTCGGGAACCTGCAGGATCTCGATCAGCCGGCCGTTCGGGTCGTAGACGAAGACATGGCCATCGGCGATGTAGACGTTGCCGTTGCGATCGACCGCCAGCGATTCACCGCCCTGCTCGACGAACAGGGTCGGCGCGAGCCATTCGCCGTCTGCGCCGACCCGGGCCGAGAACGTCTTGCCGTGCCATTCGAGCGTGAAGTACGCGCGCTCGCCGGTACGCGCACGCGTCATGCCATAGGCGCGCAGCACGTCGTGGTCTTTCGTGCCCCAGCTCAGCAGGCCCTTGATGAAGTCCTCGCCGGCGGGAACGAAGGTCGTGCCGTCCGGCGAGACGTAGTGAACCGGACGCTTCGGCGATTCGCCCTTCGACACCTGGATGTCGTGGGTCCAGTAGTTCTGCGGAAGGATCACGTCCAGCCCGGCGCGATCCGCGGCGGCCTGGGCCTGCAGCGCCTGGACCGGGCGATCCGGATGATCCGGCGCCAGCGCGTAGACGGCGCCGGCATGGGAGATCACCAGCAGATTGCCGGCGCTGTCGGTGGCGAGATTCACGGGCTCCAACGGCGCGTCCGAGATTTCCTCGGCCAGCGGATTCGGCCAGGTCCAGCGATGGATGCGCTGGCGCTGCGCATCGACCGCGTAGAAGCGCCCCCGCCCATCGACCGCGCCGCCGGCCAGGCGCACGAAGCCGTCAGCCACTTTCTCGACGCCGGTTCCCGGTTCGAGCACGACCGAGGCGCTCACCGGATCCTGGGCGCGACGATCGTTCAGCGTCGCCGTCGCGAACTCGCGCTGCCGGATGTCGAGGCCATTCGCCGCATCGACCACGGCGCTGCTGAAATCCGCCTTGCTGTTGGTCCACCAGTGAAAGCCGCGGAAACGGATGTCGCTGGACTCGCTGACCCTGACCGCCTGCGGCGCCGACTGGCTGGAGCTGATGACGCGATAGATGAAGAGATTCGCCAGAGTGATGTTGCGGCTGCGGGAAATTTCCACGGGCAGCGCGAAGCCGCTTTCGCCGCGCTCCTCTTCGAGCTGCAGCGCGTAGAGATCCCAGTTGGCGACGCGATCCAGCTTCACTTCCGTGCGCACGTGATGCTCGCTCGACATCTGATAAACGCGCCCCGGCGTCGTCGTGTCCGTGACGAGCAATCCCGCCTGCGCATACGGCGTCGGCGTCCAGATATCGAGGAACGTTCCGCCGCCGCCCTGCGTGACCCACAGGCTCGGGTACTGCGAATCCCAGCGTCGTCGCGGGTCGGGATCGGCCGTCTTGTTGCTGTTGTAGATCGGCTCGGGCTCGCCGCTCAGCTGCGCCGTGCCGTGCCCTCCCAGAAAGCGCACGTCGTTCATCAGCGATTTCTCGCCCGACATCCACTTCACGGCGACGGCGCGCGGATTGACGCCGTTCGTGTAAACGCCCAGGCCAATCATGATGTTCGCCCCGCCGGGCGGCGCTTCGATCATCGCGACCGGCCCGCCGATGCCCTGAAACGCCGGCGTGTCGTCCGCAAGAAAGATCCGCACCGCGCCCGCGTGCAGTCCGATCAGCGCCGTGTCCGGCCGCAGTTTCAGCGTCTGCGAAATCCGATAGGCGCCCATCGGGAAATACAGCGCGCGATGACTGTCGATCGCCTGCTGCAGCGCATTCGTGTCATCGGCGATTCCATCGCCCCTGGCGCCAAGCGTTCTGACATCGACCCAGGTGCCCTGCGCAGGCAACGCGGTGAGGTCGCTCTCCACCGGCGGCGGCAGCGTTGCAAGCACTTCGATCTGCGATCGCGTCTCGAGTGCGAGCTGCTCCCTCGCGACGCCGGAGCCTTCGATGTGCAGTCCATGCGAGAAATTCGCGACTCTGTACGTGCGGCCCGGCGCGCGAATCTTCCTGCCGCTGGAACGGAACGTCGCGAAGACAGGCGCCTCGCGCGCGACGAGATTCTCGATATTGATCTGGTTGCGACTGTTGTACTCGTTACCGATGAGCAGCGCCGGGCCCGTGACGTGCTCGAGTCGCCCATCCTTGATCCAGAGCTGTTCGCCCTTCTCCGCGCCCATCGAAACCGCTGTCGGCACGTTCCGGAACAGCGGGCGGATCAGCGTCAGTCCGGCGGCTTCCGATGCGATGGCCGCCGTGCGCTGCCCTTCGAATCGCGTATCGATCAGGGTGTATTGCCATCCGGGCGAGGGCGTCTTCGTCATGATCCCGTACTGCCCACCCACGAACGCGACGTCTTCGACGACATTGCCGCCGTCGTGCACGCCAGCGAGGCTCGTGCCGACGTCGATCCGCAGGTGGGCGAGGAAGCAGTGCTGCGCGAAGGTCGAGCGGACCGCGACGGCCGACGGATTGCCTTTGCCCAGAACGATGTCGACGTTGCTGAGCGCCGAGTAGAACGTGCCGGGATTCGCATCGCGCGCCGGCACGCTGAAGTCGATCGACTTCGCCTGTTGCGACGCGGCCTGAAAAACGAACCCCGCATTGCCGGGATGACCGGGGATGTTGCCTGCAAAGTGGAACAGGTAGGCGGGCTCGCGCTGAAATCCCGGCGCACGGTCCGCCAGCAGGAATACCGGGCGTTTCCCGCCGTAGCCGATGACCCGGACGCCGGGCCAGATGCGGATCGTACGGCTCAGCCGGTAGCGACCCTCGGGAACGAAGACGATGCCGCGGATCGTTGTGGCGACAACGGTATCGATGGCCTTCTGCAGCGCGATGGAATCATCGCCGATGCCATCGCCATGGGCGCCGAATGCCTCCCGGGTGAGATAGACCGCCTTCGGATCGTCGGGCCGCTCCGGGTAGTACGAATCGGCATGCGTGCGATCGAGCGCCACCAGACCGAAAAGCAGCGTAAAAACAGCACGAAGCCCGACCAGGCGAGCCGCAGAAAAACCCATGACTGTGATCCGGTTGCGAAACATGGTTGCGTCATCAACAGATTGTCTTGCCATCCGCGCCGGCCCCATGCTAACGTAAATTTGTAAGCGCTTACATACGCGACAGAACAATCATCACGAGCCTCAGGGGGCATCGAAGTGAACGATCGCGCACGCAGACCCACCCAGGTGGCGCAGGCCATCTCTTTGATTCTCGGAACAACCGTTGTCTTCTCTACGGCCCTGACGCAGGAAACCCAGGTGCTCGAAGAAGTCGTCGTCACCGGTATCCGCGGCAGCCTCATCTCCTCCATGGAGCTGAAGCGCAGCTCGCAGGGCGTGGTCGACGGCATCGTCGCCGAAGACATCGGCAAGTTCCCGGACACCAATCTCGCGGAATCGCTGCAGCGAATCACGGGCGTGGCCATCGATCGCACGGCGATCGGCGAAGGCTCGCGCATCACGGTCCGCGGCGTGGGCCCCGACTACAACCTGGTGCTGCTGAACGGCCGCCAGATGCCGGCGTCCTCCATCGAAGCCACGACGGTGTCGAATTCGCGCGCCTTCGACTTCGCGAACATCGCCTCCGAGGCAATCTCCGCGATCGAGGTGTACAAGACCAGCCGTTCCAACACCCCGACCGGCGGCATCGGTGCAACGGTCAATGTGAGGACGGCGCGCCCGCTCGATGCGCCTGGCCTGCACTCGAGCCTCGGCGTGAAGGGCGTGTTCGATACTTCTGCGGACAACCTGCCGAGCAATCTCCAGGGCGACACGTTCACGCCCGAGATTTCCGGCATCTACAGCAATACGTTCGGCGACGACAAGTTCGGTATCGCGATCAGCGGCAGCTACCAGGAGCGCGATCTCGGCTACAACCAGGCCACCACCGGCGGCTGGCGCGCGTTCGGCGGCGATGAAGTGAACTGGGGCACGATCCCGCTGCCTGGCTCTCCCGGTTCCGAACGCATCACGAACCGTCCGGATCCAACCGACACCTACTCCGTGCCGCAGAGTCTCGGCTACAGCTTCAACTCGGTCGAGCGCAAGCGCACGAACGGCCAGCTCGCCCTGCAATGGGCGCCGACCGACAACGTCACGGCGACGCTCGACTACACCTATTCCGAGAACAAGATCGCCACCGCACGCAACGAGCTGTCGGCGTGGTTCAACTTCGGCGCCTCCTCCAGCAGCTGGACCGACGGCCCCGTCGCAGCACCCGATGTCTACACGGAACTGCTTCCGGACGGCACCAGCGACGTCGGCATGGGCGGCGCGAAGTACGCGACCAAGAACGAGAACAACTCGGTGGGCTTCAACCTGAAGTGGGACGTTTCCGATCGCCTCGGCCTGCAGTTCGACTACCACGATTCCACGGCGGAATCGGGGCCCGACAGCCCCTACGGCTCGAACGTGGCCTTCGGCGTTTCCGACCTCAGCCGCGGCGATACGACCGGCATCTTCTCCAGCGATTTCCCGGTGCTCGGCATTGCGCTGCGCAACGGCCGCACCACGATCGACCCGTCGCGGATGGAAGTGACCGGATCGAGCTTCCGCAACAGCTACATGAAGTCGGAAGTACAGCAGGGACAGCTGAGCGGCGATTTCGAGTTCACGGACAGCTCGCGCCTCGACTTCGGCGTGGGCCTGACGGAAGTGAACAACCGCACCGCCTTCTCCAACGTGCAGTCCGACAACACCTGGACCGGCATCAGAGTGACGCCAGCAGGACAGACTGTGGACTGGATTCCTCCGGCGGGGACCGGACTGTCGCGCCTGGACTTCGACGACGACATCTGGAAAGCGGACACGATCCGCGGTTACTTCGACCAGATCTCCGGCAGCGGCAATCCCGCACTGTTCAATCAGTTCTTCACCTTCGACTTCGAACGCCTGCGCTCGCAGGTGGCCCAGCTGCGCGGTGCGCTGACCGACCCGCTGCTCGCCACCTGTCCGCTGAACGGCAACCAGTCGGTTCGTGTGCCCTGCTACGAAGCCTCGAATGTCTACGGCACGGACCGCCGCGTCGAAGAGAAATCGAAGAGCGCGTACATCCAGTTCAGCCAGGACTGGGAATGGGGACGCCCGATGCATGCGGCCATCGGCCTGCGTTACGAAGAGACGGACGTCACCTCCAGCGCGCTCGTGCCGATCCCGACCGGCATCGTCTGGGGCGGCAACAACGAGTTCAACGTCCAGTTCGGTGCGCCCGACTTCACGACGCTCGAAGGCAGCTATGACTACCTGCTGCCGAGCTTCGACTTCAGTGTCGACATCACGGACAACCTGAAGCTGCGCGCCAGCTACGGCGAATCGATCGGTCGTCCGCAGTGGGGCGACATCCAGGGCGGCCAGACGCTCGATGGACTGGCGCGCATCAACGGCGGTACCGGCCGGCAGGGCGACCCGAGCCTGAAACCGCTGGAATCGCAGAACATCGACCTGTCGATGGAATGGTATTACGGCGAAGCGAGCTACCTGTCGGTGGGTTACTTCCGCAAGAACATCGACAACTACATCGGTGTTGCCACGGTGCAGCTCACGCCGTTCGAACTGCCGCATCCGGCGAACGGCGCCTACTACAACGAGGCGAACACCAACGGCGCGTGCAACGGCGATCTGGGCTGCATCCGCAGCTACATCTTCACCAATCACGATGGCGATCCGGGCGTGAACGCGGCGGCGGGCACGATCATGGGCCTGCCGGGCGACCCTATCACCGTGTTCGACATCCAGGTGCCCACCAACCAGAAGTCGGCGAAGCTGGACGGCTGGGAACTGAATGTCCAGCACATGTTCGGCCAGAGCGGATTCGGCCTGGCGGCCAACTACACGAAGGTCGATTCGAACATCGGATACGACAACTACAGCCGTCAGGACCAGTTCGCCATGGTCGGCCTCAGCGATTCCGCGAATCTCGTGGCGTTCTATGAAAACTACGGCTTCGGGATCCGTGCTGCCTACAACTGGCGCGACAAGTTCCTGTCGGCCACGTTCGACAGCACCGGCACGCCGAACCCGAACTACACGGAGGAGTACGGGCAGCTCGACATCAGCGCGAGCTACGACATCACGAGCGCGCTCACGATCCAGGCCGAGGTGATCAACCTGACGGACGAGATCCAGCGGATCCATGGCCGTCATCCGAACCAGCTGCTGTTCGCAACCCAGACCGGGCCGCGCTACATGCTCGGCGCCCGCTACAAGTTCGGACAGTAGAACACTGTGTCTGCAAGGTGCTGCGCGGCGCTCCCTGCCGCGCAGCCGGAAAAGCCGCTGTCCCCCACAGCGGCTTTTTCGTTTCCGGCGGGGTGCCGGGGCCGCGCCGGCTGCTTATAGTATCGAGAGCATTCGCATGGGCTTTTCGCGTTGACGAATCCGATTCGACAGGTGGTGATCGTGGGTGGCGGCTCGGCCGGCTGGTTGACGGCTGGCGTCGTCGCGGCGGATCACTGCGCGAAGTCGGAATCCGGATTGCGGGTGACGCTGATCGAGTCGCCGGACGTCGGGCCGATCGGCGTCGGCGAAGGCACCTGGCCGACGATGCGCGACACGCTGCGACGCATCGGCGTCGCCGAGAGCGACTTCATCCGCGAATGCGATGCGTCGTTCAAGCAGGGCTCGCGATTCAATCAGTGGGCGACCGGCGCCGAAGGCGACTGCTACTACCACCCGTTCGTCCTGCCGCAGGGCTATACGGACACGAATCTGGTCGCCGGCTGGCTGGAGCGCCACGGCGACGTTCCCTTCGCGGATCTCGTGAGCTTCCAGCCACATCTCTGCGTTCACGGCAAGGCGCCGAAGCAGATGTCGACGCCGGAATACGCTGCGGTCGCGAACTACGCGTATCACCTCGATGCCGGGAAATTCGGCCTGTTCCTGCGCAAGCACTGCACGGAAAAGCTGGGCGTGAAGCTCGTGCTGGATCACGTCGTCGCGATCCAGACGCGCGACAACGGCGATATCGCCGCCGTTCAGACCCGCGAGCGCGGCCCGATCGAAGGCGATCTGTTCATCGACTGCACGGGCATGCAATCGCTGCTGCTCGGCAGGCACTACGAGATTCCGTTCCTGTCGCAGCAGCACGTGCTCTTCAACGACACAGCCCTCGCGGTGCAGGTGCCCTACCCTGACGAAGACAGCCCGATCGCCTCGCAGACGATCTCGACCGCCCAGACGAGCGGCTGGATCTGGGATATCGGCCTGCCCACGCGCCGCGGCATCGGCCACGTCTATTCGAGCGCCCACACGTCCGATGAGGCGGCAGAGCGCGAACTGCGCAACTACGTCGAGCGCACGGGCGGGCCGGCGGATGCGCCGACGCCGCGAAAGCTCTCGTTCCATCCCGGCTACCGCACGAAGTTCTGGCATCGCAACTGCGTCGCCATCGGGCTCTCCGGCGGATTCATCGAGCCGCTGGAAGCCTCGGCGCTGGCCATCGTGGAATTTTCCGCGGCGATGCTCAGCGACCAGCTGCCGGCGACGCGCAGCGCGATGGACATCGTGGCCCATCGTTTCAACGATGCCTTCCTTTATCGCTGGGAACGCGTCATCGATTTCCTGAAGCTGCACTACATCCTGACGCGTCGCAGCGACTCCGCTTACTGGCGGGACAACTGCCGCGCCGACTCGATTCCCGGCCGGCTGCAGGACCTCATCGAATTTTGGCGTTACCAGCCGCCGTCCCGGTACGATCTGCCGCGCATCGAAGAGATCTTTCCGTCCGCCAGCTATCAGTACGTGCTCTATGGCATGGGTTTCCGCCCGCAGTCGCCGCCGGCCCGCCGGCGCAGCGACGATCCGCAGCGCGCCGACGAATTCTTCCGTGAAACGTCCGCGCTCACGAACAAGATGCTCAAGGCGCTGCCGACCAATCGCGAACTGATCGGCCACATCAAACGCAACGGGCTGCCTCGCATCTAGCAGCCGGAGATCCGCATGCCGAAGAACGTGTTACTGAACAACATCGAGCACAAGGACCTGCGCATCGTCACGACGCGCAGCGCGCAGTACGGCGACGACGTCATGGCGGCGCAGACCTTCCCCGCCGAGTTCCGCAGCGTTCAGGCGCACTATCCGATCGTCTTCAGCAAGACACCCGAAGGCAGGTTCCAGCCGTGGGCCCTGTTCGGTTTCAAGCAGGGACAGAACCTGTTCCTCTCGAACGACGGCTGGGATGCCACCTACGTCCCGCTGATGGTGGAGCGCCAGCCGTTCCTGATCGGTGCGGGTCGCGACGGCGAACTGCTCGTGCACGTCGATCTCGAGCATCCTCGCGTCAGCCGCACTGAAGGTGAAGCCGTGTTCCGCGAGCACGGCGGCACGACGGACTATCTCGAACGCATCAACTCCACGCTCCTCACGCTGCACGAGGGAATCGCAACGACCGGTCCCTTCGTCGATGCGCTGCTGGAGCACAACCTGCTGGAGTCGTTCGTCTTCGACATCCAGCTCGCCGACGGCTCGCAGAATCGCCTCTCCGGCTTTTACACCGTGCACGAAGAACGACTGCAGAACCTCGACGGCGCGGCGCTGGAACGCCTCCACAAGGCCGGCTATCTGCAGGCGATCTTCCTGGTGATCGCTTCGCTATCGAACTTCCGCGCGCTCATCGAGCGGCAGCAGAAGCTGCTGACGACAGCTCATGCCTGAGCGGATGCAGGAAGTCGCCGGACTCGATCCGCGCTCGCTGCCGGAGGATGTCCTGAAGTCGACGCAGCCGCTGCTGCTGCGCGGGCTGGTGTCGGGCTGGCCGATGGTCAAGGCCGCGCTGGAATCGACCAGTGCTGCACGCGCCTACCTGCTGAAGTTCTATCGCGATGCCACCGTGGGCGCGTTCCTCGGCATGCCGGACATCGACGGCCGGTTTTTCTACAGCGACGACCTCGGCAACTTCAATTTCCGGGCGGTGAAGATCAAGCTCGACACCGTCCTGAACGAGATGGCGAGACACGAGGGCGCCGCGAATCCGCCCGCGATCTACGTCGGCTCGACCACCGTCGACACCTGCCTGCCGGGATTCCGCAGCGAAAACGACATCGAGCTGGGCGACCGCCGGGCGCTGGCCAGCGTGTGGATCGGCAACCACACACGCATCGCCGCACATCATGACCTACCCGACAACCTTGCCTGCGTCGCCGCGGGACAGCGACGCTTCACCCTGTTTCCACCCGAACAGATCGACAACCTCTACATCGGCCCCGTCGACTTCACCCCCGCGGGCCAGCCCGTCAGTCTGGTCGACTTCCACCAGCCCGATCTGCACCGGTTCCCGCGCTTCGCAACGGCGCTCGAGCACGCGCAGATCGCCGAACTCGGCCCGGGCGATGCGATCTTCATCCCCAGCCTGTGGTGGCATCACGTCGAATCGCTCGATGCGCTCAACGTCCTGGTGAACTACTGGTGGCGTCAATCGCCGGCGTGGATGGACACGCCGATGCATGCCCTGACGCTGGCGATGATGACGGTGCGCGACCTGCCGCCCGCACAACGCGCGGCGCTGAAGAAGATGTTCGACCACTACGTGTTCGACGTGAACGAGGCCACCGCCGCGCATGTCCCCGAAGGCGCACGGCGTTCGCTGGGGCCGATGACGGAAGACCTGATGCGGGAGCTTCGGGTACGCCTGCTGCAGAGATTGAATCGTTGAGGAGTTGGCAGTGAATCAGAAACGCATTCGCAGAATCGTGATCGCCGGCGGCGGCACCGCAGGCTGGATGGTCGCCGCGTGCATCTCGAAGATCCTGGGCAAGATCCTCGACATCAAGCTCATCGAATCGGACGAGATCGGCACCGTCGGCGTCGGCGAGGCGACGATTCCCACGCTCGTCGCGTTCCATCGCCTGCTCGACATCAACGAGCAGGAGTTCATGGCCGCCACGCAGGCGACGTTCAAGCTCGGCATCGCCTTCGACAGCTGGCGCGACCGCGGCCTGAACTACATCCATTCGTTCGGCATCACCGGCACCGATCACTGGACGGCGGGCTTCCAGCACTTCTGGCTCAAGGGCCGCCAGCGCAACCTCGCCAGCGACTACGGCGACTACTGCCTCGAACTCGTCGCCAGTCTGGCGAACCGCTTCGCGCACCTGCCGCGCGATGGCATGAACTACGCCTTCCATCTCGATGCCGGTCTCTATGCGAAGTTCCTGCGCCGCTTCAGCGAGGGCTACGGCGTCCGGCGCATCGAAGGCAAGATCGTCGAGGTGAAGACCAACGCGCAGAGCGGCTACATCGAATCGCTGCGGCTCGACTCCGGCGACGACATCGAAGGCGACCTGTTCATCGATTGCACCGGCTTCCGCGGCCTGCTCATCGGACAGGCGCTCAAGATCGGCTACGACGACTGGTCGCACTGGCTGTTCAACGACACGGCTCTCGCCCTGCAGACGGAATCGGTCGGCGAGCCCGTGCCGTACACGCGAACGACCGCGCACGAGTCCGGATGGCAGTGGCGCATTCCGCTGCAGCACCGGGTCGGCAACGGCATCGTCTACAGCAGCCGCTACACCGACGATGAGCAGGCGAAGCAGACGCTGCTCGGGAACATCCAGGGCAGGATCCTGACGGAGCCGCGCGTCATCCGCTTCAAGCCGTGTCAGCGGCAGCAGGTCTGGAGCAAGAACTGCATCGCGATGGGCCTGGCGAGCGGCTTCCTCGAGCCGATCGAATCGACGAGCATTCATCTGATCTCGCGCGCCGTGAGCCGCCTGATGCAGAGCTTCCCGAGCGACGGCATCCAGCAGTCGGACATCGACGAGTACAACGAGCGCAGCAACTGGGAAATCCAGCACATCCGCGACTTCATCATCCTGCACTACCACGTGACCCAGCGGCGGGACAGCCCTTACTGGCGCGCCGCCCGCGAGATGAGCATCCCGGCGAGCCTGCAGCATCGCATCGATCTGTTCCGGGAAACCGGTCGCGTCTTCCGCGTGCCCAACGAACTGTTCGCCGAGAACTCCTGGGTCCAGGTCATGCTGGGCCAGGGGTTGATGCCGGAACAGCATCACCAGGTCGCCGATCTCATGGGCGATGCCGAACTGTCGAATTTCCTCGGCACGATCAAGGCCCGGATCGCCAGGACGGTGTCGCAGCTGCCTTCGCATCAGGCGTACGTCGAGCAGTATTGCAAGGCGCCGGACACGCTGGCCGCGATGGCGAAATAACGGGAACAGCGGGCGGACGAGGATGGCCAACATCTACGAAGTCGCGAAACTCGCCGGCGTGTCGCTGGCGACGGTGTCGCGCGTCATCAATCCGGGCGCGAAGGTCAGCGACAAGACGCGGCAGAAAGTGCTCGCCGCGATGAAGCAGCTCGGCTACCGGCCGAATTCGATCGCGCAGTCCCTCGCCACGCGCAGCTCCAACACGGTCGGGGTGCTGGTGTCCGAGCTGCACGGCCCGTTCTTCGGCGCCATGGTGAGCGCGATCGAGGAAACGCTGCGCGCCGCCGGAAAATTCGTGCTCGTGGCAGCGAGCCACAGCAAGGAAGAGCTGGAGGCCGAGGCGATCAAGTTCCTCGTGAGTCGCAACTGCGATGCGCTCATCGCTCACATCGAAGCGCTGCCCGACAAGTTCATCGTCGAGCAGAACAAGAAATCGGCGCCGCTGGTCGTCCTGAACCGCAAGGTCCGCGGCCTCGCCGATCGCTGCTTCAGCCTGAACAACGAACTCGGCGGCTATCTGGCTGCGCAGTCGCTGCTGAAGCTCGGGCACCGCAACATCGCGTACATTTCAGGCCCGCTCGATTTCGTCGACGCGCAGCAGCGTCTGCTGGGACACAAGCGCGCACTGACGGAAGCCGGCGTGACCTTCGACGAGCGGCTGCTGCACGAGGGCGACTATCACGAGACCGGCGGCAGCGACGCCCTGAACGATCTGTTCAACCAGGGCGTGAAGTTCAGCGCGGTGATCTGCGCGAACGACGACATGGCCGCGGGCGCCATGGCCGCCGCGCATGATCGTGGACTGAGACTTCCGGAAGAACTCTCGATCGTCGGCTTCGACGATTCGCCGATCGCGCGCTACGTCTACCCCAAGCTCTCGACCGTCCACTACCCGATTGCCGACATGAGCCGCATGGCTGCCCGCTGGGTCCTGCGCAACGTCTATCAGCAGAACAGCCTGGAAGTGCAGCAGGCGTTTGAGCCTCGATACATCGCACGCGATTCCGTGAGCCGGCCCGCCTGAAGGCCCGCCGCGGCGCTGGGGAAGGCAAAACGGCTGGCATACAACGGGCAGTCATACCCAAAGACTGTTTGCACATGTGACCGCGACGCCTTCCTGAATCCATACTGCGCTCCATGAGCTGCACAGACTCCCGACTCCACCGGCTACGAACCATCGTCGCCATCGCCGCGCTGATCCTCGGCAAGGCACCGCTCGCCGCCGATCTCCTCAACGCCTCCTACGACGTCTCGCGCGAACTGTACGACGAGATCAACCCGGCGTTTGTCGCGGACTGGCAGGCGAAAACCGGGGAGACGCTGCGGATACGCCAGTCGCACGGCGGCTCGTCGAAACAGGCGCGCGCCGTCGCCGAAGGACTGCCGGCAGACGTCGTGACGTTCAATCAGGTCACCGACATCGATCTGCTCCGCCAGCGCGGCCTCGTCGGCGCCGACTGGCGCCAGCGTCTGCCGCACGATGCATCGCCGTACTACTCGCTGCCCGTGATCCTCGTGCGACAGGGCAATCCGAAAAAAATCCGCGACTGGTCCGATCTCGTGCGCCCCGGCGTGCAGGTGGTCTTTCCGAATCCGAAGACCTCCGGCAACGGCCGCTATACGTACCTCGCCGCCTACGCCTTTGCACTCGACCAGTACAAGGGCGACCGGCAGCAGGCCGCGGCATTCGTCGGCAAACTGCTCGCGAACGTCCCCGTCTTCGACACGGGCGGCCGCGGTGCGACGACGACGTTCATCGAACGCGGCATCGGCGATGCGCTGGTGACGTTCGAAGCCGAGATCACTGCGATCCGCACCGAGTACGGCAAAAGCAATCTCGAAGCCGTGATGCCGTCGCTGAGCCTGCGGGCGGATTTCCCCGTGGCGATCGTCGACAGGGTCGTCGACAGAAAGGGCACGCGCAAAGCCGCCACCGCCTACCTGCAGTTCCTGTACTCGCCGCAAGGCCAGGAAATCATCGCGAAGCACTACAACCGCGTCGACGACGCAGCGATCAGCCGGAAGTACGCGCTGCAGTTTCCGCCCGTGAAGCTCGTGACGATCGAGCAGGCATTCGGCGGCTGGGATGCGGTCACGAAGGAACACTTCGCCGACGGCGGCATCCTCGACAAGGCGCTGCTCAAGGCGCCGGCGCGCTGAGGGCTCGCGACTCGAACACTCGCCGCCGGTATTGACTTCATCGATTACAAGTGTAAATTTATATTCGTCTACACGTGTAATCGCTACCCCGGCAATCAGACCGATGAAAGACATCCCGACCATTACTGAAGCGGAATCCGTTGTCATGGAAGTGCTGTGGCAGTCCAGTCCGGTCGCTACGGAAGAGGTCGTGACTGCGTTGAAGGGCCGGCAGGACTGGCAAGAACCCACGATCAAGACTCTGCTGAACAGACTTCTCAAGAAACGCGCGATCAGCGCGCAGAGGGACGGTCGGCGCTATTTGTATTCCCCGATACTTCAGCGCGAACAGTGGCTGTCCAGCGAGAGCAAGGGCCTGCTGGACCGGCTGTTCGGAGGTCGCGTGGCGCCGTTCGTAGCGCACTTCAGCAAGCAGCGAAAGTTGACCAGGAAGGATCTCGCGGATCTCAAACGCCTGATCGAGGAACTCGACAATGAGCGTTAGCCTGATGCAGGTGCTTGCCGAGCTGACGATCGCATCGAGCGTGGCGATTTTCGTCGTGGCGCTCCTGCGCAGGCCCATGAGGCGAATTGCAGGCGCGCAAGTTGCCTACGGGTTGTGGCTGCTGGTTCCGGCGAGCACGCTCGTCCTTGCACTACCCGCACCCTCAGGATCGTCGGAAACCGCCATCCAGACCTTGCCCGATTCGATACTCAGCACATTTGCCGCCCCGGCGCTTTCCGGACAAATGACAGGCGCCGCTGACTACACCGCCATGGGACTGTTTCTTTGGGCTGCAGGCAGTGCCTCGATGCTGGCGTTGATGCTGTATCGACAGCGAGCGTTCAGTCGCTCTCTGGGCCACCTGGCTTCTGCCCACGACGGTACGTTCCGCAGCGCGTCGGTCAGCGGCCCTGTGCTCATTGGCATCTGGCGCCCCCGCATCGTTCTGCCGACTCATTTCGAAGCCCTCTATGACCGGCAAGCGTGCGCCTTGATTCTCGCGCACGAACACGTGCACAGGCGCCGGGGCGACATCCTCGTCAATACCATCGCGGAAACAGCGCTGTGTCTCTTCTGGTTCAATCCAGTCATGTACTGGGCGATAGCACGATTGAGACTCGATCAGGAGCTGGCCTGCGATGCGACGGTGCTTGCGGAATCAGGCTCAGGACGACGTTGCTACGCCGATGCCCTGCTCAAGACGCAACTCGCCGCCGAGTCCACGTGGCGCCTGCCCATCGGCTGTCATTGGCAATCCAGCCATCCCTTGAAGGAGAGAATCGCCATGCTCAAACGTCCCGCACCTGGTTTCGCCCGCAAATTGTCTGGCGCGGTATTGACGACCGCGCTGATCATCTCCGGCAGCTATGCCGCGTGGGCAGCTCAACCGGAGCCTGCACGCGCGGTCCCGTTGAAAGGTGAAGGGCAGCGCATTGCATTCTCCGCGGATCACATGTCGACATCGGCCAGCGGCGAAATCGACTATTCAGGCAACGTCGTCGTCAAGCCAACCGACGCTGACGACCTTGAAATGACCTGGAGCGCCGACAGCGCGAATCGCAGCGACGACGAATCGACGGTGCTGGAGGGGAATGTCCGATTCTCGTTCGCAGCCCATGTACTGACGACGGATCGAGCCACGCTCTTCAGGGACGGAACCATAAAAATGGATTCAGCCCGTCTTTCGCAGACTTCTCCGCAAAAAAACTAGCCGCTCGGCTCTCCTTGGCAAGCAACAGCTTGGGCACCGGATAAAAATAGTAGCTCGGCTATTTTCTTGTTGCTTGCACGCCTCCCGCCCGTACAAAATAGCCAGTCGGCTATTTTTTGGAGGTCAGCCATGCCCATTCCATGCGTACCCATTCGCGACACAAAGCAGCTGGGCGCTTTGGTGCGCGCCGTGCGCAAGGCTCAAGCTCTTCGCCAGGACGAAGTGGGCCGCTTTTCCCACAGCTTCATCGGCGACCTCGAGGACGGCAAGCCTACCGCCCAACTCGGCAAGGTGATCGAAGCATTGCGCGAACTTGGAGTGACGCTCCGGCTGGAGTTGCCCGCAGGACTGGATACGGCCGCAGTCAATCGACATCTGCGGGAATCATCGATCACCGTGGACTCCGCGCCTGACACCGATTCACACCGATGAGCGCGCCCATGCGCGAACTGGTGGCCACGATCAACGGACAGTCCGTGGGGCGACTGCGCGAGCAAAACAACCTGTGGGTGTTCGAGTACGACCCCGCGTGGATCGACACCGGCTTCGATCTCTCCCCGCACATGCCACGCGCGATGGGCTCTATCGTCGACGGCGCGACGTCACGTCCGGTGCAGTGGTTCTTCGACAACCTGTTACCCGAGGAGCAGGCGCGCGATCTGCTGGCTGCTGACGCACAGATTCCGGCGGCAGATGCATTCGGCCTCCTTGCTTGCTACGGCAGCGAGTCTGCAGGCGCGATCACCTTGCGCGCTCCCGGCGAAGCGGTGGGGCGATCCGGGTATGTGCCTCTCGCTGATGCCGAGTTGAGCGACCGGATCAGGAAACTTCCGAAGCAAAGTCTTGCAGCGGATGCACCCAAGCGGATGAGTCTCGCCGGCGCCCAGCACAAGATGGCCGTCAGCATGGTGAACGGTTCGCTCTTCTTCCCGGAAGGCGAGACTCCGTCGACGCACCTGCTGAAACCCGATCACGTGGATCGAGAGAACTGGCCGAACTCGGTCGCGAACGAATTCTTCACCATGCGACTGGCAGATCGTATCGGTCTGCGCGTGCCAGCGGTGCAGATACGCTACGTACCGGAACCGGTGTACCTGATCGAGCGGTTCGATCGCCAGCAGGCGGGAGAAGAAACCCGGCGACTGCACATCATCGATGCCTGTCAGCTGCTGGGGCTCGATCGCACGTTCAAATATCAGCAGGCAACGGTACAGACTTTCGCGAGCATCATCCGCTACTGCACGAACCGCGCGCGGGCGCGTCAGGACATCGCAAGCTGGGTGCTTTTCAATCTGCTCACCGGCAATGCGGATGCCCACCTGAAGAATCTGTCGTTCCACGTAGATGCCGAGGGCGTTCAGCTCGCGCCTTTCTACGATCTGGTGTCTACCGAGTCGTATCACACCGCGCCGGGCGGCAACCTCCAGTGGCCGCATACTCCCTTGAGCACGAAGATCGGTGATGCGGCGACCTTCGCGCAGGTGGATTCGGCTAACTACACAAAGTTCGCTGAAGCGCTCGGGCTGACGCGCACCGCCATCAAACGCCTGCTCGCGCACTCCACCGGAAGGATTGAGGCAGCCGCGGACGATCTCATCCAGGAGTTCGAGGGGACGGATGTCGCAGCTGCCACGCGTGCCGGGCAGCTCAGAATCATTCGCACGGCGCGCACGATCGTGATCAAGGAGATGGCGGCCAGGCTCTCGCCCTGAAAGAAGGTGGAGGGAGATCGAAAGAAATTTTCGGGAAGTCTCCGGACGGTGCCGGCGGACCGAATGGTGGCTAGGGTGGGACTCGAACCCACGACCTCGGCATTATGAGTGCCACGCTCTAACCAGCTGAGCTACCTAGCCTTTCTCTACTCGGGCGGACCTCGGGAAAGTCCAGCCGGCGATGGAAGGGCGGGCATTGTCTGGACCGCTGGGAGTGCTGTCAAGGAATCGGGCATTCCCTGAACGGGCCGCACCGGATCAGCAGTGGAAGAACACCATCTCGCCCGGACCGGACAGGCGGATATCGAATCGGAGCGGACCGCCCGGCATCTCGGCGGCAACCGCAATCAGCGTAGCTCGCCGCACCGCCGGAACGAGAGCGAGAACCGGATCGCTGGCGTTGCCCGGTTCGCCGTCGAAATAGATGCGTGTATAGAGCCGCTTCAGCAGCCCACGCTGCGAACACGCCGACGCACAGGTGCGGCGCCTGATCCGCACCGGAGGCTGACAGGTCTCATGACATCGAACCGGAACTCACCGCTGGCTGGATCGGTGCGAAAGCGGCCGAACGCGCGACGATCCGGCTGCCAGATTTCCAGCATGGCATCGGTGACAGGTTGACCTGCGGCGTCGAGGACCGAACCCGCGATCGTCAGTCGCTGTCCTTCTCCCGTGCAGAGACGATTCCAGCGCTCGTGAATGAGGCCGATCTCAAAGTACGGGCCGACGGTCTGCGACGGCGTGACGCTCAACCGTCGATGCGTACTGCGGATACAGGTGAGGCGGATCGTCCCTCACCGATTCGAGCGGATAGGGATGCGACAAGGCGACCTCAGTCCACGTTGGCGAGTTTGTCGAGCAATGCCAGCAGCTGCTCCCTGCCGGCCTTGCCGATGCGCGCGGTCATGCGCTCTTCGTGTTCGGCCTGACGTACGAGTACACGCTTCAGCAACGCCTCTCCGGCCCTGGTGAGATGCAGTGCATAGGAGCGCCGGTCGTTCTCGGTCGGCAGGCGCTGCACGATGCCGCGGCGTTCCAGCGCATCGACGAGCGCGACGAAGTTCGGCGTCTGGATGCCGAGCGCGGCGCTCGCATCCGCCTGCTTGAGTCCGGGATTCTGGCTGATCACGATCAGCAGACCGAACTGCGCCGGACGCAGGTCCAGATCCGCAAAGGTGTGGAAGAAGTCGTCGAAGACGACGAGCTGGGCGCGTCGCAAGGCATAGCCGATGAAGTGCGACAGCGGACCGAGTGCCGCGGCGCGCTGTCGCGTTTTCGGCGTTGCGACAGAGGCCGCCTTCGCACGAGGCCGGGCACTCGAACCGCGGGACCGGTCTTTCATGAGTCGCTCAGTCTGCCGGCAAAACGTTGCATGACTTCTTCCGGAATGGCGCGCGCCTTGATGCCGCCCGGACGGTCCGGATCCTTGCCGGCCCAGACGCGGCTTTCGTGGCCCTGCACCGCCAGTCTGCCGTCGCGCTGGATTCGATGCTCGATGGTCAGGCTGGAGCGCTTCCACTGCGCGACATGGCTCTCGACGGTGACCCGGTCGCCGAACCGCGAAGGCATGAAGAACTTCGCGCCGACATCGACCAGGGGCATGCCGATGATGTCGTAGGTTTTCACGAGTTCTGTTTTCGGCAGACCCGCCGCCTCGAACAGGTAGGCGGTATTGGCATCGAAGAAGGCGAGATAGCGCGGATAGAAGACGATGCCGGCCGGATCGCAATCGCCCCATTCGATCCGCAGCTCGCGGCGGAACACCAGGCCGCTGGCCGGCGATGGAAAGGTGGAATCGGCATTTTCCATGGGGTTTCGCCAAGGCCGGGACGAAAATCGTTATACGACATAGCGGGTTGACCTGCAATTGCCGGCGAGCCTTGCGGCCAACGTCGATGCTGCGTGCGCGACACTCATTTAGTATCCGGCGAAATCGCCGCGCGACGGCCCATCACACCTTCCGGGGGACCCTTGGATTCCCAGTTCCACAGCAGTGAAGTCGCCGCGCTGTTCGCACCCGCGCAGCAACTCGCCTACATGCTCGAGTTCGAGGGCGCGCTGGCGAAAGTCCAGGGAGAACTGGGACTGATCCCCGAAACCGCAGCCCGGACGATCGCCGGCCTCTGCGCCGACCGCAAACTCATTGCGCGCATCGATCTTTCTGCGGCCGCCATCGCCGGCAATCCGGCTATTCCTTTCGTGCAGCAGTTGCGCACGCTGGTGAAGGCCGTCGATCCCGAAGCGGCTGAGTGGGTGCATCACGGCAGCACCAGCCAGGATGTCATCGACACCGCCACCATGCTGGCGATGCGCGACACCCTCAGGCTCGTCCGCCGCGATCTGCACCCATTGTGCGAAACCGTCGCGACGCTGGCGCAGACGCATGCGCAGACGCCGATGATCGCCAGAACGCTGCTGCAGCAGGCAATGCCAACGACGCTCGGTTACAAGTTCGCGGCGGCACTGGCGGGGCTGGACCAGATCGCTGCGCGGCTGGCGCAGCTGATGCGCAGCGGTTTGTTCCTGCAACTTAGCGGGCCGGTCGGCACGTTGACCAGCGCCGGCGTGCTTGCGCCGGAACTGGTAGCCGGCGTCGCAGTCCGGTTGCGATTGCGGCCGGCGCCGATCTGCTGGCACACCAACCGGGTCTGCATCGCCGAGTTCGGCACGGCGCTGGCCACGTTGACCGGGCAGCTCGGAAAAATGGCGCGCGATCTGATCCTGCAGATGCAATCCGAGATCGGCGAGTTGTCCGAATCGTCAGCGCCCGGCAAGGGCGGTTCGACGGCCATGCCGCACAAGCACAATCCCGTGGATTCGGTCGCTGCCGTCGCCGCCGCCACGACGACTCCGCACCTCGCCTCGACACTGCTGACGACGATGCTGCAGGAACACGAACGGGCCGCGGGCGCATGGCATGCCGAGTGGATCGTCCTGCCGCAACTATGCAGCCTCACACACGGCGCGCTGCTCTCGCTGACCAATGCGTTTCGCGGATTGCGGATCGACAGCCAGCGCATGCAGGCCAATCTCTCCTCGGCATTGCGGGAGATTGCGGAAAAGGAACTGCCGGCCGCGACCCGCGACCTCGCCGCTGCCGAGGCGCGCACTCATGCCTATCTGACACAACGCAAGACCGGAGCAGACAGCGATGGATGATCAGGAACGCTACGATGCGGGAACGCGCAATCGTCGCGCCGTACTCGGCGACGCGTGGGTCGATCGAGCCAACTCGCAGCTCAACGACTTCAATCGCGACTTCCAGGACTTCCTCACCCGTTATGCGTGGGGAGACGTGTGGAACCGCCCCGGTCTCGATCGCCGGATGCGCTCCTGCATCACGCTGTCGATCTGTATCGCGCTGGGCCGCTGGGATGAATTCCGCGGCCACGTCCGCGGTGCATTCAACAATGGACTGACGCAGGATGAATTGAAGGAACTCATCCTGCATGCGGCGATTTATGCCGGTGTACCTGCCGCCAACACGGCGATGCACCAGGCCGAAGACGTCATTCGCGAACTCGAGCAGAACCGTCCGGGAACCCCATGAAGACAGTCGTGACCGAAGATGCGCAACTGCGCTACGAACATGCACCGCGCCCCGGCGCGCCCGCGCTGCTGCTGATCAACTCGCTGGGCACGAGTCTGGAAATGTGGGACGACCAGGCAGACGTGCTGCAGGAGCAGTTCGAACTGGTGCGCTACGACGCGCGCGGACACGGCGGATCGACGCCAGGCACCCGCGAGGAACTCACGCTGGAACAGCTGGCGCGCGATGCACTCGCCGTGCTCGATGCCTGCGGTATCGCACGGGCTCACCTGTGCGGCGTATCGCTCGGCGGCATGACGGCCATGACCATCGCACGGCACTGGCCGGATAGGGTGCTGAAGGCCGCGCTCTGCAATACCTCGGCGCACATGCCGCCGCGCGAGGGCTGGCAGTCGCGCATCCAGACAGTGCGCACGGAAGGCATGGCGGCATTGACCGAGGGCACGCTGGGCCGCTGGTTCACACCCGGGTTCCGCGAAGCCGAGCCCGATCGCGTGGAGCGCGTGCGCCAGATGCTGCTGGCGACCAGCCCGGCGGGCTACGCTGCGTGCTGCGCGGCGATCCGCGACATGGACCTGCGCGAAGACATCAAGGGAATCACGACGACGACGCTCGTGATCGGCGGCACGAAGGACCCTGCCACGCCGCCGGACCATGCCGAACTGATCGCGAACTCGATTCCCGGCGCGCGACTGAAAATGCTGGAAGCGGCGCACCTGTCGAATATCGAGAAGGCGCAGGAATTCACCTCGACGCTGGTGGAATTTCTGGGCGCGAGCGAGCGCGCCGCCTGATCTTGCCGCGGGCCTGATCCCCTCCTCCGCGCAGCGGGGGAGGGTTGGGGTGGGGGCCTCTTAACTGTGGGGCCGGCTTCAGCCGGCCTCTTCATCAGAGTCAGGCTGAAGCCTGACCTACAAAAAACCCCATCCTGTCCTTCCCCCGCTGCGCGGAGGAAGGGACGCACGATCCGGCTTCATTCCGGAACCACACTCACCCGCACCGACAACCGGTGCTGACCGCCCCCGACGATGACGCCGCGCAGCGGCGAGACGTCGGCGAAGTCGCGGCCCCAGGCGACGGTGATGTGATCCGTGTCGGCGCGCACGCCGTTGGTGGGATCGAATTCGATCCAGCCGGAAACAGGACAGTAGACCGACACCCATGCATGCGAAGCATCGGCGCCGACGAGTGCCGTCGCGCCGGACACAGGCACGGTGCGCAGATAGCCGCTGACATAGCGTGCCGCGAGTCCGCGCGAACGCAGGCACGCGATCATCAGGTGCGCGTAGTCCTGACAGACGCCGCGACGCGTATCGAGCACATCCAGCAGCGAGGTCGACACCGTGGTTTCACCCGGTGCATACGTCATCTCGTCGTGCAGCTTGTGCATCAGGCGCTCGGCGCATTCGAGCACGGTGCGACCGGCGGGAAAGCATTCCTGCGCATAGTCGTTGAACACCTGCTTGATGCGCACGTGCGGCGATTCGGCGCGAAAGCGCATGGCTTCGAGCCGCTCGGCGCCGGGCGGACGGCCCGAATAGGCAAGACCGCCGCGCACGCGTTCCCAGGCTTCGCTCTTGAGTTCTCGATCCGCGCAACTATGCACCTGCACCGCCATCTCGGCGGTGACGTCGAGCCTGTCGTGCACGCGATCGAACTCCAGCCGCGTCACCGGATTGCCGAAGGCATCGACGTCGACACGACTGTGCGCCGGCGGCGGGTCGATGACGATGCTGTGCTGCGTACACGTCTGTCGCGCGGTGTCGCGTGGCGCGAGATGCAGCAGTTGGTGCGAATGCACGACGTCGCCGCTGTAGGCGTACGACGTCTGGTGCCGGATGCGATAGGCCGCCGAGGTGCTCATGCCGCCACCACCTGCAGATCGCCCTCGGTGTGCGAGAAATGGCGCATCGACAACCGGTCCGACAGATCCGTCGCGGCGCCGGCCAATGCCAGCAGGCGCTGTGCGAACGCCTGTCGCGCCGCGATGGCCGTATAGCCCGCGCCTTCGAGCACGCCGAGATCGGCGTCGTCGATGTCGGCGACGGCCGGATCGAAGCATTCATCCGGCGCGATGCCGCCCGACAGCCGCAGGTGGTTGAGGATCGCGCGGATCTCGGCGCACTGGAAACCGAGACTGCGGGGATTCTGGCCGTCGCGGATCAGCAGGTGCAGCACCGACGCGAGTCGCGCGCGTTCCAGGTTGCGTGTGCGGTACGCCACTGTGCTGCCGGTGATGTCCAGCCACCATTCGAGTTCGCCGCGCGACGGCGCCGCGGCAACCGCCAAGCGCAGGCCGAACAGCGCCGACAGGAACTGCACGCGCTCGAGCCGCCGGCCGAGGATCAGCATCCGCCAGCCGTCGTCCTGCGTCATGTCGTCCAGCGCGAAGCCGGCCAGGCCCGACAGTGCCAGCACCAGTCGATCCAGCGCTTCGCGCGCATCGCTGCGGCTCGAAGCGGATTCGTGATACTGGCGCTGCAGTACGCCGATGGCGCGCCAGTGTTCGGCGGACAGACGGCTACGCGCCTGGGTCGCCGACCACTCGAGCCGGCGCAGATCGGCAGCGAGGCCGGCGGCATTCGTCATGTCGAACAGGCTCGTCGCGAGATCGGACTTTTCCGCCAGCACGCCGAAATGCGCGCAACTGTTGATGGCATGTTTCCAGGACTCCGAGCGCGTATCGAGCGCCAGCGTCGCGCGCGCCAGTCGCGCCTTGTCCTCGCAGCGGCCGGCGTAGCGACCCATCCAGAACAGGTTCTCGACCAGTCTCGACGGCAGGTCTTCGTTGCGGCCGCGACGACGCTGCGCAGGCACGGGGGCGTCGCCGTCGTCGCTACTGTCAGCAGCGATCACCCAGATGTCCTTGCTGCCGCCGCCGCGCTGATTCGACACGATGTCGGCCGAAGCATCCTGCGCGATGCGCGCGAGGCCGCCCGGCATCACTTCGTAACCGTTCGGCGTGGCCACCGCGTAGACGCGAATCGCGAGTGCGCGTGCAGTCACGCCGTTCGGTCCCCACGCCGGCGATTGCGACAGCGCCACACGCTCCTGCGCGACGTAGGCATAGGGCCGCGAACGCAGGCGTGCAATCAGCGCCGCCTTCGCCTTGCGATCCAGCGTCCGTCCGAACACGGGCTCGAAACGCTGGTTGGGAAACGTCGGCTTGATGACGAGTTGATCGAGATTTGCGATGACGTGTTCGAGCGCGGGCCGCTCGCCGCACCACCACGTCGCGACCGACGGCAGCGCGAGCGCTTCGCTGCTGAACCATTCGGCGATCGGCGGCAGAAAGCCGAGCCAGCTCGCCGATTCGAGCACGCCGCTGCCGAGTGCATTCGCCAGCACGACGCGACGTGCGCGCACGACCTGCAGCAGTCCCGGCACGCCGAGCGCCGAATCCGAACGCAGTTCGGCGGGGTCGCAGAAATCATCGTCGAGACGGCGCAGCACGGCATGCACGCGCCGCAGTCCCGCGAAGGTCTTGAGATAGAGCGTGTCGCCACGCACGGTGAGGTCCGCGCCCTCGACCAGCGCGAGACCGAGCTGGCGCGCCAGATATGCGTGCTCGAAATAGGTTTCGTTGAAGGGCCCCGGCGTCAGGACGACGGCGAGCGGCGACTCGTCGTCCTCCACCTGGCTCAGCAACTGTTCGCGCAGGGTCGCGAAGAATCCACCCGGCGAGCGCACGCGCAGATCATCGAGCACCTGCGGAAAGACGCGCGAGACGATACGGCGATTCTCCAGCGCGTAACCGGGACCCGACGGTGTCTGGGTGCGATCACCCAGCACCCACCATTGACCGTTCGGCGCACGCGCGAGATCGGCCGCGTAGACGTGCAGCCAGCGACCGCCGACCGGACTCAGGCCGCGGCACGGCCAGAGAAAGTTCGGATGACCGAAGACGATCTCCGGCGGCACGATGCCTTCGGCCAGCAGGCGCTGCGGGCCGTAGAGATCCGCAAGCAGCGAATCGAGCAGGCTGGCGCGCTGCGCGACGCCCGCGGCAAGCGACTGCCATTCCTCCGCGGGCAGGATCAGCGGCAGCGTATCGAGCTGCCACGGCCGGTCGCGTCCCTGCGGGTCGGCGTAGACGTTGTAGGTGACGCCGTTCTCGACGATCAGGCGCCGCGCGAGTTCGACGCCGCGACGGATCGCATCCGCGTTCGAGGCATCGAGCCGCTCGATCAGCGGCCGCCAGTGCGCCCGCACCTCGCCATCGGCCGCGAGCAGTTCGTCGTAGCGCGAACGGTCGGCGGTGTAGGGAGTGATGACGGTGGGCTGGGGCATGGGGCTCGATTTCTTCCTGTGGGGCCGGCTTCAGCCGGCTCTTCCCGGAGTCAGGCTAAAGCCTGACCTACAGGAAGAACAGCCCTGCCCGGAATTTCATCTGCGCAGGTCGAACGTGAACGAGAACTCGTTCGTTCCCTCGGGCTGCGGCATTCCGACCCGGCCGGGTGAAAAGCCGGTCCGGAAGAAGCGCGCCAGCCGGCGGCTCTCGGCCTCGAACGCATTCACCGGAAACACCGAATAATTGCGACCGCCCGGATGCGCGACGTGGTACTGGCAGCCACCGATCGAGCGCTGCATCCAGGTGTCGACCAGGTCGAACGTCAGCGGCGCATGCGGCGGGATCCGCGGCTGCAGCGATGACGGCGGCTGCCAGGCACGATAGCGCACGCCGGCCACGAACTCGCCGACCTTGCCGGTCGGACGCAGCGGAATCGCGCGGCCGTTGCAGGCCAGCGTGTAGCGATCCGGCGCGAGACCGGTGACATGCACCTGCAGGCGCTCGACCGAGGAATCGACATAGCGCACGGCGCCGCCGACTGCGCCCTCCTCGCCCATCGTGTGCCAGGGCTCCAGCGCATGGCGCAGTTCGAGTTCGACGCCGCCGTGGGCGTAGTCGCCGATCTTGGGGAAGCGGAATTCGAAATGCGGCGCGAACCAGTCGGCCTGCACTGGATAGCCGCTGGACGAGAGTTCCTGCATCACATCGCGCAGATCCTCCTTGACGAAGTACGGCAGCATGAAACGGTCGTGCAGCTCCGTGCCCCAGCGTGCGAGGCGCGACGGCTGATAGGGCTCGCGCCAGAACTTCGCCAGCAGCGAGCGCAGCAACAACTGCTGCGTGAGGCTCATGCGCGCATGCGGCGGCATTTCGAAGGCGCGCATTTCCAGCAGGCCGAGTCGGCCGGTCGAGCTGTCGGGCGAATAGAGCTTGTCGATACAGAATTCGGCGCGATGCGTATTGCCGGTGACGTCGATCAGCAGGTTGCGCAGCAGCCGGTCCACCAGCCACGGCGGCACGTCGCCGCCCGGCGGCGGGAACTGGCGGAAGGCGATCTCCAGTTCGTACAGCGAATCGTTGCGGGCCTCGTCGACGCGCGGTGCCTGCGAACCCGGGCCGATGAACAGGCCGGAAAACAGGTACGAGAGCGACGGATGGTTGTGCCAGTACGCGATCAGGCTGCGCAACAGATCGGGACGCCGCAGGAACGGTGAGTCCTCCGGCGTCGCGCCGCCGAGCACGAAGTGATTGCCGCCGCCCGTGCCGCTGTGCCGGCCGTCGAGCATGAACTTCTCGGTGCTGAGCCGGGTTTCGCGCGCGGTGTCGTAGAGATGCGTGGTGCGCTCGACCAGTTCGCTCCAGTTCGACGCCGGATGAATGTTCACTTCGATGACGCCCGGATCGGGCGTGACGCGGAAACTGTTCAGGCGCGGATCGCGCGGCGGCTCGTAGCCTTCGAGGATCACCGGCAGCGACTGCGCCTGGGCGACGGACTCCACTGCGCTCACGAGTTCGAGGTAGTCCTCGAGCTGAGTCAATGGCGGCATGAAGATGTAGAGCACGCCGTCGCGCGGCTCGGCGCACATTGCAGTGCGGGTGATCCACGATGCCGATTCACCTTGCTGTGGCGCTGCCCCCTCCCTGTCCCTCCCCCGCCCTTCGGGCAAGGGAGGGGACGCTCCATCTGAGATTGATGGAAATCTGGCATCGCGGCCGAATACGGCGTCCCTTCCCCCGCTCTGCGGGGGAAGGACAGGATGGGGGCCCGCCGCGAACTGCCGCCGAATATCCGCATGCGTCGCCAGCGGCGGACGCGGCTGACTCGGATCGACTTCATACAGCCACGGATAGTCGACGCCCCTCACCCACGGCTGCGAATCGCGCGGCAGGCGATAGCCGATCGGCGAATCGCCCGGCACCAGGTAGCAGCGCTCGGCCCGCAGGAACCACGGGCCGGATTGCCAGCCGGTGTCGGTGCGCGCGATCGGCAGCACGTGCCCGATCACCTGGTCGAGTCCGCGGCTGAACACGTTCGCCAGTCGCGCGCGTTCGAGCGGATCGGCCAGGTTCGAATCGAAGGGATCGACATTGGCCGGCAACTGACGCTCGCGCCACAGGTAGTAGAAGGCGTCTTCATAGGCCGCGAACACGTAGCGCGGCGCTACGCCGAGTCGCTGTGCGACCGCGCTCAGGAAGCGCCGGGCCTTGAGTTCGTCAGCCTGGTAGTCGACGGCCTCGTTCGCGTACAGCGCCGGATCGGCCCACATCGGCTCGCCGTCACGCCGCCAGAAACAGTTGAGCGACCAGCGCGGCAACTGCTCGCCGGGATACCACTTGCCCTGTCCGAAGTGCGCAAGACCCTGCGGCGCGTACTTCTCGCGCAGTTTGTGAAACAGCTCCGCCGCCAGGCGCCGTTTGTTGGGACCGAGCGCATCGGTGTTCCATTCCGCGCCGTCGGGATCGTCGATGGCAACGAAGGTCGGCTCGCCGCCCATGGTCAGGCGCACGTCCTGCGCCAACAGTTCGGCATCGACCTGCGCGCCGAGCCTGTCGATCTGCGCCCATTGCTCTTCGGTATAGGGTCTGGTGACGCGCGGCGCTTCCCAGATGCGCTCGACCTTCATCGAGTGCGCGAACTCGACTTCGCACTCATCGACCGCACCGCTGACCGGCGCCGCCGCGGACGGCTCGGGCGTACACGCGAGCGGAATGTGTCCTTCGCCCGCGAGCAGGCCGGACGTGGGATCGAGACCGATCCAGCCTGCGCCCGGCAGATAGACCTCGCACCACGCATGCAGATCGGTGAAATCCACCGACGTGCCGGACGGTCCATCGAGCGACTTCACGTCGGCCACGAGCTGGATCAGGTAGCCCGAGACGAAGCGCGTCGCGAGGCCCAGGTGCCGCAGCAGTTGCGCCAGCAACCAGGCCGAATCGCGGCACGAGCCCGAGGTCTTCTGCAACGTTTCCTCGGGCGTCTGCACGCCGGGTTCGAGCCGGATCAGGTACTTCACGTCCTGCGACAGGCGCCGGTTGAGATCGACCAGGAAGTCGATCGTGCGCACGCGTTCGCGCGGAATCGATTCGAGATACTTCGCGAACAGCGGCGTCAGCGGCGCCGCGATGAGATACGGCGCCAGTTCGCGCCGCTCTTCCGGCTGATACGCAAACGGAAAATTCTCGGCGTATTCCTCCAGAAAGAAATCGAAGGGATTGAACACCGCCATCTCGGCGACCAGGTTCACCTCGATGCGCAGTTCGGTGGTCTTTTCCGGAAAGACCAGCCGGGCGAGATAATTCGACTGCGGATCCTGCTGCCAGTTGATGAAATGCTCTTCGGGCGTGACGCGCAGCGAATACGACAGGATGCGCGTGCGCGAATGCGGCGCCGGCCGCAGCCGGATCACCTGCGGGCCGAGACCGACGCGCCGGTCGTAGCGATACTGCGTGACGTGATTGAGCGCGACGTGGATGGACAAGCAGCGTGACCTCGTTGAGGAATGCATGCTGTCTCTGCAAGACTCACTCCAATGGCATTGCCCGGAGATCTGCCTCTTCCTGTGGGGCCGGCTTCAGCCGGCCTGAGAACTGTCAGGCTGAAGCCTGACCTACAGAAGAAGGCCGGCTGTGACCGAAGGGAATCCCGCGGGAAAGCCGGCCCCACAGGCAGAGCGCCCCGCACCGATCAGGTGCGTAAACCGCTATGATCGCACCACACTGAAAACAACGAGGGGACCGACGGGAGAATGTGGATCGCAATCCTGATCCTGCTGATCGCGGTACTCGCGGTCGTCCTGTTCATGATCCTGCGCAAGGATCAACGCCCCGCGTCCCGCGAGGCCGAGTCCACTGCCCCGGCTCCGCTGCCGCTCGGCCGGGCCGATGAAATCCCCTTCACGACCACCGAGATCGAGCAGGCAGTCGACGAGTGCTACCGCATCGCCTTCAGCCTGACCCGCTTCGAACCGCAGGTGCCCGACGACCACGTGCCGGTGCTGGACGCGATCAGCAAGTCGCTCGACGAATCGGTGTACGAACGCGACTACTTTCCGCGCCGCCCGATGCTGCTGCCGCGCCTGTTGCAGGCCATCAACGACGACGAGAGCACGCGCGAGGAACTGGTCCGCGTGCTGCTGGAAGATCCCGCACTGGCCGGCGCGGTGCTGCAGCGCGCGAACAGCGCCTACTATCGAACGTCGCCCGAACCGATCGAGAGCCTCGATCGCGCCGTGATGCTGCTCGGAACCAATGGACTGCGTTCGCTGATGGCCTCGGCCATCCTGCAGCCGGTGTTCCGCATTCCGCGCGGCTCGTTCGAGAAGTTCGCAGACTTCACCTGGGAACAGGCCGAGCGCACGGCGATGGCGGCGGAAGTGCATGCGAGAACGGGCGGCGACATCAAACCCATCGTCGCGCAGTTGCTCGGCCTCATGAGCCTGCTCGCCAACATCGTCCTGTTCCGGCTGGCGCTCGACAAGTATCGCGACTTCCCTCATCTCACGCCGCGCGCGGACGTGATCATCGAAGCCATCCGCACGCAGCGCGCCTGCACCGCCAGCCTCATTGCACAGTCATGGAAGCTCTCGGATCTGTCGATCGCCGCGTTCACCGAACAGCAGCAGAAGCTGCCGCCCGAACAGATGAGCTCCATCGGCCGCAGCGTCTACTTCGGCGATCTCTGCGGCTCGCTCGCGATGCTCACCGCGCGTGGCTATTACACGAAGAAGCAGGCCCAGGTGATCATCAGCGGTCAGGGTGCCGATCGCGAAACGACGCTCGCGATGTGGCTCGCCTCTGCTTCCGTGGCACAGAGCTGAAAACAGGAATTTCACACGGAGATCACGGAGAACACGGAGCCGGAGATCAAGAGAGAAGAATTTCCACGGGGGGAAGAATGGGGACACGGGGAACACGGGGGGAAGAAAGGATTTTTCTGTTCCGAACCCCGTGTTCCCCGTGTCCCCATTCTTCCCCCGTGGAAATTCTTCTTCTCTACCTCCGTGCCCTCCGTGCCCTCCGTGATCTCCGTGTGAAACCTCTTCCTCCGGAACCGCCCACTGCGCCCGTCCGTTACCGAAGCAGATTCATTCTGCAGGTAACGTGTCATGCGCGAACTCAGGCAACGGCTGGAGAAACAGCAGGGCAAGATGGGCTGGATTCTGCTGTGGCTGATCGGTGTGCCCATTCCCGTACTGCTGGTACTTTTCCTGCTGCGCGGCTGCACCTGATCGGGCAGTATCGGTTCATTCGCGACTGCCGGAGAGACGTTCCATGCTGATCATTTTCCGTTCAACGGCGACTGGATCGATCACCATGTTCGGCGACACCGCCAAGCAGTTGCTGTCCCTGATGGGGACCACGGGCCGCATTCCGGCGGCGCTGACCGGCGAAGATGTCGGTGTGGCGTTGACGAAGCTGGAAGCCGGGCTCGCCGAACTGAAGCGTCGGGCAGACGCTGAGCACCACACCGCTGCTCCCCCAGCCATGAATGAAGACCTGGACGCCGAGGAAGAAGAGCGCCACGAGCCGCCCATCGAACTGGCGGTGCGTGCCGCTCCGCTCATCGACCTGCTGCGTCGTGCCTCGGCCGCCAAGGCCGAAGTCACGTGGGAGGCGAAAGGCTGACGGCCTTTCTTTTTTTGTGGGGCCTCTTTTTGTGGGGCCGGCTTCAGCCGGCCTTTTTCAAGATGTCAGGCTGAAGCCTGACCTACAGGAAGACCAGAGGCGCCCCGCATCCACCGGCCCGGATCGGGCATAATTGCCGCCCTTCTTTCAGCCACCAGGCTCCCCCATGGGTCGCATTTTCGAAGTACGAAAGCACGCAATGTTTGCGCGCTGGAATCGCATGGCGAAGCAGTTCGCCCGCGTCGGCAAGGAAATCGCCATCGCCGTGAAAGCCGGCGGGCCCGACCCGGCCTCGAACCCGGCGCTGCGCCGGGCGATCCAGAACGCCCGCGCCGTGAACATGCCGAAGGACAACGTGAACTCGGCGATCAAGCGCGCCTCGGGCAAGGACGCAGCGAACTACAACGAGATCATCTATGAGGGCTATGGCCCGCACGGCGTGGCGATCATCGTCGAAGCAGCCACGGACAACCCGACCCGCACCGTCGCCAACGTACGCAACGTGTTCGACAACAATGGCGGCAATCTCGCCGCCTCAGGCAGCGTCAGCTTCCAGTTCAGGAAAATGGGCGTGTTCCGCCTCAGCCCGGAAGGCATCGTGCAGGACGACCTGGAACTCGATCTGATCGATCACGGCCTGGAAGAAATGGGCGAAAGCACCGGCGACAAGGGCGAACCGCAGCTCGTGGTCCGCTGCAATTTCCCCGACTTCGGCCAGATGCAGAAGGCGCTCGAAGATCGCAAGATCGTGCCGATCTCGGCGTCGCACGAATACATCTGCATCACGCCGACTGAACTGCCAGAAGCGCAGGCGACGGAAGTGATGACGCTGATCGACAAGCTGGAGCAGGACGACGACGTGCAGAACGTCTATCACACGCTGGTGTGACGGACCTGTGGGGCCGGCTTCAGCCGGCCTGAAAACAGTCAGGCTAAAGCCTGACCTACAGTCGGAGGCCGGCTGTGACCGAAGGGAATCCCGCGGGAAAGCCGGCCCCACAGGCAGAACGAATCCCCTGTCGGTCACGGTCTTTCGCGACCTCCCGTCTCACTCGCAATACGACTTGCACTCCCGCATCTCGTCCAGGCACATCCGGTCCGCTTCGCGTGCGTTGTTGTCGCAATCCTGGCGGCGCGAGGCGACGTTGCCGCTCAATACGTTCACACAGGCGTTGTAGCGTGCGCTGATGCGCGCGAGGCAGGCACTGCGATCTCGCGCGTATTCGCAGCGCGCCTGACCATAGAACGAACAATCTGCCGACGCCGCGTTCGCGCCGGGCGATGCAGTGAAGCCGCCAGTGGCGCCGAAGCCGACGGCACGCATGCAGTCCTGCTTGCCGCGACGATTGATGCTGCGGCACTCGCCGTCCGAGCGTTCGCATTGCGCGAGGCATTCCTGGCGACGGATCTGTGCGGAGTTGTCGACTTTTGCAACTCGCACCGGCGCTGCAGCAACGGGTGTTTGCTCCGCGACGACGGGCGTCGCTACCGGCTCGGGTTGCGCCTGCACCGGTGCGGTCGTTTCGGCCGCCTGTGCGGGCGGCCCCTGTGTCGATGCGATCTGTGTCGATGCGATCTCGGCAGGAGGTTGCTGCGGCGGCTGCGTGCCACTGGTGTCGACAGGCACGGCAGTGCCAGTGCTTGCCGGCGGCGCAACGGTTGCGACAACCGTCGGCTGTTCACGCGTCATGTAGTAACCGCCGGCAGCCGCGGCGGCGACGAAGCCCAATCCCAGCACGATCCACACTGCCGCCTTGCTGCCACTGCTCTTCGGCGCCTGCAATTCAGACAGGAACGCATCCAGCGACGTCCAGCGGTCATCCGGCCGCGGCGACATCGCACGCATCACGGCCTGCGCGTAGCGCAACGGTACGTCGCGACGCACTTTCTCCAGCGGCTTGACCGCGCCCATCGGAATCGTGCCGGTCAGCAGCTCGTACATCACCACGCCGAGCGCGTACAGGTCGGCGCGCCAGTCCACTTCCTTCGCATCGAGCCGCTGCTCCGGCGCCATGTAGTACGCGGTGCCGAGCGTCATGCCCGTCTGGGTGAGCTGCGAGTTGCTGTAGGCGCGCGCGATGCCGAAGTCCATCAGCTTGAGGGTGCCGTCCTCGGACAGCCAGATGTTTTCCGGCTTGAGATCGCGATGCACGATGTAGCGATGCGCGTAGCGCAACGCGTCGATGAGCTGGCGCGCGATATCGGTGACTTCGGCGACGCTGAACTCGCGCCGCGCCTGGTTGTAGTCCTCGATGCGCTGGCGCAGGGTCTGGCCCTTGAGCCGTTCCATCGACAGGTAGTAGTGACCGCCCGCCTCGCCCACGTCGTAGACGCGCACGATGTTCGGATGCGAAAGATTGCTCGACACCTTGGCCTCGGCGAGGAAGCGTTCCTTGGCCGCGGTGCTGAAGGAAAGATCCTGGCGCAGCACCTTGATGGCGACGTCTTCGCTGCGCAGCCGGTCGCGCGCCGCGTAGACGTACCCCATGCCGCCCTGCCCCAGCCGTTCGCCGATCTCCAGGCGGCCCGACAGCACGGCGCCGGTGTCCATGCGCACGAGCGTCGAATGCACCGCGGGCGAGGGCGCGCTGTCGTCGCGCATCATGGTTGCGCTGCTGTCGTCGACCGGAACCCGCGTGTAGCGGCCGGACTCCGTCAGGAATTCGTAGGCTTCGACGATGGCGGACAACGCCGTCTGATGCTGCAGGCGCTCGGTGTCGGTCTGCGCACCGACCAGCTTTTCCTGGATCGTCGACAGCCGCTGGCCGTAGGCGCGTGTCACGCCGGCGGCGTCTTCGCTGCCCGTGAGGCCGAGGCGGGCCAGCGCTGCACTCTTGTCCATTCAGGCTTCCTGGTTCTTTGCTGTGTAGGAACGGTGAGGGCTCTGCATCGCCTTCTTGCTGTGGGTGCGGGCTTCTGCCCGCACCGGGCCGGCTGAAGCCGGCCCCACAGTGAACGGGGAGATAGCACAAACGCCAGCATAAGGGAGCGGCCCCTGCCCGTTTTCTTACGAATGACGACGGAACAGGTCGGCGGCCTGGCCGCGCGAATCGCAGTCGAGCTTGTCGAGGATGTTGGCGATGTGGCGCTTCACGGTATGCAGGCTCAGCGACAGCGAGCGGGCAATGTGCTTGTTGCTGGCCCCGGCGGCCACCTCGCCCAGGACTTCGAGCTCCCGTTCCGACAGGGCAGCGAGCAGCCCCTTTCGCTGCGCCGGCTCCGCCTCCGGCAGCTCGACCCAGCGGCCGAGCGTTTCCAGCAGCTGGGCGTGTTCGGGCGACTTCTTCTGCTGCGCCGGGACGAGTTCGAGCAGTTCGTTCACGACCTTGCGCGATTCGAGCAACAGCAGACCGACCGCGCGCTCGCGAATGACTTCGTCGTACGCCGGCTGGAACAGTGTCCACGCCTCGGCCTTGCGACCCTGCATGAGCACCGCGTAGCTCAGGTTGATACGCGCGTCGGCGTAGATCATCGGCATGCGGCACTGATCGTAGGTCGTCAACGCTTCGCGCAATGCGCCTTCGGCTCGCCGCCAGTCCTTGTCGAGCAAGGCATCGAGACCGCGTACCGTGGCCGCCGCGCTTTCCGTGAACGGCCATTCGCCCGGCATGATGGGCGCCGTCAGGTACGGCAGCACTTCACGGAACGCGGCGACCTGATCGAGCAGCCAGCACGCACGCCCCAATGCGTGGCGATAGGCACGCAGCCACACGACGTTGTGCCCGGCGAGCTCCGCGATCTGCAATCCCTTGATGTGCGCATGCATGATGCTCATGGCGCGCTCGGGATCGCCGAGTACGACGCTGGTGATGGCGCGCAACTGACCCAGCCGCTCGATGGCCAGACGCACGCCACCGAACTGATGCTGGATCACTTCCGCCTGCGCCAGGGTGTCGAGCAGTTCGGCGCGACGGCCGCGCCAGAGATGCGCCCACGCCCCGATGGTGAGAGCGGAAATGTGCCAGGGCAGCGGCTGGCTGCCGCGCACGAGCTGGAATGCAGTGAAGAACCGCTCGAAAGTCTCGGCGATCCCCGGGATGCCGATCAGCACGCAGTGGATGCGATCGGCCGTGTTGGCGCAGATGGTCGGATCGCTTTCCACGAGCGTCACGAAATCGCGCATGTAGCTGGCGACCGCGGGAAGATCGCCCGACGGCGTCGCGCACCATGCGCGCTGCATCGCGAGTTCCGCCTTGCCCTGTTCGTTGAGCGGCAGCTGCGCCGCCTGTTCGATGCGCTGACGCGCTTCTTCGCGGGCGCCCGATGAGTTCAGCGCATCGACCAGGTGGAACAGCGCGGTGACGCGATCGGGCAGATCCTCCGCTGCCGTGAGCCCGTCGACCGCCGGCGTCAGCTCGCGCCGGGCACGCGGCCAGTCCCAGCGGAACCAGGCGCAGGTGCCGCGGATGTAGCGGATGCGGGCATTGCCGGCGCGGACGTGTTCGGGAATCGCATCGATCCAGCGTTCGACGGTGGCGATACCGCCGTGCGCCAGCCGCTCCTGCGCCGCCTCGGCGATGCGGGCCATCGCTTCTTCCCAGCGCTGCGCCACCAGCAGGTGATAGATGGCGCGCGACTGTGTGCGTTCGACCTTGGCCGTCAGCTCATGCAGTTCGCGCTTCAGCTCCGGATGACGGCGCGCCAGCTCCGCTTCGAGGAAGTCGCGGAACAGATCGTGAAAGCGCAGCACCGGCGCCATCTCGTCGATGGCGGTCAGGAACAGGTTGCGTCGATACAGCGACTCCAGCACCTGTCGCGCATCGGTACGGCCGGTCAGCACCGAGCACAGATAGGGGCTCAGTTCGATCAGGATCGAGCTGCGCAGGACGAAGTCCTGCAGGTCTGCGGGCAGTTCATCCAGCACTTCCTGCGCGAGGTACGCGAACAGGTGCCGGTTCGAATCGTTGCTGTCGGCCTTGCCGAGCAAGGCGGGTGCGGCGCGCGATTGCAGCACCAGCAACAGTCCCGCGGCCCAGCCCTGCGTGCGCTGCATCGCCTCCTGCACCGCTGCCGTATCGAGCGTCTTGCCGAACTTGGCCATCGCGAGCGCGGCCGCATCCTCGGCGGTGAACTGCAGATCGGCGGGCGTGAACCACCCGAGTTCGCCGTAGGCACGCCAGCGCGCCAGCGACAGCGGCGGTTCGATGCGGGTGCCGAGCACGAGGGTGACGTGGTCGGGCAACCGTTCGATCAGCGAATCGAGCAGCTCGTAGGCTTCGGTCTTTTCGATGCGGTGCAGATCGTCGAGGACGATGACGATGCGTCGCGCCACGCTCGTGCACAGCGCATTGACCAGTGCCGCCAGCGCCGCACGCGTCTGGGCGCGCGAAGCCGCAACGCTGTCGACCAGCGCGCGCGGATCCGCGTCCCAGCTGAGTTCGAGCGGTTCGAGCGCCTGCAGCAGCGCGGCGAACAAGCGGTTGGTGTCGTTGTCGTCGTTGTCGATGGTCAGCCACACCGCGGTCGTCTCGGCGGGCGGATCGGACATCCATTGCGCCAGCAACGTGGTCTTGCCGGAACCGCCGGGCGCGCAGACGAGCGTCACCGGATTTTCATCGATGGATCGCGACAGGCGCTCGAGCAATGCAGGGCGGGTCAGGATGTCGCGGCGCACGCGCGGTGCGCGGAACTTGGTCAGCGCGACGAGGTTCCACTGGCCCGTCGTCCCGAGGGTATCGACGCTTTCCGGATTGGCGACCATGCGAGCGGCTGAGCTGTTGGTTATTTGCCGGGTATTGTCAGACAGGACATTCGGACACTGCAATCTTCCTGTGGGTCAGGCTTCAGCCTGACTCCGCAAGGCCGGCTAAAGCCGGCCCCACAGGAAGAGCTTCTTCTGTGGGTCAGGCTTCAGCCTGACTCCGCAAGGCCGGCTGAAGCCGGCCCCACAGGAAGAGGGAGCCACAACGTCGCCACCAGCCCGCCGCCCGGCCGGTTGGCCAGCGAAATCCGTCCCCCGTGCGCTTCCACGACTTCGCGGCAGATGGTCAGTCCCAGCCCTGCGCCGGAGGGTTTGGTGGAATAGAACGGCAGCAGCGCGGAACGCAGGACGTCATCCGTCATGCCCGAACCGCGATCCATCACCTGCACCCGCCAGCCGCCGGCCTGTTCGGCCACGTGGACGTCGATGCTGTCGTCGGGCGCCCCGGCCTCGCGCGCGTTCTTCACCAGATTGATCAGCACCTGTTCCATCTGGGTGGGATCGAACACGGCCGTGCGGTGCGACGGCGCCTCGACCAGCCGGAAATTCGCGGTCTGCTGCAGCGAGCGCAGGAACGACGGCCAGTCCACTTCCTCGGGCTGCGGCCGCGGCAGCTTGGCGAAACGCGCATAACCGTCGATGAAGCTGTGCAGGTGCTTCGCCCGATCCTCGATGGTGCGGAAAATGCGCTCGAACTGGGCCGGCTCGGGATGTCCGGCGAGCTGCCGCCCCGAATGCGCGAGCGAGGAGATCGGCGCCAGGGAGTTGTTGAGTTCGTGGGCAATCACGCGGATGACCTTCTTCCAGGTCTCGACTTCCTGCCGCGACAGTTCGCGCGTGAGCTGCTTCAGCAGATACAGCCGGTGCATCTGGCTGTTCAGCAGGAAGCCGCGCTGCGACAGGTGATAGATCTCGGATTCGCCCTCGGTCTCGACCGTGAACAGCGAATCGCCTTCGGTGGCGACCGCCTGACGCAACGGCTCGGGCGCCGACTGCAACAGTTCGGCGAAGGACAGGCCTTCCAGCTTGCGGCCGCCGAGAAATGCCTGGCGCGCGGCGACATTGCTGTAGACGACGCGTTCGGCGGCATTGGTGAGCACCATCGACAGCGGCGTCGCCTGAATCACGGTGTCGAGCAGCAGTTCGCGCTGATAGAGCGACTGCCGTTCGGATCGCAGCAGGGCGCCGAGCCCGTTGTAGCTTTCGACCAGCGCGGTCAGTTCCGGATGCGAAGACGGCGCGATGCTCACGCTGAAATCGCGATCCTTCATGCTGACGATGCCGTCGCTGATCGCCTGCAGCGTGTTGCGATAGGGCCGCGTGAGGTAGCGCGCGCAGAACAGACTCAGCATCACGACGACGATCAGCGTGGCGAGCCCCGCCATGAACCGCGAATCGAGCCAATCGTCGAACAGCACGTAGATCGCCACGGCCGCGATCGTCAGCAGGGCGCAGAGCAGGGCGAGCCTGCCTTCGAAGGAAAAACGCATGGCGGGATAGTGCGGGCTCTGGTGAGGGCGTGACAAGAATCGGCAGTGCTCTCCCTCTTCTCTGTGATTTCTTGCTGTGGGGCCGGCTTCAGCCGGCCTCTGAGGAGTCAGGCTAAAGCCTGACCTACAGGCCCGACTTTGGAAAAGGCCGGCTGAAGCCGGCCCCACAGCAGGAAATTCCTACTCCCGCCCGCCGACCTCCTTGAGCCCGAGCTTCTCCATGCGTCGATACAGGGCCTGACGGCTCAATCCCAGTTCGCGCGCTGCGCGGGCGATGACGCCGCGGGCGCGGGCCAGGGCCTGTTCGATTTCGGCGCGGTCCGGCTCGCGTTCGAATTCCGGTTCCGCTGCGGAGGCGACGGCTTCGAGCCCCAGGTCGGCCGGCGTGATCTGCGGGCCGGTCGAGAGCAGGCAGGCGCGGCGAATCGTGTTCAGCAGCTCGCGAACGTTGCCGGGCCAGCCATGTGCGAGCAACGCGCGTTCGGCCGCGGCATTCAATTCCCGGCCTTCGAGGAAATGCCGGGTCAGCGGCAGGACGTCGTCCGGACGCTCCGCGAGCGGCGCCACCTTCAGTTCGATGACGTTGAGCCGGTAGAAAAGGTCTTCGCGGAAACGGCCTTCAGCGATGGCGGCGCGCAGGTCGGCGTTGGTCGCGCTCACGACGCGCACCTTCACTCTTCGCGTCACGCTGCTGCCGAGACGCTCGAACTCACCCGTCTGCAACACACGCAGCAGCTTGGCCTGGCCTTCCAGCGACAGGTTGCCGATCTCGTCCAGAAACAGCGTACCGCCGTCCGCGGCCTCGAACCGTCCCTGCCGCGCCTTGACGGCACCGGTGAACGCGCCGGCTTCCGCGCCGAACAGTTCGGCTTCCATCAGATCCCTGGGCAGGGCGCCGACGTTCACCTTCACGAACGGTCCGCTGCGCACGGATGAATTCGCCTGGATGATGGCGGCGATGATTTCCTTGCCCGAACCGTTCGGGCCCGTGACCAGCACGGGCACGTCCGCCGGTGCGATGTGCGTCGCCTTCGTGACCACGTCGCGCATCGCATCGCTTTCGAACACCAGTCCGCACAGATCGAATCGCGCTGCCAGTGCAGCCCGCGACTCGGCGCGCTTGCGCACCGCGCGCTCGCGCTCCACCGACAGGCGCCGCAGGTCGAGCAGGTTGCGCACCGTCGTCAGCAATCGCGCATCGTCCCAGGGCTTGGCGAGATAGTCCGCGGCGCCGGCCTTCACCAGTTCGACCGCGGTTTCCAGGTGCGTCCAGGCCGTGAGCAGCACGATGGGAACCGACGGATTGCGCTCGCGGATCGCATGAAACAGCGCGATGCCCTCCTCGCCCGAGGTCGCTTCCTTCCTGAAGTTCATGTCCTGCAGGACCAGGTCGATCTCGTGCGAGACCAGGGCGCGCATGCCCTCCTGCGGTCCATTGGCGCCGATGACGCGATGTCCCTGCAGCGACAGCAGCACTTCCAGCGCGGTGCGGATCGCGTCGTTGTCGTCGATGATGAGGATGGTGGGCATGGGAGCAGGCTACTGGCTACTGGCTACTGGCTACTGGCTACTGGCCGGAGTGTGCGGCGGTTCGTTGCCGGTTCCAACTCACACGGTGCGCGTCGCGATTGCGGGTGGGATCGCGGCGGCACGACGCGCCGGAACGAAGACCGCGATCTGTCCGAGAATCCATAGCAATCCGACGCCGGCGATGACGTACATCGGCTGCAGGGGCGGCAGCGAGTAGGCAGTGCTCAGCCAGTGGCTGAACGCGAACGCCAGCAACGCGCCGAGCGCGACGCCGCCGGTGGTCAGCAGCCAGTTCTCGATCATGAAATAACGAATGATGTCGATGCGCCGTGCACCGACCGCGCGACGCGTGCCGATCTGCTTGGTGCGGACGCTGACATGGAAGCTTGCGAGGCCCACGATGCCGAGCGCCGTCACGCACACCATCAGCCCGATGATGACGCTGAGGAACGCGACCATGCGGCTGTCGGCGCGATAGCTGCGCTCGACCCAGTAGGTGTGCGGACGCACCCATGTCACGGCGCGGTTGAGATTCGACTCCGACAGCTTCTTCTCGATCTCGGCCACCAGTGCATCACGCTGGCCCGGCTCGGTGCGGATCGCATAGCGCACGGTCGGTCCGTTGGGAATGCGCGGCTGGAACATGACCATCGAAGGTTTCTCGAAGCTCACCCAGGCGCCGAGCATGTTTTCCATCACGCCGACGACGGTCGCGGACTGGCCGAGCGTGTCATAGACCGTCCGTCCCAGCGCCGGCTCCTTGCCGAACAGACTCTCGGCCACATCGCGCGTGACGATCACCGCAGGCACGAAGTCCGAGTTGTTGGGACTCGGGTTGTACTGCACTTCCTGTTCGGTGAACGCGCGCCCTTCGATCAGCTTCACGCCGAATGCATCGACGCCATGCTCATCGAGGAAGTACAGGTTGGCAACCGTGTTCGACTTCTGCGGATCCGGCGTTTCGCCGAACTGCGACTGCATGCCGCCGCCCGACATCGGAATGCCGTTGGTCGACGTCGCCGACACCACCCCCGGAATCGCGCGCAGCATGTCGAGATCGCGCTGCACCGTGTCGCGATGATCGTAGTTCGGCCCGAAGCCGTAGCTCTGCACGAAGATCAGGTTGGCCGAATCGATGCCCGGCGGCCGGCCGATCTTTTCGACGCGCTGCATGATGATGAACACGGCATTGGCCACGACGGCGAGCGTCAATGCGATCTGCAATCCGACCAGGAATACGCCGGTCTTGTTGCGGAGCATGGCGCTGAGGATGGGACGGAATTCCATGGGAACCTCGAAAAATGGCTGCTGGCGACTGGCTACTGACAATCGGCCCGAACAAGACTGTCGTTGTCACATGCGGCTCATCCTGACTCTGGCCAGCCGCCAGTAGCCAGATGCCAGCCGCCCTCTCACTGTGTCTTCAGATAACTCGCCGGCTGCACCCGGCACACCCGCCACGTCGGATACAAGCCGGCGAGCACGCCGGAGGCGATGGCGATCGCCAATGCAATCAGCGCCATCGTCATGTCCAGATGCGTGAGCGCGTCGTAGTTCTCGTAGAGCCGGCGCACGCCCAGCAGGCCGAGTGCCGCGAGACCGATACCGAGCGCACCGCCGGCAATGCCGATGACGCCGACTTCGATCAGATGCTGCTGGAACACGGCTTTGCGCGTTGCGCCGAGCGCGCGGCGCAGGCCGACCAGCGGCGCGCCGCCCAGGAACTTGGCGAGCAGCAGCCCGATCATGTTGAGCAGGCAGACCGCGAGGAACATGAACGACAGACCGACCAGCACGCTGTTGTCGCGTTCGACCACGCGGTTGACCTTCAGCCACTCGTCGGGATGGCGCAGATGATTGTTGAGCGGCCGTTCGAAGCGGCCGAGCTTTTTCTGCTCGCGCACGTAGTTGTCGATGAAGCTCTGATACGCCTCGGCCTGGTTGCGATCCTTCAGCTCCACCCAGTACTGGATCCACACGCAATCGCTGTTGAGGAAGTCCTGGAACGAATTCAGCGGCTGGGCGCGCCAGCAATTGATGTTACCTGCACTCTGTACCTCGTCGTCGATGCCGACGCTGAAGGGCACATAGGCTTCCTCGACATCCCTGAAGGAGCCGTTGTTGAGATCGTAGAACTTCGGCGTCACTTCCCAGTGCGCCAGCACGCCGATGACCTTGTAGTCCTTGCCATCGAGACGCACCGGGCGGCCGACACTGTCCTCGCCGCCGAACACCTTGTCGTTGGTTTCCTTCGACAGCACCACGACGCGCTGCGAACCGCGATCCGCATCCGCGCCCCAGCCGCCGCCATACTGGAACGGCACGTCGAACATCGGGAAGAAATCCTTCGTGGTCAGGCGCGCTTCGATCAGGAACGGCTTCACGCCGGTCGCCGGATCGCCTTCGACCACGAACGGTCCCTTGCGCATGGCGACGTGGCGTACGGGAATGTCCGATTCCTGCAATGCCATCGCATCGCGATAGGTGAGATCGGTCGGCGGAAGTTCCGGCTGCTTGTCGTCCCACGGCTGGTTGGGATCCCAGTTGTCCAGCGTCACCGAATACAGCACGTCGTTGCGATGCTCGATCGGATTGCCCGACATCAGCCGGTACACCGTGAGCGTGGTGATGCACACGCCGACGCCGAGCGCGATCGCGCCGATCATCAGCGCCGCAACCACCGGCGTGCGACGCAGGCTCTTGAGGGCGAGGCGGAAGTAATAGGTGAACATTGTTTCTGTGCTCTCTCGGCTTTCTCTTCCCCTCCTCCGCGCAGCGGGGGAGGGCCAGGGTGGGGGCTTCTCTTACACCCCCGCCGCCATCGCTTCAGGCCGTATGAGCGGCTTCGCCGCAAACGGCTGCAGATCCGTCACCTGCCCGTCCATCACATGCACGTTGCGATGCGCGCGCCGCGCCAGTTCCGGATCGTGCGTCACCATCACGATGGTCGTACCGCGACGATTGATGTCTTCGAGCAGATCGACCACCTGCCGCGCCATCAGCGAATCGAGATTGCCGGTCGGCTCGTCCGCCAGCAGGAACCGCGGCGAGCCGGCCAGCGCACGCGCAATCGCTACGCGCTGCTGCTGCCCGCCGGAGAGCTGCGCGGGAATGTGTTTCATGCGCGAGGCGAGGCCCACGAGTTCCAGCGATTCGGTGATGCGCTTCTTGCGCTCCGCCGCGTTGAAGCCGCGATACCGCAGCGGCACGTCGACGTTGTCGAACAGGTCCAGGTCGGGAATCAGGTTGAAGCTCTGGAAAATGAAACCGATCTTCTGGTTGCGGATGCGCGAGCGCGCGTCGTCCGACAGGCGGCTCACGTCCTCGCCATCGAGCTTGTAAGTACCGCTGTTGAAGGTCTCCAGCAGGCCTGCGATGTTGAGGAACGTCGTCTTGCCCGATCCGGACGGACCGGTGACCGCAACGAATTCGCCTTCCTTCACGAGCAGATTGAAATCGCGCAGTGCATGGGTCTCGATGAGTTCGGTGCGATAGACCTTGCTGATGTTCTGCATGTGGAGCATTGGCATTTACCTGTTCAAAGTGGATTGCAGTTCTCTTCCCCTCCTCCGCGAAGCGGGGGAGGGCCAGGGTGGGGGTCTTCTCAGTCCGTCAACTTCACGGTCGCAACACGCTCGAACTCGCCGAGACTCGAAATGATGATCCGGTCGCCCGGCGACAGACCTTCCAGGATCTCCACCTCGCTGATGCTGGTGCCGCCGGTCTGTATCACCGTACGCGTCGCGACATCATCATGGACGACATAGGCAACGCGACCGCCGCCGGTATCCAGGAACGGACCGCGCGCCACCTTCACGACGTCGTCGCGCTGTTCGAGCACGATGCGCGTCGACAGGCGCTGGTTCTGGCGCAGGCCCTGCGGCACTTCGTTCGCGAAACGCAGCCGTCCCGTCACCTGGCCCTGCTTCACTTCCGGCGATACCGAACTGACCGTCGCCGCGAACTTGCGCGTGCCGTAGGTGACCTCGGCATCCATCTTGACGCTCAGGTCGTCGGCGTAGGTTTCCGGCACCTGGAATTCGACTTCGAACGCCGTGAGGTCGACGACCGTGATCACGGCCGCGTTCTGCGGTACGGCGGCGCGCTCGTTCACCGCCAGCGTGCCGACGATGCCGTCCACCGGCGACTTGATTTCCAGTTCACCGACGCGTCGCTGCAGGTCCTGCACGACCAGCCGCTGGCGGTCGCGCTCCAGACGCTTCGCGCTCAGCTCGAACTGCAGGCTTTCCTTCTGCAGCTGCGCCGTTTCGATCGCGTGCTTGTGATTCACGCCGGCCGCCGCCGCGTCATCGCGCGCCTTCTCGTAGTCGCGCTCGCTGATGAGATGCTTGCCCCAGGAATCTTCGGCGCGATGCTGCTCGCGTTCCGCGGCCTGGATGTTCACGTTGGCCAGATCGATGGTCTGCTGATTCGACAGCAACTGCCGGCGCGTGTCGATGCTCTGGCGCTGCACCGCGACTTCCATGCTCGCCAGCGTCGCCTGTTCGCGTTCCAGTTCATTGCGCAGTTCGGGGCTGTCGATCTGCGCGATCGGTTGCTGCTTCTTCACGGCATCGCCGGCCTGCACGAGGTAGTGCACCGTACCCGGCGCGATGGCGAACAGCGTGGGGCTGACGGCCGCAACCACGGTACCCTGTGCGGAAACATCGCGAACGAAACGTCCCTTCGTCACTTCGGCGATACGCACGCGTTCGCGCGGCACATAGATCTCGGCACTGCGCCAGCTGCTGATCAGCACTCCGATCACGATGACCAGCAACAGCGCGCCGACACCGGCGCCGATCAGCTTGATCATGCGCTTGCGCTGCAACGGCGCCTGATCGATCTGCACGTCCTGCGCCGAGGTGTCGCGAATGCGCGTGACCTTCTCACGGTCGTTCTGTGGCACTGCCGAGATCATCAGCCGCGCTCCTTGTGCGAGTCGCACTCGGCGACTTCACGCGGCATCGCGAGCGCGTAGCGCACATCGTGACGGATCATCAGCCCTTCGAGCCGGGCTTCGGGCTGGCCATCGGGAACAGCCTCGCCATCGACCGACCGGGCATTCGGCGACAAGAGCAGGATCGCCAGCGCACCCGCGCTGACCGCGAAGGCCGACAGCCTGGCCGTGAATCGAAAGAGTGTCGTCTGCATGTCCCGATCTCCGCGAGCGATCTGTCCGCGTCGCTCTCATCGGCATACATTGCACGGGGTGTGCCAGCCGTCGGAAAACGCGAATTTCCCGGGAAAAATGCGACTTTTTCGTGGACTGTCCGCCACCGGCAACGGTGTCCGGCCGACCGACCGGACAGTCGGCGGACACCTGCGGACACTTTCGACCGGACCAAGTACAATGCGCGCCCGCCGCGCGCCCGTAGCTCAGTCGGATAGAGCATCTGGCTTCGAACCAGAGGGTCGGGAGTTCGAATCTCTCCGGGCGCGCCATTTCTCCTGCGGAAGCGAGCAATTCATGAAAACCGTTGCATTCCTTGCTTTGGCTCTGGCCTGGGACGCCACCCGCGATGCTCAGGCTCAACAACCTTCAGCGAGTGACCCCGTCCCCGTCACTGCCGACAACTTTGTCCGCGCCGAGTCCGATCTGTATTTCGGCAACATCGTCAAACGCGGGGGGTTCGGCAGGTTCGACCACAATCGCGGTCTCGCGGCAGTTGATGACAGTCAGCTGGTCGTTCGCTCCAATCGCGACACCCTCTATTCAGGCGCTGTCTTCGATCTCGATGCCGGCCCGGTCACGATCACGACGCCGGATGCCGGCAAGCGCTTCATGTCGATGCAAGTAATCGACGAGGATCAATACACGCATCGTGTGGCGTACGAGCCCGGGTCCTACACGTTCACGCGGAACGCTATCGGGACTCGCTACGTCATCGTCTTCGTCCGCACGTTCGTGGATCCCGGCGATCCCGAGGACATCAGGCAAGTTCACGCACTGCAGAATGCGATCAGGACCGTTCAGCCCGGAGGCCCGGGCAAATTCGAGGTACCGCATTGGGACAGGACCAGCCAGGACAAGGTACGCGATGCGCTCCTGGTGCTTGCATCCACACTTCCCGATCAGAGACGCATGTTCGGTTCAAAGGCCGAAGTCGATCCCGTGCGGTTCATCATTGGCGCGGCGATGGGCTGGGCCGGCAATCCCGACAAGGACGCTGTTTATCTCATTGGCAGCCCGGCGAAGAATGATGGCAAGACCAACCATGAGCTCGTGGTCAAGAACGTTCCGGTCGATGGCTTCTGGTCGATCTCCCTTTACGATGCAAAGGGATACTTCGTGCAGAACGAGTACAACGCCTACTCGTTCAACAATGTCACGGCGAGAAAGAGCGACGACGGCTCGATCAGAATCCAGTTTGGCGGGTGCGACGGCAAAATCCCCAACTGCCTGCCGATCATGAACGGCTGGAACTACATCGTGCGGCTCTATCGCCCGCGCCCTGAGGTTCTCGACGGCACGTGGAATTTCCCGGAGGCGAAGCCCGTTCAGTGAGACTCGACACTGGCCTGGACGTCGCCGCCAGGCAACTCTCCGGGGAGTCCGTCTTCCCCCGTATGTCGTGACACGCTTTACCCGAAGGCTTCAACGATTTCTTACCTCCATCGTTGCTCCGGTGCTTCCGGCTGGAGCAGTTGCCGGGCGGGGTTTGCACCCGCTGGGAAGCCCCGCCTTTCACGGCGCACGCCAGAAGCCGACATCTATGTGACTCTCAAGCTCCGCCCAGATTGGTTACTGAGCCTACAGACCTCGGAATCACGCGCAGGTAGATGAGTTCCGCGGTGAGCTCGACTATCGTTTGCGCAACAACCGCAGATGCAGCGAGCAGGCGAAGCTCGTCAGGCAATGCAAGTGCGAGTGGCAACACGACCAGCGAGTTTCGAGTAGCGGAGCTGAACGCAACCGCCCGGGCGGCCTCTGCGTGCAGGTCATAGAGACGCGCCGCGAGCGCGCCGGCCATCGGTGCGAGGATTGCGAATCCGATGTAGACCGGGAGTACAGGCATCAATGCTCCCGCATCCTGCGCTATCAAGTCGATCTGCGAGCCGATGACGAGAAAGAGCACGGCGGACATCGCGGGGACCGGCAACCACAACCAAGCGTTCCGCCATGCGCGAACGGTAGGTGCGCGGTCAGAAAGCCACTCGGTCGCAATCGCCAACCCCAGGGGTGCGATGATCAAGAGCAGGAACGCCTCAAGGAAGGGCGCCGAGGGCACCGACAAAGAAGCCTCCCCGCTCAGCATCAGGGGCAAGTAAACGGGCAGGAGTGCGAACTGCAACACCAGCAATACAGGCGTCGCCGACAAGATCAACTTTGAGTCGCCTTTCCCGAGATGAGTGAACACGACGACGTAGTCGATACACGGCGTCAGCAATACCAACGATGCGCCAATCAGCAAGGCACGGTGATCCGTCAACGGAAGAGTGATCAGCCAGACGAGTAGCGGAATCAGGACGAAATTGGCCGTCAACAGCGCGGCCATGAATCGGCGATCTGCCAAGGCCGCGCGCAATCCGAGGAACGGAATCTGCAAAAACATCGCATACATGAGGACCGCAATCGCCGGAGTGATCAGCATCTCCAGCGCCCGAAGCGAACCCGATGCTAATCCGCACGCGATGGCGAGGACGATGACCGCAAAGTAGATGACGACTTGGTGTCGTTCCAACCAGTCCCGGCTCACGTGCACCCCGATGACTTGCAGCCAGTACTCGGTCGCGACACATCAGTCGGTGAGAGCGAACATTCTTCAATGCGTACGCAGCCGCATTCGAGGCTGAGTTTCAATGCGGTGCGCATGCGCTCGATCCGTTTCGCCTGCTCCTCCAGCTCACTCAGCTTCGCACGCGCCAGCCGCTGCCAGCGTGCGCTCAGTGGCATATCAGTCCCGAAGCCCCGGAACAATGTACGAATCTCGTCGAGGGTGAATCCTGCTTGCTGAGCGAAGCGCAGGATATCGATTCGACGCACCAGATCCGTATCGTAGACACGACGTCCACCCACTCGCTGGGGGCTCGGTAGTACTCCCTCGTCTTCGTAGTAGCGCAGTGCCGATGTCCGAACGCCCGTGCGCTTGGCGACCTGGCCGATCGATAGGGCCTTCATCGGAAAAGTCCTTGACTTCAAGTTGACTTGAATATGTACGCTGAGGACGCTCAAAGCAAGCGCATGGAGTCTGGAAATGACGCGTGAAACGCCGGAGCTGTGATTCTCTGCATTCCAGGTGCCATTCCCGCCACCGAACGCACTGCACACTTTGCGCTCGCGACCCGGCTTCTGAATGAACTCGCCACGTCGCAGACCGCGCTAGCCGACGGTTACGAGTTTCGGTTCCCTGCTGGCGCACTGCAATCCATTGCTCAGTTCATCGCGAACGAACGCTTGTGCTGTCCCTTCATGCGGTTCGACATCCATGTTGAACCCGGAGCATCGGAACTCATCTTGCAGATGACCGGGCCGGTCGGGACTCGCGAGGTCATCGAGACGGAGGTGAGGATCGGATCGCGTGGTAGCGCGGGATATCAGTGCTGTGAAGCGTGACAGGTCTACAGCGATGGACATGAACGATGAGACGAACCGATGCGCACAAAGACGTAGTGCGACCCGTTGGATGACGGCCGGCGGACTTCTCTCCGCTTTGGGAACGTGTTTGGCGTGCTGCTCGTTGCCTGCCGTGCTGATCGGGCTCGGCGCAACCGGCGCGGGGGTCGGTGCAGTCTGTTCTCAGTCGCCGAATCATGAGGCTGGTCGCTGCTGCCATTCTCGCGGCGGTCGTGGGTATCACCCTATGGCACGTTGGACGCGCAGTCAGGGACAAGTCTTGCCCCTCGCTGTGCTCTACGGATCGGCCGTGTTGTGGTTCACGGGAAACGAAGTGACGAGGATGCTTCGAACTGCCTTCGCCTTGTGCGCGTGGCCACATTGTGGGTACACGCACAGCTCGGTCACGTTCATCTGGGCGCACGCCCCTGCCCGAACTGCATCTCCATCGCGATGCCAAGCTCGAGCCCGGCTTTGCGCACTTCCGCAAGTTCCTCGCGCGGCCAGTCGACGCCACCGCGCAGTTCGAGAAAGAGCCAGTCGAAATCCCTGAACTGTCGCCGCATGATCAGCCTGACCGCGTAACGCAGGATGGGCACTTCGTTGCCAGTTGCGCCGTCGACCTGCGCCTGCCATGCCAGGCCCATGCGGTCCCTGACGCTCTGGAACAGTGTCATCTGCGAATACCACTCCAGGCCCTCGGACGCTTCGCTGTACTTGCCGACGTTCAACCAGCGTGTGAGGAACCGGTCGGACCATGATCGATCGAGATAGGAGCGCAGGGTCACGCCGAAGCCTTCGGAGTTCTGCCAGAACGCGGTCGTGCGCACGCTGAAGACGTTCTGCCCGGCAAAGTGGCGGACGATCTCGTAGCGCGTGCGCACGTAAGGATCGACCGGCGTACCCAGGCGCACGCCGACGCTGGCGTCGAAGTCGTTGCCGGTGCGCTTCGGATCGGAATACCCAAGCCCCAGCAGCATTCTTTCGTCTTCCAGGTCGCCGAACTGTCGCGAGGGCAACGCATCGAAATCGTCCTCGACGTCGCTGACGTATTCGTCCTGGCCGACACGCCCGACAAATGCGGAGAAGCGTTCGTTCCACTGGGGAAGCTGCAGGCGGACGCGAAAGCGCAGGCGCGGATCGAATCCATCGTAGTCGCTCCACAGGGATCCGACCGACACGGTGCCGTAGGTGTGTCGATAGTCCTCGTACATCATCTCGTCGCCGAACAGTCCATCGAGCCAGGCCGATGAGGCGCACGCCGTGGTGGACAGACTGCGTCGGGCCAGTTCGATCATCGTCACTTCGCTGTCGTCACGCGTGCCACGGCAGACGTCGATGGCGCCGGTTTCCGGCTCTTCCTGCGCGCCGACCGTGGATGAGGCGATGGCCAGCAGCAGCGCGAGCCCCGGGCTCTTTCTTTTTCGCAGGCAAGCAGGCATTCAGAACTGGTTGCCGAAGCGCAGATAGAACCCCTGGTTGTCGCCTTCGCCCTTGGCGAACTCGGCGTTCACCACCATGTGTTCCTGCGGCTTGATGATGTAGAAGGCGCCCACGCCGAGCATCGGGTACACCTGATCGCCGCCGCAGGATTTGCCGTCGCCGTACAGGCAGGCGACGCCGCCAAACACCTTTGCGCCCCATCGCGGGCGGATCGTGTAGCGGTCCTCGCTTTCGAGGGTCAGGGAATTGCGCCCGAGGTACTGCCCGTGCGTGTAGCCGCGCATCTCGATCGAACTCTCGCGGGACGGCGGCGCATCGTCGGTCCAGCGCCCCTTGGCGTGCAGGACCAGCACATTCTTCGGGCCGGTACGCAGGTACCAGCGCCAGTCCGCATTGATGGCATCGTAGTCGTCGTCGCTGCCGAAGCTTTCGCGGTAGGCGAAGTTGTGGATCTGCGCGTACATGCCGCTGGTCGGATTGTTGACGTTGTCGCGCGTGTCGTAAGCCAGGACCAGGCCGGGACCGCTGGAGACGATGCCCGTCAACCCCGCCTCTTCGAGCGCCATCTGCGACGTCGGATCATCGCCCTCGACACCATAGTTCGAATAGACGGCCTGCACACCGAGATACCAGTGTGCGGTCACCGCGTGCTGATAGCGCACGAAGTAGGCGCGCAAGTTCTCGTCGCTGCGCACCTCCTGGCCGGAACCGAGGAAATCCAGATAGTCGTTGGTCACCTTGCCGCCGACCAGGCCGAACGCGAGCCGATCGCGGTCGGCATGGAAGAAGAGCTTGCCTCCGCCGGCGACGACGGTGGACGAGGTATTGGATGTCGTCGCCTTCAGACCGATGAGGGACGGCGAGGAATGCTCATCGAATTTCATGATGTAGCCCGCCATGCCGCCAAACGAAGTGCCGAGCTTCGGGCTGCTGCTCACCAGCGGCACCAGCAGCCAGGGCGAGTGACGTTGCGGTTCGTCGCCATCCGCCTCCTGCGCCGCGACGTGGCCGGTTTCCGGCAATGTCGTGGCGGCGATGCCGATTACAGTCAGGACCGCTGCCAGGCGGCTGCGGCAGGCGTGGCGGAACGTCATGATGCGGCAGTGTGGTAGCGGGGATGGTGCGCGTCTGTGCGTAGAAGGGGCAGCAGTTCATCGTCCCGCTCCGCCACTCATCCCGTTGCATCGTCTCCCGTCGCATGCCGCTGGCCGCATCGCCGCGTCCTGCGCAGAGTGCGAACAAACAGGCAGGGAGAAAACGCAGATGAGACGGACACAGAAGATTCTGATCGCCATTGGCGCGATCGCGGGACTGGCGATCGCCGCGGCGGGATTCGCGCTCAGCTACAACGCGCCATGTGACGGATCGCCGTCACTGGCCGGCGACGCACCGCGCATGAGGGCCGTCTCGGCGCGCTGCTATGGCTCGCCGGAAGTCCTTCGGCTCGAGGCGGTCGCCAGGCCGCAGCCGGCAGACGACCAGATCCTGATCCGCGTTCACGCCGCGTCGCTCAATCCATACGACTGGCACCTGATGCGAGGCAGTCCGTACGTGATGCGTCTGGGCGGCGGGATCGGCCAGCCGAAGGACCCGTGGATTGGCGCCGATTTCGCAGGAACGGTCGAGGCGGTCGGCGCGAAGGTCACGCGTTACAAGGCCGGCGATGCGGTGTTCGGCAGCGGCGGCGGCACGCTCGCGGACTATGTGCTCAAGCGCGAAACCGAATCGCTCGCGATCAAGCCCGCGACCGTCACGTTCGAGCAGGCCGCCGGCGTCAACGTGGCGGGCATCACCGCACTGCAGGCGCTGCGCGATCACGGCGGCCTGCAGCCGGGACAGCGCGTGCTCATCAACGGCGCGTCGGGCGGCGTCGGCACCTTCGCCGTGCAGATCGCCAAGGCGCTCGGTGCGCACGTCACGGGCGTGTGCAGCACGAAGAACGTCGAACTCGTTCGCTCGCTGGGTGCAGACGAAGTGATCGACTACACGCAAACGGACTTTGCCACGGGCGAGCGGCGCTACGACCTGATCGTCGACAACGTCGCCAACCGTTCGATCTCGGACCTGCGGCGTGTACTGCAGCCGCAGGGTCGGCTGGTGATCGTCGGCGGTGCGCCAGGCCACTGGATCGGGCCGCTGGCATTGCCGATCAAGGCCGTGCTGTTCTCGCCCTTCGTCGACCAGCCGATGGGCATGATGATGGCAAAGCCCAATCATCAGGACATGCAGACCCTCGCCGACCTCATGGCCTCGGGCAAGCTCATCCCGGTGATCGATCGCACCTATCCCTTGAATGAGGTTGCCGAAGCGATGCGGTATCTGGAAACGGGGCGTGCGCGAGGGAAGGTGGTGGTTACGGTCGGACCGACGGGCGGTTGAGGCTGACCTACTTCACGCGCTGCTTCTGCAGCTTCCTCGCCAGCGTGCGCCGATGAATGCCGAGGCGGCGCGCCGCTTCGGAAATGTTGAACTCGGTGTCGACGAGCGTCTGGTGGATGCGTTCCCACTCCAGGGTCTTGATGGAGGTGGGACGCGCGGTGAGCGCGACATCGGTGTTGCCGCTCGTCATGCCGAAGGCTTTCTCGATGTCGTCGGTGTTGGAAGGCTTGGCGAGATAGTGACAGGCGCCGAGCTTGATCGCCTCCACCGCGGTGGCGATGCTGGCGAAACCGGTCAGCACGACGATGCGCATGTGTTCATCGTGCGCGTGCAGCGTCTGCACGCAGGACAGGCCCGATACGCCATTCAGTTTCAGGTCGACGACGGCGTATTGCGGCGATTCCGACTTCAACAGTTCGGCGAGTTCTTCATGGCTGCTGGCCGTGAGCACGCGATAGTCGCGCCGCTCGAACGAACGCCTGAGCGTGCGCGCGAGCGATTCGTCGTCCTCGACGATCAGCAGCAGTTTCTGTGCGGGCGCTGCGTCGCTCATGCCCGGCCCCGATCGAACGCCAGCGCCGCGAGCGGCAGCTCGATGGTTACCGCAGCGCCGCCCGCTTCGCGATTGCGCGCCGCGACGCTGCCGCCCAGTTTTCGGATGACGTTGACCACGAGAAACAGCCCCAGTCCCGCGCCCTGGCGCGACTTGGTCGAATGATAGGGCTTGCCGACGCTGGCCAGCATCTCTGCCGTGAATCCAGGGCCCGCGTCCGTGACCTCCACGCGCAGCAGATCGCCGCGCCGCTCGGCGCTCAGGCCGATCCACTGCGGCGACACTTCGTTGGCATTCTCCAGCAGGTTGGTGACGACCTGTCGCAGCGCGGGATCGGAGACGACGTTGACGTCCGCGCCGAGATCGCCCGGCTGGTAGTGCAGCGTCTCGTCCTGATGCCGCTCGGTCCACTCCTGCACGATGTCGCGCAGGAACCGGTGCAGCGTCGTGACTTCGGGCGCCTCGCCGCGCGCCTCGCCGGCCGACCGCAGGATGCCGTGGAGAATGGTCTTGCAGCGCTGCACCGCGGCCTGCATCTCCTCCAGCTCTTCCACCATGTCGGGGCGACGCGCGATCTCCGGCATGCGCCGCCAGTCACCGAGAATCACCGACACCGACGCGAGCGGCGTTCCCAGTTCGTGCGCCGCGCCTGAAGCCAGCAAACCCATCCGCACGATGTGATCTTCCTCCGCCGCCTGCTGTTTCAGCTCCGCCAGCCTGGCATCGCGTTCGCGCAGATTGAGATTCATGCGCGTGACGAAGGCGACCAGCAACGCGGCGTCGAGTGCAAAGCACAGGAACATGCCGTACTGGTACAGCTCGTCGTAGCGCGGCGGGATGACGAGCGGCCGGTTGAACCAGGTCAGCATGATGAAACAGATGAAGGTCGCACCGACCAGGATCCAGCTCGACTCCGCATCCAGCAGCACGGCCGCCAGCACGATCTGCACGAGATACAGCGCGATGAACGGATTGCTCGCGCCGCCGCTGAGATACAACTGGGCGCTGAGCGCGATGACGTCCAGCAGCAATGCCGCGAACACCGCGCCGTTGTTGACGGGCTGGTTGCCCCGCAGCCAGCCGATGCTCACCAGGTTGAGCACCACCAGCGCGACGAGCACGAGGAACATCGGCCCCAGCGGCAAGGCGATCCGCAGGCCGAAGTGCACCACGAGGATGGTCAGCACCTGCCCGACGACCGCGATCCAGCGAAGCTGGATCAGCAGCGCGAGGTTCTTGCGAATCGCGGTGTCGTCGTAGCTCGGCGCGATGGCCGGAGATGTTATGTCCATTCCGATTGTCTGGGATGGGTTTGTTGATGATCTGTCGTCAGACGGAGAAGAGATTGGCCGCAAAAAGGCGCAAAAATCACAAGGTCGGAATCGGATTCATGTTTCTGACTTTGAGATCTTTGCGCCTTTTTGCGGCCATTCCTCTTTCATCCAGACCGAGGATTACGCAAACGCCATTCGTGACGAAACACCAGCGCGGCGCCGCCGGCCACCATGAGTGCGAGGGCGAACCACGTCAAGGCGTATTGCATGTGGGTGTTGCGGAAGGAAACGACGGTGAGGCCGCCCACGGGAGCGCCGGGTGCGGAGGAATCGCCGGCTGCTGCGTCGATGAAATATGGCGCGACGTTGGTCAGGTCACGCGCGGCGGCGATGGCGGCCACGTCGCGGGCATACCAGCGGTCGGCCGCGGGATCGTTCTCGCGCAGGAATCCCCTGCCCGTCTCGCTCAGGCGCAAGAGGCCGGTGACTGTCGTCTCGCCTGCGGTCTGCGACGCCGTGCGCGTCTCTGCCGCTCGATACTGCGGCAGGACGAAGCCGCGATTGATCAGCACGGTGTAGCCACCGGTCGTCTGCAGCGGCGTCACTACCCAGAAGCCCGCGCCACGGACGGTGACTGCCTGCACGAGGGTTTCGCGTTCGTGCAGATAGTGGCCCTGCACGCGCACATTGCGATATTCGCTGCTGGCCGCGGTCACGTGCGGCCATTCGTCAGGGCCGGGGGCGGGCACGGGATCGGCATGGATGCGCTCGTCGACCCGGTGGATCAGGTCCTTCTTCCAGGCGAGTCGGTGCAGTTGCCAGACGCCGAGACTCGCGAGGCCCGCGATTGCAGCAATCGCAGCCACGGACACCAGGACGAGCTTGAACGGCGACGCGGGCGCGGAATCCGTCAGAACGGCTCGTTCGGCGACACGCTGGTTTCGTGTCCCGGCATCATGTTGCTGTTGAGGTGGTACATCACCCATAGCGATCCGGCGAGCGTGATGACGACGAGGATCAGCGTAAAGATGAGCGAGACGAGCGTCCAGCCCTCCTCCGACTTCCGGCTCATGTGCAGGAAATAGATCATGTGCACGATCATCTGCACGGCGGCGAACGCCATGATGATGAAGGCGGTGGCCTGCTTGCTCTCCAGCACGCCGCCCATCACCAGCCAGAACGGAATGGCCGTGAGGATCACGGACAGGACGAAGCCCGTGAGATAGCCGCGCAGCGTGGCGTGCGGTGGCGCGGCGGCGTGGTCGTGAGCGCTCATCGCAGCATGCCCATGAGATAGACGAACGTGAAGACGCCGATCCAGATGACGTCGAGGAAGTGCCAGAACAGGCTCAGGCAGGCGAGCCGGCGTTCGTTGGCCCGGGTGAGCCCGTGCCTGCCGAGCTGGATCATCAGCGTGACCAGCCAGATGATGCCGAAGGTGACGTGCAGCCCGTGCGTGCCGACCAGCGTGAAGAACGCCGACAGGAACGCGCTGCGCTGCGGCGTCGCGCCTTCGTGAATCATGTGCGCGAACTCGTAGAGCTCGATGCCGAGGAAGGCCAGGCCAAACAGGCCCGTCACTGCCAGCCACAATTGCGTCGCGCCGATCTGCTTGCGATACGAGGCGAGCATCGCGAAGCCATAGGTGATCGACGACAGCAGCAGCATGGCGGTGTTGACCGCCACCAGCGACAGGTCGAACAGATCCTTCGGCCCCGGCCCCGCCGCGTAGTTGCCGCCCACCACGCCGTAGGTGGCGAACAGCACGGCGAAGATGAGGCAGTCGCTCATCAGGTAGATCCAGAAGCCGAGCAGCGTGCTGCCGCCGGCCTCGTGATCGTGTTCGTGCGCGTCGTGGAAGACGTCGCGCGCCGCGGCCTGTGCGTCGGTCAATGCGTGCGACATGCGATCAGCTCCGCGCCGCCAGCAGTTGCGTGCGCTCGTTCTCGGCACGCACGACTTCATCCAGCGACAGGTGGAATTCCCGGTCGTAGTTGAAGGTGTGCCAGAGGGCGTAGCCGACGATGCCAACGAAGCTGGCGATGGCGAGCCACCACAGGTACCAGACCATCGCGAAACCGAAGATCGTGCACAGCACGGCGAGCACGAAGCCCGCGCCGGTGTTGCGCGGCATGAGGATGGCGCGGAAGCCGGATTGCGGACGCTGGTAGCCGCGCTGCTTCATGTCCCACCAGGCATCACCGTCGTGGATGATGGGCGTGAAGGCGAAGTTGTAGGCCGGCGGCGGCGAGGACGTCGACCATTCCAGTGTGCGGCCATCCCACGGATCGCCGCTGGTGTCGCGCAGCTCGTGACGCCGGCGGATGCTGACGTAGATCTGCACCAGGAACGCGAGAATGCCGAACAGGATCAGCACCGCGCCGAACGCGGCGATCACGAACCAGATCTGCAGCGACGGATCTTCGAAATAGCGCAGGCGGCGCGTCACGCCCATGAGGCCGAGCACGTACAGCGGCATGAAGGCGATGTAGAAGCCGACGACCCAGCACCAGAACGACACCTTGCCCCAGAAGGGATCGAGCCTGAAACCGAACGCCTTCGGGAACCAGTAGACGATGCCGGCGAACAGGCCGAACACCACGCCGCCGATGATGACGTTGTGGAAGTGCGCCACCAGGAACAGGCTGTTGTGCAGCACGAAGTCGGCCGGCGGCACCGCGAGCAGCACGCCCGTCATGCCGCCGATCACGAACGTCAGCATGAACGCGACCGTCCACATCATCGGCAGCTCGAAGCGGATGCGGCCGCGATACATGGTGAACAGCCAGTTGAAGATCTTCGCGCCCGTCGGGATCGAAATGATCATGGTGGTGATACCGAAGAACGAGTTGACGCTGGCGCCCGAGCCCATGGTGAAGAAGTGATGCAGCCAGACGATGTACGACAGGATGGTGATGACCACCGTCGCGTACACCATCGAGCTGTAGCCGAACAGCTTCTTGCCCGAGAACGTGGAGGTGACTTCGGAGAAGATGCCGAAGATGGGCAGGATCAGGATGTAGACCTCCGGATGGCCCCAGATCCAGATGAGATTCACGTACATCATCGGGCTGCCGCCGAAGTCGCTGGTGAAGAAGTTGGTGCCGACGTAACGGTCCAGCGACAGCAGCACCAGCACGGCCGTGAGCACCGGGAAGGCGGCGACGATCAGCACGTTGGTGCACAGCGCCGTCCAGGTGAACACCGGCATTTTCATCAGCGTCATGCCCGGCGCGCGCATCTTGATGATGGTGGCGAGCAGGTTCACGCCGGACAGCAACGTGCCGACGCCCGCTATCTGCAAAGCCCATATGTAATAGTCGACGCCGACGTCCGGACTGTACTGGATGCCCGAGAGCGGCGGATACGCGAGCCAGCCGGTGCGCGCGAACTCGCCGACGAACAGCGAGATCATCACCAGCACCGCGCCCGCGGTGGTCATCCAGAAACTGAAGTTGTTGAGGAACGGGAAGGCGACGTCGCGCGCGCCGATCTGCAGCGGCACGATGTAGTTCATCAGCCCCGTCACCAGCGGCATGGCGACGAAGAAGATCATGATGACGCCGTGCGCGGTGAAGATCTGGTCGTAGTGATGCGCGTTGAGATAGCCCTCGGAGCCGCCGAAGGCCATCGCCTGCTGCAGCCGCATCATGATGGCGTCGGCGAAGCCGCGCAGCAGCATCACGATCCCGAGGATCATGTACATGATGCCGATGCGCTTGTGGTCGATGCTGGTGATCCATTCGGCCCACAAATAGCCCCACAGCTTCTGGCGCGTCACGACGGCGAGCAGCGCCATGCCGCCGATGGCCACGGCGGCAAAAGTCGCGACCAGGATGGGTTCGTGCAGCGGCAGCGAATCGAGGGACAGCCGGCCGAAGATCGGATCGACGAGTGAAGAAGGGTCGAGAGCCATGAACTATCTCGGCACCGTGAGATCGGCGTGCAGATCCGACTGTAGGTCAGGCTTCAGCCTGACTCCGTACAGGCCGGCTGAAGCCGGCCCCACAGCCGGAGTCAGACCCGCGCCACGAAGCGGCGAGCGATCAACGCGGGCGAACGGCGCGGTTTCATCTTCACCGCGCGACACCGGCGCCGTACACATGCCGATCACGTAATCGTGCGCCGCGCCGAACACGGCACGCGGCCGGCTTTCAGTGCTGCGCGCCACGTTGTAGACACCGCCGAGACCGAGCCCGCCCTTCGCGTCGATGGCCATCATGTCGTGCATGCACATCTTCCCCGGCTGCACGCACATGCCGAGAACGGCGTCGAAGAGTTGCGCATCGACCGCGGCGAAATGACGGACGGGTTCCTTTTCCGACGGCTTCTCCAGTTCGAGATACGTCTCGCGGGTCAGCGATGCCTGCGCGGTGCGCGCCGACTCGACCCAGTTCGCGAACTCGCCATCGTCGAGACCGCGCAGCCTGAAGCGCATGCCGGAAAAACCCGCGCCGCTGTAGTTGGCGGAGAAGCCTTCCGACTCGCCGTGCCTGTTGAGCACGGCGTGCAGCTTCGTCTCCATGCCGGGCATCGCGTAGATCATGCCGGCGAGTTCAGGGATGTAGAGCGAGTTCATCACCGACGAAGCCGTGATGCTCAGCGACAGCGGCCGGTCGACCGGCACGGCCAGTTCATTGACGGTGGCGATGCCCTGCTCGGGGTAAATGAACAGCCACTTCCAGTCGAGCGCCACGACCTGCACTTCGAGCGGCTGCGCCTGCTCGGGCACGGCCTTGCCGGCATGGATGCGATCGAGCGGCCGGTACGGATCGAGCAGGTGCGTGCCGAGCCAGGTGATCGCGCCGAGACAGATGATGATGAGCAGCGGCGCCGACCAGATCACGAGTTCGAGGCGCATGGAGTGATGCCAGTCGGGCTCGTAGCGCGCTTCGCGATTGCTCGCGCGATAACGCCACGCGAAAAAGAGGGTGAGCGCCATCACCGGCACGATGATGAGCAGCATCAGCACGGTCGACACCACCAGCAGGTCGCGCTGCTGGGCGGCGATGTCGCCCGAGGGGTTCAGGACCACCATGTCGCAGGCCGCAAGCACTGCGCACAGCGGCAATAGCGCGAGGATGCGCAGCCGGTTCATCATCGATCCACGTTCGATCAAAGGAATGCAACGGCACGATAGACGGGTTGGATGCATCGCAACATTGGGCGATTTGTCCAATGGGCGAACCGCGGGATGGACGCTATACAGTGAGCGGGCTTGTAGCCCCAATGACACCGACCCAAGCCGCGATCTCATTCTTTCTGTAGGTCAGGCTTTAGCCTGACAGTTCTCAGGCCGGCTAAAGCCGGCCCCACAGGAAGAAGCAGCAGCAGGAGTAAGAGAAACGATGTCCGTCGCCCCCTCCGGCGCCCCGACCTCTTCGCTGGAGCGCGATGCCCGGCGCACGAACGAAGCGCATGGCGGCGAGGTGCGGCCCGGCGACATCGCCATCGGCGTCATCATCGGCCGCACGTCGGAATTCTTCGACTTCTTCGTCTACGCCATCACCTCGGTGGTGGTGTTTCCGAAACTGATCTTTCCCTTCGTCGATCCGCTGACCGGCACGCTCTATTCGTTCGCCATCTTCGCGCTGGCCTTCGTCGCACGCCCGGTTGGCACGATGATCTTCACCGCGATCGACCGCACGCTCGGGCGCGGCATGAAACTGACGATCGCGCTGTTCCTGCTCGGCAGTTCGACGGTGGCGATGGGCTTCCTGCCAGGCTACGACAGCATCGGCATCGCTTCCGCGTACCTGCTCGCGGCGTGCCGTATCGGACAGGGCCTGGCGCTCGGCGGCTCCTGGGACGGACTGCCCACGCTGCTGGCGCTGAACGCGCCGCCGAACCGGCGCGGCTACTACGCGATGATCCCGCAGCTCGGCGCGCCGCTGGGACTGATGGTGTCGAGCGCGCTGTTCGCCTACATCATCGCCAAGCTCTCGGCGGCGGACTTCCTCGACTGGGGCTGGCGCTATCCGTTCTTCGTCGCGTTCGCGATCAACGTCGTGGCGCTGTTCGCGCGGCTACGCATCGTGGTGACGCCCGAATACACGCGACTGTTCGAGACCCGCGAACTGCAGCCGACGCCGATCGCCGAAACACTGCGCAAGGTCGGCCCGCACATCGTGATCGGCGCATTCGCACCGCTGGCGAGCTTCGCGCTGTTCCACATGGTCACGGTGTTCCCGCTGTCGTGGGTGTTCCTGTTCACGAACGAAGGACCGGAACGCTTCCTGGTGATCCAGACCGTGGCCTCGGCCTTCGGCGTGATCGCGATCATCGCGTCCGGCCCCATCGCGGATCGCATCGGCCGGCGCACGCTGCTGGCCGGCACGGCCGCGGCCATCGCCGCCTTCAGCGGCTTCGCGCCGCAACTGCTCGCCGCCGGCGAACTCGGCGAGGCAGTGTTCATGTTCTCCGGCTTCGCACTGCTGGGTATTTCATTCGGACAGGCATCGGGTGCGGTGGCGTCGAGTTTCCCGCTCAACTATCGCTATACGGGTTCGTCGCTGACGTCGAGTCTCGCCTGGATGTTCGGCGCCGGCTTCGCGCCGTGGGTGGCGCTGACGCTGTCGAGCCGTTTCGGACTGGGGTTTGCCGGTGCGTATCTGTTGTCCGGCGCGGCGTGCACGCTGATTGCGCTGTATCTGAATCGAAACAGCAGTCGGGCGATCGCGCAGTGATTTCACTCCTGCTGCAGGGGCGGACTGAAGCCGTGCAATCTGTTTCTTCTGTAGGTCAGGCTTCAGCCTGACTCTGAAAAAGGCCGGCTAAAGCCGGCCCCACAGGCAGAGCAAATCCTTGAGTCAATGTCCCCCGTGAAGATTCTTCTCTCCTGAAATCCACTGCGTCGGCGACGCGCCGAACTCGTTCTTGAACCAGCGGGTGAACGAGGTCTGCGTCGAGTAACCCAGCAGCTCCGCCACGTGGCCAAGCGAGTGCTGGCCGCTTTCGACGTAGCGCACCGCCAGTTCCCGGCGCACGGTGTTGATGAGATCCGAGAACGTCACGCCCTGCTCTTCCAGGTGGCGTTGCAGCGTGCGCACGTTCATCGCGAGACTCTGCGCGACCTGCTCGACGGTCGCGCGGCCCATCGGCAGCAGCAGATAGATCGCTTCGTGCACCTCCGCCTCGATCGATCGATCGCGCGCTTTCGGCAGGGTCTGCAGCAACTGTTCCGCGTAGCGCGCCAGCGCCGGATTCGCGGCGGAACAGGGATAGTCCAGGTCTGCGGCATTGCAGACGAAACCGTTGTACTCGCTGTCGAATTCCAGCCTGCATCTGAACAGGCGGCGATGCAGCTGCAGATCCTCCGGCGCCTCGTGCAGGAACAGCACCCGCTCCGGCTTCCAGTGACTCCCCAGCAGCGCACTGCCCGCGCGCGCCAGCACGCCCAGCGCAAGTTCGGTAGCCTGTCGCGAATAGCCGGGCAGATCGGTGACAATTTCCTGGCGAATGATGACGTGCTTGCCGACATTGCTCATGTGCAGGCTGAGCGCCTCGTTGAGCAGGTGCCGGTAGTCGATCAGCGCCAGCAGCACCTCGCGCAGCGTCGGCTGGTGGGTGACGAGCAGTCCGACCGCGCCGAAATCGGCGATCTGGCGCGTCTCCGCCATGCGCAACCCGAACGTCGGGCAGGCGGCGATGCGCGCCGACTCCTCCAGCAACGTCACCGCGGCGCTGACGGGAATCCTGTTGTCGGGATTGGCGAGAAGCGTGCGATTGAGTCCCGCCTCGCCAAGCAGCGTGACCGGATTCAGACCGACCTGCTGGGCCACGTCGAAATAGTTCGTGAGAGCCGCGGCGCGGACCATGCGGGTCATTGGATGTCGTATCGCAGCTTCGGCAAAGGGCGTAAGCCGCAGCGACTCTAGCCGCCGTGTCACGAAATGAAAAGGTCCTGTCATCCCGTGAACAGCACCGTCCTGCAGTCGCCCTCTAGGCTCGGTCTACGGATCTGACGCCGTGGACGATGCAACACGGACGAACGGGTTCGACTTGGCTCGTACACGCGGCATCCACGCCATTCGGGGGTTTTCGATGAAGACATCGTATTCGCTGCTGACGCTCGCCATCGCGACCGCACTGGGCTCGCAGCAGGCACACGCTCAAGCCGCACCGGCCGACACCAGCACTGTCGCGCTCGAAGAAATCCAGGTCATCGCACGCAAGACGTCGGAACCGATCCAGGACGTGCCCATGGCAATCTCCGCCGTCACTGCAGAACAGGTGCAGGCCGCGGGCATCCGCGACGTCGCCGACCTGACCGTGCTGGTGCCCTCGCTGGTCGTGACGACGAACTCGAATCCGTTCAACACCAGCTACCGTATCCGCCGCATCGGCAACGAAGGCAACATTCCGGACTTCGAACCGGATACCGGCCTGTTCATCGACGGCGCGTATCGCTCGCGTTCCGGCCTCGGCCTGGGCGACCTCGCCGACATCGAGCAGATCGAAGTCCTGCGCGGCCCGCAGTCGACGCTCTACGGCCGCAACGTCACGGCCGGCGCCATCAGCGTCCGCACCGCGATGCCGAGCCAGACTTTCGGCGTCATGGGTGAAGTGACCGGCGGCAACGACAACTTCCGGGGCGTGCGCAGCTACGTCACCGGCGGCATCACCGATACGCTTTCCGCGCGCCTCAGCGTGACCGGATCGCAGCGCGACGCGATTGCCAAAAATCTCATCGGCGCCGACAGCGACGATCTGAACCAGTTCGCGGTGCGCGGCCAGTTGCTGTTCGAGCCGGGCGATGCGTGGCAGATCCGCCTGATCGGTTCGCACGTCGAGCGCGACATGAAGCCCGCGCTGGCCGACATGTACTACGGTCCGGCCGTCACGGCGCTGGTCAATGCCACGGCGGCGAATCCCGCCGCACTCGGCGCCGCTGACGGTCCGGGACTGGCGGACGGCGTCATCAACCCGAGCGCGCAGCCGATCCTCGACAACGATCCGCTGAATCGTCGCGTGCAGGCGCTCGCGCCGCTGCAGTTCGAACAGAAGTCCGACGAGGCCATCGCCTCGATCGAGTACGCCGCCGATGCGTTCACGCTGACCTCGCTGACGAGCTACGACGTCTACGACATCACGCAAAGCTGGAACGACGCCGGCCAGACCGGGCTGGATCTGGTGAACTATCGCGACTTCCAGAGCGGTGAAACCTTCAGCCAGGAACTGCGCATCAATTCGCGTTCGGGCGGTCGCCTCACCTGGCTCGCCGGCGTGTACTACTACGACAATCACTTCCAGCGCGGCGATGAGGATCAGCACGAATTCACGCTGGGCCAGGCCATCGACGAACTGGGCGTCGCCGCAGGCATCGCCTCGCCGACGCTGCCGGACGTACCGGTGTTCGGCCTGCCCGGCGACACGGGCGATTTTTACGAGATCTCCGACAGCCGGAGCTACGGCGCCTTCGCGCAGAGCTCGCTGGACGTGACGGATCGTCTCGCATTCACGCTCGGCCTGCGCTATTCGCTCGAAGAAAAGGACGTGTCGCTCACCAACACGCCCTTCACTTCCGCGCCGGGCCCGCTCGCAGGATTGTCGCTGCCCGTGCGTCTGCTGACGCCGGCGGCGGCTTCGTTCGCGCTCAACGACGAATGGAATGCGGTGACGGGGACGTTCAACACCGTGTATCGCTTCACTCCGGACGCGATGGCCTACGCCACGGTCGCCACCGGCTTCAAGGGCGGCGGCTACAACGGCGGCTTCGGCAACACGCCGCTGTCGCGGCGTCCGTTCGATTCGGAAGACGTCATCAGCTATGAAATCGGCGCCAAGACCGAGTGGGCCGGTCGCGTGCGCCTGAACGCGGCGGCCTTCCTCGCCGACTACGACGACTTCCAGTCGGCCTCGTTCATCGGCCTGCAGTTCCTGGTCAACAACGCGGAGAAGGTCCGCGTGCAGGGATTGGAAGCGGACATGACCGCCCGCCTGACCGATGGCCTGACGCTCGACCTGTCGGCGACCTACGCCGAAGCGACCTACGAGCAATACACGCAGGGTTCGTGTTACTCGGGCCGCGCGCCGGATGATGCCGTCACCGGCGGTTGCGATCTTTCCGGCGAGACGCTGCCCTTCGCACCGAAGCTGACGGCGACGGCCGGCCTGACCTGGGAACACGACATCGGTCCGGGCAGCGTGTTCTCGCGTCTGGACGGCAGCTGGGTCGGTGAGCAGAACGTGACTTCGGAACTGGATCCGAATCACGGCATGCAGGACGGCTACGCGATCGCGAATCTACGACTCGGCTGGCGCCAGGGCTCGTGGGAAATCTCGACGTGGGTGCGCAACCTCACGGACGAGACCTACATCACCCAGACGGCGCAGTCGAATCTGTTCGCGTCGCTGCAGGACGGCACGTATCAGAACTATCTCGGCGCGGAACGCTCGTACGGCATCACCGTGCAGGCCAGGTACTGATCCTGCTACAGCGACCGCGGAGAGACTCATGGCGAGAGCAGTTCGTTTCTACGACGTCGGCGGCCCCGAAGTGCTTCGCCTCGAAGAGGTCGAAGTCGGCGAGCCGGGCCCGGGACAGGTACGCATCCGTCACGTGGCCGTCGGACTCAACTTTGCCGATACCTACTTTCGCAGCGGCGTCTATCCCGTACCGCGCCCGAGCGGCATCGGCGTCGAAGCCTCGGGCATCGTCACGGCGATCGGTCCCGGCGTCGGCAACGTCGCGGTCGGCGATCGCGTCACCTACACCGGCTTCATCAACACGCTGGGCGCCTACAGCACGGAGCGGCTGATTCCCGCCGCGCCGCTCATCCGGCTGCCCGAAACGATCGCCTTCGAAACCGCCGCGGCCATGACCATGCGCGGCCTCACCGCCGCGTATCTGCTGCGACGCATTCGCGATCACAAGCCGGGCGACACCGTCCTGCTGCACGCGGCAGCCGGCGGCGTCGGTCTGATCGTGGCGCAATGGGCGAAGCTGCTGGGACTCACCGTCATCGGCACCGTGTCGACCGATGCCAAGGCCGATCTGGCGCGCGCGTACGGCTGCGATCACACCGTGAACTACGCCCGCGAAGACGTGGCGAAGCGGGTGCGCGAACTCACCGACGGCGTCGGCGTCGACGTGGTCTTCGACAGCGTCGGCAAGGACACCTTCATGGCCTCGCTCGACTCTCTCAAACGCCGCGGCCTGCTCGTCAATGTCGGCACCGCCTCGGGAACGATTCCGCCGTTCGATCCGCAACTGCTCGCGATCAAGGGCTCGCTGTTCCTGACGCGACCGGCGCTCGCGGACTACATCGCCGATCCCGCCGAGAAGGCGGCGCTCGCGCAGGAACTGTTCGATCACGTCGGCAGCGGACGCATCCGGATCGAGATCAACCAGCACTATGCGCTGGAGGATGCGGTCGCGGCGCATCGCGATCTGCAGTCGCGCAGGACCACCGGCTCGTCGATCTTCGTCATCTAATCCTCGTCATAGGCGATTCCCATGGAGCTTCCGCGCGGGGATGCCATCCCGGAGAGCGACAGCGACGCGATGCCGGTGTCGCGCAGGTACGCATGGGTCGTCTTCGGCGTGACGTTCTGCCTGCTGCTGTCGGACTACATGTCGCGGCAGGTACTGAACGCGGTGTTTCCGCATCTCAAGACGGAATGGGCCTTGTCCGATGCGCAGCTCGGCACGCTGAGCGGCATCGTCTCGCTGGCGGTCGGCGTGCTGGCGTTCCCGCTGTCGCTGCTGGCCGATCGCTGGGGCCGCATTCGCAGCCTGGTGCTGATGGCGATGCTGTGGAGTCTCGCCACGCTGGGCTGCGCGCTCGCGCGTGACTTCCAGCACCTGTTCGTCGCGCGATTCCTGGTCGGCGTCGGCGAAGCGGCTTACGGCAGCGTCGGCCTGGCCGTCGTGCTCAGCGTCTTTCCGGCGCGCCTGCGGGCGACCATCACTGGCATGTTCCTGGCGGGCGGCATGATCGGCTCGGTGCTGGGTATTTCCGGCGGCGGATTGATCGCGCAGCACTTCGGCTGGCGCGCTGCGTTCGCCGGCATGGCGACGTTCGGCATGCTGCTGACGCTTTGCTATCCGTTCATCGTGAGCGAAAGGCGCATTGCACCGGTTGCTCCCCAACAAGCCAGCCGCAATGCGCGGCCGAAGCTGCGTGAACTGATCGGCAGCCGTTCCGTCATCTGCGCCTACGCCGGCAGCGGCGTGCAGGTCTTCGTCAGCGGCGCCCTGCTCGCGTGGCTGCCCAGCTATCTCAACCGCACGTATGGCATGACGATCGCGCAGGCGGCGCTCGTTGCCGCGATCTTCGTGTTGAGCAGCGCCGCGGGCATGGCGCTGTGCGGCAACCTTTGCGACCGCGTCGGTCGCGACTCGCCGGCCGCGAAACTGTCGCTCGCCATTGCTTACTGCCTGAGCTGTTTCGTGCTGCTGGCCATCGCCTTCCACCTGCCTCCCGGCGTACCGCAACTGATCTTGATCGGGCTCGGCATGTTCGTCGGCGCGGGTACCGTGGGCCCTGCCGGCGCCATGGTTGCCAACCTCACGCCAGCGCCGATCCACGGCACGGCATTCGCCACGCTGTCGCTGGCCAACAATCTGCTGGGCCTCGCGCCCGGGCCGATCGTCGTCGGTGTGCTCGCCGATGCTTACGGTCTGACCGCCGCGCTGCAGTTCGTACCATTCGTCTGCTTGGTGTCGGCGTTCATCTTTGCCTGCGCGCGACGCCGCTACCGCGACGACCTGCAGCAGATCGAGATGCGCGTGCGCGTGGCCTGAATCCGATGACGTCCGCGACGCTGGCGACATTCCAGAACCGCAGCCGCGAGCTGCTGCCGGGACTGACGGTGACCGCCATCGTCGCCGCCGCGGCGACCTTCCTCGCAGAGCACTACTCGGCGCCGCTCATGCTGTTCGCATTGCTGCTCGGCATCGCGATGAATTTCCTGCCGGGCGAGACACGCTGCGCGTCAGGAATCGAATTTTCGGCGCGCGCCGTCCTGCGTGTCGGTGTGGCGCTGCTCGGCATTCGCGTGACGTTTGCACAGATCGCGCAGCTCGGCTGGCAGCCGCCGGTCATCGTGGTGATCTCGCTGATCGTCACGATCCTGGTGTCGACGCTGCTGGCGCGCTGGCTGCGCTTCAATACGCTGTTCGGATTCCTGACCGGCGGCGCTACTGCCATCTGCGGCGCGTCCGCGGCGCTGGCGCTGGCGGCAGCGCTGCCGGCACATCCGGGCAAGGAGAAGGCGACCACCTTCACCGTGATCGGCGTATCGGCGCTGTCGACCCTGGCGATGATCGTCTATCCGCTGCTTGCGCACTGGCTGCACCTGTCGCCGACAGCGGCCGGCGTGTTCATCGGCGGCACCATTCACGACGTCGCGCAGGTCGTCGGCGCCGGTTACAGCATGTCGCAACAGACCGGCGACGTCGCCACCGTCGTCAAGCTGATGCGCGTGGCGATGCTGCTTCCGGTGATCCTTTGCGCCGCGATGATCACGCGCGCACAGATCGGCACGCGCGGCGACCGGCCGCCCCTGCTGCCCTGGTTTGCGGTTGCCTTCGTGATGCTCGCCGCGGTCAACAGCACCGGCTGGATCGGTGCGACGGTCCGCGATGCCTGCAGCGACGTGTCGCGCTGGTGCCTGGCGATTGCCATGAGCGCCATCGGCATGAAAACCCAGCTCAAGGAACTGGCCACCGTCGGGTTGAAGCCGGTGATTCTGATGGTGATCGAGACGGTGGTGCTGGCGGGACTGGTGCTCGGGCTGTCCTGCTGGCTGGGCTGATCGGCCCATCGGCGGCACCGAACGGCGGACGGCACACGGATTTCCTTATCGGCCCGCGGCGTACTGCGTGAATCCGAGCTGGCCCGGCCTGCGATTCGGCGCGAAACCGTTGGCGGCCAGTGTTTCGTCGGCGTCGTTGTAGAACGTGCCGATCCGATAGATCTCGCGCGCCTGCTGCGCATTGGCGACATCGCGACCGACCTCGCGCGAAATGCGCACGAGCTGTTCGATCTGTTCGACGGAGCCCATCTTGCGATCGCGGCGCTGCGTCCAGAGGTTGTCCTCGATCCCGCAGCGCACGTGCAGGCCCATGGCGATCGCCATCATGTTGAGCGGCAGCACGTTCAGCATCGACGTTTCGAGCGTGAGCACGGAACCGTCGGGGCAGGCGCGCACGAAGTTGGCGAGGTTGTAGAGGTTCGGCGCATCGAAGCCGCCGCCGATGGCCACCCACGTCAGGATCAGCGGCACGTTCGCCGCGCCGCGACGCATCATGCGTTCCACCGTCTCGAGCTGCGCAATGTTGGCGAGCTGGAAATGCGTCTGGATGCCCTTCGCGGACAGCCTGCGGATGTGCTCCTCGACCCATTCAGGGCCGGCGGGAATCGTCATCTCGCGATACGCACGGTACAGCGCGGGATCGGCGATCGACGTTCCTGCGAGATCGGCCGGCACCATCTGCTCGACGATGTTCATCTGATTGGTGTTGATCGCGATCGTCACCTGATCCGGCGCCGGCTGCAGTTCCGCCAGCATGTGGCGCGTGTCGTCCGACAGCCACTTGGCCGCTTCGCCGTCGCTTTCCGGCGCGAAGGAAATCGAGCCACCGACCTGCAGGATCAGTTCGGGAACGCGCGCGCGAATGCCGGCGAGCAGTTCGTTGAACTTCGACAGACGCTTCGAACCCTTGCCGTCCAGTTCGCGCACGTGCAGGTGCAGCACTGTCGCGCCGGCGTTGTAGCAGTCGACGGCTTTCTGGATCTGCTGTTCCATCGTCACCGGAATGTCTTCCGGAAAGTCGGCCGGCATCCATTCCGGTCCGTACGGCGCGACCGTGATGACGAGCTTCTGCTGGTTTTCGGGAAAGAGGGAGCCGTCGAGGAAATTCATGCGGAGGTTTCCTTCTGAACCGATTTCAATAGGGCTTGTCGCCGACGATGCCGGCGCGTTCCATCCGGCGATGGCAGGGCGCGTAGTCCATGACCGCGTAGTGCTGCGTGCTGCGGTTGTCCCAGATCGCGACGCTGTTCGGCTGCCAGCGCCAGCGCACCTGGTATTCGGGGACATAGGCCTGACTGATCAGGTAGCGCAGCAGATCGGCCGCGCCTGGATTGGCGTCCTGCCCGTAACGGACGTTGGCCGGCGTGTGATAGTTGGTGAAGTGCGTGGTGAACGCGTTGACGAACAGAATCTTCTCACCCGTCTCCGGATGCGTACGCACGACCGGATGCTCGGCATCGGGATACTGCGCCTTGAGCGCCAGACGCTTCTCGATCGGCATGGCCGCACCGAACGAAGCCTCGATGCTGTGACGCGCACGCAGGTTGGCGATGCGCGCCTTGATCTCGTCCGGAAGGCGTTCGTAGGCAAGCGCCATGTTGGCCCACATCGTGTCGCCGCCGACCGGCGGACACTCCACGCATCGCAGTACGCAGCCCATCGGCGGTTCTTCGCGCCAGGTCGCATCGGTGTGCCAGGCGTTCTCGTAACGATCGACCGGCATCTCCGGGCTCTTGTAGATCAGCACGAGACCGGGATAGTCGGGATGACTCGGCGCGACCGGATGATCCTCGAGCCTGCCGAAGCGCGCAGCGAAGTCGACGTGCTCGCCTCGTGAAATGCGCTGATCGCGCAGGAACAGCACCCGATGACGCAGCAGCGCGGCCTTGATCTCGCCGAACAGATCGGCGTCGTAGGCCGCTTCGGCGAGATTGACGCCGACCAGTTCGGCGCCGAGAGCGCAGGTGAGTGGCTCGATACGCATGGCAGTTCTCTTCCCGACGGCGAAAGGCCTGGCGGCGCAACGGGCGCCTGGCCATCGATTTCGACGTTAGTGGATGCCGTCCAGGACGCGCCTGCCAAAAAGCGACATGCGCTGCGCATTTGGTGACATGGGTGTGCGCGGTCGAGCTATCCCGGATGTGGGATGAGGTCGAATCGAGCGTCCCTTCCTCCGCGCAGCGGAAGGGGTCTGTAGGTCAGGCTTCAGCCTGACTCTGAAAAAAAGCCGGCGTCACCGCAAGAGAAGCCCCCACCCTAACCCTCCCCCGCTGCGCGGAGGAGGGGATCGGAAGAGGCCGCCTGCCGGTTCCACGGCATGTGTCGCAGCAGCGTCGCCAGACCGCAGAAGCCAGTCGCGCCCGCGAAGACCAGACCCGCACCGACGAACGCCGATAGCGCGTAGAACCACGACGACACGGTCGCGCCGAGCGCAACACCGAGCACGACGGCGCTGCCCGCCGCGAGTTGCACCTGACGCATCAGCTCGAGCGGCTGGCTGCGATCGGCGATCACCGGCAGGCCCGCTTTCTTCCAGGCATCGAGCCCGCCTTCGAGCAGATAGGCCTCGCACGGGACCGACTGCGACAGACGGTCCGCGTTGACGGCAGTACGCGCCCCGGAGCGGCAGTGAAAAATGACCTGCGATGCATCGCCGATGTCGCAACCAGCGTGCGGCAGCGAAGACACAGGCTTCGACCGCGCCTGTGAGATGCGCTCGCGCGCATGTTCGTCGGGTTCGCGGATGTCCACGAGCACGGCGCCGGCGTCGATCAGCTTTTTCGCTTCCGCGGCAGTGATGGAACGAAGTGACATGACGGCCTCCTAGGAACAGTAGATGTCCTTGAGCAGCGCGACGATCTTTTCCAGGTTGGGATCGGCGATGCGATAGAAAACGGACTGCGCCTCGCGACGGCTTTCCACCATCCCTTCCTCGCGCATGCGGGCGAGATGCTGCGAGGTCGCGGACGGGCTCAACTCCACCGCCTCCGCCAGTTCGCCGGCGCTTGCCTCGCCGCTGCCGATCAGCGTGCACAGGATCAGCAGGCGCCGGTCGTTGCCGAGCGAGCGCAGCAGGGCGGCGGCCTGGTCGGCGCTGGCCTTCATCTTCGTCAGATCGCGCTTGGTCAGGGGCATGACAGTCCTTATTTCAGTTGACGCTAAATTTAGCAATTACTAAAATAAAGTCAAGCAGAGAACCTGAACGAGGACAAAGCCATGAATACCGCCGTCATCCAGGCCTTCTTCGACGAGCCGACCCATACCGTCACCTACCTGGTGGCCGATCCGGCGACCGGCGACGCCGTCATCATCGATCCGGTGCTGGACTACGATCACCGCTCCGGCCGTGCCGGCGTCGAGTCCGCCGACAGGGTGCTCGCCGCCGCGAAATCGGCGGGCCTGCGAGTCACGTGGATCCTGGAAACCCACGCGCACGCCGACCATCTGTCCGCCGCGCCGTATCTCAAACAGCAGACCGGCGCGACCACGGGCATCGGCGAACACATCCGCGACGTGCAGCGCATCTTCCGGCCCGTGTTCAACCTGACCGACGTCTCGGGCGACGGCAGCGAGTTCGATCGCCTGTTCCGCGATGGCGAGCGGTTCTCCCTGGGATCGCTGGAAGTCGAAGTGCTGCACACGCCGGGACACACGCCGGCCTGCGTCTCCTACCGGATCGGCGATGCGGTGTTCGTCGGCGACACGCTCTTCATGCCCGACTACGGCACGGCGCGGGCGGATTTTCCGGGCGGCGATGCGGGGACGCTGTACCGCTCGATCCAGAAGCTGCTGGCGCTGCCGCCGCAGACGCGGCTGTTCATGTGCCACGACTACAAGCCGGCCGGACGCGATCACTACTCGTGGGAGACGACGGTGGGAGAAGAACGCGCGCGCAACGTCCACGTCGGCAGCAACATCTCCGAACAGGAATTCGTGGCGATGCGTCGCGCCCGCGACGCCTCGCTCGCCGCGCCGACGCTGTTGCTGCCATCGATCCAGGTCAACGTGCGCGCCGGCCGGCTGCCGGCCGCCGAATCCAACGGCGTGCGTTACCTCAAGATCCCAATGCGGCTGACCGGAGCGGCCGAACCGCCGGCAAAGTGAGCGACTGTTTGCTTACAATCCGGCCCCGATGTCGCTCCGCGCTCTACAACCGTGATCGCCTCCTGGCTGCCTACGCCGACTCACTACCTGCTGGTGAGCGCGATTGCGGTGCTCGTCTACATCCTGACCACCCGCGGCCAGCACCAGCGGCGCGCACCGACCTCGGCGATTGCCTGGGTGCTCGGACTCGCGCTCGTGCCTTATCTGATGCTGCCGCTCTACCTGCTGTTCGGGCAGCGCAAGCTGCGTCCCGTCGCCACGCCGCGCACCGGTGATGTGGAGGCAGGACATCACTGGGCGGCCGAACTGATCGAGTGCTTCGGACTCGCGCCGCCGTCACTGGCCGAAGTACGCCTGCATCGCGATGGACTGGAAGCCCGCGCGGCGCTGTGGGAAATCATCGATGCGGCGCAGTCGCGTCTCGATGTCTGCACCTTCCTGATCGGCAACGATCCGATCGGCGCCGAAGCGATCGAACGCCTGACGAAGCGCGCACGCGCCGGCGTACGCGTGCGTCTGCTGCTCGACGGATTCGGGGCCGTGTTCGTCCCGCGCCGGTTCATGCGCAGGCTGCGCGAGGCGGGGGTCGAAGTGGCGGTGTTCCGGCCGTTCCTGAGCCTGCGGCGCCTCGGCCCGAGAAACCTGCGCAATCATCGCAAGTTCGTGATCGCCGACGACCGCTGGCTGTGGAGCGGCGGCCGCAATCTCGCCGCCGAATACTTCATCGACTGGAAGGGCGTGCCGGCCTGGCTCGACCTGTCGTTCGACCTGCGAGGTGCAATCGCCGCGGAAGCTGCGCGGCAGTTCGATCTCGACTGGACGGTCACCACGCGCGGCCAGGCGAATGGCACGCACGCCCCGCAATCCACGAGCGTGTCGCAGGGTTCACTCGTGCAATTCCTGCCGAGCGGTCCCGATCAGGCGGAAGACACCGCGCAGTCGCTGCTGGTCGATGCCTGCTATCGCGCGCGCCGGCGCATCCTCGCCGTAACGCCCTACTTCGTTCCCGACGACAGCCTGCGTGTCGCGCTGCGGCTGGCCGCGCGTCGCGGCGTACGTGTCACCATCGTGCTGCCCGATGAATCGAACCACCGCCTCGCCGATTTCGTCCGCTCGCGCGCCATGCGCGATCTCGCCGTGGCCGGCGTCGAATTCCGCCTGCTGCCCGTGATGATTCACGCGAAGGCGCTGGTCGTCGATGAGACGCTGGCGATGAGCGGCTCGATCAACCTCGATCTGCGCAGCCTGCTGCTGAATCACGAAGCGTCGGTCGTGTTCTACGGCGCGCACGACATCGCCTGGTTCGCGCAGTGGATCGAGCAACAGGTGACGCAGGGAGCAGCGTACGAAGCGAAGCCGCCCGGCCTGATGAGGGATATCGCAGAAGGACTGCTGCTGACGGTGGCGTTTCAGCTCTGACGCCGCATTGAGCCGCCAGCGATCAGGGTGAAGGCCGATTGTGCGTCCCCTCCTCCGCGCAGCGGGGGCCTGTAGGTCAGGCTTTAGCCTGACTTCCGGAAGAGGCCGGCTGTGACCGAAGGAAATCCCGCGGGAAAGCCGGCCCCACAGTAGGAGAACAGACCCGACACATGCATCAGCGCAGGCGTTGCCATTGCCGCAGTCGCTGGCCATGATGCACCCACTGCACCTGAGCCGGGGGATGTATGCGCTTGCTTTGGACGATGACGACTGCTGCGTTCGCGATGCTGTGTGGCCTGTCGGCGAGCGCCGCGACCTGGACCGAGGGCCAGCACTATTTCCGGGTGCAGCCGGCGCAACTCACGCTCGCGGGCCCCGGCAAGGTGGAAGTCGCCGAAGCCTTTTCGTACGGCTGCCCGGCCTGCAACCAGTTCCTGCCCATCATGGAGGAGATCGAGAAACAGCTGCCGTCGCAGGCGCAGGTCGTCCTCGTGCATGCCTCCTTCAACACGGCCGAACAGTGGCCGATGTTCCAGCGCGCGTTCTATACGGCACAGCAACTCGGGCTGGTCGCAAAGACGCATGAGTCCATGTTCACGGCCATCTGGGGCGGCGGTCCGCTGGCCGTGGTCGACGGTTCGGGTCGCATCAAAAAGCCTGCCCCGACCATCGAAGACGCTGCCCGGTGGTATGCACAGAAAACCGGCGTCGATGCGCAGAAATTCGTCGAGACCTCGAAGTCGTTCGCGGTGGACAGCAACATCCGGCGCGCGGAAGCCTGGATGAAAGCCTGTCGCGTCGATTCGACGCCGACCCTCGTCATCAACGGCAAATACCGGCTGACGGTCCGTTCGGCGGGCGGCGTGCAACAGACGATCGAGCTGATCGACTGGCTGGTAGCGCGGGAGCTGGCGGCCACGACGGCGGCGCGTTGATTCTTTTCTTCCTGTGGGGCCGGCTTTAGCCGGCCTCTTCGGAGTCAGGCTGAAGCCTGACCTACAGAAATCCCGCTTGCCCCGGACCGCGCACCGGTGGTATCAATCCCGCCCCTTTCCATGCAACCCCGAGGGAGGCATCGATGAACATCGCATCGCATATGCGCCTTCCCACGCCGGCGAGTTTCCACTGAGCCCCGGCTGGGGCTGACTCGTACCGGCTTCCTTCGCTGGAAGCATTCCCGAGGTTTGCATTGGAGCGGCACGCATCACGTGCCGGACTGTCATGACGATATCCCGCGCAGAGGGCGCTCAAGTCCTCCGCAAAGTTCTTTCCTTCACGTTCGGTCTGTGGGGCCGGCGCCGTGCGCTGGTCGCCGGCATCGCGCTGTCCATGTCGCTCGCGACCCTGACTGAAGTCTTCGTGCCCGTGTATGCGGGACGATTGATCGATGCCGTCACCAGCGGCGCGACCGACGCTGCGCTGTCCGCGTTCCTGACGATGGTCGTGCTCGGGCTGATGCTGGTCCTGCTGCGTCACCTGGCATGGTGGGGCGTCGTGCCGCTGACGCTGGGCCTGATGACTTCGGTGGCGCGCGACACGTTCCATCGCGTGCAGCGCCTGTCGACCGACTGGCATGCCAACAGCTTCGCCGGTTCGATCGTGCGCAAGATCACGCGCGGCATGTGGGCGCTCGATACGCTCGACGACGTATTGCTGCTGTATCTGCTGCCGTCGGCTGTGGTGCTGATCGGCACGGTCGTGCTGCTCGGCGCGCACTGGCCGTTGATGGGCGTCGTCATGGCGATCGGCTCGGCGGCGTACGTGACGTTCAGCATCGTGGTGGCGACGCGGATCATCGCGCCGGCGTCGCGCCTGTCGAATGCGCAGGACACGAAGATCGGCGGCGTGCTGGCCGATGCGCTCAGTTCCAACGCCGTGGTCAAGGCATTCGGTGCGGAGCAGCGCGAGGATGCGCGGCTGGCGCGCGTCGTCGACAAATGGCGGCGACGTACTTCGCGGACCTGGATGCGCCACACCTGGAGCGGCAGCACGCAGCTCGCGCTGCTGTGGGCGATCCGCACATCCATCACGGGCGTGGCGCTGTGGCTGTGGTCGCAGGGCAAGGCCACGCCGGGCGAGATCACGTACGTCCTCACCACCTACTTCGTCGTGCACGGCTACCTGCGCGAGATCGGACAGCATGTCCATCAGCTGCAGCGTTCCGTGAACGAGATGGAAGAGATGGTGCGCCTGTATGACGAACCGCTGGGCGTCGCCGATGCGCCGGGCGCTGCGCCGCTGCGCATCACGAACGGTGAAGTGCGCTTCGAGCACGTCACCTTCAGCTATGCGGGACATCATCAGCCGCTGTATCGCGACCTGAACGTGCGCATCGCCGGCGGGCAGCGCATCGGGCTGGTGGGACATTCGGGCTCCGGCAAGACGACGTTCGTCAAGCTGATCCAGCGGCTCTACGACGTGAAGTCGGGCCACGTGCTGATCGACGGACAGGACGTTGCCCACGCGACTCAGGAATCGCTGCGCTCGCAGATCGCGATCGTGCCGCAGGAGCCGATCCTGTTTCATCGCAGCCTGGCGGAGAACATCGCGTATGCGAAGCCCGACGCCACGCAGGCACAGATCGAACGTGCGGCGCGGCTCGCCAACGCGCACGACTTCATCGCGCGACTGCCGCGCGGTTATCAGACGCTGGTCGGCGAGCGCGGCATCAAGCTGTCGGGCGGCGAACGCCAGCGCGTCGCACTGGCGCGCGCCTTCCTCGCCGACGCGCCGATCCTGATCCTGGACGAAGCGACGTCGAGCCTGGATTCGGAATCGGAGGCGTTGATCCAGGAAGCGATGGAACGACTGATGAGGGGACGCACGTCGATCATCATCGCGCACCGGCTGTCCACCGTGCGCGCGGTGGACCGGATCCTGGTGTTCGAGCAGGGCCGCATCATCGAGGACGGCAATCACGAGACGCTGCTGCGCCAGTCGCACGGTCACTATCGCCGGTTGTTCGAGCGACAGTCGGGCGCGTTCGTGGCGCCGGCGGAGATGATCGACTAGCGCAATTCCTCCCTGTGGGGCCGGCTTCAGCCGGCCTCTTCTGTAGGTCAGGCTTTAGCCTGACTTCTCAAGAAGGCCGGCTGAAGCCGGCCCCACAGGAAGAGCGGTGTCCGCTCGCACCGCGCTGGTGTAGCCTCGATGCATGACTGCCGCTGCGGCCGAGCCGGTTTCCATCGCGGTGGGCGAATCGCTCACCGTCAGCGGGCTGTACCTGCGACCGACACAGGCAACAGCGTGCTACGTGCTCAGCCACGGCGCTGGCGCCGGGATGACTCATGCCTCCATGGCAACGCTCGCGAACGGACTCGCCGATCTCGGCGTCGCGACATTGCGTTACCAGTTTCCCTACATGGAGCGCGGTTCGAAGCGACCCGATCCGCCGCCGCTGTGCCACGCGACCGTGCGCGCCGCCGTATCGATGGCCGCGCAGGTTGCGGGCGATCTGCCGCTGATCGCGGGCGGCCGGTCGTTCGGCGGCCGCATGACATCGCAGGCCCAGGCATTGGCGCCGCTGCCCGGTGTCCGCGGTCTTGCCTTCCTCGCCTTCCCGCTGCATCCCGCCGGCAAACCTTCGATCGAACGCGCAGCCCATCTGGCTGACGTGCGCATCCCGATGCTCTTCCTGCAGGGAACGCGCGACGAACTCGCGACGCTCGATCTGCTGCAACCGGTAGTCACCGGCCTCGGCACGCGCGCCACGCTGAAACTCCTGGCGGATGCGGATCATTCCTTTCACGTACCGGCACGCAGCGGCCGCAAGGACGCCGACGTACGCGACGAAGCGCTGCGCACGCTGGTCGCGTGGACGCAGCATCTGCAGCAATGAGCGACACCCGCAAACTCCGGATCGTCGCGACCGTCGTGGCCTCGTTCACGCTCCTGATCGCCGCCGTGCTGACGCTGCTCGTCAAACACGTCATCACGTTTCAGATGGCGCTGCTGATGCTCATCGCCCTGTTCGGCCTCTACTTCGGCTTCGGTGTCCTCATCGCCGTGTGGCGGTTCATCGGGAAGCTCGAGTAAGAATGTTTCACACGGAGATCACGGAGAAGAGAATTTCCACGGGGAAGGAAGGGGAACACGGGGGACACGGGGAAGAAGAACTTTTCCGTTCCGAACCCCGTGCTCCCCGTGTTCCCCTTCCTCCCCCGTGGAAATTCTTCTTCCGACCTCCGTGGACTCCGTGATCTCCGTGTGAAACATTCTTCCTCTTCATGAAACGTCCGCTGGAAAAATACGCCGCGAAGCGCAAGTTCACGCGCACGCCGGAGCCGGGGCCGAAGCTCGTGGAGCGCAGCGGGCCGCTGCTGTTCATCGTGCAGAAGCACGCGGCGCGACGCCTGCACTACGACTTCCGGCTCGAACTCGATGGCGTGCTCAAATCCTGGGCCGTGCCGAAGGGTCCGTCGCTGCAGGTCGGCGAGAAGCGGCTGGCGGTCGAAGTGGAAGATCATCCGTTCGATTACGCATCGTTCGAGGGCGTGATCCCGGAGAAGCAGTACGGCGCGGGCAATGTCATCGTCTGGGACTGCGGCGTCTATTCGCCGGACGAGGGTGGCAGGTATTCGTTCGGCGATCGCGAGGAAGCGGAAGAACGGCTGCGACGCGAACTCGCGAACGGCAAGCTGAGTTTCTTTCTGCGCGGCGAGAAGCTGAAGGGATCGTTCGCGCTGGTCCGCACCTCCACGGACAAGCAGTGGCTGCTCATCAAGCACAAGGATCGCTTCGCCGGCGTCGACACGCTGCTGGCGCAGAACACCTCGGTGCTTTCCGGCGTCACGCTGGATGAAATCGCCGACGTCGATCGGCAGCGTCTCTCGGCGAGATTGCTTGCACCCGCGGGGCCCGCCGAAGCGCTGCCGCAGCAACTCGAACCGATGCTGGCGGAATCGGGCGACGATCCGCAGACGCAGGCCGACTGGATGTACGAACCCAAGCTCGATGGCTATCGCGTGCTGGCCTACATCGACGAGGGCAATGTCTTTCTGCAGTCGCGCCGCGGCATCGATCTCACGCCGCTGTTTCCGGAAGTCGTCGAAGAACTGCAGCAGCAGCACGTCGATACCATGCTGCTGGACGGCGAGATCGTCGCGCTCGACGACGACGGCAAGCCCTCCTTCAACGCGCTGCAGAATCGTGCACAGCGCAAGGGCGCGAAGGAACTCGGCGCTGCGCGGCGCGACAATCCCGTCATTTTCCTGTGCTTCGACCTGCTGCACTTCGCCGGCATGAATCTGCGCGGCGCGACCTACCTGGAACGTCGCCGTTATCTGACGCAATGCCTGCTGCCGTCGGCACACGTGCAGCTCGTGCATGCATCGCATGATGCCGAGCAACTGTTCTCAGCGTCGCTGGCCAGCGGCTTCGAAGGCATCGTCGCGAAGCGGTGCGACAGCGTGTATCAACCGGGCAAGCGTTCCGCCGCCTGGGTGAAGTACAAGTCGAGACGCACCGGCGAGTTCGTCGTGGGCGGCTATACCCAGGGACGTCGCGGCCGCGGCAAGCTGGGGGCGCTGGTGCTCGGTTACTACAAGGGCCGGCAACTGCGCTACGTGGCTCACTCCGGCTCCGGCCTGACGGACGCGTCCATCAAGCAGATTCTCGCGTACGCGAGCACGCTCGAAACGAAGACCTCGCCGTTCGCGGAGAAGCCGCCGCTCAATGCACCGGCCACGTGGTTGAAGCCCGAGCTGGTGGCAGAAATCCAGTTCGATGCATGGACGCCGGACGGGCACCTGCGCAGCCCGATCTTCCTGCGCCTGCGCAATGACATCGAACCGAAGGCAGTCCGCACCGGGCCGGACAGGAAGGCCGGCGGCGCCAAGCCGAAGAAGACACCGACGAACGACATCGAGTCGGTGCTCGAACAGCTGGACAACAAGGCGCAGCAGCTCGAGCTCGTCGTCGGCGATGCGAAGATCCGCCTGACCAATCTCGATCGCGAATACTGGCCGGCCGACAAGGCCGCGAAATTTCCTGCCATCACCAAGCGCGAGCATCTGCGCTATCTCGCGCGCGTGGCGCCCTTCATGATTCCGCACCTGCGCGACCGGCCGCTCACCCTGATCCGCATGCCCGAAGGCATCGGCGGCGAGCGTTTCTTCCAGAAGCATTGGGAGCAGGAACGGCCGGCGTTCGTGGAGACCGTCTCGGTGTTTTCCGAGCATCGCGAAGGCAAGCATGAATACGTGATGGGCAACAATCTGCCGACGCTGCTGTGGCTCGGCCAGGTCGGCACGCTCGAATTCCACGTCTGGCATTCGCGCGCGAAAGTCGCCGCGGATTCGAAGAGCAAGAGCACCGACTACGACAGTTCCATCGAGTCGATGGAAGCCTCGGTGCTGAACTATCCCGACTACCTGGTCTTCGACATCGATCCGTACATCTATTCCGGCAAGGAAGCGAAGGGCGCCGAGCCGGAGCTCAACAAGAAAGGCTTTGCCGTCGGCAAACGCGTGGCCTTCTGGATCAACGACCTGCTCAAGGAAATGTCGCTCACGGCGCGGGTGAAGACGTCCGGCAAGACGGGCCTGCACGTGTTCGTGCCGATCGAGCGCAGCCTGACCTTCGACGAGGCCCGCCACCTCTGCGAGCTGGTCGGCCGTCACGTCATGCAGGCCCATCCGAAGGAAGTGACCCTGGAATGGGCCGTGGTGAAACGGACCGGCAAGATCTTCATCGACTACAACATGAATGTCCGGGGCAAGACCCTGAACGTGGCCTATTCCCCCCGCGGGGTGCCGGGGGCCCCGGTCTCCATGCCCCTGACCTGGGAGGAGCTGGAAGCCGCCGAACCCGGGCACTTCACCATGCGAAACGTGCTCGAGCGCTTGGAAAAGACCGGCGACCGGTGGCATGATGTTCTTTCGATAAAACAGAATCTTGCGAAAGTCTTCGGAAGTAACGGTCGAAAATAACTCGGTAAGCAGGTCGGAATAGTGGCTGCCGGAACGTCCTTGAGGCGCGAGGCATTCCCACTCGGCAGACGGCAAACAAGAGGCAGCCATGGCCGCACGTTCTATCGGTTCCCTGACGATTTCCTTCGGACTCGTCGCCATTCCGGTGAAGCTTTACTCGGCCACGCAGTCGAGCAATGCCATCTCCTTCAATCTGCTGCATGCGACGTGTGGCTCGCGCCTCAAGCAGCAGTACATCTGCCAGAAGGAAGGCGTGATCGTCGATCGCGGCGAGATGGTGAAGGGTTACGAATTCGCCAAGGACCAGTACGTCCGCTTCACGCCGGAAGAGATCAAGCAGCTCGAGGAAGTCGGCACGCACTCCGTCGACATCTCCGAGTTCGTGCCCATCGAAGCGATCGATCCCGTCTACTTCGACAAGACCTACTACCTCGCACCGGACAAGGGCGCAGCCAAGCCCTATGCCCTGCTGGTCGAAGCACTCAAGGAATCGAAGCGCTGTGCCGTCGCGCACTGGGCTTCGCGCGGAAAATCCCACATCGTGGCGCTGCGGCCGGTGGGCGATGTGCTGACGATGCAGCAGCTGTACTTCGCGTCCGATGTCCGGCCCGCTACCGAGATGGACGTCGCCAAGATCGATGTGAAACCGCAGGAGCTGAAACTCGCCCGCCAGCTCATCGACCAGCAATCGGCAACCTCGTTCGACCCGACCGCCTACACCGATGACGTGCGCGTACGCATCGAAGCTGCCATCCAGAAGAAAGTCGAAGGCCAGGAAATTTCCGTGTCCGAAGCGCAGCCCGAAACCGGCGGCAAGGTCATCGATCTCATGGATGCCCTGCGCGCCAGCCTGGAAAAGAGCGACACCGCGAAAGCCAGCGTCTCGAAGCTCGGCCCGCGCAAGGCGGCCAAGCGCGTCGAACAGCCGGCGAAGGTGGCCCGGAAAGCGGGCAAGAGGTAGCTAGAGCTTCTTACTGTGGGGCCGGCTTCAGCCGGCCATTTTCGGAGTCAGGCTGAAGCCTGACCTACAGAAAGAAACAGATCGCCTGGATCCGATGCAGACCTACAGCGCCGCCGACATCGAACGAATCCTGCGCCTCTCGCGCAGTACGTTGCGCGGGCTGATCAAGAACGGCTTCGTCAAGCCGGAACGGGGACCGAAGCGCGAACTGCGCTTCTCCTTTCAGGATCTCATCGTGCTGCGGGCCGCGCGGTCGCTGCTCGAAGCGAAAGTCCCCGTACGTCGTATCAATCGCTCGCTGCAGGATCTGCGGCGCCACCTGCCCGAAGAAGCACCGCTCTCCGGTCTCAGCATCAGCGCGATCGGCGACGAAGTGGTGGTGCGCGACGGCAGGAATCATTTCCATGCCGACAGCGGCCAGTATGTGCTGGGCTTCGACGTCAGCGTCGAGAACGGCGTCGTGCGCGTCGTCGAGCGCAAGGAGGAAGCCGCCGATTCCGAAGCGCAGGATGTCGATGACTGGTTCGATCGGGCACTCGAACTCGAAACGAGCAATCCGCAGGAAGCGCGCGCCGCCTATGAGCGCGTGGTCGCAGCCGAACCCGATCACTGCGCCGCGTGGATCAACCTCGGTCGGCTGCTCCACGAGCAGCATCAGACCGGCGAAGCCGAGATCATTTATCGGCGCGCGATGGAACAGTGCGGACCGGATCCTGTTCTCATGTTCAACCTCGGCGTGCTGATGGAAGACCTGGACCGGCCCGCCGCCGCGGTCGAGGCCTATCAGGCGGCAATCACCGAAGACCCGACGCTGGCCGACGGCCATTTCAACCTCGCCCGCCTGTACGAAGCGATGGGCAAGGCACAGCACGCCATCCGTCACCTCGGCCAGTACCGTCGTCTCGTCTCTGCAGAGTAGGAGGAAGAAGAATTTCCACGGGGGACACGGGGAACACGGGGCTCGGAACAGAAAGAAATCTTCTTGTCCCCGTGTTCCCCGTGTCCCCCGTGGAAACTTTCTTCTCTTTGTCTTGAACTCCGTGTTCTCCGTGAACTCCGTGTGAAACTTCTCCCTCCGAGGACGTCATGGCGCTCTGGGTCGGCACCTCCGGTTACAACTACGACGAATGGAAGGGCGGCTTCTATCCGCAGAAGATCGCCGGCGACCAGATGCTGCCGTACTACGCGCAGCGGCTGACGACGGTCGAGATCAACTACACCTACTACCGGATGCCGAATGCGAAGACGCTGCAGGGGTGGAACGACGCCACACCGGCCCGCTTCAAACTGACGCTGAAGGCGCCGAAGCGGATCACGCACGAAGCGAAGCTGCACGATTGCGCGGACTCGGTGAAATATTTCGTCGAGACGGCCGCCAGGCTCGGACCGAAGCTCGGCGCCCTGCTCTTCCAGCTGCCGCCGAGCCTGCGCCAGAACCTGCCGTTGCTCGATGCCTTCCTGGAAACCCTGCCGGAAGGCACGTGCGGCGCCTTCGAGTTCCGTCACGGCTCATGGCTGAACGAAGAAGTCTATGCGCGGCTGCGGGCGCGCAACCTCGCCCTGTGCGTCGCCGACAGCGTGACGATGACCACGCCGCTCGTCCTGACGGCCGACTATGCATATTTCCGCCTGCGCGACGAAGGCTATTCTCCGGACGATATCGCGGGCTGGGCGGCGCGTATTCGCGACGCCACGGCCGGATGCAAAGAGGTCTACGTCTACTTCAAGCACGAAGAGGCCGGCCTCGGACCGCAGTTCGCGAAAGCATTTCTGGATGCACTCGACGGTGAATGACCTGCGACCGGCTTCTTTCTGTAGGTCAGGCTTCAGCCTGACTCCTTAAAAGGCCGGCTAAAGCCGGCCCCACAGGCAGAGCAGATCCTTGAGTCAGTGCCATTCGGCTACAGCCGGCCCCACAGGATCAATCGCCGTACGCATCCACTCCCAGCTCCCTCAGAATCGCCACACGCAACTCCTGCGCCTCCGGACTCGCCAGCTTGCGCGGATGCGGGAACGGCACATCGAAGCTCGCCTGGATCCGGGTCGGCCGCGGCGACAGGACCATGATGCGATCGGCGAGGTGGATCGCCTCCTCCACATCATGGGTGATGAGCATCACCGTGTGACGCTCCTGAGCGAGGATGCGCAGCAACTCGTTGCGCATGCGCAGGCTCATGAGCGCATCCAGCGCCGAGAAGGGCTCGTCCATGTAGAGCACTTCCGGCCGGACGGCCAGTGCGCGCGCGATCTCGGCACGCTTCAGCATGCCGCCCGACAATTCATGCGGGTAACTCTTCTCGAAGCCCGTCAGCCCGACGATCGCCGCGTAGTGATCCGCGATCTCCACCTTCTTCGCCGGCGAGTGACCGTTGAGACCGAACATCAGGTTCTCCTGCACGGTGAGCCACGGGAACACCGAGCCGTGCTGCGAGATCAGGATGCCCTTCGCGTTGGGTTTGTTGCGCGGCTTGCCGTCGATGATCACCGCGCCCTGATCCGGCTGGATGAAGCCGGCGATGATGTTCATCAGCGTCGACTTGCCGCAGCCCGATGGTCCGACGATGGCGACGAACTCGCCGTCGCGCACGGAAAAGCTCACGTCATCGACGACGTTGAGCGCACTGCCGTCCTTGACGAAACTCTTGCGCAGATCGCGCACTTCGATCTTGATGGGATGCACTGGCCGCTCTCTCTCGTTCCTGCCATTCACGATCCGCCATTCGCTATCCGCTTCAATGGACATAGCGCCACCGCACCAGCTTCAACCCTTCGAGCATCCGCATGCTCCCGTCGAGCATCAGCCCGATGAGACCGATGATGATCATGCCGGCGATCACGAGGTCGTAACGGTTACCGGCGTTACGCGAATCCATGATCATGTAGCCGAGTCCCGAGCGCAGCGCGATCATCTCGGCCGCCACCACGACGAGCCACGCCACGCCAAGGCCGATGCGCATGCCGACGATGATCTGCGGCAGCACGGCCGGTATGACGACCTGCGTGAACAGCGTGTAGCGCGACACGCCGAAATTCTCCGCGGCCCTGAGATAGCGCTTCTCGATCGTGTGCACGCCGACGACGGTCTGCACGATCATCGGAAAGACCGACGAGATGAAGATGAGATAGATGGGCGATGCGTTGCCGACGCCAAACCAGAGAATGGCAATCGGGATCCAGGCGATCGGCGAGATCGGGCGCAGGATCTGGAACAGCGGATTCAGCGTGTCATACGCCCCGCGCACCCACCCCATCCAGAGTCCGAGCGGAATGGCCACGATGACAGCCAGAAAAAAGCCGGCGCCGACGCGCATGAGCGACGCACCGATGTGCATCCACAATGTTCCGTCCTCGATCAGCTCGGCCGTGCCCGTCACCACCTTCCAGGGCGACGGGAAGATCATGCTCTTCGTGACGACGACGCTGATCCACCACGCGCCGATAAGCAGCGCGACGATGGCGAGTGCCGGTAGTGATTGCTTTACCCGTTCCATACCTGTTCTTGTTCTCTCACGCTTTCAACTTCGACCATTGCTCGCGCACACGCCAGGCGATGCGTCTCCACGGCGTCGACGGTTCCGGATAGACGATGACCGTCATCTGCCCGCTCGCGTGCGCCGTGCATGCGAACTGGTACTCCGAAGCCACTTCGAACGGCAGCCGGAAACTCTGTCCCGGCATCATCAGTGCCGGGCCAAACGTCTGCGGCACATCGTCGAGATTCCTGAGCAGCAGCACGTCGTTCACACCGAGCGTCAACCGGATCTCGTTCGGCAGGATGTCCACCAGATCGCCGGCCATGCGCCGCGCCCACGTTCCCTGCGGAATCTCGAACACTTCCTCGCGCGACGCAGGTTTGTCGATCGGAGCGAACCCCGCCCAGCCCAGAATCGCCAGTAGCCCGACTGCGAACGCTCCGCCGATCGCTGCACCGGCACGAGACTTCATTCGCTCAGCAGGACCCGGAGGTCGTGCACGTAATCATCCGGCGTGTGCCCGTAGGGCATGAGCGCACGCAGCGCGCCCTTGCGGTCGATCAGGTACACGTAGGACGAATGCGCGACCATGTAGTTGTTGCCGAACACCTTCTTCTCTGCCTGGATGCCGTAGTCCTTGCGCACGGCTGCCATCTGATCGACCGTACCGGTGCCGCCCACGAACGTCGGATCGAAGGTGCCGAGGTACTGCTTCATGCGCGCGGCGGTATCGCGTTCCGGATCGACGGTCAGGTAGATGACCTGTGCGTCAGAAGCCGCCGCGCCGAGTTTCTTGCGCGCCGCCGCCAGCACCGACAGCGTCGTGGGACAGACATCGGGACAGGACGTGAAGCCGAATCCCAGCAGGACGACCCGGCCGCGATAGTCGCTGAGCTTCAGCGGCGCACCGCCCGAGCCTTGCAGCGAGAAGTCCGGTGCCACCCGCGGCGGATCGAACACGCCTGCCTTGAGCGCCGGGGCCGCCGCCCCCGCGGAAGCCGAGAGCGTCGCCAGCCCGATCGCGCACAACAGTCCCAGGACCGCCCGCCTGCCCTTGGGGTGCTGGAAATTTCTTCGTGTCGTAGTGGGCCGGCTCGTCATGATGCGTCTACATTTCCCCAGCGTGCTTATAGAGCGCGCCGTCCGCCAGCGGCAATCGGCAGCCCATTGATTCTCGCTATCGGCAGACCGGCGTGGAGTTATGGACGAAGCGCCCGATCAGAGATGGATCGTCGCGGCCTGCGCCACGCGCGCGAAACTCTCGTCCATGTATTTTTCGTAGGCGATGGGATGCTTGATCGTTCCTGCCTCGATCGACAGCTGCATCAGCTCCTCAAACTCCGAGCGGATCATTCGCAGGTCGCCGTACGTCACGCGATCGGTGGGATTCTCCATGACGAAGCGGATGATGTTCGGGTCCTGATTGAAGTAATCGCGGCCCGCGGCGATTTCGACCGCCTTGTTGCGATGATCCTGTTTCTGATCGAGCCATACCCCGGCGCCGAGGATCTGATTGACCAGGTCCTGGACCATCGGCCGGTTCTCCGCGATCAGTTCCTCGCGCACCGTGAGCACGCAGCAGATGTACTTCGGCCATTCATCGCGCGTCATGCGCAGCGGTCGTGCATAACCCGCGCTTTGCGCAGCCGCGCCGAACGGCTCGCCCGTGCAATAGGCATCGACTGCATTCGCATACAACGCCGCCGGCATGTCGGGCGGCGGCATCTCGACGATCTGCAGCTGGTCGACCGTCATGTTCTCTTCGGCCAGCATCTTGCGCAGGAAGAGGAGATCCACGGCAAACCGGCTCGGAATGGCGATGCGCTTGCCGGTGAGCTGCTTGAAGCTCTGAATCGTGGAGTCCGTGCGTACCATGATCACCGCGCCCGAGCGATGGCCGAGCGACACGATCTTCACGGGAATGCCCTTGTCGGCGAGATCCATGACCAGCGGCGCGAGCATGTAGGCCGCCTGGATGCGGCCCGCCATCAGCGATTCCTTGATCTCCGGCCAGCCGCTGTACTTGCTGTAGACGAAGTCATAGCGCGGCGCGTCCGGCGCTGACTTGGCATTGCTGGCCGCCTTGGCGACGCAGGCCACGGGCAACGTGAGGTTGCAGGTGACGGGCAGGCCGCCGACGACGAGTGAATTCGGGTTGCGTTCGGCGCAGGACATGAGGCCCGCCGGCAACGACGCCGCCATGAGGCCCTGGATGAATTGCCGTCGATGCAGGAATGCGGTGGTCACTGCTTCTCCCGAGCGTGATGCCCGTTGAAGCGGACAGACCTTTGCCGGTCGCTTACCGGCCTGGCGTGCTCGATGGCGGCATTCTAGCGGAGGAATGGTGCCCGGCCACTCCGCCGACGATCATGCATTGCAACAGATCCCTGTCGGGATCCGGCTCAGCCGCGTTTCGCGTCCAGTGCTTTGAGCGCACTCTTCGGGGCCACGAGACGCCAGGCGCGCTCCAGCTGATCGGCGAAGTCGCCGCTCGTGATGCCCTTGAGGAGCACCTTGGTCCATCCCTGCTCGGCCCACTGGTCGACGGTGAACGTGTACGGGTCCATCGACAGCAGCTGATGCTGGTCGTCGGAGGACAGCTTGAGGATGGCGATCGATTCCACGGGCCACAGGACGGCGAACGTGTGCTCGCCCACGCGAAAGCCGCGATGACCCCAGTGATCGTGCTCGTTGGTTTCCGGCAGGGCCATCGCCATCCGGATTACTTCGTCGGTCCTGACCAAGATCCACCCCTTCTGTTCAATGCGCGAAAGTCTATAGCAGGCCGGGACCCCGGAATCGTGACGCCTGCCGCATTCGTGCAGCCGGATCGGCCGGGCGCAGGCACTGACCCCGCGGATTTCCCTGTCAGACCGGTCTGGCCGGCTGAAGCCGGCCCCACAGAAAAGCGCGCCTGGAGCCGCTCTCGTCAGCCGCTGCAACTAGAATCGCATCGTGAAACCGCGATCCTTCAACCAGCCACAGCAGCCGCGCGAACCTGCCGGCAAGCGGGAAATCCTCGTCCCCGCATCGGTGCGGATCGCACGGGAGAAGATCGCCGCCCGGCTCGAAGCGGCACGCGCGAAGGCCGTGGCGCGCGCGAAGTTGCGGGCTGCGCGCGAGGAACGGGAGATCGCCCGGGCCGCGCTGAAGATCGCCCGGATGCTCGATCGCAAGGCCGCAGAGAAGGAACGTGAAGCGGCCCGGCTGGATCGGCAGGCACAACGCGTGGCCTTCCAGCTCGCGCGACGCGACCGTCTCGAGGAACAGCGGCTATCGCGTCGCGCCCGCGTCACCGAACTGAAGGCGAAGCGCAGGCAACGCAAGCGAGCGGCGCCCAGGAGTCCGAAATGAGAAGCCGCTATCGCCGATAGCAGCAGACAGGCGCCACGGGCAGTTCATAGCGATCGTGGAGCCGCACCCAATCGGTGAGATCGAAAGCGGGGCCTGTCTCGTTGCGTCCCTTCGGCGTCAGATCGAGATAGCTGTAGGCGCCGACCAGCAGTTCGGTGCCGCGACCGTAGGCAGAGTAAGTGCGATAGATGACGCCGTCGCTGTCGCGCAGGAATACGCTGATGCCGGGCATCTCCTCGCTCGCCAGATACTGATCCTCGAAGTTGTAGAACACCGGTCCGTCAGTCAGCTCCTGCGGCTGGAACGACACGCTGAAATCCCGGTTGAAATCGCTGCCGTAGGACGAGACCCAGTGAAACTTCCAGCCCATGCGGCGCCGAAAGGCATCCAGCTTCGGCCACGGCGCGCGTGCAACGGCCGCGAAGGCGACATCGTGATGCTGCAGATGGACGAAGGCGGCATCGACATGATCCGCCTGGAACGAACAGCCGACGCAGCCTTCTTCCCACTCCGGCGCAAACATGAAGTGCTGCACCACGAGCTGGCTGCAGTTGCCGAACAGATCCACCAGCGTCTGCCTGCCTTGCGCGCCGAAGAACGAATATGCCTTGATCACTGCCATCCACGGCAATTCCCGCCGCTGTCGCCGCAGATCGTCGAGCTGCCGCCGCAGATCGTTCTCCCGCAACAGATGCCGCCTGCGCGCGGCAAGCCACTCGGCTTCGCTGACGACGGGGTGATTCATGGCTCGGTCCTCACGATGACGCACATCCCGAGGACGGATGGCGTCGCGCGAAGTCGACACGGCCGGAGATTTCACACGGAGTGACGATCAAGGAAACTCTCTGTGGGGCCGGCTTCAGCCGGCCTCTTCAAGTGCAAAGGCCGGCTGAAGCCGGCCCCACAGAAAGAGGGATCTCAGCTTCGATGCGGATGCACGCGACGCAGGGCACGCTGCTCTTCGGGTTCGCCGCTGTCGATGAGCTGGTCGAGGTGCTTGCGGATGTGGCTGGCTTCGGCGGCCGTGTTGGCGAGGGACAGGGCGCGGTCGAAGGCGAGGCGTGCGTCGTCGCGGCGATCGAGCTGCAGCAACAGGGCGCCGCGGGCACCGTGGAAATGAAAATAACCGGCAAGTGCCTCGGCCAGCGGCTCGATCATGGCGAGCGCGGCAGCCGGACCGCTGACTTTCGAGACCGCCACGGCGCGATTGAGCGTGACCACCGGCGAAGGCTGCACTGTTTCAAGCACGGCATAGAGCTGGTCGATCTCGCTCCAGTCGGTGTCGTCGAACTTGTCCGCCTGGGTGTGCACGGCCGCGATCGCGGCCTGCAGCTGATAGGGACCGACCCTGCGCATGCGCAGCGCCGCCTCGACCAGCGCGAGGCCTTCGCGAATCATGTCGCGATTCCACAGGCGCCGATCCTGGGCTTCGAGCAGCACGATCTCGCCCGCCGTGTCGAGCCGCGCCGGCGCGCGGGCGTGCTGCAACAGCAGCAGCGCAGCCAGGCCCATGATCTCGCTCTCGCCCGGAAACAGCTGCAGCAACAGGCGCGCGAGACGGATCGCCTCTTCGCACAATGGCGCGCGCAGATGTACATCGCCGCCGCTGGCCGCATAGCCTTCGTTGAAAAGCAGATAGACCATCGCCGCCACGGTCGCGAGTCGCTCCGACCGCTGCTCGGCGCCGGGCGTTTCGAACGGCACGTCGGCCACGCCGACGCGGCGCTTGGCGCGCGTGATGCGCTGTTCCATCGCCGACTCGGTGACCAGGAAGGCGCGTGCGATCTCGCGTACGGACAAACCGCAGACGATGCGCAGCGCCAGCGGAATCTGCTGGGTCGGCGGCAGCTCCGGATGGCAGCAGATGAACAGCAGCCGCAGCACATCGTCGCGATACCGGGAATTGTCGAGCTTCTCGGCGAGCGGCGTTTCGGTGTCGTCCGTGTCGGAGATCACGTCGTCCGGCGGCAGTTCCTGCAGGCGGCTGTTGCGACGGACTTCATCGAGCGCGACGTTGCGCGCGACCAGGATGAGCCAGGCCACCGGATCGTTCGGCGCGCCGTTCACCGGCCAGCGCTTCAGCGCCCGCAGGCAGGCTTCCTGGAAGGCTTCCTCGGCCGTATCGAGATCGCGGAAATACCGCAGCAGCGCCGCAATCGCCTGCGGGCGTGCATTGGTGAGCGCGGTGTCGATCCAGCCGGGATCGCTCATGCCGAAGGGCCGGGGAAGAAATTGCGCACCGGACGGATCTCCATGCAGCCCGGCGCCTCGACAAATTGACGCGCGATCTCCGCGGCTTCCTCGGCGCTGTCGCAGTCGACGATGTAGAAGCCGAGCAGTTGCTCCTTCGTTTCGGCGAACGGACCGTCGAAGGTCGCCTTGATGTTGCCCGAGCGGACAGTCGTCGCCGTCGTCGTGGGCTGCAGCCGCGCGACGGGACCCATCTTGCCGCGCGCCGCGAGATCCTGGATCACCTTCTGGTGCCGGGCCATCACTTCGTCGTCCTGTTCCTGGGTCCAGCGGCCGACCTCGGCCTCCTGGTTGTAGCAGAAGATCGCGTACTGCATGGAAAACCCTCGCTGGCTGATCGGGGCTGGAGTATGCCGCATGTTCCGAACAGCCCGGGCGGGCGCGCCATTACTGTGGACGTTCGCGCTGTGTACGCGATTCTTCTGCAACGGGCAGAGCAGGCGGCGCTGGACGCTGTTGCTCGCGCCTGCGTAATTTCCGCGCGACGAATACCGTCAGACCGCCGGCAGACGTCGTACCGGCAACCGCCCACGCGGCGGCGGCGAGACAGGCTGGGCACATGTCGGGTCCTCCGAGGATGTTTCCTCTAGGACGGAGGAGTCGTGGGCGAGCCGACATTTCGTCCGGCGGTGGGAGCCTCTTACTGTGGGGCCGGCTTCAGCCGGCCTCTTTTCAGAAGTCAGGCTAAAGCCTGACCTACAGAACCCCCATCCTGTCCTTCCCCCCGCTACGCGGAGGAAGGGACGCTCATGCGAACCTCATGTGATTCGTTGAAGCGTTATCCTGCCCGTCATGAACACCGCTCCCGACTTCGCCATCCTCGGCGCCGGCGCCATCGGTTCCATCCTCGGTGCACACCTCGCGCGCGCCGGTCACTCGGTCGTCATGCTGGTGCGCGAGCGTCGCGCGCAGCAACTTCGCTCCAGCGGCCTGCGGATCCGCGGACTGGCCGAATTCGACATCGATGTGCCCGTGCTGACCGATGCTTCGCAGCTCAGGCAGATCGGCACCCTGATCGTCGCCATGAAAACCATGGGCACGGCCGAAGCATTGCAGCCGCTGCGCGCAGCACAGATCGATGCCACCTTCTCGATCCAGAACGGCGTCTTCAAGAACGATCACCTGATCGCCGCGTTCGGACGCGAACACGTGCTCGGCTCGCTCGCCGACACCAGCGGCGAACTGCTGCCGTCGGGCGAAGTGCTGTTCACTCGCAACATCAATTTGCTGGTCGGCGAACTGGACGGCCACCTGAGCGAGCGGGCTCAATCGATCGCCTCGACCATCGACCGCGCGGGCGTCCGCTCCACCGCCGTGGACGACATGCTCGGCCGCGAATGGTCGAAGTTCGTCGCCTGGACCGGCTTCATGACGCTGGCCGTCGCGACCCGCGCCGTGACCTGGAAATACCTGGTGGATCCCGACATCGCCATCCTGCTGGCGCGCACGGTTCGCGAAATGGGCGTCCTCGCCCGCGCCGAAGGCATCGCGCTCAACGACCAGGCGATGCTGCCCGTGGCATCGATGTGCCGCGGCAGCGAACAGGAAGCGATAGAGGTCGTACTGCGCGCCGGCGAATCGTTCCGCACGAAGGCGCCCGACCATCGCATGTCCGCGCTGCAGGATTTCAGTTCGGGCCGGCCGCTTGAGATCGAAGATACGGTGGGAGAAGCGTTGCGCGTCGCCGCGCGTCATGGACTTGCGATGCCGGTGCAGGAATCGCTTTACCGGCTGGTCCGCGGACTCGAACGGCTCGGAGCCTAAGAATATTTCACACGGAGTTCACGGAGAACACGGAGGCAGAAGAGACAGAGAATGGCCGCAAAAGGCGCAAAAAGCGCAAGGTGGGAAAAGAGCATTCTTGTTTTGCGCCTTTTGCGCTTTTTGCGGCTATTTTTCTTCGATCTCCGTGTGCTCCGTGAACTCCGTGTGAAACCTTCTCAGCTCTTCTGCAGAGAACGCCGGCGCTGCCGGGCGAATTCGACCAGCGACGCCGACAACACCGCGCCGAGAATGGCGAGCGTGGTATGCGGTGCGAACACGAGCGCGATACCCGTCAGCGCGAACAACGCGAGTGCGAGGCAGAAGCCGGCGATCTTTGGCGCCAGATGACGCAGCGCGCCAAGCGCGTCGTCGAGTTCGTCGATCCAGAGCAGTAGAAATTCCATGCGGATGCCTCGGTGGTCGGCAACGACTGTACGCGGCCGGTTGCGGGGTCGGTGTGAGCGGACTCACAGCCGCCCGCTACGACCAACGGGCAGGCGAGTGACCGTCGTCACAAAGTCGACCTTGAACCTGGATTACCCTGTCCCGTAGGCTGAGGGTTGAACGCCGGCCTGCGGCAAGCAGTTTCGAATGCAAAAAATCGTCGTATTGAATCCGAAAGGTGGTTCCGGCAAAACCACGATCGCGACCAATCTGGCGAGCTATTTTGCTGTTTCCGGCCTACGGCCGACCCTGATGGATCTCGACGCGCAGGGATCGAGCACGCGCTGGCTGAGCAAGCGCGCCAAGGGACTGCAGGCCATCCACGGCATCGCGGGCTACGAACGCAATTCGCGCGTCACGCGCAGTTTCGCGACGCGGTTGCCGCTCGACACCGAACGGCTCGTCGTCGACACGCCCGCGGCGCTCGAGCCGCAGAACCTTCCGGACATCACGCGCAACGCCACCGCGATCCTGGTGCCGGTGCTACCGTCGGACATCGACATCCACGCCGCCGCGAAATGCATTTCCGATCTGCTGCTGATCGCCAAGGTGAAGCGCGAGGAACAGCGCATCGCCGTCATCGCCAATCGCGTCAAGAAAAATACGCTGATGTACAAATCGCTGATGCGGTTTCTGGAGACGCTGCAGATTCCGGTCGTGACCACGCTGCGCGATTCGCAGAACTACATCCGCGCCGCCGAATCCGGCACGGGCCTGTTCGAAATGAAACCGTACCTGGTGCGCGAGGATCTGGATCAGTGGCTGCCGCTGCTGGGCTGGCTGGCGCAGCGTACGCCGCTGACGTTGCAGGCGGGCGTACCGGCGATGACGTCGGTATTGCGGGCCAGTGCGATCGCACCGACGCCCGATGCCGTGCCCGGCGCGACGACGCCGGCGGCGGCTTCCCTTCCGGAATGATCTTCTCCCTGTAGGTCAGGCTTCAGCCTGACTCCTCAGAAGGCCGGCTAAAGCCGGCCCCACAGCAAGAGAGAAAGAACAAGAGTCCCAATCTCTACTTCTTGTCCTTGTCCCAGCCGTGGCGAACCTTGTCGCTCCAGCTCTTGTAGTTGCTCCAGCTGTTCAGCGAACGCGTGATGGCGGCATGACGCGAGTTGCTCGGCTGCGAGCGCTGCAGCCAGGCGCGCTGCGTGTCGCGGCCTGGATTGCCGACACGAACCGCCGCACTGCCCGCCTCGCCGACCCAGGCCCGATGCCTTCCGGTCGCTGACAGCTCATCGCTGTTGTGCTCTGACATATCGTGCCTCCTGTTGGGAAGGCACGTTAATGAGTCCACTGCAGCGCACGTGAGGAACTGGATCACAGCGACCCTGCGCATGGCGCGAGACTGCGACAGTTCTCTCAGAGAACGCGCGGATCGCACGCACCATTTAACCGGCGATTATTCGTTATTGAGCGAAGAGAGAAGAAGCATTTCCACGGGGGACACGGGGAGCACGGGGACAAGAAGAGATTTTTCTGTTCCGCCCCGTGTCCCCCGTGTCCCCCTTCCTCCCCGTGGAAATTCTTCTTCTCTCTTCAGGAAGGCTCGGCAAGCAACGCCGCAAAGGCGGGTTTGATCTCGTCGAGGATCTCGTGAATCGCCGAGGGCACGAGGCTGCTGTAGACATCGAGCAGCACGATGGCGTTGACGATGGCGTCCTGCCGGCTCGCCGCGCGCAGGCGCTGCGCCATGCCGCGGTTCACGGCGTGCATGCCGTGATACACGCTGTCGAGGTTGTCGAGCGAGAGGTCGGCCGTGCCGCCAGCGCGCGCCTTGAAATGCTGGGCGACGAGATACATCGCGGCGACGCGATAGGCGGTTTCGGATTCGTTGGAAAATGGCAGATGGAAGCGAGCCATCGGCCGGAAGTTGGCCGTGCGCGGGCAGCCGCTGGAGGCCATGATGAGTCCCATCAGCGAGGCCAGCGCCTGCTGTGCCGAGAGCGTGGCGACCACGGCGCGCTCTTCGCTTTCCACCGTGACGCGCACCGTGTCGTACGACACCAGATCGGAGAAGCCATCGATGACGCTCGCCAGGTGCACGGCGGCGGGGCAATGCGTCGTCTTTTCCTTGTCGAGCGGACAGCCCGCACACTGGTGAAACGGCAGCTCCGTCCAGGCGGGCGGATTCGGATCGGTGGACGGCGGCAGCTGCGCCGTGTCGCGATCGAGCTTGAGATCGAAGACGCGTTCGCGGGAATCCGGCAGGGCGAATCGGTACGTCGTTTTCAGATGACTCATGCGACCAGCCGGTAACAGGGCCGGTATTCGCCGGCGATTTTCATGCGTTTCTGCGCGACGAACGCGGCCAGCAGTTCGTCCAGCAACGTCATGACCTCCCTGTCGCCGTGCAGTTCGAACGGGCCGTGCGCCTCGATGGCCTGCACACCCTGCTCCTTCACGTTGCCCGCGACGATGCCGGAAAAGGCGCGACGCAGGTTGGCCGCCAGCACGTGCGGCGGCAGGTCGCGACGCAGTTCGAGCTTCGCCATCGCCTCGTGGGTCGGTTCGAAGGGCCGCTGAAAATCGGGCTGGATGCTGAGCAGCCAGTTGTAGTTGTAGGCGTCGCGATGCGAGCGGCGGAACTCGCGCACCGCGTCGACGCCGCGCGCCACTTCGCGGGCGGCCTGGGCAGGATCGCCGGTGACGATCTTGTAGCGCTTCTGCGCGGCAGGGCCGAGCGTCGCGCCGATGAAGCGGTCGATCTGCGCGAAGTACGCTGCGGACTCGGCCGGCCCGGTGAAGATCACGGGCAGCGGCTGATCGGCATTGGCCGGATCGAGCAGGAGGCCGAGCAGGTAGAGGATCTCCTCCGCCGTGCCGGCGCCGCCCGGGAAGACGATGATGGCGTGCGCGATGCGGACGAAGGCTTCGAGACGCTTCTCGATGTCCGGCATGATCACGAGCTGGTTCACGATCGGATTCGGCGGCTCGGCGGCGATGATGCCGGGCTCGGTGAGACCGATGTAGCGACCGTCGCGGATGCGCTGCTTGGCATGGCCGATGGTGGCGCCCTTCATCGGGCCCTTCATCGCGCCCGGGCCGCAACCCGTGCACACGCTCAGCGCGCGCAGGCCCAGTTCGTAGCCGACCTTCTTGGTGTAGTCGTATTCGTGCGAACCGATGGAATGCCCGCCCCAGCACACGACGAGGTCGGGACGTCCCTTGTAGTCGAGCACGCGCGCGTTGCGCAGGATGTGATAGACCGCGTTGGTGATCGACACCGGATCGTTCAGGTCGAAGCGGTTGTTGCCGAGGATGGCGTCGTGGATGTAGACCAGATCGCGCAGTGCGGCGAACAGGTGTTCCTTGATGCCGCGGATCATCTGGCCGTCGACGAAGGCGCTCGACGGCGCGTTCTTCACTTCGAGCTTGATGCCCCAGGCCTGCCGGCCGAGGCGGATGTCGAAATCCTCGTAGCGGTCGAAAATGTCGCGGATGTCGTCGGTGTGCAGGCCGGACGAAAGCACCGCGAGTGCGCAGCGCCGGAACAGCTGGTAGACGCCGCCGTGCCCCGCACTCAGCAGCTGCGCGACTTCGCGCTGCGACAGATTCTCCAGGCTGCCGGTCGGCGAGACGCGCGCATCGACCAGCGATTCGGCCTCGGCATGCGAGAGCGAAATGGTGGCGCCCTGATCGCCTGCTGCCGTCACGGCTGGATCTCGATGGGCGTGTCCGGCGGCGTCATCAGCCAGATTTCCACCATGTCCGAATTGGAGACGGCGATGCAGCCCTCGGTCCAGTCGACGTTGGCGTAGTAATCGCGCGGCTTGCGCGGCGTGTTCGGCTGGCCGTGAATCATGATGGCGCCGCCGGGACGCTGGCCCTGACGGCGCGCGCGTGCGACGTCCTGATCGTTCGGATAGGACACCTGGATCGACAGGAAATACTCGCTGTTGGGATTGCGGCGTGTCAGCAGGTACTTGCCCTCGGGCGTGCGGAAATCACCTTCGAACTGCTTGTGCCCTTCCGGACGCAGTCCGAGCGCGATCTTGTAGGTACGCAGCACCTTGTCGTTGCGCAGCAGCTGCAGCGTGCGCTTCGACTTGTTGACGACGACGTAGTCCGCCAGCGGCAGACCGGATTCGACGCTGGAGCCCGCGATGGCCGACGACGACAGCGGACCGTCGGCGCGAACGCTGAAAGCGAGCAGTGTCAGCAGACACAGCAGACTCGAAGAAAACACCCGATCGATCGACGGCATTCGGTTCAGCCCGGTTCGCAACATTTCGATGGCTCGCGAGTATAGCTCGCTTATGTTCACCCACCCGCGGCAAGCCGCCGGGCAAGTCGCCATCTTGCGAGGGAATTCACGAAAAGCCGTGACCGGCATCACCGGGCTGCAAGATTGCTCTTGCTGTGGGGCCGGCTTTAGCCGGCCTTCTCTCATTGAGGCGTCAGGCTAAAGCCTGACCTACAGCCTGACCTGCAGCCAGACCGGCAGCTAATCCTGCGCCTCAAGATGCACCGCAACGCAGCCCTCGCGCGCCGATCCGGTCTCGGGTACGAGCCGGTAGCGTCGTCCGGCGGAGACATCGACATCGAGCGAGAAGCGGCTGGTCGAGCCGGTTTCGCGAACGATGCAGTCCACCAGCAACTGATGGCTGCCGGGATCCACGTCGACGCCGCTCTGGGAAACACTCAGCGCGCGCCCGTCGACCTGGCGCAGCAGCGCCGACACCGGCGCGCCCGCGGTGAAGCGCAGGTCGCCGCTGATGTGGGCGACCTCGTCGCGCGCGAGCTTCGGGCCGTCGTAGGCCTGCTGGGTCATGCAGCCGGCGAGACCGAGCAGTGCCGCCACCATTACTACTGTCCGCACCTTGCCATTCCTCGGAGATCGGATTTCACACGGAGAGCACGGAGGACACGGAGGTCAAGGCAAAGAAGAAGAGGAGTTTCCACGGGGGGAAGAAAGGGAACACGGGGAGCACGGGGTCTCGGAACAGAAATTTTCTTTCCCCGTGTTCCCCGTGTTCCCATTCCTCCCCCGTGGAAATTCTTCCTTCTTGATCTCTGCTCCGTGGTCTCCGTGATCTCCGTGTGAAACATTCTTCTAATCCGACCCGCCCGCAGCACCGCCGTTCACCGGCGCGACCGTCGGGATGACGAGTTTGGTTCCCGGGCGCACCGCGCCGAGGTCAACGTCGGGGTTGTACTGACGCAGCAGCCAGATCGGAATGTTGTAGCGCTGCTGGGCCAGCACCCAGATCGATTCGCCGCTCTTCACGGTGTGACTGACGTCGCCGCTGATGCGGAATTCGGTGAAGAAGGCTTCCTGCAGCTGGCGGTGATACGCGGTGCGGCGCGCCTCGAACTGGTCGGGCGTGACTTTCGAGAAATCCATTTTCAGCTTGCGGCCGATGACGACCGGCGTCGCCGCCGTCATGCGATTGAGCTTGCGCACCTGGCTGCCGCGGACTTCGAGCCACTCGGCGTAGTGGCCGATGGTCTCGGCGGCCTGCACGCGAATGGTGTTGCCGTCATGAACCGAGTAATCGGCGGGATCGGCCGATGAGGCCGCCTGGGCGCCGGGCAGCAAGGTGGGCCCGATTTCTTCCGCTTCCTTCTCCGAGGCAGGTTCGACCGCTTCGGCGACCGCCGCGACTTCGGCCGTCGGCGCGGGCGTGACGGTATCGACCGGCACGCTGGCTTCCACCGGCGGCGCGACACGCGCCGACGCGACCAGCGCGAGCACCTGGCCCTCATAGACGAAGTTGCGATTGCGGATGTCGTTCATGTCCATGAGCGCCTGCTCGGTCAGGCCATGCCGGGAGGCGATGCGCGACAACGTATCGCCGCGCTTCACCACGTACTTTTCGCTGCCGACCACGCCGGTCGGCACTGCCTCGCGCTTCGGCGGCTCCTTCTCCGCCTGAGCGACCGCGGCGGTGGGCGGCGCGGCGCCGGGCTTCACGGGCAGGGTCAGGACCTGACCGATCCGGATCTGGTACGGACGGCGCAGGCCGTTCATCTCCGCGAGCTGGTTCATGCTGACGCCATAGCGGCTCGCGATGACCGAGAGCGTCTCGCCCTTGCCCACCTTGTGATGCGTGTCGGCCACCTGCGCGTCGAAGCTCGCCGCATTCGACAGGCGCGCGACGACGGCATTCATGTCGACGCTCGCCGGGATACGGAAATCGAAACCGCGCGGCACGTGGCGCGAACCGTTCCACACCGACGGCAGCAGCGAAGGATTCAGCTTGCGCAGCAGGTCGCGATCGACCTGCAGCGCCGCGGCGAGTTGCGTCGCGGGCACGTAGTTCGCGAGCGACAGGGTCTGGCTGTTGTCGACCGGATCGAGCTTGATCGGACCGAAGAACCTGGCCGGATCGGCATCGATCTCGAGCGCCGCGAGGAAGGCGACATAGAAATTACGCGAGGCGAAGCCGAACGAGCGGCTGCTGTAGTTGCGTACGATCGTGGTGATGTCGCTCGTGCCCATCTGTTCCTTGGCGCGACGCATGCCCGCCGTGCCGTGGTTGTAGGCGGTCAGGGCCAGCGGCCAGCTGTCGAGCACGATGTAGTTCTGTTCCAGGAATTTTCCTGCGGCTTCGGTCGCGACGTAGGGATCGAGGCGCTCATCCACGACGCTGTCGATGCGCATGAAGCGCCGGCCCGTGGCGCGCATGAACTGCCACATGCCCGCGGCGCCCACCTTCGAATAGGCATACGTGTTGAAGGACGATTCGACGTGCGGCAGCGCCGCCAGCTCCGTCGGCAGACCCATCTTCGCGAAGGTCTTTTCGATGTGGGGTTTGTAGGCACCGGAGCGGATCACGCCTTCGAGGAAGCGGTCGGCCTGCCCGAGCTGGAAACGCACTTCCTCGGAAGCCTGCTCGAAGCGGCTGCGCCGCGTGCCTTTCGGCCACAGGTCATGGACGCGCTGCTCTTCCGCGCTCAGGTCGGTGGCGCCGGCGGCGAGACGGTCGAGAATGCGGCTGTACTTGCGCTTGATGTCGTCGATGCGGTTCGAGCGTTCCTTCGGCGACAGGTCGGCAGGCAGCCGGATCTTTTCGTAGACGACGTCGAGGCGGACCGGATCGTGGATGAGTCCGCCGTCGGTGCCGACCTCGGTGTAGATGCGCCGCCAGAACGCGATGTCGCGTTCGAGTTCGGCGGGACGCGGAAAGCCATCGCTCGCCAGCACGTGAGTCGTGGCGAATGCGAGGACGAGAAGGAGCAGCAGGCGATGGAACATGGGGGAAGACTATCAACCGCAGTTCGTATCGTCGAACGATGCTTCTGCCTGTGGGGCCGGCCTCTGTCTGTAGGTCAGGCTTCAGCCTGACTTCTCAGAGGCCGGCTGAAGCCGGCCCCACAGGCAGAGGCAGAGGCAGAGGCAGAAAAAAATCGGGGCGCTTGCGCGCCCCGATTTCCGGTCCGTCATCCGACCTGCGTCACAGGTTGCGGATCATCGCGTCCGCAAACTCCGAGCACTTCACTTCCTTCGCACCCTCCATCAGGCGGGCGAAGTCGTAAGTGACCGTCTTCTGGCCGATGGTCTTGTCCATGGAGCTGATGATGGCGTCGGCCGCTTCGGTCCAGCCCATGTAGCGCAGCATCATTTCGCCCGACAGGATCACCGAACCCGGGTTCACCTTGTCGAGGTTGGCGTACTTCGGCGCGGTGCCGTGAGTGGCTTCGAACACGGCATGACCCGTGACGTAGTTGATGTTGCCGCCCGGCGCGATGCCGATGCCGCCGACCTGCGCGGCCAGTGCGTCCGACAGGTAGTCGCCGTTGAGGTTCATGGTCGCAATGACATCGAACTCTTCGGGACGCGTCAGCACCTGCTGCAGCGTGATGTCGGCAATCGCATCCTTGATGATGACCTTGCCGGCCTTCTTCGCCGCATCCTGTTCTTCGTTCGCGGCCTTCTCGCCCTTCTCTGCCTTGGTGCGTTCCCACTGATCCCAGGTGTAGACCTGGTCCGCGAATTCCTTCTCGGCCAGCGCGTAGGCCCAGTTACGGAAGGCGCCTTCCGTGAACTTCATGATGTTGCCCTTGTGCACGATCGTCACGCTCTTGCGCTTGTTGATCAGCGCGTACTCGACGGTTGCGCGGAACAGGCGCTCGGTGCCTTCCTGCGAGACGGCCTTGATGCCGATGCCCGAGCTGTTCGGGAAGCGGATCTTGGCGTACTGCTTCGGGAACGCGGCCTTGAAGGCTTCGAGGAACTTCTGGTTGTCCGGCGTGCCGGCTTCGAATTCGATGCCGGCGTAAATGTCTTCGGTGTTCTCGCGGAAGATCACCATGTCGACCTTGTCCGGCGACTTCACCGGCGAAGGCACACCCTTGAACCAGCGCACCGGGCGCAGGCAGACGTAGAGATCGAGCATCTGGCGCAGCGCGACGTTCAGCGAACGGATGCCGCCGCCGATCGGCGTGGTCAGCGGACCCTTGATGGAGACGAGGTAGTCGCGGCAGGCCTGCACGGTTTCATCCGGCAGCCAGGTGTTGAAGAGATCGTTGGACTTCTGGCCCGCATAGACCTCCATCCACTGGATCTTGCGCTTGCCGCCGTACGCCTTGGCCACGGCCGCATCGAGCACGCGAACCGACGCGCGCCAGATGTCCGGACCGGTGCCGTCGCCTTCGATGAATGGGACGATCGGCTGATCGGGAACGCTGAGTTTGCCGTTCTGGATGGTGATCTTCTGGCCCTGGGCGGGCACGTTGAGCTTGACCGCTGTCGACATCGACGGAACTCCGATGGATCTTGGGGGAAAGGCTGAATCGCGGGGGATTTGGAGGCGCGGAATGATAGCAGAAGGCTACCGGCGACAGGCTGCAGGCGACTGTCAGAGTCCGCATCTGACTTGTTGCCTGTTGCCTGTTGCCTGTCGCCTGTCGCCCGTAGCCTTGGTTCAGAACCCCACCCTCGCCCGCACCCCGTCCACCGTGTTTTCCAGCTTCATTTCCCAGCGATATCGCTCGCAGATGCGCCGCACCAGATAGAGGCCCATGCCATGGCCGCCGGGATGGGTGGTGAAACGGCGTGCGGGTTGCGAGAGGTCGGCGGACGGCAGGGAACCGGCATTCGAGACGCTGAGTTCGCGGCCGCTCAGGCGGCAGAGCACGTCGTCCGCGGTGCCGTGCTGCAGGGCATTGCGCACGATATTGCCGATCAGCATGGCCACCATGCTCTCGGGCGCGGCGACGCGCACGGCTTCGCGCCGGTCGATGTCGACGCGGATCTTCTTGTCCGGCGTCACGCTGCGCAGGTCTTCGACGACGCGCGTCAGCAGTTGCTGGATTTCGCAGCCGGCGTCGCCATCGCGCGCGATGCGTTCCTCGCGCGACAGGGTCAGCAGTGCGTCGGTGAATTCGGTCATCTCGCGCACCGCGCGCTGGATGCGACCCAGCGCATTCGCCGCGGCGGGACGATCCGCCATCTGTGCCTCGAGCAGTTCGACGGCGCCGCGAATCACCGCGAGCGGCGTGCGCAGCTCGTGACTCGCGGTCGACGTGAACGACTGCTCGCGTTCGACGAAGCCGTCGAGCCGTTCCATGTACGTGTCGATGGAGCGCGCGATGGGCTCGAGTTCGTTGCCGGCGAACTCTGCGCCCATGCGCACGTGCCGCTGTCCCGGGTCGATGGCGGTGAGACGGTCGGCCAGCGCATTGATGGGCTTGACCAGCCGGCCGGAAATGCCGAACGCCGCCCAGCCCGCGACCGCGACGATGCCGACGACGCCGAGGGCGATGATGAGGATGGCGATCAGCTCCTGGCGCGCATGCGTGGTCACGTCGTACGTGATGTACAGACGCCCGAAATCGCCGTCGCGCACCAGCACATCGAGCACACGCCCTTCGGAACGCACGCGATGCATCTCGCCCGGCCGCAACGTTGCGATCCGCCGCGGCAGTTCGGCGAAGTCGCTGGAGCGATAGATGCTCAGGCGCGCCGAACGCAGCGGCTCCGCGCCGCGATCGACGCGCATGCGCTGTTCGTAGTGCGCGAGTTCCTCGGAGAGCAGGTCGTAGGTGACGTTGCGCTTCAGGCGTTCGTCGGCGAGCACGGCCCACGCCGCGAGCACGACGCCCGCGATGGCGACGAGCGCGATCATCGTGCCGGCGATGCGACCGCGCAGGCTGAGCTGCGCGAGCCGCTCGTTCAGCTCACGGACGAAGCGGATCCGGCGAAAGTCGATAGCCCGTGCCATGAATCGTGTGCAGCAGTTTGACGGAGAAGTTCTTGTCGATCGCGGTGCGCAGCGCATGCATGTGGGCGCGCAGGAAATCGCCCTCCGGCGCGCGATCGCCCCACAGTTCGTGCTCGAGTTCGGCGCGGGTGACGACGCGGCCGGCATGCTGCATGAGCACGGCGAGAATGCGCCGGGTCGTGGGATTGAGCTTGATGCGCTCGCCGGCGCGCTCGGCCTCGAGCGTATTGAGATCGAATTTCAGATCGCCCACCGTCAATACCCGCGGCGTGTCCGGCGGACTGGCGCGACGCACCAGCGCCTTGAGCCGCGCGTCGAGTTCGATCAGGGAAAACGGCTTGATCAGGTAGTCGTCGGCGCCGGCCTCGAAGCCTTCGACCTTGTCCTCGAGCAGATCCTTGGCGGTGAGCATGAGGATCGGCACGCGCGTATGGCCGGCCGAACGCAGGTTGCGACACACGGTCAGCCCGTCCATGCCGGGCAGCATCAGATCCAGCACGATGACGTCGTACTGCTCGTTCATGGCGAGTTCGAGCCCGATGCGCCCGTCGGTCGCATGCGCCACCGCATCGCCGCGCGCACCGAAGTATTCGGCAACGTTGGCGGCAATGTCCTTGTGGTCTTCGATCAGCAGGATCTGCATGGTCGGGCCTGGCAGTAGGTCGCAGCCATTCTAGGCCATGCCTTCTTGCTGTAGGTCAGGCTTTAGCCTGACTCCTCAAGAGAAGGCCGGCTGAAGCCGGCCCTACAGGGGAGTCCCCACAGGAAAATCAAAGAACAGGGAACGAAGTCACGAAACAGTCACCTGCCTGTCAACCGGATGCAGCACGGCATCCCCAAGATGTGCGGTAACTGTAGCGAGGTGACCGACATGGCCTCCGCAAGAACCGCAGCATTGTTCCGGCGCGTCGATGCGATCGAATACGGCTGGTGCCTGAAGCTGAATCGCGGCTGCAGCCGGCGGCGCATCCGCGAACTGTTCGCCGCCGTGAGCCGGCTGGGCGACGGGGTGCTCTGGTACACGCTGGTCCTGTCGCTGCCGTTCATCTACGGCCAGTCGGCGCTGCTGCCGGTGCTGCGCATGGCGATCGTCGGATTCACCGGACTCGCGCTCTACAAGTTCCTCAAGTCGCGGCTGGTGCGCGAACGGCCCTACATCTCGCTGGCCGGCATCGTGCCGGGCACGAAGGCGCTGGATCGCTACAGCTTTCCTTCCGGTCACACGCTGCACGCCGTGAGTTTCACGGTCCTGATCACGGCCAGCTATCCGGAACTCGGCCTGCTGTGCATTCCGTTTGCCGCGCTGGTGGCGATGTCGCGCGTCGTCCTCGGATTGCACTATCCGAGCGATGTCGCGGCGGGCGGCGTGATCGGCGCAGTACTCGCGCTGGCGAGCATGGTCCTGATGCCGCTCTGAGAGGGGCCACGAAAGTGGCAGAAGTGACGGAAGTCACGTAGGTCAGAAAACCACCCGCGTCACCCTCGCGACGTTCCTCGTCACCTTCGTGACTTTCGTCACTTTCCCCTACACTCCTCGGCGCAGTCCCTGCGCACCGGAGTGTCGTCATGTGCCGCAACATCAAGACCCTGTTCAACTTCGAACCGCCCGCGACGCCGGATGAAATCCGCGCCGCCTCGCTGCAGTTCGTCAGAAAGCTGAGCGGATTCACCCGCCCCTCGAAACTCAACGAAGCGGCGTTCGATCGGGCGATCGACGAGGTCGCGGCGGCGGCGCAGACGCTGATCTCGTCGCTGGTCACGACAGCGCAGCCGCGCGACCGCGAACTGGAAGCGGAACGTGCGAAGGCCCGTTCGGCGATGCGCTTTCCGCCATTGCGGCAGAACTGACCTCGTCATCACCCGCTCGAATCGCAGGAGAGGATCATGCCCGCGGTTAGCCTCTATTCCACGCTGGCCAAGAAGGCTGCGCGCTTCACCGGCAAGCCGGCCACGTTTCTGCTGGCGATGCTGATCGTCGTCATCTGGGCCGTCACCGGGCCACTGTTCGGGTTCAGCGATACCTGGCAGCTGGTGATCAACACCGGTACGACGATCGTCACGTTCCTGATGGTGTTCCTGATCCAGAACACCCAGAACCGCGACACCGAAGCGATGCAGGTGAAGCTCGACGAACTGATTCGCGCCACGAAGGGCGCGCACAACGCGCTGCTCGACCTGGAGGAACTGGACGAGCAGGCACTGCGCGATTTCAAGCAGCGCTACGAAGCGCTGGCGACCGCCGCGCGCGTGGCGCTGGAGAAAGGCACTCTCGATACCGACACGCCGGAAACCTGATGTCCTCTGCAAACAGACTCTGGAAAATTGCTGCGGTGCTGCTGGTCTGCATCGGACTGGATCAGCTCACCAAGGCGATCGCCAAGGCGACTCTGCCGCGCGAAGACGCGTGGTCCTACCTCGGCGATACCGTGCGCCTGCAACTCGCCCACAACTACGGCGCCTTCCTGAGTCTCGGCGATTCGTTGCCGCCCGGCTGGCGACAGGCATTGCTGTCCGCGGGCGTCGGCATCGTGCTGCTCGGCCTGCTGGTCTATCTGCTGTGGTGGAAGAACGTGAATCCGCGCAACCTCGTGCCGCTGTCGCTGATCCTTGCCGGCGGCGCGGGCAACCTGATCGATCGCGTCGCCTACGGCGGCTACGTGGTCGACTTCCTGAATCTCGGCATTGGCACGCTGCGCACCGGCGTATTCAACGTGGCGGACGTTGCGATCATGGCCGGTGTCGTGTGGTTGCTGCTGACCGACTTCCTGGTCAAGCCGGGAAAACAGGAGACCGCTTGAAGATCGTCACCTGCACGCTCGATGCTCACGGCGCCGCGATCCTCGACATCTTCAACGACGCGATCCTCAACACGACCGCGCTGTACGACTACAAGCCGCGCACGGCGCAGAGCATGACGGAATGGTTCGAGGTCAAACGCGCCGGCGATTTTCCGGTGATCGGCGCGGTGAACGACGACGGCGTGCTGCTCGGATTCGCGAGCTACGGAAAATTCCGGCCCCACGCTGCCTACAAATACTCGGTGGAACACTCGATCTACATCCACCACAAGCATCGCGGCAAGGGACTGGCGCCGCTGCTCATGCAGCAACTCATCGATGCCGCCCGACAGCAGAACTATCACCTGATGGTGGGCGGCATCGACGCCACCAACACCACCAGCATCCGACTGCATGAGAAGCTCGGATTCACGCACGCGGGCACGATCAGCCAGGCCGGCTTCAAGTTCGGACGCTGGCTGGATCTCGCCTTCTATCAGCTGATTCTGGAAACACCGGCGCAGCCGGCGGACGGCTGATCCTCACCAATGAACCCGCAGCCCCAGCGCGCCGTTGACGCCTTCGCCGAGCGTGTTGCGGTCCCAGTATTTCTCGTCGAACAGATTGTTGATGCTGCCGGCGATCACGGTACGCCTCCCGCCCAGCTCCGTCTGATACTGGAAGCCCGCGCTGACGATCGTGCGGTCCGGGATCGGGAACTTCGCGCAGCGGCGAAACACTAATGCCCGGCACCGAATATTCCAGGTCGGTGCGTCGCGGGGACGACCTCGCGGCTGCAGTCACTCCAGGGGACGACCCCGCAACTGCGGTGTCATCATGTCCTCACAGCTTCCCTGGCTCCTGTTATTGCTGGCCGGCCTTTTCGAAATCGCATGGGCCGTCGGGCTCAAGTACACCGAAGGTTTCACTCGCCTGTGGCCGAGCCTCGGTACGGGCGCCGCGCTCCTCATCAGCATCACGCTGCTGGCCGTGTCGTTGAAATCACTGCCGGTGGGCACGGCCTATGCCGTGTGGGTGGGCATCGGCGCCGTCGGCACCGCGATCGTCGGCATCGTCGTGTTCGGCGAATCCGCCAGCACGACGCGGCTGCTGAGCCTGCTGCTGATCGTCATGGGTGTTGCAGGTCTCAAATTGAGCACGTCGCCGCTCTGACGCGGACGGGGGATTCTTGTGGGTCAGGCTGTAGGTCAGGCTTCAGCCTGACTCCTTAAAAGAAGGCCGGCTAAAGCCGGCCCCACAGTAAGAGGCCCACCCTGACCCTCCTCCGCTGTCTCAAGGACACGCAGCCACGCGCGTGAAAGCAAGGTCCTCATAGTCGTAGCTGAAGTCCGCATCCGGATCCACCTTGCTCAGCGTGAGCGACGCGCCGGCGAAATGCAGCCAGGGCTCCACGTCGACGCTCTCCTCATCCCAGTCCACCAGCACGCGTTCGCCGACCTGCATGAGACGCCCGTGCAGTTGCGTCGATCTGGCCGAAGCGAACCGCACCTCCTCGCCTGCGGCACAGACCATCACCTCGCCGAACCAGGGGTCGCGGTAGACGCCAAGCTGCTGCGTCATGTTCCGTGCGAGCGCGGGCCGTCGCGACGAGGTATCCGGCGCACGCTTTTCCGCCGGCTTCCCTGCCCGCTCCGCTTCGATCGCCTGCGCATACCAGGACGCCGGTTTCGCGTTGTCGGGTGCGGTGAAATGTTTTGCCAGCGCGGAATTCAGCACGGCGCGCGCGTCGGCGCCGTCACCGTTGATCATGAACACGAAGCCGCCATTCTTCTCCGGAAACAGATTCACGGCGGAGAACATGCCCGCGAGCGTGCCGGTGTGCGCGACGCGCCAGACGCCGTCGACGTCGGAGAGCCGCCAGCCGTAGCCGTACGCATTGAAGCGGCTGCCGTCCCAGTCGCGCTGACGCTTCGAGATCGGCATCGGCGTATGCGCGCTCCACAGTGCAGTGCGCTGCGCCTGCGACAGCCACGGTTTGCCGTCGCGTGACTTCAGGTCGGGATCGAGCCACAGCTGCATCCAGGCGAGCATGTCGTTCAGGCTGCAGCGAATGCCGCCGGCCGCGGCGGAGGGAATGACGGGAACGATCTTCTCGTCCGCACGAATCACGACATTGCCGTCGTACTGACGCATGTGCGGCTGCGCGACGTTGCCGACCGACTCCCGATCGAACCCGCCGACCCGGCAACGTGTCATGCCGAGCGGCGCGAAGAGTTCGCGCTGCACGAGTGTTTCGTAGCTTGCACCGCCCGCCGCCGCAGCCACCTCGCCGGCGACGACGTACATCAGATTGTCGTAGTCGTAGCGCGAGCGGAAGCTGTGCAGCGGCTTCAGATGCGCGAGCGCCGCGATGATGTCGGCGCGCGTGAACAGCGTCGGCTCGGGCCAGAACATGAGATCGCCTGCGCCTTCGCGCAGCCCGCTGTTGTGGATCAGGAGATCGCGTACCTGGAGGTTCTGCGTCACCCACGGGTCGTACATGCGGAACTGCGGCAGATGCTTCGTGACGGGATCGTTCCAGTCGAGCTTGCCGGCATCGACCAGGCGCGCGAGCACGCCCGTCGTCATCGCCTTGCCGTTGGAAGCGATCTTGAACAGCGTGTCGGCGTCGACCTTCTCGCCTGAACCCGCGACGACTTCGCCGATCGTGCGCGTGTAGACGACCTCGCCGTCTTCGATCACGCCGATGGCGAGGCCGGGCAGGCGATAGCGCTGCACGACGTCGTCGACGAGGGCGTCGAACGATGCCGCAGATTGCGCCGGTGTCTGGGCGCAGGAGACGACACCGAACAGCAGGGAACAGAAAGCGATGCGAACGAAGGAATGGCGCATGCGTGCAACAGCCATCGGGAGACTCGATCGAGACTACCTCGCCCGTGCACGTCCGTGTACGCGTGCTCGTTGCCGCCACTGCAGCCGCGAGCGGCTGGCCGCCGTCCTTCCCGAAGTCCCGGTCGCCATCGTGTTCCCCGAACTGCATCGGCCCGGCGGCGCTCGCAGCGGTGCGAATGACGGTGCCGGCCCCGCGCAGTTCGCTGCGCTCGGCGGTCCGACGATCGGCACAGTGGGCGGCGGCAAGCCGTCCGGCGAAGGCGCCGCGCCGGTGGAGCCGATGCCGGCCGAACCGCCGTCGAACACCGTCGATGACCCTCACGACGATGCCGGCGACGGCGATGCACCGACGACCGACCCGCTGCCGCCGCAAGATCCGATCGTTCTCACGCCGATCGATTCCTGGCCTGGCGACGACTTTCCCATCGACGAACCCGTGACCGAACCCGTCAGCGTGCCGGAGCCCGCGACGCTCGGACTGCTCGCGCTGGGCCTCGCGGGCATGGCGGGCGCACGCCGCCGACGCGCCGCCAGACGCGACTGATCGCGCGACGGAACTTCCGCTCCGGGTCGTCCTCTAGAACCAGCGCACGGACTCGCGTCGTGCGACACAGGGGGACGATCTCTGGTGCGGCCACCGTCCGGCGCGGATACATCGAGGTCGCGTGCGCTGGCGGCATGCATCGTCGTCGCGGGGCATGCGCTGTTGCTCGTGCTTGCATGGCATGGCGCGTTTGCGCCGCGCTGGCTGCTGCACGGCGACGATCCGGCCCTGACATGGATCGAGCTGCAGCCGTCGATCGCTGAACCGCCACCCACCGCAACCTCGAGCACGACCCGCGCCGATCGCACGCCCGCCACCGATCTCCGCAATCGTCGCGACGAAACCCGCAACGCGGTCAGTGCCGCTCCCGAACCCGCGTCGCTGCCGCCGCGACAAACCGACTGGAGTGCGCACGCCGCCTACAACGCAAAGAAAGCGGTCGAAGACGCCGTCACCGAACGCTATCGCAATCTCGGTCCCCGCAAGCCCGGACCGGCCCCCGAACCATCGGCGCCATCGATATTCGAATCGCCCGGCAAATCCTTCGGCGAACTCGACACGGACATCAACGACAACCCGGTCGTGTGGCTCAACGAGAACTGCTACTTCGAACTCGACAAGCTCGTTCCCACGGCACGCGACGTCGTCAACCCCGGGCTGCCGCCCATGATGAAGTGCAAGTTCAATGTGGGCCGGCGCGAACCGCGCGGCGATCTCTTCAAACCGCTCGAGCGCGACCGTCCGCTGCCCGAACTGAAGCCGGGCGTCACGCCGGAACTGCCCGAGCGCGACGGGAACTGAAAAAGCCGCTGGGGGGCTGTCTTGCTTCTGCTGGGAATCACTGCGCCGCGAGCGCCCTGAACTCGCGGAACCAGGTCGCGAGCGACTCGTGGTAGTGATGCTTCTCGTAGCCCGGACCGTTGTAGTAGCGCGCAACGGCGCGAAAGTCGCTTTCGCCCGGCGTCGTCCGGCCAACGCTCTTCGCAACGCCGGCGGAAGCAGCGAGAAAACGTCCGATCTGCATCACCTGCTCCGGTATCGAACTCAGATACATGCGTCTCGCCGACGCGGCGCCGACGCGCCGGTAGTTCTCGCCCAGGATCTGGCCGAGACCGAAACTCATCGAGCGATAGCGCAGTTCGACGAAGTCCTCCACCGGCCGCTGATGGTTGAGCCGCGTCAGCAGATGCTGTTCGAAGCGCGGGCGCACGATGCCGCTCGTCTCCTGCTTGATGATCGCGAGCAGCCATTCGCGCGCGATGACGACGCCGTGCGCCGCGACCGCGTCGACCGCCCGATCGGCGACCGCTGCGTATTTCTCGAAGACTTCCCTGCAGGTGAGCAGGCGCCGGCGATGCAATGCATCCAGATGAAACAGCGCCTCATCGAGGCTGCCGCACATGACTTCGCCCTGTTCGAGCATTGCGGCCGCGCGCGCCAGCATGCGCTCGAGCGTCGCGGGCGTGAGCTTCGCGTCCGGAATCGCCACGATGCCGGCACTCGCCGTCTGCCAGGTGCAGGCGTAGCACAGCGTGCCGCGATCGATGGCGCGCGTCAGCGAGTTCTCGAACTGGAATTGCGCGACGGCGCGATTGGTACCGCGACCGAAATTGCCGTCGATCAGGAATGCGCCGGTGGAAGCTGTCGAATAGCCCAGGAAGATCAGCAGGCGCTGCACGGCCCGCATGGTCGATTCGCCCACCGAGCGGCGCGTCAGCGTTTCATCGCCTTGTCGGAACCGGTCGAGATCGGCCTGCCAGGCGTTCCCATCCTGTTCCGGCAGCCGCAGAATCCGTTCGATCCGCGGGTCGACGACGATGCGCATCCAGCGATCTCCTCGTGAGAACGCCGTTACCTTCCTCGCCCCGCCACCTCACGGCAATTGGCTGGAGGTGCAGCTCCGTTTTTTCTTCCTGTGGGGCCGGCTTCAGCCGGCTTTTTCAGGAAGTCAGGCTGAAGCCTGACCTACAGCCGGCCTCTTCGGAGTCAGGCTGAAGCCTGACCTACAACAAGAGTCAGCCTCGATCGTTCGTGCAGCGAAAGGTCGTGACCTGCCTGCCCGTGCCGGGCGGCAGCGAAGCATCCTTGTTGACGGTCGAGACCACCTTGCCGTAACCGCTGCCGGCGCGATGACAGGCGCGATCCGCCAGTTCCTGCGCTTCCGCCGCGCCGCCCTCGTGAGTGATTTCGTTGACGCCGCCGTGATCGATCTTGATGGTGGTGCAGGCCGCCAGGAACAGGCCGGCACAAACGAACATCGCGCGTCTCATGAGTACCCTCGATGCCACTGTCGCAACGGAACCGATCATATACGCCTTCGTGGCCTGCGGTCGCTGCAACGGCGCACGCCCGCGCTATGCTCCGCACATCGCGCTCGGAGAACTCATCTTGATGAAAACCCCGCTGCTGGCATTCGCAATCCTTGCCATCGGCTCGCTCGCGCATGGGGCGGTCGAAAAACCCGCCGCGCTGGTGGCCGACGGCATCCCGGCGATTCCGGAAGAACTGGTGGCCGCGACCCGGCCCTACATGGAATTCCGCACGGCCACCTTCATGGGCTGGAGTCCGTCGGACAAGTCCATGCTGGTCGCCACACGTTTCGGCAATACCGCGCAACTGCACCGGGTGGCCGGCCCGATGATGGCGCGCACCCAGCTCACGTTCGAGGCGGAACCGGTGTTCGGCTCGTGGTCGCCGCGCGGCGATGTCGTCGTCGCACGCAAGGATGTCGGCGGCAGCGAATTCTTCCAGCTGTACACCTTGCAGTCCGGCCAGCTGCGACTCCTCACGGACGGCAGGAGCCGCAACGCGCACGGCTGCTGGAGCAAGGACGGCAGGCTCATCGGCTACTCGTCGACGTGGCGCAATGGTGCGGACAGCGATCTCTACGTGATGGATCCGCGCGATCCCGCGACCGACCGCAGGGTCGCGCAGGTGTCCGGCGGCGGCTGGCAGATTCTCGATTTCGCGAGCAACACGCGTACCGCCGTCGTCATCAACCAGCTGTCGATCACGAACTCGGACCTGTATCTGCTCGACCTCGCCAGCGGCAAACTCAGCCCGATCGGCAATCCGGAAAAAGACATTGCCTACGGCGCCGCACGCTTTGCAGCGGACGGCACACTGTGGGCGACATCCGATGAAGGCGCGGATTTCCTGCGCCTCGGCACCCTCGACCCGGCCAGCGGCAGATTCACCGCCGTCTCGCCCGAGCCGCGCTGGGACGTCGAGGACTTCGACATCGCCGACGACGGCAGCTTCATCGCCTACAGCCTCAACGAAGCCGGCGTCGGCCGCGTGAAGGTGCTCGATCCGAAGACGCGCGCCGTGCGCACCGTGACCGCGCTGCCCGCCGGCTCTGTCGGCAGCGTACACATCGCACCGTGGGGCACGATCGGACTCACGCTCTCTTCGGCACGCAGCGCCGGCGATGCGTACGCAATCGATCCGCAGACGCTGGCAGTGACGCGCTGGACGCAAAGCGAAACCGGCGGCCTCGATCCGAACGTCAATGTCGAACCCGAACTCGTCGAAGTCGCGAGTTTCGACGAGGAGAAGGTGTCGGGCTTTCTCTATCGACCCGATGCGAAGAAATTTCCCGGCAAGCGGCCGCTGCTCGTCAACATCCACGGCGGTCCGGAATCGCAGTTCACGCCGGTATTCCTGAGCCGCTCGAACTACTACCTGAACGAACTCGGCATCGCGATCTTCTTTCCGAACGTGCGCGGCTCCAGCGGCTTCGGCAAACGCTTCGTCAGCCCCGACAACGGACCCGACAAGCGCGAAGACTCGGTGAAGGACATCGGCGCCTTCCTCGACGCGCTGGCAAAGGACGACGCACTCGATGCCTCGCGCTTCGCCGTCACCGGCGGCTCCTATGGCGGCTACATGTGCTACGCGGTCGCGATCCGCTACGGCGCGAGATTGAAAGGCGCGAACTGCGTCGTCGCCATTTCCAACTTCGTCACGTTCCTGGAGAACACGCAGAGCTACCGGCGCGACCTGCGCCGCGTGGAATACGGCGACGAGCGCGATCCGAAGCAACGCGCCAGGCTGCTGGAGATCTCGCCGCTGACGCACGTCGACAAGCTGAGTATTCCGCTGTTCATCGTCACCGGCGGCAACGATCCGCGCGTGCCGGCGAGCGAGGCTGACCAGATCATCCAGGCGGTGCGGTCGAAGGGCGGTTCGGTGTGGTCGCTGCTCGGCACCGACGAAGGCCACGGCTTCGCCAAGAAAGCGAACGTCGATTACCAGTTCTGGTCGACCGTGCTGTTCTGGAAACAGACGCTGCTGTCGGAGTAAGAGTCTTACTGTAGGTCAGGCTTTAGCCTGACTCCTTCGTGCAAGGCCGGCTGAAGCCGGCCCCACAGCAAGCACACAACCCGCCTACTTCACCAGCGTCACCGGCACGTCCGCCAGGTGCAGCACCTTCATCGCGACCGAACCGAGAAACAGGGTCGCGATGGCGCCGTGACCGCGATTGCCGAGCACGATCTGTTCGCAGTGGTACTTTTTCGCGTAGGCCGCGAGCGTCGCGGCGGGATCGCCGAGACAGTCATCGAACACGGCCGTCACGCCGGTCCGCTTCACCAGTTCGCGCGCCGGCTTGAAGGCCGCCTGCGACTGGCGTTCGTAGTGCTCTTCGATGAGTGAACGCGGCATGAGCCGGCTGCTCTTGATGCGCGGCTGGACGTGCACGATGTGAATCGCCTGGTCGCGCTGCCTCGCCCAGGCAAGCGCGAGCTTCAGCGCACGCAGCGCATTTTCCGAACCATCCATCGCCACCAGCAGTGCAGCGGCGCTCCGCCTGGATCGAGTAGCCATTGAACGCAATCTCTCCGTATCGACGCCCGGACCGTTAGTATCAGACTTTGCGGTTCGCGGCCAGCGAGGGAACCTGGGCTCGTCCGGTCGCGTCCATGGGATCTGCTTCGTCGCTTCAACTCACGTACTGGAGAAGTCATGACCGCACATGCCTCGGCTGCGCGACTGATCGCCGCCTTCGCCGTCATTGCCGCCTGTGTCGCCTGCGCGCGCGAAGCCGGTCCGCCAGTCGCGGGCACCACGCTGGAAACGCGCGCACCGAACGGCAAGGACTTCAAACCCGCGTTTGCGGGGCAGACGCGCGCACCGGCCCTCGTCAGCAGTACTGCACCGCAGGTATCGGTCGTCGCGACGGGATTGAAAGGTGCGTGGGCCTTCGAGTTCCTGCCGGATGGCCGCATCCTCGTGACCGAACGCGCCGGCAACCTGCGCATCGTCGGCAAGGACGGAAAAGTATCGGCGCCGGCCACCGGATTGCCGAAAGTGTTTTTCGAAGGCCAGGGCGGCCTGCTGGACGTCGCGCTCGATCCGCAGTTCGCCAGCAACCAGACCCTCTACTGGAGCTATTCGGAGCCGCGCGACGACGGCAATGGCACGGCGCTCGCGAAGGGCGTGCTCAGCGAGAAGGACGGCGTGCCCGCCGTGAGCAATGTGCAGGTGATCTTCCGTCAGCTGCCGAGCTGGAAATCGAACCTGCACTTCGGCTCGCGCATCGTCTTCAACCCGGACGGCACGCTGTTCCTGGCGCTCGGCGAACGCTCGGTACCCGACGCGCGCGTGCACTCGCAGGATCTGTCGATGCACCTGGGCAAGATCGTGCGCCTGAATCCCGACGGCAGCGTGCCGAAGGACAATCCCTTCGTCGGCCGCAGCGACGTCAAGCCGGAGATCTGGTCGTACGGTCATCGCAACATCCAGGCGGCGACGCTCGATCCGGACGGCAACCTCTGGGACATCGAACATGGCCCGCGCGGCGGCGATGAGCTCAATCAGCCGCAACCCGGCCGCAACTACGGCTGGCCGGTCATCACGTACGGCATCGAATACGCCGGGCCGAAGATCGGCGAGGGCATCACCCAGAAGGCCGGCATGGAACAGCCCGTGTACTACTGGGACCCGGTCATTGCTCCGTCCGGCATGACCTTCTACACCGGCGAGGTCTTTCCGGAATGGAAGGGCGATCTGTTCGTCGGCGGGCTCAACAGCATGAAGCTGGTGCGACTGAAGCTGCAGGACGGCAAGGTGACCGGCGAGGAATGGCTGCTGCAGGATCAGAAGGCCCGCATCCGCGATGTGAAGCAGGGGCCGGACGGGGCGATTTATGTCGTTACGGAGTCGGCGGAGGGGAAGCTGCTGAAGCTGACGAAGGGATGATCCGACTTCTTCCTCTGGACTCTTCCTGTGGACTCTTCCTGTGGGGCCGGCTTTCCCGCGGGATTTCCTTCGGTCACAGCCGGCCTTTCGGAGTCAGGCTGAAGCCTGACCTACAGGAAGAACGCCCTTGCCCATCGCCGGTCACTTCAGCTACCTTGCGGCCCGCATGAATCGCACGACGATCAAACGCACGATTAAAACCTGGACGCTCTTTGCGGGGCATCAGGGCTGTCGGCGCGCGTAAGTCAGAACCGATTCGACAGTATTCCAAAGGCCCCGCCGGTTACCCGACGGGGCCTTTGTTTTGTGGGGCGCCCGTCATCGGCACAACGATGAGGTAAGTCCCATGTGTTCAGCAGTCGCGGCCGCCGTCTCCGGTGCCGCTCCCGTGCGTCAGCCCAACCTGGTCAATCCCGTCGTTGCCGTGGTCGGCGCGACCGGCGCCGTCGGCGTCGAAATGGTCCAGTGCCTGGAAAAGCGCAGGTTTCCTCTCGCCTCGCTGCGCCTGTTCGCCTCGGCCCGCTCCGCCGGGCAGACGATGCCGTACGCAGGCCGCAAGATCGTCATCGAAGAACTGCGCGAAGACGCACTCGCCGGCATCGACATCGCGCTGTTCTCCGCGGGCAGCGGCATCTCGAAGCGCTTCGGCCCGCTGCTGGCGGCGCAGGGCACGATCGTCATCGACAACTCCTCGGCGTTTCGCATGCACGATGACGTGCCGCTGGTCGTTCCGGAAATCAACGCCGACGCGCTCGCCGGTCATCGCAACATCATCGCGAATCCCAACTGCGCCGCGATCCTGAGCATCACGCCGCTGTGGCCGATCCATCGCGTGAATCCGATCCGTCGACTGATCCTCTCCACCTACCAGGCCGCGTCCGGCGCCGGCGCCGCCGCGATGCAGGAACTGCGCGAAGCGACGCGCGCGCATCTCGAGGATCGCCAGTACCAGCACACCGTGCTGCCGCATCCGTATGCATTCAACGTGTTCAGCCACAACACGAAGATCGATCTGGCGACCGGTTACAACGAAGAAGAAACCAAGGTCATGCAGGAGACGCGCAAGATCTTCAACGAACCGGACCTGCGCATCACCGCGACCTGCGTACGCGTGCCGGTGCTGCGTGCGCATTGCATTTCCGTGAACTTCGAATGCGAGCGGCCGATCCCGGCGGCGGACGTGCGCGAGATCGTGAGCCGCGCGCCGGGCGTGAAGCTGGTCGACGATCCGGAGAAGAATTACTTCCCGATGCCGAAGGATGCGTCCGGTGCGGACGATCTGCTGGTGGGACGCATCCGCCAGGACGTCAGCGATCCGAGCGGACGATCGGTGTCGCTGTTCGTCGCGGGCGATCAGTTGCTGAAGGGTGCGGCGCTGAATGCGGTGCAGATTGCGGAGAAGCTGTTGCAGCGGGCGTAATCGGAGCGCCCCCACCCTGCCCTCCCCCGGCGACCGGGGGAGGGGAAGATCTGCCCCCTCCTCCGCGCAGCGGGGGAGGGTTGGGGTGGGGGTCTCCTCAGCTCTCCGGCACCACCCGCACCCGCCTCTCCCCGATCTGCAATTCCTTCCACGGCGGCGCAATCGCCTCGAACCGGCCGTTCTCGAGATGGCGCAGCAGCGCCCGCCACGAGGCCTCGTCGTAGCTGCCATAGAAACGACCGATCTTTTCCCATCGCGTCCCGCGTTGCGCGAACGTCAACCCACCGTACTGATTCATCACGACGAACTCATCCGCGCCGTCGTCATCGAGATCGATGAACACGCCGGCCACTTCCGAATCGATCATCGCGAGACCTTCGCCGCGTGCCTGCACGGCCTGTTTCAATACCTCCTGCAGTCCGACGTCCATCGACCGGCCCTCGGGGAACAGCTGCACACTCTCCACATAGGCGTCAGGATCGATCGGTGCGATGGCATCGCCGCGATTCTTCTGCGCCAGCGCATTGCGCGCGGCCTTGCTGATGCGTGCTGCCTCCGTGCCGCCCTCGATCTCGGCGAGCATGTGCAATCGCTGCAGGCCGTAACGACCGGCCTGGAAACGCAGGTATTGAAACGGCGTTGATTGCCAGCCGTCGCGCTGCAGTCTGCCGTTGCTGGAGGAAACGGATTCCAGCGGCAACTGCGCACGCCGGAACTGGCTGCTGGCGGCCAGCCGGTGCGGCGACAGGATGGGCGTCAGCGCGCAGGCGAGCGTCGCGATCAGCGCCAGCGCGACCACGACATTGACGCGCGACAGGCGCGCCAGCCAGCCCGTTCGATCGAAGACGGCCATCGAGTAGCCCACCGCGTACATCGTGGCGGCGCCCGCGACGATGAATGCCCATACGCGCTCGACGGTGAGCCCGAAGTGACTGGCGCGCACGGTCAGCGCATACAGCGCGGTCAACGCGACGATCACGGTGAGCGGCACGATCCAGCGCAGCATCTGCGCAATCGCCCGCGGATAGGGCCGCGCCACCGTGCCATCGCGATAGGCGGCATTGAGCAGCAACACCATTACCGCCACCAGCCACAGCAGCCACACCGCGCCGATCGCACGCTCGCCCGACGCCAGCAGTCCCGGCAGCTTCACGACGAGCGCCAGCGTGAACAGCGTCAGGATCACGCCCGCGACGATCGCGAGCCACTTGAGCACATTCAGGATCTGTTCGAGCACCACCGAGGTAAGCCGGTCGATCGAACCGATCAGATGCAGCGCGATACCGAAGGTCAGCGCCGTGACGGGATAGACGAAGATCGGTTCGCGGAACAGGTCGCGAAAGAAATCGATCCCGAGCATGTGGAAGAGCGCGGCCCACAGCGCCAGCAACAGCCAGAACAGCCCCGTGAACAGCGCGCCCTCGGCCAGCACCAGCACGTTGTGCCAGGCGGAGGCAAAGAGCGTCGGATAGTCGGCATTCCAGCGCCCCGACAGCAGCCGCGCCTGCAGGAACGGCAGCAGCATCAGCCACAGCACGCAGGCTTCGATACCGAGCGCGAACAGTCCGTCTTCGTTCACGAACGGATCGACGCCATCCGCCACCAGCACCGCGCTGCCGTGATGCCAGCCGAAATAGAAATACGCGGCACCGACCACCGCCACGATCGTCCAGAGGTCGCGGCGGCGCGCGAAACCGGCCAGGAGCTGCAGCGTGACCGGCACGAACAGCGCGACGCCGTAGAAAGCCAGCTGCCACGCCGGCTGCGTCGCCGGCCAGTGCCGGTCCACGAGCGCATGATGCAGCCCGTACAGCGCCCAGCCCTGCAGCACGGCCACGATCAGGATGAACGGCAGCGATCTCCCGGCCGTCCGCGTCGCATCTTCCATCGCTTTCCCCTGTATCACTTCCGGCAGCATCGCCGGCAATCCTGACGATCCTGTACCGCAATTCTGGCCGACTGCGGGCAGATGATGAAACGCGAAAGTCCAGGAGGCCGCGAAGGACCCCATGAAAGAAGCAAGGGGCTCTGATCTGAAAACCACCCTTTCCTGTTGCGGTCTTTGCGGCCTCCCCTGCTCTTCTTCCCGGATTCCGCGCGCGCCGCATCTGATACTGTCGCCGCATGAGGGTCTTCATCAGCTACGCATCGCAGGATCGCGCGCAGGTCGAGCCCGTGCGCTATGCGCTGGAAGAACAGGGACACGATGTCTTCTTCGATCGCGATGACCTGCCTGCGGGCGAGGGCTACACGACGCGCATCCGCGCGGCGATCGAGCGCTGCGACCTGTTCGTGTTCTTCATCGGCCCGAACGCCATCGATCCCGGCAGCTACACGCTGAACGAACTCGACGTTGCACGGCGCGTCTGGCCGAAGCCCTCGGGCCGCGTTCTGCCCGTGGTGCTGCACCCCGTTCCGCTGACGCAGCTGCCCGCCTGGCTGACGTCGGTCACGCTGCTGGAATCCGCCGGCAATACGACGGCGGCGGTGTCGGAAGCCGTGCACACGCTCGCACAGCTGCGCGCTCGCGAGCGCCGACGCCGCATCGCCCTGTTCGCCGCAGCGCTGCTCGTTCCGGCCATCGCGCTTGCGTGGTGGTTCATGCAGCGCCCGGCGATCACGACGCGCGACGGCGCACCGCTGGTGCGCATCGAAGGCGGCACCTTCACGTTCGGCGACGACGAGCAATCGCCGCAGCGCCAGATACACCTCAGCCCGTTCTTCATCGACCGGTTCGAAATCACGACGGCGCGTTACGCGAAGTTTCTCGAAGCGACGGGATCGGTCGCACCGCCCGACGAATGGGACATGCTCGATCTGTCGCAGCAGGGCGAGCTGCCGGTCGTCGGCGTCTCGTGGCGCGATGCCGATGCCTACTGTCGCTGGGCCGGCCGGCGCCTGCCGACGGAAGCCGAGTGGGAACGGGCGGCGCGCTTCACCGATGCGCGGCTTTATCCCTGGGGCAACGACGAGCCGACGCCGGAACGTGCCGCGCATCGTCGCGATGCCGAATATGCGTATCAGGGCGGCGTCGCTGCGGTCGGTTCGCATCCTGCCGGCGCGAGCCGCGAGGGCGTTCAGGATCTGGCCGGCAACGTGTCGGAGTGGGTCGGTGATCGCTATTCGGAGAGCGTTCCCATCGATGACGTTCGCGATCCGCAGGGACCGGCCGAAGGCAATGGCCGCGTGGTGCGCGGCACCGGCTGGCATCAGCCCGTTGAGACGGCAACGCGGCGCTATCGGGCGGACGAACAGACGCGGGCGGATGATCTGGGGTTTCGGTGTGCGGTGGGTGTGAGATAGGCGCGGAGAAGACCCCCACCCTAACCCTCCCCCGCTGCGCGGAGGAGGGGATCGGAGTTCCCTCCCCCGCTGCGCGGGAGAGGGATCGGAGTTCCCTCCTCCGCGTAGCGGGGGAGGGTCAGGGAGGGGGCCTCTTCCCTTCTGACCATCCTTCCTGCGCATCCACGGCGCTACACTCGACGCGCGATCCGATCATGGAGTCCACCATGCCGCACGTCACCTTCATCCACGGCATCGCCAACAAGCCGCCCGCCGACGACCTGCTGCGCATCTGGCGCCGCACGCTCGCCGATGCCACCGATCCACTGCCGCTCGGCGATCTCGGCGTCACGACCTCACTCGTGTACTGGGCCGACCTGATGTACGGCAAACCGGATGAAGATCTCTCCGCACACGAAGGCGTGCTCGAGAACACACCTGCTGCCGTCGATGCGAGCGGCGGCGACACCCCGCCGCAGCCGCACAATGCCGAAGAAGCCGCGTTCCTGGAACGACTGCGCGCCGAGATGACGGCGCTCTCCGATGCACAGATCGAAGCGGTGAACACACCCGCCGTGCCCGCGCAGCCGCAGGGCGCGCTCGAACGCGTGCCGCTGCCCTGGTTCCTGAAGAAACGCATCATGAATGCCTTCCTGCGCGACGTGCATCACTACCTGTTCGACGTCGAATACGCGCCCGCAGGCGGCACGCCCGTGCACATCCAGCAGTCCATCCGCAAACGTTTCATCGATGCGGTGTGCCATGCCGACGTCTCGCGACCGCACGTCGTCGTCTCGCACAGCATGGGCACGGTGATCGCGTACGACTGCCTGAAGCGCGTGGGCGGCTGCGCCGGCGTCGACGGGCTCATCACCATCGGCAGTCCGCTCGGACTCGACGAAATCCAGGACAGACTGCAGCCCGAATGGACCCGCGCGAACGGCTTTCCGCGCGCCAGGGTGGCGAAGGACTGGGTCAATCTCTTCGACCGGCTCGACCCCGTCTGCGGACTCGATCCGCTGCTCGCCAACGACTATCGCGAGAACGATGCCGGCGTGATCAAGGATCACGTCGTCGAGAATGGCGGTGCATGGCGTCACTCGGCGACCAAGTATCTGCGCCAGCCGGTCTTTCGCGATTCGCTGCGCGGGATGCTGGGCCTGTGACCATGGCCGATACAGGCACGGTTCCGATCCCCTCCTCCGCGCCAGCGGGAGAGGGCCAGGGTGGGGGTCTTTCTTCTCTTCCCGATCTGCGCGACGCCGCCCGCCGCACTCTCGACGCCCTCTCCACCCTCAACGCCCGCGCCTCGCTCGACACTGCGCGAGCACTGCTCGAACCGCTGCGCGACGCACGCGAATACCGCGCATTGATGCGACTCGCAGAAGCCATCGGTCGCCTCGATCCGAAAGACTTCCGCACCCGGCGGCTCTACGCACAGGCGCTGATCGAAGTCGACCTGGTCACGGCCGCCATCGACGTACTGCAGGCGTTCATCCATCGCCTGCCGGCGAACGACTGCGAAGCAGTCGAAGCGATGGGCCTGCTGGGCCGCGCGCACAAGCAGATCTTTTTCGATGCGCGCGACCGCACCGATCCCGGCGCACGTCATGCGCTGACGCAGGCCATCGCGGCGTATCGCAACCCGTTCGAGCGCAATCCCGCGAACGTGTGGCACGGCGCGAATCTCGTGGCGCTGCTCGCGAACAGCCGCCGCCTCGGCATCCCTGTGGCAACCGACCTCGATCCCGTCGAGGTCGCGCAACGTCTGGTGAAGTCGCTCGACGCAGTGCCCGACAGCGCGCGCGACGAGTGGTACCTGCCCTCGCTCGCCGAAGCCTATCTCGGGCTCGATCGCTGGGACGACGTCGAACGCACGGTGAAATCCTTCGCCGCCGGTCCCGGCGCGCGCGCCTTCCTGCTCGCGAGCGCACTGCGACAGTTCACCAGGGTGTGGGACCTCGAAGCGACCGAGCGCGGCCGCGGCCTCGTCGACATCCTGCGCGCACGCCTGCTCCAGGTACCGGGCGGCGAACTGCGCATCGATTCCGGCGATCTGCAGCGTCTGCACCAGCAGCCAGCGCCGAGCGACGCGCAGCTCGAAGCGATCCTCGGCAAGCGCGGCGCGCAGACGTTCAAATGGTGGAAGACCGGACTGGCGCGCGCGCAGTCGGTCGCCTCGATCCGCCCGCGACTCGGCAGCCGCATCGGCACGGGCTTTCTGCTGCGCGCGGGCGATGTGGGAATCGCTCCCGCGGACGAACTCGTCGTGCTCACGAACTTCCACGTCGTCAATCCCAACGGCGCCAGTCCCGGCATCCGTCCGGAAGATGCCGAAGTCGTCTTCGAAGCCGTCGATGCCGACACCGTCTACGAGATCGACACGCTGCTGTGGAGTTCGGCGCCCGAGCAGTGCGACGCCAGCCTCCTGCGGCTGAAGCAACCCGTGCGCGGCATCGAACCGCTGCCCGTCGCAAAGTCGCTGCCCGTGCTCGGCGAATCGGCACAGGTGTACGTCGTCGGCTATCCCGGCGGCCGCGATCTTTCATTCTCGTTCCAGGACAACGAACTGCTCGATCACGAAGGCCCGCCGAACGGCGTACCGCAGATTCCCGGCGTCTGTCGCGTGCATTACACGGCGCCCACCGAGGGCGGCAGCTCCGGCAGTCCCGTGTTCAACGCCAACCTGTGGCAGGTCATCGCCCTGCATCACAAGGGCGGCAAGACCGGCATGCCGAAACTCAATGGCGCGAGCGGCAGCTACGGCGCGAACGAAGGCATTTCGATCCAGTCGATTGCGGCGTTTCCGAAGAAGACGTGAGGATTCTGCCTGTGGGGCCGGCTTCAGCCGGCCTGAAAACTGTCAGGCTGAAGCCTGACCTACAGAAGAACTCTGATCCCCTCCTCCGCGCAGCGGGGGAGGGTTAGGGAGGGGGCTGTCACTGTGGGGCCGGCTTTCAGCCGGCCGCTTTCAGAGTCAGGCTGAAGCCTGACCTACAGAAACCCCTGTCCTTCCCCCGCTGCGCGGAGGAAGGGACGCTCGATGCAACCTCATCTCAATCATTGAGCGCTTGATGCAGCGCCAGATGCGCCGCACCGCGAAAATCGGTCGGTGCCGGCTCGCCTTTCGCTGCCGCCTTCTCGCGTGCAACCCGATGATTCATGTCCGCGGGAATGAACGTCACCGGCTTGTTCAGCCGCTTCGCCTCCAGCAGTTCGTCGCGCGCCGCGTTGCCGCCGCCGATGCCGATGAACACGTCGCCCGAGGACACGATGGCCTGCGAGGTCGGCGACAGCGTCGTCGTGCCCGGCAGATAGCCGCCCCACTGGTCGTCCTTCACATGGAAAACCTGATCGACATCATTCGCGAGCGGCTCGTTCTCGTTCTGCGCCAGACTCGACACGATGCCGACCGTCGTGAACCCCAGGCGTTTCGCCAGTTCGTAGACGGCGCCGATGCCTGCCGCCGTCGCACCGCTGGAAACCGTCGTACGTCGCGGATCGAACTTCGCCAGCACGGCCTGCACCTGCGCGCGCATCGCGGCCTCGTCCTCGTAGCCCATGCCGGAGTAGCCGGCAAACACCACGATGCTCCTTTGCTGCGAGCGCAGCGCCTGCGCGACCTGCTGCGGCGAATCCACGGAGACGATGCGCGGCGGATGCTCCGTCATGATCGCGGCGTCATCCCCGCTTCAATATGTACTCGCGATCCACATGATCGCCGACCGGAAATCCATACTCGCCGACTTTCATGAAACCGTAGCGTCCGTACAGCCGCTGCGCGCCTTCGTTCTCGGACCACACGCCGATGTAGACCGGTGCGAAGCCCTGCTCGTCCAGCCATCGGAACGCGACGTTCAGCAGGCGTGATCCCAGCTCCAGGCCGCGATGACCGGAAAGGACGTAGAGTTCCTGCAGTTCGCCGGCCGTCGATTCCAGATTCTCCACCGGCAGTTTGCAGCGGCCGACCACGGCGTAGCCGACCGGCGGCTGCGATTCCGCGCCGGCAAGCCAGATGCCGGTCTTCGCATCGGCGAGCATCTTTGCGTAGCGCGCCTCGGAGCGCGAACTCGTGAGGAAGGTCTGCAGGTCCTGCGGCTTGTAGAGATGACCGAAAGTTTCGACGAACGTGACGGCGCCGAGCCGCGCGAGCTGCGGAATGTCATCGGGCGTGGCGCGACGGATCGTGACCGACATGTGCTAGGTCCCCAGTTTCGTCATCGAGAACACGCGCGGGCAATCCGACTGCGGGCACCACATCGACACCACGATGTGCCAGCCATCGCACTTCACGTCGACGAACTCCTGCGCGGAACCGCGGTTGAGATAGCACGGCGGCGCCAGCGCCTCGCGCAGCGGATAGCCCTGGAAGTTGCCGGACGATGCGATCCCGTGGATCGTCTGATACGACACACCGAGCGGAATCTGGCCTTCGACGCGGACCGGAATTTCGCCCTCGTCGACCTTCACCAGGATCTCGTTCCATTCTCCGTGGCAGTCCCACTGCCCGAGCGAACGCGCGCATTGCACGATGTAGTGCATGGGAGATCCCATGAACACGCCGTGCGAACTGCAACGCACCTCGGCGGAGACGTGGTCGCCCCGATAGGCACGCGCGTCGATGGTCTCGACGCCGACGTCATGCCGGCTGCGGCAGGCGAGCTTTTCCACGGTGGCGCTTTCGGCCGCCGGCAGCTGGAACGAAGTCGCGTCCGCGCCGGCAGCCAGTACCGGGCTCAGTACCAGCCATGCGGCGAACCCTGCGTGTCGGCGTTTCATGGTCGATTCCCGCTCGTTGCGTGCGGTCGTCATTGTGCCTCACCCGCGTCGAATCTGCGGCTCTCGGCGATGATGGCTCGGGCAACATCGGCCGGCTTGAGTCGTGCGATCGCCGGATCGAGGAACAAGGAATAGACCTTGATGGCGAGCACCGCAATGCCGGTCGGCGCAGTGGGCGAGCGGCCGCCGGGGAAGGCTTCGCGCTGCTGCCGGATGAACGTTGCCGCGGCAGTGACGGCCGCATGCGCCCGGCGATCCGCCTCGGAGTCATAGCGAAACCGCCACTCGCTCACGCGACGATTGATGACCGGCTTGTCGGCCCCTGCGGCGGCGATACCGGCCGCGGCGAAGATGCGGCAGTCGTAATCGCGGCACGTCTGCGGGCGATGTTCGTAGATCGAGCAATTGCCCTGACTGAGCATGGGACAGGTACCGTCCTCGCGGTACTTCATCATGAGATGTCCCGGCGGCTGGCCGGCCGCGGCGATCAGGTACTGATCGGGAATGCGCTCGCGCGCCCCGACGTCCTGCGGGCGGATCGGTATGTAATAAGAAGACACACAACAGCCGCGACAGTCGCCGCAGGGCACGACGGTGCCGCCATCGCCGCGCAGCGAGGCGCGCATCTGCGTGAGCCATTCGCCGAACGGGCCGGCGTCGATGCGATTGGACTCGTGGGAAGACATGCGCGCATCTTCGCACGCCCCCACCCTAGCCCTCCCCCGCTTCGCGGAGGAGGGGACTCCGATTCCCTCCTCCGCGAAGCGGGGGAGGGTCAGGGTGGGGGTCTTCCTCTCAAGCCACTGCCGCCCTCGTCGCCACCGCCGGTTCCTGGAACGACCGCATGTACTTCGTGCCGCCGTCGAGCACGGCCACCCACGCCTCGCGGGATTCGTCGTTGAATTCCGGATCGGCCTGCGCCACCGACCCGGCGATCGCCGTCGAGAACGCATCGAACCACGACGCGGGAATCTGCACGCCGAGCTGCTTGTGACGCAGGGCGACGCGCGACAGGATCGTCGGCTCGCTGTTCGTCGGGTTCGCATGGAATGCGAGCATGAGCACGATCGCGTGATGCAGCATCTGGTACTGGCGCGACAGATCCGTTTTCTCGAACAGCGGGCCGGCCTGCGGACAGGCGCAGAAGAACGAGCGGTAGATGTTTTCGTACAGGTCCGCGCGCTGCAGGCAGCGCTTGTAGCTCGACCGCGCCAGTTCCGCCTGCTTCTGCGCGATGTCGCCACGCATGCGGCGGTTCAGTCGTGAGCCGGAAATCGACCACGCATCCGCCACGGCCATGGAGATCGATGGATAACGCTGCGCCGGATCCTTCGCCAGCATGCGCTCCAGCACGCCGCCGAGTTCGCCGGCGCAGTTGCAGTCGTCGTCGAGGCCGCGCGGATGGTCGATGCGCGCCAGTTGCGCCGCCAGCTCACCCCAGTTCTTCGCAGCGATGAACGGCTTGCCCGCCAGCATTTCATACAGCATCAGTCCCAGCAGGTACTGGTCCGCTGCACGTCCGACCGGCTGGCCCTCGCGCGTTTCCGGCGCCATGTAGCGCTGGTCTTCGAGCGTGGTCGGATCGTCGGCGCGCACGCTCGGCGCGCTCAGGGTCGCGTGAAAACCGGAAATCACCGGGTTGTCGCCCGGATCGATGATCACATGCGCCGGCCGCAGGCGGTTGTGCAGCAGGTCGCGGTCATGCGCGTACTGGAGTGCGTCGCCGATCTTGCTGAAATAGTCGAGCGCCTGCTCGAGCGGACAACGGCCGATGCGCTGCAGGACCGCAGCCAGCGATTCGCCGGCGATGAACTCGGTCACCACGTAGTTCGGCAGACGCTGCATCTGCACGGAGTAGACGCTGCAGATGTTGCGATGCTTGAGACCCGCGGTGCTGCGCACGTGGAATTCGTACAGCGCCGAGTTCTCCGACAGCTCCGCCTTCTCGAAGGCCTTGATGGCGACGGTGCGCCCGAGCAGTTGATCGTAGGCTTCGAAGACCGTCGCATTCTGTCCGCGCGCCACTTCGCGCCGCAGTTCGTATTGCGCGGGCAGGGCTTCGCGCAGGGCCTGCTCGATGCCTTCGCTGGTGACGCACAGCGTTTCGAGACCGTGAGCGGCGCCCGAGGCTTTCGCCAGCAGCGCCTCGGTGATCTTCTGGTTGATGTCGACCAGCGCCCGTTCGCGTTGCGCGGGCCGCATGGTGCGCAACGGCTGCGCCGGATCGTGAACCCACTGGAATCGCTCGATGACGGCCGAGCGCCAGGTGCTGGCGCCGACGGGAATCAGGAACAGGCGCAGCTTCTTCCGGCGCACCGACTCCAGCAACGACGGCAGCTCGTGATTGCGGATGAACTCCGAACTGAGGAAATCCTGGCTCACCAGCAGGATCGCGGCATCGGCGCGCGCCAGCGCATCGCGGATCTGTTCGCGCCAGTCCTCGCCGGCTTCGATCCGTTCATCCGACCACAGGTCGAGGCGCCGCTCGACTTCGAGGTACTTGCGCAGCTCGTCGAGATACTTCTCGTCGTTGTGGCTGTAGCTGACGAACAGCCGGGTGGGACGTTCGCGAGGCATACCGTCGCTCCATCGATGCGACCGGCCCCCAATACTGAGCCGGCCAGCGACAGAAGCAAGCCGACTTTCGGGCGACCGCTCCGGTTCCCTCCTCCGCACAGCGGGAAGGAGGGAATCGGAAGCGGACCGGAATCCCCCAGCGAGGGGAAAGGGTCAGGGAGTGGGCCGCATGAACGACAGCTACCGCCTACGCCAAGGCTGCGTCGCCAACGCGATGATGGCGGTGAAGATCAGCGAGAACAGCCCGCCCATCACGCCGATGCCGACGAGCATTGCCCCGACGGGCACCTGCTGCCAGCGCAGCACGACCCCCGCGACCAGTACGACCAGGCACAGCCCGCTGACGATCAACCCGCCGACAACGACCGCCATCGGCTTGCGATAGGCCAGCGCCTCCTGCCGTCGCGGCACGATGCTCTCGAAATGAAGCAGCGCACGACGTGCTTCATCGCGCGCATTCGCAGCGACCGGAATGCGCAGGCACAGCCGGGTGGTGCCGTACTTCTTCGGATACGCGATGGCGAATTCGAGACAGTCCACGTCGGTGGCGCTGCGCAGCCAGCGGGCGCCGCGCAGTTCGGGAATGCCGCGCGGACGCAGCACATGATAGGAACCGTCGACGATGACGTGACGTCGCCCGACGATGACTTCGACGCCCTGCTCGCCCGCCTCAGGCCGGAACGTGAACTCGTTCGTCAGCACCGCATCCTGGCTGGCGCGTTCGCGATCGAATGCGCGGAAGCGCTCCCATTCCTGCGCACTCACCTGCCAGCGCGTAATGAGACCTCGCCCGGCCAGCAGCCGCGCCTTGCCGAACGTCGCCAGCACCGCGCGGATGAGAAACAGCGGCGCGACCACGATGCACAGTCCACCGAGCACGACCAGTGCGGAATTCGCGAGCCGGGTCAACGCGACCCCGGCGAGCAGGATCGACAACCAGACGAGCGTGCGAAGCAGCGGTTTGCGCATGTTCTTGTTCTATGTATGGGACGGGCAGCAGGTACCGCAAACTGTAGCAGCCTGACGCCAGCGTTCGGAGAGGGTCTTTCGGGCGACACCCTGGCGCTGGCCGGCAACCCACGCCAATCGTAGTATGGCCGCGTCGACAACTCATCGACGCGAGCGCCGCAATCGCAGGGTCCCGTGACCGCAGCATTCCAGGAAGACCGTTCCGTTCTGAGCCGCACCGCGCGCGCTCCCGATCGCACCATCGCCTATGGCGCACAGCCGGAGAACATCGCCGATCTCTGGCAGGGACCGGACACGGCACGCGCCCGTCCACTGCTCATCATGATCCACGGCGGCTTCTGGCGGCCCGAGTACGACCGCACGCACACTGCGCCGATGTGTGCCGCGCTGGCAGATGCCGGCTGGACGGTCGCGACCATCGAATACCAACGCATTCGCGGCCAGCCGGATGTCACCGCAAGCGACGTTCGCGCCGCCGTCGCGGGCATTCCCCCACTCGTGAAGCATCAGGACGGACGAGTCGTGCTGCTCGGACATTCCGCCGGCGGACATCTGTGTCTGTACGCCGCCGTGGCACAGGCATCTGCAGCCATCGCCGGCGTCGTCGCACTCGCGCCCGCTGCGGATCTGCAACTCGTCGAACAACTCGATCTGGACGACGGCGCCGCACGCGCCTTCCTCGGCACGAGTGCGGCAACGCGGCCTGATCTGGACCCCGCGCGACAACCGGACATCAACGCATCCGCGACGATCATTCACGGCATCGAAGATCTCGTCGTGCCGATCGCCGTGTCCCGCGCCTATGTCGCCGCGCATCCGGCAACCACACTGCGCGTCCTCGAAGACTGTGGCCACTTCGCGCTGATCGATCCGTTGAGTGACGCGTGGTCGGCGGTCATCGCCGAGCTGCAACGATTCAGCCGCTGACACCGAGACGTCGGTGCCGCGACGCCCGGCGACTTTCAAAAGCCATCGGCGCATCGGCCCGCGTTGACGTTCGCCGACAGCGGGGACTATCTTCAGACGCACGACAAAGACGTGCGGCCCATCTCCTGACCGCATGACGCAAGAACGAGCGCAGCTCAGGGAAATGGAAATGAAACGGAGAGAAGGAATCGTGCCTGCGGCGGGCGAATGCTGCACTTGGGCGGTCGATAATTGGTTAGACGCCACTCAATGCGGTGCGGATAGGCTCATTCCCGCGAGAACCCGATCATGACAAAGCAAATTGGCATAGCTTCCGATCACGCGGGCCTGGAACTCAAGCTCGCGTTAGCGAAAGAACTCGACAAGCAGGGAGTCATAGTGCGCGACTTCGGCACCAGCACAAGCGATTCGTGCGACTACCCCGACTTCGCGCATGCAGTGGCGCAAGCCGTTGAAGGTAGAGAGATTGAACGTGCAATATTGGTTTGCGGCACTGGCGTAGGTATGTCCATAGCAGCGAATCGGCATACCGCGGTACGGGCAGTCGTATGCAGCGAGCCTCTAAGCGCAAAGATGGCTCGTCAACACAATGACGCTAATGTGCTTTGCATTGGAGCGAGAGTCGTTGGGACAGGAACCGCTATAGATATCGTCAATGCATTTCTAACTGCTGCGTTTGAAGGTGGAAGACACGCAGTTCGTGTTGCGAAGATCAATCTGACATGAAGCACATGCTTCTCAGGCTAGGAGTGGCGTCCAACCCTTCCATCGAGAGGACGCTTTCCGGCCTACGGCCTCCAAGCGCTTCTCATGTCAAACGTTGGGCTTCAAAGAGCAGGCAATGACTGTCGCACGTCTGGTACTGGCATCACTGTGCCTTTACATGGGGGCGTGTGGTCTTTGGAACTCTGGGATCGAGTGGCGCGGCGGCCCGTATATTCTCATCTGGATCGACGATCCCAGTACGCCACGCCTTGGCTATGATCTCGGCGAAGGGACCTCAGTTGGGAGAATCGATGAGACGGTGTTCGCGGTTGGGTGGGATGGACGGTACGTGGTGGCGAAGCAGCATCCCGATGGCAACAAGAACGTCACAAACTACTTTTTCATCGACAGCAATAACGACCAGCCGCACTCCGATCCGGGCGCTGTCGTGGTAGGCCCGTTGAACGAATCAGAGTTCAGTAACAAGGCGAGGGAACTCGGGCTGCCAGCCTTCAGCAAGACACTCAGGTCGCTTCAGTGAGGACCAGCCGAACAAATTTCTGCAGGCGACGTGCGAGGACGCACGCGCCTGAGCAATGGCGTTCACACTTCAAGAAGGAGCAATTGTGGCGGCAGACTCAGCTGGACAGAAACGACTCAGCCTTAACGTAGCGTTATGGGGTGTCGTTGGTGCGTTGCTCGGTGTAGTCATAGGTCGCCTAGCAGCGTCGAGAGTCTTGGAGCTTTTCGGTGGGTTACCGGCTTGGGTCGCACCGGTTGTGATTATTGGATCGGTAGCCGTGTGCCTGGTTACCTTTCTGGTTGTCCCGCACTGGCTTCGTAGGAAACAGCCGTGAGAGCCCAAGAAGCGCCAGCAAAGCGCTAGGGCCGACGCGACGCTTCCTTCCGTTTGATGGACACCCTGAACTAACTGTTGGACTTCCACGGAATCGTGGGCACCTGCGGACGCCCGACTTGGCGAAGCGCTTTTGCTCGCGGCTTGCACACGGCGTTGAGCTTCAATGTGAATAGGAGCAAGTCAGATATCGCAGAGCAGAGCATAGACGCCCCCGCCGGGCGCTTCCGTTCCGGTGGATGGGTTCCTGTGAGCTTTCCCAACAAGCCCTGGGCGGCACAAGAATGAAGGCAACGATCTTCGACATAGACGGCACGCTCCTGCAGTCCGACGCAAATGACGACGCGTTGTACTTGGCGTCAGTCCGCGATGTGCTTGGCGATGTCAGCCTGCGTCCGTCCTGGGGGATGTACACGCAATTCACCGCCGCCGGCATTTTGACCGAGATTCTGAATGACAATGCCATGGAGGCGACACCAGAGAGAGTGGCCGCAGTTCGAGATCACTTCGTTGAAAGCATCCATCGTCATGTCTCTGAGCACGGTCCGTTCGCGGAGATACCAGGCGCGAGGGTCTTTGTGCAGAGCCTGCACAATTCGACTACGCATCGCATTGCTTACGCAACGGGCGGGTGGCACGGCTCGGCACTACTGAAGCTATCGCTATCCGGCTTTCCAGTGGCAGGGGTTCCGCTGGCCACTTCGGACGACCATTTCGACAGGCAGGAAATAATGCTTCACGCGCTCCGGCAACTGAATGGCATCTTCGACACCGTTACGTACTATGGTGACGGACACTGGGATGCCGTCGCTGCCGAAGCGCTTGGGTGGCAATTTGTTCCTGTGGGTACAAAGCTCAATGGGTTATCCAGATATGAGCCGAATGCCGCCTAACGAGCACGTCAAGTGCGCACGCTGCGCGCGCCCGGCTCGCAACGGCGAAGCGTCGTTGCCCGCGGCTTACGCGCAGCGTTGAGCCTCAAAGGAGCCACCCCATGAAGTTCGGATACACGATCATCTATGTCCCCGATGTTCCCGCATCATTGGACTTCTTCACCCAGGCATTCGGCTTCGAACGCAGGTTTCTCCATGAATCCGGGACTTACGGCGAGCTTGAGACGGGGCAAACGACGCTTGCTTTTGCGTCACACGATCTCGGCGAGATGAATTTTCCAACCGGCCATGTCGAGGCCCACTCATCAGCCAAGCCTTTGGGTGTTGAGATTGCCTTGGTCACCGACGACGTAGCCTCAGCGCATCAGCGAGCACTGACGGCAGGAGCCGCCGAACTGGCAGCGCCCATCACCAAGCCCTGGGGTCAGGTCGTATCCCATGTCCGATGCCCCGACGGCTCGCTTGTTGAGCTTTGCACTCCCATCAGCTCATGATTTCGGTGCCGGGCCGCTGCCGGGTATCGGAAACGAATCTATGACAATGCACGCTGTGTTGGCGATTGGTGGGGAGCCGCACAGCGCGGACGCCAAGCGAGAAATCGATGACCCGTTCAACAGGTAAACATTCAATCCTGTCCGCATCAATCGTTGTCGCGGCTGCGCTTTCGGCTTTTTGCGCTCATGTCCTTCTTCAGTACGTGCAGAATTCGATCATTGCTGAGAGAGGGAAGGAACTTTCGGAGATGCAGATGCTGAAGTTTCCTTATCCCTGGCACATCGATGTGCTGGGAGCAGCGACAGCGATCGTCCCCACGCTGCTCTACTATGGCGTGCTCTTCCTGGTATGGGAAAAGCTACCTTGGCGATCCTGGATCTCCAAAGGAATCGTATTCAGCCTGGTAATCCTCGAGATCAAAGGCGAACTGTTTCGCAACGTAATTATGGGAATTCTGGCAGGAATGCCCGCTTGGTATGCCGTCGTCAGCAGGCTCGCCGTATGGATACCCAATTTGATGTTGGGCCTCATTTGTGCGGCCGGAATCCACTACCTGAAGAACAAGAATGAAAAGGAACGAGCCTGCCTGATAACGCCATCAACACAGTGAGACGTATGCACCTTTGTTCGTTTGATTTCCCGCCGCGCGGTTCAGAAGCGCGTTCGGCCTGAAACATGCTTTTGATCTTCGACAATGACGGCACCATTTGCGACACGCAGCAAGTCGAGGGGCGTTGCTATGCAATGGCCATTGAGCGTGTGACAGGACTGTCGCTATCCTCGGTTGAGTGGAGCACCTTCCATGAGCCCACCAGCTCGGGCATCGTCCGACACTTGCTTGCTGCCGATACGGAGTGGAAGACCAAGGAAGAATTGATCAAGCAGGAATTCTGCCGCCTTCTTGAGGATGCACAACCTCACTTTCCAGGCGACTTCTCGCCGATTGATGGCGCCATTCAATTCATTGAGTGCCTGCAATCGGCCGGCGCTCATATTGCCATTGCAACCGGTGGTTTCGATTCAGAGGCAGAATTCAAGCTTGCGTGCTGCGGGCTGAGATTGAGGGACTTTCCACATGCCACGGCAAGTGACACGCCGCGCCGCAGGGACATCATCAAGCTCGCTTGTGCTCGGGCCGGTTTCGAAATCGATTCAGTTGTGTATTTTGGCGATGCTCCCTGGGATGCCAAGGTCACCTCAGAACTCGGCATTCCAATGATTGGGATCGGGCGTCGCTTCGAGGAGCTACGGGAAATCGGGATACGGTTCGTCTACCGTGACTACAGCAATCCAGACGGCATCATGACCGCGCTGAAGATCATGGGCGCAGAGATGTCGAATGAAGCCATCCACGCGACGTGCGAAGATGCACGCGTGTGAGCAATGGCATTGGGCGTCATTCATATGAGCGTCTTTGAGCTTGTCATTTTCGACTGTGACGGTGTGCTGGTCGATAGCGAGAGCATCACCAATCAGGTCTTCTGCACCATGCTCAACAACTTGGGGGTGCCAGTTTCGCTACAGGACATGTTCGAGCGCTTCGTCGGCCTCTCCATGCCTCAGTGCATCGATCTGATCACCGAAATGCATGGTGAACCTCCGCCGAGCACCTTTGTCGATGAGCTCCGGCAACGCGCGGCCTCCGCCTTGAAGGACCAAATCAGGTCCATTCCTGGTGTTGAAAGAGTGCTGGCCAGTCTGGACGTTCCTTATTGCGTGGCGTCCAGTGGCGAGCACGAAAAGATAAGACTTACTCTTGGTGCGACCGGACTGCTGAAGCGCTTCGAGGGGAGGATATTCAGCGTGGTTGATGTAGCGAAGCCGAAGCCTGCGCCTGATGTCTTCTTGTTTGCCGCCCGACAGATTGGCGTTCCGCCTTCCGCGTGCGCCGTCGTTGAAGACACTCCCACCGGCATACGGGCGGCCGTCGCCGCGGGCATGCACACGTTCGGATTTGCTGCAAACACCCCTGCGCATAGACTCATCGAAGCTGGGGCGCATCACGTCTTTTCGGACATGACGCAGCTTCTTGAACTGCTGAATACCGTTCAACCGCGCGCTGCGGCCGATAGTCATCGGCAGCCTTTGCAGTGATTTCGGTGCCACGGATTCGCGGATTGAAGCGACGCCGAGCACAAGCGGCTCGACCGATGAGACTCACAATCCGAAATCCGCGAATCCGCGGCCAGGTATCGGAGACGCGAATGTTTGCGCTAGATGGAACCAGGGGAAGCCAGCAATACGAGAGGCCATCAGAACGTTTCATGCCGGGCCGGGAAAGGACGATCACAAGACATACACGATTGAGAAGATCAGGTTTGTCAAACCCGATGTTGCGGTGATACAGGTACGATCACTTAGCACCGTGGGAAACATTGGTACGTATGTGATGAGCAAGGACACGGGAGAGTGGCTCGTCGTGAGTTTCACGAATGTCGAATATGCTCTGCCTGCGAGGTAGGCGCGAAAGGAACGGATTTTTGTGCACTGTCGGGTCCCTGTCGTGTTCAAAGAGCCCGACTGGACTCATATTTGGCCGCCTGGATCCAAAGTGAATGACCATGACCGTGCGCAAGTTGCGATTGAAGCGGGGCTGGACTCAAGAGCAGTTGGCCGAGCTTTGCGGCCTGAGTGTTCGAAGCATCCAACGCATCGAACGCGGCGAGACATGCAGTCTCGAAACGAAGCATTCTCTGGCCTCTGTTTTCGGTGTCGAAGCGTCAGCTTTTGATCGCACCGAAGCTGCGACCGTCAAAGGACGCGTTCAAAGCGACGCGTCTCTGAGTGAAGGACGTGGGCAATACAGCGAATAGAAGATGAGTACCGAGCCGCCGTATCTCTCGGAAGTGTTGCTCTCGCTATCTATCGCGATCCTCGTCTCCTCGGTGTTGTGGCGGAGACAGAGGAAACATCAGCGTACGGTGGGAACGGTGAGAGGGATTGCCGTCTTCCTGGTCGCGGCAGTCGCGGCTCTGGCATCTCTTCTCTTGCTCGCCATGGCGCTCCGTCAGGCGGGCGTGGAACCAGGAAGGTGGTCGCAGCAGGCGATCCAGGTTTCCGCGGCGCTCGTTGCTTACCTTGTGGCGGGAAAGACGCTGGCACAGATCAACAAGCATGCAGATTGATGCCCAACAAGCCCGTCAAGCGCGAAGACGTGGGACGGTGTTGACGATACGTTAGATCGCAAAGAGGAGATTGCGGCATGCTCGCGGCACTGGCACGAGACATGGCTTCATACAATCGCTGGATGAATGAGCGATTGTACGAAGCCTGTGCTCGACTAACGGATAGCGATCGAAAGAGAGATTGCGGCGCCTTCTTCAGATCAGTCCATGGCACTCTCAACCATCTACTGCTGGGAGACAAGATCTGGCTGGGTCGCTTCCTGGGCAATCCGATTCAAGTACGGAACCTGGACGAAGAACTGCACGCCGAGTTCGAAGCGCTTCGCAGAGATCGCGTCGGTACCGATGAAGTCATCGTGCGATGGACAGACTCGCTTACCGATGCCGCACTGGCGGGAGAGCTTCGATACGTGAGCGTCGCCAGTCCAGCTCCACGAAAGTACGAGATGTGGCTGGCCGTGGCGCATTTCTTCAATCATCAGACACATCATCGAGGGCAGCTCACAACGCTGCTCAGCCAGTTCGGGCAAGACATGGGTGTTACCGACCTGATCGGGCTTCCTGAGGTTGTGAGGCGCAATGCGACCTAGTGGACCGTAACAGCAGATTCGGGCGTGAATGCCGGGGGATTCTTGTGGGTCAGGCTTCAGCCTGACTCTGAAAAGAGGCCGGCTGAAGCCGGCCCCACAGTAAGAGGCCCCCACCCCGGCCCTCCCCCGCTACGCGGAGGAGGGGGCGGAACATCCGCGCAGAAGACAGCTCAGGGCTTCTCCGCCGGCGTGAACAGCAGATCCGCGTAGTCGTAGCTGAAATCGGCGATCGGTGAGACCGGCTTCATCGTGATGCGATCGACCTTGCCGTCCGCATCGAGACTGAACGTCACGTACGCGGGCTCGATGGTCTTGTCGTCGAAGCGCGTGATGAACGTGTCGTACTGCCAGTGTTCGAGCGTGCCGCCCATGCGCGGCGTCGACTTGAAATCGATGGCCAGCGACTTGCCGCGCATCGCGACTTCGATGTTGCCGTACCAGGCGTCGGTGTACGTACCGGCATAGTTCTCCAGCTTCAGCGACGGGCCGACTTTGGCCGGCGTCGCAGCCGTCGCCGCGAGCGCCTTCATGGCACC
>CALMII010000017.1 GCA_937864115.1 uncultured Steroidobacter sp. | reverse complement strand
TTCGGACGCATCAGCAAGAGAAGATGCCGTCGTCGTCCAAGTTGAAGGGTTCGCAAGCTCGCGCGAGTTCGAAACCGCGAAGGGAGGAATCCGTGACGACTCAGATCAGCTCAATCTTCGGGCAGCGCGAGATCGAGGACGTGCGGTGCGCGCAGTGGTTCGACATAGTCCGGAGTTCGAGGCAGGGCTCGTCAGAATGCCCCGGGAACCCCGGTACGATTCCATGGCGGCAATGGTCAACAGGCGAATCTACATCGACCGACTGCCGGGCTTGACGCTCGAAGATCAGGAGGCGCTCACGCGCCGTGCCGAAATCCGGGTACTCCACGCGCCAGGATGCGCGGGTTCGGCGATGGTGCACTCCGCGAAACCAGCGTCACCTGCATCCGACAGTCGCGCCTGATCAGAACCCTCGCTCCCTCGCCACGACTTCCCACCCGCAACTGCCGCATCCGCGGTTCTCACGGCGTCACGCGATCTAGGCTGCACGCGTCCGGGAAGTAGCGATCGTCGAACAGATTGCTGATATTGAACAGAGCGGGACGCCAATTCCGGTTCAACCGTCGAGATTTCCGCCGCCGCGGCCCTCGGCGGAGCGCGAAGAGTGGAGAGGCTTGTTGGAATCGGTGGGGTCCTCGTCAGAATATAGCGGCGAAAGTCCCAGCAATTTCAGGAGTACACGAATGCGGCCAGATCATCTGACCATCAGCGGGTGCCTGATCCTCACGGCGCTCTTCGCGACGTTGGAGGCAGCGCAAGGTAACGACGCCGCGAAGATCACGGCGGAACCCGTTGCGGGCAGCGTCTACGTGCTGCGTGGGTCGGTGGCCAATATCGTCGCCTCCGTGGGCGACGACGGAATCGTGATGGTCGATGACGACCTGAACGCCAGCGCTGCGGACTCGATCCTGGCGACTCTCAAGAGCATCTCGGGCAAGCCGCTTCGTTTCGTGATCAACACCCATATTCACGAGGACCACACGGGCGGAAACGATGCCTTCCAGGAAGTGGCGCCCATCATTGCGCATCGTAACGTGCGTACTCGCATGGCAAGCGGCGCGCGCAAGCGGGCGGCAGAAGCGCTCCCGACGGTGACCTTTGAGAGCGAGCTCAATCTGTTCTTCAACGACGAAAACATTCGCCTGCTGAAACTTCCCGCCGGTCACACGGATGGCGATGTCGTCGTCTTCTTCACCAGGTCGAACGTTGTCGCGATGGGGGACGTCTTCATGTCGCCGGCGGCTTCGTTCGTCGATGGAAGCAGCGGCGGCACCATCGTCGGCCTGATTGAGGCGCTGGAGTTCGTGCTGCCTCAGATTCCAGCAGATGCAAAAGTAATCCCGGGCCATGGCCCGGTTTCATCGCGCGCAGACGTGGTGCGTGGCCTCGAGGTTCTGAAGGAAATGAAGGCGATCGTGGCAGCGGGCATTTCCGCCGGTAAAACCATGGAGCAGCTCGTCGCCGAGAAGCCATTCGAAAAGTGGCAGGCGCTCATCGCGCCCGGGGCGCCGACGGATGCATACGTCGGCCGCTTCTACCGGGACCTGACGGCCCAGTGAGTGAGGCGAGGCCCCGATGCCCAGCGGGGCAAATGGATCGAGCTCTCTCACTCCACCGTCACCGACTTCGCCAGATTCCTCGGCTGATCGATGTTCCTGCCGCGCGCCAGGGCCACGTGGTACGCGAGCAGTTGCAGCGGAATATTCAGCAGCAGCGGATCCAGCACAGCTTCCGACTTCGGCACTTCGATGACGGCGTCGACCGGCATCGGCAGCGGATCGCCGGGCTGGGTGATGACGAACGTCGGGCCGCTGCGTGCGCGGATCTCTTCGATGGTCGAAAGATTCTTGGCGTAAAGATCGTCGCGCGGCATCACGATCACGGTGGGGGTCTCGGGGCTGATCAGTGCCAGCGGGCCGTGTTTCAGCTCCGAGGCCGGGTAGGCTTCGGCGTGCAGGTAGCTGATCTCCTTCAGCTTCAAAGCGCCTTCCATGGCGATCGGAAAGCCGGCAGCGCGGCCGACGAAGTAGGCGTTTTCGTGCCGGGCAAAGCGCTGCGCCAGGGTCGCGATGCGTGCTTCCTGGTTGAGGATGGTTGCTACCTGGTCCGGCAGCGCCTGCAGCGCGGCGAGCAACCGCGCGCCCTGCGCCGTCGAGAGATCCTTGAGTCGGCCGAGATGCACGGCCAGCAGCGCGAAGGCCACCACCGTGCTGGTGAAGGTCTTCGTCGATACCACGGCGATCTCCGGCCCCGCATGTAGATAGATGCCGCGAGCGCATTCGCGCGCGATGGTGCTGCCCACCACATTGACGATGCCGAGCACGCGTCCGCCCTTGCGCTTCACTTCCTGCACGGCGGCCAGCGTGTCGAAGGTTTCGCCGGACTGGCTGACGGCGATGTACAGCGTGTCCTGTTCGATCACCGGATTGCGATAACGGAACTCGGAGGCCGGCTCGGCGCTGGCGGGAAGTCGCGCGAGCTGTTCGATCAGATGTGCGCCCAGGCTGCCGGCAATGTATGCCGAGCCGCAGCCGAGGATCTTGATGCGCTTCACTTCGAGCAGTTCGCGCGCCGCCATTTCGAGCCCGCCGATGTGGGTGGTCTGGAAGCGCGGTTCGAGACGCCCGCTCAGCGTGCGGCGGATGGCGTCCGGCTGCTCGGCGATTTCCTTGCGCATGTAGTGCGAGAACTCGCCCTTGTCGAAGGACTCGTCGGTCCACGGGATCGTGAGCGGTGTTTTCGCCGTTGCGCCGCCGTCGAGCGTGGAGGTTTCGTAGCCGTCGGCACGCACGACGGCGAGTTCGCCGTCGTCGAGATGCACGACGCTCTGAGTATGGCGCACCAGTGCCGCCGGATCGGAAGCCACGAACATTTCCCTGTCGCCGATGCCGATCACGACCGGACTGCCGTTGCGCGCAATCACGATGGATTCCGGGCGCTGCGCATCCAGCACGGCAATGCCATAGGTGCCGGTGACGAGGCGCAGCACGGAACGCAACGAGTCCTCGAGCGTGTCGGCCGGCGAGGCGGCGAGCAGATGCGCGATGACTTCCGAATCCGTTTCCGAACGGAACGTCACGCCGGATGCTTCCAGCTTCGTGCGCAATGAGGCGGCGTTTTCGATGATGCCGTTGTGAACGATGGCGAAACGTTCGCTCGTATCCGTGTGCGGATGCGCGTTGCGATCGCTCGGTTCGCCATGCGTGGCCCAGCGCGTGTGGGCGATGCCCGTCATGCCCTTGATGCGCTCCGGCAGGATGCGTTCGAGATCGCGCACCTTGCCCTTGGTCTTGATGACCTGCAGTTTCTCGTTGCGCGCGACGGCGAGTCCCGCGGAGTCATAACCGCGGTATTCGAGTCGATGCAGTCCTTCCATGAGGATGGGAGTCGCGTCGCGTTTGCCGATGTATCCGACGATGCCGCACATTGATGAAGTCTCCGCTGGTTACAGCTGTCGCCTGTCGCCTGTCGCCTGTTATCCGTAGATCACCCGCCGGATCTGTCGCTCGCTGTACCCGGACGCGCGGAATCGCCACTGGGCCAGTTCGGTTGCGAGGCGGGCGAAGATTTCGCTGTTGGAGCAACCGGCGCTCTGCAGTGCCCGGTGGCGCCTGCGGATGAAGTCGTCGGGCGTTTCGTCGAGGAAGTTCAGGACTTCGTGAACGGCGCGCCGGGCTTCGGAAGGCGTCAGTCGGGTCGTCCGGGTCAGATACGCGATGAGTTCATCGAGGTCGGTCTGATCCGGCATGGGCGCGCACTCTGCCTGGGAGGAGGGGATTTCCCAAGCAGTTTGCCCGAATCCGGGCAGGATGCGCTTCTTCTGTGGGGCCGGCTTCAGCCGGCCTTCCTGTTCAATGCCCGTTCCGGCTCAGGTACACATAGATGTAGCCGATCACGAACAGCACCGTCAGGCCGCAGGTGAACAGGACACCTGCACCTGCCGCCATGACCGATAACAACCCCGGCGAGCGCATCGAGTGCGAGCCGAGCAGGGCAGTGAGTCCGAAGGCAATGATGCAGTTGCACAACCACTTGAGCAGATAGCCCGGCAGGTAGATGCGCATCTGCCGGTTGTGCGTGTAGGCGGCGGCGCGCGCGAAGCGATCGCCGACGGAGGCGTTCTTGAACAGCCAGAAAGGCCACAGATACCGGAACAGCACCTGCGAGAGCGGCATGTCGTCGTAGATCGAACGCCGCACCGCCGATGTGCGTGCCGGAGAAGCTGCGGGGTGCGTCATGACTCATCCTTCAACCATCGCCCGGCAGGCGATGTTCTGACGATAGATGGATGAGTGCGCGCGTTGGTTCCGTAGATATCCGTACGCCTACAGCTGGATCGTGCCGCGGCCGATTTCGATCACATCACCACCGACGAGGATGCGAGCATCGGCGGTGACTTCGAGCAGCAGCGTCGATGGACGGCCGACGTATTCGCCCTGGGAAATCGTGAACTGCTGCGGCAGCGAACGGCCGCTGGCGAGCATCCAGCCGCCGAGGTTGGCCGTGGCGGAACCCGTTGCCGGATCTTCCTGCATCGCGCCGCCGCCGGAAAAGAAGAACCGCGAGAGCAGGCGGCCGGACGCCCGTTCGGCGAACACATAGGCATGCGCCTGGCCTTCATCATTGCGGATGCCCGACAGCACTTCGACATGGGGACGGACGCGGCGAACGGCGGCCTCGCTGCGCAGAGGAATGATGAGCTGTTCCTTGCCGGCCTTGATCCACAGCGGGCGGTCGCCTATGTCCGCTTCCGACAGTTGCAATGCCTTGGCGATGTCGGCGCGCGATGCGCTGACTTCGCGCCAGGTGGGCGCGTTCGCCTGCAGGGTCCAGCGATCGCCGGCGGCCGTGACCGGAATGATGCCGGCCTGCATTTCCAGGCGCAGCGCATCATCGCCGCGGCGCAGCGCGCGACAGACGAAGGCAGTGCCGAGCGTCGGGTGGCCGGCAAACGGCATCTCGTAGTCCGGCGTGAAGATGCGTACGCGCGCATTCGCACGATCCGAGGGCAGGATGAATGTGGTTTCCGACAGATTGAACTGCCGGGCCAGCGCCTGCATCGTCGTATCGTCGAGGCTGGAGCCGTCCTCGAAGACGCACAGCGGATTGCCCGTCAGCTTGCCGCCGTCCTGAGTGAAGACATTGACGATGCGGAATGCGAGTGAGGCCATGCGACACCTTGGTTCGAAGTGTCGGCAGTGTCGTGGATTCGGCAACGCAGCGTAAATGCACAGTGCTGCGGTGGCGGCACCTGCACAGACGAAAGATTCAAGCGCGCATCACAGGAGGGATGACCTTCTTCCTGTGGGGCCGGCTTCAGCCGGCCTGTTCGAGTGCAAAAGGCCGGCTGAAGCCGGCCCCACAGAAGAACTACGCGTCAGATCGGATTCCGGCAATCGGCGGCAGCCGCCGCTCGATCAGCTGCGTCGCCAGATCGAAATCCACCTGGTCCAGCGTCGCGGCGGACCCGGTCAGCTGATTGAGAATGTCCTGCTGGATGCGGCCGCGTTCGAACGCAACGGCGTAGGGGATGTCGTCATGGAACATGACCATCGAATAGCGCGGCACGAAGCGATCGGGGAAACGTCGTTCGAGTTCCAGCGACAGGATCTTCTGCAGCTGGAATTTGGGATGACGCACGGTATCGCGCATCTCCTCGTAGTTCTCGAACGCCATGTCGGCGATCGCGTCGGTGTCGGGATGCCGCGTGCGATCGAAAGCCGAGAAAGCCTGCGACCAGTCGGTGTGCTGCTGCAGCAGGCGATCGAGTTCGCGGCAGTCCTCGAAGGCGCAGTTCATGCCCTGGCCATGGAAGGGCAGGATCGCGTGCGCGGCATCGCCGATCAGCAGCAGCCGATCCTCGAAGCTCCAGCGCTCGCAGCGCACCGTACCCATGATGCCGGTGGGATGGGCGAGGAATTCGCGGGCGAGCTGCGGCATGAGCACGGCCGCATCGGGAAAGTGGCGGTGGAAGAATTCGTCGATGGCAATTTCGTTCGTGAGGGTCGCGAAACTTTCCGGGCCTGTCTGCGGCAGGAACAGCGTGACGGTGAAGCTGCCGTCCAGGTTCGGCAGCGCGATCAGCATGAAGCCGCCGCGCGGCCAGATGTGCAGCGCATTCTTGTGGATGCGATGGTTGCCGAAGCTGTCGGCCGGCAGCGTGAGTTCCTTGTAGCTGTGTTCGAGCAGGTCTTCGGTGAACTGCGTTTCAAGACCGTGGGCCAGCGCGCGACGCAGGGGCGAGCCCGCGCCGTCGGCGGCAATGACCCGCTGCATCGGCAGTTCCCAGGGATTGCCGCTGGATTCGTCCCGCATCAGTACCTGCTGCGAATGCAGGTTGGCATCGACCGAACTCTGGCGGAAATGCAGCTCGACGCCGGCGGCCTCCGCGGCATCGAGCAGGATGCGGTTCAGGCCGGGTCGCGACACGGAGTAGATCACCTCATGCTCGCGCTGCCCGTAAGGCACGAAGGACTGCGAGCCGTCGGGCAGATGCAGCAGGCGACCCGGCATCGGAATCAGCAACGGCAGGATCTGCGGCATCACATCCGCGAGTTCCAGCGCGGCGATGCCGCGCGCAGCCAGCGCGAGATTGATGGAACGGCCCGCGGGAATCGCTTCGCGTCGCTGATCAGGTAGCCGTTCGTAGACGCGTACGCGATGACCGCGACGCGCGAGCAGGATGGACAACAGCGTGCCGGCGAGGCCGGCGCCGATGAGCGTAATGGGTTGGTCCGTCATGATTGCGGGGCCGCGAGCGTTGCGGTCAATGCTTCGACGAACTCCCGTACTTCGACGAACGTGTTGTACAGCGGCACCGGTGCGACGCGGATGACATCGGGTTCGCGCCAGTCGCAGAGATAACCGTTGCCCGACAGTGCACGGTGAATCGCGCGTGCCTCGGCGGGCGAGCGGTTCACCCGCAGCGAAAGCTGGCAGCCGCGGGCCGCATGACTCGCCGGCGTGAGGATCGTGACATCGGCATGCAGATGCTGCTGCAGCAGATCGGCGAGGAAGCCGGTGAGTGCAATCGACTTGGCGCGCAGGCGCGTCATGCCGGCCTCGTCGAACAGCGCGAGCGAGGCGAGCAGCGGCGCGGCGGAAAAGATCGACGGGTTGGACACCTGCCAGCCTTCGGCGCCGGCAATGGGACGGAACTGGTCGGGCATGTCGAATCGCGAAGTCTTGTCGTGACCCCACCAGCCCGCAAAGCGCGGCAGGTCGAACGCTCGCGCATGTCGCTCGTGCACGAAGCAGCCGCCGATCGCGCCGGGGCCGCTGTTCAGATACTTGTAGCTGCACCAGACGGCAAAGTCGGCATTCCAGTCGTGCAGCTGCAGCGGTACGTTGCCGATGGCGTGCGCCAGATCGAAGCCGACGGTCGCACCCTGTCGCTGTGCGCAGGCGGTGATCGTCGCCAGGTCGAGGAACTGACCGCTGAGATATTGCACGCCGGGCAGCAGCACGGTGGCGATGCTGCGGCCTTCGCGCTCCAGCAGTTCGCAGATGTCCTCATCGCGCAGCGTGGCTTCGCCGGGCCGGGGTGCGATCTCGATGAGATGGTCGGCCGGCGAGAAACCGCGCTGCGCGATCTGCGACGCAACCGCGTAGCGGTCGGACGGAAAGGCGCTCTTTTCGATGAGCACGCGCGGGCGATCCGGCGTGGGCCGGTAGAAGCTCGTCAGCATCAGGTGCAGATTCGCCGTCAGCGAATTCATCGCGACGACTTCCGATTCGAGCGCGCCGGCGAGGCGGGCCAGCCCCGGCGTCAGCAGTTCGTGATAGGAGAGCCAGGGGCGTGCCGCCTCGAAATGACCTTCGACGCCGAGCGTGCTCCAGTGCGTGAATTCCTCGTTGAGGATCATCGCGGCATTCTTCGGCGCGAGGCCCAGGGAATGACCGCAGAAGTACACCGCCGGCGAACCGTCGCGGCGTGCGGGCAGGTGAAATTCGGCGCGGAACTTCGCAAGTTCGTCGTGTGCGTCGAGCCGTCGGGCCGTATCGAGATCGGCGGAAGTCATGCCTGGTTCAGCGAGCCGGTGCGACAGTGCCGCAGGCCTGGCAGGTGCGGTTCTTCAGCGAACCGTGGAAGCGTTCGAAGATCGGCGGCAACTGCTCGACGATGTCGCTGATGTGCTGATACTCGGCGTACAGCGGGTACTGGCAGTAGTTGCAATACCAGAGAAAGCCGTCCTGTTCCTCGGGACGGCGCTGGCGCTCGATGACGAGCCCCACGGTGTTGGCAAAGCGCTGCGGCGAATGCGGTACGCGCGCCGGCAGCAGCAGGATTTCGCCTTCGTTGATGGGAATGTCGACGCGGGCGCCGTCCTGCATGGTCCGCAGGATCATGTTGCCTTCGAGCTGGTAGAAGAATTCCTCGCCGGGGTCGTCGTGATAGTCGTCGCGATCGTTCGGGCCGCCGACGACCATGATGATGAATTCGGAATGGCGGAAGACCTGTCGGTTGCACACCGGTGGCTTCAGGAATTCGCGATGGGCATCGATCCACTCGCGAAAATTGAAGGCTTTGAGTGCATTCATGCAGCGTCTCCGGCAGAAGGCTAGAGTATAGCCGCCTGATCCCGCGGTCGGGGCGCGATGACGGAATGCGCAACGGTCTGCGCCTTACGCAAATACGCCCGCCGCATAAGGAGAATCCGTGACGACGAAATCTGGAAGTTCGAACCGGCTGTCGCGCCTGTGTGCGCTGCTGCTGACGTTCTCGTTCTGTGTCGATGCGTTCGCGGCGGAGACGTCGGCAGATGCGCCCGCGCCGCACGTCCAGGCGATCTGGAAGACCCAGGAGCTGAGCTTCTATTTCCAGAGTTTCACCACCTTCTATGCCTGTCGCAGTCTGGAAGATCGTGTCCGGATGCTGCTGATCGAACTCGGCGCCGACAAGGACGTGAAGGTGCGTGCGACGAGCTGTTTCGGCAACGAAATCGCGCGGCTGCCGCATGTGCGGATCAATGTGACTGCGCCCATCGAGGCCACGCCGGAAGCGCTGGCCGAACTGGAAAAGACCCGTAGCACGCGCGAGCTCGCGGCGCGCGTGCGCGGCGAGCGGATGACGGAAAGCACGGAACAGTTTCCGGCGTACTGGAAGCCCGTCTCGCTGTCGCGCGGCAGCTTCCGCCTGGAGCCCGGCGACTGCGAGCTGGTCGAGCAGCTCAAGCGCTCGGTGCTGCCCAAGCTGTCGATCCGGATCGTGAAGGACAACATGTCCTGCATGCCCAACCAGAATTCGATAGGTCAGCCGCGGCTCGAAGTCGAGGCACTGACGGTCGTGCCGCCGCCGGATGCAAGACTGCCGGTGGTCGGCAAGCCGGCCAGCTAGTTCACTCGTTCCCGGGCGACAGGCCCGAAGAACTGCACGGCACCATCACGGGCGGCTCGCGTCGATCGAGCCGCACGGCGCACAGGGAACTGCCCCAGACGCAGCCGGTGTCGATGCTCAGGACGCCGTCGCCATCGTGATAGCCCAGTGCCGACCAATGGCCGCATACGATGCGCAGATTGTGCGAACGGCGTTGCGGTGCACGGAACCACGGATAGAGATGTGACGGCGCGTCTTCGAGCGTGCCCTTGTACGTGAGATCGAGTTCGCCCCCGGCCGTGCAGAAACGCAGGCGGGTGAAGCAGTTCGTAATGAATCGCAGGCGCTCGAATCCCTGCAGATCCGCCGACCAGCGATCGGGTCGATCGCCGTACATGTGGGCGAACAGATCGCGGGCGGTGCTGACGGTACGCAGCGCATTCTCCAGCTCGCGCGCACAGCTACGCGCCGTGTCGAAGTCCCACTGCGGCGGCAGGCCCGCATGAATCATCGTGTAGCCGAGCGTGTCGTCGTGATGCAGTAGCGGCCGCAGTCGCAGCCATTCGAGCAGCTCGTCGCGATCCGGTGCGTCGAGGACCGGCTGCAGGGTGTCTTTGCGTTTCAGCTTTTCCGTCGGCGACAGCGCGACGGCGAGCAGATGCAGGTCGTGATTGCCGAGCACGGTGACGGCGGCATCGCCGAGCGCCCGCACTTTGCGAAGGACATCGAGCGATCGCGGACCGCGGTTGACGAGATCGCCCACCAGCCAGAGCTTGTCGCGAGCGGGATCGAAGCGGATGCGCTCCAGCAGTTCCTCGAACTCGTCGCAGCAGCCCTGGATGTCGCCGATGGCGTAGGTGGGCATGACGGAGGAGGCTACGGGCTACAGGCTACAGGCTACAGGCTACAGGCAACAGCTGGAGAGGAGCGAGTCCGGCTCGGGCTGTAGCCTGTCGCCTGCAGCCCGTCACCTTTCGTCAATGCAGCAACCCCGGTATCGCCAGCCTCACCGGAGCGATCGGCGCGTCGAAATGCGCGCCGTCATCGGCAACCATCTGGTAGCTGCCCTGCATGGCGCCGACCGGGGTTTCCAGCACGGCGCCGCTGGAGTAGCGGAAGCCCTGACCGGGCAGCAGGTAGGGCTGTTCGCCGACGACACCTTCGCCGCGGACTTCCTTCACCTTGCCGTTCGCATCGGTGAATACCCAGTGACGGGTCATCAGTCGGGCGGGGACATCGCCTTCGTTGCGAATCGTGATGGTGTACGAGAACACGTAGTGGCTCTCGTCGGGCTTCGACTGATCGTCGACGTAGTTGGTGCTGACGTCGACGCGGATCTTGTGGCGGCTCGGATCTGTCATGGCGTTGGGCGAATGGGGCGGCGCGGGCATTGTAGCAGCGCGCACCGCGGAACCCCGCCATCAAATCCGTGCCGACGCGCGGGGCTTTATGTAATCCGTACCGCCAGCACGTCGCAGGGCGCCGCGTGCAGGATCGTGTCTTCGGTGAAGTTCAGCAGAATCGCGAGACCGTGACGTTCGCGGCTGCCGAGGACGATCAGATCCGCGCCGAGTTTCTGTGCCGCGCGCACGATCTCTGCCTTGATGCTGCCGGTCTCGACCAGGCGCGGCGCCTGCGACAGCGCCAGCGTCTCGGCGAGTTCCGCGAGTTTGGTCCTGGCGCGATCGACCAGTTCGCTCTCGATCTGCACCGTCGGCAGCAGCGCCTCGCCCATGGGCTCCACGGGAACGTACTCGACCACGTGCAGCAGCGTGATGTCGGCGTCGTAGCATTTGGCGATGGCTTTCGCCCGTTCGCCCACCAGCCGGCTGTTATCCGAAAGGTCGACGGCCAGCAGGATCTTCTTGTACCCGTTCACGGCGGCTCTCCTGATGTTGCGGTTGTGGGCGCAGCAAGGAGTATAGGGCCGGCCGGCGCGCTGATCAGCCGGGATTTTTCCCGGGGCGTTCGGCCAGCGCAGCGAACTGCGCCGGTGCGATCACTTCCGCGCGTGCGCCTGGATCGACGCCGGCGGCGCGAATCTGTTCTTCGTCGAGCAGCGACCGCAACGAGTTGCGCAGCGTCTTGCGTCGCTGCGAGAACGCCGCGGCGACGATCCGGGCAAACCGGTCAGGATCGGCAACGGCAAAGGGCGGCGACTCGTGCGGCAACAGTCGCACGACAGTCGACATGACGCGCGGCGGCGGGCGGAAGGCGCCGGGACCGATGTCGAACAGCGGTTCGATCCGCAGCCAGGGCGCCAGCATGACGGAGAGTCGTCCGTAGGCGTCATCGCCCGCACCGGCGGCCATGCGATCCACCACTTCCTTCTGCAACATGAAGTGCATGTCGCGGATGCGATCGCGCTGGCCGATGAGATGGAACAGCAGCGGCGTGGAAATGTTGTAGGGCAGATTGCCGACCAGGCGCATCGGCTGCTCATGCAGTGGTCCGAAATCGAACTCGAGCGCGTCGGCTTCGTGGATTCGCAGTTCGCCGCGCCGTGCATCCGCGCCGGCCGTGGCTTCGCGCAGATGGCGAATGGCGTCGCGGTCGATCTCGACGGCGTCCAGGCGTTTCAGTCGTTGCAGCAGGGGCAGCGTGATGGCGCCGAGACCGGGACCGATCTCGACCATCGGATCGTCGGGCTTGGGATCGATGGCTGCGATGATGCGGGCGATGATGCCGGGGTCATGCAGAAAGTGCTGCCCGAACCGTTTGCGTGCAACGTGCATGTCAGGCGTCGGGCCGGGCCGGCTGCACGATGTCGATCGCCATGGCAATGGCGGCGGCGAGACTGCCGCTGTCGGCCTTGCCGGTGCCTGCGAGCGCCAGGGCCGTGCCGTGATCGACCGAGGTGCGGACGATGGGCAGGCCCAGCGTCACATTGACGGCGTCGCCGAACCCCGCGTACTTGAGCACCGGCAGCCCCTGGTCGTGATACATCGCGAGCACGGCATCGGCCTGTTGCAGTTGATGCGGCGTGAAGGCGGTGTCTGCCGGAACCGGACCGATGAGTTGCAGTCCCTCGCGTCGCAGGGCTGTCAGCACCGGCGAGATGACTTCGATTTCCTCGCGACCGAGGTGCCCGCTTTCGCCGGCGTGCGGATTGAGTCCGCAGACCAGGATGCGCGGCGCCGCCAGATGGAATCGCCGGCGCAGATCGTGATCGAGAATGCGCAGTACCTGCTCCAGCAGTGATGGCGTGATGGCGGCGCTGACGGCGTTGAGCGGCAGGTGCGTGGTGACCAGCGCGACCCGCAGCGTGGGGCAGGCGAGCATCATGACGGGCAGCGGGGCGCCGGTGCGCTCCGCCAGATATTCCGTATGACCGGAGAAGGGAATGCCGGCGTCGTTGATGATGCTCTTCTGCACCGGTGCAGTGACCATGGCATCGAAGTCGCCGCGCAGGCAGCCGTCGGCAGCGAGATCGAGCAGCCCAAGCACGTACCGTGCGTTGGCGACGTCGAGCTGACCTGCACGCACGGCGGCAGTCACTGGATGATGCAGTACCCGGAGGATGCCGGCGCGCGCCGGAACGTTTTGCGGCAGGTCGTGACGCTCGATCCGGAGGGGCAACTGCAGTCGCTGCGCGCGTTCCTGCAGCAGATCGGCGTCCGCCGCGACGATCAGTTCGCAGGTCCAGTCCCGTTGTGCAATCTGCAGACAGAGATCGGGGCCGATCCCTGCAGGCTCGCCGGAGGTGACGATGAGGCGCGGCGGTCTCATGAAAGAGCGGCGAAGGTCATCGCCCTCGCGGATGCCGTTGCCGCCGTCACATCCTGTAGTCGACGAAAGCTTCGTCGCGCAGGCGACGCAGCCACAGTTCGGTTTCTTCTTCCGCCTTCGACTCGCGCAGCTGGGCATACACCTGCTGACGCTGCTTGTCCTCGGTGACGTCGTGAGTGCGGCGGCCGAGGAGCTGGATGATGTGCCAGCCGTACTGGGTGCGGAACGGTTTGCTGATCTCGTTCTCGCTCAACGCATCGAGCTGCTTTTCGAATTCCGGTACGAATGAGCCCGGGCCGGCCCAGCCCAGGTCGCCGCCGTCCGGAGCAGAACCGGGGTCCTTCGAGGTGACCGCAGCGATGGCAGCGAAATCCTCGCCTTTCAGGACGCGGGCGCGAATGTCGTTGAGGCGCTGTTCGAGCGTCTGATCGTCTTCCAGTTCGTTGGGAGTGAGCAGGATGTGACGGGCATGCACCTGCGTCACCACGGCCTGCTGCGTGCCGCCGCGGGTTTCGTTCAGGCGGAACAGGTGGAAGCCGCTCGGCGTGCGGATCGGTTCGGAAATCTGGCCGTCCTGCATCTTCACGATCTGCTCGGCCACGATCGACGGCAGCTGCGAGCCCTTGCGCCAGCCCAGCGAACCGCCCTCGATGTTGGTCGTGCTGTCGGAGTAGGTGAGGGCGAGCTGCGCAAAGTCTTCGCCGGCCTTGGCCTTTTCGTAGGCCTCCTGCATGCGCTTCTCGCGCGACTCGATCTGTTCCGGTGTGGCGGTCACCGGCACCGACACGAGAATGTGGGAGATGTTGTATTCGGAATTCTGGTTCGGCGCGTTCTTGGCGCGGGCCATCGCCTGCTCCATTTCGCGCGGCGAGATGTTGATGCGCGCGATCACATCGCGCTGGCGCAGCATCTGCAGCGTCATCTGGCGACGGATCTCGTCGCGGTAGTCGCGATAGTTGATGCCCTGCTGTTCGAGCATGCGCGGCAGGTCGGGGAAGGCGATGCCATTGTTGCGCGCGATGTTCTCGAGTGCGCCGTTGAGCATTTCATCGGAGATCTGCAGGCCGAGCTTGTCGGCGCGCTGGATCTGGATTTCTTCGACGACCAGCCGTTCCAGGATCTGACGGCGCAGCACGTTGCGCGGGGGCAATTCGGTGTTCTGCTGGCGCAGGCGCGCGGTGATTTCCTCGGTCTGCTCGTCGAGCTGGCTGTTGAGGACCACGCCATCGTTCACCACGGCCGCGATGCGGTCGAGCGGCACGCCGCTGGTGGACAGGTCGCGTGTCTGTGCAAACGCGCTGCCGCACAGCAGCAGGGACAACGCCAGCGAAGCAGCGGAGAAGAGATTTTTCATGGGTATCGGTCGGTCGGATTACGTGGCGCACGCAGCGGGCTGCGACGCGGTCTGAGACTCGATCGGGTGCAATATCAACGGCTTAGTCCTGCTCGCCCGGTCGGTTGATCGAGTATCCCCGAATCGACCGTTCCAGGAAAGCATCCGCGCCGACTCCGACACTGGAGAGTCCGTTAAGTTCAAGCTGCACCAGGAAGCTGGTATCGACATCACCGTCGCGGTTGCTGACGTAGCGTCGGCCCACGAAGCGCAGTCGCCAGCAGCACGAGCGGTATTCGAGACCGGCGAACTGATCCAGCGTCTTCTCGTCTTCCAGCGAATAGACCATCCGCGCATAGGCGCCCCAGCGCTCGCCGACCGGCCACGCCACCGAGCCGTCCACCTGCTCGATGTTGCCGCGCCGGAAGCGGTAGCCGAGATTGGCGACGCGGTCGAAGTTCGGGCGGTACTGGAGATTGATGTCGCCTTTCTCGGAGCGGGTCTCGCCCGGATCCCACTGGATGCCGGCGCTGACGTTCCAGTTCTCGAAGGCCGTGAGTTCGAGTTCGGCGACGATGTCCGAGGACTCCGTGTCGTCCATCGTTTCGCCGGGCAGCGTCACCAGCGGCGGGTCGAAGTAGATGGCCTGACCGACCGTGCCGGAGATGAACTGCTGTCCCGTGGCCGAATCCAGCAGTCGCGACGTGAAGCCGATGCTGACCTGATTGGCGTTGCCCAGGCGATCGGCGCCGACGAAGCGGTTGGTGCGGAACAGTTGCACGGGATTGAGGTCGGGCGCGCCGGTATCGAAGACCGGCAGCGCATCCTGATTGCGGTAGGGCACGTACAGATAGAGAAAGCGCGGCTCGAAGGTCTGCAGCCGTTTGCCGCCCGGACCCCAGTTCTTTTCGAAGGCGACGCCGCCGTCGACGCTCAGGATCGGCGCGGAGCGGTGCGGCGTGCGGTCGATGCCCGGCGCCGTGTCGTCCAGATCGTAGGCCGTATAGCGCCAGCTCGCGGCGGGTTCGAGGTACAGGCCGGCGCCGCGCAACGGCATGCGGATTTCCGGAGCGATGTCCATGCGCAGGCCGGTGACGCCGTCGTCGCGCAGGAAGTTCGAGATCTCGCCGTCGAAGTTCAATGTCAGGCCGAACGGCTGCCCGGGCGCGTGCGCATGAACCGCGAGCTGCGGCAGCAGCGTGTACGGGCGGTCGAAGTCGTCGATGGTCGTGTCGATGATCTGGAAATTCTGCGCCAGCAGGGACGCGAACCAGATGTCGTCGAGATAGATCAGGTTGGCGGCGCGATTCAGATAACTGACGCTCGTGCCTTCGGGGCCGAGACCGAAGTCTTCGAACCAGCGGCTGTCGCTGACGTCCGCGGCATCGATTTCGAGGCGTAGATGCCGGCTGAAATCGGACTGATCGACGAAATGCGCCAGCAGGCGCGAATCGCCGAACTCCTGATCGTCGGGCAGGTAGTCGGCCGTGAACGTGCCGCGACCGAATGGCGAGAGATACCGGAACTCGGTGTCCAGCCGCGCGCCGCGCTTCGAATACCACGTCGGCAGGAACGTGGCGTCGTATTCGGGCGCGATGTTCCAGTACCAGGGCGCGCCGATTTCCGTGCCGCTGCGCGAGGAGGTGCCGAAGCTCGGAAACAGAAAGCCGGTCTTGCGCTGGTCGCTCACCGGAAAGGAAATGAAGGGCGTGTACAGGATCGGGACACCCTTGAAATCCAGGCGCACGTTGCGACCGGTGCCCATGCCGGCCTCCTGGCTGATGTCGATGTCCGAGGCTTTCAGGATCCAGTCGTCGTTGCCGATCGGGCAGGTGGTGTAGCGGACATCGTCCAGATTCAGTTCACCCTGCCGGTTGGCATGAATGCGCGCGGCCGAGCCGCGGGCGGGTTGCGCCGGCAGTTCGAACTGGGCGCCTTCGAAAGTGACTGAACCGTCGGGATCGAAGTCCGCGCCGCTGCCCTGGACCTTCATGCCCGGATCCGAATAGGTGACGGGACTGCGGGTCGAGAACTTCCGGGTCTGCGGATCGTAGGTGGCGTCGGAGGTCTTGATCTCGCGATGGCCCTGCCTGATGCCGACATCGCCCTTCAGGTCCCACTGTCCGTCGCGCGTGGCCTCGAAGCTGTCCATTTCGAGCTGAATGTCGGACTGCGTATCGTCCGCAGCCGCGGTCTGCGCGACCGGCGCCGATTGCAGCTTGACCGGCTCCGGGCAGTCTGCACTCATGACGGGACCGGGCACGGCCCAGGCACCCGACGCGGTCAGCATCGTCAGCGCGCGAAGGTGACGAAGAAGTGCATGGTTTGTCGTACGTGGGCCCGGCATCGTCCGCGATTATAATTACGGCGTCTCCCCAGGTTTCAGATTATTTGGGTCTGGTCGCAGCAGAGTTTCAGTGCGTCGCGTTCGCTCGTGGCCGCGCCGATCATCTGTGCAACGCGAAGTCACGAAGCAGAGGATTCATGAGCAGGTGCATCCGTGAGTAATGGCGTCGGTGTCGAGCCGTCCGATCGGCGACTCGAACAACTCAAGCAATGGCTGTCGGTATTGTTCGGATCGCGCGATTTCGCCATCGCGCCGGCTTCTGCCGATGCGAGCTTCCGCCGCTATTTCCGCGTCAGCCGCAATGGACAGACGTGGATCGCGATGGATGCGCCGCCGGAGAAGGAAAACATCGAGCCCTACATCCGCGTCGCGAACATGCTGGTCGCGGCGGGCGTCAACGCGCCGCACATCCTCGAAACCAACCTCGCCGAAGGGTTTCTGCTGAACTCGGATCTCGGCGGCCGGACGTACCTGGCCGAGATCGACGGCGGCGGCGATGCGGATCGTCTGTATCACGACGCGATGGACGCGCTGGTGCAGATCCAGGCCAACGGGCGCGAGCACGCCGTGGAACTGCCCCCATATGACGATGCGCTGCTGCGGCGTGAAATGACGCTGTTCCCCGAGTGGTTCTGCGGCACTCATCTGAAACTGACGTTCGATGCTGCGGCCAGCGCGAATCTGCAGCGCGTGTTCGATGCACTCGTGGCGGAAGCCCTGGCCCAGCCGCGGGTGTTCGTTCATCGCGACTATCACTCGCGCAATCTGATGGTGGGCGGCGGCAAGCTCGGCGCCAATCCGGGCATCCTCGATTTCCAGGATGCGGTCTACGGTCCGGTGACTTACGACCTCGTGTCCTTGTTGCGCGACTGCTATGTCGCCTGGCCCATCGAGCGCGTACATGGCTGGGTGACCCGTTTTCGCGAAGTCGCGCGAGCGGCCGGTGTCGACACGGGATCGGACCAGAAGGCGTTCCTGCGCTGGTTCGATTTCATGGGCGTGCAACGGCATCTCAAGGCCATCGGCATTTTTGCGCGCCTGTGGCATCGCGACGGCAAGCCAGGCTATCTGAATGACATTCCGCGCACGCTGAACTACGTTCGCGTCGTCAGCGGCAGCTATCCCGAACTGCAGTTCCTGCGCGAGTTCATCGATGAGCGCGTCATGCCGCAGCTGAACCAGGCCGCGTCCGCATCCCGATGAAGGCGATGATCCTGGCCGCGGGACGCGGCGAGCGCATGCGACCGCTGACCGACACGGTGCCGAAACCGCTGTTGCCGGTCGCCGGCAAGCCGCTCATGCAGTACCACATCGAGGCGCTGGCCGCGGCGGGCATCACGCAGATCGTGGTCAATCTCGCCTGGCTCGGCGGATCCATTCGCGACGCGCTGGGAGATGGTGCTCGCTTCGGTGTGCAGATTGCCTACAGCGACGAGGGCGATGCCGCACTCGAAACCGGCGGCGGGATTGTCGAGGCATTGCCCCTGCTGGGGCCGGAACCGTTCCTGGTGGTGAGCGGCGACATATGGACCGACTGCCCGCTGTCGCGCGTCGCCCGCAGCCTCGGCAGCGGTGACGCGGCTCACTTCGTGATGGTGCCCAACCCGGATTTTCATTCCCGCGGCGACTTCGCGCTCGCGGAGGGCCGTCTCGTCACCGCCGGCGAGCGGTTCACGTACGCCAACATCGGCGTTTTCCGCGGCGAATTCTTTGCGGGCTGCAGTCGCGGTCGCTTCCCGCTCGCACCGCTGATGCGCGAATGGATCGCAAAAGGCCGGGTCAGCGGCGAGTTGTATCGCGGGCGCTGGCGTAACGTCGGCACGCCGGCGCAACTGGCCGAACTGGATGCCGAGCTGACCCGCTGAGCGCTACACCTCGGCCCAGCGACGCAGCAGGTTGTGATACACGCCGGTCAGTTGCACGGCGCTGGGGTGATTGGGCGAGTCGCGGTTCAATCGCTGGATGGCCTGGTCCATGTCGAACAGGATCGTGCGCTCGGCATCGCCGCGGATCATGCTTTGAATCCAGAAGAACGAAGCGACGCGCGCGCCGCGCGTGATCGGCTGCACCTTGTGCAGGCTGCTGGCCGGATACAGGACCATGTGACCTGCGGGCAGCTTGACGCTGTGCGGCCCGTAAGTGTCTTCGACGATCAGTTCCCCGCCGTCGTATTCCTCCGGTGCCGACAGGAACAGCGTGGCCGAGAGATCCGTGCGTACGCGATGCAGTGTGCCGCGGATCTGGCGCACGGCATTGTCGACGTGGATGCCGAACGACTGTCCGCTCCCATAGCGATTGAACAGCGGCGGGAAAATCTTCAACGGCAGGGCAGCGGAAACGAACAGAGGGCTGTGTTCGAGCGCGGCGATGATCATGTCCCCGAGCTTGCGCGCGAGCGGAGTGCCTTCCGGCAGCTGCACGTTGTCCTTGGTGCGCGAAGACTGGTGTCCGGCAGTGACGCGACCATCGATCCACTCGGCGCTGTCCATCTGCTGGCGGGCGTCGGTGACCTGTTGGGCCGTCAGAACGTCTGGAATCGCGATGATCATGGTGTGCGTCTGCGAAAGATGTCGGCACTATAAATGGAAAAAAGCCCTGCCCGCGAACGGACAGGGCTTTGTCTCCGGACAAAACGATCAGAAGTTGCCGTTGATCGTCAGGATCGCATTGCGGGCCGCGCCTGGAGTGGCCCAGCCGTTGTTGCGGATGCGCTCGTAGTACTCCTTGTCGGTTGCGTTGTTGATGTTGAGCTGCAGACCGAGCTTGCGATTGAAGTCATAGCCGACCATCAGTCGATGCACGAGGTAGTCCGGCGTCTTGTAGAGCACGGCGGCGTTGTTGTTGAGATAGACCTCACCCTGGTAGGTGGCGCCATAACCGAACGTGAATCCATTCCACACATACGTGGTCCACACGCTGGCGGAATGCTTGGGAACGCTGGTCAGCGGATTGCCCTTCTGGGGATCGGCTCCCTGTCCCAGGGCGTAGTCCGAGACGCTCTGCAGCACTTCGCTGTCCAGGTACGTGTAGTTCGCGAAGATGCCCCAGGCGTTGGTGACGTTGCCTGCCGCACCGAGCGAGAGCCCATCGACGCGTGCGCGACCATCGAGCTGCTGCTCGCCGGAGGGATTGTCTGGGTTGAGCGGATCGGACACCTTGTAGTTCTGTCGATCGTTGCGGAAGACCGCGGCTGTCAACGCCAGTCGATCATCGATCAGGTCCCACTTGGTGCCCAGTTCGATATTGATCGCGGTTTCCGGATCGGCATCGCAGTTGGCATTGCCTTGCAGCTGGCCGGTGTTGCTGGTCGTCTGCACCGGCTGACACGCCCCGTTCACCGACGCCTTGGACGGCGTCTTGCTGTTGGCGTAGGAGAGATAGATCGTGCCTGCTTCCACGGGCTTGAAGGTCAGAGCCGTCCGATACGAGAAAAGGTCATCCGAGTTCTCTGCAGGCCGGCTCGCCGTGACGGCGCCGTTGGTCGCGACGCTGGTCGCATAGGTGCTGCCCTCGTTGTTTTCATAGCGCGCGCCCAGCGTCAGCCACCATTGCGGCGTGAACTTCAGCGTGTCGAACAGGTAGACGGCACGGTTGTCGAGTTCACCGTCCGTCGTGCCGGACACGATGAAGTTGACGGGGCCATTCCAGGTCGAATCCGGGTTCGCGATGCTCTTCGGCGGCAGGGGTACGCTCGTGCCATCGGCGTTGCGCAGCGAGTTGCCGGAGATCAGGTCGTAGGTCTCGTGCGTGAGCGCCAGGCCGATGACCAAGTCGTGATCGATGTAGCCGGCGCGGAAGCTCAATGTTGCGTCGGTCTGGTTGTAGAGGATGGTATTGCGGCTGTCGCGCGTATTACCCGCGGGGCCGGCCTGCGTGAAAATGCCGGGAGTGGCGCAGGCGTTGCCGTTGGACACATTGATGCCGCTCGACAGGCACCACGTTCCCTGCGGCGGCGTGACGCGCGTGAGCTGATCGATCTGCGACCAGCGGGTCAGATTGCGGATCGCGAAGCCTTCGCTGAAGTCATGATCGATGACCGACGTCAGCGAGTCGACCGTGATCTCCTGCTCGTCGAAGTTGTGAAAGCCGTAGTAGTTGCTGGAATCGGCTTCCGGCAGCGGCCCGTTGTTGTACGGGTTCTGGAAATACGGCACGCCGTAAGAAGGAATGTTGTCGTCCTTCTGATGCAGATAGCTCAGCGTGAAGCGCGTATCCGAGCCCAGGCCGAAGGCGATCGACGGCGCGATGCCCCAGCGTTTCGCTTCCTCGTAGTCGCGGCCCGGGATGTCGTTCTGATGCGCCATCACGTTCAGGCGCACCGCCGTGCCGTCGTTGATCTGGTGGTTCACGTCGCCAGTCGCGCGGACATAGCTGTCGGTGCCGCCGCTCGCGGAGAAGCGGTTGAAATCGCCCTGGCCTGCGGCTTTGCTCACCAGGTTGATCGTGCCGCCGACCGAGCCGGCGCCCGAGAACACCGAATTCGCGCCGTTGACCAGTTCCACCGCTTCGAGATTGAAGTTGTCGCTGCGGGTGTACTGGGCGCTGTCACGCACGCCATCGATCGTCATGTCGGCGTTCGCACTGAAGCCGCGCAGATTCACGCTGTCGCCGTAACCGCCGCCGCCTTCGCCGGCGCCGAAGGTGATGCCGGGCAGGGTGGTCAGCACGTCGCGCAGGCCGACGAGCGATTGCTGGTCCATCACCTCGCGATTGACGATGGTGACGGTCTGCGGCGTATCGCGCAGCAGCTCCGTGTACTTCGGCGAGGAGACCGTCTCCGGCTTGTACGACTCCTCCTCAGCGCCGACGGAAATTTTCGGCAGCTGCTGAGCGTTGGTCGTTTCGGCTGCATGGGATTGCATTGCTGCGGTCTGCAGTGTCGCGAGGATTGCGGCCGCCAGCGGCGTACGCCGCGACAGGTTCGAGATGCGCATCGAAATAAGCTCCCTGAATTATGTGATTGCAGGACAGCTGGCGATGGCTTGCCGTCACGATGCTTGCGAGAAACGCTGAGCGTTGCGACTATAAGTGAGAAACGTTCTCATTTGCAACGCGACACGCAAGCGTGCATCATTTCGCGGTCATCCCTTTGATCAAGAGTCACTCACGTGTTTGCCCAGGACCGCTCTCGTCACCTGACCGTTGCCGCGGGCATCGTGCTCGTTCATGCGGCAGCGATAGGGGCGTTGCTCTCGATCGGTCCCCGTCTCAACCTTGCATTGCCATCCAGGCCTGTCGAGGTGCGCTTCGTTGCGGTGCCGGCAACACAGAAGAAGTGGACGCCACCGGAAGTTAAGGCGGTCGTCGCCGCCATCGTTACTCCAATGCCGGATGTGCCATTGATCGAAATCCCGGTTGCGGCGCCCTCCGAGAGAGCAATTACGGTTCCGGTAAGAGCCGCGGTCGCACCGGCAGCCGCCGATGCCGGTGCGCCGAGGCTGATCTCCAGCGTCGAATATCTGCGTGAACCGGTGCCGCGCTATCCGCCCAAGTCGCGCAAGCTCAGAGAGCAGGGCATGGTCGTGCTGCGGGTGCTGATCGATGAGCGGGGCACTGCGTGCAGTATCGAAGTCGAAACCTCCAGCGGGTTTGCCCGTCTCGATCATGCAGCGCGCGAAGCAGTGGAGCGGGCCGCGTTCCGGCCCTATGTCGAGGATGGTTCGCCGCGGCGCGCTTTTGTGCTTATTCCAATAGAGTTTTCGCTCAACCGCAGTTCCGTTTGATCGGTCATCGGTGTCGCGACGGGCGGCATGGCGCAGTGCGGCAGCACCGTCCTGCGGACGTGTGCAGATCCGTCGAGTGGAACAAATTCCTGCGATGTCCTGTCTACGTGGACAGTCGAAACGGCGTGGGTCGTTGAGAGGTCAGCAGCAGGCGCGCTGTCCTGAGTCTTCGGCAAATTCGCAGTTTGTGGCTTTTTTCAAAGCGACTCGAACGGCTGTCTTTCCAAAGCAGTGCGCTCGAAATTCAGCGCCTGTGCGCTCGAAATTTTCGGTACTGGTTCCTTCTCAGGAGTGCTTGCCTTCCTAACGGAAACTTTATACCTTGCGCGGCGTTCTGCGGTCTGCGTGGACTGTAATGTCAATTCCGTTAATGGAATCCCAGACGTTACGTCGATCCGTTCGGCCCTGGGAACGGGGATGTATGCGCAAGACGCATACTCGGGCGATACCAAAGATCACGGTTACGCATTTAGAAGCGCGGGGCTGTTTCAGACCCCGTTTTAATCCGAGCGGCACAGCATGGCCTACGCACCAGCAGCATCGTCATCCTTTCTCACGCGACGCGGGATTGTCTTTCTCCTGATCGTGGGGCTGCACGCACTGTTCTTCTGGCTACTTGCCAGTGGCATGTCCCACCGCGTGATCGATGCTGTTCTCGGTCCCATCGAAACCCGAATGATCGAAGACGCGCCGAAGCCGAAGGACGAGCCTCCGCCTCCGCCGCCGAAGATCGAAACTCCGCCTCCGTTCGTACCGCCGCCCGAAGTGGCGATCGAAATTCCAAGTGAAGCGCCGCCGCCCACTGCAATCCGCACGGTCACGAATACGGCGCCAGTCTCGCAGCCGCCGCCGCAGCCCGCTCCGGTTGCCGTAGCGCGCACTGCGCCGAAATCAGATCCTCGCCGTCCGCTGACGCAGCCGGAATATCCACCGTCTTCGCGTCGTGCGGGCGAAACCGGCACCGTCGTTCTCGAGGTGTATGTCATGGAGAACGGTCGGGCCGGCGACGTCAGGGTGAAGCAGTCCAGCGGCTTCCCCAAGCTCGACGAAGCCGCGGTGCGCGAGGTCAAGCGATCGTGGCGTCTGGTGCCCGGAACCGAAAATGGCAAGCCTGTTCCCATGTGGGGACAGTTCGCCGTCACGTTCAAGCTCACGGATTGACGCACGGCATAAGTTCAACGATTCCCAACTCTCAACTCTCAGGTCACAGGCTTTTCAAGTAGAGGACATTGTTCCATGGCTCCAGAAACACCCACCCAGGTCGCAGAAAATCCCTTTGGCCTTGAGGCGTTCTACAGGCAGCTCGATGCCGTCGGCACCGGCGTGTTGTACCTCCTGGTCATCATGTCGCTGGCTTCCTGGTACGTCATCCTCACCAAGCTGTGGGACCAGCGTCGTCTTCGCAAGGACTACGTTGAAGTGCACAAAGGTTTCTGGACCGCCGGCAACCTGCGTGACGGCATCAGCAAGCTCAGCAAGGAAAACGCATTCAAGATGGTTGCCGAGGACGGCGTCCGCGCTGCCCAGCACCATGAAGGCCGTCTGACGGATCAGATCCCGCTGCACGAATGGATCACGGTGTCGCTGTACCGCTCTGTCGACAGCATCACCAGCCGCATGACCAATGGCCTGTCGCTCCTCGCGACGGTCGGTTCGACCGCGCCGTTCGTCGGTCTGTTCGGCACGGTGTGGGGCATCTACAACGCCCTGATCTCGATCAGCCTCGCCGGTCAGGCCAGCCTGGACAAGATCGCCGGCCCGATCGGCGAAGCGCTGATCATGACCGCGCTCGGTCTGTTCGTCGCCGTTCCGGCCGTCATGGGTTACAACTGGCTGCTGCGTCGCAACAAGGACATCACCGAGAAGCTGAAGTACTTCACCGCCGATCTGCACTCCTACCTGGTGAGCGGTGCGCGCGTTGAAGGTCAGGCTACTGGCGCTGCTCGTCCTGCCGCTGGCGCGCCCGCCGGCGCTGCCGCTCGCAAGTAACGCTCTACTGTCTTCCGGAGCTGACTAATGAGCAGTGCATTTACGGAGCTGAATACGCACGTCGACGAAGACGAGCGTCCGATGAACGAGATCAACACGACGCCGCTGGTCGACGTCATGTTGGTTCTCCTCATCGTGTTCATGATCACGATTCCCGTGATCACGCAGACCGTTCCGCTCGAGTTGCCGCAGGTGCATAACGTGCCGACGCAGACGAAGCCGGAGAACATCAGCATCTCGGTGAACCGGGAAGGCCAGGTGTTCTGGAACGCGGCCCTGGTCGCTGATAACGCCGCTCTGCTGAACCGGATGAAGGAAGTGGCGGTCATCAAGCCTCAACCTGAAGTGCACGTTCGCGCCGACCAACGTACCAAGTACGAGCACGTTGGCCGCGTGATCCTCGACGCACAGCGGGCGGGAATCATGAAGGTCGGCTTCATTACAGAACCGGATGCCGGCGGTCGTTGATCCGCCGTTCCAACAGAGACTGAGGTAACGACCATGGCAATGAGTGTAGGCGGCGGCGGTGAAGGCGAGCCGATGATGGAAATCAACACGACGCCGTTGATCGACGTCATGTTGGTGCTCCTGATCATGTTCATCATCACCCTGCCGGTGATGACGCACGCGGTGAAGCTGGACATGCCGCGAGCGAGCAGTCTTCCGCCCCCCGACGAGGTGATCGAGCCGGTCCGTCTCGATATCGACTGGGACGGTTCGATCATCTGGAACGGTTCGCTGGTGCAGCTGAGCACGCTGGAAAGCTATTTCCAGGTCGAAGCGCGCAAGAGCCCGCAGCCTGAGTTGCACGTACGACCCGATCGTCGCGCAGACTACGATACGGTTGCCAAGGTACTGGCTCTGGCGCAGCGAAGTGGAATGCAGCGCATCGGCTTCGTCGGCAACGAACAATTTCTGGATTAACGTTGCCAGACTTTCTCCGACGGGGTGAACTTCTTCACCCCGTCGTTCGTTTCAGGGCCTGTTAAGCATCGAATCGCGAGCATGAACTCGCGATATCAGTTCGCCAGATTCAGATTTTTGGGAAGTGCTATGACCCGAGTAAGAAGCATTGCGGCTGCGATCAGCGTAGCGATCGGTATGGTCTCCGCGGTTGCCGTCATCACCCCGACGGTGGTCCAGGCTGCCGAACCAGCGAAGCCCAAACTGCGCAAGGAAGTGGCTACGCCGCTGGCCGCTGCACAGAAGGCGATGGCCGCAAAACAATGGGACACCGCGCTGGGCGAGATCAAGAAGGCGCAGGCCGTCTCGGGCAAGACTCCCGCCGAGGACTATCAGATCGATGAGTTTCTCGGCTACATCCTCGTTCAGCAGAAGAAGTACGGCCAGGCCGCGCCGGTATTCGAGCGCATGCTGAATTCCGGTCTGGTTCCTGCCGATCAGGTCGACGACCGCACCAAGGCCGTGGCCCAGATGTATTTCCAGGAAAAGCAGTACAGCAAGTCTGCCGAGTGGGCCAAGAAATGGCTCGCCAAGAACCCGAATTCCGAAGACGTGGCCGTGCTGCTTGGTCAGGCGAACTACCTGCTCGAAGACTACAAGGGCGCGGCGAGCGTCATGAACGGTGTCGTGTCGCACGCCGAAAAGAACGGCCAGGTGCCCAAGGAAAACTACATCCAGATCGTGCTGAGCTCGCAGTTCAAGCTCGACAACAAGGATGGCGTGGCGGACGCATTGAAAAAGATGGTCCGTTACTACCCGAAACCCGAATACTGGGAAAACCTCACCGACATCTATCGTCGCAAGCAGAACAGTGATCGCGTGGCGCTGGGCTTCTATCGCCTGATGAGCGACGTCGGCGTCCTGAAGGACAAGGGCGACTACATGGAGATGTCGCAGCTCGCGATCGAGGCGGGCGTTCCTGGCGAGGCCGAGCAGACCATGCAGAAGGGCATGGACAACGGCACGCTCAAGAGCGACGACAAGACCGAACAGGGCCGCTATACGCGCCTCTATGATTTAGCCAAGAAACAGGCTGCCTCCGACCGCGCATCCCTGGCCCAGCAGGCCAAGGACGCGGAGAAGGCGACGCAGGGACAGGCCAGCGTCGGCCTGGGCCAGGCGTATCTGAGCTACGGCATGTACGACGAAGCCATTGCTTCGCTGCAGGCGGGCATCAAGAAGGGCGGCGTGACCGATATCGATGAGGCCCAGATCAGCCTCGGACTGGCGCAGTTGAAGAAGGGTCAGAAGGACGCAGCCCGTCAGAGCTTCAAGGCCGTGAAGCAGGACGGCAAGTGGGCTGATCTCGCCAACCTCTGGACGCTGCGCACATATCAATAACCCGGCCTGAAACCGCGGTGATGAAAGGCCCGGCTCTGCCGGGCTTTTCATTTGGGAACCCCGCTGCCGGCCGGTAGAATGCCGCAGCAAGACAAGGGTTCGATCCAATACGTGAGTCAGTTCAAAGGCATCCCGATCATCCCCTCGGCCGACGGCCGGCCTGCTGCAATGACCCGCAGCGGCGAGAAATACCGTACCCCGCAGGGTTTTTCTGCCATCAAGGACGGTATCAAGGCGACTGCCGGAGCGGATCCCCTGATGCTCGGACGCAAGCCCCAGTGGTTGCGCGCACCGATGCCGGCAGGTTCGAAGTTCGACGACGTGCGGGCTCTGGTGAAGGAGCATCGCCTCGCCACGGTGTGCGAGGAGGCCAAGTGTCCGAACATCGGCGAATGCTGGAATGCCGGCACGGCCACGATCATGTTGATGGGCGCGGTATGTACGCGTGCCTGCCGATTCTGTTCGGTGGATACGGGCAATCCGCGCGGCTGGCTCGATCAGGATGAACCGCGCAACAGCGCCCGCACCGTCGAGCTGATGAAGTTGAAGTACGTCGTGCTGACCTCGGTCAATCGCGACGATCTCGACGATGGCGGTGCGGCGCATTTCGCAGCCTGCGTGCGCGAGATCAAGCGCGTGAATCCTGCGACTGCAGTCGAAGCCCTCACGCCGGACTTTCAGGGCAATCTCACCGACGTGGAAACCGTCGTCGGCAGCGGGCTGGAGGTATTTGCGCAGAACGTCGAAACCGTCCGGCGTCTCACGCACCCCGTGCGCGATCCGCGAGCGAGCTACGAACAGACGCTTCGAGTGCTCGGACATGCCAAGACATATCGCCCCGACGTCCTCGCCAAGACGAGTCTGATGCTGGGGCTCGGCGAAACGGACGCCGAGATCGCCGAGTCCATGGATGACATCCGCGCCGCGGGCGTCGACATTCTCACGCTCGGACAATATCTGCGTCCGACGCCGAATCACCTGCCGATCGAGCGCTGGGTGACACCCGAGGAGTTCGAGCGCTATCGCGGGTGGGCCCTGTCGAAAGGATTCCTGGAATGCGTTTCCGGGCCGCTGGTGCGTTCGAGCTACCGCGCCGAGCGCGCGCTCGAACGCAACAATGCCGGTCTCGGCGCACGACCGAAGACGCAAGCCGGCGGCTGACCCGTCGCGCCGCATGTCATGAGATCCGGTGCCGCGTCCAGCCATCCTGCAGCCGGCCGCGCAGCGATGAGATGGCTCGGGCGGGTCGAATACGAGCCCACCTGGCGCGCGATGCAGTCCTTCACGGACACGCGCTCATCGGCCGATGCCGATCAGATCTGGTTCCTCGAACATCCACCCGTCTTCACGCTGGGCATGAATGGCAGGCACGAGCACGTGCTCGCGCCCGGCGATATTCCTGTGGTGCAGATCGACCGCGGCGGTCAGGTGACGTACCACGGTCCCGGACAGCTCGTGGTCTATCCCCTGATCGATGTCAGAAGACTCGGCATCGGCGTGCGCGAACTGGTGGTTGCACTCGAAAATGCCGTGATCGCATTTTGCGCAGAGCGGAACATTGCTGCCGCCGGTCGGCGCGATGCGCCGGGCGTGTATGTCAACGAACGCAAACTCGCCAGCATCGGCCTGCGTATCCGTCGCGGCTGCAGCTATCATGGTCTCGCGCTGAACGTGTCCATGGATCTGGCTCCGTTCCGGCGCATCAATCCCTGCGGATATGCGGGCCTCGAGGTCACGGATCTCGAAGCGCAGGGTGTGAAGGTCGGTGTGCCGGAGGCGGCCCGCGGCCTTGCGCCGCATCTGTTGCGTGAACTGCGCCTGCCGGACACACCGAACTGGATGTGATGGCGGGCCGGTTCGCGACGTCGATCCACACAAGCAGTCGAGTATCGTCATGCGTGCAGTCGTTCTTCGCAGCTACGGACCTCCTCCCCAGATCGGCGTCGAAGATCTGCCGGCCCCGCAACTGAAGCCGGGACATGTCCGGCTCAAGGTTCACGCCGTCGGCTTCGGATTTCCCGATGCATTGCAGGTTGCCGGGAAATACCAGATCAAACCCGACGTGCCATTCACGCCCGGCAACGAAACTGCCGGTGTGGTCACCGAGGTCGCCCCGGACATCCTGCACATCGAGCCCGGCGCACGCGTGCTGGCCATGGCAGGAACCGGCGGGCTGGCGGAGGAATGCGTCGTCAGTGCGGCGAGCCTGATCCCGCTGCCGGATTCGATGTCCATGAGCGCCGCAGCCGGTTTCCTCGTCAATTACGGCACCACGTATCACGCGTTGGTACAGCGAGCGAACCTGAAGGCCGGCGAAACGCTGCTGGTGCTGGGCGCCGCGGGCGGTGTCGGCATCACGGCCATCGAGATCGGCAAGGCGCTTGGCGCGCGCGTGCTGGCGGCGGCGAGTTCTGAAGAGAAGCTTGCATTGGCCAAAGCGCACGGCGCCGATGCGGTGTTCGACTACACGAAGGACACCATCAAGTCGAAGGTCATGGAGTTCACCGCTGATCGCGGCATCGACGTCGTCTACGATCCGGTCGGCGCCGACTACGCCGAACAATGCGTGCGCAGCATGGCGTGGAACGGCCGCTACCTGGTGATCGGATTCGCGGGCGGCAAGATCCCGGCGGTTCCTCTGAATCTCGCCCTGCTCAAGGGCTGCTCACTGGTCGGCGTATTCTGGGGCGCGCACACGCGTCGCGAGCCGGAGGTTCACGCGGCCAATCTGAAGGCGCTGTTCCAGCTCTTCGAAGAAGGCCGGATCAAGCCACACATCACCGAGATGAACGGACTCGACAGCTTCACGCAGGCGCTCGACGTGCTGAACGGGCGACGCTCGACCGGCAAGGTCGTCATCCGCGTCGCGTCGGACGACTGAAGAAGAAAGAATTTCACACGGAGGGCACAGAGGGCACGGAGGCCGGAGAAGAGAAGAAAAATTTCCACGGGGGACACGGGGAGCACGGGGTTCGGAACAGAAAATTTCTTATCCCCGTGCTCCCCGTGTTCCCATTCCTCCCCGTGGAAATTTCTTCTTCCGATCTCCGTGGCCTCCGTGAACTCCGTGTGAAATCCGAACTCCGAACTCCGGATTCCGCACTCACAACGCCACCAGCACCCGCTCGCAGGACGTGAGTTCGCGATAGATGGCATCCAGCTGGGCCTTGCTCTGTGCGTGGATCGTGCAGGTGAGGCTCAGGTAATTCCCGTCCTTGCTGGGGCGCTCCACGATTTTGTCCGGCGGCACCGGGCCCGCGTGCTTCTGGATGATGCCGACTACGAGGCTGCGAAAATCGTCGCTGCGTTTTCCCATCACCTTGAGAGGGAAATCGCAGGGGAATTCGAACAGGGTGTCTATTGCATCCGACATGGGCGGTTCACCTAAAGTGCAGGAGTGCCGGCAAGTCGCTGGCGCATCTGCCCGAATGCCGCGCTGACCTTGTGCCATAGCGGACCGGGTTTGCCGCTGCCGACTGGTCGACCATCGATGCGGGTGACGGGCAGCACATCGCGGGTCGCCGAAGCGATCCAGACTTCATCGGCGGACGACAGCTCATCGACGGCGATGCTGCGGATTTCGATGGGGATCATGCCGGTCGCCAGTTCCAGGGCCGTATCGCGAGTCGTGCCGGGCAGGATGCGGTGACTGTTGGCCGGCGTTACCAGCACGCCGTCGCGCACGATGAACACGCTGGTGGAAGAACCTTCGAGCACTTCGCCATCGCGAACGATCAGTGCTTCCTGCGCGCCGGCATCGATGGCTTGCTGTTTCATCAGCACGTTCGCCAGCAGGGCAGTGCTCTTGATGTCGCAGCGGCCCCAGCGAAAATCCTCGACCGTCATGGCGCTCAAGCCCTTTTCCAGCTGTTCGGCAGTGAACACCGGCAGCAGCGAAGCCAGCGCGAACACCGTGGGGCGGACATTCGCCGGAAACTCGTGACTGCGTCCGAATTCCGTGCCGCGCGTCACCTGCACGTACAGATACATGTTCCTGCCGCCATTGCGCTCGATCAGCTGTTCGAGCAGCACCAGCCATTCTTCGTGCGAGTGGGGCGATGCCATGCGGATCTCGCGCAGACTGCGTGCCAGCCGGTCGAAGTGCTCGCGGAAACGGAACATGCGGCCATCGAAAACCGGCAACACCTCGTACACGCTGTCGCCGAACAGGAAGCCGCGGTCGAGCGGCGAAATGCGTGCCTCCTGCAGCGCCAGGAATTCTCCGTTGAGATAGCAGACGGGGAAGGGCATGGAGGCTGCCTGACGGACTATTTCAGCCAGAGTTTCATGTCGTCGATCATGCGCCCGAAGAAGCCGGCTTCCTTCACTTCCGCCAGCGGATGCAATGCATACGTGCCGATCGGCTGACCGTTCTGCAGGATGCGCAACTTGCCGACGGTGCGCGATGGCGACAGCGGCGCCAGCAGCGGATCGGGAATGTCCGCCGCAGCGCTGAGCGTGTTTTCCTGGCCGCGCGGGAAGGTGACGTACACGTCTTCGATCACGCCCATGCTGGCTTCTTCGGCTTCCCCCTTCCAGACCCGCGCGGAAACGACGGTTTCGCCGGTTGCGAACAGGCGCCGCGTTTCGAAGAAGCGGAAGCCGTAGTTCAGCAATGCGGCGCTGGCGTCTTCGCGCGCCCGCATGCTCGATGTGCCCATGACGACGGAGACCAGGCGCATGCGTTCGCGCTTGGCTGAAGACACCAGGCAGTAGCCTGCGCTCTCGGTGTGACCTGTCTTCAGGCCGTCGACCGTCGGGTCGCGGTCCAGCAGGCCATTGCGATTGGGCTGCGTGATGTTGTTCCAGGTGAACTTACGCTGCGAGTACCACTTGTAGTACTCGGGATAGTCGCGGATCAGCGCCGCCGAGAGCAGGCCGATGTCGCGCGCCGTGGTGTAGTGCTCCGGATGCGGCATGCCCGGCGAGTTTTCGAAATGCGTGGCCGACATGCCGAGCTTCTGCGCGTACTGGTTCATGAGATCGACGAACACCGGTTCGCTGCCGGCGACGTGCTCCGCCAGCGCAACGGTGGCGTCGTTGCCCGATTGCACGATCATGCCCTGGATGAGGTCCTCGACACTGACCTGCGTGCCCACGTTCACGAACATGCGCGAACCTTCCTGCGCACGCGCATGCGGGCTGATCGTGACCAGGTCGGCCAGCTTGATGCGGCCATCTTTCAGCGCATGGAATACCGCATACGCGCTCATCAGCTTGGTGAGGCTGGCGGGTTCGAGCCGCTCGTTCTCGTTGCTCGCGGTGAGCACCTGGCCGCTCACGAAATCCATGAGGTAGTAGGCGCGCGCCTGGATCTGCGGCGCCGCGGGGATGGGGGGCGGCGCAGTTTCGCCGGATTGCTGCGCGATGACGTTCGGAATCGGCGCGGGAACGCTGGCAGTGGCGGTGGGCGCGGAGGAATCCGAGCATGCTCCGACGAGCAGACCCGAAGCGGCAATCAAAGCGGCGAGAAGCCTGTGGCGGAGGCGTTCGGACATCGACATCACCATTTTCGACGAAGCGGAGGCAGGCCGGATTCTAACGAGCAGTGCTGCGGGAATGTAGACGAATCCAGGCGGAAATGTGGCGGATCGGGGCAGCGGACCTGCCGGCGATCCGCTCAGTCGAGCGCGAGTTGCGCATCGGCAATACCCAGGGATTTCAGCCGTGCGAGCACCCGATCGAACTCCGGCACGCTGGGAATGGGGCCGATGCGTACGCGGTACATCGGCTTGCCGTTGATTTCATCCGCCCGCACGAATCCCTTGCTGATGCCTTTCGAGCGAAGCTGCGCCAGCAGGTTCGCTGCATTGCTCTCCGCGCTGAAAGCGCCCGCCTGTACATACAGGGCCGTGGCGGGTGCGGACTCTTCCTGAACGTCCGCGACGGGCGTCAGCGCGCGGACTTCGACGAACGTCGTGCCCTCGCGCAGCATGTCCAGTTTGGCGGCGGCCGTGTAGGACAGGTCGATGATGCGGCTGTCCTTGAACGGTCCGCGATCGTTGACGCGCACGACGACGCTGCGGCCGTTCTTCAGATTCGTCACCTGCACGTACGTCGGCAGTGGCAAGGTCTTGTGCGCTGCCGTCATCGCGTACATGTCGTAGGGCTCGCCATTGGAGGTGCGCGCTTCGTGGAAGCCCGGGCCGTACCACGAGGCCACGCCGCGCTCGTGATAGCCATCGGCGGTCGCGAGCACGAAGTAGCGTTTGCCGAGGACGTTGTAGAACGGCGGATTGCCTCTCGCCGAGCGCGGCTCGGGCCTGGGAACGGCGTCCGGAATGGCCTCGATGTCTTTCGGCGGCGGGAGCGTGGGCGGCGGTATCGGAACGTGCGTCGGTTCGCTGGGAGCACGCGGCGCGGGGCGCGGCGCCGGCGTCGTGCAGCCGGCGAGAATCACGGCGATTGCAACCAGGGCCGCTGCAATGCGCAGCGCTGCGTGACAGCCGGTCGGTCGTGATGGATCGCAGCCGCTCTGTGCCGGCGCGAGATGCATCAGCGCGATGCTCCCGCGACGGCTTCGCCGAGGTCGTGCACCGCCATCGAGTACATGGTGCTGCGGTTGTAGCGGGTGATGACGTAGAAATTGTTGAAGCCGACGCGGTAGACGGGACCGTCCTTGCCCTGCGCGATGACGAGCATGGCGGGCGCGTCGTCGGGCATGCGTGTCTCGAATCTGGCTCCCTTGGTCCGCAGCGACTGCACGGTTTCGTTCAGTTCGATCCGGCCGGCGCTGAAGCGATCGATGTCCTCGGCCGCCACGGCGGCCTCGACGACGACTTCTTCGTTCTGTCGCCAGCCGAAGGCGCGCAGATAGTTGGCGACGCTGCCGACGATGTCGTCCCAGCTGGACCACAGGTCGCGACGACCGTCGTCATCGGCGTCGATCGCGTACTTGCGATAGCTGCTCGAGATGAATTGCGGCGAGCCCATCGCACCGGCATACGATCCGAGCGCGGTGAGCGGATCCACGGCTTCTTCGCGCGTGAGCAGCAGGAACTGCTGCAGTTCGCTGCGAAAGAACTCGCCGCGCGGCGGGTAGTCGAACGCCAGCGTCGTCAATGCGTCGATGACCCGGAACCTGCCCGTGATCCTGCCGTACGAGGTCTCCACGCCGAGGATGCCGAGCACCGTGTTGGCGAGCTGTGCGTCGCCGATCGCTTTCAATCGTTCCGGATGCTCGTCGCGAAAGCGGACGCCGTATTGGATCCGCTGTGGGTTCAGGAACTGCAGGCGGTACTCGTGCCAGGGCACGACGCGCTCGGCCGGCCGGCTGATGGCATCGAGGATGTTCTGCTTGGTCTCGGCCTTCGACAGCAGCCGGGTCAGCGCGTCCGGATCGAATTCGTAGTCGCGCTGCATCTCCGCGATGAACTCGCGGACTTCGCTGCGACTGGTGTCGACGGCGAGAGCGGGGCTGCTCAGTGTGATGCAGGCAAGCAGGGCAGTGGCTGTAGGCGGCTGAGTCACGTCGTTGGGACACCGCAGTAGAACAAAGGTTGCAGTCTCATCGACCCACGAGTTTCCGCTTCGCGCACAACGACATGAGGATACCGAAGCCGGCCATGAGGGTCACCATCGAGGTACCGCCGTAGCTGATCAGCGGCAGCGGCACGCCCACGACGGGCAGCAGGCCCGTGACCATGCCCGTGTTGACGAAGACGTACACGGCGAATGTGAGTGCCAGGCTGCCGGAGGCGAGCCGGGAGAACGTGTCCTGCGATTCCGCCGCGAGATAGAGCGCGCGGCCGATGACGAACAGATACAGCGCGATCACGGTGACGAGGCCGATGAGTCCCCACTCCTCGCCGATCACGGCGAAGATGAAGTCCGTGGAACTCTCGGGCAGGAACTCCAGCTGCGCCTGGCTGCCGTTGAGATAGCCCTTGCCGAAGACTCCGCCGGAGCCGATGGCGATCTGCGACTGGATGATGTGGTAGCCCGAACCGAGCGGATCGGTCTGCGGATCGAGGAACGTCAGCACGCGCTGGCGCTGATAGTCGTGCAGCAGGTATTCCCACGCGACGTATACCGTCGGGATCAGCATCGCAATCACACCCGCGATCAGCTTTCCCGAAAGGCCCGCGAGCAGGATCACCATGCCGCCCGCGGCGGCGACGAGCAGCGACGTGCCCAGGTCCGGCTGTTCGGCAATGATGATCGTCGGAATGAGGATGGCCGCGGCGACGACGATCACCGACGTGAAACTCGGCGGCAGCGGTCGATCATTGAGATACCACGCGCACGCGAGCGGCACGGCGATCTTCATGATCTCCGAAGGCTGGAAGCGGATGAAACCCAGGTCGAGCCAGCGCTGCGCGCCCATCGCGATGTGACCCGTCGTCATCACGATCAGCAGCAGCGTGAGTCCGAGGCCGTAGACCCACGGCGTCGCGCCGCGGATCAGTCGCGGCGGAATCTGCGCGAGCATGATCATCGCCAGCATGGCCAGAATGAAGCGCGCGACCTGGGCTTCGAGCATGCCGAGACTGCGCCCCGAGGCGCTGAAGCCGACGATGATGCCGATGCCGGCGAGCAGCGACAGGGCGATGAAGAGCGGGCCGTCGAGATGCAGCGCGAGCAGCAGCCGCGCCGATCCGGTCAGGGTGCGCTGCGTTCGCGAGGAGTCGAGTGAGCCGATGTCCATGAGCGTCGTTGCCGGATCAGTCTGTACGGGCCGGAGCGGGCGGCGGTGTCGTTCGCGGTGCAGCGCGCTGGGCCGCCGCGGCGGCTGCGGCCTTGCGCTTCGCTTCCTGTTCTTCCCATTGCTCCGGCGTGAGCAGATAGGAATCGATGATGCGTCGCGCGATGGGACCTGCAAATGCGCCGCCGCCGCCGGGCGCATTCTCCACGACGACGGCCACCGCGATCTTCGGCATCGGTGCGTCGGCGGGCGCGAACGCGATGAACAGCGCGTGGTCGCGCAGGTGCACATCGAGTTCGTGTGCCTTGCGGACGCGCTGGTTCGATGCGGCCTTGAAGACCTGTGCCGTGCCGCTCTTGCCGGCGAGGAGGTACGGCAGATTCACGCTCAGCGCCCGCGCGGTGCCGTAAGGCGCATTGGTGACGTCGATCATCCCCTTGATCGCGATGTCCCAGGCATGCGGATCGGACGTCCTGGCGGCAGGCAGGGGCACTGGCGGCAGCTTGCGGACCTCGCCGGTTTTCACGTCGCGAATGGCGCTGACGAGCCGCGGCTGGAATCGCTGGCCGCGGGCCGCGATGATCGCAGCGAAGTGCGCAATCTGCAGCGGCGTCGCCGACATGTAGCCCTGGCCGATGCCGACGCTGATGGTATCGCCGGGGTACCACACCTTCATCTCGGCCTGGCGGAAGTTGTTCCGCTTCCATTGCGTCGACGGCAGGATCCCGGTCTTCTCGCCGGGAATGTCGATGCCGGTCGGCGATCCCATGCCGAACTGCGCCAGGTAGTCGTGAATGTGATCGATGCCGAGCAGGTTGGCCATGTCGTAGAAGTAGACGTCGCATGAAGTCGCGATCGCCTTCTCCATGTTCACCGTGCCGTGACCGCCCTTGTCGAAGTTCCAGTCGCGCCACGGCCGGCTGACCCGCGGCAGCCGGAAGAGGCCGCGGCAGTACTCGGTGTGTTCGGGCGTCACGACGCCGTATTCCAGTGCGGCGAGCGCCATCAGCGGTTTCACCGTCGAGCCGGGCGGATAGACGCCGCGCAGCGCCCGGTCGTACATCGGCCGTTCCGGATCGTCGGTGAGCGCGACGTACTGGGCGCGGCTGAGTCCGCGCGCAAACAGATTCGGATCGAAGGCCGGCGTGCTGACGAATGCGAGGACGTCGCCGTTGGCCGGATCGATGGCGACCGCCGAGGCGCGCTGTCCGCGCAGCGATTCTTCGGCGATCTGCTGCACGTGCTGATCGATGGTGAGGAACAGATCGTTGCCGGCGACCGGTTCCTTGCGCACCAGGTCCACCTTCGATCGCCCGATGCGTTCGACCGTGCGGCCCTGGGCATTGACCAGCAGCTGCTGCAGGCCCGTCGTGCCGTGCAGTTCCTTTTCGTACTGCTTCTCGACGCCGTTCTTGCCGGTGAGGGTCGAGCCGGCGTAGTCGTCGATGTTCAGCGATTTCTTGTCGTCCTCGCTGATGGCGCCCACGTAGCCGATGGCATGGACGCTGCTTTCGCCGAGCGGATAGAAACGGGTCAGTCGCGGCGTGATGTCGACGCCGGGATAGTCGTAACGGCGCGCGGCGAACCGGGCCAGTTCTTCCTCGTTCATCTGCAGCTTGATCGGCACCGCATCGAAGATGCGCCGGCCGCGGATGTCTTTCTTGAGCGCGGGAATGTCGTCGGGATCGATCAGGCCGATATCGGCGAGCCCCTGCAGCGTCGCATCCAGGTCGGGCACCTGTTCGCGACGCAGTTCGAGCTGGTAGGAGGGCGCGTTGGTGGCGAGCGGCACGCCATTGCGATCCAGGATCAGGCCGCGGTTCGGCGGAATCGGCTCGACCTTGATGCGATTGCCCTGCGACAGATCGACGAAGTAGTCGTACTTGACGATCTGCAGCCATACCAGGCGGGCGATCACGGCGCAGATCGCCAGCGCAATCAGGATCGACGCGGCAATGGCGCGCTGGTCGAACAGCCGCTGTTCGGCGTGGTGATCCTTGATGCGGACGGAGCGGGACATGGGGAGGGGCGACAGGCTTACAGGCTACGGGCGACAGGCTGCTGGCCAGAATGAGAGCCGGAGATACGGAGCCGTTCTGACTGTGGCCTGTGGCCTGTCGCCATGCTCATCTTCTCGCCCTGTTCCAAGTATCCAGCACCGCAACGAGCAGCGGCCACAGCAGCGTGCCGGTGATGACGGGCACCCAGCGCATCCAGCCGGTGACGGCCGGGCCGATGATGCCGTCGATCCAGAACACCACGAACTCGTACAGCGCCAGCAACATGAAGACGGTCAGCGTCTGGTGGTAGATCGGGAAGATGCGCATGCGCAGCTGGAACTTGTGCGTCAGGTACGCGATCAGCAGGTACGCGACCGCGTGCTGGCCGAACAGCGGGCCTTTCACGACGTCGATGGCGAACCCGCACATCCACGCGAACATGAGTCCGGCGATGCGCGGCGCGCTCAGCGACCAGTAGATGACGAGCAGCAGCAGCAGCGGCGGCTTCGCCTGGTTCATGACGTCGGGAAGCGGTGCGATGGCGAAGATCAGCGCCAGCAGCGTCGTGATCGTAATGCGCAGTCCGCTCGAGCCGCCGTCAGCCATGAAGGCGATCTCCGTGAACGAAGGCCAGGGCCGTGCTGTGCATCATGGGGGCGGCGGAGTGGTGGGTTCGTCGGATGCTTCGGGAGCGGACGTCGGTTCCGTCGTTGCAGGCGAGGCCGTCGTGGGCGGAGGACTTGCCGGTGCAGTGGACGGCGCGGGCCTTGCCGGTTTGACCGCGGGTGCGGGAGGTGCCGGCTGCGTCGAGGGATCGACCCACAGCAGCAGCACTTCACGAGCGCGGTCCAGCTGTGCGAGCGGACGCGCCTCGACGACGGCGAAGGTTGCCGATGGATCGCGTTCGACCTTCGTAATCGTGGCGACGGGATAGCCCGCCGGAAAGATGCCATCGAGGCCGGAGGAGACCAGCAGGTCATCCGGTTTCACGTCGGATTCGATCGTGAGGAACGGCAGGTTCAGGCGATGGATGTCGCCGGTGCCGACCGCGATCGAGCGGATGCCGTTGCGGTTCACCTGCACGGGCGTCGCGTGTTCGTTGTCGCTGATCAGGATGATTTCGGCGCCGATTTCATCGACCCGCGTGACCTGGCCGACGATGCCGAACGCATCGAGCACCGGCTGGCCCTTGAAGACGCCATCCTGACTGCCCTTGTTGATGCGGACGCGATGCCGGTAGGGATCGACGTCGACCCGCACGATCTCGGCGATCAGCGTGCGTTCGCCCATGCCCTGCGAGGCATTGCGGATCGCACGCAGGCGGCGGTTCTCCTCGGTCAGCGCATCGAAGCGCAGCAGCTTCACGCGTGCGGTACGCAGTTCATCGTTGAGCTGGGCATTCTCGGTACGCAGGCGGCTGCGATCGGAGAAGCTGCCGGTGAGCCAGCCCCAGAACTGTCCCGGCACCTGCACGACGACGTACAGCGGATTCACCGCGGTCTGCAGCCAGGAACGCGTCACTTCCATGTAGCCGCCGCGATGGTCGGCCACCATCAGCGCGATGGACGCGATGGCGAGGAAAAAGAAGCGGGCCCCCAGCGCGGGTCCGTGGCCGATGATCGGACGACTGTCGGAGCTGAGGGTGACCACGGAAGAGGGCCGCTGGGCGCTGGGCTACTGGCTGCTGGCCAGAGAAGAAGGAAGCAGGACGGTGGCGAGGAAATGCCCTGCGGGTTGAATCACGCGGAGTAGTGAATGTCCGGCGATCATTCCAGATTGAACAGGGCCGGGCCGTGCTCGTCGATGAGTTCGAGCATGCGGCCGCCGCCGCGGGCGACGCAGGTGAGTGGATCTTCCGAGACCACGACGGGCAGGCCGGTCTCTTCCATCAGCAGCTTGTCGATGTCGCGCAGCAGGGCGCCGCCGCCCGTCAGCACAATGCCGCGTTCGGCCACATCCGCGCCGAGTTCCGGCGGCGTCTGTTCGAGCGCGACCTTCACCGCACCGACGATGCCGGCCAGCGGTTCCTGCAGCGCTTCGAGGATTTCGTTCGAGTTGAGCGTGAAGCTGCGCGGCACGCCTTCGGAGAGGTTGCGGCCCTTCACGGAGATTTCATTGACCTGCTGGCCGGGGTAGGCCGAGCCGATCTCGATCTTGATCTTTTCCGCGGTCGCTTCGCCGATCAGGATGCCGTAGTTGCGACGCACGTAGTTGATGATGGCGTCGTCGAAGCGATCACCGCCGATGCGCACCGACGAGGCGTAGACGATGCCGTTCAGCGAGATGACCGCGACTTCGGAGGTGCCGCCGCCGATGTCGAGCACCATCGAGCCGCGGGCTTCATGCACCGGCAGTCCCGCGCCGACGGCCGCGGCCATCGGTTCTTCGATCAGTCGTACCCAGCGGGCGCCGGCGCCTTCGGCCGATTCCTGGATGGCGCGACGTTCGACCTGCGTCGAACCGTAGGGCACGCAGATCAGCACGCGCGGACTCGGACGCATCATGCGATTGCCGTGCACCTTCTCGATGAAGTACTGCAGCATCTTCTCGGTGACGGTGAAGTCGGCGATCACGCCGTCCTTCATCGGGCGGATGGCGGTGATGTGTCCCGGCGTGCGGCCGAGCATGTTCTTCGCTTCCTGGCCGACGGCTTCGATCTTCTTGCCGGCGCGGCCCGGTTCTTCGCGAATGGCGACGACCGACGGTTCGTTCAGAACGATGCCGCGACCGCGCACGTAGATCAGTGTGTTTGCCGTTCCGAGATCAATCGACAGGTCGTTCGAGAAGTAGCCGCGAAGGTTCTTGAACATGGTTGTTGTGCAGGCGAACGACGGTCGAAAAAGGTGCGGTACTCTAACAACGGGTAGGACTTTGCACAAGGCGAGGTGTATGATTGCGCGCGCTTTTTTCCGGGATTTTTCCCTGTTTTCTGATCCTCGCGGAAACCGTCAATGAGCCTTACCCGTAAAGACGTCGAGAACATCGCTCATCTCGCGCGGCTTGCGATCACCGACGCCGAGATGCCCGAGTACGTCGACCGCTTGTCGAAGATCCTCAACCTGGTCGAACAGCTCGATGCGGCCGACACGGCGAGCGTCGAACCGATGGCGCATCCGCTCAAGGACCAGGTGCAACGCATGCGCGTCGACGAAGTCGTCGACAGCGACCGGCACGAGAAGTACCAGCGCAACGCCGCGAAGGTGGAGGCCGGGCTCTACCTCGTGCCCAAGGTCATCGAGTAGTCCTCCTCGTACTGTGGGGCCGGCTTCAGCCGGCCTTCTGAAGAAGTCAGGCTGAAGCCTGACCCACAGAAGAATGAGCAGAAATCGCCCGCCAACCGAACCGCTTCCTTAGACAATGACTGAACTACACCATCAGACGCTTGCTGAACTCGCCGCCGGCCTCAAGGCGCGCCGGTTTTCGAGCGTGGAGCTGACGCGGCACTTCCTGTCGCGCATCGAGCGCTTCAATCCCGAATTGAATGCCCTGGTCACGATCACGGGCGAGCAGGCCCTTGCGGCCGCGGCGAAAGCCGATCAGCAACTGGCCGCGGGCGCAGGCGGTCCGCTCACCGGACTGCCCATCGCCCACAAAGACATCTTCTGCACCGACGGCGTGCTCACGACCTGCGGCTCGAAGATGCTCTCGAACTTCGTCGCGCCCTACGACGCGACCATCGTCGAGAAACTGTCGCAGGCCGGCGTCATCTCGCTCGGCAAGGCGAACATGGACGAATTCGCCATGGGCTCCTCGAACGAGACGAGCTTCTTCGGACCGGTGAAGAATCCCTGGGATCTGAAGAAAGTCCCCGGCGGTTCGTCGGGCGGTTCGGCCGCCGTGGTCGCTGCGCGCATGGCGCCGGCCTCGACCGGCACCGACACCGGCGGCTCGATCCGCCAGCCCGCGGCGCTGACCTCGCTCACCGGCATCAAGCCGACCTACGGCCGGGTCTCGCGATACGGAATGATCGCGTTCGCATCGAGCCTCGATCAGGCCGGCACGCTGACGCAGTCGGCCGAAGACGCGGCGCTGCTGCTCGGCGCCATGGCGGGATTCGATCCGCGCGATTCCACCAGCGTCGATACGCCCGTGCCGGACTACACCGCGACGCTCGACCAGCCGCTGGCGGGTCTGAAGATCGGCCTGCTCAAGGAGTTCTTCGAGAAAGGACTCGATGAAGCCAACGGCAAGCTGGTGCGCGATGCGCTCAAGGTCTACGAGGCGATGGGCGCGAAGCTGGTGGAAGTCAGCCTGCCGAACCTGCCGCTGTCGGTGCCCACTTACTATGTGGTCGCGCCGGCGGAGTGTTCGTCGAACCTGTCGCGCTTCGACGGCGTGCGCTTCGGCTATCGCTGCGAGAAGCCGGTCGACCTGCTCGATCTCTACAAGCGCTCGCGCGGCGAAGGCTTCGGCGCCGAGGTCAAGCGCCGCATCATGACCGGCACCTACGTGCTGTCGGCCGGTTACTACGATGCGTACTACCTCAAGGCCCAGAAAATCCGCCGCCTGATCGCCAATGACTTCGAACGTGCCTTCGGCGAAGTCGACGTGCTGATCGGCCCGACCTCGCCGACGCCGGCCTTCGATATCGGCGCCAAGGTCGACGATCCGATCACGATGTATCTGAATGACATCTACACGATCGGCGCGAACCTCGCCGGCCTGCCGGCCATGTCGATTCCCTGCGGTTTCCTCGGCGGCCTGCCGGTCGGTCTGCAGATCATCGGCCCGCACTTCGGCGAGGCGAAGCTGCTGAACGTGGCGCATCGCTACCAGCGGGAGACGCAGTGGCATAGGGAGATTCCTCAAGCCTACAGGTAGGTTTGAGGAGGGTTGCTGGCTGCTGGCGACTGGCAACTGGCCAGAACCGGCAAACAGCGGCCTTGGTCATCAAGAGTGATTTTTTCCGGTGCTGGCCAGGAGCCAGTCGCCAGCAGCCAGCAGCCAGCAGCCAGGTCCAGACATGTCTTCTTTCGAAACCGTCATCGGCCTTGAAATCCACGCCCAGCTCGCGACGAAGACCAAGATCTTCTCGAGCGCTTCGACTGCCTTCGGCGCGGCGCCGAATTCGCAGGCGAACCTCGTCGACCTGGGCTATCCCGGCGTGCTGCCGGTGCTGAATCTCGAAGCAGTACGGATGGCGACGAAATTCGGTCTCGCCATCGGCGCGACTGTGTCGCAGCGTTCGGTGTTCGCGCGCAAGAACTACTTCTATCCCGACCTGCCGAAGGGCTACCAGATCAGCCAGTACGAGAAGCCCATCGTCGAGAAGGGGCGCATGGACATCCTGCTTGAAGACGGCAGCGTGAAGACGGTCGGCATCACGCGCGCGCATCTGGAAGAAGACGCGGGCAAGTCCTTGCACGAGGATTTCCAGGGTTTCAGCGGCATCGATCTGAACCGCGCCGGCACGCCGCTGCTGGAAATCGTCTCCGAGCCCGACATGCGGTCGGCGAAGGAGGCCATCGCCTATCTCAAGAAGATCCACACGCTGGTGCGGTATCTCGAAATCTGCGACGGCAACATGCAGGAAGGCTCGTTCCGTTGCGATGCCAACGTGTCGGTGCGGCCGGTCGGCCAGGAGAAGTTCGGCACGCGCTGCGAGATCAAGAACCTGAACTCCTTCCGGTTCATCGAAAAGGCGATCAACTACGAAGTCGCGCGCCAGATCGACATCATCGAAGGCGGCGGCACCATCCGCCAGGAAACGCGCCTGTACGATCCCGACAGGGGCGAGACGCGCGCGCTGCGTTCGAAGGAAGAGGCGAACGACTACCGCTACTTCCCCGATCCGGATCTGTTGCCCGTGGCGATCGACACGGCGTTCATCGATGCGGTGCGCCGCACGCTGCCCGAACTGCCGGATGAGAAAGCAGCTCGCTACATCGAGAAATTCAGTCTCTCCGCCTATGACGCCGGCGTGCTGACGGCGAGCCGCGAAATGGCCGACTACTACGAAGCGGTGCTGGCGGCGCTGGGCGCCGGACAGGAAAAACTCGCAGCCAACTGGGTGATGGGCGAACTGTCGGGCGCGCTCAACAAGGACGGCATCGAAGTCACCGCATCGCGCGTCGATGCCGGCCGCCTCGCCGGACTGTTGAAGCGCATCGTCGACGAAACCATCTCCGGCAAGATCGCGAAGGAAGTGTTCGAGTCGATGTGGGCCGAGGACAAGGACGCCGACGCCATCATCGAGTCGAAGGGCCTCAAGCAGATCACCGACACCGGCGCCATCGAGAAGGTGATCGACGAGATCATGGCTGCGAATCCGAAGCAGCTCGCCGACTATCGTTCGGGCAAGGACAAGCTGTTCGGCTTCTTCGTCGGCCAGGTGATGAAGGTGACCGGCGGCAAGGCGAACCCGGCGCAGGTCAACGACCTGCTGAAGCGCAAGCTGGCGGGCTGATCTCTTTAAAATCTGCCTGTGGGGCCGGCTGCAGCCGGCCTCCGACTGTAGGTCAGGCTTTAGCCTGACTCTGAAAAGGCCGGCTGAAGCCGGCCCCACAGAAGAATCCCCCATGCACGACTACGATTCCCTCCATCGCTTCCTGTTCGAACACTTCCCCGTCCGCGGCCACCTCGTGCATCTCGACGCGGCCTGGCGTGCGCTGCTCGAGCATCGCGACTATCCGCCTGCCATTCGCCAGGCCCTCGGCGAAGCAGTGGCCGCCTCCGTGCTGCTGTCCGCCACGCTCAAGTTCGAAGGCACGCTCAGCCTGCAGCTGCAAGGCGAAGGGCCGATGCATCTGCTGCTCGCGCAATGCTCCAACGATCTGGGTGTGCGCGCCGTCGCGCGCTACAGGGAAAGCCCCGACATCCTGCGGCCGGATGCGAGTCTGCAGATGCTCTCGGGTGCCGGCCGCCTGATGGTCACGCTCGAAAACGAGGATCTGTCGCAGCGTTATCAGGGCATCGTGCCGCTGGAGAGCGGCGGTCTCGCGCAGAGCCTGCAGGGCTACTTCGAGAACTCCGAGCAGCTGCCGACACGGCTCTGGCTGCATGCCGACGAACGCGGCGTGTCGGGGATGCTGTTGCAACGCCTGTCCGATGACAGCGTGGCGTCACGGTCCGACGTCCGGACGGCAGGCGAGACGCGTCCGGACTTCGACGACGCCTGGCGTCGTGTGCAACTGCTGGCGGACACGCTCAGGCCCGAGGAACTGCACCGGCTGAGCGACCGTGAAATCCTGCGGCGCCTGTTCGTCGAGGACGACGTGCGGATCTTCGAGTCCTCGCCCGTCTTCTTTCGCTGCCGCTGCTCCCGCGATCGGGTGATCGGCATGCTGCGCGGAGTCGGTGCGGAGGAGATCCGCTCGGTGCTGGCGGAGCGGGGCAGCGTCGAAGTCCGCTGCGATTTCTGCAATCGGGCCTATCAGTTCGATTCGGTGGACGTGGAGCAGATCTTCGCGGCGAGTCCGTCGGCGGAGTCGGGTGGCACGATCCACTGAAGTTTCCCGGTGCCTTCAGTTCTTCCTGTGGGGCCGGCTTCAGCCGGCCTCTGGCTGTACTGACTTGAGAATGGCCGGCTGAAGCCGGCCCCACAGGGGGGAAGAGAGCCACCCCTTCCGGACATCCGTCTTTCCTCTCAGTAAACGCCCCGTCAACCGGCGTTCACTTGTTCGGTCTCGCCCGTCGGGGTTATCTTGCCGGCCGCATAAAGATTTCCTTATGTCCTTAACTGCATGGCCGTCTTCCAGTCCGCCGTCGCGATTCTCAAGGCCGCTGCCGAGCCCACCCGGCTGCGGCTGCTGGCGTTGCTGGCGCATGGGGAGCTGACGGTCGGCGAGATCTGCACGATCGTCGACCAGAGCCAGCCGCGCATTTCGCGGCACCTCAAGCTCCTGAGCGATGCCGGTCTGCTGGACCGCTTCCGCGAACAGAGCTGGGTGTACTACCGCACGCCGCCGACGGGCGCGGGCCGCGACACGGTCGGGCAGCTGCTGGCGCTGGTCGATGCCTCCGACGCCGTGCTGCAGCGGGATCGGCAGCGCCTGCAGGCCGTGGTTGCCGAGCGCGGCCGGCGGGCGGCCGAAGCGGCGCCCCCGGCCGTGTTGCCGGCGGAAGTCGACCGGATCCTGGTGGAAGAACTGGCGGATCAGCCGATCGGCGCGCTGCTCGACGTCGGCACGGGTTCGGGACACTTACTGAGCCTGCTGGGCGCGAAGGCGAGCCGGGCGGTCGGCATCGACATCTCCAGCGAGGCGCTGCGACTGGCGCGCACCCGCGTCCATGGCGCCGGCCTGAGTCATTGCGAACTGCAGCGCGGCGACATGTACAACCTGCCGTTCGCCGCCGGCTTCTTCGATACCGCCGTCGCCGACCGCGTGCTCGCCGCCGCAGACCGGCCCGTGGCGGCACTGACGGAAGTCGCCCGCACGCTGCATCCCGGCGCGCGCCTGATCGTGGTCGAGGACTTCGAGCGTCTCGCCAGTCCCGGCCTCAGATCCAACCCGATCGCGACGCTGCGTGCCTGGTTCATGCAGGCCGGCTTCGCCTGCGACCGCATTCATCCGGTGGACACCGACAGCGGCCTGTTGATCGTCGCCGCGGCCCGCCGTCTCTCATCCATCAACGTGGCGGCCTGATCGCCACGGCTCCGAGCAAGAACGAGAAGGAATCCGACCATGTCAGTCGAACAACTCAAGGATCGCATCGGCAACGGCCTGTCCGCGCTGCGCAGCCGGCCGACGGTGTCGTTCGAGTTCTTTCCTCCCAAGGACGAGCAGATGGAAAAGACGCTGTGGGAGTCCATCCAGCGCCTGACGCCGCTGCAGCCGCGCTTCGTGTCCGTGACTTACGGCGCCGACGGGTCGACCCGCTCGCGCACCCACAACATCGTCACCAAGATCCAGAGCACGACGGCATTGACCGCCGCGCCGCACCTGACCTGCGTCGGCGCGCCGCAGGAGGAAATCCTCGACATCGCGCGCAACTACTGGGCCCACGGCGTCCGCCACATCGTGGCACTGCGCGGCGATCCGCCGCAGGGCACGACGAAGTACGTGCCACATCCCGGCGGCTATGCCTACGCGGTCGATCTGGTGCGCGGACTGAAGTCGGTCGCGCCGTTCGAGATTTCGGTCGCCGCTTATCCGGAAGTGCATCCCGAAGCGCCCAACGGCCCGTTCGATCTCGACAATCTCAAGGCCAAGATCGACGCCGGTGCCGATCGCGCGATCACGCAGTTCTTTTTCGATACCGGCAGCTTCCTGCGCTTCCGCGATCAGTGCGCCGCCGCCGGCATCAACGCCTCGATCGTGCCGGGCATCCTGCCGATCACGCGCTTCCCGCAACTGCAGCGCATGGCCAAGACCTGCGGCGCCAGCGTGCCCGACTGGCTTGCCGACCGCTTCGACGGCCTCGATGAAGATCCCGACACGCGCCGCCTGATCGCCGCGGCCGTCGCCATCGAACAGGTGCAGCAGCTCGAACGCGAAGGCGTCAGCGAATTCCATTTCTACACGCTCAACCGCTCCGAGCTGACCTTCGCCATCTGCCACGCCCTCGGCGTCCGACCGGTAGCGTCTCTCGCGACGGCGGTCTGATTTTCTAGCCAGTAGCCAGTAGCCAGTAGCCTCCCATCATGAACCTCACCTCCCGCATCGCCGCCTTCCGTCGCCAGCTCACCGAGCGCATCCTCGTCATCGACGGTGCGATGGGCACGATGATCCAGGCCCGCAAGCTCACCGAGGCCGACTATCGCGGCGAGCGTTTCAAGGACTGGAAATGCGATCTCAAGGGCAACAGCGACGTGCTGGTGCTGACCCAGCCGACAATCATCGGCGAGATCCACACGGCGTATCTGGAAGCGGGCGCCGACATCATCGAGACCAACACCTTCACGGCGAATTATTCCTCGCAGGCCGACTACGGCATGGAGGATCTGGTGCGCGAGATCAATCTCGAAGGCGCGCGCGTCGCACGCAAGGCGGCCGATGAGTTCTACGCGAAGACGGGGCAGCTGCGGTTCGTCGCCGGCGCGCTCGGCCCGACCAACCGCACGGCATCGCTGTCGCCCAGCGTCACCGACCCCGGCTTCCGCAACATCGATTTCGATCAGCTCGCGGCCACGTACCTGATCGGCGCGCGTGCGCTGATCGAAGGCGGCGCCGACCTGTTCCTAATCGAAACCATTTTCGACACGCTGAACGCCAAGGCCGCGATCTTCGCCATCCGCCAGGCCATGGACGAGGCGGGCGTCGACATCCCCGTCATCATCTCCGGCACCATCACCGACGCGTCGGGCCGCACGCTGTCGGGCCAGACGACGGAAGCGTTCTGGAATTCCGTGCGCCACGCCAACCCGATCGCCATCGGCCTCAACTGCGCGCTGGGTGCCAAGCAACTGCGCCCGTACATCGAAGAACTCTCGCGCATCGCCGATACATATGTGTCTGCCTATCCGAACGCCGGCTTGCCGAATGCCTTCGGCGAATACGACGAGGCGGCCTGCGAAACCGCGGAGCTGATCCGCGAATTCGCCACCAGCGGACTCGTCAACATCGTCGGCGGCTGCTGCGGCACGACGCCCGAGCACATCCGGCACATCCGCGAACACGTTGCCGACGTGGCGCCGCGCAAGCCGCCGGTGCTGGAACCGCGCTGCCGGCTGTCCGGCCTCGAACCGTTCAGCATCGGCGCCGACAGCCTGTTCGTGAACGTGGGCGAGCGCACCAACGTCACGGGCTCGGCGAAATTCCGCAAGCTGATCGAAGCCAACGACTACAACGCCGCGCTCGACGTCGCGCGCCAGCAGGTCGTGAGCGGCGCGCAGATCATCGACATCAACATGGACGAGGGCATGCTGGATTCGGAGGCGGCGATGGTCCGCTTCCTCAACCTGATTGCTTCCGAGCCCGACATTTCGCGCGTGCCGATCATGATCGACTCGTCGAAGTGGACGGTGATCGAGGAGGGTCTCAAACGCATTCAGGGCAAGGGCGTGGTCAATTCGATCAGCCTCAAGGAAGGTGAGGAGATCTTCCTGGAACACGCGCGCAAGGTGCGTGCTTACGGCGCGGCTGTGGTCGTGATGGCCTTCGATGAGACGGGCCAGGCCGACACGGTCGAGCGCAAGGTCGAGATCTGCAAACGTTCGTACCAGGTGCTCACGCAAAAGGCCGGTTTCCCGCCGGAAGACATCATCTTCGATCCGAACATCTTCGCCGTCGCGACCGGCATCGAAGAGCACAACAACTACTCCGTCGATTTCATCCAGGCGACCGCGCAGATCCGCGCCGCCTGTCCGTACGCCCACATCAGCGGCGGCGTCAGCAACGTGTCGTTCTCGTTCCGCGGCAACGATCCGGTGCGCGAGGCGATGCACTCCGTGTTCCTGTATCACGCCATCAAGGCCGGCATGGACATGGGCATCGTCAACGCCGGCCAGCTCGCGATCTATGAAGACATCGATCCGGAACTGCGCGAGCGGGTCGAGGACGTGATCCTGAATCGCCGCGCGGACGCGACCGAGCGGCTGCTGGAGATCGCGGGCCGTTTCAAGGGCGAGTCGGGGCAGAAGAAAGCCGAGGACCAGGCGTGGCGCAGCCTGCCGGTGGTGAAGCGCCTCGAACACGCGCTGGTGAAGGGCATCGATGAATTCGTCATCCAGGATACCGAGGAGGCGCGACTGGAGTTCGATCGCCCCCTGCAGGTGATCGAAGGTCCGCTGATGGACGGCATGAATGTGGTCGGCGACCTGTTCGGCGCCGGCAAGATGTTCCTGCCGCAGGTCGTGAAGTCGGCGCGCGTCATGAAGAAGGCGGTGGCGCACCTGATCCCGTTCATTGAAGAGGAAAAGGCGGCGAGCGGCACGGTGTCGAAGTCGAACGGCAAGATCGTGATGGCGACCGTGAAGGGCGACGTACACGACATCGGCAAGAACATCGTCGGCGTCGTGCTCCAGTGCAACAACTTCGAAGTGATCGATCTCGGCGTGATGGTGCCGTGCGAACGCATCCTCGAAACGGCGCGGCGCGAAGGCGCCGACATGATCGGCCTGTCCGGTCTCATCACGCCATCGCTCGATGAGATGGTGCACGTCGCGCGCGAGATGCAGCGTCAGGGCTTCGAGAAGCCGTTGCTGATCGGCGGCGCGACCACCTCGCCTGCGCATACGTCGGTGAAGATCGACCCGCAATACAAGGGCGCCGTTGCCTACGTGAAGGACGCTTCGCGTTCGGTCGGCGTCTGCCAGCAGCTCATGACCGAAGCAACGCGCGGCGAGTACGTCGCGAAGCTCAAGACCGAGCACGCGACCCGGCGCGAGCAGCATCACGGCCGCAAGATCAAGAGCCCGCAGCTCACGATCGCGCAGGCGCGCGCCAACAAGTTCAAGGGCGACTGGCAGAACTACGAGCCGCCCGTGCCGCGCTTCCTCGGCATCCGTGCTTTCGATGACTACTCGTTCGAAGATCTCACGCGCTACATCGACTGGATGCCGTTCTTCAATGCCTGGGAGTTCGCCGGCAAGTTCCCGGACATCCTCACCGATCCGGTGGTGGGCGAGCAGGCGAGCAATCTCTACGCCGATGCGCGCCGCATGCTCAAGCAGGCCGTGCGCGAGCGCTGGCTGACGGCGCGCGGCGTCATCGGCCTGTTCCCGGCCAACAGCGTCGATGACGACGACGTCGAGATCTACACCGACGAATCGCGCACGCAGGTGCTGCAGCGCCTGCACTTCCTGCGTCAGCAGAAGGGCAAACCGGATGGCCAGTCGCACGACTGTCTCGCCGACTACATTGCGCCGCGCGATTCAGGTCGCCGCGACTACATCGGCGCCTTCGCCGTGACGGCGGGTATCGGCATCGACGAACACATCGCGCGCTTCCATGCAGCGCACGACGATTACTCGGCCATCATGCTCAAGGCCATCGCGGACCGCTTCGCCGAAGCCTTCGCCGAGCGCATGCACGAACGCGTGCGCCGCGAATTCTGGGGCTATGCGCCGGAGGAACGCCTGACCAACGAACATCTCATCAAGGAAGAGTATCGCGGCATCCGTCCGGCCCCCGGCTACCCCGCGTGTCCGGATCACACCGAGAAGGCGACGCTGTGGAAGCTCATCGATCCGCAGACGAATGCGGGCATCAGCATCACCGAATCCTTCGCCATGACCCCGACTGCTGCCGTCAGCGGCTGGTATCTCTCGCATCCCGACTCGCGCTACTTCGCCGTCGGCAAGATCGATCTCGACCAGGTCCGCAACTACGCTGCCCGCAAGAAGATCAGTCTGGAGGAAGCGGAGCGCTGGCTGTCGCCGAATCTCGGGTATGAGCCGGGGTCGAACGCGGACGCGGCTTAGAAAGAGCCGGAGGAATGGCCGCAAAAGGCGCAAAAGACGCAGGCTGGAAAAATCAGGTCCGGAATCCTATTCCGGCATTCCTTGTGCGTCCTTTGCGCCTTTTTGCGGCCATTCTCTTTAGAGAACCCTACAACCGCTCCAACGCCGCGCGAATGACCGGCGGAATCGGCACCGGCCGCCGCGTCTTCTGATCGACATAGACATGCACGAACCGTCCGATCGCTGACGGATCCGTATCGGTGCCGCGAAACACCGCGAGCTGATACACCACGCTGCTGTTGCCCAGCTTCTCCAGGCGCAGTCCGATGTGGAGCACGTCGGGAAAGCTGATTTCCTTCAGGTAGCGGCAGCCCGTTTCGGCCACGATGCCGATCGCGGACAGCTCGCGCGTGTCCGAGGCCGTGGCTTCCATCAGGTAGCCGTTGACCGCCGAATCGAAGTAGGAGTAGTAGGCGACGTTGTTCACGTGCCCGTAGTGATCGTTATCCATCCAGCGCGTCTGCATCGGTCGCAGGACCTTGAAATCGCTGCGCTGGGGTGGAGATGGGGTCGCTGACATCGCGGGTCCTGTTGTGTTGTCCCTGACATTGATGCGGTGCGCATTGTGCCAGCCGCCGCCCGCCGGGAGCTAGGCGGGACGTTACCGATGGGTATAATTCGTCGCCCGATGAATTAACGAGGGGGAACGATCGATGGCAAGTTCGTCCAAGGTTTACGCCAATGCACGCGACGCGCTGGCCGGGGTCGTGCGCGATGGCCAGGTCGTCATGTCCGGCGGATTCGGCCTGTGCGGCATTCCGGAGAACCTGATCCTGGCGCTGCGCGAGTCGGGCGTGAAAGGCCTCACCGTCGTTTCCAACAATGCCGGCGTCGATGATTTCGGGCTGGGCCTGCTGCTCAAGACCCGGCAGATCAGCAAGATGATTTCGTCCTACGTGGGCGAGAACAAGGAATTCGAACGCCAGTATCTGGCGGGCGAACTGCAGCTCGAATTCAATCCGCAGGGCACGCTCGCCGAACGTATCCGCGCGGGCGGTGCCGGCATCTACGGTTTCTACACCCGCACCGGCGCGGGAACGCTCGTGGCCGAAGGCAAGGAACAGCGCGTCGTCAACGGCGAGACCTTCGTGCTGGAAACAGGACTCGTCGCCGACGTCTCGCTCGTGAAAGCCTGGAAGGGCGACGCCGAAGGCAACCTCATCTATCGCAAGACCGCGCGCAACTTCAATCCGATGATGGCCACCGCCGGCCGCGTGACGGTTGCGGAAGTGGAAGAGCTGGTCGAGGCGGGCACGCTCGATCCCGACCAGATCCACACGCCCGGCATCTTCGTGCAGCGCATTTTCCAGGGAACGAACTACGTGAAGCGGATCGAGCAGCGCACGGTGCGCAAGCGCGCCGCCGCCTGACCGTTTCTGTTGTGGGGCCGGCTTCTTTGTGTAGGTCAGGCTTCAGCCTGACTGTTTTTCAGCCGGCTGAAGCCGGCCCCACAGGAAGAGAAGCAACAACCATCGAGTTTTCTCCGGAGTAGCCATGCCTTGGACCAGAGACGAAATGGCGGCGCGCGCCGCCCGCGAACTGCGTGACGGTTTCTACGTGAATCTCGGCATCGGGATTCCCACCCTGGTCGCGAACTACATTCCTGCAGGCATGAAAGTCGTGCTGCAGTCGGAGAACGGCATGCTCGGCATGGGTCCGTTCCCGTTCGAAGGCGAAGAGGACCCCGACCTCATCAACGCCGGCAAGCAGACCATCACCGAGCTGCCGATCTCGTCGTATTTCTCGTCATCGGACAGCTTCGGCATGATCCGCGGCGGCCACATCGACCTGTCGATCCTCGGCGGCATGGAAGTGAGCGAGCAGGGCGATCTCGCCAACTGGATGGTGCCCGGCAAGATGGTGAAGGGCATGGGCGGCGCGATGGACCTGGTCGCGGGCGTCAAGCGCGTGGTCGTGGTCATGGAGCACAACTCGAAGGACGGCTCTGCCAAGTTCAAACCGCAGTGCGAACTGCCGCTGACCGGTGCGAACGTCGTCGACATGATCATCAGCGATCTCGCCGTCTTCGCGCGGCCCGACCGCAAGTCGCCTTTCAAACTGCTTGAACTTGCGCCGGGCGTGTCGGCCGATGAGCTCAGGACCAAAACCTCGGCGAACTTCGTGAGCTGAGAGGTTCGGAGAGAAATAGCCGCAAAAAGGCGCAAGAGGCACAAGTTCGAAGACAAGGTTTTTCGATCTGCGGCTTTTGCGCTTTTTTGCGGCCAATCTCTTCTCTTTTTTCGCATCCATTGCGTTTACTCTTCACGGATGAAGACCAAAGCCGCCGTCCTCAATGAAATGAACCTGCCGCGCCCGTACGCGCAGAGCAGGCCGTTGCAGATCGTCGAAGTGGATCTCGATCCGCCCGGGCCGCACGAAGTGCTGGTGCGGATGCGGGCGGCGGGGTTGTGTCACTCGGATTTGTCGGTGATCAACGGCGATCGGCCGCGGCCGCTGCCAATGGCGCTGGGGCACGAAGGTGCGGGCGAGGTCGTCGACGTCGGTGCGCAGGTGCGCGATCTCAGGGCGGGCGATCATGTCGTCGCTGCCTTCGTTCCGTGTTGCGGGACCTGCGAGCCCTGCAACACGGGACGCCCTGCATTGTGCGAACCGGGTTTCCGTGCCAACAGCGCGGGCACGCTGCTGCGCGGCGACCGGCGCCTGCGACAGGGATCGGGCGCGGTTCATCATCATCTGGGTGTGTCCGCATTCGCCGAGTTCGCGGTGATCGCGCGCGAGTCGCTGGTGAAGGTCGACGACTCGCTGCCGTTCGATGAAGCGGCCGTCTTCGGCTGTGCGGTCATGACCGGTGTCGGCGCCGTGACCAACACGGTGCAGCCGTCGCCCGGCTCCAGCATGGCCATCGTCGGTCTGGGCGGAGTCGGTCTGTCGGCATTGCTGGGGGCGAGACTGGCGGATGCTTCGATGATCATCGCCGTCGATCTGAGCGACGAAAAGCTCAAGCTGGCGCGCGAACTCGGTGCGACTCACACCATCAACGCTGCGGCGGCCGATGCCGTGGAGCAGATCCGCGAGCTGTCGCATGGCGGCGTGCACTACGCATTCGAGATGGCCGGCGCCGTTAAGGCGATGGAGCTGAGTTACCGCGTCACGCGGCGCGGCGGTACGACGGTGAGTGCAGGCCTGTCGAATCCGCAGCACCTGTTTTCGATTCCTCACGTCAGCATCGTCGCCGAAGAGCGCACCATCAAGGGCAGCTATCTCGGCAGCTGCGATCCGGCGCGCGACATTCCGCGCTACATCCAGATGTATCGCCAGGGAAGATTGCCGGTCGACAAGCTGCTCAGCGAACACTTGCCGCTGGAAGACATCAACGCGGCGTTCGACCGGCTCGCCGACGGCAGGACGGTGCGTCAGGTCGTGACGCTCTGATTTCAGGCCTGCACGCCGGCCAGCCGGCCCAGGGCCTCTTCGATGCCGGCGAGCGGCAGGCGCAGATCGGACGAATGACACCGGGCGCGCAGTGTCTGCAGCGTTCCCGCCATGTCACGGTCGAGGTTTCCCTGGCCGAAGTTCGCGAGGCAGTGGCCGCGTGCCACCAGCAGCTCCGTCCAGGCGATCGGCTCATCCTGCGCGTAGGCTGCAAGCGCATCCGCGTAGCGCCGTGCGTCCGCCCACAGCCCTTCGCGCAGACTCACTTCGATCGCCTGAAAATAGAACTCGAAATAGCTGTGGCTCACGCAACCCGATGCGAGGAGTTCCTCGCCTTCGCGCAGCGCCTGCCGGCGTTCTTCCGGCAGCGTCGTGGTTCGTGCCAGCACGCCGAGCACGACCGGGCCGCAATAGTTCATGCCGGTCGCACGGCTGAGTTGCAGCGCTTCGCGAATGAGATCGTCCGCATCGCCGCGCTGCTGGCACGCGAGCCGGCAGCTGGCCTGGAGCGTGATCGCTTCCGCCTGGAATCGGCGTGCGCTCAGCTGTTCTGCCAGGTCGCGCGATCGCTGTGCGTAGCTGTCGCTCAGATCGATGCGACCGCGAATCAGCATGACCCACGCGGCGACCAGCTGCGTCAGCAGTTCGCTGCGCGCATCGCAGAGGCGGCGCGACAGTTCGAGCGCTTCCTGCAGCGACGCGTCCGCGGTGCCGGCATCGCCGCAGTACAGCCGGGTCAATGCCAGCATCGGCAGATTGGCGATGCGCACGGCCGGCAGATTGTGGCGGCGGGCTTCGTCGAGGCTGCGCGCGAAGTATTCGCTGGCGGTACGCATTCTGCCGCGCTGATACCACGCATCGCCGAGACCGCTGTAGGCGCGCGCGAGATCCAGCGGCGAGCTGGCGATGGATGCAAGCTGCATGGCGCGCTCGTGTTCGCGCAGGCAGTCGTCGATGCGTCCGAGCGGGAAGCACAGATTGCCGCGCAGCGTGCTGATGCGTACCCGGACCGGGATGTCCTCCTGTTCGCCCAGCGCTTTCTCGGCGCGGTCCAGTGCGTCCAGCGCCTCCAGGTGCCGATCCATCACGCGCAGCGCGGAGGCGACGCCGATCCAGGCGTCGACCTGGCGTCGCTGATCGGGAGCGAAGTCGATGGCTTCGCGGAATGCCGTGAGCGCATCGTGAGTGCGCCCGAGCGTCAGCAGCAGTTCGCCCAGCAGGCATTGCGCGCGATGCAGTTGCAGCGGATCGCGCGCCGCGCCATTGGCCTTGGTGGCCAGCATCAGCGCCCGCTCGAATCGCGATGCGGCCTGTTCCGAACTGGCCGCGGCGAGATACGCATCCGCCGCTTCGGGAGCGTCGGCCGCGGCGAGGTGATCCGCGCGCAGCGCCAGATCCTGTGCGGCGAACCAGTCGGCGGCGCGACGATGCAGTTCGCGCCGCCGCGAGCGCAGCGTCGATTCGTAGATGGCATCGCGAAACAGGGCGTGCGTGAACTCGATGTCGTCGCCGTCTTCGCGCAGCAGCGTGGTCTGGATCAATGCCTGCGGTGCGAAGTCGCTGTCGTCGATCAATCGGCGCAGGGCGCCGCTGGCGAATCGCTGGCCGAGCACCGCAGCAGCCTGCAGCGCGTCGCGGTCGTGCAGGGAAAGCCGCTCCGCCCGCGCCAGGATCAGCGCCCGGACCGAGCCGGGCAGAGAATCGTGACCGTCGAATGCCGCGCGAAACAGCTGGTCCAGGAACAGCGGATTGCCTTCGGCGCGGGAGATGCACGCGGCGACCACCTCGGGCGACAGATCGGCGTAGTGACTCGCCAGCAGTTGTGCTTCGTCGTCCGCGAGCGGCGCGAGATCGACCGTGGTCACCGGACAGCCGCGGGCGCGTGCGCGCCACAGGGCGCCGATCGGATCGCCTTCGGGGCGCGTCGTCATGATCAGCAACGCCGGACAGCGGGCGATGACCGCTGCGATCTCGCCGAAGCGGGCCAGTTCGTCCTGGTCCGTCCAGTGCACGTCTTCGACGACGAGCAGCAGCGGCGAGCGGGCTGCGGCTGCTTCGACGAGTTGCGTGAGCGCCAGTGAGCGGCCCCGCTGCCGGGTCGCGGTGTCCATGGCGCGCTCCAGTGCGGCGAGTTCGCTGTCGAGCGGCGCGTCGACCAGGTCGCTGAGAAAGATGAGCTGATCGATTCCGCCGCCGCTCGCCCGGATGACTTCCGCGACGGCAGCCGATCGTTCATTCGCCGGCGCTTCCGGACTGACCCGCAGCAGACTCAGCGCCAGCGTCGTGACGGGCCGGCGGCCCGGCGACTGGCCGAAGTCCAGCGCGCTCGACGCGTGCACGGCGACGCCGCTGCTGCGCGCGGCGACCATCACGGCGTGAATCACTCGCGTCTTGCCGATGCCGGCTTCGCCGCGCACGACGACGGCGCGGCCGTTCCGGCTGGCGCGGCATCGATCCAGCATCGCCGTCAGCATCGCAAGTTCGGGACGGCGTCCCACCAGCGGTTCGTGTTGATGTCTGCCGTCGTCCTGCAGGGACTGCAGCAGCCACGCCGTGTCGTTGTCGGTCGACGATGCGTCGGCGAGCGCCTGCGCTTCGATGGCGGCGCCGAGTGCATTGCGGATCGCGGACGCGATGCAGATGCCGTTGTCGGGCGCGCGCATCGCCAGCGTGTGCGCCAGATGCGTCGGCCGTCCGGTCAACGGAAACAGTTCGGGACTGACGAGCAGCTGACCCTGGGCGATGCCCATGCGCAGCGACAATCCCGCCGATATCGGCCAGCCGCCATCGCGAACCGCCTGGCGCAGCGCGAGGCCGGCCCGCACGGCCTGTTCCGCCTCGTTGCCGCGCACTTCGGTGGCGCCGAACACGACCAGCACGCTCGAACCTGCGCGTCGATCGGCACGGCCATTGAACTGCGTCGCGACGGCCTGCACGCGATCGTGAAAGTCGCGGCCGATGTGGTGGGCCTCTTCCGGTTCCAGCGTGGCTTCGAGTTCCGTCAGGCCTTCGAGGCGTACGACCAGCACGACGGCGTCGCGCAGTTCTGTACGACGTTCGTTGGCGGTGGTCACGAAGGCGCTGGCGACCGACGCCTCGGACGGTGGCGATTCGCTGCCGTCCGCGGTGAACGGCGCGGTCGCGGCGCGCCGGCGTCGCATGAGTTCGCGATAGAGCCGTTCGGTCGCAGGCTCGGGTGCGACGTCGAGCTCGCGACGCAGGATGTCGCGGCAGATCTGGTACTGACGCAGCGCGTCGGCGTAGGCATGTCGCCGCGCCTGCAGTTCCATGACCCGGCGATGAGCCGCTTCGTTGAGCGGTTCGAGCGAGACGAGGCGGCTGCTGGCGGTCAGTGCGCCCTCGACATCTTCCTGTGCCGAACAGAGCGCCGAAAGTTTCTGCAACGCCTCGCCGAGTTGCCGGCGCAGCGCTGCTCTTTCCTGGCTCAGCCATTCGTCGTAGGCCGTCGACTTCGCATCGAACCCTTCGAGGAAATCGCCGCGATGATGCGTCAGTCCGTCCTGCACGGCGCTGCGCGTACCCACGGCCAGCGAGTGCCGCAGCAGCGCGATGTCGGTTTCGATCAGTTCGGGATTCAGGCGCAGCGAGTCGGTATCGCTGATCAGCGCCGCGTGCGCCTCCGGCGGCAGTACCTTGCGGATCGATGCCAGCGCCTGGCGCAGGCTGGTGCGTGCGAGTTCTTCATCGGCTTCTTCCCACAGCAGGTTCGCGAGCCGGTCGCGGCTGTGCATTTCGCCGGGATGGGCGGCGAGAAAGGCGAGCAGGGCGCGTCCCTTGCGCGAGGCGATCCTGAGTTCGGTACCCGTCGTATCGCGCACGACGAAGCGCCCCAGCAATTGCAGCACCAGTTGCGTCAAACGAAGGTCTCCCTGAACCCTCAGGATCGGTCCAGCACGCGTCCGCCGCTGCTGCGATTGGGCCCGATGCGTCCCTGACTTTGGTCAGGGTGGCCGATATTTCACGCTTTTTTCACGCGTGTCGAGACTGGCCGCTCACGCGGCGGGGCTACAAAGGAGCCCGGAAAGAAGCCGGCAGGGGCCGGCGGGAGGCTTCCGTCATGACACTTCTGGATTCGCGCGGCGTACCGGTTTCGACCCACAGCCGCGAAGCGCTGCAGCACTATGAACGGGCCGTGGAACTGTCGGCCGGCTACTACTTCGATCCGATGGCCACGATCCGGAGGGCCATCGACGCCGACCCCGACTTTGCGATGGGTCACTGCCTGCAGGCCGCGCTCGTCGTCATGTCGACCGACCGGTCGCTGGTGCCGATGCTGGCATCGAGCGTCGAGGCGATAGAAACCCTCAGGCACGCCAACGATCGTGAGCGCATGCATGCCGCGGCGGCCAGGAAGTGGCTGAACGGCGACTTCGCGGCCGCGGTGCGGGCTTACGGCGATATCGTCGTCGAGTATCCACGCGACCTGCTGGCCCTGCAGGTGGCGCACGTCGGCGATTTCCTCATGGGGTCGTCGACGATGCTGCGCGACCGCATTGCCCACGTCCTGCCGTACTGGGACAACTCGGTGCCCGGATACGGCTTCGTCCTGGGCATGCATGCCTTCGGCCTCGAGGAATGTGCCGCTTATTCGCAGGCCGAGGACACGGGCCGGCGCGCCCTGGCCATCAATCCGTACGATCCCTGGGCAGTGCATGCGGTCGCCCATGTCATGGAGATGACGGGTCGCACGCGCGAGGGCATCGACTGGCTGACGGGGCGCGAGAATCACTGGGCCGTCGACAACGGCTTCGCGTATCACAACTGGTGGCATCTGGCGCTGTATTGCCTGGACATCGACGATCTCGATCGCGTGTTCGATCTCTACGATCGCCGTATCCGCCCGGTGGCGTCGACGGCGCCGATGGAAATGGTCGATGCATCGGCCCTGTTGTGGCGCCTGCAGTTGCGAGGCGTGGACGTCGGGCCGCGCTGGCAGGAACTCGCGCAGTCGTGGGAGGCGCTGGCCGAACACGCGTACTACGCCTTCAACGACGTGCATGCGGTGATGTCGTTCGTCGGCGCGCAGCGGTTCGATCTCGCGCAGCGCACGATCGCCTCGCTGGAACACAAGGCCATCGGCAACGACACCAACGCCATGATGTCGCGCGACGTGGGCCTGCCGCTGGCGCAGGCGCTGCTGGCGTTCGGGATGGATCATTACAGCGACGTGATCAACCTGATCGCGCCCATGCGCACGATCGCGCACCGCTTCGGCGGCAGTCATGCGCAGCGCGATCTCGTGCACCTGACGATGGTGGAAGCGGCGATGCGCTCGGGCAACGCACGCCTGTCGCGTGCGCTGGCGGCCGAGCGGACGCAGCTGAAACCCGCAAGCCCGTTCAACTGGCGGTTGACCGCGCGGGCGCTGGATCTGGCCGGCGATGCGATGGGGGCGGTGAAGGCGAGGGAGAAGGCCGAGATACGGCGCAAGGTGCAGACGGGGATGCGGCAGGTGGCGTGAGGAGGGCCAGGCGTCACTGTACCTCGGCTCGGCGAATCGATTGTTCGATCAGCTGCTATTAGGCCGGTGCCGTGTCGGATATGCCTGCGGCTTCCTTAATCCGTCAATATCCAAGGTGTGCAGTCGGTGAGCCCAGCTCGCAGGTCCACCGAAGACTCGTCGCAACAAATCTACTTGAGTGTGACTGCCAGTCTTCGAAAGACATGCCTTGAGGTGGGTGCGTGCAGTGTTGATGGTTATTCCAAGTTGTCGCGCTACACCATGGAGATTGAAACCTTCAGCCAGTAGCGCAACGACTTCTGCCTCGCGAGGGGATAAGCCAAGTTCGTGTTCTAGGAGTTCGGTGGCATACGTGCTGCGGTATTGCGGATCGAACCATAACAACATCCAACGCGGTTCTGCGCCTACAAAGAGTGTGTCGATTACGGGAAGTTGAGTGACCAGTATCGACAAAGGTTGTGCGCACGGACGCGGCAAGCACGTAAGTCCGCCGCGTTCATGTGTGCAATCGCGAGACCGTATCCATTCAGACAATCTTGCTCCGGCAGGTTCGCGGAGCCACAACAAACCATCGCGAGTACGACGCACGCCAGCTGTTTCTCGCATAAGCTTCTCGGCCGCACCATTGCATTCAATGATTCGTCCGCGGACGTCCAGGAATGTGATGCCTGTGGACATGCTTTCCCAGACTCTTGCCAGACTGTCGATCCGGACTTGTGCAGCTTCAAGGCGTTGCCGCAGCTCCATCGCGCGGCGCAGATGAGGTAGCAAAGGTCGAAGGGCCTCGCCGTCCTTCTCGTCGAGAGGGCCGCGTCGTCGACTGCCATGGATGGTGAAGAGAACGCTCTTTTCCGGGCTTTTTCGTAACCAATGGGAAAGTATCCAAGGTCGGTCGATTTTCAGAAGGAAATCATTGTAGATGGGGCTCCTTCTCCACAGGCGCATCGGCATCAGCTTCCGATCGAATATTGGTTCGTCGATCGAGCAGCGGAGAGCTGGAGGCAGGCGAATCTCCTTGTCCGCCCAGTGGGCGGCGAATAGATCCATTTCTTCGCGATCCACGCCATGAGGTTCGGCTCGAAGAACGCGATGCTGTGCTGAATCAATTCCGAAGACAATGGCGCTGGCACCGCGGACCATCTTCGTAAGATTCCATATACCCCTCTGCCATGCACCATCGTCTAGCGCACCTGCGTACAGGTCTTCAATGATCGTGATAGGCGTCCGATGCATATCTTGAATCACTCAGCCGCTTGTTCTCGAAGAGTAGCACTCCCCGCGAATGCAGCCATTGGGTTCATAGCGCGGTGATGTGATGTAAAGGATTTCTACGGAGTCAGCGACCTAGCGCAGACCACTGTACCCGCCACGGCGATGGGCCCTGCGGGGATTTCAGCGTCTCTCTACACCATCTGGGTGATCCCAATGAGGCCGTTCTGGCGGATCCTTCAGGACAACGGTCGCGCGGCAATGGGCTGTCGATCTATGGCGCCTGGGTGAGCAAGGGGCGGCTTGGTCATCGTTGTCGAAGCAATGGATCCTAATAGTTAACAAGTTGCTGCGTGGAACGTGCGAAAAATGCACACCCCATGACAGAGATCCGATAGCCAGTGGAACCACAAAAGATGGCAGCCCACAGAAAAAGAGTGGAGCAGCTACTGCAGTTCGCTGTTGGACCAGACGAAATACGAGCCACCCGATCTCAAGGTCGAATTCGACCGACCGACATTCGATCGAAGGAACGGACCATGACAATGCGAACAATGCACGCGGGTATTTTCTCCTTCCTGCTTTCCCTGCTCCTCGTTGCATGCGGAGGTGGCGGGAGTGGAAGCAGCGGCAATGGCGGTGGCGGTGGCGGTGGGACGGTGCCCCAACCCCCTACAGGCCTGAGCTATGCTGGACCGAAAACCTACGTCGTGGGAATTGCCATCGCGCCGCTGACGCCAACCGTGAGCAATACAGTCACTGGCTACTCTGTCGCACCGGTGCTGCCGGCAGGGCTTTCACTTGACCAAACTACCGGCGTGATTTCCGGCACGCCGGCCGCCGTCACTGCACAGGGCGAGTACGCGATCACGGCACGCAACTCGGCAGGCAGCACGACATTCGCCCTCACACTGACCGTCGCTCCCGCAGCGGACGCACCGCCATCGGGCCTGTCCTACTCCAGCCCCAATGTCTTTGCGGTGGGCAGTGCGATCGCTACGCTGTCACCCACCGTAACTGGCGCGGTATCGTCGTATAGTGTGGCGCCCGCTCTACCGGTCGGGCTGACATTGTCGGCAACTACCGGCCAGATCACAGGAACGCCCACTTCTCCCGCGGCGCAAGGGACCTACACCATCACAGCCGCGAATGCGGCTGGAAGCACCAGTTTCGATGTTGTCATCACTATCAATGCAACGTCGATCGTGCCTCCCAGCGGCCTGTCGTACGCGACCCCCCAGGTATTCACCGTCGGGACTGGCATTACGCCGCTGTTGCCGACCGTCACGGGACCGGTTTCGAGCTATGCGGTAACTCCGGCTCTGCCGGCAGGACTCGTGCTGCTATCCGACAGCGGCAATATCTCCGGCACCCCGACTACTGTGACAGCACAGACGGTCTACACGATCACGGCCAGCAATGAGGCCGGTTCCACGGCATTCGCGTTGACCATTACCGTCAATCCTGCAGCGCCTCCCACGCTCTCGTTGATTCCGTTTACACGCGCTGTGAATGCTGGACGCGACGCGACGATCTCTTGGCGTACGACAGGCACAACCGCCTGCACCGCGTCAGGCGGCTGGTCCGGTGCGCGCGCTGCGAATGGCGACGAACGCGTACCCGTGAATGCTGCCAGCGTGACGTACAGAATGACCTGCGAAGGCCCGGGCGGTACGGTCAGCGACACCGTAAGCGTGCGCCGCCGCGGCTTGTGCTCGAAGCCGGCCGTTGCATTCGACGCCCCGACCACGGTGAACATCGGAGCAGCTGCCACCCTGCGATGGTTTACTGCGGATGCCGCTGCCTGTGTTGCGTCCGGCGGGTGGTCCGGTACGAAGAGCCTCATGGGAACAGAAACGACTGGCGCACTCACCACCGATACAACATTCGTGCTGACATGCGACGGTGATGTCGGGCAAACGGTGTATGCGCGCGGCGTCGGCATCAATCGATCGCCGCCTACTCTGTACATGCAATCCGACTTCAAGGAAGTCGACGTCAGTGGCGACGTGCACCTGAACTATCTTGTCTGGTCGGCGACGGCAGCCACCAGTTGCACGGCCACCGGCGCATGGAGCGGGGCGCAAGCCGCGTCAGGATTCACGGCGGTGCCGCGACCTTCGCAGGCAACAACCTATGGTCTGCAATGCACCGGGCTTGGCGGAACGACTGCTGCTTCCCTGGTGATCTCGCCTGTAACCAACAATGCACCGCCCGTCGGTACAGCGGATCTCATCCCTGTGGTCGAAGGTCAACGGTATTCGCAGATCTCGCTGCAAGAACTGTGGTTTGCGAACGACTCGGATCCTGATGGTTGTCCAGCGGCTTTCCTCTATCAGAGCAAGAACGACGATGGCTGGGCGCAATGGGACATCGCCTACGAGACCGACGAGCCCGTATGGTTCAAGGCCTCCGCCGACGTGAGTGGCGATCTCGAAGAGGTTTACTACCTCGTCGACAATCGCGCCCGCAGGGCGGCGACGGGAACTACGGCAATCTTCCGCGTGGCGCCTGCAAACGATACTCCGCAGCTAGTGCCGGATGTCGGCGCTACCCGAATGAACAGCGGCCCGGTGTGGATTCAGATCACACGCAACGATTCGGGATTGGATGAGCCGCTGAGCCTGAGTGTCTCGCGCAATCCGGCTCATGGCTCGGTCCTGATAGGAAAGAGTGTCACAGGAGTCTCCGACTACCCCGTGAGCTGGTTTGCGCGCTACATCCCGACGACAGGATTCAGCGGCACGGACTCCTTCGACTATCGTGTCGTCGATGCGCAGGGCGACGTTGCCACGACGACGGTGACGATGGACGTCCTTGCCGCCGACTGCGCTGCAGACGGCACATATACCGCCCCCTTGCCTGGAAGCGCCGGCACGGACTGGCGTGCGATCCAGTTCGCAGATGCAAATGCTGCGACGGGCAGTGTGGCCGACTCGCGCGGTGGCCCCTACGCGCATGATCAGCAACCGCGTACCAGATTCCTGATCGGAGATCTCGACGACATTTACGCGGAAATTCCGGTGCGTGCGATGCAATGTGGGCGCGTGATTGAAGTTGTCGAGAATTACTTTGATGCATCTCCCGCGGATCGCGCAGAACACATTTCCGGAATCTGCGCCAACACGGTTGTGGTTCAACGCTCCGACGGGACGAAAGACCGCTACTGCAATCTTCGGCTCAGTTCGGTCGCCGTGGCCGTCGGTGACGACGTCAGCGAAGGACAGTATCTGGGTCGCGCCGGAGCCTCGGGCGGATATCCCGGCCTCGGCATCAGTGTCACTGCCCCTGATGGAAGCAATGTGGACTTGCTCTCCGTGGCCGGTGGTTTCGATGTGGGCTATCCAACTTCCGCAGCAGTGCTCGGCTTTGGTGTCGCCGCGAGCAGTGATCCTCGCGCATCCGTGGATGCTGCTCGTCTGCGTCCTGAGCTGCAGTCCACGCTCAGCACCGAGGATGCACCAGTACTTTGGTATCGCGTGTACGGAGTACCCTCGACAGCGCCGCGTACACTCTCCATCGAGGATGGTAACGGCGTGATCGTCTGGACTTCATCCATCACACCGGCGTCCCCTGTTGGCGTGTTCGCTTATGCAGCCGGCAGCAGTAACGACCTCGCCGCGGTTGAGCGGCCTGCCAGACTGCCGAACGGTAGTTACGTGGCCAGACTCAGCATCACAGGATCGCCAGCGACTACTGCCAGCTACTCATTCAACGTGCAATGAGGATCCATTCTCCAGTCCAGCTTGCTACTGCGGGAGATTCAATGCGCGCCAATCACGGCTTGTGCGGTCGCGCCAGATATTCCTGCGACTGCATTTCGATCAGGCGACTGCCGGTGCGCTCGAACTCGAACGCGAGTTTCGAGCCGCGATACAGCGTCGTGACCGGCGCGGCCGAGGAGATGACCAGCTTCACGCTGCGGTCGTAGAACTCGTCGACCAGCGTGACGAAGCGGCGCGCCTGGTTGTCGAGTTCACTCGTCAGGACCGGAATGTCGCTGAGCAGCACCATGTGGAAGCAGCGGGCGAGTTCGATGTAATCGGCCTGCCCGCGCGGGCCGTCGCACAGTTCCTTGAAGTCGAACCAGACGACATCTTCGGCAAGGCGCTTCGGATGCAGCCGGCGATGGTTGAGCGTCAGCGTCGGACTCGCGGCGCCGGCTTCACCTGCCACGGCTTCGAATAGCTCGCTCATGGCCGCCGGCGTGGCGGGATCGCTCGAGTCGAACGCCGTCGAGGCGCGTTCGAGCGCGCGCAGCCGGTAGTCGGTGCCGCTGTCGACGTGTACGACCTGCGTGTTCTCCTTGAGCAGCCGGATCGCGGGCAGGAAGCGCGCGCGCTGCAGACCTTCCTTGTAGAGATCGTCCGGCGGCACGTTCGAGGTCGCGATCAGCGTGACGCCGCGATCGAACAGGCCGCGGAACAGGTTGCCGAGCAGCATGGCATCGCCGATGTCGGCGACGAACAGTTCGTCGAAACACAGCACGCGCGTCTTCTTCGCGATCTTTTCGGCGACGAGTTCCAGCGGGTCGGCGCGATCCTTGTGCTTCTTCAGTTCGTCGTGCACCGACTGCATGAAGCGATGGAAATGGCTGCGCTGCTTGTCCTTGAAGGGCAGGCTGTGGAAGAACAGGTCCATCAGCCAGGTCTTGCCGCGACCGACGCCGCCCCAGAGGTAAAGACCGCGTTCCAGATCGTGCTGCCTGCCGGCGAACAGGCCCTTCAGCAGGCCTTTCGGCTTCGGTTTGAGCAGTCGCGAGCGCAGATCATCGAGCAGCGCGACGATGCGTTCCTGCACCGGATCGCGCTGATAGCCGAGCCGGGCGCATTCGCGCTCGTAGTGGGCGGCGACGCTATCCATCAATCGTGCAGTGTCGATCGCCGCGCGTTGTGCATCACAGGTTCTGGTAGTTCGGACCGGAACCGCCTTCCGGCGTCGTCCAGGTGATGATCTCGTACGGGTCCTTGATGTCGCACGCCTTGCAGTGCACGCAATTGGCGGAATTGATCTGCAGGCGTTTGCCACCCGCGCCATCCGGCACCATTTCGTACACGCCAGCGGGACAGAAGTTCTCGCACGGATTGCCGTACTCGACCACGCAGCGGGTCGCGCAGATCGAAGTATCGGCGACCTTCAGATGAATCGGCTGCGCCTCGTCGTGCACGTTGCCGGCAAAGAACACCGAGGCGAGCCGATCGCGCGGCGGCAGCGTGCGATCGATCCACTGGCGATCGGGCGAGGCATAGTCGCCGAGCTTCTCCAGCGCCGACCAGTCCGGGGTGTTCTTCAGGGTCCACGGCACGTGACCCTTGAGCAGCGATTCCAGTCCGCCATTCGCCATCGCGAAATACAAGCCCTTCTTGAAGGCGGGCTTGAAGTTGCGTACCGAGCGCAGCTCCGCGTGACCATCGGAAGCGCGCCAGCGGGCATCGAAGCCTTCGCTCCTGCCCTTCTCGGCGAGATGTTCCGCTGCCAGCACGCCGGAGCGGATGGCCTGATGAATGCCCTTGATCTTGAACACGTTCAGCGTGCCGCCGGCATCGCCGACGATCAGCGCGCCCGGCATGTCGAGCTGCGGCAGCGACTGATAGCCGCCCGCGGCGATCGTGCGTGCACCGGCCGACAGGATCTCGCCGCCTTCGAGCAGCGGCTCGATGCGCGGATGATTCTTGAACTGCTGGAACGCTTCGAACGGCTTGAGGCGCGGATCCTTGTAGTTGAGGCCGACGACGTAGCCCACATACACGCGATCACCGTCGAGGTGATACAGGAAACTGCCGCCGTAGGTCTTCGTATCCAGCGGCCAGCCGAAGGCGTGCTCGATGCGGCCGGGTGTCACGCGTCCCGGCGGCAGCTGCCACAGTTCCTTGAAACCCAGTCCGAACGTCGGCGGATCGGCTTTTACCTTTTCGCGCAGATCGAACTGCTTGATGAGCTGCTTCGCCAGCGAGCCGCGCGAGCCTTCGGCGATCACGGTCGTGCCGGCATGGATCTCGATGCCCGGCGTGAAGTTCGGTCCCGGTTCGCCGTTGCGTTCCAAGCCCATGTCGCCGATCTGCACGCCCTTCACCGCACCGTTGTCGTCATAGACGACGGCGGCAGCGGCGTAGCCCGGAAAGATATCGACGCCGAGCGCTTCGGCCTTCTGTGCGAGCCACGGCGTGAGCTGTCCGAGCGAAATGATGAAGTTGCCGTGATTGTTCATCGGCGACAGGTTCACGGCCCAGTTCGGCAGCTTGTACGAGCCGGTTTTCGTCATGAGCCGCACGTCGTCTTCCGCGGCCGGGACCTTCATCCCGGTGTATTCCGCGCGCCATTCGGGCAACAGTTTTTCGAGCGGCGCCGGTTCCAGCACGGCGCCCGACAGCGAGTGCGCGCCGACGGCCGATGCCTTTTCCAGAACGCAGATGTTCAGGTCGCTCTTCAGTTGCTTCAGCCGGATCGCGCACGCAAGACCCGCGGGGCCTGCGCCGACGATCACGACGTCATACTCCATGACTTCTCTTTCAATGGCTTCACTCATACGTGCGTATTGGGTGTGGCTGTTATTTGGAAACCGGGGGAAGAATCTCGCGCAGCGAGGCGATGGCCTCGAGTTGCGGCCGGACCGTCTGCAGGTCACCGACGACGACGACCGACATGCGCTTCGGATCGAGATGATCGCGCGCTGCCTTCGTGATCTGCGCCGGCGTCACGGCGTACATGCGCTGCGGAAACGTGGTCAGCCAGTCGGACGGCAGGCCCTGCAGGTCCATCTGCGCGAGCTGGCCGATCAGGCCGCCGCGGCTCGCCGTGCCCATCACGAACGTGCCGTTGCGATAGTTCTTGATGGCCGTGAGTTCGGGCTCGGTCGGCGGCTGCGCGCGCAGCAGTTCGATTTCCTTGAACACTTCGGTGATCGCGGGGCCGGTCGAGGCGGACTTGATGTCGGCGTTCTCGATCCAGGTGACCTGGTGATACTTCGTTTCCAGGCCGCTGCCCGGCGAGTAGGCCCAGCCCTTGTCTTCGCGCAGGTTCATGGTGATGCGCGAAGTCAGCACGCCGCCCAGCAGCGAGTTGGTCACCGACAGCGCCATGAAATCCGGCTGGCGCATGTCGATGACGCGCTTGCCGATGCGCAGTGTCGATTGCGGCGCGCCAGGACGATCGATGAGCGTCAGTCGACGCGATCCCGCCTCGACCGGCGGCAGTTCCAGCGGCGCGGCGCCTTCGCGCCATGTGCCGAGCGTTTCTTCGATGGCTTTCTGCGCCGTCGCGCGATCGAACCTGCCGGCGATGTAGATCTGCGTGCGGCGTGCGCCGAAGTTGCCGTCGTAGTACTTGCGGATGTCGTCGATCGTGTAGCTCTGCAGCTGTTCCGGTGTCGGAAACGTCTTGCCGTACGGATGATCGCCGTACAGCAGCCCGGCCATCGCCGCGCTGGCGAGTGCCTGCGGCTGCGTCAGGGCGACGCTGAGGTTGCGGGTGTAATCCTGGCGAATGCGCGGCAGTTCGCTCTCCGGCAGCTTCGGCTGCGTCAGCACTTCGGCCAGCAGCGCGATGGCGTCGGGCACGTATTCGGCGAGCACGTCGAGCTGCAGGAAAGTCTGGTCGGGGCCGGCGGAAATGCCGAGTTCGCCGCCCATCAAGGTGGCCGCTTCGGCGATCTGCTGCGCCGTGCGCTTCGCCGTTCCTTCCTTCAGCAGATCCGCGGTGAGATCGGCCAGCCACACCTGCTGGCCTTCATTGAGATTGCCGGTGCGGACGGCGATGGCGATCGTCGCCTTCGGCACGACGCCGAAGTCCACGAACGTCGTCTTGAGGCCATTCGGCAGCGCGGTCGTCGCCGGCGTCGGCAACTGAAAGGCACGCGGTGGGCCCGGACGTGGCGGCGCTTCCTGCGCAAGCGCTGTCTGCGTCGCCAGAGTCGCAACGATTCCGATCAGCGTGATTCGCAGCGCCTTCATTTCGCAGCCTCCGCAGGAGCAGCGGGCCTGTCCGGTTCGACAGATCGGGCCGGTTCGACCAGCAGCACGGTCCGATTGTCCCTGCGCAGATATTCCTGCGCCGTCTTCTTCACCAGGTCGGGCGTGACCTTGGCGAATTCCGCCTCGATGCGATTGATGCGCGCCGGATCGTCGTCGAAGAGTGCGAAGCAGGCGAGCAGGTCGACGAGCCCGAGCCGCGTGCTGGAACCGACCAGGTCGTAGAGCTGGGAGCGGATCGTGCGGCGCGCGCGATCGAGTTCCGTCTGCGTCACCGGCTCGGTACGGATGCGCTCGATGTTCTCGTCGAAGGCCGAGAGGATCTGATCCGTCGTGGTCGTCGGATCATGGATCAGCGAGGCGGACCAGAGCATCGGCCCGCTGTAGTTGAACATGTTGCCGAGCAGGTTGATGCCGCCGGAGACGCTGTCGGTGTAGCCGCGTTTCTGCACCAGGTCCTGATGCAGGCGCGAGGATTGACCCTGCAGCAGCAGTTCATCGATGAGTCCGAAGGCGAAGTGTTCGGGGGTCCAGCGCGGCGGCACGTGATAGCCGACGGCGAGGGCAGGGCGCGGCGCGAGGGCGTCGGTAATGCTGGCGCGCTTCTCCTTCGTCTGGCGCGGCTCGGCGATGTCCGGCAGCGGCGTCACGGCGCCGCGCGGGATCTTGCCGAAGTACTGCTCGATCCACTTTTTCGTCTGCGCGGTTTCGAAATCGCCGGCCACCACGAGCACGGCATTGCTGGGAACGTAGTAGGTCTTGAAGAAGGCGCGAGCATCGTCGAGCGTCGCGGCGTCGATGTGCTGCAGGTCGCCGTAGAAGTTGTGCGCGTTGTACCAGTTGGTATTCGCGTACTGCGGCAGCTGCAGCCACGGAAAGCCGCCATAGGGCCGATTGAGGACGTTGACCTTCACTTCCTCTTTCACCACGCCCTGCTGGTTGGCCAGGTTCTCCTGCGTGATGTCGAGACTGCGCATGCGGTCGGCTTCGGCCCACAGCATCGATTCGAGCGCATTGGACGGGAAGGCTTCGTAATAGTTGGTGAAGTCGAAGCGCGTGGAGCCGTTGAGCGTGCCGCCGAGGCCCTGCACCAGCTTGAAGAACTGTCCCTTGGCGAGATTCTTCGAGCCCTGGAACATCAGGTGCTCGAAGAGGTGCGCGAAGCCGGTGCGATCCTTCGGCTCGATGCGGAAGCCGATGTTGTAGTAGATGCCGATGGTGGCCAGCGGCACCGAGTGGTCCGCGGAGAGCACGACGCGCAGACCGTTGTCGAGCTTGTAGTACTCGACGGGAACGTTCAGCGCCGCCACCGGCGTCTCGTCCTTTGCCGTCGCCGGAGGCGCGCCCATTGAGAACGCCAGGATCAGGCAGATGGCGAAGTGCTTCATCGACGTGCTTCCTCCGGATCGCTGATGGAACGCTCGGGTGCTGCTTCTTCCTGTAGGTCAGGCTTCAGCCTGACAATCCTCAGGCCGGCTGAAGCCGGCCCCACAGGCAGAGCGAATCGTTGATACAGCTCACTTCGGCGCCATGCGGATCGCGCCGTCGAGGCGGATGGTTTCGCCGTTGAGCATCGAGTTCTCGAGAATGTGCGCGACGAGTGCGGCGTATTCGTCGGGCCGGCCGAGGCGCGACGGGAACGGCACCTGCCTGCCGAGCGAATCCTGGGTTTCCTGCGGCATGGCGGCCATCATCGGCGTCTTGAAGATGCCCGGCGCAACGGTCATGACGCGGATGCCGAGCGAGGACAGGTCGCGTGCCATCGGCAGCGTCATGCCGACGATGCCGGCCTTCGAGGCGGAATACGCGATCTGGCCGATCTGGCCGTCGAATGCCGCGACCGACGCGGTCATGACGATGACGCCGCGCTCGCCTTCTTCATTCGGCGTGTTCGCCTGCATGATCGCAGCGGCTGCCTTGGCGACGTTCACGGTGCCGATCAGGTTCACTTCGATGACTTTGCGGAAGGCATCGCCGGGAATGGCGCCTTCCTTGTTGATGGTGCGGCGCGCCGTGGCGATGCCGGCGCAATTGACGGCGGCATTGAGGCCGCCCATCGAGCTGTGGGCCGCGGCCACGGCGGCGTTGACGGCGGATTCGTTGGTCACGTCGACTTTCTGGAATCGCGCCGAAGCGCCGAGTGCCTTGGCCGCGGCTTCGCCGGCTTCCTGGTTCACGTCGAGCAGCGTGACCTGGCCGCCGGCGGCAACGATGCGGGACGCCACCGCGTTGCCGAGTCCCGAAGCGCCGCCGGTGATGACGGCGCGCACCTGATTCAACTTCATGCTTGCTTCCTCGATAAATGCGCTGTTACTAGATGCGCTGCGCGCCATCGAGCTCGATGACGCGACCGGAAAAGAAATCGTTCTCGGCGATGAAGATCGCAGCGTGCGCCATTTCGGCGGGATCGGCCATCCGCTTGAGCGGCACGGCAGCGACGGCGCGTTCGATCATCTCGGGTTTCATCGCGTCGAGGATCTCGGTACGCGTGAAGCCGGGGGCGATGGCGCCGGCGCGAATGCCGTAGCGGGCCAGTTCCTTCGCCCACACGACCGTCATCGCGGCGACGCCGGCCTTCGCGGCGGAGTAGTTCGACTGCCCCATGTTGCCGGCACGGGAGATGCTGGAGGTGCTGATGATCACGCCGCCATTGCCGAGCGTGATCATGCGCGCGGCGGCTTCGCGGGCGCCGAGGAACACGCCGGTGAGATTCACGTCGATGACGGCCTGCCACTGATCCTTCGACATCTTGCCGACGACCTTGCCGTCCTGGACTTTGACCAGCATGGCGTCCTTGGTGATGCCGGCATTGTTGATCATCACGTCGAGCCGGCCGAAGTCGCGGACGACGGCATCCAGCGTGTTCGCGACCTCGTCTTCGCGGCTCACGTTGCATAGATAGGTGCGGGCCTGCACGCCCAGCGCTTCGCACTCGGCGCGGGTGGTGTCGAGATCGGCTTGATGCAGATCGAGAAGGGCGAGATTGGCGTGCTTTGCTGCGAATGCCAGGGCCATGGCGCGGCCGATGCCGCGGCCACCGCCGGTGATCGCTACCAACTTGCCGTCGAGCTGCATTGCCGTACCTCAAAACGTTGCAGGGCGCCGGATGGTAGCCGCTTTCTTGCGACGCACAAAGCCCCCGGCAACGACGACTGCATCATGGAAAAACGGCCTCTCCTGTAGGTCGGGCTTGTAGGTCAGGCTTGTAGGTCAGGCTTTAGCCTGACTCCTCAGCGCCGGCTGAAGCCGGCCCCACAGAAGAGATTGAGGATCAGGCAGTAGCTTCGAACAGTTCCCGCCCGATCAGCATGCGCCGGATTTCACTGGTGCCGGCGCCGATCTCGTACAGCTTCGCATCGCGCAGCAGGCGACCGGTGGGGTAGTCGTTGATGTAGCCATTGCCGCCGAGCGCCTGAATGGCGTCGAGTGCCAGCAGCGTGGCTTTCTCGGAGGCTTGCAGGATGCATCCTGCGGCATCGAAGCGCGTGATCTGGCCGCGGTCGCAGGCGCGCGCCACGGCATATACATAGGCGCGACAGGCATTCATGGTCGTGTACATGTCGGCAACCTTGCCCTGCATGAGCTGGAAGGTGCCGATCGGGCGGCCGAACTGTTTGCGTTCGTGAACGTAGGGCATCACGTGATCCAGACAGGCGCGCATGATGCCCAGCGGACCGCCGGCGAGCACGACGCGTTCGTAGTCGAGCCCGCTCATCAGCACTTCCGCGCCGAACCCTTCCTTGTGCAGCACGTTGGCTGCCGGTACGTGACAGTCCCTGAACACGAGTTCGCAGGTGTCGGAGCCGCGCATGCCGAGCTTGTCGAGCTTCTGCGCGGTGCTGAAGCCAGGCATGCCGCGTTCGATGATGAACGCCGTGATGCCGCGTGCCGCCAGCGACGGATCGAGCGTGGCGTACACGACGAGCGTGTCGGCGACCGGTCCGTTGGTGATCCACATCTTCGAGCCGTTGAGGATGAAACCGTCGTCGCGTTTTTCGGCGCGTGTGCGCATGCCGACGACGTCCGATCCGGCGCCCGGTTCGCTCATGGCGAGCGCGCCGACGTGCTCGCCCGAAATCAGCGGCGGCAGGTATTTGCGTTTCTGATCCGCGGTGCCCCAGCGCCGCAACTGGTTGACGCACAGGTTGGAGTGCGCACCGTAGGAAAGCCCGACCGATGCCGAGGCGCGGCTGATTTCTTCCATGGCGACGACATGCGCGAGATAGCCCATGCCGGCGCCGCCGTACTCGTCCTCGACCGTGAGTCCCAGCAGGCCCAGTTCGCCCATCTGCGGCCACAGTTCGCGCGGAAAGCGGTTCTCGCGGTCGATGTCCGCGGCCAGCGGCGCAATGCGGTCGTGCGCAAACTGCGCGACCGTCGTGCGCAGGGTGTCGATGTCCTCGCCGAGTCCGAAGTCGAAATCTTCCAACACGGGTATCCTCGCGGGCAGGGTTGAGGAACGATGTCGCATTGTCGGACAATCCGGCACCATGTCAACGCGCACAAAAAATGTATCCCGACCGAAGGCCCGTCGCGGCGTCGCAGCAGCAGCGGATCAGGAATCCGGCGGCCTTGCCGCGCCGGCCAGCCTGTTCGAGCCGGTCGAACGCGAGCCGGCGTATACCAGGGTGTCCGCGGCAATCGAGGCGAAGATCCTCTCGCGCGTCCTGAAGGATGGCGACCCGCTGCCGCCGGAACTCGATCTGGCACAGCAGTTCCGCGTGCATCGCTCGACGGTGCGCGAGGCATTGCGCCAGCTGGAAAGCGCAGGGCTGGTCATGCGTCCGCAAGGGGCGAAACGTCTGATCGTGAGTCGGCCGCACGCCGACAAGGTCGCTTCGGGAATGCGACAGGCGCTCGTGCTGCACGAGGTGTCGTTCGTCGAAGTGTGGGAAGCGATGATGGTGATCGAGCCCGAGGTCGCGGCCATGGCGGCGACGCGCCGCACGCCCGGCGATATCGACACGCTCGTGCGCGTCAGTCAGGCATTCATCGCGGAGCCGCGCGCCGACGTCGCGGTGGAACTGGTCGCTGGGTTCTTCGAACAGATCGGCGTCTGCGCACGCAACAAGGTGCTGATGCTGGCCAAGCACTCGCTGGCCCAGGTGCTGGCGCCGTCGCTGGCGTTGATGGTCGATCGCGTGCCGCAGGCCCGCTCACGCATCGTCGCCGCCCAGCAGAAGATCATCGCCGCGTTGCAGAACCGCGATGCGGAGGAGGCGCGCAAGTGGATGGCGAAGCACGTGCGCGACTTCAAGCGCGGTTATGAAGTGGCGGGCATTGCACCCGACGCGCTGGTGTCGATTTAGTTAGGAATTAATGGCCGCAAAAAGGCGCAAGAAACACAAAGCAAGAATCCAAAACGTCTTTACCTTGTGTCGTTTGCGCTTTTTTGCGGCTATTTTTCTTGATCAGACCAGTTCGACCGCCAGTGCCGTCGCTTCGCCGCCGCCAATGCACAGCGAGGCGATGCCGCGCTTGCCGCCGCGATCCTTGAGCGCATGAATCAGCGTCGTGAGGATGCGCGCGCCGGTGGCACCGATCGGATGACCCAGCGCGCAGGCGCCGCCGTTGACGTTGACGCGAGCGTGGTCGAGGCCGAGGTCCTTGATTGCAGCCATTGCCACGACGGCAAAGGCTTCGTTCACTTCATACAGATCGACGTCGCCGGCTTTCCAGCCCGTCTTTTCCAGCAGTGACTTGATCGCACCGACCGGGGCCGTCGTGAACCACTCGGGCGCCTGCGCGTGGCTGGTGTAACCGACGACGCGGGCGAGCGGCTTGAGGCCGCGCTGCTTGATCAGCGCGCCGGAGGCGAGCACGAGCGCGGCGGCGCCGTCGGAAATTGACGATGAGCTGGCGGCCGTGACCGTGCCGTCCTTGTTGAAGGCCGGCTTCAGGCTCGGGATTTTCTTGATGTCGCAGGTGAACGGCGTTTCGTCCTGATCGAACACGCGCTCGCCCTTGCGATCCTTGATCGTGACGGCGGCGATCTCGCGCTTGAACTTGCCCTGCTCGACGGCGACGAGCGAGCGACGCACGGACTCGGCGGCGAAGGTGTCCATTTCTTCGCGCGTGATGCCGTACTTGGCGGCGGTCTGATCGGCGAAATGGCCCATCATCTTGCCGTCGAACGGACTCTGCAGGCCGTCGAAGAACATGTGATCGAGGATTTCCGCATGGCCCATGCGCAGGCCGGCGCGGGCTTTCGGAATCAGGTACGGCGCATTGGTCATGGACTCGATGCCGCCGGCGAGCACGGCATTTGCCGATCCCGCGCGGATCTGGTCGGCGGCCATCATCACGGCCTTGAGTCCCGAACCGCACATCTTGTTGACGGTGGACACCGGCACGCCCAGCGGCAGGCCCGCAGCGAGCACGGCCTGACGGCCCGGCGCCTGGCCGATGCCGGCCATGAGCACGCAGCCGATGATGGCTTCTTCGATCTGCTCGCCGGAGAGGCCCGAATCGTCGAGCGCGGCGCGAATCGCGGCGGCGCCGATCTGCGGCGAACTCAGCGGCGCAAGTGCGCCCTGAAATGCACCGATGGGTGTGCGGCGGGCCGATGCAATGAAAACTTCGTCGCTCATGCGTGTATCCCGGTCTGCTGATCAGAATGGAGGCGGGGCTTGTAACCAATGCTGCAAGGGGCGGTCAAGCTCCCGCCGCAGCAAAATCAGCCCTTGCGGGAGGCCTGCAGATCGGCGACGCCGTCGCTTTCGCCGAGATCCGGCTCATTCAGCGCAGCAAGAATTCTGGCTCTCGCAGCATCGCGGGTCAGGGCGACGGTCGCACTCGAATCAAGCTCGGCGGGCGCACGCACGGCCGGCAGGATTTCGATGTCGATGCGTCCGGGCCGCGGCAGGAAACGTCCGCTCGGCAGGATATGACGGGTGCCGCGGATCGCCAGCGGCACCACGGGGAGCTTCGCGCGTGCGGCGATTGCGAACGCACCCGTATGAAACTTGCCCAGCCCGGGTTGCGCGATGAACGTGCCTTCGGGAAAGAACGCCAATGCCTGACCCGAGTCCGCTGCCTTGATGAGTCGTCGCGCGTCCATGCCGCCGGCGTGTCGATTGAACCGGTCGACGAACTCCGAACCGATGCGCCGCAGCAGCAGGCCGGCGAGCGGCACGACGCTGACTTCCTTCTTGATGACGAAACTGAAGCGCGCCGGCAGCACGCCCTTGAGCACGACGCCGTCCAGATAACTGGCGTGATTGGCGACGACCACGCACGGCTCCTGCGGCAACTCCTGGGCACCGTGTACGCGGATGCGCATGCCGGCCACCGCGAAGAAACTGCGCGCCGCGGCGTGAGCGATCGAACGACGTGTCTTGATGCCGAGCCCGGGAATCAGCGTTACCAGCACGAGGGCGATGAGGCCGAGGACCAGGAAGACGATCAGCGCGTAGAGGCCGTAGAGAATCTCGAGAAGCCGGCGCAGCAGGGGCAGGGGATTCAACGACATCGGTGTCGGTACGGGTCAGCGGGTTGATATTGCAGGGATTGGCGGCCGCGCAGGTCGTAGTCTGCTTGCGGCGCGGCGGGCATTTTCTGTGAACTGGTTCTCTTTATGTAAACACTAAAAACGTTCTGTGATAACTGTCACTCCTTCAGGGAGGAACGCCTACGCATACTGCCCGCACTGCATGTCCGGACAGCACCGCAGTCCGGCTTGCGCAAGTTGCTTCAAAGGCGATGACCACAGTTACGAAAGCATCAGTCTACGCGAGGACAGGCGAGGCGACCCCTGAAACGCCCTCCCTCCCGGCCATCGACCGTTTCCTCGATGCCGTGTGGATGGAGCGCGGACTGTCGCCCAATACCCTGTCGGCGTACCGTGCCGATCTCACTGCGCTCGATCGCTGGCTGCAGGCGCGCGGAACCTCCGCCAACGGCGCCAAGCGTGCCGATGTGCTCGCCTTCATTGCATGGCGTGTCGAGTCCGGCGCGCGTCCGCGCTCGACGGCGCGTCAGCTGTCCAGCTTCCGTCGCTTCTATCGCTATCTCGTGCGCGACGGCGCCATCACCGAGGATCCGACGGCGCAGATCGCCATGCCCAAGATCGGGCGCTCATTGCCGAAATCGCTGACCGAGGAAGAAGTCGAGGCGCTGCTGGCCGCGCCGGAAGTCGATCAGCCGCTGGGCCACCGCGATCGCACGATGCTCGAAGTGCTGTATGCGACGGGCCTGCGCGTCTCCGAACTCGTGAATCTCAAGGCCGGCCAGGTGAACATGAACCAGGGCGTGCTGCGCATCGTCGGCAAGGGCGATCGCGAACGGCTGATTCCCCTGGGCGAAGAAGCCGTGCAGTGGCTGCAGAAGTTCATCAACGGTCCGCGGCTCGAGATCCTGCTCGAACGTCAGACCGATTTCCTGTTTCCCACGCGCCGCGGTGATCGCATGACGCGCCAGGCGTTCTGGCACATCATCAAGCGCTACGCGCAGAAGGCGGGCGTGCAGAAGGCGCTGTCGCCGCACACGCTGCGTCACGCATTTGCCACGCATCTGCTGAATCACGGCGCCGACCTGCGCGTCGTGCAGATGCTCCTGGGTCACAGCGATCTGTCCACCACGCAGATCTACACGCACGTGGCCCGCGAGCGCATGAAGGAGCTGCACCAGCAGCACCATCCGCGCGGCTGAGCCGCGCCGTCGCTTCGGCCGATGCCTGCGAGGGATCGGTCCTCCCCGGGTCTTCTCCCTGCCGTCGAAAGCGGTGGCATCCCTGCTAGACTGCCGCCCCCGAGCGCGCGAGTGAACCTCCGCGGCGCTTTGGCATCCAACCGATGCGTCCGCTTCCCCCTGGAGTGTCGATGAGCAAACTGATCGGTCGACTGAGTGCATTGCTGCTGTTCGCGATGAGCACCTGTGTGCTTGCGGCGGACACGGACAAGGTAGCGGAGGCACGCACAGCCATCGCAGCCAAATTCCCGGGCGTGAAGCCGGATCAGATCAGGCCCTCGCCGGTCCAGGGCGTGTATGAAGTCGGCATGGGCGCCGACACCGCCTACGTCAGCGCGGACGGCAAATTCCTCTTCAGCGGCGATCTGTACGAAGTCGAGACACGCACGAACCTCACCGAGGCCGGTCGCGCCGTGTCGCGCAGCAAGGCGCTCGCCAGGCTGGATGAGCGCGACATGATCGTGTTCGGTCCGGCGGCGGCGAAGTACACGATTACCGTTTTCACCGATGTCGAGTGCGGGTATTGCCGCAAGCTGCACGGCGAGATCGACCAGCTCAACAAACTCGGCGTGCGGGTGCGTTACCTGGCCTATCCGCGGGCCGGTCCGGGCACGGATGACTGGGCGAAGATGGAGGCCGTCTGGTGCTCCAAGGATCGCAACGGTGCGATCACCAAGGCGAAGCAGGGACAGTCGGTAGACGCCAAGTGTGCGGCGACGCCGGTCGCCAAGCAGTACGAACTCGGCGAGGAAATGGGCGTGCAAGGTACGCCGGCCATCTTCACGCCGTCCGGCGATTACATCGGCGGCTATCTGCCGCCGAAAGACATGGTCAAACAGCTCGACCAGTTGAAGGTCGCGGCGACGAAGACCAAGTGATCAAGTAATCCGGTCGGCCCGGATCGAAAAAAAGCCCGCAGAAATGCGGGCTTTTTTTGTGGGCGCGATGTCCTGCGGATCAGCGTTCGAGCAGCTTCAGCTTGTCGGGCTTGCCGTCCCACTCCTTGGCGTCTGCGGGTGCGGGCTCGCGCTCCGTGATCACGGGCCAGCTCTTGGCGAGTTCGGCGTTGAGCTGCTTGAAGTGTTCCTGGCCGGCTGGCAGCTCTTCCTCGGAGAAGATCGCTTCGGCAGGGCATTCGGGTTCGCACAGCGTGCAGTCGATGCATTCGTCCGGATCGATCACCAGGAAGTTGGGACCGACATGGAAGCAGTCGACCGGACAGACCTCGACACAGTCCGTGTACTTACACTTGATGCAATTCTCTGTGACGACAAAGGTCATCGATGACTCCGGCCGGGGAATGCGGCGAATGCCGCTGCGAACGGCCGGTATTGTGCCAAAGAGGGGCGGGCGATAGAAGCCGAACCCGTCACCGATCCCGGGTAATGATCCTGCCGTCCTGCCAGTCGATGTCGCGGGAATGCACGCCTTCGCGTCCGGCACGGCGATCCTCCAGGTAGCGCCGCAGTGCGAAGTCGACGCTGAGGAACGCCATGTCGTGCCACGGAATGTCGGCTTCGTCGTAGAGCTGCGTTTCCAGGCTTTCGGGCCCGACGCCGAAGTTGGTATCGAGCAGCCGCGCCCGGAACATGATGTGCACCTGGTGCGCGCGAATCACGTTGACGATGGCGAGCAGCGAACCGATCTCGACATTGGCGAGCGCTTCCTCCATCGCTTCCCGCGCCGCGCCGTCCTGCAATGCTTCGCCGTTTTCCATGAAGCCGGCGGGGATCGTCCAGTAGCCGCGCCGCGGTTCGATCGCGCGTCTGCACAACAGGATCTTGCCCTGCCACTCGGGGACGCATCCCGCGATGATGCGCGGGTTCTCATAGTGGATGGTCTTGCAGGCCGTGCAGACGGCGCGCGGCAGATGATCGCCGTCCGGAATCAGACGTTCGACGGGGGCGCCGCAGGCGGAACAGAACTTCATTGGCGATGGAGCAGGTGCACGCCGCGATGGTAGCAACTTCATCCGGGCCGCGACATTGACGAGCCGGCCGGACGAGCCTCGTCCTGGAACCGCGCTGCCGCCAGGTGCGTTCAGCACGGCGATTCTCAGCCTGTGATCGTTCACCAGACGATCGCCTCCCATTCCAACAAGAAGGTTTCCGAGGTGCGACTTGGATCCGCAGCGACCGTCTTCGAGCGACGAAGGTTCGGATCTGTTCATCGGCGGCGGACCTCTGGCCGAGCACATGCGCAGGTGCGACTGGCGCGCGACGTCGATCGGCGCGCCGGGGGACTGGCCGCAAAGCCTGCGCTCCATGGTTCGCATCCTGCTGACGTCCCGCTATCAGATGTGGATGGGTTGGGGCAGGGATCTCGCCTTCTTCTATAACGACGCCTACCGGCCGACGCTGGGAGAGAAGCATCCGTGGGCGCTCGGACAGCCGGCCTCGGTCGTCTGGCGCGAGATCTGGCCGGAGGTGGGGCCGCTCGTCGATCAGGTCATGACGACGGGCGAGGCCACCTACAACGAAGGCATGCTGCTGTTCCTGGAGCGCAGCGGTTTTTCCGAGGAGACGTACCACACGTTCTCCTACAGCCCGCTGTTCGACGACGACGGCTCCATCGCCGGGCTGCTCTGCGTGGTCGTGGAAGAGACGGAGCGGGTCATCGGTGCGCGACGGCTCGCGACGCTGCGCAAGCTCGCCTCTGCACTGTCGCAGACATCGGCGCAGGCGCAGCTGTTTCGCGCGGTGCAGGACGAACTCGGCGACAACCTGCAGGATCTGCCGTTCACCGCCGTCTACCTGTTCGACGACGAGAGCGACAGCGCGACGCTGGTCGCCTCTTCCGGCATCGATGCAGGCCATCCCGCTGCGCCGCTCGAGATCGAGACCGGCCGGCATCCGTGGGCGCTGGGCGCGATCCAGGGCACCGATTCCGTCGTGGTCGTGCCGGATCTCGGCGAGAAATTCGCGGCAGTGCCCAGCGGTGCGTGGCAGCTGCGGCCGAATGCGGCATTGCTGGCGCCGATCGCCGAGCCCGGCGCGACGCGGGCCGCGGGATTTCTGGTCGCTGCGGCCAATCCGCATCGTCGCGTCGACAACGGCTATCGCGATTTCGTCAGCCTGCTCGCGGGCCAGATTGCCGGAGCGCTGGCGAATGCGCGCGGCTTCGAGCAGGAGCGCAAGCGCGCCGAAGCCCTCGCCGCGATCGATCATGCCAAGACGACCTTCTTCTCCAACGTCAGCCATGAATTCCGTACCCCTCTGACGCTGATGCTCGGTCCGCTGGAGGAGCTGCTGGCGACGCCGGCGTTCTCGGAAGAGATGGCGCGCACGCAGGCGCAGGTGGCGCATCGCAACGGCATGCGGCTGCTGCGACTGGTGAACAGCCTCCTCGACTTCGCCCGCCTCGAAGCGGGCCGGATGAATGCCTTCTACGAGCCGGTCGATCTGGCTTCGTTCAGTGCGGAGATCGCCTCGAGCTTTCGTTCGGCCATCGAGAAGGCGGGTCTTGCGCTGACGGTCGATGCGCGAGCCCTGCCCGAGCGCGTCCACGTCGATCCCGACCTGTGGGAAAAAGTGCTGCTGAACCTGCTGTCGAATGCGTTCAAGTTCACCTTGAACGGCGGCATCACGCTGACCGTCGATACGACGACCGACCGCCGCAACGCAGTCGTCTGCGTGACGGATACCGGCATCGGCGTGCCGGAAACCGAAATCCCGCGACTGTTCGAACGCTTCCACCGCGTCGAAGGCGCACAGGGACGCAGCTTCGAGGGCTCGGGCATCGGGCTCGCGCTGGTGCAGCAACTCGTCCGGCTGCATGGCGGCGACGTGTCGGTGCGCAGCGAACTCGGTCGCGGTACGACTTTCAGCGTCAGCCTGCCTTTCGGCACGGCGCATCTGCCCGCCGACAAGCTGCGTCAGGAGCGCAGCGGACCGACTGCAGTGAAAGCGCTGCCCTTCGTCGAAGAAGCGCTGCGCTGGGTTCACGAAGCCCCCGACATCGCGCCGCCGCAGACCACTCCATCGCATCAGCCCAGCCGCAGGATCCTGCTCGCCGACGACAACGCGGACATGCGCGATTACGTGACCCGGCTGCTGGGCACGCAGGGATACCTGGTCGAAACCGCGGTGGACGGGCAGCAGGCGCTGCAACGGGCGCGCGCGGGGAATTTCGATCTCATTCTCGCCGACGTGATGATGCCCAACCTGGATGGTTTCGGGCTGTTGCGCGCCATTCGCAGCGACGCGCGCCTGGCGAGCATCCCCGTCATCATGCTCTCGGCGCGTGCCGCCGACGAAGCGAAGTCCGAAGGCATCGAGGCGGGCGCCGACGACTATCTGGTGAAACCGTTCGTCGCCCGTGAACTGCTGGCGCGCATTCACACGAACATCGAGATGGCCGCCATCCGGCGCGATGCGGCGCGCGCAATCATGCAGAGCGAACAGCAGCGCCTGATCAGTCAGGAGCGACTGTCCCGCGCGCTCGCGACCGGAAGGGTGGCCGTCTACGAATGGAACGTGTCCACGGATCGCCTCAGCATCTACGGCCAGCTCGCGGACGCGTTCGGCGTCGGCATCGAAGCCGCGGCCGACGGCCTGCCGCTCGCGACGTTCTTCGAAGGCGTGCATCCCGACGATCGCGAACGTACCGCAGCGCTGGTGACGAAGACCGTGGAGACGGGCGCGCCGTTCGAAGCGGAGTATCGAGTTCTGGCCGCCGACGGACCGCGCACCGTACTGTCGCGCGGCCAGATCGAAACGCTGCCGTCGGGCGAACGGAATTTCACCGGCGTGCTGATCGATCTCACGCAGGAGAAAGCCGCCGAAGCACAGATGCGCGAGCAGCAGCGCGCGCTCGAAGTGCTCAACCGGGTCGCCGCCATCATCGCCGGCGAACTCAAGACCGAGTCGGTGGTGCAGGCGATCACCGATGCGGGCGTCGAACTGATCGGCGCGCAGTTCGGCGCGTTCTTCTACAACGTCATCGACGCGGCCGGCGAGCGCTACACCCTGTACACGCTGTCGGGCGCGGCGCCGGAATCGTTCGCGAAATTTCCCATGCCGCGCAAGACGGCGGTGTTCGGACCCACGTTCGACGGCGTGGGCGTCGTTCGCGCCGACGACATCACGCGCGATCCCCGCTACGGCCGCAGCGAGCCCTATCGCGGCATGCCGCCCGGACATCTGCCGGTGCGCAGCTATCTGGCAGTGCCCGTGAAATCCACGAGCGGCGAAGTGCTCGGCGGACTGTTCTTCGGTCACGCGCAGACCGGGCGATTCGGTGCTGAGACGGAGGAACTCATTCTGGGCCTCGCGGCCTCCGCGGCGGTCGCGATGGAGAATGCGCGGCTCGTGCAGGCGGCGCAGCGCGAGCTGGTGCAGCGGCGGCGCGCAGAAAACGAACTGCAGCTGTTGAACGCAACGCTGGAGAAGCGCGTCCGGGACGAAGTCGCCGAGCGCACGCGCGCAGAAGAGGCATTGCGACAGGCGCAGAAGATGGAAGCCGTCGGTCAGCTGACCGGCGGCGTCGCGCACGACTTCAACAATCTGCTGACCGTCATCATCGGTGGCCTGGATACCATCCGTCGTTCGAGTCCGGCCACGGACGAGGCGCGCATTCGCCGCGCGGCCGACATGGCCCTGCAGGGTGCGCAGCGTGCGGCGCATCTCACCTCGCGCCTGCTGGCCTTCTCCCGCCGCCAGCCGCTCGATCCGAAGCCGCTGGACCTGAACGTCCTGGTACGCGACATGACCGAGCTGCTGCATCGCACGCTCGGCGAAACCATCGAACTCGAAGGCATTCTCGCGCCGCGGCTGTGGCTGGCCGAGGTGGATCAGAACCAGATCGAAAGTGCCATCGTCAATCTCGCGGTGAACGCGCGCGATGCGATGGAAAACGGCGGCAAGCTCACGATCGAAACCGCCAACACCGATCTCGATGAACGATACGCGGCCACCGATGCGGAAGTGATTCCCGGGCAATACGTCATGGTGGCGGTCAGCGATACCGGTTCGGGAATGTCGCAGGACGTGCTGGCGCGCGCCTTCGAGCCGTTCTTCACGACGAAGGACGTGGGGCGCGGCACGGGTCTCGGCCTCAGCATGGTGTACGGCTTCGTCAAGCAATCCGGCGGCCACGTCACGATCTACAGCGAAGTCGGGCAGGGCACGACCGTGAAGCTGTACTTCCCGCGCTATCACGGCGGCGCCCCCGTCGTCGCGCCGGTGCCGAGCGTCGAAGTGCCGCGCGCGAGCCGCGAGGAAGTGATTCTGGTCGTCGAGGACAATGCCGACGTACGCAGCTACAGCACGATGGTGCTGGCGGAACTCGGCTATCACGTGCTCGAGGTCGGCGATGCGGAAAGTGCGCTGGCGATATTGCAGACGTCAGCCCGCGTCGACCTGCTGTTCACCGACGTCGTGCTTCCCGGCAAGTCGGGCAAGATCCTCTCGGACGCGGCGCGCGAACTGCGACCCGACCTGCGTGTGCTCTACACGACGGGCTATTCGCGCAATGCCATCGTCCATCACGGACGGCTGGATTCGGGTGTGCAGCTCATCGGCAAGCCCTTCACGTTCGAGCAACTGGGGCAGAGGATTCGCGATCTGCTCGACAAGCCGTAAGGACACGGTCGCCGTTTCCGCATCTGCGTTCGCTCGCGTCCTCCCGGATGCGGCTGTGGCGTGGATGCATCGTTTTTGCACTGCCAAACAAGCGTGAGCCGTTCGCTGCCTTTGTGGCAGTGCGTTGCCGTGCGGACCTGCCTGTCAACGGTGAAATATGCCTGAAACAGCAGGGTTTCATTACTCGAACGGAAAAAGCCCGGTGAGGTACTAGACACCGCTGTTGATAAATTGGAAACTAATCGCAGTCCAAGAAGAGTAGTTGAGTTGTCTACGTGCCATCGATGCCGCAGACGGCAACGTACTCATAAAGTAGTGCTGCGGTCATCAGGCGGGGGCAGGCGACGGTGCTGAAAATCAACGGCGAGCTGCGTGTGCCGGCGGCTACAGGTGTCCAGCGGGCCCTGTCCATTTCCGCCATGCCGTTCCCGACTCTCGCGCCGCGTCCAGTTCAACTGATCGCATCGCCGTAACGATGCGGCTCGATGTCCGATTCGTACTGTTCGCGGACATCGCCAGCCGGCGCAGTCCAGCAGATTCCATTTCGATGTGCCCGCAACGACGCACCGGCCGTGTCGGCGGCGCAGTGCAGGCGCTAGTCAACGTTTTTTCCTCGGATGGGTTGATCGTTATCAAAGGGGGACACCCATGAAGACTCGCAGATTGATGTTACTGACGGGCTCGAGCCTGCTGGCCATCGCGACCAGCACGCCGGCTCAGGACACGGCCGGCGCCGGCTTCCAGCTGGAAGAAGTGGTGGTGACCGCACGCCGTCGTGCAGAAAGTCTGCAGGACGTTCCTCAGACGGTCGATGCCGTAACCGCCGAAGACGTTGCGAAGCTGAATTTCCAGAACTTCACCGACGTCCAGGCCATCGTGCCCGGCCTGACCATGAGCAGTGGTGCAACCGGTTACACGACGGCTGCAACGATCCGCGGCGCCTCATTCCAGGTCGAATCCAGTGCGACGCCGACCGTCGAGTTCTATCTGAACGACGGCCCGATCCAGTCGGCCCTGCTGTTCCAGCAGATGTACGACATCGGTCAGATCGAAGTGCTGCGCGGCCCGCAGGGCACGCTGCGTGGCCGTGCTTCCCCGTCCGGCTCGATCACCGTTACCACCAAGCAGGCGGATGTCTCCGAATTCGGCGGTTATGTGAGCGCCCTGGGCACCGATCAGGATGCCTACCAGGGCCAGGCGGCCATCAATCTGCCGATCATCCAGGACAGCCTGGCTTTGCGCATCGCAGGTATCTACGACGAGAACGAATACGATCACGTCGAGACCACCGACGGTCAGAAGCCTTCGCAGAGAACCAAGAGCGGTCGCGCTTCGCTGCGCTGGGAGGCGGGCGACGTTTTCACTGCGAATGTCATGTATCAGTACCTCGAGCGCGATCTGAAGGCATTCGATCAGTACTCGTCGTTCTTCCTTGCGAATGGTTCGACGGCTCCTGCAGGCGTACAGACGATCCGGCCGGAAGATCGTCTCAGCGTCTTCACCGACGGCGGGCGTCCGACGACGCAGCAGATCGATATGGCGACCGCCCAGCTCGACTGGCGTTTGGGTGGCCAGAAGCTGAGCTACGTGGGCTCATGGAGCAAGCTTGACGTCCAGGCACAGTCGCCGCTGGATCTTGGCGGTGTCGTGCCCAACACCCCGGGATTCGCGCAGAGCCTCCACTCTCAGGCGGAGAGCAAGGCGCACGAATTGCGCCTGGCGTCCGAAGAGCGCCTCGCCGGCAGGTTCGATTACACGGTGGGTGCGTACTACCAGGAGTTCAGCAGTCCCAGCGATCTGACGAACTACACGTTGTTCGCCATACCGGTCGGCCCGTATACGCTGATGCCCGTCAGCGTGCCGCCGAATCCGACGTTGCCTCCGGGCGCTCCGGGAGGTTTGCTCGGTACTCCGATTTCGCGCCGCAGCAGCACGGAAGAAACGTCCGTCTTCGCCAATCTCACCTGGCATCTGACTGACCAGACCGAGATTTCCGGCGGTGCGCGTTACATCATCTTCAAGTCCGAGAGTTCGCTGACGCTGAACAATGCGCCTACGCCGGCGCAGAGCTTCGATGCCGAAGAGAAGCCCACGGTCTGGAACCTCGCCGCCTCGCATCGCTTCACCGAGGACTTCATGCTCTATGCGAACGTCGGCACCTCGTGGCGTGATGGTCCGGATGTCGTGGGTATCTTCAATCCTGAGCCCGTGACGCCGAACATTGCCGAGTTCACCCGGCTGGACTCCGAAGACTCGACGTCCTACGAAGTCGGTTTCAAGGCTGACTTCCTCGACGGCCGCATGCGCCTGAACGCGTCCGTCTTCCATCAGGACTTCGAGAACTTCCTCTATCGCGGTCCGCAGGTGTGGTACGTCAATCGGCAGCAGCCGGCGAGCCCGGTCCCGGGTCAGTTCAACTTCATGGCCAACGTGGACGGCACGATCGACGGTGCTGAAGTCGATCTCGCGATCCAGGCCACCGAGCGGTTCAATATCGGCCTGAACTTCGCCTATGCAAAAGGCGAGATGGACAATGGCGTCGTTGCCTGCAACGACTTCAATCAGGATGGCATTCCCGACCTGAACCCGCCGGCAAACCCGAGCCTTGCGCAGCTTCAGGCGATTCTGCCTGCCGGAGAGGACGTCGCTTCCTGCTCGGTGAACGACCGCATGTCGTTCGCGCCTGACTGGACGACGACGCTGCAGGCGGAGTACACCTTCCCCGTTACTGCATCCCTCGACATCTTCGGTCGCGGCCTGTACTCGTACTACACGAGCAACGAGCAGGACCCGAACAACCAGTATGACGATGTCGATTCCTATGGCCTGCTGAATCTGTATGCGGGTCTGCGCAGCAACGATGGTGCATGGGAAGTGTCCCTCTTCGCGCGGAACGTGCTGGATGAGCAACTGGTGCTGAATCGCGGCAGCGCGGCCGCTTCGACTCCTTTCAGAAATCTGGCTGCCGGAGGCGCAGGTCAGTCTCTGGCCGGTCCTTACATGACGACCAGCATGACGCCGCTGCAGGAGTTCGGCCTGAGCGTCCGCTACTCCTTCGGCTCGCGCTGACAAGTCATCAGGAAGCTCCCGGCGAGAGGTCCTTTCGCCGGGCTGCTTCTGCAGTCCCCTGCGCGGCATGCCCCTCCGGGTATGTCGCGTTTTCATTTGCGCGCCCCAGCTCGAATTCCGCCACCACGGCGAAGTGATCCGACGGATAGCGTCCTGCTTCGTGAGTCGTGACCGTCCTGGTCCGCAGTACTTCCGGTCCGCGAAACAGTATCCAGTCGATGCGCCGTTCCGGACGCCCGGTGAAGTCGTGGAATGTGCCGTCGGGCCCGCTGCGTTCGGGTGATGTCGTCCATGCGTCCGCAAGCAGGGCGGTGAGCAGCGCGTGGACGTCACCGTCCGGCGTCGTGTTGAAGTCTCCCGTGAGAATGATGTTCTCGTTGCGAGGCAATGCCTCCAGGCGCGTGCGGATCAGCTTCGCGCTGCGCAGGCGCGCCGTCTCGTCCTCGTTGCGATAGGGAAAGTGCGTGTTGTAGAGCGTGAACGTTGCGCCATCGGCGCGGTGCTTAAACCGCGCCCACGTGACGAGCCGCGGATACAGGTTCCCCCAGGTTCGACTGCCCGGCGTATCGGGAGTATCGGAAAGCCAGAAGTTGCCCGAGTCGAGCACGCGCAGACGGTCCTTGCGATAGAAGATACCCATGTGTTCGTCGTCGTCGCCGCCGCGACGGCCGGTACCGAACCACACGTACTCGGGCAGTCGGGCGACCAGTTCGTCGCCCTGTCGCTTGAACAGTTCCTGCGTGCCGATGATGTCGGGGGCTTCGGACCGCAGCATCCGGACCGCGAGATCGCGCCGCAGATCCCAGTGGTTGGCGCCGTCGTCCGGCGTGAGCAGGCGGATGTTGAATGTCATCACGCGCAGCGGCTGCGCCGTGGCCGGCGCTGCGATCAGCAGCGACGCAGCGAGACACCACGGAAGTCTCCGCAGGAAATTCAGCCAGGAATCATGTCGTGACATCGCGGCAACTCCAGATCCAGCGGCGGCACGATGGCGACTCCGAAGCGCCGCGCTTTCCTGCGCAGTTTCAGCAGGGCCCTGTCCTTCGTGATGAGCGCATCCGCCCGCGCATGGTAGGCGAGGGCAAGAAAAGGCTGGTCGTCGCGGTCGCGACAGCGCGGAAAGCCTGCGGGCAACAGCCATTCTTCGCGACTGAAGCCGTCCGGCATGGGCGCGAGAATCGCCGCGGCGAGATAGCGATCCAGAATCCGGCGCTGCTCGACGGCGGCCAGTCGGCATTGCGGATAGGAGAGCACGCGCTCCAGTTCATCGATGGCGTGCTGGTGAACGAGCGCCTGCGCGCGTCGCGTCTCGATCGCTGTCGTCAGGTGGTGCGCCGCGCGATCGCGAAACACGAAGCAGTCGAGGACGATGTTCGTGTCCAGCACCAGGCGCGGCGGCGTTCCGCTCGGGGCATCCGGAATGTGTGCATCCGTCTCTGGGGCGCTATCCCTGCTCATGCTGTCGTCCTTCGGTTCGAAAGATCAGAAGCGCTGGACCTGTTCGGTGGCCCAGGTCCTGCCGTTGCCCGCTTCGTTCAGGGGAACGCATCCGCGAAATGGGCCGGGCGCGGGGTTGTATTGCAGCACCTTCGTGGCTGCCGCCTGCGAAGTGAAGTAGCCCAGCAGCGTGAGTTCGCGCGTCATCAGGATGAACGGCCTCGCAAAGGGGCCGGGACCTCCATGAACCCGTTCGGCAGCCATCGCCGCTGCCGTGACTGCTCTGACGTGCTCGATCCGGACATTGCGTTCCAGGTGCAGGAAGTCGTCGGCATGCTGCGCGCGAGCTTGCGAATCGAACTCATCGAGTCCGGCCAGGAAGCGGCCCTGATCCTGCTTCGGGTACACGGCTTCGAGCATGCGGTCGATCAACGCCGGCACGCCGACATCCTTCGCTCCCGGCGTATCCGTGCGTGGAATCAGGATCTCCGCCACTTCGCCGACCAGCGCAGCCTGTGCGGACGTCAGAAAGACCGGTTGCCAGTTCGCCTCCGGTTTCGCAGTACAGCCATTGAGGATGCCCATCAAGGCGGGGGCCGAGAGGGCGCCGCCCATCAGCCAGGCCGCCTGCTGCAGCGCTTCGCGTCGATTCATGTCGCCGTCCTCAGAGATTCATGCGCTTGAGTTCTTCGACCGCGTGATCGGCCGCGCGCGCGGTCAGGGCCATGTAGGTGAGCGATGGGTTCTGGCAGGCGCTCGACGTCATGCAGGAACCGTCGGTGACGTAGACATTCCTGCAGGCGTGCAACTGATTCCATTCGTTGAGCACGGAGGTTTTCGGATCGCGTCCCATGCGCGCGGTGCCCATCTCATGAATGCCGAGGCCCATGCTGTAGCCGCGATCGTACGCGCGAACGTTCCTGTAGCCGGCGGCTTCGAGCATGGTGGCTGCCTCGCTGGCCATGTCGAGGCGCATCCTGCGCTCGTTCTCGCCGATGCCGGCATCGAAGTCGAGCGTAGGCAGTCCGTGCCTGTCCTTCCTGTCGCGGTTCAGCGTGATGCGATTGCGATGATCGGGAAGGATTTCACCGAAGCCGCCGAGGGAGACGGACCAGGGACCGGGCGTCGCTGCGGTCTGCTTCAGTTCCTCGCCCATCACCGGATCGCTCATGAGCCGCGTCCAGTTGCGCCGCGAGGCACCGCCCTGGTAGCCGAAGCCGCGCAGGTAGTCGCGTTTGTCCTTGCCGACGTTGACGAAGCGCGGGACGTAGATGCCGTTGGGGCGCTGGCCCACGTAGTACTGATCATCGAATCCTTCGGCGAGCGCGACGGCACCGACCTGCAGGTGATGATCCATGATGTTGCAGCCCAGTTCGCCGCTGTCGTTGCCGAAGCCGTCGGGGAAACGTTTCGAGATCGAGTTCATCAGGATGTGCGCCGTGCCGAACGTCGATGCGCACAGGAAGATCACGCGTGCGCTGAACTCGTGGTGTTCGCCGGTTTCGGAGTCCAGCACGCGCACGCCGCTCGCCCGGCCGGCCTTTTCGTCGTACACCAGTTCGTACACGACCGAGTCCGGTCGCAGCGTCATGTTGCCGGTCTTCTCGGCCGCGGGCAGGGTGCTGGAATTGCTGCTGAAATAGGCACCGAACGGACAGCCGCGAATGCACAGGTTGCGGCTCTGGCAGGTGCCGCGCTGCGGGCTGTGGGCCAGCGGCGCAGTCAGATGCGCCGTGCGACCGATCGTCATGACGCGCCCGAACTTCTCGGCGAGCGATTTCTTCAAGTGCCTTTCGACGCAGTTCATTTCCATCGGCGGCAGGAAGGCACCGTCGGGCAGTTGCTCCAGTCCTTCGCTCTGACCGCTCACGCCGATGAAGCGTTCGACGTACTCGTACCACGGCTCGACATCGCGGTAGCGGATCGGCCAGTCGACGGCCACGCCGTCCCTGGCATTCGCCTCGAAGTCCATCGGACTCCAGCGATACGACTGCCGTCCCCACACCAGCGAACGTCCGCCCACGTGATAGCCGCGCACCCAGTCGAAGGGTCGCGTCTCGCTGTAGGGATGCTCGGTATCGTCGACCCACCAGTGCTTGGTGGCCTGGGTCACGACATAGTTGGTGCGCGCTGCGGTCGCGTGACGTTCGAGATCTTCCCGGGTCGCGCGACCGCCGTAGGGCAGTTCCCACAGGTCCTTCGTCGCCGTCGGATAGTCGCCATGACGCACCATGCGTCCGCGATCGAGCACCAGCGTCTTCAGTCCTTTCCCGGTCAGTTCCTTGGCGGCCCATCCACCGCTGATGCCGGTGCCGACGACGATCGCGTCGAAGGAGTCGTTCTTGTCGGGCCCCATTGCCGCACTCGCAGTCACCCCTGATGCGGCGACTGTAACGCGAACGGATTGCCACATTGAAGCACTGGAATTACGGCGGGCGTCGAACTATTGACGACGCAATGTGGTCGCGTGTCGCTACGACACCAGGTCATAACATCATCGAGCGCAATCCCTGCGGCGAGAGCACGTGCTCCACGCCGAGCACGACGGCGCCGACGGTTCCGGCGCGGTTGCCGAGCGTGCTGAGTTCGACCGACAGCCTGCGAGTGGCCAGCGGCAAGGCGCGTCGATAGACGACGGAGCGAACGCCCGCCAGCATTTCATCGCCGTACTGGGTCATGCGTCCGCCGAGCACGATCACGGCGGGGTTGAAGAAGTGCACGAGCATGGCGATCACTTCGCCGATCTCGCCGGCGGCAGTGCGGACGAGGCCGGAAAGCTGAGCCTCATTGGCCTCGGCGGACTGAACCGCGTTGCCGCCGCTGTCGGCGCCGGCCTTGCGCAGGATCGCCGCGTACGAGGCAAAGGCTTCGATGCAGCCCACGGCGCCGCAGCGGCAGACAGCGTCATGTCCCGGCACGCGAACATGTCCGATGTCCCCGGCCGCACCGTCGGCCCCGCGATGCAGCTGTCCATCGTGCGTGACGATGCCGCAGCCGATCCCGGTCGATGCCTTGACGTACAGCAGGGGACATTGCGAAGCAGGACGACATCGCGCTTCGCCCAGCGCCATCAGGTTGACGTCGTTGTCGACGAGTACCGGTGCCGCGAACGTTTCCTGAAAGGACTCCGGAACGGGATAGTTGTCCCATCCCGGCATGATGGGCGGGCGTACCGGGACGCCGCTTGCAAAGTCCACGGGAGCGGGCAGACCCACGACGACGAGACGCACACTGCCTGACGGTACCTGATGCTCCGCGAGCATCTGGAGGAACTCGGCGCGCACCTCCGCGAGCACGGTATCGGGTCCACGCGCGACATCCGTCCTGATCGAACGCTCCGCGAGGAAATGCTGGCCGAAATCCGCGATGGCCAGTCGTCCGCGAGCGGCGCCGATGTCGGCAACCAGAATGACGCCGGCTTGCGGATTCAGGCTCAGCACCGACGGCGGTCGACCGCGCGCTCCCGCTTCCGCCTCGTGCTCGGCGATCAGGCCGATCCGCAGCAGCGGCGCCAGATGCTCGGAGACGGTCGAGCGCGCGAGTCCAGTGACGCGTGCGAGTTCGGAGCGCGAGGTCGCCTGTCCGGAGGCGACCAGCCTGGCGAGATAGCTGCTGAGGTTCAGCGCGTGACTGGTTTGCGCGGGCGTCGTCCGCGGCAAACCCAGGTTCAACCAGGGGAGCATGGTCTGTCTCTTTTCGTCGATGTCCGAACTAAACCTGTCGATATACAGACGGTGGGCGCAGATTTATTCTGGCAGAAAGAACACCGATGAGTCCGACCGAGGGGGCGCCATGTGGACGCGACGTCGTTTCCTGCAAAGTTCTTCCCTGGCCGTGGCGGCGATGACCTGCCTTCCCGCTGAGGCCTCGCCGGCGAAAGGGCCGCTCGGACGGCCGATCGGCTTGCAGATCTACACCGTGCGCGAAGCCGCGGCGAAGGATCTGCCCGGCACCCTGAAAGCCATCGCAGACATCGGCTACACCGAACTCGAACTGGCCGGTCCGGCGCGACCGGTGAGCGAGATGCGCGCGCTGCTCGCCGACACCGGCCTCAGCATTCCCAGCATGCACGCCAACATGGCCGATCTGCAGGCCCATGCACAGCAGCGCGTTGACTACGCAAAGGAACTGGGTGTCCGGCATCTGGTGTGCTCCTTCCCGTCGACCGCCGATGCGCGTTCCATTCCCACCGGTTCGCTCGGTGCGGGAATGACGCTCGATGACTGGAAGTGGAATGCCGAACAGCTGAACCGGTTCGGTGAACTGGCCCGCAAGGCCGGTGTGCGTTTCGGCTATCACAATCACAACATCGAATTCCGTTCCTTCAATGGCGTTCCTGCTTTCGATGAACTGCTGCGCCTGACCGATCCCACGCTGGTGTCGTTCGAGCTGGACATCGCGTGGGTCGTCACGGCGGGCCAGGATCCCGCGGCCTATCTGAAGAAGTACGCGAATCGGATCACGCAGCTGCACGTGAAGGATGTGCGCAAGGATCTGCGCGTCACCACCGAGCTGCAGGCGCAGACGACCGAGGTCGGCAGCGGCGCGATCGACTGGAAGGCGCTGTTTGCGGCGGCGGACCCGAAGCACATCCAGCATTGCTACGTCGAGCAGGAGAATTTCGATCGCAGTCCGCTGGAGTCCATCAGGATCAGCTTCGACTACCTGAGCAGGCTCGGCGCGGCATCCTGATTCCACCCGAGGACGCAGCATGGCGATGATCAAGGGGCCGGGTATTTTCCTGGCACAGTTTGCCGGCAGCGAACCGCCGTTCGATGACCTGCGCACCATCGCCCGATGGGCCGCGAAGCTGGGCTACAAGGGCGTGCAGATTCCGACCTGGGAGTCGCGCCTGTTCGATCTCGATCGTGCAGCCGAGAGCGCTACCTACTGCGATGAAGTCAAGGGAATGCTGGCGCAGGAGGGCATCGAGATCACCGAACTGTCGACCCACTTGCAGGGGCAACTGGTCGCCGTGCATCCGGCTTACGACGAAGCCTTCGACGGCTTCGCGCCGCCGTCGCTGCGCCGCAATCCGCGCGCGCGCCAGCAGTGGGCCGTGGAACAGCTGCGCAAGGCGGCGCGCGCCTCCGCCCGGTTGGGACTCAAGGCGCATGCAACGTTTTCGGGTGCGCTGGCGTGGCCCTATCTTTATCCGTGGCCGCAACGTCCGGCGGGTCTGGTGGAGACGGCCTTCGACGAACTCGCCAGTCGCTGGCGTCCGATCCTGGATGCGTTCGATGCCGCGGGCGTCGATCTCTGTTACGAGATTCATCCGGGCGAAGACCTGTTCGATGGCGTCACGTTCGAACGTTTTCTCGAACGCGTCGGCAATCATCCGCGCTGTCACATGCTTTATGACCCGAGCCACTTCGTGCTGCAGCAGCTCGACTATCTCGGCTTCATCGATGTCTACCATGCGCACATCCGCATGTTTCATGTGAAGGATGCGGAGTTCAGGCCGAGCCCTCGTCAGGGCGTGTACGGCGGCTATCAACCGTGGATCGACCGTGCAGGCCGCTTCCGCTCGCTCGGCGATGGCCAGGTCGATTTCAGCGGCATCTTTTCCAAGCTGACCCAGTACGGCTACGACGGCTGGGCGGTGCTGGAATGGGAATGCTGCATCAAGCATCCGGAGCAGGGCGCCGCCGAAGGCGCGCCGTTCATTCAACGGCATCTCATCCGCACCACCGACAAGGCCTTCGATGATTTCGCGAATGCCGGCACGGACGCGGCGGCCAACCGTCGGATGCTGGGGCTCGAGTAGTGACTGCACCCAGGCTCAGGCTTGGAATGGTGGGCGGCGGGCGCGGCGCCTTCATCGGCGGCGTGCATCGCATGGCGGCGCGTCTGGATGACCGCTACGAATTCGTCGCCGGCGTGCTCTCGTCGGATCCGCAGCGTGCGCGGGACAGCGGCGCCGACTTGCGGCTCGCGCCCGATCGTTGCTATGCCACGCTCGATGAAATGCTCGACAGGGAGCAGCAGCGCGCCGATCGCATCGATGTCGTGTCCATCGTCACGCCGAACCATCTGCATCATCGCGCTGCGAAGCAATGCCTCGAAGCCGGCGTGCACGTGATCTGCGACAAACCGCTGACGACCACGATCGCAGACGCCGAGGATCTCGTGCGCACCGCGCAACGGATGCAACGTGTCTTTGCCGTGACCTACAACTACAGCGGCTATCCGCTGGTCCGGCAGGCACGCCAGATGGTCGCGGAGGGACAGCTGGGCGAACTGCGCGTCGCCCAGATCGAATATGCGCAGGACTGGCTGGCGACCGATGTCGAAGCGGGCGGCAACAAGCAGGCGGCCTGGCGTGTCGATCCGCAGCGCAGCGGCGTGGCCGGCGCCATCGGCGATATCGGCACGCATGCCTTTCATCTGGCGGAGTTCATTGCGGGCGTGCAGGTGACGAAGCTCGCGGCCGATCTGTCGATTCAGGTGAGTGGCCGCCGACTGGATGACAACGGGCAGATGCTGCTGCGCTTTGCCAACGGTGCGAGCGGCGCGCTGTGGGCCAGCCAGGTTGCGCCGGGCAACGAGAACGGATTGCGCGTGCGCCTGTACGGTTCGAAGGCGGGTCTGGAGTGGTCGCAGGAGAATCCGAATCAGCTTCGCTTTGCGCCGCTTGGCGGACAGCCGCGCCTCATCACGCGCGGTGGGGCAGGGCTGGGCGGCGCGGCGACTGCGGCTTCACGCCTGCCGTCCGGACATCCGGAGGGTTACATAGAGGCCTTCGCGCAGATCTACTCGGACGCGGCCGATCTCATCACCGCTGCCAACGGCGGCGAGACTGCGCGCGACAACGCCTTGCTCGTGCCTACGGCGGCCGATGGTTTGCGCGGCGTGCGATTCATTCACGCCGCCGTGGAGTCCAGCCGGCGCGATGCCGCGTGGACCGCCGTGTAGCGTCCGACTGACGATCCGGGGGGAATGGATGAATACGACGACACAACCGACCCACAACACGTTATTCATCACCTGCTTTGCGGCGCTGGTCGCCACCTCGTTCTGTTTCGTGCTGCGAGCGTTCGTGGTCGACGATTGGGGGCATGAGTTCAATCTCTCGGCCACCCAGAAGGGCGAACTGCTGGGCGTCGGGCTCTGGCCGTTCTCCATCAGCATCGTGCTGCTGAGCCTGCTGATCGACCGGGTCGGATTTCGCGCGGTGCTGTGGGTGGCGGTGGCGTGCCATCTCATCGGCACGACGACGACATTGCTCGCCACCGGATACTGGTCGCTCTACGTCGGCACATTCGTGCTGGCACTGGGCAACGGCGCGGTCGAAGCGGCGGTGAATCCGCTCATCGCCACCGCCTACCGGCATGACAAGACCAAGTGGCTCAACATGCTGCACGCCGGTTGGCCCGGTGGATTGGTGTTGGGCGGGCTCCTGGCATTGGCCCAGGGCGGCGGCGTCGACTGGCGCTGGAAGATCGGCCTGGTCATCGTTCCCGTGATCGTCTACTCCATCCTGCTGCTGCGTCAGCGCTTCCCGGTGAGCGAACGGGTGGCGGCGGGCGTGTCCTATCGCGAAATGCTGGCCGAGGCGGGCTATGTCAGCGCATTGATCGTCGCCGCGCTCATCGTCATCGAAGTGGGGCGCGTGTTCGACTGGTCGCTGCTGCTGCAGGGCCTGCTCATCGTCGCCGCGACGGCCTTCTATGCCTGGTACACGCGCTCGCCCGGACGCGCGCTCTTCATCATCATGCTGATCATCATGATGCCGCTGGCCACGACGGAGCTCGGCACCGACAGCTGGATCACGTCGCTGCTCGAACCCGAAGTCGTCAGCATGGGGCTGCAACCCGGTTGGGTGCTCGTCTATACCTCCGCGCTGATGCTGGTGCTGCGACTGTTTGCCGGGCCGCTGGTGCATCGCTTCTCGCCGCTCGGCCTGCTGGCGCTGTGTTCGGCGATCGCGGCCGTCGGCCTGTATGGTCTGTCGCAGGCCACGGGGGTGGCGGTGTTGCTGGCGGCGACGATCTACGGTATCGGCAAGAGCTTCTTCTGGCCGACCTCGATCGGCTTCGTCGCCGAACAGTTTCCGAAGGGCGGTGCGGTCACGATGAACGTGCTTGCCGGCGTCGGCATGCTCGGCGTCGGCATCGTGGGCTCGGTGTTGCTGGGAACGATCCAGGATCGCGCCATCGGCCATTCCCTGGCGGCGCACGATGCGCAGCACGCCACCCAGCTGCACGCCACCTATTTCACCAGCGAGAAGACCGGCGTGTTCGGGCGTTACCTGGCGCTGGATGAGGCGAAAGTGAACGCCAGCGACGCGCAGACGCGCGCCGTGGTCGATGCCGTCGTCGCCGGAAGCAAGAAGACGGCGCTGAAATCCGTCGCGGTACTGCCGCTCATCATGCTGGCCGCGTATCTGTTGCTGCTGCTGTATTTCCGGCGGCAGGGAGGATATCGGGCGGTGGCATTGACGCAGTCGCCGCCCGCGGCCTGATTCTGGAACCCGCTGAGGAGGAGGCGCGTCGTGTCCCTGCGATCTGTCTTGACGGCCGTATCGATGGCCGCCGCTGCATTGTCCATGACCTCAACAGTACACACCGCGGAGCTCTGGCAGCCGCTCTTCAACGGCAAGGATCTCGATGGCTGGCGCCACGTCGGGCCGGGCCGCTTCGTCGTCGACGACGGCATCCTCAGAACCGAAGGCGGCATGGGATTGCTGTGGTACACGCGCGAGAAGTTCGGCAACGCGACCCTGCGCATCGTCTACCGCGCACCGCAGCCGCAGGACGCGGGAAATTCCGGCGTGTTCATCCGTATTCCCGAGGAGCCGACGGAGCCGTGGATGCCGGTGAACAAGGGGTACGAGGTACAGATCGACGAAAGCGATGACGACATGCATCGCACCGGCGTGCTGTATTCCTTCACCCGTGCGCGCGCGAAGCCCGAACCGCGCGAATGGAACACAATGGAAATCACCCTCGAGGGCAACCGTACGGTAGTGGTCGTCAACGGCGTGACCGTGACGGATTTTCGCGAAGGCGATGCCGTGCCGCCGAAGCTCAAGCCTTACGAACCCGAGCGTGGCCCGCGGCCCGACGCGGGGTATATCGGCCTCCAGAATCACGGTGATGGGGATGTCGTGCTGTTCAGGGAAATCAGCGTACGACGATAGGTGCAATTACCCTCGTGTCTGAGCGGGCGGACCCCGATGCTCCCTCCTGCAATCGCCGGGATAGATGAGTCTATTTTCGCGACCCCGGGTATACTGAACACCGCTGTTGCTTAGTGCGCAGGATCGGGCGGCATATCCCTAGATCGCCCACCCTCATTACGGCGCAGCATCACTTTTGCCAGGGGAATCAATGATGCAATCGCAAGCTCAGGCAGCGGCCAGGCTGGACGTCGAGCCGGCCGTTCTGGTCAATATCTACCGCCAGATGTCCAGGATTCGCGCCGTCGACAAGGCCATTCAGGCCGGGCTGTCCGGCGGCAAATTCCTGTTCAGCTACTGGCCGATGACCGGGCAGGAATCCATTCCCGCGACCATTTCGCAGCTCATCAGCAAGCGCGACTACATGGTCACGACGTACCGCGGCATTCACGATCAGGTCGCGAAGGGCGTGCCGCTGGCGGGCCTGTTCTCCGAAGCCCTCGGCCGCTTCGATGGCGTCAACAAGGGCAAGGGCGGGTCGCCGCACATCTCCGATCCCTCGTCCGGCTCGATGCTGACGACCGCCATCGTGGGCGGCGGTGCGCCGATCGCGAACGGCCTCGCGCTCGCGGCCAAGATGCGCACCGAGGATCGCATCACCATCGTCAACTTCGGCGACGGCGCCACCAGCATCGGCGCCGTTCACGAGGCCATGAATCTTGCCGGCGTGTGGAAGCTGCCCCTGATCTTCCTCTGCCAGAACAACCAGATCGGCGAATACACGCCGATTCCGGGTTACACCGCGAGCAAGGACTTCGCGTCGCGCGCTGCGGGCTACGGCTTCAAGGGCGTGAAGCTCGATGCCAACGACGTGCCGGCCTTCTATCAGGGCATGAAGAAGATCATCGAAGAAGTCCGTCGCGGCGAAGGTCCGATTTTCGTCGAAGCCCTGACCATGCGACTGGGTCCGCATGCCGGTGTCGGCGATACGAAGGAACTGTCGCGCGAAGCGCTGCAGGCCGCCAAGGAAGCCTGGCCGGTGCCGCGCCTGCGCGCGCAGCTGATCGAGGATGGCATCAGCACCGAACAGCAACTGGCGGAGATCGACGAAGCAGCGCGCCAGGAAGTCGATGCGGCGATCGCGCACGCGCTGGCCGCCACGCCGACGCCGCGCGAAGAAACGCTGATCGACGTCTACGCCGATCCCAGCGTTCCGCCGCGTCGCGGCCACTATCCGCGTCGCGAAGCGGAAGCCGAACCCGGGAGCGGTACGGGCAAGCCCATGCTCATGCTGGACGCGATTCGCGAAGCGCAGGACCTCGCGCTCGAACAGGATGCAGGCGTGTTCCTGCTCGGCGAAGACATCGGCGATCCGCCCGGCGGCGTGTTCGCGACGTCGCGGGGATTGCAGACCAAGTACGGCCCGGAGCGCGTGCGCGTCACGCCGATCGCAGAGACGGCGATCATCGGCGCCGGCATCGGCGCGGCGCTCGTCGGCATGCGTCCCGTGGCGGAAATCATGTTCAACGACTTCGCCGGTGTCTGCCTCGACCAGATCTTCAACCACGCCGCCAAGCAGCGTTACATGTCCGGCTCCGCCACGCACGTGCCGATGACGATCCGCATGATGGTGGGCGGCGGCACGGGCGGCTACGGCGCCCAGCATTCGCAGTCGCTCGAAGCCTGGCTGCTGCATACGCCAGGCCTGAAGGTGACGTTCCCGAGCACGCCGTTCGATGCGAAAGGGCTGCTGCTGAGCTGCATTTTCGATGAGGATCCCTGCGTGCAGCTGGAGTCGATCCGGTTGCTGCGCGGCGCGCGCGGTGAAGCGCCTGCCGGCGACTATCGCATTCCGCTGGGCGTCGCGAAGGTGCGGCGCGAAGGCTCCGACATCACCGTCGTGACCTACGGCTGGCAGGTGCAGGAATCGCTCGCCGCTGCCGAAGAGCTGGCGAAGGAGGGCATCAGCGTCGAAGTGATCGACCTGCGCACTCTCGTGCCGCTCGACTATCACCGCGTGCTGGATTCGGTGAAGAAGACGCGTCGTGCGCTCGTCGTCCACGCCGCCACGGAGTTCTGCGGATTCGGCGGCGAGATCGCGAGCACGGTGCACGAGGAACTGTTCTCGACGCTCAAGGCGCCCGTCGGCCGGTTCGGTGCGGACTTCGCGCCGATTGCCTACTGTCGCGACATCGAGCTGAATCAGATCCCGCAGGCCAAGTCCATCGCTGCCCGCATTCGCGAAGTCATCGCTTTCAAGTAATCAGGATTCATCCGCATGACCACACAGCTCACGATCCCGCGTCTCGAGATGTCCATGACCGAAGGCGTGCTCACCGAATGGCTGGTCGCCGATGGCGCCCAGGTCAACGAGGGCGATCCGATCTATTCGCTCGAGACGGGAAAATCGATCCAGGAGATCCAGTCCCCGGCCTCCGGACGTCTGACGCAGAAAGCCAGGGCCGGCGAGACCTATCCGGTCGGCACCGACATCGGCGAAATCGCCTGACGATGGAATCGTTGCCAGCGGCGTCGCGACGCCGCTGAGCTGCTTTCGTTTCGCGCGATGACCGCAGATACTCGCGGCTCGGGCGATTCATTGCGCGGGACTTCACCCAGGCGCGCCTAAGATGATCCATGCGCGAATCACTGCTGCTGCTGAAAACCGCTCCGCCACGACCGAGCCGCGTCGCGGCGACCCGACCGCGACTCGAGCATCGCTGGGCCGAGATCAGCGATCGCACGGCCATCCTGCTGACCGCGCCGCAGGGCTTCGGCAAGACCACGCTGATGGCGCAATGGCGCCGCAACTGGCTGGCGCGCGGCGCCTACGTGGCGTGGGCGGCGCTCGATGAACAGGATGAAGGCACCCGTCTGGTCGATCTGCTCCTGTTCGCATTACGTGAGGCCACCGGCCGGGACTCGTTCGCCAAGACCGCCGCACAGGTGCGTCTGCAGGCGCATCGGGAACTGGATGCGCTGACGGAACTGCTGGCGGAGGTCGCGGTGCTCGCGACCCAGACCGTCGTGATCCTCGACGACGCCCATCGCCTGCCGCAGCCGACGCTGCGCGAGCGTCTGGCGTATCTCATCAACAACGCGCCGCCCAACCTGCAGTTCGTCATCGGGTCGCGCCGGCCGCTCGAACTGCCGCTCACGGATCTGCTGGCGGCCGGCCGGCTCGCGGCGTTCGACGAGCGCGATCTGCGCATGGGTCTCGATGAAACGCTCACCGTGCTGCGCGCCCGCTTCGGCACGCGCATCGGACTGGATGACGCCGTGCGCCTGCACGATCTCACCGAAGGCTGGCCGCTCGGATTGCAGCTCGCGGCCTCGACGATCGAGAAGGCCGTCGATCTGCACGAGACCATCGGCCGCCTGAGCGCACGGCGCGGCGACCTGCAGCGCTTCTTCTTCGAATCGCTGATGTCGCGGCTGACGCCGGACGAAGCCGCGTTCCTGATCCGCATCTCGATCCTCGACAGCCTGACCGCAGAAGGCTGCGAAGCGGTCACCGGCAATCCGCGCTCCGCGTCCTATCTGCTGAGCCTGGCCGAGGATTCCCCGATCATGGTCGCCGACGAGGAGCGCACGCGCATGAGCCTGCATGCGCTCGCGCGCGATTTCCTGCTCGGACAGTTCGACCGGCTCGATCCGGCGGAGCAGCGTGCATGCCATCGTCGCGCGGCGGCCTGGTGCGAGAGTCATGCGCAGATCCATGAAGCGGCGCGTCATGCGTTCGCCGCCGGCGACGAAACGCTGGCGGTGGCCTGTATCTCGCAGTGTCTGGCGGACATCGCGCGCGAGGGACGTCTCGGCGAGGCGCATGAGTGGATTCGCAGATTGCCGCCGGAGGCGATGTCGCGGGACGTGCGGCTGCAGCTCACCGTCGCGTGGATCACGGCGATGGGCGATGAGGCGGCCAGCGTACCGGCGCTGCTGGAGCCGATCGCGCGTCATCCGCAGTTCGACGAGGAATGCCGCTTCGAAGCGGCGCTCATCCTGGCGGCGAGCGCGGGCTTCCGCGACCAGCCCGGCGTGATCGCCGATGCATTGCGCGAATGGAGCGGGCCGCTGCGGTCGGCGACGCCGCTGCATGTCGTGGCGTTTGCGAATTCGCAGGCCACGCTCGCGTTTCACGAAGGCGACATGGAGAAGATCCGTCAGCTGCTCGGCACCATCGTGGTGTCGGTGCCGCGCACGCCGGCGATGCGGTTGTCGCTCGCTTTCAGCGACCTGCACGTCGGCCTGAGCCACCTGATGGAGGGCAATCCCGCGAAGGCGATTGCAGTGTTGCAGCCGAGCCTGGAAGCAGCTGAGAACGAAATGGGCCGCCGCAGCCTGGTCGCCGGCATGTTCGCGGGGGCGCTCGCGGGTGCGTTCATGATGCACGACGCGCCCGAGCAGGCGCTGGCGACGCTCGCCGACCGGCTCGACGTGATCGAGCGCGGCGGCACCTCGTATCCCATCATCCTCGCCTATCGCACGCTCGCGTTCATCGCGCTGCGCAATCGCGACGAGGCGCGGGCGCTCGACATTCTCGCGGCGCTGCACGATCTCGGCGTCAGCCGCGACCGGCCGCGCATCGTGTTGAGCAGCCTCGCCGAGCAGGTCCGGCTGCATGCGCTGCGCGGACGCACGGATACGGCGGCGGAATTGCTGGAGCGGGTCCGCGCAATGCAACCGGTGTTCGAACAACACGAATACAGCGTGCTTCGCGCCCATTTCACCGGCGTCATGGCCGTCGCGACCGCCTATGTCGAACTGGCGCGGTCGCATCTCGAGGCAGCGGAGGCCGCATTGCGCACGGCGGCGAATGCGATGCCGGCGAGCATGCGGCGCAGTGTCGGCATGTTGATCATCCGCGCGCTGCTGGCGCTGGTCGCTCATGAGCGCGGCCGCGAGGGCGCGCAGGAAATGCTGGCGGAAGTGCTGAGTCTTGCGGATCTGGCCGGCATGCGCCGGGCGATCGAGGAGGCGCATCCGCGGCTTGCAAACATGCTGGCGGCGGCGAGCCATCCGGCGCCTGCTGATGAGAAGCCGCCGCGCAAATCCGTGCCGCAGCCGGGCGCGGCGCAGGCCGCCTCGGGCCTGCTCACGCCGAAGGAAGCGAACATCCTTTCGCTGGTCGTCACCGGCAAGGCGAACAAGGAAATCGCGCGCGCCATGGACATCAGCGAGACCACCGTGAAGTGGCATCTGCGAAACGTGTTCTTCAAGTTGAATGCCGCGACCCGCAAGCATGCGGTGGATCGGGCGCGGCTGCTGGGACTGATCGACGGCTGAAGCGCGGCTGCTTTCTTCCTGTAGGTCAGGCTTCAGCCTGACTCCGAAGAGGCCGGCTGAAGCCGGCCCCACAGTAGGAAAAAAACACCTTCCGATTCAGAACCGCTTGCGCAGCGTCAACCCATACGTGCGCGGCGGATACAAATACCCGCTGTAGCTGCCGTCCTGCGCCACCGTCGGAAACGACGCGACGATGGTCTCGTCATCCGTGAGATTGCGTCCCCAGATCGAGATGTCCCATTGCTGCGCCTGGTTCGTGAGGCCGATGCTGGCGTTGACGACGCTCTGTCCCCAGGTCGAGATGTCGGGCGGCGTCGTTTCCGTGAGCCAGGTGTCGTCGACGTAGTCGTACTCGCCGCGCAGGAACATCGTGTAGTCCGAGCCGAACTCGTGCGAGAGCGTCGCGGACACCGAGGCGGTCCATTCAGGAATGCCGGCAGGGCGCTGTCCGCTCAGATCGCGGAAGTTGGGCATGCGGCCCGTCAGCGGATCGACCGGGCAGCGCACCGTGTCGTAGCTGACGCAGGCGGCTTGCGTGAATGACTCGTACTCCGCATCGAGATACGTGGCGGCCGCCGTCAGCGCGAGCCAGTTCGTCGGCGCGTAGGACAGGTCGATCTCGACGCCCTTCACCGATTCCTCGCCCGCGTTCACCAGGTTGTAGCCCGTGCCGGTGTACGCATTCGACTGGAAGCCGTCGATCGACTGATCGAACACCGCAACGTTCAGGTAGCCGTTGTTGAAGGTCGCCTTGAGTCCGATCTCGTAGACCTCGACGTCTTCCGGCCCGGCGCTGCGGCCGACGCCGTTGACGTCGGGCGGACGGCTGTCGCTCGAGAGGTTGTACGCGCCGGCCTTCCAGCCGGTCGAGTAGCTCGCGTACGCGTTGAACGCGCCGAAGTCATACGCCGCACGCACGGCGTAGGTGAGCTTGTCGCCTTCCAGCACGCCGGATTCGTTGGCGTTCGGATAATTCACCGGGCCGTGGTTGGCGGTATTGCCATAGAAGAACTGCAGTCCACCGAGCGCTGCGAAGGCATTGGCCGGCAGTCCGAGATACGGCAGCTGCGGCACGTTCTGCAGATCGAGGGCGGAGAACGGCTCGTTCATCACCACGTTCGAACGGGCCTCCTTGCGATCGTCGAGATAGGCGAGGCCGCCCGTCAGCGTGAAGCGGTCGGTCACGTGGAAATCCACCTGGCTGAAGACCGAGTACGAGCGCTGATCCATCGCGTAGTGATCGGAGATTCCCTGTCCGGGCTGGAAGTACGTCTGTCCCGGCACGATCTGCGGCGTCACGAGTCCCTGGAGGTATTCGAAGAACTGCAGGTTCGACATGCCGGGTGAGTTCGCCGACGGTCCGCTCAGTCGATCGGCGTAGCCGCGGATGTCGCCTGCGTAGATCGTGTCGACGCCCGTGTCGAGGGATTCATCCTGGAAGAACGCGCCGAGCAGCCAGTCGACGCGGCCTTCGCCGCTCGATGCCAGGCGCAGTTCCTGCGTGAACGTGGAAATGTCGTTGGCCTGATCCTTGTTGACGATGTCGGCGCCGGTGAAGTCCACGTCCTGATAGGACTGGTTCTTCTGGTTTCGCCACGCCGTGATCGAGGTGAGCGTCGCTGCGCCGAATTCCCAGTCGAGCTGCGCCGAGATGCCTCTGCCGCTCAGTGCGTTCGCCGGGTCGGTGTTGAAGACGATGTTGCCGTCGAACAGGGTCGCGGGATCGTCGATCGGCCTGCCCATGCCGCCGACCGACGTCGGCGCGCCGATGACCTGCGAGGCCGGGCCGTTGCGAAGCTGGACCACGCCGCAGCAGACCTCGTTGATCTCGCTGTAGTCGGCAATGACGCGCAGTGACACTGCATCGGTCGGCGTCCACAGCACATCGCCGCGCACCGCCCAGCGGTCGCGGTCGTTCACGTCGTTGCCGGTGGTCGAGTTCTCCAGATAACCATCGCGCTGGTTGATGTTGCCGGACAGGCGGAAGGCCAGGGTGTCGCCGATCGGACCGGTGATGGACGCCTTCGCGTACTTCGAATCGTAATTGCCGAAGCCGACTTCGGCCGAACCGCCGAACTCGCTTTCCGGCTTCCTGGTCACGATGCTGATCGCGCCCGCCGACACGTTCTTGCCGAACAGCGTCGACTGCGGACCGCGCAGCACTTCGATGCGCTCGACTTCCGGCAGATCGTCGAGGGCAGCGGCGCTGCGCGAGCGATACACGCCATCGATGAAGACGCCCACCGAGCTTTCGATGCCGTCGTTGCCGGCGCCGTTGCCGAAGCCGCGAATGATGAAGTTCGTCTGGCCGACGGCATTGAGCTGCGAAACCTTGAGCGACGGCACCACCGACTGAAGATCGATGAGATCGCGGATCTGTGCCTGCTCCAGCACGGCGGCGGGCGTGACCGCCACGGAGATCGGCACGTCCTGCAGCGTCTGCTCGCGCTTGGTGGCCGTCACGATGATTTCCTCGAGCGCGCCGGTGTCCTGCGCGGCTGCCATCCACGTGCTGGTGGCGAGCGTGGCGCCCAGCAGGCTGGCGATGTGTCGAGTGCGATTGGAATTCCCGCGCATGCTTCACGTCCTCCGGATCATTGGTTCTGTCACTTCTCGGACGTGCGCCGCAGTCACAAGCGGTCTTGCGCCCCCACGCGCACGCCTGGCACCGATCCTCCCCCAGACGGGGGCGGGGTCATCCCCTCCCATCGGAAGGGGGATGCATGAGGCGAAGAAGCAACAGCGCGAAGACGGTCAGGGCGTGATGAGGACTTTGCAGTGATCGTTCGGCTGCTGCAGCCGCGCGAAGACGTCTGGCACGTCCGCCAGCGACGTCGTCGCGGTGACGAGACCGTCGACGCCGATGCGTCCGGCGTCGAGCATGCGCAGCACGAAGGGAAAATCCGCCGGTTCATAGCCGATGACGAACGTCATGCGCAGACGCTTGAGCGCCGCGGACAGCACGGTGAACTGCTCGGGTTGCATTCCGGTGCCGACGAGCACCAGCTGTGTACCCGCCGGCGCGATGTCGATGAGACGCTGCACCATCGGACGGCCCACGCACTCGAAGATCACCGTCGGTGCACGGCCTGTCTGCTTCTGGAATTCCGCGACCGGATCGCTGGCAATCGAGCCATCGATCACGAGCCCGACATTCATGCGACGCGCGCGTTCGAGCCGCGCCGGCAACAGTTCACTGATCGCAACATCGCCGGCGCCGAAGAAGCGCGCCCACTTCGCGACCGACAGACCGATGACGCCCGCGCCGATCACCAGCACGCTTGCACCCGCGGGCAATGCCGCCGATCGCCACGCGCCGAGCCCAACGGCCAGCGGTTCGACGACCGCCGCATCGCGATCACTGAGCGAGGCGGGGATCTTGATCGCCATACCCGCCATCGCAGTGGAGTACTCGGCATACGCGCCCGGCATGCGCGGATCGAAACCCTGCGGCACGAAGCTGGCGCATTGATGCGTGCGGCCGTCGCTGCATGCCGCGCAGGTGCCGCACGGACGGCCGGGCAGGGCGACGAGTCGATCGCCCGGTTGCCAGCCCGACACACCGGCGCCGACTTCGATCACTTCACCCGCGTACTCATGTCCGAACACGACGCCCGGCGGGCATAACCCGACTTCGGCCGCATGCAGATCGGAAGCGCAGATGCCGCAGGCACCCACCTTGAAGACGAGTTCGCCGGCCGCGGCGCGTGGCATCGGCACATCTGCGACGGCGAGCCGCGCATGCGGACCCTGATAGACGATGGCTTTCATGACGAAAGCATCGCGCCTGCGCGACGCACCGTCCCCCTCCCAATGGGATGGGGTGGCGCGTCCCCCTTCGCTGCCAGACTTTTGGTCACTGCAACGTGGAGGCGAATGTCCGATGAACCAAATCACTGGCGGCGAGCTGCTGGCCCGCGCTCTTGCGAACGAGGGCGTGCGCTTCGTCTTCGGTCTGCCGTGCCCGGAAATCGATCCGCTGCTGGCGGCGATGGAAGCCCACGATATCCGCTTCGTGCCGGTTCGTCATGAAGCCGCTGCGGTGCACATGGCCGAAGGGCTTTACAAGACGACCGGCCAGGTGGCGGTGGTGCTGGGCAATCCCGGCCCCGGTTCCGCGAACCTGATTCCCGGCGTCGTGACGGCACGGCACGAGGGCGTGCCGGTGCTCGCGATCACGTCGCAGCATCGCATGGGAATCGTCTATCCATCGACGCCGGCCACGTTCCAGGGCCAGGATCAGCTCGATCTGTTCAAGCCCGCGGTGAAGTGGGGCGCGCCCGTGTTCGAGTGGTCGCGCATTCCCGAACTCGTGCGCACGGCGTTCCGCGAGATCTGGGCCGGTCGGCCCGGTCCGGTGCAGCTCGAAATTCCGGGGCCGGTGCTGTACACGACGGGCGATCCCGCCGCCGCACCGATCTATGCGCGCTCCGCAGGACGCGCCGCCGCGCCGCAACCGTCCGATGCGCAACTTGCCGCGGCTGCCGATCTGCTTGCCGCGGCGAAGGCGCCGGTCGTGTTCGCAGGCTGCGGCGTCGATCGCTCGGGCGCCAACGCGGCGCTGATCGAACTGGCCGAGCTGATCGGTTGTCCCGTGATTCCCTCGCTCGCCGGCCGCAGCGTCATGCCGCACGAACATCCGCTGTGCTTCCTGTCGCAGAGCGCGGCGGCGGACGAACTGCGTCGCAATGCCGACGTGCTGCTCGTGGTGGGTTCGCGTCTCGGCAATCTCGACGTGCCCTTCGACAAGTACTGGGGCGATGCGACCAGGTGCCAGCTCATTCACGTCGACGTGGACGCGCGCCATATCGGTGTGTCGCGTCCCGTGGCGCTCGGCATCGTCGCCGATGCGAAGGCGACGCTCGAAGGTCTGGCCGACAAGCTGCGTGGCCGCGCCATCGCGAGCAAGGCGCGCACCGACGTCGCCGCACGACGTACTGAATATGCTGCGTGGATCGAACAGCTCAAGGCGCCGATCGCCGCATGGAGTGGCCAGGGTGTGCATCCGGCGCAGGCCTTCGGTGCGGTCGGTGCGGTGTTCGGAAAAGACGCGGTGTACTGCACCGACGGCGGCATGACCTCGTTGTGGGCGGGGCTCGCGCTGCCGTCGACGCGGCCGTCGTCGTATCACGGCATTCTCGAACTCGGCATGCTTGGCGTCGGCATTCCGGTCGCGCTGGGCGCGAAGCTCGGTGCGCCGTCGCGCGAGGTTGTGTGCATCACGGGTGATGGCGCCGCGGGTTTCAACATCATGGAATTGCAGTCGGCGGTGCGCGAGGGACTCAAGCTCACCGTGGTCGTCATGGCCGATGGCCAGTGGGCCATGGAGATTCCCAACGAGATGGCGCGCTGGGGCAAGACGTTCGGCGTCGGCATGGGCGAGGTGCGCTGGGATCGGATCGCACAAGGTATCGGCGCGCACGGCGAGTACGTCGAAGCGATCGCGGATCTCGCGCCCGCACTCGAACGTGCCCGCGCGCACGTCGGTCCGGCGCTCGTCTGTGTTCGCACCAGCGTCGAGGCCAATCTTGCGATGCCGTCCGCGATCGGCGGGCGCTTCTTCGAGGTGTACTTCGGGCCGCAGCCATGAGCGAGGACGCATTGCTGCTGCGTCCGCCGCAGCGCTTCGCCCGCGTGCTGCAGCGACATGGCGTGCAGTACCTGTTCGGGCAGAGCAATCCGCCGGGGCTGACGCTCGCTGCCGAAGATCTGGGTATCCGCCAGATCGGCTATCGGCAGGAGAACGCCGGGGCGTACATGGCAGATGGCTATGCGCGTGCGACCGGGCGTGTGCCGGTGGTGACTGCGCAGAACGGGCCCGCGGCGACATTGCTCGTCGCAGGACTAGCGGAATGCCTGTCCGCATCGATTCCGATCGTCGCGCTGGTGCAGGACGTCGGTCCGAATCATCAGGATCGCAACGCGTTCCAGGAGCTGGACCAGCTCGAACTGTTCAAGGGCGTGTCGAAGTGGATCAGACGGATCACGACCGCCGATCGCATCGAGGACTACGTCGACATGGCATTCGCCGCGGCGGCCTCCGGTCGCCCGGGTCCCGCCGTACTGCTGATTTCGATGGAGCTGCTGGCTGAACGCGAAGCGCAGCCGGCGTCCTCGCGCAAGGCGAATCTCGGTCGCTATCCGCTCGACCGCACGCAGGCTGATCCGCGCAGCATCGAAGAAGCGGCGCGCCTGCTGGCGAACGCCGAGTCACCGATCATCTACGCCGGCGGCGGCGTGATCGGTTCGCAGGCGCAGGCCGAACTGCGCGCGCTGCAGGAACTGGCACATCTGCCGGTGGCGACCAGCACCATGGGCAAGGGCGCCGTCGATGAAACGCATCCGCTGTCGCTCGGCGTCATCGGCTACTACATGGCGGCGCGCGGCATGACGAAGTTCGCCAAGCCGCTGATCACGGAAGCCGACGTCATCCTGCTGGTCGGCAATCGCACGAATCAGAACGGCACCGATTCGTGGACGCTGCTGCCGAAGAACGCGACTTACATTCACATCGACATCGATCCGGCGGAGATCGGCCGCAACTACGAGGCCGTGCGTCTCAATGGCGACGCGAAACTGACGTTGCAGGCATTGAACACCGCCATGACGGTGCAGGATCTGGCGAAGCGCCGCAGTGCGCGTTCGCGCGTCGCCGGGTTCATTGCATCGGCGAAGCTGCAGCATCGCGAGGAAATCGCCGAGGTCACGCGCTCCGATGCCTCGCCCATTCGCCCCGAACGCTTCATGGCGGAACTGGAGAAGCAGCTCGCGGACGATCACATCGTCGTCGCCGATGCGAGCTTCTCTTCGATCTGGGTCGCTAACTTCCTGACCGCCACCGGCCACCGGCGCTTCATCACGCCGCGCGGCCAGGCAGGGCTCGGCTGGGGATTTCCGCTGGCGCTGGGCGCGCGTATCGGCGTGCCTGAACGGCCGGTGTTCTGTGTCGTCGGCGATGGCGGCTTCGGCCATGTGTGGTCGGAGCTGGAGACGGCGCGGCGTCACGGCGTCAAGGTCGCCGTCGCGGTGATGAACAACGGCATTCTCGGCTACCAGAAACATGCCGAGGATGCGGCGCTCGGACGGCACACCAATGTATGCGACTTCACGGCGGTCGATCACGCAGCGATCGCGAAGGCGTGCGGGCTGCCCGGCATTCGCGTCGAGCGCGCGCAGGACATTGCTGCCGCGATCGCAGCGGCGATGAGCTCGGATTCGAGCATCGTGCTCGACGTGATCGCCGATCCGAACGCCATGCCGCCCGTGAAACTGTTCTCCCGACTGCCGACGTACTGACATGAGCCAGCCATTCAGCCTCAAAGACAAGCGCGTCCTCATCACGGGCGGCGCCTCGGGCATCGGCCTGGGCGTCTGCGAACGGTTCCTTCGCGAGGGCGCGCGCGTACTCGTCGTGGATCTGAAGGCGCCGCCGCAGGCCGTGCTGGACGCGGGCGCAATCTTTCAAGCGGCCGACGTGAGCAATCGCGAGCAGGTGCTCGACGCGTTCAAGGTGGCCGAGGAGCGCATCGGCAAGCTGCACGTGCTGGTCCACAACGCCGGCAAGCCGGGACGCAACGATCATCTGACCGACTCCGACGAAGCGATTCTCGACGGCGTCGTCGCGCTCAATTTCTACGGCACGTACTACCTGCTCAAGTACGGCCCGCGCCACATGCACGACGGCGGCTCGATCATCACCACGGCGTCCGTCGCCGGCCTGCAGCAGAACGAAGGCTTCTTCGACTACAGCGCCACCAAGGCGGCGCTGATCAGCATGACCAAAACCGCCGCGGTCGAACTCGGCCTGCGCGGCATTCGCTGCAACGCCGTCGCGCCGGGGCCGGTGAGAACGCCCATGCTGCCGCCGACGCACGTGCTCAACACGCTGGCGAAACATCTTTCCGCGCTCGGACGCATCGCCGAAGTCGACGATCTCGTCGGCGTCTATCACTTCCTGGCGAGCGACGAGAGTAAGTACATCAGCGGCCAGACGCTCGTCGTCGATGGCGGCCGCCTCGCCGGCTTTCGCAAGGAAGTGCTCGAGCGCCTCGGCGCGCGGGATTCTTCTGTAGGTCAGGCTTCAGCCTGACTTCTTTCAGGCCGGCTGAAGCCGGCCCCACAGGGCTCGTAATCTCAGCTTTTCGAGGGGGACGACATGCGCAACTACCTGAAGTTCTACATCGACGGCGAGTGGGTCGATCCGATCGAGCCACGCACGCTCGACGTCATCAATCCGGCGACCGAGCAGAAGGCGGGCGCGATTTCACTCGGCGGCGCCCCCGACGTCGATCGCGCCGTCGCGGCGGCCCAGCGCGCATTCGAGACGTTCTCCCGAACCACGCGCGAAGAGCGCATGGCCCTGCTCCAGCGAGTCATCGAAGCGTACCAGCGTCGCCTCGGCGATCTCGCACTGGCGATCTCTGAAGAAATGGGCGCGCCGCTCGAAAAGGTGGCGAAGCCGTTGCAGGCACCTTCCGGCCTCGGACACTTCATGGTCGCGCTCGGCGTACTCAAGGATTTCGAATTCGAGAAGCGGCAGGGTGCGACACGCATCGTGCGCGAACCTGTCGGTGTGTGCGGCCTGATCACTCCGTGGAACTGGCCGGCGAATCAGATCGCCTGCAAGATCGCGCCGGCGCTCGCCGCGGGATGCACGATGGTGCTGAAGCCGAGCGAGATCGCACCGTTCTCCGCGCACGTGATCGCGGAAATCCTTCATGAAGCAGGCGTGCCCAAGGGCGTCTTCAATCTCGTCGACGGCGACGGTCCGACCGTCGGCGCCGCCATCGCCTCGCATCCGGGCATCGACATGGTGTCGTTCACCGGCTCGACGCGCGCCGGCATCCTCGTCGACAAGGCGGCGGCCGACACGGTCAAGAAAGTGGCGCTCGAACTGGGCGGCAAGTCGCCCAACCTCATCCTCGACGGCGCGCCGCTCGAAGCCGCCGTCGGTCATGGCGTCGTGCTCATGATGAACAACACCGGCCAGAGCTGTAACGCGCCATCGCGCATGCTCGTACCGCGCGAGCAATTGGCGCAGGTCGAAGCGATTGCGACTGCGGTCGTTGCCACGATCAAGGTCGGCGATCCCGCCGATGCGACGACGGCCGTCGGCCCGCAGGCGAGCGAAATGCAATGGCGACGCGTGCAGGGCCTGATCGAGAAAGGAGTGCAGGAGGGCGCGAAACTCCTGTGCGGCGGACCCGGCCGCCCGGCGGGCCTGGAGCGCGGCTACTACACGCAGCCGACGATCTTCAGCAATGTCTCGAACGCCATGACGATCGCGCGCGAGGAAATCTTCGGCCCGGTGCTGTGCATCCTGCCGTACGACTCGGAAGAAGAAGCGATCCGCATCGCCAACGACACGCCGTATGGCCTGTCGGCCTACGTGTACGGACCGAATGCGGAGCAGGCGCGCCGCGTTGGCGCGCGCATCCGCGCCGGCAACGTCCACATCAACGGCGCGAACCTCGACATGACCGGCTCATTCGGCGGCTACAAGCAGTCGGGTCTCGGCCGCGAGTGGGGCGCGTTCGGCTTCGAGGAATTTCTCGAAGTGAAATCCGTGTTCGGTCCGGAAGAACAGACGGCTGCGTAGTTGCAGATCAGGCATCGGCGAGCGCGAAAGCCGGTCGCAGTTGTTCCTGCTGACGCTCCGGGATGCCCAGCGCCTTTGCTTCCCGGGGCCAGCGTTTCACGGCTTTCCGGACCGCGGCGATGATCTCGCGGCCGTGCTGGAGGGTCAGGCCGTAGTACTCGGAAGCGGATTCGGCAACGTCGAGGCTCAAGGTCGCATTCGTTTCGTCGATCGCGAGCGTGAGCTGGCGGCGCTGCGGATTCGGATTGATGTCGAATACCGGTGACAAGGTGAGGCCGGTGGTGCCCACGATGAAGCCGTGGTTGCGCAGGTGATCGTCCGTGTTGGCAATGCAGAGGCTGAAGACGACGCGCCTGAACAGCTCCTCGCAGTCGACCTGTGTTTGCGCGCCGCGCGATTGCAGCAGATCGACGAGTTCGAGATAGCTGACATCGGCGTCGCCATCCGTTCGCTGCAGCAACGTCATTGCCGAGACGAACGCCAGGCGGCCGCCGGTCGGCGTCCGATCGAATCGTTGTGCGATGAACGTGTGGCCGTCCGGTGTGAAGCGAAGCGCGCGCGTGGCCGGCACTCGAATTCCCGCGTGCCTGGCCAGTGCGTAGGCGACGGCCTCCCAGCCGCCGACGTCCCACTCATCCTGCCCGCTCGGAAACTTGGCGATGCACAGATGACCCTGTTCGTCGATCACGGAAGCCTTGGGGCGTGCACCGCCCAGTGAGCTACCGGGTGCGAGCAGTTGATTCAGCGCGGTCCGCAGGCTCGCATCATCGGCTCGACGATCTTCTTCGATCACGCGTGCCGCGGCCTGCAGCTCACGCAGCGAAGCCAGCGGCGGCGCGGTATTCGCCGATGTGTCGTCCAGGAACGGCGACTGCGCATCCGCCCGGAACCGGAGCGCTCCGAGACGGGAGAAGTCGTGCACGCCGAGCAGATAATCCCATTCCAGCAAAGTGCGAACCGGCCGCTTCTCCTGCGTGGCCAGCAGCGCTTCACGACGCTGCATCAACGTACGGCCCCATCGATCGGGCGCCGAATCCATGAAGATGCCGAACTGGCTGCGGCCGGCGGAGGGATAGGTGCGCCCGGGCGCGGGCAGCAGATCGGGATCGAGTGCAATAGGATCGTGGCGTTTGAGCCAGTCGCCATCGAATTCGAAGGAGTAGACGTCGCCGCTGCGCGCCGTCTGCCGATGCAGGAGGCCCATGCGTCGTTGGCCGAGCGAGTCGATGTCGAGGATCACCTCGACTTGGTGAAGATCGCGGCTGCTCACGGCGAGCCTGCCTTTTTGCGTGGCGCACGCCGCGGCTGTTTCAACGCCATGTCCTGGAGCCGTCGACCGAGTTCATCATCCTTGGCGAGGAGGGCGAGGTCGGCATCGAGCCCCAGTGCCTGAAGCACGCGCGCATAGATTCCGATGGACACCGCCGGATCGCCTTGCTCGACGCGGCCGAGCGTCTTGCGTGTGATGCCGGCGCGCTGAGCGATGGTTTCGGCTGCATAAGCGCGCCGCAGCCGCGCCTGCCGCAGCCGCAGGCCGAGGCCGGACAGCTCGCGCTGGAGGCGGGGCAGCAGAGACGGAGTGGTTCGCGGCATAATGAGTAATAAAATACTCATCATAAGCCAAAAAGTCCAATATATGACGCATATTCCCGGCGAACGTTAGGTCGCCACATTGGTAAACGTTTCCAATGAAGGCCGCTCTGGCGGTTCCGGCAGGGAAGGAGGATTTGCCTCTTCCGGCTCAAGGACCCGCCAGCTTCCCCACCGGACAGAGGGATATTTTCGAGAAATTTCCGGGTCCGTTCGGGATGCGATTCGGCCGCGTTGTTTCTGCAACGCTTGACCAGAAATGTAAAAACGTTTACACATTCTCCAAATCCGCGGGAGTCAAAACCCCGCTCGTGCAGAAGAAGATCAGGGGGAATGCGATGAGAGCAAGAACACTTTCTGGTGTGACCGTGGGCATGCTGGCACTCGGCGGCGTGGCATCCGCACAGGAACCGGCCCGGTCGACACCGCAGATCACGGTCGAAGAGGTCATCGTCACCGCCACCCGGCGCGAGACCAATCTCATGGAGACCGCCGGCGCCATCAGCGTGTTCGGCGGCCAGGAGCTGGAGGCGCGCGGCATCATCAACATCACCCGGCTCGATTCGCTGGCGCCCAATCTCAAGGTGCTGGACCAGCAGAATCAGGGCATGGGCGCCGTGCAGATCGCGATGCGCGGCATCGTGAATTCGAGCTTCATCGAAATCGGCGATCCCAACGTCGGCTTCCACGTCGACGGCGTCTACATGTCGCGGCCGCAAGCCGCGCTGAATCTGCTGTTCGATGCGCAGCGCATGGAAATCTCGCGCGGTCCGCAGGGCACGCTGTACGGCCGCAACTCCACCGTCGGTTCGATCAACGTCGTCAACAACCGTCCGGACACCGACGAATTCGGTGCGAGCGGGTCGCTGGAATACGGTCGCTACGACAACAGGATCGTCAGCGGCGTGATCAATGTGCCGGTGATCGAGAACGTGCTCGCACTGCGCGCCTCCGGCTTCTGGCAGGAGCGCGATACCTATTACAACCTGCACGACGACGACCTCCTGACGCTGCCGGGCGGGCTGACGCTCGAAGACAGTCCTTATCGCCAGGCCTTCGGCAACGGCACGGGCAAGGACGGAGCGGGCGCCATCGATCAGAACGCGTGGCGCGTGTCTGCCTTGCTGACGCCCATCGACGATCTGTCGCTGTATGCCTCGTACGAAGTCTTCAACAATGAATCGCCGATCGCGCCGAGCACGGTGCGTGGCAGCGAATACACGGCGTATCTGAGCAATCCGCACGTCACCGATCAGAAGATCGAGTCGTTCCGCGGCGAACTGAAATACGAGATCGCGGATGCGGTGGAGCTGAAGGGCACGTTCGGCGATCAGACCTACAACCACCAGATCATGGTCGATCTCGATGCCGGCACCTCGCGCTATTCGCCGGAACGCGTCAATCCGCTGCCGGGTGATTCGCTGACGTTCGAACAGACGTTCTTCGACCGCGACTGGACCACGGACTCGACCTCGTATGAATTGGTTGCATCGTCCACCTACGACAGCAGCGTGCAGTGGCTGGCCGGCTATTTCAATTTCAAGGAAGACACGTTCCGCGATTTCTGGATCGATCTGCCGACCAACAACTCCGGCATCATCAACTTCAATCAACCGAGCCGCAAAGCGACCTCGGAAGCCTTCTTCGGCCGCATCGACTGGAAGGTCACGGACTCCGTCAAGCTCGCGGTCGGCGTGCGTCGTACCGACGACGAACGCACCGACACCGGCGTCAATCGCTTCAGCTCGTTCCCGGAACCGGGCCTGATCGATGCCTATGGTTCGCCGGTCTTCGTTGCGCAGGCGGGCGCGACCGACCTGCAGTTCCTGTGCAGCCAGAATCTGCCCGTGGGTCCGTGTGCAGGTGTCGGCGCCCTGCCAGGGCCGGTGACCGGAGTGAACGGCGTGCCGCTGCGCGTGCCGGGTCTGAACGACGGCTTCGCCGCCGCCGTCGGTTCGCCGATCGGACAGGTGGATGCAGGCATCGCTGCTGCGACCGCGCCGGGTGCGACTGTATTCAACTCGGCCATCACCACCGATGCGCAGCTGCGCGAGATCTCGCGCATCCTGTCGAACGGCGAGGAAGTGGCGCTGGTCGGCGCCGCCGGTTCGTTCCCGCGCGTGTTCTACACCAACCAGGAATTCAGCTACACCGACTGGAGCGTCAGCCTCGACTGGAGCCCGCGCGACGGCAGCCTGATGTACGGCACGGTGTCGACCGGCCACAAGGCGGGCAGCCAGGAAATTTTCTATCACCCGCGCCTGCACCAGTTCATCAATTCGATCCTGGAGCCCGAAGAGCTGATCTCCTACGAACTCGGCTGGAAGGAACAGTTCGAGAACGTCGGCCAGGGACTCAACGTGTCGGCCGCGCTGTTTTACATGGACTACAAGGACAAGCAGCAGTCGGTATTCGTCGATGGCGGCGATCTGTTCTGCGCCGATACCTTCGGCGACTTCAATGGCGACGGCTTCCTGGAGAACTTCGTGGCGGGCCTCGGCGGCGTGCCGATCTTCGCCAGCAGCGCCGCGTTGGTGAACAGCGGCGATGCGACCCTGCGTCCCGACGTCATCGGCGTCGACGGCCAGCCGAGCTGGGAACTGAGCGCCGAACAGATCCAGCAGGCCGTCGCCAACTGCTCGCGCGGTTCGACAGGAACCGACGAAGCACTGGCCGACCAGCCGGGCATGCCGAACTTCCTCGAACTCATGCAGATCAACTTCGGCGACGCCACGATCGCGGGACTCGAACTCGAATACGCATGGAACGTCACGTCACGCGATCGCCTGTCCGGCTTCGCGACCCTGAACTTCATCAACGAGGTCAAGGATCCGCGGCCGGACGCGCTGCCTTTCAATCTCAACGATTCGCTGGCGTGCAGCGATCGCGTGGGCGGCTGTCCGAACATCATGGCCACCGATGGCAATGAGCTACCGTTCGCGCCGGACTACACCTTCCGTGCGGTCTACGAGCACGACTTCCCGATCGGCACCAACTCGCTCATCACCGCCGGCATCGACTTCTCCTACAGCGGCGACTACTGGCTGTCGGTCTGGAACACCGATTGCTACACGTCGGTCCGCCTCGGTACGGAAGTCTGCAACAACGGCGACAAGCAGGAAGCGTACGAACTCGTCGATCTGCGCCTGCGCTATACCGGTCCGGGCGGCAAGTTCTGGCTCGAAGGTTTCGCGACCAACGTGACCGGCACCAAGTACGCCACCGGCAGCATCCGGCCGTCGAACGAAGACAGCGTGACGCCCTATGCCTTCAATGCGCCGCGCATGTACGGTGTGAGGACGGGCTTCAATTTCTTCTGATTGACGCCCGGCGCAGAATGACGTCCCGCGGCTCTCCCAGCCGCGGGACGTCGTTGTTTCTTTCATCGGCTGACGAGACATGAATCACGCAACCCTGGCAGAAGCGTTCTGGCGCGATGGCTTCCTCGTGCTGCCCGGATTCTTCGGGTCCGCCCTCATGGATGAACTCGATGGCCTCATCCGGCAACGTTTCGGCGACGATCCCGCGTTCTGGCACAACGACGAGTTCCTGACGCGGGCACGCACCGAGGTTATCCCGTGGTTTCCGCAGGCCGAGGGCGCGACGCCGTTCGACGTCATCGACGGCAACGAGGATCTGCAGAAACTCACCGACGCGATTCTCGGCGCGCACTGGCAGCGCCTGTATTGCATGGTGATGTTCTCGAAGCAGGGCACCGCGGGTCAGGCGTGGCATCAGGACTGCTCGCCCGCGCGCAGCGAACTGCACAATCTCAACCGGCTGGTCTACACCAGCGACATTCATGCTGAAGCCGGCGGCCAGACGGTGATCGTGCGCGGGTCGCATCGGTTCGGGTTGCTGCCCGTCGGCGATCCCGAAGGGCATTTCGCGGATGAGGTGGTCGTGACGCCCAGCAAGGGCACGCTGGTGCTGTTGCACGGGCACGCGTGGCATCGCGTGCTGCCGGTGACGAAGGGCAATCGCGTGTCGACCAACTACCGCGCGGTGCCGGCGGGCACGCCAGCGGACATCACGGATGTCTGCGTGTATCGCAACATGCGCTATCAGTTCTCGACGTCGAAGGTTGTCGAAGAGCGGGCCTAGCTCATCGGCTTCTTGCTGTAGGTCAGGCTTCAGCCTGACAGTTCTCAGGCCGGCTGAAGCCGGCCCCGCAGGCAGAGCGATTGCGCCGGAGATCGTGGTTCTTCCTGTGGGGCCGGCTTCAGCCGGCCTCTGAGGAGTCAGGCTGAAGCCTGACCTACAGGAAGAACGATCCTCGCACCGCGTCGATGTGCTGCTGGAATCTCAGACTGTCACTCAGCGACACGATCGCCGACTCGCGCCGTCCCGCCAGAATGTCATCGCTCACGGCCTGCGCTTCATGGTCGAAACCCAGCGTGCTGCGTGCGTCATCGAAGTGATCGATGCGTTCATCCAGTCGATACAGCATGCATTCGTGCGCGCGCCAGAAATCGGGAATCGCGATGTAGCCTTCATCGCCAATGATGTACGCCCAGTTCTGCAGCTTGGCGCGGAAGGACGTCGCCAGCGTCGCGACGCAATCGGCGTAGTCGAACGTCATCACGACATCGTCTTCGACGCCGTTTGGCGCGCGGCGTGCGACGACCTGCATCGACGCGGGATCCTGCTGCAGGAACAGCCAGGCCAGCGCGATCGGATAGATGCCCATCTCGAGCAGACAGCCGCCGGCGAGTGCGGCGTCGTATTCGCGTCGGTTCGCATCGTACGGCAGCAGGGGATAGCCGAAGTCCGCCTTGATGTGGCGGATGCGTCCGATGCGGCCTGCCGCGACCCACTGCTGCGCCGTCCGCACGGCCGGCAGGAAGTAGGTCCACATGCCTTCCATCAGATAGGCGCCGGTGCTGCGCGCCACGTCGATCAGCGCCGCGCATTCGGCCGCCGAGGTCGTGAGCGGTTTTTCGCACAGGACCGCCTTGCCGGCGCGCAGCGCGGCGGCGCTGTGCTCGAAATGCAGGGTGTGCGGCGTTGCTACGTAGACGGCATCCACGCGCGGGTCGGCGATCAGCGCTGCATAGCCCGCATGTGCATGCGGAATGTGATGGTGTTCGGCGAAGGCCGCGGCTGCCTCGCGCGAACGTGCCGCCACGGCAACGAGTTCGGCATTGTCGACCCGCGACAGATCCTGCGCGAACTGATGCGCGATGCGGCCCGTGCTCAGTATTCCCCAGCGGATCCTGCGCATCGACATGTCAGCGCGCCGCGAAGTCCGCTTCGAGCTGTTCGAGCGTCCGGCCGCGCGTTTCCGGCAGCAGCCAGGCCATCAGGATCAGACTCACCGCGCCGAGAATCGCATAGATGGAAAAGGTCCAGGCATTGCCGAGGTTGGTGAGTTCCCAGGGAAACAGGAACTGCACCGCGAAGCTGGCGATGCTGTTGAAGAAGCCGACGAAGGCCATGGCGATGCCGCGGATGCGGTTCGGGAATATCTCCGAGAACAGCACCCACATCACCGGACCGAGCGAGAGTGCGAAGGACGCGACGAAGCCGAGGATGCCGGCGAGCACCAGGTGGGGATTGATGTGCACGGACGCCTGGATCAGTTGCGCCTCGTGCTTGCGGAGCGCGGTCTGGCCGATCGCATTGCCCACGGCTTCCCTGAAGGCGAGGTCATTGGCGTATTCGACGTTCACGACGGCCGCGAGCCGCTCGCGATCGATGTCGGCAGGCAGACTCGCGACGGATTCCGTCGTGAGCTGGTAGCGCGCCTGATTGAATCCGTAGCTGCACAACGAGGTGCTGACGATGACGCCGGCGAGGCCGAGCAGCAGCAGCGGTTTGCGGCCGAGACGGTCGATCAGCACCATGGCGATCACGGTGAAGATGATGTTGATGATGCCGATCAGGATGGCCTGCGCGAAGGCCGCGTTGGTGCCGACGCCGGTCTGTTCGAAAATGCTCGGCGCATAGAAATAGACGGCGTTGATGCCCGTGACCTGCTGGGCGATGCCGATGATCAGTCCGATTGCCAGCGGCAGTTTCATGGCGGGCTTGAAGAGCTGGCGCAGCCGCGAGGCCAGCGAGCCAGCCGCTTCGCTCGTGGTGCTGCGGATTTCTTCCAGCGCGGCATCGACCTGCGACGCTACGCGAATGCGCGCCAGCACCGCGCGCGCCTCCGCCAGCCGGCCTTTGACGGCGAGCCAGCGCGGGCTTTCCGGAATGCCGAGCAGCAGCACCAGCCAGATCGCCGCGGGCAGTGCGCCGATGCCGAGCATCCAGCGCCAGGTGTAGCGGTCGATGCCGAGTGCCTGGACCCACTGCGCATCGCCCTGGCTCGCGTGCAGCAGGAAGTAGTTGGCGAAGTAGGCCGCCGAGAAGCCGATCATGATGTTGAACTGGTTGAAGGACACCAGCAGGCCGCGTCGCTCCGCCGGTGCGATCTCGGCGATGTACATCGGCGCGATACCGAGCGAGGCGAAGGCGAAGCCGCCGATGAAGCGCGCGGCCACCAGCGTTTCATAGTTGGGCGCGATGGCCGCTGCCGCGGACGAGAGCGTGTACAGGGCAGCCAGCGCGATCAGCACTTTCTTGCGGCCGACGTAGTCGCTCAACAGTCCGCTGCCGACGGAGGAGGCGATGCCGGCCAGGGTCGGCGCGCCGACGACCAGTCCGATCTGCCATTCATTCAGACCGAACTCCGGTGTGATGAAGCCGATGACCCCCGAGATGACCGATGCGTCGAGGCCGAAGAGAAATCCGCCGAGCGCGACGATGGTGGCAAGCACGATCGTGCGGCGGGCGGCGTCGCGGGAAGCGGCATCGGCAGCGTGAGTCATCGTTGTCCTTGCGAAGCAGTGAGCGTGGTGAACAGTGCCGGGCCGCCGTGCAGCCACGGGGCGCGGCGCACTTCGGTCAACCACAGTTCCTGGATGCGCGGATTGGCCTGGATGCGCGAATCGCCCCAGTAGCCGCTGGCATAGGGCGCCGCCCACATCGGCTGATCGTCCCAGCGCGCATTGATGTAGGCGAAGGCGCCGATCAGCGCGCGGTTCGCATCGATGAAGGAGAGCAGCGGTTCGTACCACTCGGCCCAGATTTCATCGGCGCTGCGCTTCACGGTGTCGGCGTGCGGCGCGCCGTCCCAGATGGGCGAGATGTTCGAGCGCGTCAGCGTGGAGAGGTCGTATCCCTGCGGCGTCGACTCCGCGATCATCACGCGCTTGCCTGCGGCGCGGGCGAATTCCAGCACTTCCTGCGCGAGTTCGAGCTGGTCGGGCACGCGCGTGCGCGTCGCACCCGGCTGAGCCTTGGGCCTTAGAAACCAGGACAGGCCCACCCAGTCCACATAAGCCGCGCCGGGATACCAGTCGCGCAGCTTCTCGCGCTTGCCGTGTTCCAGCACGTCGTCGATGGGCGAGGCCGAGGCCTGCCAGACGAAGGCGACGTTGTTTGCCTGGCGCGCGCGCAGGCCATCGACGATGCGTCGATAGGCGGCGATGTAGGTGGCGCGCACTTCGTAGCCCTGGTTCCACATGCCGTCGAATTCGTAGCCGATGCGCAGGAACACCGGCCGTTGCGCGGCACGCAGGAAGGTCGCGAGCCGTTCGATCTTGTCGTCGTGCAGGCCGTGGCCGATCTGCGCGAGTCCGTCCTTGCGACGTCCGTTGGAGATGTCGAGTCCGAGGACCAGCGCGGCATCCGGAAACTGCGCGAGCATGCGAGCCGCGCTGGTGGCGCCGGCACCCCAGTCGGCGTCGGGCGCAGAGTGTCCGGCGGCATCCTCGCCCAGTCCGCCGAAACCGTCGGCTGCACTCAGCAGATCGTAGAAGCCGAGATAGGTGGTGACGCCCGCCGGCGCTGGACATTGCGTGCAGTGCTGCACGTAGTCGGCAACCGAACCCAGCTCCTGGCCGACGATGAGCAGCGTACGGTCGGCCGGCGGTGCGAAGCGGGTTTGCGGCTCGGACGCCGCGCTGCATGCGATGCCTACGCCGAGCGCCCCGATGAACGCAGCGGATGCCAGTTTCACCATCCCCCCGACTGCCTGTGTTGACTTTGAATTGGAGTAAACGTTTTCATTCTGGGCCATAATGCAGCCTGCCGGCAAGTGCCACGCACGGGCAAATCGCCTCAACTTGCGGGTGGAGGAGGGGTCGTGAGCCGACGCAAACGCCGCACCAGTTCGGTCGCGACCATCGTGGACATCGCCCGGCTTGCCCAGGTCTCGAAGATGACCGTGTCGCGGGTGATGAGCGGCACCGGCAGCGCCTCGCCGGCGACCCGCGCCCTGGTCATGGAGAAGGCCAGGATCCTGGGCTACGTGCCGAATCTGTCCGCGCGCCAGCTCGTCAGGGGCGCAACGCCGAGCATCGGTGTGCTGTACGGGCCGGAAATGGCGCACGAACTCGGTCCCGTCCTGATTGCCACGCAACGCGCCGCGCAGCGGCTCGGCGTGCGCATCGTGCCATGTGAAGTCGAATTGATCGCCGGCGCGGCGCGTCTGCGCAGTCTGTGCAACAGCCTGCGTGCTGCGATCGTGGTGTCGCCGCTGAGCAGCCGGTCCGAGGCACTGCTGCAGCAGGTCGAAATACCGCTCGTGAGGATCGCCGTCGAAACGGCGGCATGCTCGCCGTGCGTCCGCATCGACGAATTCGCGGCGGCCTGTGCAATCACGAATGAGCTCGTTTCCCAGGGACATCATGTACTCGCTTTCATCGACGCCGCTGCGGCCGGCCGCGCCGACGACGCACGGCGCCGCGGATTCGAGGCGGCGATCGCCGGTCATGCGCAAGTGCAGGGGGTCGTCGCCGATTCGGTGGCCAGATCATTTCACGCCGGGATGCAGGCCTGCGGCCGGCTTCTCGATGCGCATCCGCGCATTACCGCGTTCGTGTGCAGTCACGATCTTCTGGCCGCGGCCGCCATGCTCGCGGCCCAGCGCCGCGGCATCGATGTGCCGGCACAGCTTTCGGTGGCAGGTTTCGGCGATCACGCCATCGCACTGCGCTGTTCGCCGGAACTCACCACGGTACGCATACCGCTGGCCGCCATGGCTGCGCGGGCGCTCGACATGGCGGTGAATCCCGCGGCAGCGGCGGGCGAGAGCATCCTGCCGTTCGAGATCGTCAGGCGGGGATCGACCGGCCCGCGCCGTCCGCAGATCGTGAAGCGCCGCGCCGCCGAAGCCGTCGTCGAGGAAACGGTTTAGTCCCAAGGGCACTGCATTGGTGTCTATTCTGCTGTAGGTCAGGCTTTCCCGCGGGGATTTCCTTGGGTCACAGCCTGACTTCCGAAAAAAAGGCCGGCTGAAGCCGGCCCCACAGGAAGAAAGACAGCGGCAATCCGCACCTGATGCAGTGCCCTGGGTTGGCGACATTGAGCTGTCAACCGTTGACATCTCTTCGGCGACTCCCGGTTGACATGCTCTGAGGAAACGTTTACACAGCGCGCTGTAAACGTTTACCAACAACGCACGGGATTGCAACGCGGCAGTCCCGCCATTCGGGGGATGCTGGCATGAAGCTCGTCGATCACCTTTGCGGCGCCGGCGCGTCGCTTCGTTGCGGGTTCATTCTCAAAGCCGTTTGCGCACTGTTTCTATTTGCACCGGCGGCCGCGATGGCCGCGCAGGGCATCGAGAAGAATGGCAGCACGGCCACGCTCTGGTTCGATGATGGCGGCTGGACAGGCAGCTGGAATTACCTGTGCCTCGGCGAGTCGTGCATCGCCGGCAGCAAGGTCGGCACGCGCTGGCAGCGCACGATCACCGAACAGTCGATCACTGTCGGCAACACCTACCAGATCCAGATCAAGATCCAGAACAACGGCACCGGCCAATACATCTCGCCGATGTACAGCGTGACGGCGACAGCGGCGGGAGGCGGCGGTGGTGGGGGCGCTCCGGCCGTGCCGACGGGACTCACGGTCGGATCGGCCACCTCGTCCAGCCTGACCGTGAGCTGGACCGCATCGGGCGGCGCAACGCGCTACGACGTCTATCGCGGCGGCTCGCTCGTCGCATCGCCGAGCGGCACTTCGCTCGTGAACACGAGCCTTGCCGCAAGCACGACCTACAGCTACACGGTGCGTGCCTGCAACGCAGCCAATGAATGTTCGGCGCAGTCATCGCCGGTGTCCGGCACGACCAGCGCATCGACGCCGCCGGGCGGTGGCGGCGGAGCAGGGCAGTTCGGTATCGACGGCGCAGGCAAGCTGTATCACGTCGACGAAGGCTGGACCGCGTCGTTCAACTACCTGTGCCTCAACGGCGCGTGTTCGCCTGGAACGCGGAGCAACGGACGCTTCGAACGATCCGTTACCGTGACGGCGGGCGCGAGCTACTCCATCGAATTCAAGGTGCAGGACAACACCGTGGGCCAGTGCCTCACCGGTGCGCAGCCCATCACCTATGTTGCTGGCGGCGCATCGATCGCCAGTTCCTGTGCGTCTCCCGATGTCACGGCGCCGAGCGTGCCCACGGGATTGCAGGCGACCGCGCAGAACGGACACGCCGTGCAGCTCACCTGGACGGCGTCGACCGACGACAAGGGCGTCGCGAAGTACGACGTGTATCGCAACGGCGGTGCGACGGCCGTCGGGTCGCCGACGACGAATTCCTTCGTCAACACCGGACTCAACGAGCAGACCGCCTACACCTATCGCGTTCGCGCGTGCGATGCGGCCGGCAACTGCTCCGCACAGAGTGCGCCAGTGAGCGTGACGACGCCGGTGTTCGTGCCGGACGTCACGGCGCCCTCGGTGCCGGCGGGACTGCAGACGACGGCGGTGAATCCGACGTCCGTCGCGCTCGCCTGGACGGCCTCGACCGACCTCGGCGGCGTGGTCGCGAAGTACGACGTCTATCGCAATGGAACGCTGGCTGCTTCGCCGACGGGCACGACGGCGACGATCGCCGGCCTCAGTTCCGGAGTGACGTACGCCTTCCGCGTGCGCGCCTGTGACGACTCCAGCAATTGCTCGGCGCAATCGGCAGTGCTGAATGTCACGACGCCGGTCGTGCCGATCAATGTCGACACGACGTCCAACTCGTACTCGGATCACAACGTCGGACCGCCGCCGCGCGCGAATCCGCCGGCCGCCTTGCCGACACCCATCAACGGCGTTGCGCCGACGTCGCATGGATTCGCGTTCGACATCAACGGCAGCACGCTGACCTGGCGCTGGGGACCGCAGAACGTGACGGGCGTCGCCGGCTCGGTCCGTACGCCGGGCGACTCCGGGCTCGAGATGCATTGCTCGACGAACGGCAATGCGACCTTCCAGAAAGTGTCGGTGGTGAATGGCACCGCGACCATTCCGTGCACAGGGACGTACACGTACTTCTTCCGCTACCAGCATCCGAACCCGCTCAACAACACGCTCTCTTCGCGCTGGATCTACACCGCGTTGTTCACCACCGCGGGCGCACGCGTGAATCCTGCTGCGTACACACCGTTCGTCGATGGCTCGGCGAACTGGATGCGTCCGCGCCATCCGATCTCGCACGACGGCATCACCGCCGCGGTGATCGACAACCAGAGCAATGCCATCCGCATCCGCGATCTGGATCGTTACACGCTGTGGGTCAATGACTCGCCGGGCAATGTGCAATTGAACTACGCGATTTCCGGCAGCGTGCTGCGGGTGGAGTCGCTGCGCAACGATGCCGGTGCGGTCAATGGCCAGAACTTCTTCGCGGTCGAACAGAACCCCGGCTTCGGCGGGATCTACAGCTACGGCCAGGTGATCCAGTTCGAGATCACTGCGATTGCGGGCCGCGAAAGCGCGCAGACCTACAACGACTTCATGTACTACACGGTCGGTTACGGCTGGGGCAGCTACGGCGATCCGCGTCTGAAGTCGGCCGGCAAGGCGGGCACGACCATGTGGGTGTCGGACACCGGCGCCTACAGTGCGCTGGAACACAACGCCGTGTTCACTCAACCGATGGTCACCGTGCACACGGAAGACCTGATCGACGATTTCCTGGTCGGTCATCACATCTTCCACGGTATCGATCCGAACAAGCGCGGCTCGTCGCTGTTCGACGATCCGGACGTGCGCATCGGCGATCGCAGCTGCGGGTCGTGTCATTTCCGGGATGGTCGCGGATCGGAAGTCATCCAGACCGCCAAGGGTCCGCGTCTGCCGCCGCCGGTGTACGGCGTGAAGCTGCTCGATGTCATGGTGGGACGTCAGGCCGGTTTCACCTGGGACGGTTCGGCGACGACCTTGCGCCAGCAGGTGGAGAACGCGCTGGTCGACGATCATCACGTGCAGGTGTCGGCAGTGCCGGTGCGCGCGGTCGACTTGATGACGTCCTACATCGAGCTGCTCACCGTGCCCAACCGCGATCCGGGTGCGTACGACCAGCCGGGCGTCGCGCAGGGCGATGTGCTGTTCGGGCAGGTGGGCTGCGCGAGCTGCCACACGCCGGTTCAGTACACGAGCAGTTCGGCGCCGACGCATCTGCGCAATCTGGAAATCCGGCCCTACACCGACATGAAGACGTGGAACGTGAACGGCGGCAGCTTCCGCACCGCGCCGCTGTGGGGGCTCGGTCACAACATCGCGTTGCTGCAGAGGAACGGCCGCGCGCTGCGCTTCATGCACGATGGCTCGGCGACTTCTGTGGACGCGGCGGTCCAGAAACATGATGGCGCCGCGGCGACGTCGAGAGCGCAGTACAACGCGCTCAGCGCAACGGATCGGGCCAACATCGTCAAGTTCGTCGAATCGCTGTAAGTCTTCCGAAGCGGCAGGGCCACCGGGCTCTGCCGCTTCCCATCGCGAGGGAACTGCCATGCGTGCGATTGCCATTCTCTGCCGACTGATCGTCTCCCTGAGTTGCTGTGTGCTGCCGGCGATGACGACGGCCGCGGTGTTCCAGCCTCCTGCAGGTCAGCGGCTGCTGATCATCGGTCAGGACACGGGCAGCATCGCGAACTATGTGAGCAGCGTCGGTGTCGTGCCCGCCGGCGTGACCGGCTATACCGGCATCGACACGCTCGCCGGTCTCACGACCAATGCCGATTGGGGCGCAGGGATCAACAATGCAGCGAACCTGGCGAGCACGTATCCGAACAGCGTGGTGGTGCTGGGCATTGCACTGAACGGTCACGCCACGGCGTTCGCGAACGGCGCGTACGACGCCAATCTCGATACGCTGATCAACACCGTGAAGAGCTGGAACCGGCCAGTGCTGCTGCGCTGGGGCTACGAAGTCGAAGGCACCTGGAACGCGCATCCGCCGGCGGACTTCAAGGCCGGGTGGATCAAGGTGTGGAACCGCATTCGCGCGCTGAACGCGCAGAATCACATCGCCATGATCTGGCAGACGGCGACGTACTGCGCGGACGGCATCAGTGTGCAGCAGACGCTGGACTGGTATCCGGGCGATCAGTATGTCGACTGGATGGGCCTGTCCTACTTCACGCCGCAGGACTGCAGCTGGGTCGACGTCAACGACATGATCGCGCTAGCGCGCACGCGCGCGAAGCCGTTGCTGATCGCGGAAGCCGCGCCGCAGCGCTACGACATCGGCGCTCTCACCTACAGCGCGGACGGCGCGTTCGGCTCGAACAAGCAGAGCCGCTCCGCGCAACAGATATGGAACGAATGGTTTGCCACGCTGTTCTCGATCATCGATACGAACGCGGACGTGGTGCGCGGACTCGCTTACATCAATGCCGACTGGGATAGCCAGTGGAAATGGAATCCGACCGACGGCATCGGACCCGTGGAAGGTTACTGGGGCGATTCGCGCGTACAGGCACAGAGTCTGATACGCACGCAATGGCTGGCGCAGATTTCCGGCAATGGCTGGTTAGCCGGCAGCAGTTCGCTGTTCGCGACGCTCGGCTTCGGCTCGGGCGGCAGTGGCGACACGCAGGCGCCGACGGTGCCCGCCAATCTCCAGGTGACGTCGACGACGAGCAGCCAGATCGCATTCGCCTGGAGTGCATCGAGCGACAACGTCGGCATCGCGCGTTACGACGTCTATCACAACGGCGTGCTCGTGGGTTCGCCGCTGGCGACGAACTACGTCGCGACAGGATTGAGTGCGTCGACGACGTATACCTTCACCGTTCGCGCCTGCGACGCTGCCGGCAACTGCTCTGCGCAGAGTACGCCGCTGATCGCAACCACCCAGCAGGGCTCGTCGGCCGCGCAAGGCATCGAAGTAAGCGGTGGTATCGCGACGCTGTATTTCAACGATGCCGGATGGAGCGGCGGCTGGAATTATCTGTGCCTCGGCGAGCACTGCGTGTCGGGCACGAAAGTCGGCGGCCGCTGGCAGCGGACGATCACGGAGCAGACCATCGCGATCGGCGCCAGCTACGCCATCCAGATCAAGATCCAGAATGCGTCGAGCAGCGGCGGGCAATACATCTCGCCGATGACGACCGTGGTGGCAACGGGTGCAGGCGGCGGCGGTGGAACCGATACCACGTCGCCGACGGTTCCCACTGGCCTGCGCACCACGTCAACGACGACCAGCAGCATCGCGCTGGCCTGGAATGCAGCGACCGACAACGTCGCCGTCACGAAGTACGAGGTCTACCGCGCCGGCGTGCGGATCGCCTCGCCGACGGTCACGACGTTTACGGATACGGGTCTCGCGGCGGGCACCACTTACAGCTATTCAGTGCGTGCCTGCGATGCCGCCGGCAACTGCTCTGCGCAGAGTTCAGCGCTCGGTGTCACGACCAATGCATCCGGCGGCGGAGGAAGCGCGCAGGGCATCGAGGTGACTGGCGGCGTCGCGACGTTGTACTTCAACGATGCGGGCTGGAGCGGCGGCTGGAACTATCTGTGCCTGGGCGAGCACTGTGTGTCGGGCACGAAGGTCGGCAACCGCTGGCAGCGCACGATCACGGAACAGTCGATCGTCGTCGGCAGCAGCTATCCGATCCAGATCAAGATCCAGCACTCGGCCGGCAATGGCGGGCAATACATTTCGCCCATGACGACGGTGACGGCGACGTCGGGGAACCAGGGATTGCAACAATTGAGATGAGGCTGAACAGGATGGGGGTTTCTGTAGGTCAGGCTTTAGCCTGACTTCAGAAAAGAGGCCGGCTGAAGCCGGCCCCACAGTCGGAGGAGGGCGCAGGAATCAGGCAACCGTATCCGCCACCAACGGCCGCGACACATCGAACGTCTCGCTGAACTTCCGCTCCCGGTAGGCGAAGCGCCGGAAGTCCGCCGAGCGCCGCGTGCCGGTGAGATCCTGGCAGCACATGCCGACGAAGGCGCCAGTGAAGTTGGCGCTGTCTCCCTTGCCGGCTTCGTCCGACAGCAGGCTCGCATCGAGAATCACCGGGATCGTGTGCCAGCGATCGTCGCCGCGTGCCCAGGAGAACAGCAGTTCATGCTCGCGCACCTGCACGCGCAGCCGCACCGGTGCGCCGGGCTGCACGGGGATCAGCGCATCAGCGATCGGGAAGGTGCAGGCGAGCGACTGATCCGCTTCGCAGCTCATGATGCCGATGTGCTTGCCGATGCGTTCGTCCCAGCTCACGTACAGGTAGTGGAACTTGTGCGCGTTGTAGTAGCAGATGAGTCCCGCCGCCTGCTGGAAGTTGTCGGGCTCGTATTCCAGTTCGGTCGTCGCCTCGAAACAGAAATGCGTCTGGCGACGCGCCACGAGCGCCTGATGAAACGGACTGCCCACAGACTCGCGACCGTAGAGCCGCAGGTGGCCGGGATGTTCGCTGAGAGAGAACAGTGCCTGCGGCTCGGGACTGCGCAGCCACTGGAAGTCGTTCGGCAAACCCTCGGCATCGAAGCGGTACTCGCGTTCGTACGTTGGTTTCGCGGATGGCGGCGGCGATGCAGACTCGACGGCGAGGCGAAACCAGCCATCACTGTCGAGAGTCAGTTTGCGCAGCGCCGTCTCGCGGCCCAGCGGACTGCGGCGGATCGAGCGCAAGGGGCGGCTGCACAGGTGAGTCATGTAAAAGGAGCCGTCCGCCGCCTGGACGATGTCGCCATGGCCCACGCGCTGCAGCTCGTCATCGGGACGATTGCGTGCCGTGACGATGTGCCGCTCCGGATGCACCTCATAAGGCCCCAGCAATGACTTCGATCGCGCCAGCGTGACGGCGTGGTCGTAGCCGGTGCCGCCTTCGGCGGTGAGCAGGTAGTAGTAGTCGCCGAAGCGATAGAGATGCGGTCCTTCGGTGAGACCCAGTTCGCTGCCTGAAAATATCCGGTGCACGGGGCCGACCAGTCGCTGCTCGCGCACCGAGAATTCCTGCAGCACGATGCCGCCGAAGCGGCTGCGATCGGGGCGATGATCCCAGACCATGTTGACGAGCCACTTGCGCCCGTCGATGTCATGAAACAGCGAAGGATCGAAGCCGCTGCTGTTGAGATACACGGGCGTCGACCACGCGCCGTCGATGCGCGGCGATGTGGTCAGGTAGTTGTGCGTGTCCTTGAAGTTGCCGTCGAAGCGCTTCACGTCCGTGAAGACCAGATGGAACAGGCCGTCGTGCCAGGTGAGGCACGGCGCCCACACGCCGCAGGAATCGGGTTCGCCGCGCATGTCGAGCAGGTCGGCGCGGTCGAGCGGCCGGGCGATCAGTTCCCAGTCGGTGAGATTGCGCGAGTGATGAATCTGGACGCCCGGGTACCACTCGAATGTCGAGGTTGCGATGTAGTAGTCGTCGCCGACGCGACAGATCGACGGATCGGGATTGAAGCCGGTAAGGATGGGATTGCGGATCACGATTACGCCATCGCGGGAGTTCAGTCGAGTATGTGTGTAAACGTTTCCAAGGTCAACGCTGTCGGTCGTGGCAGAAGGGAGGGATGAGCTTGCCGCGCAGCCGGGGAAGAATGGCCAGGCACGGCCCCTGGAAGCCGGTATCGCCCGGCGTTTTTGCCGCCATCGAACCGATCCTCGAACGTCCGCTGCGAGCTTGGACATTGCGGCCTCGACCGGAGTACGATGTAAAATCGTTTACACGAAGCGACAGGCAAAACATGGCGATAGCGCTGGGCATCGACCTGGGTACCCAGGGAGTCAAGGTCGTCGCCTATGACCTCGAGCGTCGCGCGACGGTCGGCCAGGCCGCCGCGCCGCTCGCATTGATCAGCCGCGATGACGGCAGTCGCGAGCAACTGGCGGCGTGGTGGATCGAGGCGCTGCGCTCGTGCATCGCTGCGATCGATCCGGCACTGCGGCGACAAGCGATCGCGCTGGGCGTCTCCGGTCAGCAGCATGGGTTCGTGCCGCTGGACCGGGAGGGCAGGGTACTGAGCGCCGTCAAATTGTGGTGCGACACCTCGACGGTCGCCGAGTGCGAAGAGATCACCGCGCGCGCCGGCGGCGAACGGCGCTGCATCGAGATCGCCGGCAATCCCATCCTGCCGGGCTACACCGCATCCAAGGTTCGATGGCTCGCGCGGTCCGAGCCCGAAGCCTACGCGCGGCTCGCAACGATCCTGCTGCCGCACGACTACATCAATTTCTTTCTCACCGGCGAACGTTTCACGGAATGCGGCGATGCGTCCGGCACCGGATGGTTCGACGTCCGCTCGCGGCAGTGGAGCGCGCCGATGCTTGCCGCCATCGATGCGCAGCGCGATCTCTCGGCGTGCCTGCCGGAGATCCTGGATAGCAGCAAGGTGGTGCCGCTGGCGGCGAACATTGCCGATGAACTGGATCTGCCGCGCACAGCGGTGGTGTCCGTCGGCGGCGGCGACAACATGATGGCGGCGATCGGCACCCGTGCGATTCGCGAGGGTCGGCTGACCGTCAGCCTCGGAACGTCGGGAACGTTGTTTGCGTATTCGTCGCGCCCGATCGTCGATCCCCAGGGCCGTGTCGCCGCGTTCTGTTCATCGACGGACGGCTGGCTGCCGCTCATCTGCACGATGAACTGCACGGTGGCGACGGAACAGATTCGCAAGCTCGCCGGCATCGCTGTCGCCGATGCGGATCGGCTGCTCGGCGATACCGCCGCCGGCGCCGGCGGCATCGTCACGCTGCCGTTCTACAACGGCGAACGTACGCCGAACCTGCCGCGCGCCAAGGCCGCGATGATCGGACTCGACGTTCATAACGCGACACCCGCGAACCTGCTGCGCTCCGCGATGGAAGGCGCGACCTTCGCGCTGCGCCATGGTCTCGACATTTTCCGCGAGCTCGATCTGCGCTTCGATGCGGTGTGCGTGACCGGTGGCGGCGCGGCGAGCGCAGTGTGGCGACAGATGATCGCGGATGTCTTTGCGATTCCCGTCGTCGGCCTGCGTGATCGCGAGAGCGCCGCACTCGGCGCGGCATTGCAGGCGGCGAATGCCTCTGTGCAGGCGCGTGGCAGCGCCGGGTCGCTCGCGGATCTCGTCGACGAACATCTGGCCGTCGACGACGAGCTGTGCTGCGAACCCAACGCCGAGAACGTGCGCCGCTACGAAGGTTTCTACGGCAGCTACCAGGATCATCTGGCACGGCTGCGTCCCTACTACATTCAACAGGAGCGTAGCCCATGAGCGCTGACTACTACTGCGGCGACATCGAGTTCTTCCCGGGGATCGGCCGCATTCCCTTCGAGGGGCCGCAGTCCGACAACCCGCTGGCCTTCAAGTACTACGACGCCGACCGCCGCATCGGCGATCGGACCATGCGCGAGCATCTGCGCTTCGCCGTGTGCTACTGGCACACCTTCACGGGCGCGGGCGCCGATCCATTCGGCGTGGGCACGCGCGTCTTCGGCTGGGATCGCGCTGTCGATCCGATGGACGCGGCGACGCTGCGCATGGACGCGGCGTTCGAGATGTTCACCAAGCTGGGCGTGCCTTACTACTGCTTTCACGATCGCGACATGGCGCCCGCCGGCGAAACGGTCGCGGACTCGGAGCGCAATCTCGCCAGGATGGTGGAACGCGCCGCGCGTCTGCAGCAGCAGACCGGTGTGCGCCTGCTCTGGGGCACTGCCAACCTGTTCTCGCATCCGCGCTACATGTGCGGTGCTGCCACGAATCCGGACTTCGCCGTGCTGACCCACGCTGCTGCGCAAGTGAAGGCCGCGCTCGATGCCACCGTGGCGCTCGGCGGCGAGAACTATGTGTTCTGGGGCGGGCGCGAGGGTTACTCGACGCTCCTGAACACGGACACTGCGCGCGAACTCGATCACATGGCGAAATTCCTGGCAGCCGCGCGCGACTACGGCCGGCGCATCGGTTTCAAGGGACGCTTCCTGATCGAGCCGAAGCCCATGGAGCCGATGAAGCATCAGTACGACTTCGATGCGGCCAGCGTCATCGGCTTTCTGCGCCAGTACGGACTCGACAGCGACTTCAGCCTCAACATCGAAGCGAATCACGCGACGCTGGCGGGTCACACCTTCGCGCATGAACTGCAGGTCAGCGCCAACGCGCGGCTGCTCGGCAGCATCGACGCCAATCGCGGCGATGTGCAGAACGGCTGGGATACGGACCAGTTTCCGGTCGATCTCTACGACACGACGACCGCGATGCTCGTCGTGCTGGAGCAGGGCGGCCTGGCGCCAGGCGGATTGAACTTCGATGCCAAGGCGCGGCGCGAGTCCGTCGACATGGAGGATCTGTTCATCGGCCACATCGGCGGCATGGATGGATTTGCGCGCGGACTGGAAGTGGCGCACGCATTGCTGACGAAATCGCCGCTGGCCGCGGATCGCAGGCAACGTTATGCGAGCTTCGATTCGGTGGCGGGAGTGGCGTTCGAGCGCGGCGAGCTGAGCCTGGAAGCGCTGCGCAATCTGGCCGCCGAGCACGGCGAGCCTGCGCTGACGAGCGGCAAGCAGGAGCGGTACGAGAATCTGCTGAATCAGTATCTGCTGCGGTAGGGGGGATTCTTCCTGTAGGTCAGGCTTCAGCCTGACTCCTCAGCAGGCCGGCTGAAGCCGGCCCCACAGCAAGCACAAGCAAGAAGGTCAATTACGCCGCGCCACCGAACGACGAATGACCAGTTCGTGCGGCACCAGTTCAGGTTCGGCGGTCAGTGTCACGCCTTCTTCGATGGCGTGACAGATGCGATACATCGCCTTCTCGCCGATCTCTTCGGCGGGCTGTCGCACGGTGGTGAGCGGTGGATTGACGACCTGCGAATAGCGGATGTCGTCGAAGCCGACGACGGATATATCGTCCGGTACCGACAGGCCGGTCGAGCGGATCTCGTGCAATGCGCCGATCGCCATGTCGTCGTTGGCGCACAGGATGGCGGTCGGCTTCGAGGCGTGATGCAGGAGGTTGCGGGTTGCCTTGATCGCGCCGTCGATCGTCAGCTTGCCTTCGAGCACCCAGCCGTCCTGGATCGGCAGCTTCGCGGCCTTCATGGCAGCGCGATAGCCGGCCTCGCGGTCCTTCGTCAGCAGCGACGTGTTCGTGCCCGAGATGAATGCAATGCGCTCGTGGCCGTGCGAGATGAGGAAGCGCGTCGCCTCCTTGGCGGCGGCGACGTTGTCGATGTGAACGCTCGGCAGATGACGCATCTCCGGCTGAATCGCTTCGCAGGCGATGACGATCGGCAGGGCGCGATGGCGTTCGCGGCTCAGGATCTCGACACCGGCCGGCGGCACCGTGGCCAGCAGGATCAAGCCGTCGGCCTGGCGGGACACGAGCATGCTGGTGAACTCGTCGGAGTTCATCTTGGTCTCGCTGAAGAGCACGTTGTAGCCCTTCTGCTGCGCGATCGACTGGATGCCCTTGACCACGCCGGCGAAGAAGGGATCGCCGATGGAGGGCAGCACCACCATGATGAAGTTGGTGCGGCCGCGCCGGAAATTCTGCGCCAGCGTGTTCGGCGAGAAACCCGTCGACTCGATGGCGCGGCGCACACGTTCGCGGGTTTCTTCGTTGACCCGATCCTTGTTGTTGATCGTGCGCGAAACGGTGGCGATCGAAACGCCAGCGATTTTCGCGACATCCTTGATCGATACCATGGTTGTGCCTCACACCGGTGACCGCCGGCATTCTAGCCGGAAAACATGCAGCCCGATCAGGACGGTCACCGGTGTGGCACGGCTCAGAACGCCAGGCTCAGGCTCAACCAGTAGTTCCGCGCCTTGTCCTTGTTGTTGTAGTCGTCGAGGAATGTGGGGGCCCAGATGCCGTTGCCACTCTCCGTCCAGGTGGTCTGGAATGAGGTGAAGTCTTCATCGAGCAGGTTGTTGACGCGCGCGTTCACCGAGACGTGATCGCTGAAGCGGTACTGCGCGCCCAGGTGAAGAACTTCGTAGTCCTTGTAGTAAAGCGGATTGCCCTCGCTGTCCACGCTGCCCCGGTAGCGCTTCGATCGTGCCTCCCAGATCAGTTGCGTGCTGAAGGCGGCGGTGATCGACCAGTCCAGCGTCGCGTTCCCCATGTGCTTGGCGGTGTTGGTCAGAGGCAGACCGGTCTGCGGTCCGCTGGTCTGTTCGCTGTCGGTGTAGGTGTAGTTGGCGCGCAGCGACAGCGGGTCGAGAATCCGGTAGCGGCCGGCCACTTCGACGCCGCGGATCTCGGCTTCGTCGATGTTGATGTTCTGCGCGTAGGTCGTGTAGCCGAGGTCGCCGTAGGCGCCCAGGTTGGCGCAGGGACGCACGCCGCCGGTCGCCTCGCAGCTCTGATTCGTTTCGCCGCGCGCGATCTTGTCCTTGAAGTCGTTGCGGAAGTACGTGACGTTGAAATTGTGTACGCCGCCGTCGGCGGTCCAGTAGAGCGCCACTTCCGTGTTCACGCTCGTTTCGGGCACGAGGTCCGGATTGCCCACGAAGGGTGAGGTGCCCTGGGCGCCGAATCCGGTGATGCCGTTGTACAGGTCCGTGGTCTTCGGCGTCTTGAAGCCGCTGGCAACGCCGCCCTTGATGCTCCAGTTCGGGTTGATGGTGTAGACCGCGTAGACGCGCGGGCTCACATGGTCGCCGAACACTTTGTGATCGTCATAGCGAACGCCGGCGGTGACGGTGAGCGGATCGACCGGCGTCCAGTTGTCTTCCACGAACAGCGAGTACATCTGGTGTTCCTGCACGGTGCCGGCGCCTTCGCTGCCGCCTTCCATGCCGAACACGCCGTCCTCGAGTTCACCGTCGATGTACTGGCCGCCGGTCACCAGGTGATGGCGTCCGCCGAACCCTTCCAGCAGGAAGTCGAGCTTGGCGTCGAGCGTGTACTGCGTGCTTTCCATCGTGCGCTTCGGACGCGGCAGGAACGTCTCTTCCATGATGGCGCGTCGCTGTGCCTGCGACAGGCCGGCGTAGGCGCCGGTGCCCTGGAAGATCTGCGTATGCAGCAGACGTTCGGTTGCAGTGAGCGGGAGCGTGCGCCCGTGGTTGCCGGTGTCGATGTGCGCGAGCGAAACGAAGCTGCTGCCGAATCCCCAGTCACCGCGGTGAGTCACGGACCACTGGTCGCGGGTGAATTTCTGGTCCGATGCATATCCCGCCCGCGGCTGCGCGCGCCACAGTTCGCCCAAGTTGTCGACGGTGCCGAGCGGGTACGCGGTCGTGCCGAGATTGTTGGTGAACGGCGTGTTGTCGTAGACCTGCTCGGAGGTATCGAAATCCAGGCTGACGTCCTGCCGTTCCGAGATCTTCCAGTTCAGCGTCGCGCCGTAGTATTCGTTGAGGTTGTCGGTGGTCTTGCCGCCGCCGCCGAAACCCAGCACGCGTTCGTGCGGCTGACCGGACGGGTCGGTGATGATCTCGTACTCGGGCAGCGAGGCATCGCGCTCGTAGCGCGAGCCGCGCAGCGAGAGGCCGAGCACGTCGCGGATCAGCGGGCCGGACACCGTGAGGTCGTACGTCGTATCGGCGCCGAATGCATCGTTCTCCTGCAGCGAGTGCCCGACCGTTGCCGAAGCCTGCCAGCGCTCGGACACCTTCTTCGTGATGATGTTGATCACGCCGCCGAGGGCATCGGCGCCATAGAGCGTCGAGGCCGGGCCGCGGATCACCTCGATGCGTTCGATCGCGTCGAGCGGCGGAATGTGATTGAACTGGTTGCCGCCGAAGCTGTTGGGGTAGATGTCGCCATGATTGTTCTGGCGCTTGCCGTCGATGAGGATCAGCGTGTAGTCCGAACCCATGCCGCGAATGCTGATGGTGCGCTGTCCGGTCTTGTCGGCAGTCTCGCCGACGTCCACGCCTTCCAGGTCCCGCACCGCGTCGATCAGCGTGATGTAGGGACGCTTATGCAGTTCCTCGGCGGACACGACGCTGATGCTCGCGGGCGCATCGACGATCTTCTGTTCGAAGCCGGCGGCGGTCACGACTACTTCTTCGACGATGGTGGAATCCTCGGCGCGTGCGGCGGCAGCGGCGAGTGTGAGAACCACGGCGGCGTGGACGGGCTTGCGGATGACGGTCTGGCACAACGAAACAAACGCGGACATGACAAATGGCCTCGATTTATAGGGGCGGAGATGAACGGGAAAGATGAGCGCACGCACCGGAGGCACGCGCGGCCGAGCCGGCATGCGTCCGAGGTGCTGGATCAGCGCGGAAGTGCGGTCAAGGAGCCTGGCCGAGCTGCAGCTTCAGCTGCAGGCGGGGGCTGCGATCGACGCGGACATCGCAGCCGGGAGCCGCGAGGGGAGTCGATAGACAGGAATCGATGAACGCGAAGCCTGCGAGGTTCGACCAGTCGCAGGTGTTCGATGCAGGCGCGGGTGTGTCATCGACGGGCGCTGCGAGCACGCTGGCGAACTCGCGGATGCGCTGCTTGCAGACCTTGTCGGTGCGAGACGGCTTTTCCTCGCGCTGCGAACCCCTCGAATCGACAGAGAACAACGCCGAGAACGTGGCCGGTGCGGACGCATCCGCGAAAGTTGGTTCCGCACGGCACACGCCGACCACAGCCAGCAGCACGAATGCCAGCTGAAATGCGAGCGAGAGAGGAGAAGACTTGCGGGACGACACGGCGAAAAGGTAATACAAATCATTCCTATCTGCAATTGAACTGCGGACAGGATTTGCCGCCTTGTCTCCTGGAAGAAGAGGAAGAGGAGGCCCGGCGCTTTCGCCACCAGATGACCACGCCCGTAACGCTGAGCACCACGATCATCAGTCCGGTGATGAACACAAAGATCCGATAGGGCAGGCCCCAGATGCCGGCCACGTGCAGCATGCCGAGCCAGCGCGTGATCACATCGCCCGGCTTTTCGACTTGCTGCAGCGACGCGCCGTGCAATCGTCCCGTGTTGGCATCCATCGAGACGATCAGTTCGCGGTCCTCGCCCGTCGCGGCGCGCGCATCGTTGACCATCACGGAGTAGAGGTAGGCGACGGTGCGCGGGTCATAGCTCAGCCAGTTCTCGCGCTGTATCTCGACGCCATGTCGCGCGCTCTCGGTCAGTGCCATCGGTTCGAGAAGGCGATGGGCTTCGCGCCAGTCGATTCCTGGTTCCAGCTGAATCTTCTCCGCAGCCTGCGGCAGCGCGGTGGAATACACGTCGTCGCGCATGCCGAACAGGAACTGCGTGACTGGGGTGTAGAGAGAGTTCAGGTTGAAGTAGACGCTCGACCACGCGAAGACGAACAGCGCTATCCATAGCCAGAGTCCGCCGGCGCGATGCAGGTCGTAGTTGAGCCGCCTGGGTTTCACCTGCCATGCAATTGCCCATTTCCCGAAGAACGGGCGGGCGCGGGGCAGGGTGAGATACGCGCCGACGAAACAATCCACCGTCCACAGCAGCGCAATGATTCCGAGCGCGTACTGTCCGACGACGCCCGCCACCAGCGAAGTGTGCAGATCCAGGATGAAGGGCATCAGGTTCTTCATGCCCTGCGAGAGATCGCCGAAGCGTCGGTCTCCGGTGACGTCCCCCGTCATCGGATTCACGTAGAACTCCGTGTACGGCAGGGCCGCAGACTCGCCGGTCGCGGGATCGATCTTGCCCTCGACGCGGAAGCGAAGTGCGGAACGCGGATCGGGCGGGTCGAGGCTCACGAAATCGATGGCGGCCTCGGGACGGCTGGCCGCCACCATCGCCCGCAACGAAAACGGATCGAGCGGTTCCGCGCCGGGCCTCGCCGCTGGCAGCCGATGCAGCTCAGCGGCGAAGTAGCCGTCCAGATCGCCATAGAAGGCGAGTACGGCACCGCTCAATCCGACCACGATCAGGAACGCTGCCATCGACAGGCCGGCCCATCGATGCAGCAGCACCCACAGCGAACGCGTCATGCCGATCGGATGCGCGTCAGAAGTCCATGCTGGCGGACAGCTGGTAGGTTCGTGGCGTCATGAGAAAGAAGTTGTCCAGCGTCCCGCCGTCTTCATTGAAGACATTGTTGACGCCGCCGCGAAGCACGGCGGGCCTGTCCCACAGATGGAACGCGTAGCGAAGGCCGACGTCGACGAGCGTGAACCCAGGCGCCTTGCGCGTATTGGCGTCGTCGACGTAGGTCGATCCGCGACGCGAGACATCGCCCGTCACCGTCAGCCCGGAAACCGCGGGAACATCGGCTTCTGCCGACAGTGCGATCGAGAGCCGCGCCACGCCCGGCGCTTCATTGCCATCGAACGTGCCATCCTGGGTATCGATCAGCTTGGGCTCGAGATACTGCACGCCGCCATTCAATCGAACGATGCCGGCGAGTTCGCCGAAGACGTTGACTTCCATGCCGCGGTTGCGCTGCTTGCCGTTCACCGAAAAGACGTGCGTGACCGGATCCAGCAGGCCGCTGGGTCTGACGATCTGGAAGACGTCCGCCGTGGCGCCGAACTGTCCCCAGTCCACTTTCACGCCGGCCTCGGTCTGCCAGTTGCGGCTCGGAGAAAAGATCTCGCCGCGATTGATGGCCTCGTCGGGTGCGCTGGGGCCGCTTTCGAGCGATTCGATGTAGTTGCCGTAGATCGAGACACGATCGTATGGCTTGAACAGCACGGCCGCGGCCGGCGTGTAGGCCTTGTCGTCGTAGGCTTCGACGTAGGCGCCGCCCAGCGAAGCGTCGAAGTAACCCCAGGAGATGCGCTGCTGACGCACGCCCAGCGTGAGTTGCAGGCGATCCTCGAGCATCGCGAGCGTGTCGGCGAGCGCTATCGTCGGATTTTCGTTCCTGAATCCCTGATTCAGCGGGCCGTCCGCGTCGTCATAGTCCATGAAGAACAGATCGGTGGGCGGCGGCGGACGCGCCGGGTCGTACAGGTTGGAATGCACGGGAGCGACGCTGCCCTCCGCGCCATCGTAGATGCCGTACTGGGCGTTGCGTCCCTTGGCCTGCACGGCGCTGAAGACCAGTTCGTGTTCGATCGGCCCGGTGGTGAAGCGTGCGGTCAGCCCTGCCGTGAATGCGTAGGTATCGTCGACGGCGACGTAGTTCTGGAAGTACTCATCGAGCGTGCCGTCGGCATCGGTGATGACGCCGAAGGAGAGCAGCGCCCTGGCTTCCGAGTGCGCGCGGTTCGCCGAAGCGCGCAGCGTCAGGTGCTCATTGATGTCGTATTCCCCTCTGGCCACCACGTAACGCAGGCGCTGGTCGGAGAACGTGAACGGCTGTGCAAAGTTGCTGCCGAGACGGGGATTCTTCGGTAGCGGGAAGTCGCCGTCGATTCCTGCGGCCGTCGGCAATCCCCGGGTCTCGTAGCTGTCTTCGCCCAGATCCAGAAAGAGGCGGGCGCGGGCGGGGGGGGAGTCGGGCGCGCCGGGTACCGTGTGACGATCTTCGTTCGCATCATCGATCGCGGTCTCGCCTTCCTGGGCGAAGGCATTGACGCGCATGCCGAACTGATCGGCGCTGCCGAAGCGTCGGCCGAGATCGCCGGAGATTCCGTACTGCGAGTGCGAGTCGTACTGCGTCGTCAGCGAAGTGACGGGCGTATCGGTGGCGCGCTTTGGTACGAGATTCAGCGCGCCGCCGATCGACAGACCGGACAGACTGACGCCGGAGAGCAGGGTGTTTGCGCCCTTGATCACTTCGACCCGCTCGATGCCGACCGAGGAGTTGCCGGCATAGGAAGGCAGCACGCCCGGGCCGCCATCGAAGCTGGAACTGGCGACGGTCGTACGCAGGCCGCGAATCAGGAAGCCCTGGTCGAAACTCGACGGGCTGTGCACCACCTGAACGGACGGATCGCGCTTGATGATGTCCGCCACGCGCGTGACCTGCTGATCGGCCATGGCCTGCGCGGTGAAGCTCGTGACATTGAAGGGTGTTTCGAAAATGTCGCGGCTGCCCAGCAGACCGAGTTCTGCGCCGCGTGCGACCTGTCCGCCGGCGTAGGGTTCGCTCACGTCGTCTTCGGTGGCTTCCACCCGCACTTTGGGCAGTACATCCGTTTTCCGTGAATCGTCGTCGGGGGATTGCGCAAGCGCGAGTGAACTCGCGCCGAATGCCAGGCCGAATGACAGCAAAACCGACTTCATCTGCATGCAATCTCACTCCGCAATGGGCCAGATACGCTGGAACCGGGCCGTGTCCACGGGGCCGCCCGGTTTCAGGGGGCGCGCAATCTAGCAAATAAGAGTGATTCGCATCTACAAAGATGCACGCGAGTGCGTGCGGGTCATCGATGGAAGACTGCGGATGTCCGCGGCAGGTGGCTTGGTGCCGGTAGAGGGAATCGAACCCACACTCTGTTGCCAGAAACGGATTTTGAGTCCGTCGCGTCTACCAGTTCCGCCATACCGGCACACGTGCAACCTGCATTCTTCGCGTCGGGAAACCAGGCAGTTTCCTCAGGAGAATCGGGACCTTGGCTGGGGAATGCCGGTCCGATCCGCAACGACGGGGCGCAGTATAAGGAGGCCGTAAGGCGCTAGCCAATTTTCTTTGCCGCGGCTGCGACCTTTTCTTCGCGTGTCGCATCTATACGCGCACGATGACGCAGTTCCAGGGAACGCAGATTTCGCCGGAGACGATCCGCGCCGCCGTCGATGGTGACGCGGCAGCGCATGAGTTCATCTACAGGCATTGCAGCCGGCCGGTCTATTCGCTGATACGCCGTCTGATTCCGAACGCTGCGACGGCCGACGACATCTTCCAGGACGTGTTCGTCGAAGTCCTGCGCAGCATCGGCAGCTACACGGGCGAAGGTGCTTTTGCAGGATGGGTGCGGACCATCGCGGTCAACAAGTGCCTGATGCATCTGCGCTCGCCGTGGCACCGCAGTCTGTTCTGGATCGATGCGGATGCCAGCGAAGATGATGCGAACTCGTTCGTGCCGATCGATCCGGCGCCGCGACCGGATGCGCAGGCGGCCGCGGCAGATCTGGAGCGCGCGCTCGCGACGTTGCCGGCGCTCTCACGCACGGTCGTGCTGCTGCACGACGTCGAAGGTTACAAGCACCACGAGATCGCCCGGATGCTCGGACGATCCACCGGTTTTTCCAAGTCGCAGCTCGCCCGCGCTCACATGCGCCTGCGCGGGCTGCTCGATCCGGGCCTGCCGAAATCGCAGGACGGGAGTCTGCAATGCACGCCGCTATCCACCAGCTGCTGAGCCTGCGCGACGGAGCGCCTGTTGATGCGCCGATCGCGCGTCACGTCGAACAGTGTGCGGAATGTTCCGCGGAGCTCGCGCGCCTGGAGCGTGTGCAGCAGCGATTGCAGTCGTTGCCGGCTATCGAGCCGCCTGCAGATGCGTGGCAGCGGATTGCGGATCGCGTTTCCGTGCCGGAAATACAGCGCCGCAGCCGCGTGTCGTGGGCCATTGCGGCGGCGATCGTCGTGGCGGTGGCGAGTGGACTCATCGTTCGCGAGGTTCGTGCGCCTGACGAGCCGTTGCCGGCCGTGCAATTGCAGACGCCGTCCGCGCCCGCGAAACCTGCGTCGATTTCGCTCGAGCAACTGGTGGCGCAATCGCAGGAACTCGACCAGATGCTGCAGTACCTGCCCGAGCGGCCTGTCGTGGAGCGAGTGGCGCTCGCGGCCACCCTCGACACGATCGAGGCGCGCGTGCAATGGCTCGACCAGCAGCTGTCCTACGACACCGATCTCGACGACGTGCGCGAGACGCAGTTGTGGCGCGAGCGGGTCGATCTGATGGATTCACTGGTGAAGGTGCGCTACGCGGAGGGCGCGCCGATGTCGTTCTGAATCGAATCATGACTTGCGGAGATCCGATCATGAAGAAAACAGCGGTGTGGCCGACGCGCGGATGGCTTGCAGCAGTGTCCTGCGTCCTGCTCGCCTGCGCAGCCCAGGCTGCGAGCGATGACGATGCGGCCGACAGGGCGCGTGCCGAGAACCGGCAGAAGCTGGAAGCTGCGCAGCGGCGGCTCGATGAAGCAGCGCGCGAAGTCGCGAACCTCAGCATGTCGAAGACGGGCGATGTGGAGAAGCATCTGGCGCGGGTGTTTCCGAAGGCCGTGCTGGGTCTCGTTGTGCCCGTTGGACGTGGCGATACGCGTGACGACGGCGCCGAAGTGCTCAGCGTCAGTCCGGGCGGCGGTGCGGCGGAGGCGGGATTGCGTGCGGGCGACATCCTGATGGAGATCAACGGCAAGCCCATGAAGCGTACGGGCGATCAGGGGCCGGGTGAGAAGGTGCGCGCCGCCGTGCTCGGATTGAATCCCGACGAAAAAGTCACGGTGAAATACCTGCGCGACGGCAAGCCAGCGACATCGATCGTCGTGGCGAAAGCGCCGTCCAACAGGCTGTTCAATTTCCAGATGGCCGAGCCCATGGCTCCGGGCCGGTTCGCGGGTGCATGGCCGCCCTTCGCGTTCAGGCGCGCCGACAGTCTCTTCGGTCAGGCCGAACTCGTCCCGCTGACGCCGAAGCTCGGTCAGTACTTCGGCACCGAGAAAGGCCTGCTGGTCGTGCGCGCACCGAGCGACACGCGCCTCAAGCTGGAAGAGGGCGACGTCATTCTCGACATCGACGGCCGCGTGCCTTCGAGTCCGTCGCATGCATTGCAGATCCTGACGTCGTACGAAGCGGGCGAGAAGCTCAAGCTCAATGTGCTGCGCATGAAGAAACGCATTACGTTCGACGTGACCATTCCCGAGGACGCTCAGCTACGGGGCTCGCGTGTCGCACCGCCTGCGGATGTCCTCATCCCGGTGCCGGCCATCGCGCCGGTACCAGCGGTGGAGGCGCCCGCGATGCGTCGCGAAATCCGGATCGGCAAACCCCGCGACGAGGCGGTGTAGTCCGACTTTCGCGCCGTCGGCCGGACTGTTACCGTGCGCGCCCCATGCGGCGCGCCGACTTTGCCTACGATCTTCCCGCGGAGCTGATTGCCCAGCGCCCGCCCGCGCAGCGCTCCGGCAGCCGTCTGCTGCGTCTTGCCCGCGACGCGCGCTGCGAGGACCTGCAGTTCACCGACTTCCCGGGGCTGCTGCGGGCCAACGATCTGCTCATATTCAATGACACCCGGGTCATCCCGGCGCGCGTCTTCGGGGTCAAGCCGACCGGCGGGCAGGTGGAAATCCTGCTCGAACGCATTCTCGACGGTCGACGCATTCTCGCGCACGTGCATGCGAGCAAGGCGCTGCGCGCCGAAGTGCCGGTGCTGTTGCAGGACGGCGCCGAAGCGCGGTTCGTCGCTCGACGCGACGACCTGTTCGAACTGGAACTCAACGTCGATCCGCTCGGGTTTTTCGAACGGCACGGTTCGATGCCGCTGCCACCTTATATAGAGCGATCCACCGAAGCCGACGACGCGACGCGCTACCAGACCATCTACGCGCGCGAATCGGGCGCCGTGGCCGCGCCGACCGCGGGACTGCATTTCGATGACGCCATCGTCGCGCGCTGTGCCGAAGTCGGCGCGCGAGCGGCGTATGTCACCTTGCACGTCGGCGCCGGTACGTTCCAGCCGATCCGGGTCGACGATCTCGACCGGCACAAGATGCATCGCGAGCGTGTGCAGGTGAGCGAGGAAGTCTGCGAAGCCGTCGCGCGGGCGCGGGCCGACGGCGGACGGGTCATTGCGGTCGGAACCACTGTCGTGCGCAGCCTGGAATCCGCCGCACAGGGCGGTTCGTTGCTGCCGTTTTCGGGGGAGACCCAGCTTTTCATCCGTCCCGGCTATCGCTTCAACGCGGTGGACGCATTGCTCACCAACTTCCACCTGCCCGAATCCACATTGTTGATGCTGGTGTGTGCCTTCGGCGGGTACGATGCCGTCATGAACGCCTATCGACATGCGGTCGCCCAGCGCTATCGTTTTTTCAGCTACGGCGATGCGATGTTCCTGGAGCGCGCCGCTTGAGTCTCAGGTTCGATCTGTTGAAGCGCGACGGGCGGGCGCGTCGCGGACGGCTCACGTTTCCGCGCGGCGCCGTCGAGACGCCGGTGTTCATGCCGGTGGGCACGTACGGCACCGTGAAAGCGATGACGCCCGAGGAACTCTCGGGGTTGGGCGCGCAGATCATTCTCGGCAACACCTTTCATCTCATGCTGCGGCCGGGCATGGACGTGATGCGGGCGCACGGCGGATTGCATCGCTTCATGCACTGGCAGGGTCCGATCCTCACGGACTCGGGCGGTTTCCAGGTCTTCAGTCTCGCGGCGATGCGCAAGATCACGGAGGAGGGCGCGCATTTCCGCTCGCCCGTGAATGGCGATCCCATCCTGCTGACGCCGGAGCGCTCGATGCAGGTGCAGCGCGATCTCGATTCCGACGTCGTCATGATCTTCGACGAATGCACGCCGTATCCGGCGACGGAAAGCGAAGCGCGGCGTTCGATGGAATTGTCATTGCGCTGGGCGGCGCGCAGCCGCGCGGAGTTCGATCGCCTGGAGAATCCGCATTCGCTGTTCGGCATCGTGCAGGGCGGCATGTACGACAGCCTGCGACTGGAATCGATCGCGGGGCTGACGCAGATCGGCTTCGATGGTTATGCGATCGGCGGCCTGGCGGTCGGCGAACCAAAGGCCGAACGCGAACGCGTGCTCGACACGATCGAGTCGTCATTGCCAGTCGATCGACCGCGCTACCTGATGGGCGTGGGCACGCCAGAAGACCTGGTCGAATGCGTGCGACGCGGCATCGACATGTTCGATTGCGTGATGCCGACGCGCAATGCGCGCAACGGTCATCTGTTCACCACCCACGGCGTCGTGCGGATCCGCAATGCCCGGTACGAAACCGATACGCGTCCGCTCGATGAATCCTGCGGCTGCTATACGTGTGCGAATTATTCGCGCTCGTACCTGCGGCATCTCGATCGCTGCGGCGAGATCCTGGCCGCCCGCCTCGGGACGATCCACAACCTCTACTACTATCTCTCGCTGATGCAATCGATCCGCGACGCCATCGAAGAGGCGCGCTTCGACGAATTCGCTCGCGAGTTTCATGCGCGGCGTAGCGCCGCTGCGGCTGTCGAAGCCGTCGAGGACCGCTGATGCTGGCCGATCTGCCTACCGCTCCCTGGTTCCGTCGCGTGCTGGTGTCCGGCCTGGTGCTGGGCATCGTACTGCTGACGTTCACCGTGCTGCAGCCCTTCATCGTGCCGCTGATCTGGGGCGCGATCCTGGCGTACGTGAGCTGGCCCATGCATCAGCGCATCATCCGCTGGTGCCGTGGGCGTGTCGGGCTGGCGTCGCTCATCACCACGCTGATCGTGACGATGGCCATCGTCGTGCCGATCGCCTGGCTGATCCTGATGCTGCGTGTCGAAGCCATCGGCGCTTACTCGACGGTGCAGAATTTCCTGGCGTCGAAGCCGACGCTACCCGACGCGATTCGCGATCTGCCCTGGGTCGGGCAGGTGCTGCAGGACACGTTGCAGCAGATGTCGGCCGATCCCAAGGCGCTGGGGCAGCGCTTCATGCTGGTGATGGAAGAGTCGCAGCTCGAAGTCACGCGCGTCATCGGCGGTGTCGGCCGCAACGTTGCCAAGCTGTTCTTTGCGGTGCTGTCGATGTTCTTTCTGTTGCGCGACGGTCCGCGATTGCTGCACGAGGCGCGATCCATTCTCGAGGGCATTCTCGGGCCGACCGTACGCGACTATCTCGATGCCGTCGGTTCGACGACGCAGGCGGTCGTGTACGCACTCATGCTCGGTGCGCTGGCGCAGGGTGTCGTGGCCGGTATCGGGTATGCCATTTTCGGCATCAAGGCGCCGGTGCTGATGGGCGCCGTCACGGTGCTCATCGCGCTGATTCCGTTCGGCGCGCCGATGGTCTGGGGATCGATGTCGATCTGGCTGATCGTCAGCGGCCATGTCTGGCCCGGCGTCGGCCTGATGCTGTGGGGCCTGGTGCTGGTGAGCTGGGTCGACAACATCGTACGGCCGCTGGTCATCTCGAATGCGACGCGCATGCCATTCCTGCTGGTCGTGTTCGGCGTGCTCGGCGGCGTGCTGGCCTTCGGCCTGGTGGGACTGTTCATCGGTCCGGTGCTGCTCGCCGTCTCGCTGGCGTTGTGGCGCGAGTGGCTGGAGCAGCACCAGAAGCCGATGCCGGATTAGTTCCAACGGCGTTGAGCGCCAGATGATTGAGTCGAGCCGGAGATCCACCAGCGAAGGGAGAAGGACAGGACGGGGGTTTCTGTAGGTCAGGCTTTAGCCTGACTTCCGAAAAGGAGGCCGGCTGAAGCCGGCCCCACAGTAAGAATCCCCATGGGACTAGCTTTTCAGCAGCACCTTGTCGATCCGCACGCCATCCATGTCCATGATCTCGATCCTGAGATCGCGCCAGGTGAGCGTATCGCCGGCCTTGGGAATGCGGCCGAGGCGGGCCAGGACGAATCCCGCGACGGTGTGATAGTCGCGGCCGACCATGTCGCGACGGCCGAGTTTCTGTTGCAGTTCTTCGATCGACAGATGCCCGTCGACGAGCCATGAGCCGTCGGCGCGCTGCAGGACTTCGGGCCGTTCGCGGCTGCCGAGTTCGGGCAGCTCGCCGGCAATCGCCTTGAGGATGTCGATCGGGGTCGTGATGCCTTCGATGTCGCCGTATTCGTCGGTGACGATGGCGAGATGCGTGCTCGATTTCTGGAACTGATCGAGCAGCTGCAGCACCGACAGCGAATCGGGAATGTGCAGCGGCGGCTGCAGGTCACGTTCCGCATCGAGCCGGCCGCGATGCACGACTTCGCTCAGATCGGCGAGCGAGATCATGCCGAGCAGGTTGTCGAGCTTGCCGCGTGCCACCAGGAAGCGCGCGTGACCGCTTTCCTTGGCCTGCTGCCACAGGGTTTCCAGCGGTTCTTCCAGGTCCAGCCAGATGACGTCCTGGCGCGGGATCATGATCGAGCCGACCTTGCGGTCGGCCAGCGCCATCACGCCTTCGAGCAGGCGTCGTTCTGACGCGAGAAACACGCCGGCATGCGTGCCTTCGGCGACCAGGGCGCGAACGTCGTCTTCGGTGACAGCGGCCTGCGACGCGGAGGAGACCGGCAGGATTCTCAGAACCAGATTGACCGAGCCCCGCAGCAGGCGCACCGGATACGCCATGATCTTTGCGAACACGCGCATGAACGGCGCGACGAACATGGCGAGTGATTCGGCGTGGGTCAGCGCAACGCGTTTGGGTACCAGCTCTCCGATGATGAGCGAGAAGAAAGTCACAAGTACCACGATGATGCCGAACGCTACGTCGTCGATTTCAATGTAGGGGATTGCGATGCCATAGCCCGTCAGCATCTGCGTGAGCCAGGACTGGAGCGCCGCGCCGCTGTACATGCCCGTCAGAATCCCGATCAGGGTTATTCCGATCTGGATCGCGGAGAGGAACGTGGTGGGGTCCTCGGTCAACGCAAGAGCCGACTTCGCGCCGGACCGTCCCTGTTCGGCGGCGGCCTGCAGGCGGGTGCGCTTCGCGGAGACGAGCGCCATTTCCGACAGCGCGAAGAACCCATTCAGGAGAATCAGCAGGAGAATGACGAGAATTTCACCGGTGGGCATTGAAGCGACCTGCGGGGTAACCCCATGGCCGGGCAGTGTACTCAAACGGGGGCACGGGGAGGGGAGGCGGGATTAGGGGCCGCGGGAGCCGTGTGTATAATGCGCCGCTCTTTGGGCCGGGCTGCCGCTGCGGGTCCCATTCAACTCTTCAGATCCTTACAGGGGACGCTAGATGGATTGGCTGATTTCAACCGCGCACGCGCAGGCTCAGGGTGCCCCGCAAGGCAGTGCCCTCATGCAGTTCCTGCCGTTGATCCTGATCTTCGTCGTCTTCTACTTCCTGTTGATCCGTCCCCAGACCAAGCGCGCCAAGGAGCATCGCGAGATGGTGGCCGCCCTTGAAGTGGGCGCGGAAGTCGTCACCAACGGCGGCATCCTCGGCAGGATCACCGCCGTCAGCGAGCAATTCCTGACCATCGAGATCGCGGATGGCGTCAATGTGAAAGTGCAGCGCCACACGGTCTCCCAGGTTCTTCCGAAAGGCACCCTCAAGAGCGCCTGAGCCCTTCGCGGGCCGGTTGCGAGATCGCGCGCATGTACCATTTCCCGAAGTGGAAGTACTGGCTGGTCATCATCGTGATGCTGGTCGGTATCCTGTTTTTCATTCCCAACCTCTACGGCGAAGGACCGGCGCTGCAGCTCTCGCGCAATGACCGGCAGGCCGTGCAGGACGCCGACATGGAGCAGCTGCGCGGCATCCTGCAGACCCACGGCATTCCGCTGGAGACGTCCCATCTCGAAAAGGATCGCGGCGTCCTGCGGTTTGCGACCCAGGATCAGCAGGCGCAGGCGCGCGAGGCGATCACCAAGGACGCCCCCGGCGAATTCCTGATCGCGCTGGCCAACGTGCCGCGCACGCCGGAACTGCTGCGCAAGATGGGCCTCAAGCCCATGAGCCTCGGTCTCGACCTGCGCGGCGGCGTGCACTTCGTGTACGAGGTGGACGTCGATGGCGCCGTGCAGATGGCGATGGAGCGCATCGACCGCGACGCGCGTGCGACGCTGCGCGATCAGCGCATTCCCTATGTCAGCGTGGCCACCGAAAACGACGTGGTCAGCGTCGTGCTGCGCAGCGCGAACGATCTGCAGGCAGCGATGGATGCGCTCAAGGCGCCGGACGGCTCGCTGACGCTGACCTCGCGCACGGGCGGCGAGGGCGCCACCATCGAAATGCGCATGACCCCGGCCGAGATCAAGCGCCGCCAGGACCAGGCGGTGCAGCAGAACATCACCACGCTGCGCAACCGCGTCGATGAACTCGGCGTCTCCGAGCCGGTGATCACGCGTCAGGCCATCAAGCGCATCGTCGTCGAACTGCCCGGCGTGTCCGATCCGAACGAAGCCATCCGCGTGCTCGGCGCCACGGCCACCGTCGAGTTCCGGCTGGTCGACGAGAACAACGATCCGTATGCGGCCGAACAGACCAAGCGCGTACCGATCGGCTCGAAGCTCTACAAGATGTCCGATGGCCGGCCGATCCTGCTGAAGCGCGACATCATCGCCACCGGCGATCAGCTCGCCGATGCCATGTCCGGCTTCGGCGAAGGCCAGCCCGAAGTCAACGTGACGCTCGACGCCCGCGGCGGTCAGGAAATGCTCAAGGCGACGCGCGAAAACGTCGGCCGGCGCATGGCGGTCGTGTACCTGGAAAAGAAATACCTCGCTGCCAATGAGCGCTGCGAAGGTCAGCGGCGCGGCGACGTCTGCACCGAAGAGCGCGTCATCAGCGCCGCCACCATCCAGAGCGTGCTGTCTTCGCGCTTCCGCATCACCGGCCTGCAGGCGAACGAGGCGCGCGAACTGGCGCTGTTGCTGCGCTCCGGCTCGCTGGCGGCGCCGCAGACCATCGTCGAGCAGCGTTCCGTCGGTCCGAGCCTCGGACAGGACAACATCGATCGCGGTCTGCGCGCGATGGCGATCGGCTTGGTGCTGACCTTCATCTTCATGGCGATCTACTACCGCGCCTTCGGCTGGGTGGCGAATGCCGTGCTGGCGGCGAACCTGATCCTGACGGTGGGCCTGCTGTCGATGCTGCAGGCATCGCTGTCGCTGCCGGGTATCGCGGCCGTCGTGTTCCATCTGGGTATCGCGGTCGACGCCAACATTCTTATTTATGAGCGTATCCGCGAAGAACTGCGCGCCGGCAATTCGCCGATGGCGGCGATCAATGCGGGCTTCGAACGCGCCTTCGCCACGATCGCCGACTCGAACGTGACTACGCTGATCGCCGGCGTCGTGCTGTTCGCCTTCGGTACCGGCACGATCCGCAGCTTCGCCATCGTCATGACGCTGGGCATTCTGACTTCATTGTTCACGTCGATCGTCGGCAGCCGCGCGCTGGTCCACTTCATCTGGGGTCGTCGGCCGCGCCTGACGCACCTGTCGATTTAAAGGGCTGCCGTCATGGAATTCTTTCACCGGGTCACGTCCTATCCCTTCATGCACACGCGGCGTCGCTGGTACGCCGTGTCGATCGCCGCGTGCGTCGGGTCGGTCATCCTGCTGTTCTGGCATGGCCTGAACTTCGGCATCGACTTCACCGGCGGCGTGGTCATGGAGTTCGGCTTCCCGCAGAAGGCGAATATCGAAGAGACGCGCGGCGTCGTGGAAGGGCTCGACTACTCGCATCCGCAGGTCCAGACCTTCGGCGACGATCGCACGCTGCTGGTGCGGCTGCTGCCGCAGGAGAACCAGGACGTCAATGAAGTCAGCAAGCGCGTGGAAGAGGCGCTGCGCAAGGTCGATCCGAACGTCGAACTGCGACGTACGGAAGTCGTCGGCCCGCAGGTCGGCGAGGAACTGACCAATCAGGGCGGCCTGGCCGTGCTGTTCACGTTCGTGCTGATCGGCATCTACACCTGGTTCCGCTTCCAGTGGAAGATGGGCGTCAGCGCCGTGATCGCGACCCTGCACGATCCGCTGCTCATCCTCGGCTTCTTTGCCGTCACCGGCATCACGTTCGATCTCGCCGTGCTCGCGGCCATCCTCGCCGTCATCGGCTATTCGCTGAACGATACCGTCGTGGTGTTCGATCGCGTGCGCGAGAATTTCCATTCGATGCGCAAGGCCACGGCCGAAGAGATCATGGATGCATCCATCAACCAGACGCTGTCGCGCACCGTCATCACCAGCGGCGCGACGCTGCTGGTCGTGGTCGTGCTGCTGATCGAAGGCGGCGAAACGCTGCGCGGTTTCTCCTGGGCGCTGACCATCGGCATCCTCGTCGGCACGTACTCGTCCATCTACGTCGCCGGCGCGCTGGCACTCGACATGAATCTGTCGGCACGCGACCTCATGCCGCCGCAGGAAAAAGACAAAGAAGTGGATGCGATGCCGTGAGTCGATGGCGTTCGTGCGCAATTTCTGCGTCGCCCTGCCGGATGCTTCCTGAACTTCCGTCGCCTCGTTACCTGGATCGCGCCCAATGAACTGGATCGTCTGGGCGGGGTTCTTCGCGATTTTCCTCGGTGTCCTGGTGCTCGACCTCAGCGTCCTGCACCGGGAATCGCGCACCATGAGCGTGCGTCAGGCGCTCGGCTGGACCGTCGTCTGGATCTGCGTCGCGATGTCGTTCGGCGGGCTGGTCTACGGCGTCTACGAGCATCACTGGTTCGGCTGGAATCCCGGATCCACCGCGACGAGCGGCGCCGAGGCGTGGCTGCAGTACGTGACCGGCTACCTGCTGGAATGGTCGCTGTCGGTCGACAACATCTTCGTCATCGCCGTGATCTTCACGTTCATGAAGATCCCGGCGCAGTACCAGTATCGCGTGCTGTTCTGGGGCATCGTCGGCGCCATCGTGTTGCGCGGCGTCATGATCGCGGCGGGCGCGGCGCTGATTCACGCGTTCGACTGGATGTTCTACGTGTTCGGCGCGATCCTGCTGCTGTCGGCGGCACGCATGCTCAAGAGCGATGACGAGTTCGATCCGTCGACCAGCGTGCTGGTGAAGATCGCCCGTCGCGTCTATCCGCTCACGGACCGCCTCGATGGCGATCGCTTCTTCACCATGGAGAATGGCGCACGGGCCGCGACCCCGCTGTTCGTGACGCTGCTGCTGGTGGACTTTGCCGACGTCGTCTTCGCGGTCGATTCGATTCCCGCCATTTTCGCGGTGACGCAGGATCCGTTCCTGGTCTTCACTTCCAATGCCTTCGCCATCCTCGGCCTGCGTGCCCTGTACTTCGCCATCGCCGGCCTGATGGTCATGTTCCGCTACATCAAGTACAGCCTGATCGCCATCCTCGCCTTCGTCGGCGTGAAGATGATGCTGCACCACCATGTGCTGATCCCGCATGCGCTGTCGCTGGGGATCATCGTCGGCTTCCTGCTGCTGGGCATTCTCGCTTCGGTGTGGGTTTCGCGGCGGGAACAGTCAGCCTAGCAAGAGGCGAGAGCCGCGAAAGACCGCATGAAAGATCAAGGAAGAGCCATTTCTTCCGACTCGTTTTCTGCTTCTTTTATGCGGTCTTTTGCGGCTTCTCCTCTTAATCCATCCTTCTGGAGAACTTGAATGGAGATGTTGTCCGATCCGCAGGTCTGGCTGGCGTTCGTCACGCTGACCGCGCTCGAGATCGTCCTCGGCATCGACAACATCATCTTCATTTCCATCCTGGTCGGGCGGCTGCCGGCCGCGCAGCGCGCGAGAGGACGGACGATCGGCCTGGCGCTGGCGATGATCACGCGCATCCTGCTGCTGCTGTCGATCACCTGGGTGATGAGTCTCTCGGCCGACCTGTTCAGCGTCCTGGGCATGGGCATTTCCGGGCGTGACGTGATCCTGATCGGCGGCGGTCTGTTCCTGCTCGCCAAGAGCACGCTGGAGATCCATCACGGACTGGAAGGCGACGAAGAGGGCGACGACGAGAAGAAAGGTGTGGCCCGCGCAACCTTCACCAGCGTGATCCTGCAGATCGCCGTCATCGACATCGTGTTCTCGCTCGACTCGGTCATCACCGCGGTCGGCATGGCCGATCACGTCGAAGTGATGATTGCCGCAGTGATCGTGGCCGTCCTGATGATGATGTTCCTGGCCGGCCCGATCAGCGATTTCGTCGATCGTCACCCCACCATCAAGATGCTGGCGCTGTCCTTCCTGATCCTGATCGGCATGGCGCTGATCGGCGAAGGTTTCGAATTCCACATTCCCAAGGGCTACATCTACTTCGCGATGGCCTTCTCGGTGGCGGTCGAGATGCTCAACATCCGCATGCGCAGCAAGCAGACTGCAGCCGATCCGGTGAAGCTCAGGAAGAAGATCGAGGGGGAAGAGTAGGACACGGAGCCGGAGATCAAGAAAGAAGAGTTTCCACGGGGAGGAATGGGGACACGGGGAGCACGGGGATAAGAGAAGAAAATTCTCTGTTCCGAGACCCTGTGTTCCCCGTGTCCCCCGTGGAAATCATTTCTTCTCTCTGAATTATCCCTTCGCCAGCTTGCTGTGATGCCGGCTGTACACGAAGTAGATGATGAAGCCCACGACGATCCACACGCTCATCCACAGCCAGTTGTCGAGGAAGGCGCGGAAGAACAGGTACAGGCACGCGGCTGCGCCGAGCGGGCAGATGAGCCAGGCGAACGGCACGCGGAACGGACGCGGCAGATCGGGCTTGGTATAGCGCAGGACCAGGACGCCGATGCACACCGTTGCGAAGGCCAGCAGCGTGCCCATCGACACCAGATCGCCCAGCACGTCGAGCGGCAGCAGTCCGGCGAGCAGCGCAGCAACGGCGCCGACGAAGATGGTGCCCAGGTACGGCGTCTGGAAGCGCGGGTGGACGCGTCCGAAGAAATTGCCGATCAGCCCGTCGCGCGACATCGCGTAGAACACGCGCGTCTGGCCGATCATCATCACCAGGATCACCGAACTCAGGCCGGCAATGGCACCGATCTCGACGAACAGCTTCAGCCAGGTGAGATCGGGATAGGTTTCGAGCGCGGTGGCGACGGGCTTGGCCGTGCCGAGCAGGTGATACGGCATGATGCCGGTCAGCACGCCCGACACCACGATGTACACGATCGTGCAGAGGATGAGCGATCCCAGGATGCCGATCGGCATGTCGCGCTGCGGATTCTTCGCTTCGGAGGCGGCCGTCGAGACCGCATCGAAACCGATGTAGGCAAAGAACACGACGGTGGCGCCGCGGATCACGCCGTCCATACCGAACTTGCCCGGGCCTTCCGCCGGCGGAATGAACGGCTGCCAGTTGTCGGGATTCACGTGCTTGATCGCGAACACCACGAACAGAAAGATCACGGTGAGCTTGATCGCAACGATGATGGAATTGACGAAGGCCGACTGCGAAATGCCGCGGTAGCAGAGCGAGGCGATGGCAACGACGATCATGATGGCCGGGATGTTGATGATGCCGCCGGTCGACACCAGCGTGTGCTGCGTGTATCGCAGCGGCGCATTGGCCAGCGCATCCGGCAGGGCAATCGATGTTCCCAGGTAGCCGCTGATCGATTGCAGCAGGCCATTGAAATAACCGCCCCAGCCGACGGCGACGGTGGCGACGGCCACCAGGTATTCCAGCACCAGCATCCAGCCGATGAACCACGCGACCAGTTCACCGAGCGTTGCATACGCATAGGAATAGGCGCTGCCGGAGACGGGCAGCATCGACGAGAACTCGGCGTAGCAGAGACCGGCGAGTGCGCAGGCAAAGCCGGCGATGACGAAGCTCAGGGTGATTGCAGGTCCGGCATGATTGGCCGCGGCCTGGCCCGTCATCACGAAAATGCCGGCGCCGATGACGGCGCCGATGCCCAGCAATACCAGTTGTCGTGCAGTGAGTGCGCGCTTGAGCGTCTGTGCGCCCGGTTGTGCAGGATCAGCCGGTTCCCCGGCATCCACGTGCGGATCGTTGCTTACGATTTTCGTTCTGAACAGATCCACGCGTTGACTCCTCCCCGGCGTCTCAGGCGCCAGACTCTAGCGGAGCAGTTGCGCAAAAGCGAGGCAGTACAGTCGGGCTCAGGCACGCATCGATTCGGGGATGTGCGGGCCGAGCAGGCTGAGCAGCGGCGTATACACTTTGGGTGTGCCGGCGATGATGTTCGGCTGCAGCTTGTATTCGTCGCCGCTCAGCGTGCCGATCATGCCGCCGGCTTCGGTGATCAGCAGCGAGCCCGCCGCCGTATCCCAGGGCGAGAGGCCGATTTCCCAGAACGCATCGAGTCGGCCCGCGGCCACGTAGGCAAGATCCAGCGCGGCCGAACCGGGTCGGCGAATGCCGGCGGTCTGCTGCATCACGGCTTTCATCATCGCCATGTAGTTGTCGAGCCAGTGCAGGTTCTGGCGATACGGAAAGCCCGTGCCGACGAGGGCGCCTTCGAGTCCGATGTGGCTGCTGACGCGGATCTTGCGGCCGTCGAGCTGTGCGCCTTCGCCGCGCGATGTGGTGAAGAGTTCCTGGCGCAGCGGATCGTAAACGACGCCGTGTTCGATGCGGCCGCGACGCTGCACGGCGATCGATACCGCGAACTGCGGAAAGCCGTGCAGGAAGTTGGTGGTGCCGTCGAGCGGATCGATGATCCAGACGAATTCGTCGCTACCGCCGCGACCATCGCTCGCGCCGCTTTCTTCGGCGAGTACGGCGTGGTCGGGATAGTGCTTGCGGATGGTTTCGATGATGTCGCGTTCGGAGGCCAGGTCGATCTCGGACACGAAATCGTTCTGGCCCTTGCGCTGCACGTCGAGGCGATGGAGGCGATTCATGCCGCGGACGATGATTTCACCGGCACGACGGGCGGCGCGAATGGCGATATTGAGCAGGGGCTGCATGGAAACCTCGACGGGCAGGGAATGGCAAAGAGCGGGAAGCCGTGGCGGCTTCGAGGGCGGGTAGAATACCACTCATGCCTACCCGTATCGTCCTCGTCGAACCGCAGCATCCCGGCAATATCGGCGCCGTGGCGCGTGCCATGAAAAACATGGGATTGACCGAGCTGCACCTGGTGAAGCCCGCACTGTTTCCGCATCAGGAAGCGATTGCGCGCGCTTCCGGTGCAGATGACGTTCTGAGCGCAGCGCAGGTGCACGACAGCTTCGGTGAGGCAATTGCTGACTGCGGGCTCATCGTTGGCACGAGTGCACGTCAGCGTCATCTGCCATGGGAACTCGTCGAACCGCGCGATTGCAGTGCGCAGATCGTGCAGGCCTCGCGCACGGAAACGGCGGCCATCGTCTTCGGTGCCGAGCGCACGGGTCTCACCAATGCCGAACTCGAGCGCTGCAACTTGCTCATGACGATTCCCACGGCACCCGGTTACAGCTCGCTGAATCTCGCGATGGCAGTGCAGGTGGTTGCCTACGAACTGTGGCTGGCGAGCCGGCCCGGCGCGCCGCCGCCGCCCGAGCGCGACGTGCCGCTCGCGCCGGCTGAAGACGTGGCGCGGTTCTACGTTCATTTCGAACAGGTGCTGGAAGAGATCGATTTCAAGGACCGCACCGGCGGCGGTCATCTGATGGCGCGCGTCCGCCGCCTGTTCAACCGGGCACAGCTCGATCAGAACGAAGTGAACATTCTTCGCGGCGTGCTGACGGCGGTGCAGGCGCGGCGGCGTTCGGCCGGGCCGCGCAACGCGGCAAGACAGCAGGAATCCTGATGCTCGAGCTGCCGATCTATCTCGACAACGCGGCGACCACGCCGGTCGATCCGCGCGTCGTCGATGGCATGATCGACTGTCTGCGCAATGTGCAGGGCAATCCCTCGTCGATGAGTCACGACTTCGGGCGCCGTGCCCGCGCACTCGTGGAGCGGGCGAGGGCACAGGTGGCGACTGCGATCGGCGCGCGGCCCGAATGCATCGTCTGGACATCCGGTGCGACCGAGTCCGACAACTTCGCGATCATGGGCGCGGCGCGTTTTCATGCGGATCGCGGCCGGCACATCGTCTCGGCGAAGACCGAACACAAGGCGGTGCTCGATGCATTGAAGCAGCTCGAGCGCGAGGGCTTCGCCGTCACGTATCTGAAGCCCGATGCCGGCGGCATCGTGAAGGCGGAGCAGGTGGCGGAAGCGCTGCGGCCCGACACGGTGCTGGTGTCGATCATGCACGTGAACAACGAGACCGGCGTCATCAACGACGTCGCCGCGATCGGCAGGCTGTGTCGCGAGCGCGGTGTGCTGTTTCACTGCGATGCGGCGCAGAGCGTGGGCAAGGTGCCGGTCGATGTGACGACGCTGAATGTCGATCTGCTCTCGCTCAACGCCCACAAGGTTCATGGGCCGAAAGGGGTGGGCGCGCTGTATGTGCGTCGTACGCCGCCGCTGGGATTGCGACCGCTGCTGGTCGGCGGCGGACAGGAAGGCGGGTTGCGTTCCGGCACGCTCGCTACTCACCAGATCGTCGGCATGGGACTGACGTTTTCACTGGCGACGAACGAAATGGATCGCGACATGGCGCGCATGCGAGCCCAGCGCGACCGGCTGTGGCAGGGCATCGCCGCGGTCGGCGAGGTCGACGTGAATGGCGACGTCGAACGGCGTGCCGCGAACATCCTCAACGTGACCTTTCGCGGCGTCGAAGGCGAGAGCCTGCAATTCGCGCTGCGACGGCTCGCCGTGTCGGCCGGTGCCGCCTGTTCGTCCGCCTCCGAGGAAGCGTCGTACGTACTGCGCGCGCTGGGTCGAACCGATCAGGAAGCCCAGAGTTCGCTGCGGTTCAGTCTGGGCCGTTTCACGACGGACGCCGACATCGATACCGCGATCGCCGAAGTGCAGCGCGAAGTCCCGCGACTGCGACAGATCGCCCGGCGCGCGTGATGACCATCTATTCCGCGCAGGTAGTCGAGCATTTCGATGCCCCGCGGAATGCCGGCCGGCTCGCGACGGCGCCGGACGTCGTCGAGGCCGAAGCGGGCAGTCGCTCGCAGGGAACCCAGTTCCATTTCAGTGCACGTATTGCGGGCAATGCGCTGGCCGCGGTGCACTTCGAGGCTTACGGCTGTCCACACTGCATCGCGGCAGCTTCCTGGCTGACGCAGCGTCTGCGCGGCGCGTCGGTCGATGCGCTGGAACGCTGGAGCTGGCGCGAAGTGGCGGAGGCGCTGGCCGTTCCCGCCGAAAAACGCGGACACCTGCTGACGCTGGAAGACGCTGTGCGCCGGTTGGCAGCAGCCTGGCGCCGGCATGGCTAGGATGAAGGCGTGAGGTCATGCCGGATTGGCATGCCGTTCGCACTTGACTTGAATGCTTCGTCCCTCAACTCTTCCGGACACAGTTTCAACCCGCTACTGCCATGTCCATTTCGCTGACTACCGCCGCTGCCGATCGTGTCCGCACCTTCCTGACCCGTCGCGGTCATGGCCTGGGCCTGCGCCTGGGCGTGAAGAAGACCGGATGCTCGGGGTTCGCCTACGTCGTCAACTACGCCGATGATCTCGGTGCGAATGACGTGGTGTTCGAGGACCAGGGCGTGAAGGTGATCGTCGACCGCGACAGCCTGGGCTTCATCGACGGTACCCAAGTCGACTTCGTGAAGCAGGGCCTCAACGAGGCCTTCCGTTTCCGCAATCCCAATGTGAAAGGGGAGTGCGGGTGTGGGGAAAGCTTTACTGTTTGAAGGCGACTGGCGACTGGCGACTGGCGACTGGCTGCTGGTTACTGGCCAGAAGTAAGGAATGGCTGACTGCTGTGTTGGCCAGCAGCCAGCAGCCAGTCGCCAGTCGCCAGTCGCCGGCCTGCGGCCGCCGCCGCCTAACCCCTCGTCCCCATTCATTTTCTTGCCCGCTCCCACCTCGGCGGGTAGACTTCGCCGCGCGCAAATCCGGCCCCTGCTCACCACCACGCGCACCGCCTTGTCGGGGCTGCCCTAATTCATTGTTTCAGCGGCTGATTTCCAGCCTAGAGGATGACGATTCCATGGCGCTCGAACGCACTCTTTCGATTGTCAAACCCGACGGTGTCCAGAAGAACGTGATCGGCGAGGTCTACCGCCGGTTCGAGCAGGCCGGTCTGAAGATCGTCGGCGCCCGTATGCTGCACCTGACCCAGGCCCAGGCCGAGGGTTTCTATGCCGTTCACCGCGAACGCCCCTTCTTCAAGGACCTGGTCAAGTTCATGACCTCCGGTCCGGTCATGGTCCAGGTGCTCGAAGGCGAGAACGCCGTCGCCAGGAACCGTGAGCTGATGGGCGCCACCGACCCGAAGAAGGCCGACAAGGGCACGATCCGCGCCGATCTGGCCAGCGGCATCGAGGAAAACGTCGCCCACGGCTCCGACAGCGCCGAGAACGCGAAGGTCGAAATCGCGTACTTCTTCGCCGCCGCCGACCTCTGCCCGCGGACGCGCTGAGAACCGATCGGCCGGGCGGCAGTCATATCGACCTCCGCCCGGCTCTCCGCATCGCCATGAACGCCGCCTCGCCCAAGACCAATCTGCTCGGCCTGACCCGGCCCGAGCTGGAAGCGTTCATCGCACAGATGGGCGAGAAACCTTTCCGCGCCCGCCAGTTGCTCAAGTGGCTGTACAAACGCGCGGAAAGCGATTTCGACCAGATGACCGATCTCGCGAAGTCCTTTCGCGAACGCCTGAAGGAAGTCGCGGAAGTCCGCACGCCCGAGATCCGCATGACCCAGGTGTCCGCCGACGGTACCCGCAAGTGGCTGCTGTCGATGGAGTCGCTGCGCGGCAAGGCGAAGGAGGGCGATCCGATCGATGCCAGCCAGGCCATCGAGATGGTGTTCATCCCCGAACCCGGCCGCGGCACCTTGTGCATTTCCAGCCAGCTCGGCTGCGCGATGGATTGCACGTTCTGCTCGACCGCGCAGCAGGGGTTCAATCGCAACCTGAGCGTCGCCGAGATCGTCGGCCAGGTGTGGCTCGCCAACAAGGAACTCGGCTACGAGCCCGGCGGCAATCGCGTCGTCACCAACATCGTCTTCATGGGCATGGGCGAGCCGCTGGCGAACTATCGCAATGTCGTGCCGGCCACCGAGATCCTGATGGACGATCTGGGGTTCGACATTTCCCGGCGTCGCGTCACCGTGAGCACTTCGGGCCTCGTGCCGCAGATGCTGAAGCTTGCCGAAGAAACCAACTGCGCGCTGGCCGTGTCGCTGCACGCGCCGAACGACGAGTTGCGCGACGAACTCGTGCCGATCAACCGCAAACACAAGATCGCCGAACTGCTGGATGCGTGCTGGCAGTACGTGAACAAGCAGAACGCCCGCAGCATCACGTTCGAATACGTGATGCTCGATGGCGTCAACGACAAGCCCGAACACGCCTTCGAGCTGGTGCGCCTGCTGCAGGGCCGCCCCGCCAAGGTCAATCTCATCCCGTTCAATCCGTTCCCGGGAACGCAGTACAAGCGTTCCACGCCCGCGGCGATCGAACGCTTCCGCGACATCTGCAATTCGCACGGCGTGATCGCGACGACCCGTCGCACCCGCGGCGATGACATCGATGCCGCGTGTGGCCAGCTGGTCGGACGCGTGCGGGACAGGACGACGGTTCGACTTGGCTCCAAACTCATTTCCGTGGCGGTGCAGACGTGATGAGAGCGTTCCTGGTCCTGGCGATGACGATCGGTGTTGCGGCTTGTGCGAGCAGCAATCAGAAACCATTGTCCAAGCCGCAGCCGGAGCGTGCATCCGACATCAATCTGGAACTGGGCGTCGACTATTTCCGCAAGGGCAACCTGGCGGCGGCCAAGGAAAAGATCGATCGCGCCGTCGAGCAGAATCCGCGCAATGCGAAGGCGCAGGCAGCCGCCGGGCTGCTGTACGACCGGCTCAATGAGCCGCGCAAGAGCGCGGCCCACATGGACAAGGCCGTTTCGCTCGATCCCAACAACCCTGACATCCTGAACAACTACGCCGTCATGCTGTGCAAGCGCGGCGAGCATGCGAAGGGCGAGAAGTATTTCGTGCGTGCCGCGGAGAATCCGCTCTACAAGACGCCCGAAGTGGCCTATCTGAATGCCGGCAACTGCGCCCGCGCCGCCAACGATCTGAAGAATGCCGAAGTCCATTTCCGCAAGGCATTGACGGTGCGGCCGCGCTTCCAGGAAGCGCTCTACCAGATGGCGGATCTCGAGTTCCAGAACAAGAGTTATCTGTCGGCCCGCGGCTTCGTCGAGCGGTTCCTCGCCGCCGGCAAGAGCACGCCGTCCGTGCTGTGGCTGGGCGTGCAGATCGAAAACGCGCTCGGCAATGCGACGGCTGCGAACAACTACGGTCAACGGCTGAAGCTGGAATATCCCAGCGCCGCCGAGACCCGCCAGTTGCTCGAATCGGAGCGGAAGCCGGGATGAGCATGGAGACGGGCGGTGCGGCCCAGGAGCTCAATCCGGAACCGGCGGCATCGAATCAATCTGCGCCGCTCACGCCCGGCGAACTGCTGAGGACGGCGCGCGCCGAACGCAACGTGTCGGTGCAGCAGATCGCCGACGACATGCACCTGGACGTCCCGGTCGTCGAGGCCCTCGAATCCAACAACTTCGCCTTGCTCGGTCCGCCGGTCTATTCGCGCGGGCATCTGCGGAAATACGCGGCGCTGGTCGGTCTGTCGCCCGACGTCGTGATCTCGCACTACGAGATGATGAACGACGTTCCCATCGTCCCCGAACCCGTTCCGGTGAGCGTGACCGCGCCGCCGCCCGAGCGCAGGTCCCAGCGCGTTTCGCTGCTCGTGGTCGCCGGCATCGTCGTTGTGGTCGCGGGGCTTTCGATCGTGGGATGGCTGGCGAACCGCCCGGCCTCGGAATCCAGCCGGGCAAGCGAATCCCAGGCCGTGAATGTCGCGCCGGCACCGGAGCAGGATCTGCCCGACGATCCGGGCGAACCGCCGCCTGCCGAGGCTGAGGTCGAAGGCAATGCACCGCCCGCTGCAGCTGCGCCTGCCGCCGAAACTCCCGTGGCGAACGCGGGGAATGATGTAACAATGCGCCTGCGTTTTCTGGAACCTTCCTGGGTGGAAATCTACGACGCCACCGAACGCCGGCTCATGTTCGGCATCGGTCAGGCCGGTCAGACCAGCACGCTCGCAGGCAAGCCGCCGCTGCGGGTGACGTTGGGACTGGCTTCGGCGGTGTCCATGGAAGTGAATGACCGATCGGTTCCGGTCCCGCGTCGGGCAGGCAAGGACGCTGCGCGATTCACCGTCGCGGCGGATGGTTCGGTCCGCTAGTCCGGTACATCAGGTTCAGTCGAAAGTTTTTGCGATGACGTCCAACCAAACCCAGTCTGTCGGCAATGTCGCGTCGCCCCAGGCGATCCAGCCCGTCCGCGGCATGAACGACGTTCTGCCGGCGGATGCTGCCGCCTGGCAGCGGCTCGAATCGATCGCGCGCGAACTGTTCGCCTCGTACGCGTATCAGGAAATCCGCGTGCCGATCGTCGAGCACACCGGCCTGTTCAAACGCTCCATCGGCGAGTTCACCGATATCGTGCAGAAGGAAATGTTCACCTTCGACGATCCGAGCGGCGACTCGCTCACGCTGCGCCCCGAAGCCACCGCGGGCATCGTGCGCGCCATGATTTCCAATGGTCTGCTGCACAACCAGAAGCAGCGCGTGTGGTGTGCGGGCCCGATGTTCCGTCACGAGAAGCCGCAGCGCGGCCGCTTCCGTCAGTTTTATCAGCTCGACGTCGAGGCCTTCGGCTACGCCGGCCCCGACATCGACGCCGAACTCATCATGCTCAGCAGCCGTCTGCTCAGGAAGGTCGGCATCGAGCGTGTCGAACTGAACCTGAATTCGCTCGGCACGCCGGCCTCGCGTCGCGTGCATCGGGAGAAGCTCGTGAATTACTTTTCGGCGCACAAGGCGAAGCTCGATGCGGACAGCCTGCGCCGGCTCGAAGGCAATCCGCTGCGCATCCTCGACAGCAAGAATCCCGAGCTGAAAGACATCATCGCCGGTGCGCCGCTGCTGACGGAGTATCTGGATCAGGAGTCGAAGCAGCACTTCGACGGCCTGTGCCGGCACCTCGATGCAGTCGGCATCAAGTACGTACTCAATCCGCTGCTGGTGCGCGGTCTGGACTACTACAGCCACACCGTGTTCGAGTGGGTCACCAACGAACTCGGTTCGCAGGGCGCCGTCTGTTCCGGCGGCCGCTACGACGGACTCGTCACACAGCTCGGCGGCGAGCCGACCCCGGCGGTCGGCTGGGCGCTCGGTCAGGAACGCATCGTCGAACTGCTGCGGGTGCAGGGCGTGAACGCGGATGCCAATGCGCCGCACGTCTACTTCGTCATTGCCGGCGCGCAGGCGGAAGCGCACGGCCTGGCGCTGGCGGAAAAGCTGCGCGACAGCGTCCCGGGCGTGCGTATCGAGGCTCATTGCGGCGGCGGCAGTTTCAAGTCCCAGATGAAGCGGGCGGACAAGAGCGGCGCGGCCTTTGCGCTGATTCTCGGCGATTCGGAAACCGAACGCCGTGTCGCTGGTCTGAAGTCGCTGCGGGTCGAGCAGCCGCAGGTCGAACTGGCGTGGGATCAGCTGGCCGCGGAACTGCAGAACAGATTGGCGGGATGATCGAGCGAGCGGACGGTTCCGGTCGCAGATCCGGTTTCACACATCAAATTCATTCATAAACAGAAGTTCCTATGGTCGACGAACTCTTATCCGACAACGAACGCGAAGAAGCGCTGCGCGAATGGTGGCGCGACAACTGGGCCTGGATCCTGGGCGGCATCGTGCTCGGCATCGCGCTGCTCGTCGGCTGGAATTACTGGGGCACCTACCAGGTGAAGCAGGCCGAGGCCGCCGCGCACCTGTACGGCGATGTCGAAGCCGCATTGCTGAGCGGCGATTCGGCCAAGGCGGAAGAGGCGCTCAAGACGCTGACCTCGCAGTTCGATTCGTCGCCCTATGCGGCGCAGGCGCGGCTCGCCGTCGCCAAACTGCATACCGACGCAGGCCGGTACACCGATGCCGAAGCATTGCTGCGTCAGGTCGCGAGCGGCTCGAAGGACAAGGAACTCGCGGATCTGGCGAAGCTGCGCGTCGCCCGACTGCTGATCCAGCAGGGCAAGCATGACGAGGCCGTGAAGCTGCTCGAGCCGCTGACGGCCGGCGGCTTCGGTGCCGAAGCGCGCGAGATCCGCGGCGACGCGTTGTTTGCGAAGGGTGACAGGGAAGGGGCGCGCGCCGAGTATGCCGCCGCGCTCGCGGACACCGATGCGGCGATCGATCGTTCCATGGTCGAGTTGAAACTCCAGGACGTCGGCGGCGTCGTGCCGGCGGCCGCAGCACAGGGCACCCCATGATTCAGGCACTCCGAGATCGGCAATGGACGGCATTTCGCTGGACGCGTCCGCTGATCCTGCTGGCCGCGCTGGTGGGCGTGGCCGCGTGCGACAAGGACAAGGATCCCGATCCGCCGGCCGAACTCACTGACATCGTCGCGACCTACAAGGTCGATCAGTTGTGGAGCGTCGGCCTGGGCGGCGACTCTGAAAATCTGCGCCTGGCCCTGCGGCCGCTGGTTGCCGAAGGCGTCGTCTACGCCGCCTCGCACGATGGCGAAGTGGTGGCACTCGATGCGACGAACGGTCGCAACAAGTGGTCCGTGAAGACCAAGCTGCCGCTGGCTGCCGGCCCCGACGTGGGCGCGGGGCTGGTGATTCTCGGTTCCAGCGACGGCGATGTGATCGCGCTGGATGCGGCGACGGGACAGCAGCGCTGGCGCAAGGCGATCAACAGCGAGGTCCTGGCACGTCCGGCCATCGTCAATGATCTGGTCATCGTGCGTACTGTCGACGGGCATCTCGAAGGCCTGTCGCTGACCGACGGTGCGACACGCTGGGCCGTCGACGAACAGGTGCCGCGGCTCACGCTGCGCGGTACCGCATCGCCGGTGGTGGCGGGCGATCGTGTCATTGCCGGCTTCGACAACGGTCGCGTCCTCGCCGTCGATGTCCGCAACGGCGATGTGCTCTGGGATGCCATCGTCAATGCACCGCATGGCCGCACGGAACTCGAGCGCCTGTCGGACATCGATTCGCCCGTGCACGTGTCGGGCGACGACATTTTCGTGGTCGGTTTCCAGGGGCGCGTCGCGATGCTGGCGCTGGATTCCGGCCAGATCTGGTGGGCGCGCGATGCATCGAGCTATCGCGGCTTCAGCATGGACGACGACAACATCTACCTGACCAACTCGGACGGCGTCATCGTGGCCATGAAGCGCAACGACGGCGCTGTGGTGTGGGAGCAGAACAGGCTGCGTCGTCGCGGCCTCACGGCGCCGACGATCGACGGCGACTCGCTGCTGGTCGGCGACTTCGAAGGTTACGTGCACTGGCTCGACAAGGCGACGGGTGAGATCGTCGCGCGGCACAAGACGGACGGCGAGCGCATCTCCAATGCGGCGACGGCCGCCGATGGCCGGACTTTCGTGCAGACCGATTCCGGCAAGCTGATCGCCTTCAAGTCCACTCCGAAAGTCGTCCGCTCGGCCGACGCGGCAGAATGACCTCATGCTTCCCGTCATCGCGCTCGTCGGCCGGCCGAACGTCGGGAAGTCGACGCTGTTCAATGTTCTGACCCGCAGCCGCGACGCCCTCGTCGCGGACCTGCCCGGACTCACGCGCGATCGCAATTACGGCTACGGCCGGCTCGGGCCGATTCCCTATCTCGTCGTCGATACCGGCGGCCTGGTCGTCAATGCCGAAGGCATCGAGGAACTCATGGCGAAGCAGACGCTGCGCGCCATCGAGGAAGCAGACCGTGTGCTGTTCCTGCTCGATGCGCGCGAGGGCTGCGCGCATTCGGATCATTTCATCGCGCAGACGCTGCGCAAGCTCGGCAAGGACGTCGTGCTGGTCGCCAACAAGTCGGAAGGAATCGACAGCGCCACCGCCGGCGCCGATTTCCATCAGCTCGGGCTCGGCGAGCCGCTGACGATTTCTGCTGCGCACGGCGATGGCATGAAGGCATTGCTGGATTGCGCGCTGGCGGGTTTCACGGTGGCGCACGGCACGGGAGCCGTCGAAGAGCAGGGCATCCGCGTTGCCGTGATCGGCCGGCCCAACGTCGGCAAGTCGACGTTGATCAACCGGCTGCTGGGCGAAGATCGCCTGATTGCCTTCGACCAGCCCGGAACGACGCGCGATGCCGTGTTCGTGCCCTTCGAGCGTGATGGCAGGCAGTACACGCTGATCGATACCGCCGGTGTGCGCCGCCGTTCACGGGTCGAAGAAGCCATCGAGAAATTCAGCATCGTGAAGACACTGCAGGCCGTCGACGACGCGCATGTCGTCATCGGTGTCATCGATGCGCACGACACGGTCGCGGAACAGGATGCAAGCCTGTTCGGACTCGTCGCGGAGCGGGGCAGGGCGCTGCTGATCGCGGTCAACAAGTGGGATGGCATTCCCATGGACAAGCGCAACGAAATCCGCACCGGTATCGACCTGCGTCTGCCGTTCCTGGATTTCGCGCCGGTGCACTTCATTTCGGCGCTGCACGGCACGGGCGTGGGCGAACTCATGCGCGATGTGGGCAAGGCCTATGCTGCGTCGATGCGCGATCTGGCGACACCCGACCTGACACGCGTTCTCGAAGCCGCCATGCAGCAGCATCAGCCGCCGCTGATCCGCGGCCGGCGCATCAAGCTGCGCTATGCGCATCAGGGCGGCAAGAATCCGCCGATCATCGTGATCCACGGCAACCAGGTGCAGCACGTTCCGGAGGCCTACAAGCGCTATCTGTCGAATGTCTTCCGCAAGCACTTCCACCTCGAAGGCACGCCGGTACGGGTCGAATTCCGTTCGGACGAAAATCCCTTCAAGGGCAAGCGCAACGCGCTGACGCCGCGACAGGTGCAGAAGCGCAAGCGGCTGATGAAGAAGGTGAAGAGTCGGAAGGGTTAGGGTATGGCGACAGCACGAAAAATCCTCAAGCTCGACAAGCCGTTCGACATGCGACGCGGCGGCACGCTGCAGGACGTGCAGGTTGCCTACGAGACCTGGGGCGATCTGGCGTTCTGCGCCGACAATGCCATCCTGATCTTCACCGGCCTGTCGCCCTCGGCGCACGCCGCGTCGTCGACGGAAGATCCGTCGCCCGGCTGGTGGGAAGACATGATCGGACCAGGCCGGCCGATCGATACCCGCCGCTTCTTCGTCATCTGCATCAATTCGCTCGGCAGTCCGTACGGCTCGACGTCGCCGGCTTCGATCAATCCCGCGACCGGCAAACCCTATCGCCTGACGTTCCCGGTACTGACGGTCGAGGACATCGCTCGCGCAGGACACGAGGTCGCCGTGCATCTGGGCGTGAAGAAGCTCGCATCGGTCATCGGACCGTCGCTCGGCGGCATGACCGTGCTGGCGTACTGCGCGCTGTTTCCCAACGAAGCCCGCAGCGTCGTGTCGATCTCGGGCGCGGCGCGCTCGCTGCCGTTCTCGATTGCATTGCGTTCTTTGCAGCGGGAAATCATTCGCCGTGATCCCGCGTGGGACGAAGGCAACTACACGGCCGATGCCATGCCCGTCACGGGCATGCGACTGGCGCGCAAGCTGGGCATGATCACGTACCGGTCAGCCAAGGAATGGCAGATCCGCTTCGGCAGGGAACGTGCGAATGCCGAGGCCAAACCCGGCGATCCGTTCGGCATCGACTTCGAAGTCGAGTCGTACCTGGAGAATCACGCCATCAAGTTCACCGGCCAGTACGACCCGAACTGCTATCTCTACGTGTCGCGCGCCATGGATCTGTTCGACCTCGCCGATCACGGCGGGACGGTTGCGGATGCGCTCAAACGATTCACCGTCGAGCGTGCGCTGATCATGGGTGTGGAGACCGATCTGCTGTTTCCCATCGAACAGCAGCTGGAACTCGCGGATGGCCTGCGAACGGAAGGCCGCGACGTGCAGTTCGCGCGACTGCCCTCTCTGCAGGGGCACGATGCCTTCCTGGCCGACATGGATCGCTTCAGGCCGGCGATCGATGAGTTCCTGAAGCGGCTCTGAGTTTCGCTACTTCTCGTTTTCCAGGAACAACGCCGGATCGACCATCGCGCGATTCAGCGCCACGCCCCAGTGCAGATGCGGCCCGGTGACACGACCCGTGGCGCCGACCTTGCCGATCAGCTGACCCGCGGTCACCTTGTCGCCGACCTTCACGGCGAGGCTGTCGAGGTGGCAGTACATCGTCACGAGACCGAAGCCGTGGTCGATGTAGAGCGTATTGCCGTTGAAGAAAAAGTCGTCGGCCTCGACGACGGTGCCGTCCGCGGGCGACTGGATCGGCGTGCCAGTGGCAGCAGCGATGTCCATTCCCGAGTGAGGATTGCGCGGCTGGCCGTTGAAGATGCGGCGCGAGCCATAGGAATCCGATCGCACGCCGGCGACCGGCGACAGCAGCGTCAGTGAGGCCGTGCCGCTCGTCGTGAACTTCGACAGCGCGGCACTCGAGCGTTCCTGCTCCTGCGCGATGCGTTTCAGATCCTCCGGATTCGGATCGACCTGGCGCTGATTCTTGATGGTGAGTTTCTGCGTTCGATACTGCTTGTCGGTGATGTCGAACGACACTTCGCTCTTGCCTGTCCCGGTAAAGACCTGCAGTTTCTGCGGGCCCGGTTTCACAGCGAGCGGGATTCCCACCACCGCGACCCAGGCGTCGTCGCGTCGAATGACTGCGGTCTGATAATCGCCGTACATGACGCGCGGCGCAGCGCCAGCGCCAGGAACGGTGACGAACGCGATGCCGCCCGGAACGCGCGCTTCGCGGGGCAGGGCGCTGGCGAGCGCGGTCGAGGCGATGAATGTCAGCGCGGCGAATAGCAGTCGGAAACCTTTCAATGGACTATTCCTTCGATTCGATCAGCGTTTGTTCGACGCGGGCCCGGATGCGCCCGGTCGCAAGGCGCGCCTGGATTTCCTGACCCGTTGCGAGGTTGCGGGCGTCGGTTACTACATGTCCCTGCGCATCGCTCACGATCGCATAGCCCCGCTGCAGCGTGGCCAGCGGGCTGATCGCATCCAGCGTTCCCGCCGCGACTCTCAGTTGAGTCTTGAGATATTCCAGGCGTCGATGCAGCGCCGATCCGAGCGATGTATGCGCAACCTGCAATCGGCCTTTCACCGCAGCGAGTCGCACGGCCGGCGACGCATGACGCAGGTGTGCCGCCTGCTGCGCAACGATGGCGCGACGATGTCGCAACTGTTGCCGCAGCGCGCGTGTCAGACGCTGTTCGAGTTCATCGAGTCGCTGCGCCCGCTGGCGCAGTTCGATACCGGGATGACGCTGCGCTAGACGTCGGTGCAGCCAGTCGAGCTTGTTGCGACGGCTCGCCAGTGAGCGGCCGAATGCAGCCGACAGCCGTCGCGAGTTCAGCGTCAGGTGCCGCAGCCATTCATTGCAATCGGGGGCGGCGAGTTCAGCGGCGCCCGAAGGCGTGGGAGCGCGCTGATCGGCGACGAAGTCCGCGATGGTGAAATCGACTTCGTGACCGACGCCGCTGATCAGCGGAATGCTGCACGCGGCAATCGCACGCGCCACGATCTCTTCGTTGAAGGCCCACAGATCTTCGAGCGAGCCGCCGCCGCGCGCCAGGATCAGCACATCGCATTCGGCACGTGCCGACGCTCTGCGAATGGCCGCGGCAATCTGCGGCGCCGCTACGGCGCCCTGCACGGCGACCGGGTAGAGCAGCACGGGGACCGAACAGAAACGGCGGCGCAGGATATGCAGCACGTCGCGAATCGCGGCGCCGGTCGGTGAGGAAATCACGCCGATCCGTCGCGGCAGCCGCGGAATTGGCTTCTTGCGTTCGACCGCGAACAGGCCTTCCGCGGCCAGTGTCGTCTTGAGTTCGTCGAACCGTCTGCGCAGCAGACCTTCGCCGGCTTCTTCGATGTGATCGACCAGGAACTGATAATCGCCGCGCGGTTCGTACAGGCTGACCCGGCCTCGCAGCAGTACATGCTGGCCGTCGCGCGGACTGAACCGGGCGAGCAGGTTGCGCTGCCGGAACATGGCGCAGCGCAGTTGCGCCGAGTCGTCCTTGATCGAGAAATACCAGTGTCCGGACGAGGGGCGGGAGAGGTTCGACATCTCGCCCTCGATCCACAATGCTGAAAAACCGCGTTCCAGCATCATCCGGGCTTCGCGATTCAGGCGGGAGGGGGTATAGACGTCGCGTTCGGGCTGCAACGGCGTGAACAGATCGGACATTTCGGGAAGGCTACAGGCTACGGGCTACAGGCGACAGCCGGCGAAGCCCGAGTACGGCCAGATGCATGACGGGATGCGCGAAGCGAATCGCTCTGGCTGTGCCCCGTTGCCTGTAGCCTGTGGCCTTTTTCCGGTTTACCGGACCCCGGCCGCGGCGTACAATGGCGCGCTTTCATCGACAGGCCGTGGGCAAAGCACCATGCGTATTCTCGAGGAAGCGCTCACCTTCGACGACGTCCTTCTCGTACCGGCATATTCCGAGATTCTGCCGCGCGACGTCGATCTCAGTACCCAGCTCACCCGCTCCATCCGTCTCAATGTGCCGATGCTGTCGGCGGCGATGGATACCGTCACCGAGGCACGGCTCGCGATTACCGTCGCGCAGGAAGGCGGCCTGGGTGTCATTCACAAGAACCTGACCGCAGCCCAGCAGGCCGCCGAAGTCGCACGCGTGAAACGCTACGAATCGGGCGTGCTGCGCGATCCCATCACCGTCGGGCCCGAAACCTCGGTGCGCAAGGTGATGGAACTGTCGAGGCAGCACGGCTTTTCCGGCTTCCCCGTCGTCCAGGGCAAGAAGGTGGTCGGCATCGTCACCAACCGCGACCTGCGTTTCGAATCGCGTCTCGACGTGCCGGTCAGCGAAGTGATGACGCCGCGCGATCGCCTCGTGACCGTCGATGAGAATGCGACGCTCGCCGAAGGCAAGGCGCTCATGCACAAGCACAAGCTCGAGCGCGTGCTGGTGGTCAACAAGGATTTCGAGCTGCGCGGACTCATCACGGTCAAGGACATCACCAAGCAGACGACCTTCCCGACCGCCGCGCGCGATGCGCAGGGTAAGCTGCGGGTGGGCGCTGCCGTCGGCGTCGCCGAAGGCACGGAAGAGCGCGTCGAGCTGCTGGTGAAGGCCGGTGTCGATGCCATCGTCGTCGATACGGCGCACGGTCACAGCAAGGGCGTGATCGAGCGCGTGCGCTGGGTGAAGCAGAACTATCCGCAGGTCGAGGTCATCGGCGGCAACGTCGCGACCGGCGCCGCGGCCAGGGCGCTGGTCGAAGCAGGTGCCGATGCTGTGAAAGTCGGCATTGGTCCCGGGTCAATCTGCACGACGCGCATCGTCACCGGCGTCGGCGTGCCGCAGATCTATGCGATCAGCGAAGTGTCGGCGGCATTGAAAGGCAGCGGCGTGCCGCTGATCGCCGATGGCGGTGTGCGCTTCTCCGGCGATCTCGCCAAGGCCATCGCCGCGGGTGCCGACACGGTCATGATGGGCGGCAGCTTCGCCGGCACCGAAGAAGCACCCGGCGAAACGATCCTGTACCAGGGGCGCACGTACAAGAGCTATCGCGGCATGGGCTCGCTGGGTGCCATGCAGCAGGGCTCGGCCGATCGCTATTTCCAGGAAAACACCGGCAACAATCCGAACACCGCCAAGCTCGTGCCGGAAGGCATCGAAGGCCAGGTGCCCTACAAGGGCTCCGTCGTCGCCGTGATGTTCCAGATGGCCGGCGGCCTGCGCGCCTCGATGCACTACTGCGGATGTTCGACCATCAAGGAAATGCACCAGAAGGCGCAGTTCGTGAAGATTTCGTCGGCGGGCATGCGCGAAAGCCACGTGCATGACGTGACGATCACCAAGGAAGCGCCGAACTATCGAGTCAGCTAACGGGCTACAGGCTACGGGCGACAGGCGACAGCCAGAATCAAGAGCGACCGATTCTGACTGTGGCCTGTAGCCTGTCGCCCGTAGCCTCCCCAATCCGAGGCCCCTTCGCTTGAACTCATCGCCGACATCGACTTCTGCCTCACTCCCGGACATCCACGCACATCGCATCCTGATTCTCGATTTCGGCGCCCAGTACACGCAGCTCATTGCGCGTCGCGTCCGTGAGAGCGGGGTCTATTGCGAAATCCATCCGTGGGATATGTCGGATGATGACGTCCGCAAATTCCAGGCACGCGGCGTGATTCTGTCGGGCGGCCCGGAGTCGGTCACCGATGCACAGCCGCCGGCGTCGCCACAGTCGGTGTTCGAACTGGGCGTTCCGGTGCTGGGCATCTGCTATGGCATGCAGACGATGGCGAAGCAACTGGGCGGTCGGGTCAGCGCTTCGAATCATCGCGAGTTCGGCTACGCGCAGGTCACGACGTCTGCGCCGTCGCGGCTGCTCGATGGTCTGCGCGATCACACCGATGAACAGGGCAGGGCACTGCTCGACGTCTGGATGAGTCACGGTGATCGCGTCGAAGAACTTCCCGACGGCTTCGTCGCCACCGCTTTCACCAGCAGCATCCCGCTCGCCGCGATGGCCGACGAATCGCGCCAGTTCTACGGCGTGCAGTTCCATCCAGAAGTGACGCACACCCTGCAGGGCACGCAACTGCTCGAACGCTTCGTGCGCGAGATCTGCGGCTGCGACGCGCGCTGGAGCGCGGGTAACATCATCGCCGATTCGATCGCCCGCATCCGCGAGCAGGTCGGCAGCGATCATGTGCTGCTCGGCCTGTCGGGCGGCGTGGATTCCTCGGTGGTCGGCGCGCTGTTGCACAAGGCCATCGGCAAGCAGCTCACCTGCGTATTCGTCGATCACGGTCTGCTGCGCCTGCATGAAGGCGATCAGGTCATGGAGACGTTCGCGAAACACATGGGCGTGCGCGTGATTCGCGTCGACGCGGAAGAACGGTTCCTGAAAGAACTCAAGGGCGAAACCGATCCCGAGCGCAAGCGCAAGATCATCGGCCGCCTCTTCGTCGAAGTGTTCGAAGAAGAGTCGGCGAAGCTGCAGGGCACTCGCTGGCTGGCGCAGGGCACGATCTATCCCGACGTCATCGAATCGGCAGGCTCCAAGACCGGCAAGGCGCATGTGATCAAGAGCCATCACAACGTCGGCGGCCTGCCGGAGAAAATGAATCTCAAGCTGCTCGAACCGCTGCGCGAACTGTTCAAGGACGAAGTGCGCCGCCTCGGCGTCGAACTCGGCCTGCCGCGCGAGATGGTGTATCGCCATCCGTTCCCGGGTCCCGGACTCGCAGTGCGTATTCTCGGTGAAGTGACCAAGCCATACGCGGATCTGCTGCGCAAGGCGGATGCAATCTTCATCGAGGAACTGCGCAGCCACGATCTCTACGACCGTACCAGCCAGGCGTTCGCGGTCTTCCTGCCGGTGAAGTCGGTGGCAGTGATGGGCGATGGCCGTCGCTACGACTACGTCATCGCGCTGCGATGTGTCGAAACCATCGACTTCATGACGGCCCGCTGGTCGCGTCTGCCCTACGAATTCCTCGATCTCGTGGCCCGCCGGGTCATCAATGAAGTGCAGGGTATCTCCCGCGTTACGTACGACATCTCCGGCAAGCCGCCGGCGACGATTGAGTGGGAATAACTATTTGCTTGTCATCGTGCCGTCTCCCGCCGGCCGGTGAATATTGACGGGGCCTACGTGAGGAGCGTACAGTTAATCTGTACAGATATATGTACAGACGGAGTGTGCGCTGGTGTCCGACGTGAATGTCACCGATCTCCGACAGAATCTTCCCGCGTATCTCGAGCGCGCGCGACGTGGTGAGCGCATCCGGGTCACCTCCAGGGGAGAGGTGATCGCGGAGATTTCTCCTCCTAAAGCCACGCAGCACGAAGTCGAGACGATCCGCTCGCAGTTGCGCGGCTCGGTGGTGCATTACGAGTTGCCCATGGAGTCCGCATATGACCCGAAGGAGTGGTCAGCCAACCAATGATCGTGCTCGATACACACGTTCTGGTGTGGTGGGTCTCCGGGGAGACGAAGAATTTTTCGCGCAAGGCGCGCCAGTTGCTTGAACAGCACGGCAGGCGCAACGAACTGCTCATCTCGTCCATCTCGATCTTCGAGATCGTTACGCTCGAGCGTCGCGGCCGGCTGCGCTTCAATGTTTCGGCTTCGGCATGGCTCGACCAGGTGCGACGACTCCCCGAGTATCGCATCGAACCGCTGACGGACGACATTGCTGAGCGGGCCGGTCAATTCGGCGATGTCTTTCCCGGGGATCCCGCTGACAGGCTGATTGCGGCGACCGCGCTGGTGCACGGCGTACCGCTCATGACGCATGACGAAAGGCTACAGCGCATCGAGCACCTCACGACGGTTTGGTGATCCGCGGCCTCGAGCAGTGTCCGTGTGTTTCATTCCAATCGACGCACGATCAGCGCTGCACGCGCGAGGCAGTCATGCGCAGGGGTTCTTCATAAGTTCTTAATATTCGCTCTCTAGCATGCGGCGCTCGTTTTGGTCCGCTGACCAAATTCCAACAACGAGGATTTGCCGCCCCATGCGTTCGATTCGACTTGCCGTTGCGCTGTCTCTTGCCTGTACCGTGGCCAATGCAGCCACTACTGCCGATGCTCCCGACGAGCAGGTGCTGGAAGCCGTGATCGTAACCGGCTCGCGCATCGCGCGTCCCGAGCTGGAGTCGGCCATGCCCATCAACGTGATCAGCATGGACCAGATGAAGGACTTCGGTCGCCTGAGCGTGTACGACGCGCTGGTGCTGAATCCCGCCGTGGGTCCGGGTCTCGGCGAGTTCAACTCCGGCGGCACGGAATACGACAAGGGCGTGGCCAACATCAATCTTCGTCAGCTGGGCACGAACCGTTCGCTGGTCGTCGTCGATGGCCATCGCTGGGTATCCGGCGGCGCGCGCATTGCGGCGGTGGATCTGAACACGATTCCCTCGGCGCTGATCGATCGCATCGAGACGGTGACCGGCGGCGCGGCGGCCATCTACGGCGCCGACGCAGTGACGGGCGCGATCAACGTGATCATGAAGAAGAAGGTCGAGCGTTCCGAGGTGTCCCTGATCAGCGGAATTTCCGACCAGAGCGACGCCTCGCAGACGCAGTTCTCGGCGGTGACCGGTTTCAGCTTCGCCGACGATCGCGCGAACGTGGTGCTCGGCGGCAACTTCACGAAGACCGATCCGGTGATGCTGGTGGACCGTCATCCCGACTACTACACCTACATCGCCAATCCGGCCAACACCGGCCCGAACGACGGCATCCCGGACAATATCCTCGGCACCTATCGGCAGTTCTATCGTTCGCACTATCCGACGTTCTGCATCCAGAACAACGGCACGGCGGGCTGCAACAACAGCAGCATCAGGGACGGCAACTGGTACCAGCTCATCGGCAACCAGGTCGTCAACATTCCCAAGAACTATTACACCGTGGTCACCGGCGGCGAGACCGGGCAGCAGAACTGGACGGGTCCTGCCGATTACGACACCGGCACCGGCCTGTTCGACAATCTCTACCAGCGCGACAAGTCGGAGAAGGGTTCCTTCTACGGCAATCTCGAATTCCAGCTCACGCCGGACATCACCTGGAACACCACGCTGGGTTACGCCTACGCGAAGAACAGCGGCGTGGCCCAGTGGCCGGAGTATCGCGACGATGTGCGCCCGACCAACTGGTGGGCCATCAACGGCGTCGGCACCACGGGCGAAATCGCGCGCCTGACCGACCCGTACCTGCCGGAGTCGCTGCGCAGTTTCATGCTCGCCAACTCGCTGACCTCGATTCCGCTCGACCGTCACTACCTGAACCTGCCGGCGCCGACGCAGATCGACACGCGCCATTCCTACACCGTCGGTACGGACCTCGCCGGACCGCTCACGGAACGCATCGACTGGAATGCCTACGCGCGCTACGGCCAGGTGACCGACGACATCGACACCATCAACATGGTCGGCGCGCAGCAGTGGCGCTATTCGCGCAATGCGGTGCTGCTGGACGGGCAGGTCGTGTGCGCCGACGCCGCGGCGCGCGCCGCGGGTTGTGTGCCGTTCAATTACTACACCACCGATGCGCCCAGCCAGGCGTGGAACGACTACGCGCTGTTCACGCGCCATGAAAAGACGGAGAACTCGCTGCTCAGCGCCGGTGCCGGTCTCAGCGGCAGCGTACTGACCTGGTGGGCGGGCGACGTATCGGTGGCCGCGGGCGTGGAATGGCGCGAGGAAAAGCTGCGCACGCGGGACGATCCCGACACCACGAAGCTCGCCAACATCGTCTTCTCGCCGGGCAACGACAATGCGCTGCATCCGGCCATGGATGCCAGTCGCAAGGTTTCCGAGGCCTATGCAGAAGTGGTGGTGCCGTTGCTGAAGGACCTGCCGGTCGCGCGCAAGCTGCAGGTGGAAGGCGCGTACCGCTATTCGGACTACAGCGACAATGCGAGCACCGATACCTGGAAGTACGGCCTGACCTGGGCGCCGGTCCAGGGCGTGACCCTGCGAGGCGTGAAGTCATACAGCACGCGCGTGCCGAACTTCGGCGAGCTGTACGCGCCGATCAATACGATCACGCTCGGTCACATCAGCGATCCCTGCCAGGCCTCGTTCATCCTTCAGGATTCGGACCGTGCGGCCAACTGCGCGGCGACGGTGCCGGGCTGGACGGGCCCGCTGCCGAATCCGAATCTCAACGCGCCGCGCTACACGACCGGCGGCAACCCGGACCTGGAACCGGAAACGTCGGATTCCTACACCTACGGCATCGTCCTGCAGCCGGCCTTCCTGCCGGGACTCGACGTGACGGCCGACTACTGGAACATCCGCATCGACGACGTCATCACCTCGCTGTCGTACACGAACATCATGAATTCCTGCGTCAACGCCAGCGGCGGGCCGGACATGGGCTACTGCCAGTTCGTGCATCGCTTCACCGATACCACGGCCGATCACAACATCGGCGAGGTGAACCTGGTGCAGTCGCAGTACGCCAACCTTGCGGGCCGCGACGTGCGCGGCATCGACTACAGCGCACGCTATGGTTTCCTGCTGGGTGCCGGCAAGGCGCGCATCGGCTTCAACGGCACGCGTCTGCTCGAACAGACCACCATCTCGCAGGTGGGCGCCAACGGCACCGATTCTGCCGGCGCCTGGAATTACCCGCACTTCCACGGCACCCTGACGCTGGGCTACGACATCGGCGCGTTCGCCTTCGGCGTGAACACCACGTTCATCAGCAAGAGCCGTTTCAGCGCCACCGACCAGTCGGATGAAACGCGCCAGAGGCCGTATGTGCCCGCGTATTTCAAACACGACGTGAACTTCGCCTGGCGCGCGACGGAAGCACTGACCGCGTCGCTGGGCGTCAAGAACGTCACCGACAACTTCGTCGACCACCCCGCGCTGCAGGTGAACGTCACCACGACGCCGCACCTGAGCGAAGGCGGTCCGTCCTCCGCGGCGTACTACGACATGATCGGCCGCTACTACTTCGCCACCGTGAAGTACGGCTTCTGAGTAACGCGTCGTGAAAAGCGGGGTGATGGCAATCCTGACGGCAAGCCTGCTGCTGGCTTCGTGCGCGAGCACGCACGAAGCCGGCCCGCGCAAGGGGCCGCTGGTCGTCGCGCATCGCGGCGGTGCGCTGCTGTGGCCGGAGAACACGCTGCCGGCATTTCGCGAAGCCATCGCCGCCGGCGTGGACGTGCTCGAGTTCGACATGGTGCTGACGGCGGACGACCGCGTTCTCGTCAGCCACGATCCGGACGTGAATCCGCAGTTCTGTCTGTCGGGGCCGCAGGGCGTTGCGCCCGGGCCGGTGCGTGCCATGACGCTCGCGCAGGCGCAGGACTTCGATTGCGGCTCGCGGCATCGGGCGATCTATCCCACGCAGAAGCCAATTCCCGGCACGCGCATGCCGTCGCTGGAGGAGGTGCTGGAGGCGACGCGGGACAGCAAGGTGCAATATTTCGCCGAGATGAAGATGCCGAAGCCGCAGGCGGCCGACCAGGTCGACCCCGATCTGTTCGCCGCCCGCGTCCTTGCGGTCATTGAACGGTACGGTGTCGCCGATCGCGTCATCCTGCAGTCCTTCGATTTCAGGACGCTGGATGCCGCGCATCGCCTCGACCCGCGCATCCCCACCTGTCTGCTGGGCCTGCAGAATGAAAGCGCGGTGAAGATCCTCGAGCAGATCCGCCAGCACCGCGCGAGCTGCGTCGTGCTGCGCCGGAACCAGGTGGACGCCGCCGATTTCGCCACCCTGAAGCAGGCCGGCGTGACCGTCTTGTCGGAAGTCGTGGACACGGCCGAGGAATGGCAGGCCTACGTCGGGCTCGGCGTCGACGGCCTGTTCACCAACGATCCGGTGGGTGCCATCGAATTCCTGAAGCAGGCGGGCCTGCGCCCTCAGTGAGAGTCCAACGCTTCCGATTCCGGGGTTGCGGCCCCGATCGGGGAGGTCCTATTATCGAGAACGATTTTCATTTGAGATGACCTCCGCCCGGCTCTGGAGGCCTGCAACACCATGGCTGCATCCGCTTCCACCACTGCCCCCACTGCGCTGCAGGTCATTTCCCGCATCGCCGCCAGTTTTCTCGGCGGCTGGCTGTTCGTCTGGGGGCTGACGGTATTCGGCATTTCCTTCGGCGTCTGGGCGGGCGCGGACTACCACCAGATGGAGTCCCTCATGTACCTGCTGGCGTTCGTGGTCTTCCTCGTTGTGTTCCTCTGGGCCTATGCAGCTGCCAGCCTGAAACGTGTCTGGTACGTGCTCGCCGGGGGCGGCGCGCTGATGACGGCCGCGGCCTGGTTGCTCATTCCGTCGCTGACCGCCTGAGTCCGGCCGGAGACTGCTGATGTTTTCATCGTTCCGCCTCTCCATGACCTGGATGCACACGTGGGTGGGCCTGGTGCTCGGCTACGTGCTGATGGTCTGTTTCTTCTTCGGCGCCCTGTCGGTGTTCGATCGCGAGATCGATCGCTGGGCCATTCCGGAGACGCGCTTCGAGCCGCAGACCCTGCCGTCCTACGACACGATGCTGCGGCCGATCTTCGAGCAGATGCAGCCGAGCAGGGAATCGCTGGAAGAGGCGAGTGCGCGCATCGGCGGCAGGACGCCGGAGTTCACTCCGGCGGCCGGCTTCGGCGCCTACACCACGCATCGCGATCCGGTGCTGGAGCTGTATTCGGAATATCACGTCACCAACAATCCGGCCGATCCGCACGATCATGTCTACGGCTACGCGACCATCGATCCGCGTACCGGTCGCCAGTTGCCGGACGACCAGCTCAAGATCGGCAGCGAATTCTTCTATCCGCTGCACTTCAGCCTGCATTTCGAATGGCTCGACATCGGCTACTGGCTCGTCGGCATCGCTGCGCTGGTGATGCTGGCCGCGCTGGTCAGCGGCGTGGTGATCCATCGCAAGATCTTCCGCGAGTTCTTCACGTTCCGTCCGAACAAGCAGACCCAGCGCAGTGCGCTCGATCTGCACAACCTCACCGGTGTGGTCGGACTGCCGTTCCATTTCTTCTTCGCACTGACGGGCCTGATCGTGTTCGCCGGCATCTATTTTCCGGTGGGGCACACGATGCTCGAGCCCGTGCATGAACTGCACGAGCAGCGCGAGGCTGCCGCGAAGGGCCTGGCGTTCGATCCGGCGGGTGTGCCGGCGCCGATTGCATCGGTCGATGCGATGGTCGAGGAAGCGAAACGTCGCTGGGCCGCCCGCGACATGAGCGGCGAAGTGGGCTACCTGGGCGTCACGCACGTCGGCGACGCCAACAGCTACGTCAGCGTCTACCGCGCCGGTACGGATCGCGTGACGCTGACGGGGCAGGGCATTCACTTCAACGCCACGACCGGCGCGGTCATTCTCGAAGAGCCGTCACCTTCGGCGGTCGAAGGCATTACCGACTTCATGACCGGCCTGCACCTGCAGCACTTCCGGCACTGGATGCTGCGCTGGCTGTATGTGATGGGCGGTCTCGCCGGCTGCGCCTGCATCGCGACCGGCTTCATCTTCTTCGTCGAGAAGCGCAAGCGGCAGCATGCCAAGGCCGGCGTCAGCGGCGCACGCTGGGCGGATGCGATGGCCGTGACGGCAGTGACGGGAATGGTGATCGCGGCGGTCGCCATACTGGTCGGCAATCGCCTGTTGCCGGCCGGGCTTGCCGATCGCGGCGTCTGGGAAGAGCGCATCTTCTGGTTCGCGTGGCTCGCGGCGTTGCTGCATGCGGCCTGGCGCAGCGCGCCGGTGCAGCAGGCGCGCATCGCACCCGCGTGGCGCGAACAATGCTGGGCGATCGCAGTGCTGGCAGTCGCCGCCGTGCTGCTGAACTGGATCACGACCGGCGATCACCTGATCACGACCATCGGCGAAGGCTACTGGCCCGTGGCGGGCGTGGATCTCTCGCTGCTGGTGAGCGCCGCGATTGCCGCATTCGCGGCCCGCAAGCTGCGGCTGCGCGAACTGACCGCGACGCAACCCGCCGGGAGAACCGTGGATACCGCAGCGGAAGCTGCACATGCGTGACCCGCTGTTGCTCGCTGCCGGATTGCTGATCTGCATTGCCGGTTTCGCCTGGCTTGCCCTGGCGATGGACGTCCACTGGCAGCAGGTGCGTGCAGACGCCTCGCCCGCACGCTCCACCAAACGCAGCCTGCGCATCCTGGGCGGTGTCGCCATCGCCGTTTCGCTGTGGCTGTGCCTGGCGGTCGATCACGCCACGATGGCGTCGCTCGTGTGGTTCATGACCCTGACCGCGTCCGCCCTCACGGTTGCGTTCACGCTGACGTGGCGACCGCGCCTGCTCGGTCCGCTGGTGTTCTGGATTCGTCCGGCGGCGCAGCGGCTGGATTAAATCGCGACGCCCCAAAATCAACCGTGCTTACGCTCACTCTTGCGACGAAGCGATTCTCGCCGCTCGTCGCCAGTTGTGGGAGATTGCCCACCCTTGCGGCTCATGATGGCGTCGAACGCCTTGAGATCGGCACGATTGCGCCGTGCCTCGAAAAAGGCCACGGCATCCAGAGCAGATAGCTTCTCGGCAACGGCCATCGTCACGAACTGATTGATGCTGGTGCCGTCTTCCTTGCTGGCTCGTTCGACAGCAGCCCGGAGGGAACGCGGCAGCCGCAACGGGTATGTGGATGGGGCCTTCATTGCACTTTCCTCAACGCTTCCGATGGAAGCCACAGCTTGATTCCGAAACGCGCCGGCACGAGACCGAAATCGCGGCGATTGAACGTAACCAATGCATCGGCGCCGCCATTCACCGCCGCTTCGAGAACCATTTCGTCGCCGGGATCCCGCAACTGGGGTCGCCAGAGATAATGCGTCACGACGGGCTCGACGAAAATCGCCAGCGCATCCAGAAATTGCTGAACCTGTCGCACTGTCAGACCGGCGGCACGGCGATGTTCCGGATCGAGACATGTGGCCTCGTACTCTACGAATAGTGGCACGCTTACCAACAGAGTGATCGCCTCGCGCCGGGCCAGGCGAAGCAACTCGGCTGAGGCGCCGGCTGGACTGCGCATGCCAGCCGTTACGACATCAGTATCGAGCACGTACCTCATGCGCTGGATGATATCACCAGCGATATCATATCGAAAAGCACGTGACCGACGCCCCTGGCGACTTCCCTGACGACCAGGGGCTTCTGATTTCATGACGCCTATTCGCCGATTCTCGGCGCGGACATGTCTCTTCCGTACTGATGCAGCACGAGGTGCGAAACGTTGCCTGCGCCGTCCTTCACGAAGGTGACCTGCGCATCGACCACTTTGAAGAAGAATTCGGTTTCGGATTCCGGAAAGAGTTCGAACTCGGCCTGGCCTGTCAGTCGCACGAACAGATGACTGTTCTCGGCCGTCAACTTTGCGATCAGATTCGGTGCAAGTTGAAAGCTGCCCGCGTAACGCTGGATGAGTTGCGGATCGAGGGTAATCGCCTTTCGCGTCGCAGCAAGCGGTGTGGTCGGCGGCAACAGGAACGGCAACGCCGTATGCGCAATCGAGAAATACGACGTTCCGTGGTTCAGATCCTGAAAGGTGTGTTGACGCACGACAAAAGTCGAACCCGCACCGGACAGCGCAGCGGCGAGCGGCAGCGCCCGAGTAAGCTGCAGATCGTCCGGCGCCGACGTGATGAACACGCGTCGTCCTTCTCCCTGGGGCGCTATCGTTTTCGCTTTGTCGAGGATCGATAGATCGTTGGCGAGCGAGGGACTGCCGATCAAATAGCCTGCAAAAGCGTGTGGTTTGTTGACGAGCACGGTGGCGGCGAAGAGGCCGCCTAGCGAGTGGCCAAACAGCACGGCCTGCTGCGGGTCCAGTGGATAGCGAGCTTCAAGGAAAGGGCGCAGATCTTCGACGATGAATGCCTCGAACGCCGCGCCGCCATCGCCCGCTGGGCGTGTGTCGCCGCTTTTTCGTTCGATATGTACGTGGATCAGATCGATCTCGCGCGGGCCGATGTGGATGCCGCTCTCGTTTGGATAGCCGATGGCGATTACGTACGTCGGCGCCACGATTCCGAACGCAGTAAGCAGACGCGCAGTAGGCCCGATGAGATCGTAGCCGCCATCAAGCGCGTAGATTGCCGGAAATTTCTGGTCAGGCGGCGTGGACGCATCAACGGATTGAATGCCGGGCGGTCCCGGACGCGTCACTTCGATCAGGAAGTCGCGACCTGCGCGCTCAGAATGCAGGACATATCGATCGGTCCGGACTTGTAACGCGGGACCGGTTGATACGATCTTCAGATTCGGTGATGACGTTGCTGCATGCGCTGCAACCGAAGCAAGGATCGATCCGATGCAGGTCAATGCCAGAAGAAGGCGGGGGTGCATGCGTAGTCTCCGGGCGTCCTGCGAACGTACATGGCGTGGTCGACTGAATATCGATCTTTAATTATCGTATATCAATAATTATTGATTGACAATCGCATGGTCGTGGCTATTCTTGTTCGCTGCGTTCATTCACCGATCCGCTACGAGAGCAGGCATGAGTACGAAAGCAGAATCACGGTTATCCGCGATAAAGAGATTCAGCGGCGCAGCGAAACGGCTGTGCGGGATGTACATGGGCGCCATTGGTCTCTGGCTGGCCGCGTGGCTATCGATCATTGCATTTGCCCCGACCTCGGGCAGTTGGGGTTTGAATGTGGGAAGCGCCTCGTCGATCTGGAGCATCGGCATTGGTTTGGGTCGCGTTGAACCGGGCGACGCTCTCTATCGCAGGGTCTCCATCGATCAGATCGTCAGTGCCGAGTCCAAAATTCTGCTCGGTCTTGTTGTGCTGCTTTATTTCGCGTGGCTGCTGAAGTTTACGTATCACATGTTCAAGCTTTTCGGTAACTATGCGAGGGGCGATATCTTTGCCCCAGACAACATCCGCCAGATCCGGCAGATCGGAGTCACTACATTGCTCGGATTCGCAGCGCAGTTCTTGCCGGCCTTGTTCGCCTATTTGCTGGTGCAGGCGGGTCCGCAGCCATGGTTACCGCCAGTGGACGTGAATGTCGGTTCTTTTGGCTCGTTCTGGCCCCTGTATGCGGGCGTCGTTATCATTTTTGTTTCCTGGGTGATGGACGTCGGCCGGGAGATTCGCGATGAAAATCGAGAGCTGGAAGCCGAGCAGGCATTGGTGATCTAGTTTGATTTGAGAGTGAGTACATGCCGATCGTTGTCAATCTCGATGTCATGCTGGCGCGTAGAAAGATGCGGCTCAATGAGCTGGCCGACCGCATCGGCATCACGCCACAGAATCTTTCCGTGTTGAAAACCGGCAGGGCGCGCGCCATCCGATTCGGCACGTTGGAAAAACTGTGCGAGATCCTGGAATGCCAGCCCGGCGATCTCTTCGCGTATGAACAACCTTCGACCAGGCAGCCGGCCCATGGTGTGTCGAATTTGTCGAAAGCAAGGGCCCGGCGTGCGGGATAGCGCTGTGTCAGGTCGTTGGTCAGGGGAGTATGAACATCATCACGAGTTCTCGTCGTGATGTCCGCCTAGTTGTCGGAGCGAGGTCATTGCATGAAAGCCGTTCGCTTCCCTCGCTGGACCGTGCAAGAGCCAGTACGGAATCCGCTATCCTCCCGCGCATGAATCAGCCGGACCCGTCTTTCACCCCGATCGCCGAGATCGACGCCCACTGGATGCGTCATGCGATCCGGCTCGCGCAGATGGCGCAGGCAGCAGGCGAGGTTCCCGTGGGCGCAGTCATCGTCAAGGACGGCAACCTGCTGGCGGAAGGCTGGAACCGGCCCATCAGCACCAGCGATCCGACCGCCCACGCAGAAATGATTGCACTGCGCGCCGCTGCCCAGAACATCGGCAATTACCGCCTGCTCGACACGACGCTCTACGTAACGCTGGAGCCGTGTGCGATGTGCGCCAGTGCGATGGTGCATGCCCGCGTGAAGCGGCTGGTCTATGCCGCCACCGATCCGCGGGCGGGCGCGGCAGGGTCGGTCTTCAACATCGTGCAGCACGCTGCACTCAACCATCGGCTGGACATGACGACTGGTGTACTCGCCGGGGAATGCAGCGGATTGCTGCGGTCGTTTTTCGCGGCGCGCCGTCAGGTTAGAGAGAACGTCTGAATCTACCCACGCCATGAGCGTGAAAATGCGCCTGCTTGCTTTCGAAATACAGAAATCTGTAGCATCGATCCATGAAGACAACACTCGACATCAACGACCAGTTGCTGGCCGACGCCAAGGCACTTGCGGCGCAGCAGCGCACCAGTCTGACTCGCGTGATCGAGGAGGGCCTGGAACTGCGCCTTCGAAGTCAGGCGGCGCCTCAGCGCGGCAAGCTCCGCCTTCCTGTATTCAAGGGGCGTGGAGGTCTGGCGACCGGAGTCGACCCGCTGAGCAACAAGGCGATGTTGGCAGCATTGGGCGATGACGCCTGACGTCAATGTCCTCGTCGCTGCGTCGCGCAGCGACCATCCCCACCACTCGATCGCGCGCAGGTGGCTGGAACAGGCCGCCTCTGCTGCGGCTTCTGGCAGCACTTTGGTCTTGATGCCAATGGTGATCGCCAGCTTCCTGCGTCTGGTGAGCAGCCCCAGGATCTTCCCGGAACCGACTCCCGTCGAGGACGCTGTCGCCTTTATCGATGCGCTGCTTGCCGCTCAAGGTGTTCGCCTCGCGGAGCTGGGGGCCGAGTGGCCGCGTCTGAGACAGCTTTGCGTTGAGAAGCAGCTCAAGGGCAATGCCATTCCGGATGCCTGGCTGGCCGCTGCAACCATTCATCTTGGCGAACACCTGGTGAGTTTCGATCGGGACTTCAGGAAGTTGATCGGCAGGTCGCAGTTCACGTTGCTCGTAGCGGATGCCGGGTAATCAACATCTATCGCGCTCCATGGTCCTCAAGCCGTTCTTCCATCGGTCGGGCTGATGGCAAAGCGGTGACCTTGGCAGACATCCGCTCATGGATCAGCGCGTGACGAACTACTATGACGACCTGTTCGCTCGGTTGATTGGCGACGGTGTCGCGCAGCGGATCGCCGTCGAGCGAATCGCGACTGCTTATCTTGACGGAAAGCCTGTACGCACTGGCAAGAAGAAGGCCACGAAGAAGGAACGGGACAGCCTCTTCTGGGCGAGCGATGTCGTGAAGAGCTGCCAGCCCGACGTGTGGGGTGGCGAGGCGATGTTGCTCGCCCTGGTGCGATATTTCGGGCAGGAGTTCGTGACTACCGATGGATTGGTGACGCGGATTGCGCGCGAGACGCCCGAGGTGCTGGTCCACGCGGTCAGACGCTCCGGGCTCGTCTTGAAATCGCACTCGCCACGGCGAATTGAACTGGACCAGGCCGCGATCGAGAACGAAGCAGTCGCCGAGCTGTGTCGGATGCTCGATCTGTTCGCCCAGGCGCACCACGAACGGGTCGCGGTCCTGGACGCGCAGAAGGCGCAGCTGGCGGGGTTGTCGGTCTTCGATCTCCTGCTCTACGCGAGCCTCTACGCCTTCGAAGTGCTCGTTCCGAGGGACTTCGATGTCAAGGCGTCCGCACTGCCCTCCGGAGTGGATGTTCAGGTCGCCTGGGATGCACTCAGCGATCTGCTTGCGTGGAAGCTCGCAGGGACCAGCAGTTCGTCACTGAAGCTGACGGACGACGGCATCGGAAGGTCGCTTGCGCGGCATCTTCGACCGGTTCTCTTCGAATCCGGCACGGCCGGCGCGGGCGAAGCCCTGCGGAATCTGCACGCCTTTCACGCGCTGATGGACGCGCAGATCGAGTTGAACGAGTTCATCTCCAGGTCCGCTGACGCATTCAGCTACGACGACGGTGTTCGGTTCGAGAGGCGTGGCGATCGGCTCGAGATCGTCGAGGTGGATCCGGCCGCACGGGAGGCGTGGCAACGCGACGGGCTGAAGCTCGGGCGCCTGCATGGATACTGGTTCCACCGCGCGGTCGACACCTACGTCGAGCAGGTGGCCGCCGATCAGGCCGCATGGATGATCGGTCGAGCGGAGAACGCGGAGGCCAACCGGCTGGCCTGGCTGCGGGCTCTGCAAGCGCAGCTTCGACTGCGTGAGGCGTACGGTGTCGCCGACACGGTGACGTCCGACGCCGGAGACACGGTCGATCTCTTCCGCGCGCTGCTGTCGCTCGACCTGATGTCCGCCTTCTTCCTGCGGGACTTCCTGGCCGCCTTCGCCGAACGTGTCGATGCTTCGGGCGACTGGATCGTCGCGTTGCAGCGTCTGGCCATGGATGGCCTTCGCGACGGGCTCCAGAACCGACTGCCGCTCACCTGGTCGGGTCGGGACTCCAAGGTGTCCAAGATCACCGGGTGGACCGTCACGAAGTCGCAGCCGGGAGGCGATCCGCGGATGGCGTCCGCGATCCTGGACTTCTGGACGCATGACATGGTCGCGACGGCGGAACGGCTGCAGCGCAATGAGCCAGGTCTTCATCCCCATCTGTTCGAGCGGCCGGTCCTCAAGTTCGGGGCGACGCTGGTGCAGTTGCCGTGGGTCGTCGGCGTGCAGAACAACAGCACGGCTGCGATCAACAACCTGAGGCGGCTCGGCGCGCGCCGCGGGCAGGCGCGGGACGAGGCGCAACGGATCGAAGCAGGGATCGCCAGACTGCTCGAGGAGCGCGGGTTCAGGACGCTGCTCAACTGGGCGCCGCCGCGCAACGCGGAGGACGCTGGCGAAGTGGATCTGATCGCCACCTTCGACGGGCATCTCTTCATCATCGAGGTGAAGTCGACGTTCATGCGACGATCCCAGCGCGATGCCTGGCTGCACGCCACCACTGCGCTTCGCAAAGCCGGTCAGCAGCTTCGGCGCAAGGCAGAAGCGGTGTTGCTGGCCATCTCTTCCGACGTGGGGTTTCGCACGCAGCTGGGTTGGGCCGAGGGCCTGATTCCGACCCGGCAACACGTGTGGATCGCCGACACGTGCATCGAATGCGACCACCAGCGGTTCGGCGGCTTTCTGAAGATCTCCATCGAAGAGCTGCTCATTGCACTGCGTGATGATCGGCACCTGTTGAACGATCCTGGACGACCGCCCGCCGGGAACGGTGGAGTCAGCGAGGTGCCTGAAGTGGATGCAGATGCGCCTGGCGCGAGTCTGTACCCCGAAGGCTTCAATGCCGAACGCTTTGTCGAGGTGATCGAGACCGAGGCAGTTTGGGATGTGTATCCTGCGCAGCCTTCGAAAGCCCTGCAGACTTCCGGATGACCGCGCCTCACCTCGCCCTGTCGGGCGAACACGATTTCATTCGCTACCTGGTGGCGCGCTGCCTGTCGACGCTGGCGGTGCAGATGCAGACGGTCGCCGTCGGCTGGCAGGTCTACGCGATGACGCGCGATCCGCTGCACCTCGGGCTCATCGGGCTGTCGCAGTTCCTGCCTTTCGTGGTGCTGATCCTGCCGGCGGGTCACGTCGCCGACTTCAACGACCGGCGCCGCATCCTGACGGGCTGCTACCTGCTGAACATGGTTTCGGCGCTGTGCCTGCTGCTGCTGTCGCTGCGCAGCGCAGGCAACGTCAACCTGATCTTCGCGGTCATGACCCTGCTGGGCATCACGCGCGCGTTCGCCATGCCGGCGTCTCAGGCGCTGCTGCCCAATCTGGTGAAGCCGGAAATCTATCCGCGGGCGCTGGCGGTCAATCAATCCGTCTTCCAGGTGTCGACCATCGTCGGTCCGACGCTCGGCGGCCTGCTGTATCTCGCCGGCGCTCCGGTCGTCTTCGGTACGGTGGCCGGGCTGCTGTGCATCTCGACGCTGCTGCTCTCGCGATTGCGCACCGGCGGTCGCGCGGAGCGCAGCGGTGCACGCGGCGTCACGCTGCAGTCGCTGTTGTCGGGCCTGAGGTTCGTGAAGTCGAAACCCGTCGTGCTCGGGGCGATCTCGCTCGATCTGTTTGCGGTGCTGTTCGGCGGCGCGACGGCACTGCTGCCGGTCTATGCGCAGGACATCCTGCACACCAATTCCGTTGGCCTGGGACTGTTGCGCACGGCGCCGGCGATCGGCGCCATGATCTGCGCGCTGATGCTGGCGACGCGGCCGCTGACCCGGCACGTCGGCCGCTGGCTGTTCGGTGGCGTCGGTGCATTCGGTGTCGCAACCATCGTCTTCGGTCTGTCGACGAGTCTCGCGCTGTCCTGCGTCGCGCTGATCGTGCTCGGTGCGGGAGACATGGTGAGCGTGTACCTGCGGCACCTGCTGGTGCAGCTGGAAACGCCGGACGAGATCCGCGGCCGGGTCAGCGCGGTGAATGCCGTATTCGTCGGCGCGTCGAACGAACTGGGAGAGTTCGAATCGGGAATCACGGCAGCGTGGTTCGGCACGGTGCGCGCCGTCGTGATCGGCGGCATCGCGACGTTGACGGTCGCCGCACTGTGGATGCGCCTGTTCCCGCAGCTGCGCCACATGGACGAGCTGCCGCGGCCGGCCAAGTAGCCAAGTAATCAGTCGGCCGCGACCGGTCCGGCCGACCCCTGCGGTCGTCGGGTGAACCACACCAGTACCGCCATCAGCACGCACAGCCAGCCGCACAGCCAGAAGTAGTCGAGCATCGACATCAGATAGGCCTGCCCCGACAGCGTGTGGGTGATAGCGCCGAGCGACTGCTCCTCGCTGAAACCCAGGCCCTGCATCGCCTCGACCGATTGCTGCAGGCGCGGATCGAACACGCTGGTGGCTTCGGCCAACCGTGTCTGGTGCAGCGCTGCATGACGATCCCAGAACGTGGTGATGATCGAGGTGGCGAAGGCGCCGGCGGTGATGCGCATGAAATTCGACAGGCCGGATGCGGCGGGGATCTGCGCCGGCGGCACGCCCTCCAGCACGATGCTCAACACCGCGATGAAGAACATCGACATGCCGATACCCTGCACCAGCAGCGGCATGACGAATGCGGCGAAGCTCGCATCGGCCGTGTAGTTCGCGCGCATGAAATAGGAGATTCCGAACGCGACGAATGACACCGAGGCGAACATGCGCGGATCGAAGCGATCGAGGTAACGGCCGCCCAGCGGCGAGAGGAGCACCGCCACGACGCCGCTCGGCGCCGCGACCAGTCCGGCCCAGGTGGCGGTGTAGCCGATCCAGCTCTGCAGCCACAGCGGTTGAATCACCACCGCGCCGAAGAAGATCGCATAGCCGACGCACATCACGACGACGCCGAGCGCGAAATTGGGCCGGCGGAACAGCGACAGATCGATGATGGGATGCTTCTCGCCCAGCTCCCAGATGATGAAGGCGATGAAGCCGACGCCGGCGATGATGGCTTCGGCCACGATCAGCGGCGAGGAGAACCAGTCCTGATCCTTGCCGGTATCGAGCATGAGCTGCAGCGCGCCGACCCACATGACCAGCAGCGACAGGCCGACGATGTCGATCGGCAGCTTGCGGGTCGGCGTCTCGCGATGCTTCAGTCCCTGCCAGCACACGCCGGCACAAAGCAGCCCCACCGGTACGTTGATGAAGAAGATCCACGGCCAGGAATAGTTGTCGGAGATGTGGCCGCCGAGGATCGGCCCCGCGATCGGCGCCACCAGCGTGGTCATCGACCACAAGGCCAGCGCCGCGCCTTTGCGCTCGGCCGGAAAGATCGACAGCAGCAACGCCTGCGAGCCCGGCACCATCGGGCCGGAAACCAGGCCCTGCAGCACGCGGAACGCGACCAGGCTCGACAGGCTCCACGCAATGCCGCACAGGAACGAAGCGATCGTGAACATCACCACCGCGGCGACGAAGACCTTGACCACGCCGAAGCGCTGCATCAGCCAGCCGGTAAGGGGCACGGAGATGCCGTTCGCCACTGCGAACGAAGTGATCACCCACGTACCCTGATCGGTCGACACGCCGAGATTGCCGGCGATGGTCGGGATCGACACGTTCGCAATGGTCGTGTCGAGCACCTGCATGAACGTGCCCAGCGCCAGTGCGGAGGCGATGAGCGACCGCGAGCCTTCGGCCAGCGGTGCAGGAACGGCGGCGGAGCTGGCTGCGCTCACGTGACGGCTCGATCAGGGCCGGGCGAGGCGTGCAGTCGCGCGCGAATCGCCGGCATTGGCAGCAATGATCTCGGCGATGCGTGCCGCAGCAGCGTCGTCATCGTCGCCGCCCGCGATCTGTTGCGGCGAACGGCGCACCTGCGTCGCCAGCAATGCACCCGAGATGTCGTGCAGATCGATGCGCGCATGCATCGACAGGCCAACGCGCAGCGGATTGGCGGCGAGTTCCTGCGGATCGAGCGCGATGCGGATCGGCACGCGCTGGACGATCTTGATCCAGTTGCCGCTGGCATTCTGTGCCGGCAGCAGGGCGAAGGCGCTGCCGCTGCCTGCACTCAGGCCCGCGACCTTGCCCTGGTAGACGACATCGCGACCATAGACATCGGCGCGCAGTTCGACCGGCTGGCCGACGCGGATGTGCCGCAGCTGCACTTCCTTGAAGTTGGCGTCGACCCAGGCATCGTCGAGTCCGACGACGGCGAGCAGCGGCGCGCCCGGCGCGATGCGCGCGCCGATCTGCACGCTGCGGCGTGCGACGGTGCCGGTGATCGGCGCGACGATGCGCGTACGCTTGAGCGCTAGCGCCGACTCGCGCACTTTTGCGGACGCCGCGAGCACCTGCGGATGATCCTGCAGTGTCGTGTTGTCGATGCGTGCCTGGATGGTCTGCAGCGATTCACGCGAGGCGTTCAGCGCGGCGGAGAGCTGGTCGACCTGGTCGTGTGCGTGCTGCAGTTCTTCTGCCGAGACCGCGCCATCGGCGGCGATCTTTTCGCGGCGCGCGAGGTTGGCTTTCGCCGCCGTGAGCTGCAGCTGGCGTTCGCGGATCTGCGAGCGCAAGCCGTCGGCCTGCGAATACAGGCCGCGCACTTCGCGCACCGTGCGCGCGAGTTCTGCTTCGGCCTGGGCCATGGCGACTTCGGCATCGGCGCGATCGAGTTCGATCAGCAGCTGGCCTTTCTCGACGTGCTGTGTGTCGTCGACATGAATGGCGGTGACGGTGCCGGCGACTTCGCTCGTGATGGGAACGATGTCGGAGGCGACGTAGGCGTCGTCCGTTTCCTCGAAATAGCGGGCGTGCAGCCACCAGTAGGCTGTGTAGCCGACGGCCGCGACGGCCACCAGCGCGGCCAGTGCGAGCAGTCGCTGGCGGCGCTTGGCAGGAGCGGCGGGTTCCACGGGTTCGGGCGAGTTCATCTCAGATGTCTCCAGAGGCCGGCGCAGCGGGATCGAAGCTGCCGCCGAGCATCAACAACAGGTTCACGCGACTGAGCAGCCGGTTCGAATTCAGGATCACGAGATCGCGCCGGGCATCGAGCACGCGGCTTTCGGCGTCGAGCACGACGAGCTGCGTCGACAGGCCAGCCTCGTAGCGCTTCTGCGCGAGGTCATAGGCGGCGCCCGCCGCGTCCAGGGTCTGCTGGGCCTGGTCGATCTGCTGCGTGAAGTAGTCGCCCAGGCTGATCTGATCGGAGGTTTCGCGAATGGCTGCGAGTACCGTTTCGTTGTAGCCCGCGATCGAGGCATCGAGGTCGGCCGTCGCGCCCTTGTAGTTCGCGCGCAATCGCCTGGCGTCGAAAATCGGCAGGTGCAGGGCGGGGCCGGCGCCGTAGATGAGGCTGCCGCCGTCGACCAGCTTGTCGAGGCCGATGGCCTGCGTGCCGACGAAGGCTTTCAGATTGACGTTCGGGTAGAACTCGGCGTGCGCGGCTTCGCGACCCGCGGTGGCTGCATCGACGCGTGTGCGGGCTGCGAGAACATCTGGTCGATGCGCCAGCAGATCGGCGGGCAGGTGGTCCGGCAGCGACAGGCCGGCATCGAGCGTCAGTTTCGGACGGCTGATCTGTGCGTAGCGATCGGCGCCGTGGCCGGTCAGTTCGGCCAGCCGGTGCAACGCGACGTCGCGCTCGCCTTCGGCCTGCAGCCGTGCATTGCGCGCCTGAGGCAGCGTCGCTTCGGCGATCTTGATTTCCATCTGCGTATCCAGCCCCGCGGACACGCGCTGGCGGGTCAGATCGAGCAGGTGCTGGCGCTGGATCTCGAGACGAGTCGCGATGTCGATCATTTCCCAGGCGCGGTGCAGATCGAGATAGGTCTGCGTGATCGCGCCGGCGAGCGCGAGGCGGGCTGCAGCGACGTCGAGCTGGCTCGCGGCCAACTGCGCATTCGCCTGTGAAATGAGCGCGGACTGTCTGCCCCAGAAGTCCAGGTCCCAGCTCATGTTGGCCGTGGCCTGGCCGACCCAGTAGTTGTTACCGCCGTACGGCGGCGGGATGTAGAAGTGTTCCGAGAAACGCTGATACGTCTCGTCGGCATCGAACGTGAAGCGCGGCTGCCGCTCGCTGCCCGCGGCATCGCTTTGTGCCTGCGCCGATCGCACGCGCGCCAATGTCTGCGCCAGGGTCGGCGAGCCCCGCAGGGCTTCTTCGATCAGCGCGTCGAGCTGCGGATCGCCCAGCGCCGTCCACCACCGGGCGTCGGCGGGCGCGATGCTGTCGCCATCGAGACCGAGCGATTCCGTCGCGACGGGCGCGGTCGCCGGATCTTCGACCTGCGGAAATACGCAGCCGCCCAGGGCGAACGCTGCCGCCAGGGTCCAGGCGATTCTCATGATGCATCGTCCCCGGCCGGCGGCCGCTCGTAGGCTTTCAGGTTGTCCATGAGCTTGCTCAGCAGGCGTACCAGCTCGGCGAACTCCGTCTTGCTGAAGTCGCCGAGAATGTTGTTGAGGTTGTCGACGATGGGCGGCAGCAGTTCCGTCACCTTGCGTCGTCCGGCCGCCGTCAGTTCGAGATTGACGACTCGCCGGTCGGCTTCGCTGCGCTTGCGCTCGATGAAGCCGCGCGTCTCGAGCTGATCGAGCAGGCGGGTGAGGGCGCCGTTGTCGTAACGCATCTGCCGGCACAGATTGCTCGCCGTCACGGCGGTGCCTTCCTTGAGTTTGAGCAGCACCAGCCACTGGACGAAGCTCAGGTCGTGCCCGGCCAGCGCCGCGGCGCCGGCGTCATGCATCAGCGAATGAGACATCTTCAGCAGGTAGCCGAGACTGCGCGACGCCTGGAACGTCTTTACATCGAAGTGTTTGACCGACATTGCCGAAGATAATTATTGCTTGGGCAGGTATTGCCGAGGCAGAGGGTGCCGAGGCAGGGGCAGGTTGTCAATCGGCGATCGCCAGAATCAGGGGTTTTCCGGATGGGGGTTTTCTGTAGGTCAGGCTTCAGCCTGACTTCCGAAAAGTTTCTGTAGGTCAGGCTTCAGCCTGACTTCCGAAAAGAGGCCGGCTGAAGCCGGCCCCACAGGGCAGAAAAATCCTCCAGCCCGACCTACGGCTGCAGGCCGCTCTTGCGGCTGGCTTCCCAGGCGCCCGTATCGGCCGACCACAGGCCGTGGGTGAGATTGACGCCGTTCCGGCCGCTGTTCTTGATCTGGTACATGGCGGCGTCGGCCTGCGACAGGAGCTGGTCGAGCATGCGTTCCGGATCCTGCATCGGGCTGGTGGGCTCGCCCAGGACGATCAGGCCGATGCTGACGCTGATGCTCAGGCGGCGCGCGTCGCGGCCTTCGACGGCGATGGCGGCAATGGCCGTGCGCAGGCGTTCGACCAGCGCCAGCGCCGCTTCCGCCGTGGTGCGCGGCATGAGCACGACGAACTCCTCGCCGCCGTAGCGGCACACGAGATCGCTGACGCGACTGTTGCTGCGCACCGCGTCGGCGATGGCGCGCAGCACTTCGTCGCCCACGGCGTGACCGTGCTGATCGTTGATGGCCTTGAAATGGTCGACGTCGAACAGCACCAGCGCGATGGGTTCGCGGTGACGCATGGCCTGCGCCACCGTCTGCATGGCCTGGCTCATGAACGCGCGCCGGTTGAGCAGTCCGGTGAGATGGTCCTCGTGGGCGAACTGCAGCAGCCGCTCCCGGCTTGCTTCGAGTTCGCGCGTGCGCTCGGCGACCTTCTGTTCCAGCGAGTGCTGCAGATGCAGCAGTTCCTGTCGTTGTCGCCAGACGCGGATCGTGTACACGCCGAGCGCCGAGACGGCGAAGATGCTCAGTCCCCACTGCGCCGTGCGTCCCGTCCAGGGAATGAAGCCGTGCGCACTCGCCATGTCGACGAGCAGCGCAACGAAGATCGCGAACAGGCCGCCGACGGTGAGGCAGCCTTCGGGCGTCACCGGCCGCAGGCGCAGCACACCCTCGATCAGCAGGACCGTCATCAGCACGATCAGCAGCACATCGAAAGGCGGGTAGGCATTCACGAAACTCAACTGTCCCGTTGCCGAGAGCAGCATGACGCCGATGGCATAGGCCAGCGATACAGACAGCACGGCGTAAGCGCTGCGCGGCGGCGATCTGCGGAACGCCGCCAGCATCACGCAGGCCACGAGCCCGGGGACGACGAAATAGGTATACGCGGCGATCTGTCGCCACAGCAGCGGCGTGAACGCGACCAGCTGGCTCAGTTCGTTCTCGGCGAACATCATCAAGGCCAGATCGAATGACAGCAGCGCCGTTGCCCACGCCATCAGGCGGTCGCGCTTGGCGAGGCCGAGGCACAGGCAGATGAGTCCGACGACGAACACGAACGCCGTGAACACGATACCCATGAAGCCGCGACCGTAGACCCATTGCTGCAGCAGGTCGGCGCGCTCGCCGAGCATGATCGTGCCGGCGAGTCCGATGTCTTCGTAATCGGAGAAGACGCGGAAATAGAGCGGCTGCCCCAGACTCTCGTGCGGCACGCGGATGAGATGCCAGGGCCAGCCGGCAAAGCGGCCGCGACCGGAAGCGTCGATGTCGCCGTATTGATAAAGGAGTCGTCCGCTGCCGTCGAACACCTGGGCATTGATGTCGATGCTGCTGACGAACAGGTGCGGATCGCGCCACTCGCCCTGCGGCAGCTCGAGCTTCAGCCAGAGGATTTCGTGACCCTGGTGGTCTCCCGGATCACCGGGCGAGGGTATTGCCTGCCAGTTCGCATCGTCGGGTTGCCAGACGCCGGAACCGGCGGCGCGCGGCGGATCGTCCCAGTGATAGGACCAGCGACCGTCGAGGGCGGTAGGTTCCTCGGCATGCGCTGCAGGAACGATCCATTCAAACAGCAGGAATAAGAAGAGAAGCGGCAGGGGCCGGAGCAATTTCGACGTGACCGTGTGTGCGCGGGGTGCGCCCGATTATTAGGGAGTCGCGCCACCGTGTCGAACTGTGAATCGCATCCCATTCCCGGCCCGGTTTCCGCCGCGGGTCCGATTTAAGGCCGCTGTCGCGGCCGTCGCCTTGTGTTGTCGAGGGCGCGAAATATCCAGACGGTGTCGCTCCCGCCATCAACCACAGGAGTTTCTTGAAATGCTCAGTCTTCACACCAATGCCGCGGCACTGTCCTCGCAGAACGCCGTCGGCAGCACGCAGAAAGCCCTCACGACCTCGCTGACCCGCCTGGGCACCGGCTATCGCGTCAACTCGGCGATGGACGATGCCGCCGGTCTGCAGATCGCGGTTCGCCTGAATGCGCAGACGCGCGGCATGGCCGTGGCGCAGAAGAACACCCAGAACGGCATCTCCATGATGCAGACGGCCGAAGGCGCGTTCACGGAACTGACCAACGTGCTGCTGCGCATGAAGGATCTCGCCACCGAAGCCTTCAACGCCTCCACCACGGCCGACGACAAGACGGCGCTGCAGGCGGAATTCGACGCGCTGGGCCAGGAACTCAACAACATCATGCGCACGACGTCGTTCGGCGGCCAGAACCTGTTCAGCGACGGCACGGAGACCGACGGCACCGGCGGTCTGCTGTCCACCGCGCTCACGTTCCAGATCGGCGCCAGCGCCGCCGAGACGATGGAAATCGACACGGAGACCAGCCTCGGCGATCTGGCAACGGCCCTGGATGCGGTCGGTGCGCAGTACGGCACGCCGGACAACGCGACCCCGGGCGACGAACTGACGGCGGCTGCGGCCACGAACGCCGTCATCACGGACATCAACGACGCCATTACCGCCGTCGGCACGGTGCGCGCGCAGCTCGGTGCGGCCTCCAACCGTCTCGAACACGTGTACAACAACCTCGGCAACATGATCACGAACACGACCGCTTCGCGCGGCCGCATCCTGGACGTGGACTACGCTGCCGAAACGTCGAACTCGACTGCCAAGCAGTTGCTGATGCAGGCCGGCACCTCGGCCCTGAAGCAGAGCAGCAGCCTGTCGCAGCTCGTGATCTCGCTGATGCAGTAAGGCCCGCTGTGGAGTCGCCGTGGCATGACGGGCGACGATTCTGCAACGACTTCCGGAGCCGGCCGCGTCGAGCGGCTGGCTCTTTTCATTTGTGCGCCGTGAGTTCATGAAGCTCGAACGCATCTCCGCCCTCGTGCAGGCGCGGCCGCTCCAGGGCCGACATGACCGGTTGCCGGCGCCGGGCGAGTCGCTGCTGCTGACGTACGGCGAGGCGGCGGGCGACGGTCATCTGGCGACGCTCAGCAACGGCATGACGCTGCGGGTTCCCGTGCCGGCGCAGTGGCAGCGCAGCCTGCAAGCCGGCGATGCGTTGCGCGTGCGTGTGCTGGCGAACGAACCGGTACTGGAACTCGAAGTGGAAGCGGGCCCGATCCGCAGCGGCGCGTCCGCGGCCCGCGTTCAGGAGGAGGGCGCCGCCGCCGTGACGCGACAGGCGGCCATGCGTCTGGACCAGGCGGCGCTGCGCCAGATGGCGTGGCAGGCGCCGGATGCGGCCGCGCTGGCGCAGTCGTGGCGCGACCTCGCGCTGGCTCGCTGGGGCGCACGCCTGTCGGTGCAGTCGGCGGTCACGATGATGGGCCCGGCGCCGTTTCGCGAGCCGGCCGCCGTAGCGCCGCCGGCGTCGCCGCTCAACTACTGGCTGTTTCCCGTCTATGCCTGGGGCGGCGTGCAGGTGCTGCTCGGACTGGTGCGGACCGAAGAGCATGCGCGCCGGCAGCGCCAGCGCGGATTGCGCGGACCGGTGTTGTGCGTGGAGTTCGCGCCGCAGGCGCTCGGGCCGGTGGTGGTGCGGGTGCAATGGCTGCCCGGCGGCATCGATCTGGAGATCGCGCTGGCGCGTTCGCACGCCGCGCAGCCGGTGCGCAACGCCTTGTCGCGCATCGTGCAGGCGCTGGAGCGCGCCGGCGTGCGGCTCACGCAGTTGCGGCTCGTGTGCGGTGAAACGCAGATCGCGCGGCTCGGCGATCCGCTCGACCAGGGGCCGCAGTCGCACCGCACGGCGCCGCGTTCGTCGCGCGCGCTGTTCCGGACGCTGTCGGAGGCGACCGTGGTGCTGCTGCAGGTGGTGCCGGCGATCGGGCAGTGATGCGCGCGTCAGCCCAGCGAGCCGATGATGCTGACCTCGCGCTGTTCCGGGATCTCGTTGTACGACAGCACGGCCAGGCCCGGCGCGAACAGGCGCGCATAGCGCGACAGCAGCGGCCGGATTTGCGGCATCACGAGCAGCAGCGGCGCGGCGCCCTGCTGCTTCATCTGTTCGCGCGCCACCGGCATGTTGGTCTGCAGCTGCGACAGCAGGTTCGGATCGACGGGATAGTTGTCGAGCGCGATCCTGTTCCCCTGCTGGCCGGCCTGGTTGAGCGAACCGAGCAGCATGTTCTCCAGTTCGCCGCTCAGGTTGAACGCCTTCATCTGGTTCGACGCCCCGATGAGCGAGGCCACGATCTGCCGGCGCAACGCGCAGCGCACTTCGGCGGCCAGCAGGATCGGATCCTTGGTGGTCTCGGCGCTTTCCAGCAGCGTCGTGGCGATCGGCACGATGTCCTTCAGCGAGACGTGTTCCGTGAGCAGCAGGCGGAACACCTTCAGCAGCTGGCTATGCGTGAGCGCCTTCTCCAGCGCCGCCGCGAGTTTCGGCGACAGCGCAGTGAGCCGTTCGATCAGCGCCGACACGTCTTCGTGGCGCAGCAGTTCCGGAAGATGGTCGCGCACCAGTTTCGCGACGTGGGTCGCGATCACGCTGGCGGCGTCGACGACCTGGTAGCCCAGCCCCAGCGCATTGGCGCGATCTTCCGTGGCGATCCACCACACCGGCATGCCATAGGCGGGCTCGGTGCCGGGAATGCCGTCGAGTTCGCCGTAGACCTGCGCCGAGGCGATGGCCATGAGCCGATCGGGGAACACCTCGGCCTGGGCGATGCTCGTGCCGTGCAGCAGCACGCTGTAGTGCGAGGGCTTCAGCGCAAGATCGTCGCGCGCCGCGATCGGCGGCAACAGGATGCCCATGGATTCGCTGAGGGTCTGGCGCACGCCGCGCAGGCGTTTGCCGAGCGCCGCGCCCTGCGACGGGTCCAGCAGCGCGGCGAGCTTGTAGCCCACCGCAACCGACATCGGTTCCACGAACGGCAGGCTGCGCCAGTCGAGTTCCGGCGCCGGCTGTGTCAGCAGGGCCGCTTCCGCGGCCACTTCGGCCGCAGGTTGCGCGGGTTTGCGATCCATGCGCCATGCCGCGAAGGCGAGCACGGCGGCAAAGGCCAGGAAGGTCAGCCACGGCATGCCGGGAATCAGCCCCAGCACCAGCATCATGCCGGCCGCGCCGTACAGCACGCCGGGCGATGCCAGCATCTGCGCGCTGACCTGCTGCTCGAAATCGCCCGAATCGCTGACGCGCGTGACGACGATGGCGGCGGCGGCGGCCAGCAGCAGCGCCGGGATCTGCGCCACCAGGCCGTCGCCGATCGTCAGCAGCGCGTACAGGCGGAAGGCGTCGCCGAACGACAGATCGTGCATCACCGCGCCGATCGCCACGCCGCCGATCAAATTGATCACCAGGACCAGGATGCCGGCGATGGCGTCGCCGCGCACGAACTTGGAGGCGCCGTCCATCGCGCCGTAGAAGTCGGCTTCCGAGGCCACTTCGCGCCGTCGCGCCTGCGCCTTCTCCTGATTGATCAAGCCGGCGTTGAGATCGGCGTCGATTGCCATCTGCTTGCCGGGCAGTGCATCGAGCGTGAAGCGCGCGGACACTTCGGAGATGCGCTCGGCGCCTTTCGTCACCACCACGAAGTTGATGATCATCAGGATGACGAACACCACCAGGCCGACGACGAAGTTGCCGCCGATCACGACATTGCCGAACGCCTCGATGACGTCGCCCGCGGCATGCGTGCCTTCATGACCGTGCAGCAGCACCACGCGCGTCGAGGCCACGTTCAGCGTCAGGCGCATCAGCGTGGCGGCCAGGATCACCGTCGGGAACACGGCGAAGTCCAGCGGCCGGCGGCTGGTCACGGCGACCAGCACGACGATCAGCGCCAGCACGATGTTGAACGTGAACAGCACGTCCAGCACCAGCGGCGGCAGCGGCAGGATGATCATGCCGACGAGGGCGAGCAGGAACAGCGGCGCCGCTGCGCGGTGACGGCGCAGTTCGGTGATCGCGCGGGTGAATGCGTTCATGGTGAGGTCACGTCAGGTGATCGGGAACGGCCAGGTCCGACGGCAGGTCCGGCTGCGAGCGGCGGCGTCCGTTGCGGAACGCCTTGATCTGCAGCACGTAGCCGAGCACGCGCGCCACTGCCTGATAGAGCGCGGCCGGAATCTGCTGGTTGACCTGGCTGGTGTTGTAGATGGCGCGCGCCAGCGGCGGCAGCGGCACGATCTCGACGCCGTGGCCCGTCGCGATCTGGCGGATGTAGAGCGCCATCTCGTCGATGCCCTTGGCGATGACGAATGGCGCGGCGGCGCGCTTCTCGTCGTACTTGAGCGCCACGGCGTAGTGTTCCGGATTGACGATGACGACGTCCGCGGTGGGGATCGTCTTGCGCATGCCGCGCCGGGCCATCTGCGTCTGCAACTGGCGGATGCGCTGACGCACCTCGGGGCGGCCTTCGTTGCTCTTGTGCTCTTCCTTCACTTCGCGCTTGCTCATGCGCTGGTCGCGCAGGAAGACGAACGACTGCACCGGCAGATCGATGAGGGCGAAACCGATGAACACCGCGCACAACGCCATCACGCCATCGAGCATGAGCTGCGCCGCGGCGTACAGCGCCTGGTCCAGCGGCAGCGACTGCAGCCGCAGGTAGTCATCGACGCTGCCGCGGGCCATGTAGTAGAGCACCGCCAGCAGCGCCGCCGCCTTGAGCGCGGCGGTGACTGTCTCCACGACGTGCTTCATCTTGAAGATGCGCTTGAAGTACGACATCGGACTGACGCGCTCCAGTTTCGGCGCGAGCGGCGCTGCGCTCATGATCCAGCCGCCCGGATACATCGAGGCGATGCCGACGATCACCGGCACCGCAAACAGCGGCAGCACCATTTTCACGATGAGCATCATGGTGGTGGCGAACAATGCCGAGTTGGCCGTCTCCAGATCGCCCGGGGCGCCGAGCAGCGGCGCGAAGCTGCGGGCGAACAGCAGGCGCAGATCCTCCAGATAGCCGGGTGTCAGCATCACGATCAACTGCAGGCACACGAAGATGCCGACCGCGGTGGCCCAGTCGCGCGAGCGGGCGACCTGGCCCTTCTCGCGGCCCTTGCGCAGTTTCTGCGCCGAGGCTTTTTCGCTCTTGTCGTCGTTCGACTGTTCCGACATGAGGCGCCGCCTAGTGCATTCCCTGCCGCAGCATTTCCAGCACCTGCCGGGTCATGCGGACGTAGTGTTCCGGCACCGAGCGCACGATGTGGCCGAGCATGTACAGCCCGAACACGGTCACGGCGGAGAAGCCGAGCGCATACAGATTGAGCGCCGGCGCGACGCGGTTGAGGAAGCCGAAGCCCAGCTGCACCACCAGCGCGGAGAAGATCACCGGAATGGCCAGCAGCAGCGCGGCGGAGAATACCCAGGCGACGTTGTAGGCGACGCTCTGCAGCGTGACGAAGTCCACGCCGCCGCCGACCGGCCAGGCGCGGAAGCTCGCGCCGACGACGCCGGCCAGCACCAGGTGGCCGTCGATGGAAAAGAACACGAAGATGCACAGGACGTACAGCAGCGCCGACACCACGTCCGAGGAAGTGCCGCTCATCGGATCGTTCATCACGGCCATCGACAGTCCCATCTGCGAGGAGACCATGAAGCCCAGCACCATGATGATGGCCACGGTCAGATGGAACGCCAGCCCGATGCCGAAGCCGATCAGCGCCTGTTCCGCCGTGAGCAGCAGCGCATGCATGGACAACGGCTCGACCGCGACGGGCGCCACCGTCGGCATCAGCACGACGGCCAGCGCCAGCGACAGCAGCACGCGCACGCTGACCGGCACCATGTTCTCGCCGATGATCGGCGCCGCGCTGAACATGCCCAGCACGCGGCAGAACGGCCACCACAGCATCGTGAGCAGGGAAGGCAGCTGCTGTAGCGCAAGTTCCATGTCGTGCATCCGTCCCGCCGGTCAGCCGACCAGGGTGGGCGCCTGCCGGAAGACCTGCACGCAGAAGTCCATCAGCAGGCCGGCGAGCCAGTGGCCCGCCAGCGCAATCGCCAGCAGCGTCATCATCAGGCGCGGCAGGAAGCTCAGCGTCTGTTCGTTGATCTGCGTCGCGGCCTGGAACAGGCCGACCAGCAGGCCGACGATCATGCCCGGCACGACCAGCACGGCCACCATCACCATGACCAGGCGCATGCAGTGACTGATGAGATCGACGGCGATGTCCGACGTGAGCATGAGTGGATTTCCGCGCGCGCGTGCGTCGCTAATAGACCTGGATGCTGGTGACCAGCGTATGCACCGTGAGCGTCCAGCCATCCACCAGCACGAACAGCAGCAGCTTCAGCGGCAGCGAGATGACCAGCGGCGAGAGCATCATCATGCCCATCGCCATCAGCACCGATGACACCACCAGGTCGATGACCAGGAAGGGAATGAACAGCATGCAGCCGATCTGGAAGGCGGTCTTCAGTTCGCTCAGCACGAAGGCCGCGAGCTTGACCAGGAAGGCGTGATCGGCGGGATCGGCGACCGGGCCTTCGCCGGCCAGTTGTGAAATCTGCGCCAGCGCGCCCTTGTGCGTCTGGGCGAGCATGAAGCGCGACAGCGGCGCTTCGGCCAGCTTCAGCGCCTCCTGCAAGCCGATCTGTTCCTGATCGTAGGGCACCAGCGCCTGCGTCCAGATCTGCTCGCCGACCGGGCGCATGACCAGCAGCGTCAGGATCAGCGCCACGCCGGTGACGATGCGGTTCGGCAGGCCCTGCTGCAGGCCGAGCGCCTGGCGCAGCAGCGCCAGGATGATCACGAAACGCGTGAAGCTGGTCATCATCAGCATCATCATGGGCAGCAGCCCGAGCAGCGTCATGATGACCAGCACCTGCATCTTGACGGTGAACTCGGTGGTCGTGCCGTCGCTGGTGGCGCCGACGATGCTGATCGGCGCCGCGATGCCGGCCTCCGGCCACAGCAGCACGCCGAGCGCGGCCGCCACCGCGACCAGGCAGGTCACGATGCGGCAGCTGCGGACGTTGCGCAGGCCGCAGATCGTCACGTGAGCGAACCCAAGTCCAGATCGCTCAGTTCAAGCACCTTGAGGCCGTAGTTCTCGCCGCTCACCACCACCTCGGCGCGGCCGATGGGCGTGCCGTTCACCTTGATGATCAGCGGCTGGCCGGCGAGCGTGTCGAGTTCGATCACGCTGTTGGGTTCGATGGCGGCGAGTTCCTGCAGCGAGAGGCGTGTGGAACCGACCTCGAGCGTCAGCGTCACCGGAATCCTGCGCATCATCTGCGCGAAATCGCGGCGCGGCGGCGCGACGGGCGGTGCCGGCGGCGCGACGACCGCTTCGTCCAGCGGGTCCGGCAGATCGGTCAGCAGATTGTCGGGCAGGTTGTCCGGCCGGTTGTCGGGCAGGGGGGCATCGGTCAGGTTCACGGGCTTACTCCACGTCTTCGAAACAGGTGAGACACAGCTTCCCCTTGTTCTCGGCGACGCTCGCCGTGAACAGGCGCGAGTCGCCGATCAGCACGTCGCTCGTGCCGAGCGTGATGGGGATGACGTCGCCGATGCGCAGATCCAGCAACGTCCCGAGCGGCATCTGCTTCTCGAGCACCCGTGCATCGAGCGTCAGCTGCAGTCGTGCGGGCAGGGGTTGTGCCGGCGTGCCGGCGGCGGTGCGCGACTTGCCGCGTTCGCGGTCGGGCGCGAGTCCGCGCAGCAGGCGGGCGATCCAGTGTTCGTCGAGCCGGAACCAGAGCGTGCCGTCGATGCGATGCACGCGCTCGCTCACGCGGACGCGCAGGGTCCAGGCGTCGTCCGGCAACGCCGCGGCGCTCGGCGAGAATTCGTGTCGCGGCGCGTTCGCGCCGGCAGCGGCGTCCGGCTGCAGCGCTTCGATCGCGGCGGCAGCGGCGCTGGTCAACTGATGACCCAGGCGCGATGCCAGGCGTTCTTCGGTCGCCGTTTCCGGTTCGTTCGCATCGTCGCTCGCATCGCTGCCGGCGGGCAGCGCCGTCGGTTGCACGCCGTAGCGATACGCGAGGATGCACAGCAGCACGCTGCGATCGGCGGCGAACGACATGCGGCCGGCGTGGGCGCCGAAGCTCAGCCAGCGCGGCGTCGCGGGTGCCTTCGTGGTCTCGACCGTGACTTCGCCGATCTCGAACTGCGAGCGATAGCGGCGGTTGAACCACTGCTGGAACAGCCCGCTCAGGTCCTTGCGGAAACGATCGGTGTATCTGCCGAGCAGATGCACCGGCCGGCCCATGGTGCGCGGATCGAGCACCTGGTAGGGCCGCGCAGCCGTGCGTGTGATCGTGTCCATGGTGATGAAGCGGCTCGCGTGAATGTGTCGACGTTCCCGTGTATCGGGGGCGACGCGAAAATCTTTATCGCCGGAGAAAAATTTGTAGCGCGAATTTTTTTTCGCTGCGGCGACGTCGATGAAATTTCTTAGGCGGCTCTGCGTGAAGCTACGTAGTGGCGCGCGTGAAAGATGAGGAAGATGCGCGCAGCAGTTTCAGGGGGAACCCTGCATCGTCGTTTGCGCAAGCCGGGTGATGCAGGCAATCGTCGTGAAGGGATTGCATTAAAAACCGGCGTGCGGGAGCACTGCCTATCAGATTCGAATTGCGTGCCTCAATGCCGGTGTCTCCATGTCGATACGCTCCCTCGGGTCAGGCTGACCGTGCTGCTCGCACTCTGCGAGTCGCCGCCATGCCGCGCCGTACCAACTGTCGAAGCGAGGCCGATATGGGAAATGGAATGGAAGCGTCGATCGCCGCACTGCAGACGCGCATCGACGGCGATGCGCGCTCCCTGTCACTGCCGCAGATCCAGCCCGGCCTTGCAGGCGAACGGTTTCAGGACGGCGCCGGCAGCGATTTCGCTGCGGGCCTGCGCCAGATCATCGACGGCGTGAACGAACAGGACCGGGCCGCCGGCGAAAAGATGGCGGCCGTCGACAGCGGCCGCAGCGATGACCTGGTCGGCGCGATGCTGGCCAGTCAGCAGGCGAGCCTCTCCTTCACGATGCTCATGCAGGCGCGCAACAAGATCGTTGGCGCGATGGAAGACCTGATCAAGCTGCAGCTCTAGGCCGCGACTGGAGTCACGCACTTGTCTGCGATGTTCAAATCATTGCTGGCGCGGCTGCGCCCCGCCGATGCGGCGGTGCTGCCCGTCGCCCCGGGCCCCGGCATTCTGCGCAGCCTGCTGCCCATCGCGCTGCTGGCGGTGGGCATCACCGTGCTGGTGCTGATGTTCATGTGGCGCGAACAGGCGTCGTACAAGCCGCTGTTCGGCGCGCGCGAGCGCGTGTCGGCGTCGGACATGATGGCGGTGCTCGACGGCGCCGGCATCGGCTACCGGGTGCATCCGGACAGCGGGCAGGTGCTCGTGCCGGAAAGCCGGCTCGGCGAAGTGCGCATGCTGCTCGCCGCGAAAGGCGTGGTCGCGAAACTTCCCGCCGGCCTGGAACTGATGGACGGCAACGATCCGCTCGGCGTCAGCCAGTTCGTGCAGGACGTGCGTTTCCGGCGCGGTCTCGAAGGCGAACTCGCGCAGAGCATCATGTCGCTGGAAGCGGTCGACACGGCGCGCGTGCACGTCTCCGTGGCGCGCACTTCGTCGTTCGTCGTCACGGGCGGCGAGAAGAGTTCCGCCTCGGTGGTGCTCACGCTCAAGCCCGGACGGCGGCTCGAAGACGAACAGATCGCCGCCATCGTGAACATGGTGGCGGGCAGCACCGCGGGCCTCGATCCGACGCGGGTGACCCTGGTCGACCAGGCGGGACACCTGCTCTCGGCGCGCGTCGATCTGAGCGAGGGTTACGAAGCCGGGCAGGGCAACGACGCCGCCCGTCATTTCGAAGAAGCCACGCGCCGCAACGTTCGCGATCTGCTGGCGCCGGTGCTCGGCGAGGAGAACCTGCGCGTCAGCATCACCGCGGACGTCGACAACGACCGCGTCAGGGAAACGCACGAACGCTACGGCGACGCGCCGAAGGTCACCAGCGAAGCGCTGCGCGAGGAACTGGACCGCGATCCGCTGGCGCTGGGCGTGCCCGGCTCGCTGAGCAACCGCCCGGTGGCGGTGGCCGCGGCGCAGGCCGCGGAGAACGGCGATGCGGCCAGCAGCGCACAGAAGAATGCCTCGACGCGGCAGTACGCCTACGACCGCAGCATCATGCAGATCCAGCGCAGCCGCAGCCGCCTGCGCAAATTGAACGTGGCCGTCGTGCTGAACAGCGCGGCGGCGCCCGGCGGCGCGGCCTCGTGGAGCGCGGCGCAGCTCGCGGACGTGGAACGCATCCTGCGCAGCGGACTGGGCATCGATGCCGCGCGCGGCGACACGCTCGTCGTCTCCACGCTGGCCTTCCCCACGCCGCCGCAACTGCAGCCGTGGTGGCAGCAGCGCGACAACGTCGTCGATTTCAGCCGCTGGATTCTGTATGCGCTGACGGCGCTGCTGGCGTTCTTCTTGGTGCTGCGTCCGATGATGAAGCTGGCGCAGCAGCGCCTGGCGCTGCCGGCGCCGCAACCCACGCCCGTGGAAGCCACCGTCATGGAACCGGCCGTGGCCGCGGCCGCCCTGCCGGGCGGCGCGGCGCCGGAGGCGGCGCAGCTCGCACAGTCGCGCCAGCCGATGCCCGTCGGCCCGCTGCTCGAAGACTACGACCTGCCGCCGCCCGGATCGCCGGTCGACGTCATGGTCGATCACCTGAAGGTGCTCGCGGAGAAGGAACCGGAACGCGTGGCCGAAGTGGTCAAGCAATGGGTGCAGAAGAATGTCCGATCCGAATAACGCCGTCGTCCCCGCCGGTTTCGCCTCGCCGCTGGAGCGGGCCGCGATCGTCCTGCTGAGCATGGGCGAAGCGCCCGCGGCGGCGGTGCTGCGCTGCCTGTCGCGCGAGGAACTGCTGGAAGTGACGCAGGTGATGTCGCGCATCAGCGGCATCAAGGTGGAATCGGTCAAGCATTCGCTGCAGAACTTCTTCGATGACTATCGCGAACAGAGCGGCGTGCACGGCGCGTCGCGTTCGTACCTGAAGCGCTCGCTGGATCTCGCGCTCGGCAGCGACATCGCCAACAGCGTGCTGAACAACATCTACGGCGATGCGATCCGGCCGAAGATGGCGCGGCTGCAGTGGGCGTCGGCGAAATGGCTCGCCGAGCGCATCGGCCACGAACACGTGCGGATGCAGACCGTGTTCCTCGCGTTCCTGCCGCCGGCGCTGGCCGGCGACGTCGTCGCGGCGCTGCCGGTCGAGGGCCGCGAGGTGGTGCTGCTGAACATGGCGCGGCTGAGCGAGATCGATCGCGAGCTGCTGCAGGAACTGGACGAACTGGTCGACCGCTGCCTGGAAAGCCTCGGGCTGCAGAGCGCCAGCGTCGAGGGCATGCGCCAGGTGGCCGAGATCCTCAACCGCGTGCCGCGCGACCGCGCGCGGATGGTCGAGACGCTGCGCGCCCAGGATGCCGCGGTCATGGATGAGATCGAACGGCGCATGTACGACTTCTTCATCCTGTCGCGCCAGACCGAGGCGACGCTGCTGCGGATCATCGAGTCCGTCGCGCTCGATCAATGGGCGGTCGCGCTCAAGGGCGCCGAGCCGCAGTTGCGCGAGGTCATTCTGCGGACCATGCCGCGCCGGCAGGCGCAGGCGTTCGAGGACATGATCCGCCGCGCCGGCCCGGTGCCGCGCAGCCGCATCGAACAGACGCGGCAGGAAATCATGGCGCAGGTGAAGGCGCTCGCCGACAGCGGCGAGATCGAAGTACAGCTCTTTGACGAGGCGGTGATCGAATGAAGTCCTGGCGCACACACCGGTTCATGCCGCTCGCCGAGCTGGTCGGCACCGCCGCCTGGCGCCAGGGCGTGCCGCTGCACCTGTCGCCGCGCGTGCACGCCTCGCTGGCCGATGGATTCCAGCAGGGCGTGGAACGCGGCTATCGCGAAGGACACGAGAGCGGCCTGCGCGAGGGCCGCGCGGAAGGCGCGACGCTCGGCATCGAGGAAGGCCGTCGCGAAGGCGTCGATGCGGGCCGCCGCGAAGTGCGGGCGCACTTCGACACGCTGGCCGCGCCGATCGATTCGCTGTTCTCGAACCTGGAGCGGCTGCAGGCCGACTACCAGACCGCGCTGCGCCGCGAAGTGGTGGACCTGGTCGCGAAGGTCGCGCGCCAGGTGATCCGCTGCGAACTGGCGCTGCAGCCGGCGCAGCTGCTCGCGCTGGTCGACGAAACGCTGGCCACCATGCCGGTCGCGCCGGACAGCGTCATCGAGGTGTATCTCAACGAAGCCGATCTGCAGCGCATCCAGGAGATCGATCACTCGCGCGCCGCGCGCTGGAACCTGCTGGCCGATGCGCGCCTGGAGCCGGGCGAGTGCCGTGTCCGGTCGGGCAGCCACGAAGCCGATGCGGGCTGCCGCCAGCGGCTTGGCGCCTGCATGGAACAGATCACGGCGCAGCTGCTGCCCGAAGAAGGCGAAGCCGGCGTCGCCGCTGCGCCGATGGAGAACGCGGCGTGATCAGCGATCTGCTGCGCCGCCTGGAGATCGATTCGGTGCCGGTCGCCACGCCGACCGGCCGGCTGGTCGGCGCGTCCGGCCTGTTGCTGGAAAGCGTGGGCTGCACGCTGCGCACCGGCCAGCGCTGCAGTGTCGAGACCGGTCACGGCGAGTGGATCGACGCGCAGGTCGTGGGCTTTCGCGGCGACGTCTCCTATCTGATGCCGTTCAAGAAACCCGAAGGCCTCGCCACGGGCGCGCGCGTGCTGCCGCAGCAGGAACGCGAGGCACTGCGCATCGGCCCGTCGTGGCTCGGGCGCATCGTCAATGGACTGGGCGAGGCGGTCGATGGCCGCGGCCGGCTCGGCGGCGAGCACGTGCTCGATCCGCAGCCGCCCCGCGTCAACCCGCTGAAGAAGCGGCCGGTGCACGAGCCGCTCGACGTCGGCGTGCGCGCCATCAACGGCATGCTCACGCTCGGCAAGGGACAGCGCGTCGGACTGATGGCCGGCAGCGGCGTCGGCAAGAGCGTGCTGCTGGGACTGATCACGCGCCAGACGATCGCCGATGTCGTCGTGGTCGGGCTGATCGGCGAACGCAGCCGCGAGGTGCGCGAGTTCATCGACATGTCGCTCGGCGAGGCCGGCTTGCAGCGCGCCGTGGTCGTGATCGCGCCGGCGGACGAATCGCCCCTGATGCGCCTGCGCGCGACCGAGCTGTGTCATTCGATCGCCGTGCATTTCCGCGACCAGGGCCGGGACGTGCTGCTGCTGCTGGATTCGCTGACCCGCTACGCGATGGCGCGGCGCGAGGTCGCGCTGGCGCTCGGCGAACCGCCGGCGACCCGCGGTTATCCGCCGTCGGTGTTCAGCCTGATGCCGCAGCTGGTCGAAACGGCCGGCAATGGCGAACACCCGCACGGCAGCATGAGCGCGATCTACACCGTGCTGGCCGAGGGCGACGATCAGCAGGATCCCGTCGTCGACACGGCGCGCGCCATCCTCGATGGCCACATCGTGCTGACGCGCGAGCTGGCCGAGCGCGGCCACTATCCGGCGATCGACATCGCGCAGTCCATCAGCCGCTGCATGGCGCTGGTGACGAGTCCGGCACACCAGCGGGCCGCGCGCAAACTGAAGGCGCTGGCCGCACGCCACGAGCAGGTGCGCGAGCTGCTGCCGCTGGGCGCCTATGTGGCCGGCGCCGATCCGGCGACGGACCGCGCCGTCGAACTGTTTCCGCGCATCGAAGCCTTCCTCCACCAGGGCACGCGCGAGGCCGCGCCGCTCGACGCCACGGTGACGGCGCTCGAGGAGCTGATGGCATGAGCGGGCATCGCAAGCTGCAACGCCTGGGCCGGCTGGTCGATCTGCGCGAGCGCGAGGTCGAGCGCCTGAGCGCCGAGATGGCGGACAAACGCATCGTGCGCCAGCGCTATCTCGACAATCTCGCGCGGCTGGAACAGTTGTGCGAGAGCAGTGGCCAGAGCGGCGCGCAGGCGCTGTCGCCGACGCTGTCGCTGAACGTCGGCGGCTACAAGCAGGCCGTGATGAAGATGGCCGACGCGCATCGTCTCGATCTGTCGCTGCATGAAGCGCAGATGCAGACCACGCAGCGGCTCATGACGGTCGCGGCGCAACGCCACGAGGCGCTGGACCAGGTGCTGGTGCGCCAGCGTCGCGGCGTGCAGCGCTTCCAGAACGCACGCGAGCAGAAGCGGCAGGACGAACTGGCCGCGCAGGTCTGGTTGAGGGGGCGCAAGTGAACGCGCGCCTGTCATCCACCGATCGATTTCAGCCGGCCGCGATTCCGGTCGCCCTTACAGAGGCAGATCTCTCTTTGCCTCGAACAGGAGGGCGCCATGCCTGATTTCGACCCCGTAACGATCGCCTCGCAGCTGGCGACGGCTTATGTACAGTCTTCGCAGGACCAGATCGCCGCGAGCAAGGCGGCGGCACAGCGCACGGCCACGGGTCTGACAACCCTGCGATCGGCGCTGTCGGCCTTCGACTCGGCCGTTTCCGGCCTCACCTCCGGCAGCAGCGGCATGCGGCAGTTCGGCGCGCAGTTCAGCGCCAGCGGCATCGGCACGGCGACGGCGTCGTCCGGCGCGCAGGCCGGCACGTATTCATTCCACGTCGAGCAGCTCGCGCAGGCGCATCAGGTCGTGTTCGAGGATCTGCCGGCGGTGCCGGTGGCGCTCGGCGGACCGATCACCGTGCAGCTCGGCGACGGCTCCAGCTTCAGCGTCAATCTGGTCGCGGCGGATTCGGACGGCGATGGCTCGATCTCGCAGGCCGAGATCGCGCGCGCCATCAATCAGGCCGAAGACAACGGCGGCAAGGTCACGGCCTCGCTCATGACGGTGGGCGGCGAAACCAGGCTGCTGCTGTCGGCCGCCAGCACCGGCGCCGGCAGCGAGATCACGCTCGATACCAGCGCGCTGCCGGCCGGCGCATTGAAGGATGCGTTCGACGGCGGCCAGGAACTGGTCGCCGCGCGGGACGCCGTCGTGTGGCTCGGCGGGCAGGGCGGCATCCGGCTGCAGCAGGCGTCGAACACGTTCACGGCCATCGAAGGCGTCAGCGTCACCTTCACGCGCGCCATGCAGCCGGCCGAGTCGCCGGTCACGCTGGCGGTCACGGCCGACAGCACGGCCACCGCGGCCAACGTCCAGAAATTCATCGACGCGTACAACACGCTGAAGACCTCGCTCGACAATCTCACCAAGGTGAGCAAGGACGGCGCCACGGCCGCAGGCGCGTTCGCCACCGACGCCGGCGTGCGTGCGCTGCGCTCGCGTCTCAACAGCATCATCCGCCAGGAATTCGGCGGACTGACGCTGGCGGAACTGGGCGTCACGGCGACGCGCACGGGCAGCCTGAGCCTGGACAAGACCCGGCTCGACAAGACGCTGGCCGCCAATCCGACGGCGCTCGAAGACCTGTTCGGCAAGGCGAGCCTGACGCAGCCCACCGGCCTCATCGGCACGCTCGACCGGTACTTCGATGCCTGGCTGAAGAGCGGCTCGGGGCAGATCGCCGGCCGCCAGTCGTCGGTGGAAATCATCCAGAAGCGCCTGACCGAACGTCAGACGCGCCTGGATGCGCAGTACGACAACGTCTACGAGCGCTATCTCAAACAGTTCACGCAGTTGCAGGCCCTGCAGTCGCAGATGGGCCAGACCGCGGGACTGTTCTCGACCATGAGTACTTCAAGTTGATCGAAGCGGGAAGGCCGTGAATCAGGAAGCGTATCTCAGCTATCACTCCGTGAGCCTCGGCTCGCAGGCCGCGCAGGCCTCACCGGTGCAACTGGTGCTGATCCTCACCGATGGCCTGCTCGAAGAGCTGGCCCGCGCACGCGCGCACATCGTCGGCAGACGCTTCGAACTCAAGGCGCGCAGCCTCGATCGCTGCGTCGACATGCTCAACGGCCTGTCCAGCGCGCTCGATTTCGATGCGGGCGGCGAACTGGTGGCGAACCTGGCGCGGCTCTACGAGTACTGCGCGCACCGGCTGCAGGAAGCGGGCTTTCGCATGGACCCGGCGCTGATCGACGAGGTCACGGGCCTGCTGACGACGCTGCGCAGCGGCTGGCAGGGCATGCAGCAGCGGCATGGATAGGCAGCAGCAACTGTCGAGACTGGCGCAGCGGCTGGCGCGCGCGACCGCCGACGGCGACTGGCGCGCCGTGGCCGCGCTCGATCGCGAAGCGGCGGAGCTGCTGCGCGCCGCTTCGCAGCGACCGTGGCTGCTGCAGGAACACGCGGCGCTCGACGCATTGCGCCGGGCGCACGCCGCCGCGCGCGAGCAGTGCGAGCGCGAAGCGGCGCGGCTGGACGGATTGCTGGCGCAGATGCGCTCGCGCAGGGACGGCTGGATGGCGTACGCCATGAGTGACGAACTGGACGAGGTGCCGACATGACGAATCCACTGCTGAACATCACGCCGCCGGCCGGCGGCCGCGCCTTGTTCGCAGCGGGTCCCGCCGCGGCGCCCGCCATCGCCGTTGACACCGCAATGGTTGCCGCGCCGGTTGCCGGATTCGGCGCCCTGCTGCGCGGCGCGGAACTGGCGCCCGAACTGCCGGCGGTCGCGACGGACGCAGCGCCGTTCGCCTCCGGAGCGCCTGCGACGGGCGCGCCCGTGTCTTCATGGGCGGGCGACGAACCTGTCGGGCAGCCGGTGGAGGAAGCGTCGGCGGACCTGGCGATCGTCCTGCCGCCGATGCCGCTGGCCGCACCGCTCGTGCGATTCGACGGCGCCGCGGCGATGACGATCGACGCGATGACGATGAAAGAGCATGCGCGGCCCGTGGCCGGTGCCGGACTGCCGGCGGTATCGATGAGCGCACCGGGCAGCGCAGCGCCGGGCGCGGCGATCCCGCTGGCCGCGCTGCAGCCGATGACGACGACCGGTCGCGGCGACACCGCGCAGGACAGCGTTCTGCTGCAGCTCGCATCGCACTCGTACGCGGGCGCGGCGGCGACGCTGGCCGTGTTTGCCGGCGACGCGGCGGGCGCGACCGAAGCGGCCGCTCCCGTCGTGCGCCAGCCGCTCGCGGCGCTGCTGGGCGAGCGCCTGCAGGTGCAGATCGGCCAGCGCAGCGAACACGCCGTCGTGCGCCTCGATCCGCCATCGATGGGCACGATCGAAATCATCATCCGCCAGGAGGCCGGCAGCCTGCACGTGCAGATGCGGGCCAGCAACAGCGACGTGGCGCGCCAGCTGCACGCCATCGGCGAGACGCTGCGCCAGGATCTGGTGCAGCGCCAGCAGGGCGATGTCTCGGTGCAGGTGTCCGATGCCTCGCGCGATGCGGACGGACGGCAGCGGCAGCGTGCGCACACGCCGTGGCGCGACGAGGCGCCGGGGCGGGCATTGAACGAATCGGGCGGTGCGGAGCGCGGCTCCGCCTTCGCCCTGAATGCGGACGTTTCCGCCGGGTAATCTCATGAAGACATCCAGACTCATCATCGTCGTGGCCCTGGTCGGGCTGTTCAGCGTCAGCGCCGGCGGCGCCACCACCTGGTGGATGCTGAAGAACCGGGGCGCGCCGCCCGCGGGCGCGCCGCCGGAAGCCGCGCCGAAGACGGTCACCGATACGCGCGCCTTCAAGTACGTCAGCCTCGAAAAAGTGATCGTGATGCTGCGTAACAAGGCCGGCGAACCGGTCTCGCACTACCTGGCGCTCGACCTGGTGTTCATGACGCCGACCGAATCGGAGCGCGTCACGCGCGATCACCTGCCGCTGCTGCGCAGCGTGACCGTGAAGGAGCTGTCGCAGCTGACGATGGAGACGGCGAGCCACCTGAGCGTCGAGGAGCTGACCGGCAGGATCAACCAGGCGTACCAGCAGACGTATGCGGACGATCCGGCGGGCATGCCGTTTGCGGAAGCGATGATCGGCAAGCTCATCATCGAGTGATCATGAGCGCGGTGTACGCCGAAGCGGACTACGCGGCCTGCGTGCCGCACAACGTCGCCGAGGAGCAGCGCTACCTGCTGGCGTACGTGCCGCTGGTGAAGCGCGTGGTCCGGCAGCTGCTGTCGCAGGCGGGCGGCGCCATGGACCGCGACGACATGCAGCAGGTCGGGCTGGTCGGCCTGCTCGATGCGTTGCGGCGCTACTGGCCGCCCGACGAGAAGTTCGGCTCGTATGCGGCGTTGCGCGTGCGCGGCGCGATCCTGGACGAACTGCGGCGCCAGGACTGGCGGCCGCGCGCGGTGCGCCAGGAAAGCCATCGCACGCGCGATGGCATTCGCGATCTCACGCGCCGGCTGGGCCGCGAGCCCAGCGTTGCGGAGATCCAGCAGGCGCTGGGCCTTTCCGCCGCGGCGTATCGCGACTACGAACTGGCGCAGAACGCGGAGTCGCTGGCGAACTTCGACGAACTGCTGCACGAGATGGACGGCCGCAGCGACGGCGGCGGTTCGCCGGAGACGCAGCTGCTGACCCGGCGCAGCATCGAACAGGCGCTGCAGCGGCTGGACGCACGCGAACAGCGCGTCGTGCAGCTGTACTACGAGTTCGACCTGAGCCTGAAGGAGATCGCGGCCGTGCTGGAGCTGACCGAAGCCCGCGTGTGCCAGATCAACAAGGCGGCGCTGAGGAAGATGCGCGAGACGATGGCCGACGACGGCGGCAAGTGGATGGCGAGTGGCGGATAGCGGCTGAAGCGAGAGCGACAAGGTCATGCAGTCAGTACTGGGTTTCGCAATCATTTTCGGATGCGTGTTCGGCGGCTTCGCGCTGCACGGCGGCGAGCTGGCCGTCATCTGGCAGCCGGTCGAACTCATCATCATCATCGGCGCCGGCGTCGGCGCGATCGTGCTCGGCAATCCGCGCCACGTGCTGGCCGAGATGTGGCTGCAGATCCGCGGCGTCATGCGGCGCAAGACCGCCACGCAGGAATTCCAGCGCCAGCTGCTGCTGCTCATGTACGAACTGCTGCAGCTGGCTGCCGGCGGCCTGAAGGCGCTCGACGCGCACGTGGAGGCGCCGCACGAGAGCGAACTGTTCAAGCGCTATCCGCTGATCCTCGAAGAACCGAAGCTGCTGCACTTCATCGTCGACAACTTCCGTCTCATGGCCATGGGCAAGATCAGCGCGCACGAACTCGAAGGCGTGCTGGAGCAGGAGATCGAATCGGTGTTCGAGGAACTGTCGCAGCCGGCGCGCTCGCTCGCCAAGGTCGGCGAGGCCATGCCGGGCTTCGGCATCCTGGCGGCCGTGCTCGGCATCGTCATGGCGATGCGCACGGTGGCCGATGGCGCCGATTCCGGCGACGTCGCGGTGGCGGTGGCGGCCGCGATGGTCGGCACCTTCATCGGCATCTTCTTCTGCTACGGCATCCTCGATCCGCTCAGCAACATGATGCGGCAGCTGGTGGACGAGGAGCGCAAGACGCTCGAGTCGGTCAAGGTGGTGCTGGTGTCGCAGGTGGCCGGCAAGCCGGCGCTGCTCGCCATCGACACCGGCCGGCGCCTGGTGCAGCTCAACATCCGGCCGAGCTTCGCGCGCCTGGAAGGCTGGATCAACGAACTGGAGAACGCCGACGCGGCGCCGGAAACGCCGCAGCGTCGTGCGACGGACCGGCCGCAGCAGCGGCGCTCGGGAGATCTGCGTGCCCAGCGCGCCTGACAAAGCTGGCCGGCCGGACAAGGCCGGCGAAATCGTGATCCGACGCGTGGTGCGCAAGCACGGCGCCGACGGTCATGGCGGCAGCGCCTGGAAAGTCGCGTTCGCCGACTTCTGCCTGGCGCTGCTCGCGCTGTTCCTGGTGCTGTGGCTGCTCGCGACCCGCGAACAGGAACGCCTGCAGGAATTGCTCAAGACGCCGGGGAGTCTCATCGACGAGGGCCGCGGCCGCCTGATGGACAGCATGGGCGGACCGCGCGGCAGCCTGATTTCGCGCGAGCCCATGCCCAGCCGCGGCGATCAGGTCGCGCGCCGCAGTCTCGCCAGCGGCGACAGCGACCCGGCGGGACCGGGGCAGGGAATCCGCCTGTCGAAGACGCTCTACGAAACGCGCGCCGACATGATGGAACTGGTCGACGTGCTCGATCGCATCAGCGAAAGCGCGGGCCTGAGCGCCAACGTGCATTCATTGATCACGCCCTACGGCCTGCGCGTGCTGCTGCACGACACGGACCGGCGCGGCATGTTCCGGCGCGGCAGCGCCGTGCCGTCCGACGCCTTCGTCAGCCTGCTGCACAGGCTCGGGCCGCTGTTCGATCAGATCGAGAACCAGATGGTGATTTCCGGCCACACCGATTCGCTGCAGTACGCGGAGCGCGGACCCGACGGCATGTCGAACTGGCAGTTGTCCAGCGCGCGCGCCATGGCGGCGCGCACGCACCTGCTCGCCGGCGGCATGCCGTCGCGCAGCGTGCTGCAGGTGGTGGGACTCGCCGACAGCGCGCCGCTCAACCGCGGGGACACGGCGGCGCACGAGAATCGTCGCATCGAACTGCTGATCCTGACGCGCGGCCAGGCGCGCAGCATCAGCGCGATGTTCGGCGCGCCGGGCGAGACGCAGCCGCTGATCGACGGCGCCGACACCAGCCTGCCGGACTACGAAGCGCTGGATGCGCTGCGCAGCCAGGTGACGCCCGGCGGGCGGTGACGTCATGCAAACCAGATCGCGAGGCACCCGTATGAGAATCGTTCCAGGCATCGCCGGCGCTGAAGTCGCCGCACCGGCCGCGGTGGCTGAAGTCACCCGCGCCGACACCCCGGCCGCAGGCGCGACGGCATCCGCCGCCGGCGGCGAAGCGCTGCAGTCCGCCGTGCTGCAGCCGGCGATCGCCGCGCTCGACGAACTGCCGGACATCGATCATGCCCGGGTGGCGGCATTGCGCGACGCGCTGGCGAAGGGCGAACTGCCGTTCGATGCGCGCCGGCTGGCCGTGCTGATCGAGTCGTATCACCGCAGCGGTGGCCAGTGAAGCAGCGCGAGGCATTCAGCCGGATCTTCGCGGGCATGCGCGCCGACCTGCACGACTACCGGGATCTGCGCGAGTTGCTGGAGGCGCAGTTCCTCGCGGCGCTGGAGCATCGCAGCGCGGACATCTGCGACATCGGCGCGCGCATCACCGCGCTCGCCGCGACGCTCGAGCAGCGCCGCGCCGAACGTGCGGCGCTGGCCGCGCTGCTCGTGCCGCGCGGCGGCCGCATCGCGATGCGCACGGTCGCGCAGCGGCTGCAGGGCGCGTCGCGCTCCGCCTTCGATACGTGCTGGAGCGCGCTGGAGACCGCGGTCAGGGACTGCAAGGATCTCAACCTGCGCAACTGCCGGCTGCTCATGGATCAGCACGACATCATGCAGCGGGTGCTGCATGCGGAGCCGGACACCTATGCTCCGGCCTGATTTCGCTGCCGCGCGCGTCGCCGCGACGCTCGCGCAGGAAACCGCGCGGATCGCGCTGCCGCTGGGCGATGCGGCGGCCGGCGGTGCGCGCAGCTTCCAGGCGTTCTTCAACGACGTCCGCCGCGACGTGACCGGCTTCATCGCCGGCGGGTCGGGCGTGTCCGGTGCGCTCTCGCTGAGCGCCGAAGGCCATGCGCACCGCACGCAATTGCAGAGCGGCAGCGCGCCCGCGGCCGATCGTGCGCAGCAGGAGGAATTCATCGCCGCCATCGCGCCGTGGGCGCGGCAGGCGGCCGAGCGGCTGGGCGTGGATGCGGAACTGGTGACGGCGCATGCGGCGCTCGAATCGGGCTGGGGCCAGCGTCTGCTGCGCGCCGGCGACGGCAGTCTCACGCACAACCTGTTCGGCCTGAAGGCGGGCGCCCGCTGGCAGGGCGACGTCGCCAGCGTCCTGACGACGGAAGTGGAAGAGGGCGTTGCCGTCCGCCGCAACGAAAACTTCCGCCGCTACGCCGACCGCAGCGATGCCTTCGACGACTATGCGCAGCTGCTGCTGCGCACGCCGGGGTATGGCGCCGTGCTGAACGCCGGCGGCGATGCCGGCGCCTTCGCCCGCGGGCTGGCGCAGGGCGGCTATGCCACCGATCCGCAGTACGCGCAGAAGATCGAACGCGTCGCGCGGCAGGTGCGCGAGATCGGCCTGCCCTCAGCGGGAGGGCGGTGACGTGGGCGCATCCACCGGTTCGACCGTGTTGTCGCCGATGACCCGTGCGCGCAGGGTGTTGCCGTTGGTCTTGTTGCGCACCGTCACGACGTCGTCGCGCCGGCCGTTGCCGAGCGCTTCGCCGGCCACGTGCACTTCGACGCCGGTATTGCGCGCCACGATGTTCACGTCAGCGCCGCGCTTCACCAGCATGGGCTCGATCAGCCAGCGCCGGCTCACCACCTGCCCGCGCCGCAATGCGCGCCGGCTGGACTTGCCCTCGATGGCGGCGGGATCGGAGAGCGCGTCGGCGACGTTCGCCAGTTCGCGCCGTTCGATGGCGAGCGCGGCGGCGTCGATGATGCTGCCGGCGCGCACGTCCGCGGCGGCGACGACGACGTCGGCCGTCACGGAGCCGCGCACGATGAACTCCGCGCTCCATGCAGCGCCGGCATCGTCGCAGGTCGCGGTGAAACGCATGCGTGTGACAGAACGTGTGTCGAGTGCGTCGATCCTCGCATTCTGCGTACAGGGTTCCACTGTATTGCGAGGCAACGCCGCAACTTCGACTGAAGGTTTGCGCAGGCCTGCCGTTGCAGCGAGGTCGACGAGGTGCATTCGCGCGGCCCGCTCCACGGCGTCGCGCAGGGCGGCAGGTGATTCGGCCTGCGCGGCGCACGCACACGCCAGCAGTGCGACGAGCGGCAGGTAATTCGGTTTTCCGGACGAAGGTAGACGCATGGCCATCCAGTTCGACAAGGCATTGGGACTTCACGCCGAGGCGCTCAGGTTACGCGCCGAACGCACCCGGGTGCTCGCCGCCAATCTTGCCAATGAAAGCACGCCCGGCTACCAGGCGCGCGACATCGACTTCGCCGCGAGTCTGCAGCAGGCGCTGGAGGAAACGGAAGCAGGACCGTCGTTCGGCGCCGGTTCCGCCGATCCGCTGTATCGCGTGCCCAATCACCGCTCGCAGGACGGCAACACCGTCGAGCTGGGCGTGGAGCAGGCGGCGTTCTCGCAGAACGCCTCGGATTTCCAGGCCAGCCTGACCTTCATCAACATGAAGCTGCGCGGCCTGAAGCAGGCCATCGAGGGATAACCACCCATGTCGTTCAGAAACATTGCCGACATCGCCGGCTCCGCGATGAATGCACAGAGCGTGCGGCTCAACACCGTGGCGAGCAACCTGGCCAACGCCAATACCGCCGCGGGCAGCGAGGCCGACGTGTATCGCGCCCGCAAGCCGGTGTTCGCCGCCGTCGCCGATCGCCACGGGCTGAGCGGCGAACAGATCGCCGGCGCGTCGGTCCGCGTGCTGGACGTGGTGCAGAGCACCGAGCCGGTGCGCAAGGCGTTCGAGCCCGACAACCCGCTGGCCAACGAGGAAGGCGTGGTGTTCTACCCGAACGTCAATCCGGTGGCCGAGATGACCGACATGATGGCGGCCTCGCGCGCATTCGAGACCAGCGTCGAGGTCATGAGCCGCGTCAGATCGATGCAGCAGTCGCTGCTGCGCATGGGAGAGGAGTAAGCACATGGCCATCCCCGGTACACAGAACACGCAGAACAATCCTGCGGGCGCGGGCGCGGGCGCGAGCGCCGGCGTCAGCAGCAACGGCGAAGTGTCGCAGCTGTTCACGACGCTGCTCGTGGCGCAGATCAAATACCAGAATCCGCTGGAGCCGCAGGACCCGAGCCAGTTCGTCAGCCAGATGACGCAGCTGAGCCAGATGGAGGCGCTGCAGGCGCTCACGGCGCAGGGCAGCGCCGGCAACGCCATGCTCGAAAGCATGCAGGTGATCGCCCTCGGCGGCCAGGTCGGTTCGCAGGTCGCCGTGGCCACCGGCGAGATCGTCGTCGGCGCCGAGCCGATCGAAGGGCGTTTCACGCTGGCCGACGGCAGCGCCGACGTGGCGCTGGTCATCAGCAGTCCGACGGGCCGGCAGCAGCGCATCGCCTTCGGCACGCGCGCCGCGGGCGACGTCGCGTTCAGCATCGATCCGCAGGCGCTCGGCCTCGCGCCGGGAACCTACTCGGTGCGCGTCGAGGCGGCGAGCGGCGAGGAATCCGTGGTCGAAGTCACCGGCACGCTGCGCAACGTGCGCATGGCGGCGGCCGACGGGCTGGTGCGCGACGTGGCCAACGTCGGCCAGGTCCCGCCCGCCGCGATCACGGCCTTCAACGGCCGCGCCAACTGACACCCGCAGTCATCAGACACTTTTCAAGGACCCCTCCATGAGCTTCAACATCGCCCTGTCCGGCATCAACGCGATCAACACCGAGCTGAACACCATCAGCAACAACATCGCGAACTCGGGTACCTACGGCTTCAAGTCGAGCCGCGCCAATTTCGCTTCGATGTATGCGGGCACCCAGCCCACCGGCACCGAGGTGTCCTCGCTCACGCAGAGCATCGAGATCGGCGGCGGCGTGCTGACCACCGGTCGCGGCATGGACGCATCGATCCAGGGCCGCGGCTTCTTCGTGACGCGCGACACCACCGGCGCCGAGGTCTACACGCGCGTCGGCATCTTCTCCACCGATGCGAACGGCTACGTGGTCGACAGCTTCGGCCGGCGCGTGCAGGGCTATGCCGCCGTGCCCGGCGCCACCACGCTCGGCGCCATGGGCGACCTGCAGGTCGCGACCGGGCAGATTCCGGCACAGGCCAGCACGACGCTGAACTACGTCGGCAATCTGTCCGCCGACTGGACGGCGCCGACGGTGACGCCGTTCGACCGCACCGATCCGCTGTCCTTCAACGGCTCGCTGGTCTCCGTGGTGTACGACTCGCTGGGCGTGCAGCACAGCGTGACGCAGTACTTCGTCAAGAGCGGCGTCAACCAGGCGACGGTGCACTACACCTTCGACGGCGTCGATCAGCCGGCCACGACGGTGCTGGACTTCGACACCAGCGGCCAGCTCGTCGCGCCGGCCGGCGCCGTGCCGATCGCGTTCGGCACGCCGCCGGGCGCAGCGCCGCTGACGGTCGCCATCAGCTACGCCGGCACCACGCAGACGGCCGGTGAAGCCACGACCAGCACCAACGCGGCGAACGGCTACGCCTCCGGCACGTTCCTCGGCGTGCAGCTTTCATCCGACGGTTCGGTGCTGGCGCAGTACAGCAACGGCCAGAAGCAGAGCATCGGCACCATCGCGCTGGCGACGTTCCCGGCCGAAGGCCAGCTCGTTCCGATCAGCGATACCGCGTGGACCACCTCGACGGAATCCGGCGCGGCGCTGTACTCGGCGCCCGGCAGCGGCATGGCGGGCCGGCTCACGCCGGGAGCGCTGGAGCAGTCGAACGTCGACATGACGGCGCAGCTCGTCAATCTCATGTCCGCGCAGCGCAACTACCAGGCGAACACCAAGGTCATCTCCGCCGAGAACGAGATGATGCAGACCCTGATGCAGGCGGTGTGAGCGGGCCGCCATGGATGCATTGATCTACACATTGATGAGCGGCGCCGAGCGCTCCCTGCGCGCCCAGCAGCTGCACGCCAACAATCTCGCCAACATCGAGACCAACGGCTTTCGCGCCGACCTGGAACTGGCGACCAGCGAAGCCGTGACCGCCGGTTACGGCTACGACACGCGGCACATGAGCCGCCTGGAAGCGAATGCCGTCGCCGCGCGCGAAGGCGCGGTGCGCCAGACGGGCCGCGAACTCGACGTGGCCATCGCCGGGCAGGGCTACTTCGCCGTGCAGTGGGGCGATGGCGAGGCGTACACGCGCGCCGGCAATTTCACCGTCGATCGCGATGGCGCGCTGACGCTCAACGGCCGGCCGGTGCTGGGCGACGGCGGTCCGATCGTGCTGCCGGAACACTCGGCCATCGGGATCGGCGCCGACGGCACGATCTCGGTGCTGCCCGCCGGCCAGACGCAGATGCAGGCGCTCGACCGGCTGAAGCTGGTCAGACCCGCTGCCGATGCGGTCACGAAGAATTCCGCCGGTCTCATCGTGGCCCGTTCCGGCGAGACGCTGGCCGCGGACGACACCGTGCAGGTGCGCAGCGGCCACCTGGAAGGCAGCAACGTGTCGGCGATCGAGGAAATGGTCGCCACCATGAATCTGAATCGCGAGTTCGAGATCCAGATGAAGCTCTATCGCGCAGCGGACGCCATGGCGGATGCCGGCAACCGGCTGATCCGCGAATGATCCGCACCGCCGCCGCCACCGCACGACATCAGTACATCAGGAGACGACCATGAATCCCGCCCTGTGGATCAGCAAGACCGGCGTTCAGGCCCAGGACGCGAAGCTCCAGGCGATCGCCAACAACCTGGCCAACGTCAACACCGTCGGCTTCAAGCGCGACCGCGCCGTGTTCGAAGACCTGTTCTACCAGGTCGAGCGCCAGCCGGGCGCGCAGAACGACGACAACACCGTGTCGCCCTCCGGCGTGCAGCTCGGCAACGGCACGCGGCTCGTCGGCACCCAGAAGGTCTTCACGAACGGCAGCCTGCAGACCACGGGACAGTCGCTCGACGTCGCCATCGTCGGCCAAGGCTTCCTGCAGGTCGAACTGAGCAATGGCGAAACCGCGTACACGCGCGCCGGCCAGCTGCAATTGAATGCCGACGGCCGCATCGTCAATGCACAGGGATTGCCGCTGACGCCGGACGTGACGATTCCGGCGGAAGCCACCGCGGTGACCATCGGCGAGAACGGCATCGTTTCGGCGACCGTGCCCGGCTCGCAGGCGCCGGTGCAGGTCGGACAGATCACGCTGGCGAACTTCGTCAATCCATCCGGCCTGCTGGCGCTGGGCGACAACCTCTACCAGGAAACGGTGGCCAGCGGTGTGCCGACCGAAGGCGTGCCTGGCGAGGATGCCTTCGGCAAGCTCAAGCAGGGCGCGCTCGAAGCATCGAACGTGCAGGTGGTCGAGGAGATGGTCGACATGATCGCGGCCCAGCGCACCTACGAGATGAACACCAAGGTGCTGTCCGCGGCCGACAACATGATGCAGTACCTGGCGCAAGCCGTCCGCTGATGAACACCGGTTGCCAACGCGCGGGCGTTTTCGTGGCGGCGCTGCTGCTGTCGGGCTGCATCATGCGCCCGCCGCGGCCGCCGTCGGACGAACCGCCGCCGCCACCACCCGTGGCCGCCATGCCGAAGGGCGAGGCGGGCGGTGTGTTCACGACGCAGATGCCGTGGACGCTCGTCACCGACAGTCGCGCGTTCCGGCCGGGCGACGTGCTCACCGTGGTGCTGCAGGAGACGACGCAGGCGCGCAAGAGCGCCGACACCAGCATCGGCAAGCAGAGCAGCATCGCCATCGACCCGGTGGTGGTGGGCGGCGACGCGCTCGATTCCGACTTCAGCGTCTCGGGACAGCGCAAGTTCGCCGGCACGACGACCAGCACGCAACAGAACGCCCTGCAGGGAGCGATCACCGTGATCGTGCAGGAAGTGCTGCCGAACGGGCTGCTGCGGGTGCACGGCGAGAAGAGCCTGTATCTCAATCAGGGCGAGGAGTTCGTGCGCGTGGCCGGCTACGTGCGCGCGCAGGACATCGACAGCGCCAACCGCGTGTCCTCGCAGCGCATCGCCAATGCGCGCATCGCCTATTCCGGCCGCGGTCCGCTCAACGACGCCAACTCGCCCGGCTGGCTGACGCGCTTCTTCACCAGTCCCTGGATGCCTTTCTGATTCCGATGGCCATGAACACACGCCACATCGCGACTGCGCTGCTGACGGTCCTGGGCTTCGCCGCGATCCCGGCGTACGCGGTGCCCGACAGCGGCCGCAGCGCCAGGCCGCTGCGCTCGCTCGTCAGCGTCGAAGGCGTGCGCGAAAACCAGTTGATCGGCTATGGACTCGTCGTCGGCCTGCAGGGCACGGGCGATGGCACGCAGGTGAAGTTCGCCGGCCAGTCGGTCGCCAACATGCTCAAGCAGTTCGGCGTGAAGATTCCCGAGGACGACAATCCGCGGCTCAAGAACGTCGCCACCGTGATGGTCGGCGCGGTGTTTCCGCCCGGCTATCGCAAGGGACAGCGGATCGACATCACGGTGTCGTCGATGGGCGATGCCAAGAGCCTGCGCGGCGGTCTGCTGCTGCTGACGCCGCTGCGCGCGGCCGACGGCGAGATCTACGCGCTGGCGCAGGGCAACCTGGTCGTCGGCGGCGTCTCCGCACAGGGCGCCAGCGGTTCGAGCGTCACCGTCAACTCGCCGACCTCGGGCCGCATTCCCAACGGCGCCACCATCGAGCGCGAGATCGACAGCGACTTCGACACGCGCCCGACCGTGCTGCTGAGCCTGAAGCTGCCCAGCTTCCAGACCGCCACCAACATCGTGCAGGCCATCAACAGCCGCTACGGCGAAGTGGCGAGCACGCGCAACGCCACCAGCGTCGAAGTGCAGGCGCCCGCCAATCCGACCCAGCGCGTCGCCTTCGTGGCGAGCCTGGAGGCGATCACGGTGGACGTCGGCGATGCCTTGCCGCGCGTCATCTTCAATTCGCGCACCGGCACCGTGGTGATCGCGGAAGGCGTGCGGGTGCGTCCCGCCGCCATCTCGCACGGCGCGCTGAAGGTCGTGATTTCGGAATCGCCGCGGGTGAGCCAGCCGGCGCCGTTCGGGCGCGGCGAAACCACGGTCGTGCCGCAGTCCGACGTCAGCGTCGAACAGGATGCCGGCCGCATGTTCGCGTGGCCCGCGGGCGTGGAGCTGCAGGCCATCATCGACACCGTCAACAGCACGGGCGCGACGCCGGACGACCTGATGGCCATCCTGCAGGCGCTCGACCAGGTCGGCGCCATCGAAGGCGAACTGATCGTGATCTGATGCCATGACCCGCACGAACCTCGACATCGCTTTGTCCAGCGCCCCGCCCTCGCCGGCGCAGCCGCAGATCCGCGCGGCGGCCGACGACATCGCCTCCGCCGATTACGTGGCCAGGGTCCAGGCGGCCGCGGAGAAGTTCGAAGGCTTCTTCATTGCCCAGATGCTGCGCCAGATGCGCCAGAGTTCGCGCGAGATGGCGGGCGAGGACAGCGTCTTCAACAGCCGCAACGGCCAGGAAATGCTCGACATGGCGGACGTCGCGCTGGCGGATTCGCTGGCCGGCCGGCGCGCCTTCGGCATTGCCGATGCGATCGTGCGGCAGCTGCTGCCGCCGCCGCCGCCTGCCGCGGCAGGACTTAAGACATCGACTGCGCCGGTCGCCTCTTCCGACTGATGATCCCTTGCAACGGCGACAGGTCCTGACATGACGCTCATCCACAACGCACTTTCCGGCGCGCTCGCCGCGCAGGCCGCCCTGTCGGCCACCAGCCAGAACGTCGCCAACGTGATGACGCCGGGCTATACGCGCCAGGGCATCCTGCTGGCGTCGGTGCAGCCGCTGCAGAGCGGGGCGCTCAGCGCCGGCAGCGGCGTCACGGTGCCGTCGCTGCTGCGCTTCAGCGACAACTACAAGAGCCTGCAGTTGTGGTCGGCCGCCGCCGAACTGGGGCAGCGGACCACGGCGCAGCCCTATCTCACGCAGCTCGAACAGGTGCTGGGCGAGGACGAGTCCGGCATCAACAGCGGCCTCGACGCGTTCTTCGCCGCGCTCAACGCCGCCAGCGTCGAACCGACGTCGAGTCCGCTGCGCCAACAGGTCATCGGCACGGCCGATGCGCTGGCGCAGCGTTTCAACAGTCTCAACCAGGTGCTGTCGAACCAGCGCGCGTCGGTCGCGCAGCAGCGCCTGACCGCCGTGTCGCAGGTCAACACGCTGTCGGCGCAGATCGCCAAGCTCAACTCGGAGATCGCGCGCACCCAGGGCACGGGCGTCAATCCGTCGGGTCTCATCGACGAGCGCGACAGCAAGATCGACGAACTCGCCAGCCTGGTCTCGGTGCAGGTGGTGGAGCAGGCCGACGGCACGCGCAACGTGTCGTTGCGCGGCGGGCAGCCGCTGGTGGTCGGCGCGCGCGCCGCGACCATGCTGGCCGTCACCCATCCGGACGGCTCGCAGACGCTCACCGTGAAGTTCGCCAGCGAAACGTTCTCGCTGCAGTACACGCGCCTGGGTGGCCAGATGGGCGGCCTGGACGATTTCGAGAACAACTCGCTGGTGCCGCTGATGCAATCGATCACCGACATGGCGCAGCAGCTGGCCGACAACGTGAACGGCCAGCTGGCCGCAGGCTATGCGCTCGACGGTTCGCCGGGACAGCCGCTGTTCCAGTTCGACTCGACCGGCGTCACCGGCGTATTGCAGGTGCGCGCCGGCGTGATCGCCGCGGATCTCGCCTTCTCGTCGGATCCCGCGGCGCAGGGCAACAGCGACAACCTGCAGCGGCTGATTGCGATCCAGAAACAGCCGGTGATCCTGCCGGCGCTCGGCTCGGTGTCGCTCGCGGACGCCGTGACGCAGCTGGTGGCGCAACTCGGCATGGACAGCCAGCAGAACACGGCGGCGCTGGCGACAGCGCAGACGGTGCGCAACCAGGCCGAGGAGAGCTGGAAATCGACCAGCGGCGTCAACCTGGACGAGGAGGCCGCCAATCTCATGCAGTACCAGCAGATGTATCAGGCGAACATGAAAGTGATCGCCGTCGCCAACGAGCTGTTCGCCAGCACGCTCGCGGCGCTGGGCTAGGCTACCCCGGAGAATTCAGGCCATGAGAATCGCCAGCACCCAGTACCACACGACGATGAACACGGCGCTGCAGACCGCCTCGTCGCGGCTGCAGAGCATCCTGCAGAAGATGGCGAGCGGCGAACGCTACTCGCTGCCGTCCGAGAATCCCATCGCCAATGTGCGGCTGTCGCGCCTGACGCGCGAAGAAGCGCTGCTGGATCAGTACCTGGACAACATCTCGACGCTGCAGGGCGCGATGTCGCGCAACGAGGCGGTGCTGGCGGGCATGTCGGCCGACATGCTCAGCGCCCGCGATCTGCTGGTGTGGGCTGCCGACGGCAGCAATACCTCGGACGACATCATCGCGGTGTCGGGTTCGCTGCGGCCGCTGCTGGAGAGCATGTTCTACAACACCAACACGCTCGACGCCGAAGGCCGCTACGTGTTCTCGGGCACGGTGACCGATGCGCCGACGCTGACCTACGATCCGCTCGCGGCGGTGGGAGCGCGTTACACGGCGACGGGCAACACCGCCGAACAGCTGGTCGTCGTCGGCAACGGCATCACGCAGCCGGCCAATGTGACCCTGCCGGAAATGGCGGTCATCATGAATGAGCTGGAGTCGATCCTCACGACGCTGCAGACGCCGGGCATCAACGTCAACGATCCGGCCGTGCGCGCGCAGATCGGCGCGGCCATGAACGCGCTGGACGAGGCCATCGAAACCAACAGCGGCAAGATCGCGCGGCTCGGCGGCTCGCAGAACATCCTGGCGACGCTGCAGAGCAATCACGGCAACGTCAGCCTGTCGAACAAGCAGGCCGCGCTGGTCATCGGGCAGCTCGACTACGGCGATGCGGCCGTGAAGATGAACGGCTACACCGCGGCGATCCAGGCGACCCAGAAGGCCTATTCCCAGGTCAGCCGGCTGTCGCTGTTCGAAGTGCTGTAGACACGATCGCACAGCGCCGCGCCATGCAACTTGCACTGATCGATTCCGGACGCCCGGTCGCCCCACGTACCACGCCCGAGCGGGTGGCGACCACGGCGCGTTCCGAGCCGGCGCCGCCGGTGACCCCGGTCGAGGCGGTGCGCGCACCGGATTCTCCGCTCCAGTCGACGCGGCAGGCCGCCTCTCTTCGCGGCGGCCTGACAGGCGTCGATACGCAGCTCAACCAGCGTGTCGCCACTGCCCAGCGCACGGTCGAGTTTCTCGATCGCGCGGCGGGACAGCTGCAGGGTCTGAGGAGCGCGTTGACATCGCAACTGACGCCTGCGGGCGAACCCTCGACGGCGGATCTTGCGAGACAGATGCGCCGCTTCGAGGCGCTGTGGCGCGAGCGGCCGGCGGCGACGGGTGGAACGCTCGACGGCCGGCTGGCACAGGTTGCGCCCGGCGACGCGCGCCAGACATTCACGGTGCGCGGGCTTTCCCTCGCCGCGCTGCGGACCGCTGACGCGGAGACGCTGTACCTCGCGGTCGGCGGACGCACGCAGCATGCCGCGGCCGTGACGATCGAGCCCGGCCTGTCCGATGAAGCCATCGTGCAGCGCTTCGACCGGGCGCTCGCACCGAACGGCATCCGCGCAGCGCGGGACGCGAACGGAGAACTCGGCTTCAGCGTGCCCGAGACGGCGTGGTCGACGACCCGCGATGCACTGGCCATCAAGGGCGAAGGCCGACGCTTTCCCACCGGCCAGTTCGCGACGGCGCGCATCGTCGCGGAAGAACCCGTCATCCGCCCCGATCGGTGGAGCGCGGACAACCCGCCCGCCCGGCGCGACACCTTGCAGAAGGTCGTCGATGCGCTGGAGGCGATTCGCAACGCGCAGCGATCGGCGGCGCAGGCGCTCATGACCGGGATGGAGTCGCTGCAACCGCCATCGCAGGCCGATGCGACCTGGAGTACGGAATTCGTCCGGACGTTCGAAGCCACGGCCGCGCGCGGCGATTATCAGTCCCTGTCCGCGCTGTCGCCTGCGCTGCTCGGCATCCATCGCGAGCGCGTGGTGGCGCTGCTGCGCGCTGCGGCGGGGTGAGATCGCCCGTTTCGGGATGAAGTCGATCAATGCGTCCCTTCCTCCGCGCAGCGGGGGAAGGACAGGATGGGGGTGTCAAGTTAGGCAGCGCAGCGTGCGCTGGAAGGCTCCTTCCCGCGCTCGTGGCCGAGTTGTGAGGGAGTGATTTGACCAGAGGTGCCAAGTACGGCCCATCGGTCTTGACTCATCAGCAGCCGCGTTGCATCTTCCCGGCCCAGGACGACGGGCAGCAAACAACGACGACACGCCCGCGAGCGATGACCAGGGATGGTTGCTCTGATATCTCCCTGCAGCGCCTGTGTACCGCATCGATGCCATGGCATTGATGTTCGTGCTGCCGTCGTGCACCGCGGATCGGGTGTGCGAGCGATGGACTCGCGTGGGAGGAGCGACGGATGGCGAAGATCTACCGTGTACTGGCGGTGATATGGATGTGCGCGCTGTGCGCGCTGGATGCGTCCGCGAGTGCTGACTGGTTGCTCAGCCAACAGCAGGCCGACGGATCGGTCGCGAGCGCAACCGATGTGGCTATTCCATTTCAGAGTTCTGCCGAGGCGGTACGCACGCTGCGTGTGCTGGGACGCGAAGCGAGTGTCGGGCCCGCACAGGCCTATCTTGGTGTCGAGACGTACCGCGGTACCGAGCATCTTTCCCGGCAGATCATCGCTGCAGCCGATGCCGGCAGTCCCACCGGCCCACAGATTTCGGAACTGCTCACCCATCAAAACAGTGACGGTGGTTTCGGCGAACTGCCGGGCTACCAGAGCAGTCCGCTCGATACGGCGTTCGCGCTTGAGGCCCTGGCGGCAAGCGGCAACCTGGCTCATGCCGCTACCGGCTACGCGGTCGGGTTTCTTCTGCAGAACCAGCGCAGCGAGGGAGGATGGAGCCTCGGCGAGGCGGCTTCCGATCTCTATGTGACCTCGATCGTCGCCCGTGCGCTGCATGCCTATCGCGCGAGATTCACTGCCGTGTCGTCCGCGGTCGGCAATGCCACGGGTTTCTTGCTGTCGCGGCGCGTTGCGGATGCGCTGTGGGGTGAGGATGCGCTCAGTGCACAGTCGCTGCTGACGCTGGCGACGGTGGTGGCCGATGTTGGTGCGCTGCAGGCGAGCGGCACGGCGCTGCGCGCGCGACGCTCTGCCAACACGAGTTGGTCGAACGATGTCTATACCACGGCGCTTGCGCTGCGCGCGCTGTATGTCTTTGATGCGCGCGTCGGCGGTGTCACGACGCCGGAGTCGGGCGGGGTCGTGACGGGTCACGTGTTGCGCTCCGGTACGTCGGCGCCGATCGAAGGGGCGGTCGTGACGAGCGCGGCGGGTGGGCAGGTGCTGACCAATGCCGAAGGCCATTTCGCGCTGTCGGGAATTGCGGCGGGCGAGACGACGCTCACGATCGGCAAGGCGGGCTACGCCTCGGTGTCGCGCGCCGTGTCGGTCCGCAACGGTCAATTCACGAATGCGGGCACGGTGCTGCTGGCGCAGTTGCCCCAACTGGCCCTCGTTCGCGGACGGATTGTGGATGCGCATGATGGCAGCGTACTGGGCGGCGTGAATGTATCGCTGTCGGGTCCGGGTGTTGCGAGCGCAAGCAGCAATGCCCTGGGCGAATTCGAGATTGCCAACCTGCCGCCCGGCAGCTACAGCGTGCGCTTCGAGCGCACGGGTTATCGCTTGGCCAATGGCATGCTCGATGCACCTGCCGGGTCGGTCACGGCCATCCAGCAAGGACTCACGCGCGACGGTGCCTTCCTGGATGAGTCGCCGATCGATGTCGCAGGTCGCATCGTTGATGGCATCTCGCGGCTGCCACTTGCCGGTGCGCAGCTCACGCTCGATGGCGTGGCCAGCGGCGCGTCGGGCAACGATGGCTCGTTCGAACTGGCGGCACTGGCCCGTGGCAATCACCGCCTGGAAATCGGCGCCGCCGGGTATGCGGGCGCAAGCTATTCCTTCCTGCTGCCGGCGGGTGCGGTCGCACCGCTCGGGGATCTCGCGCTTTATGCGGCAACGCCCGAGGTGGCCGCGACCACGCTGACGCTCACGGGTGTGGTGGTGGATGGTCTCGACAACCGGCCGCTGCCGAACGCCACCATCAGTATTGCTGCCTCGGGAGCAACGCTCACGTCGGATGCCCAGGGTCGCTTCGTCGCGTCGGGACTGACCGAGCTGTCGTTCGATGTGCTGGTTGCCGCAGAGGGCCATGAGACACGTTCGTTTGCGCTGACGGCGTCCGGGTTCGGTGAGGTCAACGGCACGTTTGCGTTGCCGCCGGTCGGCGGTGATCCGCAAGCCACGGCCTCGACGTTGCGCGGTTTTGCGCGCGACTCGGTGTCGGCGGAGCCGCTCGGCAACGTGAGCCTGCGCATCGCTGGGACGAATGCCGCCGCCGTCTCCGCGGCGGATGGTTCTTTCGAGATCGCCGGCGTCGACGTGCACGAGTTCTCGCTCAGTGCATCGCTGTCAGGCTATTCGGAGAGCCGCTACGAGATTGAACTCGCCCAGCATGGGACCTACGCCATCGATGTGTCGCTGGTGCGCGAGCCGGGTGCGGTGGCGGACCTGTTCGATGTGGTCTCGGTGGTCGCGACGGCGACTGGGACCGGCGCGAATACGCAGCAACGTTTCGTCGCACGGGTAACGAACCTCAGCGATGGGGATCGCTCGGCGCTGGTGATTGCCGATGTGTTCGATGCTTCGGATGCACAGGTGGCGAGCGTGACGCCGTTTGCCGTCGGTACCGAGACGCCGGCGACGTTGTTCGGGTTCGCGGCAGGTGAGTCGCTGGATCTGGAGATGGCCTGGAACACGGCGCAGTTCGCGCCGGGTCAGTACCGGATGCGCGTGCGCGTTGTCGAGCCGGGCACGGTGACGCGCGAACTGCCGAGCGGTGTGGTGCTCGCCCTGGGAGAGGGTGGCGGCACGGTGACCCAGACGTTGGCGATCACGGGCGGTCTGGCGCTGACTCCGCCGTTGGCGCAGTCCGGTTCGACCCAGCCGGTGCAGTTGTCCGCGCTCGTCATGAACCAGGGCAATCTGCCCCTGACGGGAGAGAGCTTCACGCTCAGCGTATTGGATCCGCAGTCCGGTGACCTGCTGCATTCGGCGCAGGCCACCGCGGCCCTGCTGGAAGTCGGCGACAGCGAGATGCTCGAATTCGGCAGCTGGGTGCCGACGCGGGCAGGTGACCTGCCGGTGATGGTGGTCGCGCAGTCCGCGGCCACAACCGGTTCGGTGAATGGCGTGCTGTATGTCGGCGACAAGGCGACCGGCACGTTCACGGTGGATCGCTCGGTCGTGCCGATGGGCACGCAGACGGTGCGCGCCAGCATTTCGATGCGCGGTGTGGACGTGCGCACCGGCACCAGTACCGATCCGCTGTTCCTCGCGGTGAAAGAGGCGGTGCGCAAGGGCGGACTCTTTGTTGCTCAACAGGCGCCGCTGTGGAATGAGACGAATCGCTGTCTGGGATGCCATACCCAGACGCAGAGCATCATGGGTCTGGCCGCAAGCCTGGACAAGACGGACATCGACCGCGATGCGTTGCAGTACCTGTACAACGACATCGTCGGATCGCAGCAGGCGAACGGCGCCCTGCATGCCAGCCACCTGCAGCACGCCTCGGTGCAGACGGCGCTGGCAACGTGGTCGCTCAGCGCCTGGCCGGATACGCAGCAGGTATTTCGCAGCATGTACAAGGCGGCGAGCTACCAGCTCACGCGTCTGAGTACCTCGGGCACGCAGTCGTGGTGGAGCAACGATCACTGTGGCGCATGGTGGTGCAACACCGAAGGTCCGACCATGGCCGCGACCAAGGGCATCGCCGCGACGCTGCGCATGGCGCAGGAGCTGCAGGGGCAGTCGGTGCCGGACTACGGACTTGAGGCGGCGTACGAACTCGGCAGTCCCAATGTCATGGACGTTGAGCAGGCTGCCGACGGCACCCTGTGGTACCTCGAGTACAACAACGCGCTGTATGTTCGCAATCTGCAGACCGGAGAACGACGCACGGTCGCCACCGGCATCACCAATGCCTACGGCCTGGCGGTTGCGGCGGACAGTACGGCGTATGTGACGAGTGGCACCTCGATCCTGCGTTTCGCTGTCGACGGTACGCGCACCATCCTCGCGACGATCGGCGGTACCAACCTGCTCGATATCGTGCTGGGACCGGATGGGTTCCTGTATGTGTCGGACTATCAGGGCCATCGCATATTCAAGGTATCGCAGGCGGGTACGGTCACGACGTTCCTCAGTGGCGGGCTGCTGGCTCAGCCGGTCGGCCTTGTCTTCGACGAGGAGGGCAGCCTCTACGTTGCAAACTATGGACGCTTCAACATTCTGAAGGTCTCGCCGGCAGGCGTTGCCGCGCCGTTCGCACGCGGACTCGCGTATCAGCCGGTCTGGCTGCGCCGTACAGCCGACGGCACGCTCTACGCCAACTCGGCGGGCTACAGCAACAGCGGTTTCACACCGTCCGGGGTCTGGCGCATTGCGGCCGATGGCTATGTCGAGCGCATGGTCACCATGGACTCGATGAACTCCTACAACTACGGTGCGCTCGCCCTGATCGATGGCAATGTCTATGCGAGCCACGAGGCGAGTCGCCGTCTGTATCGCTTGGTCACCCAGCCGCTGGCGACGCCGCAGCTGACGAACATGCAGTCGGCGCTGGAGCGTGTGGTGCGCTATACGCTGGCGCGCTACACCGACAACAGTCAGTGGAACGATCTGCATGCCATGCGACTGATCACGCTGGCAGAGGCACGTCCCTACGTCAGCGATCTAGGCCTGCAGGCGCAGATCGACACGGCGATCACCTACATTGCAAATCTGCTGCGTCAGCGCCAGCGCGCGGACGGCGGCTGGGCCTACATCGTCAGTCGCACCGTGAGCGATCCGTACGCCACGGCGTTTGTGGGACTGGCGCTCGAGTACACGCATCCGTCGGTGAACGATCCGGCGATCCGCAACTCGATTACCTACCTGTTGAACCAGCAGCAGGCGGACTTCAGCTGGAACTACACCACCGGCGTATTCCCGACCAAGCTGGGGCCGACGAGCTTTGTGATGGCGTACCTGCCGCTCGCGCTGGAGCGACTCGGCGGTATCGATACCGATCTCACGGTCGTGATGCCGGCGGACGTGCTGCTCTCCAATCCGAGCCAGGCGCCGGCCTCACAGGTGGCCGTGACGGAGGGGACGCAATACAAATGGTCGCTGCAGGGCGTGACCAACAATGCCCGCACGATCAGCTTCGATGCGACGCTCGCCGATCTGGGATACCAGGAGGAACGCGCGGTTGCAGCGCAGGCGTACTTGGAGTTCAAGAACTCCTTTACCGAGGAGACGCTGCGCAGCGATCTGGTCATTCCGGTGGTGCGGGCGGCGAGTGACTTGGTGTTGGCGCTGAGCACCGATGAGCCGGCCTATGCCGCTAATGCGAACGTCGGCATCAGCAGCAACGTGACCAATGCGGGGCCGCCGATCACCTCGGGCGAGTTGCGGCTGGTCATCCGGGCGGCGGACGGTGCGCTCGTGGCCGATCTGGGTTCGGTGGCCGTGGGTGCGCTGGAAACGGGCGCGGCCGTTGTCGTCCCGTCGACCTGGAACACCGGCACCGTCCTGGCAGGTGGCTATGCCGTGCATGGCGAGTTGTACAACCAGGCCTCCGTTCTGGTGAGTGAGTCGCAGGCGTCGTTCCAGGTCGTGCATGTGGGCGCTGCCGCCGGGGCCAGCATTGCGACCGACAAGCCGGTCTATGCGGCCTGGGATGCGGTGCAGCTCAATGGTCGTATCCGCAACTTGAGCGAGAACGCCATTCAGGCGCCGACGACCGCGGAACTCACGGTTCGAACACCGTCGGGCCAGGTGATCTTCACGCGTACGTTCTCGTTGACCGAGCTGGGCCCGCAGGCACTGCGTGACGTGACTGCCACGCTGAACCTGTCGGATGCGGTCACTGGTGACTATTCCGTGGAGCTGGTGGTTCGCGATGGGTTCTCGCATGCAGTGGTAGCCACGGCGAGCGGCCAGTTTGCGGTGGAGCGCGATGAACTCCAGGCATTGCGCGGGCGTGTGTCCGTGCAGAGCACGCGGATCGAGCGCGGCGCAGCGAACGTCTGTATCGACACGGCGAGCAATGTGGCTGCTACTGCATATGCCGGCGTGGTGCTGACGCAGTCGCTCGTGAGTCTTGAGGACGGCAGCGTCGTGCAGACGGGTGAGGTGTCGCGTGACTTCGCTGCAAGGCAGGAACACGTGCTGACGCGCAGTGTGGCGACGACGGCGTTGCCGCTGGGCGGCTATGCCTGCGTGCTGAATGCGACGTACCAAGGCCGTACGGTGCAGATCGGTTCGGCCGGCTTCGAGGTCATCGCACCTTCGATCCAGCTGGAAGCGGTACTGAGGAGCGAGGGGGCAGGCCGGTTGCTGGTGTTGCTGGATGAGTCGAACGCCTGGCCGTGCACGTCGGTGAAGGACGTGGAGCTGTGGGCGCCGTTCCGGACGCGATTGCCGACGGATGCACGCATCGAGGTGGAACTGCTGGATGAGCAGGGTCGGCGGGTGGATGTCGAGTCGGTGGCGCTGGCGCAGTACCGCGGCGCGGTGAACCAGCGGAAGGGGGGCTCGGCGGACCTGAGCATCACGGGCGTCTCGGCAGAGGTGCTGACGGTGAAGATCGCGAGCAACAGCGCTCTGGGGTCGGGCTACCGGATGGTGGCGACGGCGACGGCGGAGTCGCTGCCGCCGCTGGTGGTGGAGAGCAACGTGATGGGCGAGAGCTGCGGCTGGAAGGCCGGTCACGGGGCGCGCTTCGGCGACTTCCATTGCTCGGGGGGCCGCACGCGCAGTGGCGGCAGCCTGCCGCCGCCGTTGCTGGGCTTGCCGACGCTCGCGCAACAGCGTGCGTTCCTGGAGCAGGAACTCGATGCGGCCGGTGAGTCCTACACGATCGTCACGGAGGATGAGGCGTTCGAGCGGCAGCTGCGTACCGGGGTGTACTCGCGCTATGCGCTCTTCGCCGAGCACGAGAAGCTGGATGAGCAGGTGCAGAAGGAACTGCGCGAGGCGGTGTATCGCGGCGAAGGGCTGCTCGATGCGGGCCAGCACGATCATCGTCATCACGGGTTCGATGCGGCGCTGGGGATCACCCCGCTCGGGCGGCAGGTGCACGTGAGTGCGGTGACGCTGGCGGCGCCATGGAGCGAGGCGGGCACGGCCTCTCTGAGCCTGGCGAGCGAGGCGCTGCGCATCCGGTTGAACGGGGCGCAGTCGATCGCCCGCTTCAAGAACGTGTCGAGCTACGACACCGCCGCGACCTCCTATAGCTATGGTCGGGGCAAGAGCGTGTATGTGGGCTATGACCTGCTGGCGGAGGCGACGCTGGCAGGCAGCACGAGTCTGCATGCGGCGTTGCTGCGCAATGCGCTGGTGCAGATCGCACCGAGCGATACGACTCGATATGCCGGACAGGTCGTGCCGCTGCGGCTCACGGTCACGAACCGTTCAACCGCCACGCCGGGTCGGGCGGTGCTGCCGCTGCCGGCGGGAGTGACGCTGATCGATCCGGTGGAGGCGGAGGTCGTCAACAACGCACTGGTGTGGACGTTCGATCTGGCGGCGAATGCGCAGCAGACGTTCACGGCGTGGGTGCGGCTGCCGGATCAGGCCGGGGCGGTGAACTTCGATGCGCAGGTGCAGTCGGGCGGCGGTGGCAGCTATCTGGATCAGGCGCATGCGCTCTTGAGCCTGCAGGCGCAGCCGCGCGCGACGCTGGCACAGGCGATCACGTTGTCGAAGACCAGCATCCGCTTCCTGGGAGCGTGGTTCTGGCTGGAGAAGACGCAGTGGTGGCTGGATCGCGGCTGTGAGGAGTTCGCGCTGGCGAGCCTGGTGCAGGCGAGTTCGGAGGCGATGCAGGCCTCGCATGCGCAGTCCGCGCAGCTGCGCCTCATGATCGATGGGGCGATCTGGGAACTGAGCAGGCGGGTTCAATGAACCAATCATTCTTGGTAAGAAGAAGAGACGGTATGGATATGAATATCGGCAGAGCCGAGAGCTCGAATGGATTCATGCGGACGATAGCGGGCATTGTGCTGGTCAGCTTCACAACAGTGACGGTATCGCCCTGCGTTCACGCGATGCAGCAGTACTCGGATCAGCAAGAGTTGCGTCGTCAGTGGGTCGCTCAGGAGCGAGAGAACGTCGGAAGGACGTTGGGGCGGGCGAAGGCGCGGCTGCAAGCGCTCATCGACAGAACAGGTCGTGGGTCGGGTCCAGGCTCTGCCTCGATTCAGTCGCTGCGGGCCGATCTCTCATCGTGGAGGCAGGACTACCGTCAATTGACCTCGGAAGTGAAGGCCGAACTTGATGGGACCACGGCTCTTCTCACCAGCAGGAATGTTCCCAAGGTCATTCTCGATCGACAGGCAGCAATGGTGCAGACATTTGCATCGCAGGCCCTAGCGGTGGAAGCCGACATCGATGTGATCCTCGAAACGCCTGATGATGCGCTCGCGCAGAAGAAGTCCAAAGACTTGCTGGACCGGTTGAATGCAACCCCGCTCGATCGATCGCACCAAAGCTTCGACTCAAGAAGGCTACCCAATGACTTGCTTAAGGCCGACCCGCAACGCAAGCCCAAGCTAACTGTGGATGCCTTCCAGGCGGCCTTGCTGACCGAGAACGAGGCAGCAGCGCGATACGCGCAGGCGACGCCGTTCGATCTCAGCCAACTTCCCGGAGCCAGCACCCCCACCTATCTTGAGCCAACGGCAGAAGTGTCGATTGATTCGGCAATCCGGGCCAAAGCGGAGGAACTCAACCGAGATCCTGTCGCGATATACAACTGGGTACGCAACAGCATCTATTTTCAGCCCACCTGGGGTGCAATTCAGGATGCTTCGCTGACACTGTCTTCTCGCCAAGGAAATGCGTTCGATATCGCCAGTCTCACGATCGCATTGCTTCGCGCTTCCGGCGTCCCTTCCAGGTACGTCTACGGAACAATCGAACTTCCTGAGGCGAAGTTCAGAAACTGGACCGGCGGCTTCGAATCCGTCCTCGGGGCAATCGATTTCAGCTCAGCTGGCGGCGTTCCGCTCGTAGCAGTGACGGCGGGCGGACGAATTACCAAAGTTCGCATGGAACATGTGTGGGTTGAGGCGGCTATCGACTTCGTGCCTTCCAGGGGTGCGCGCAACCGTGCAGCGGATACATGGGTTTCGCTCGACACAAGCTATAAACAATTCGAGTACCACACGGGTATTGATGCGCGCGAGGCAGCAGGAGTGAATCCGACCGCGCTTGCGCAGTCGCTGATTTCCTCGGCAACAATCAATGAGAGTGCAGGCTGGATTGACGGTTTAAACGGCAGCCTGCTGCAGAGATCGCAGCTGCAGGCGCGAGCAACCCTGGAGGCGCATGTTGGAAGCACTCTTGGGCAGTCTTCGGTTGGTGAAGTGTTGGGTGGCCGACGCATCGTTACCTTGACCTCTCCGACGCTACCGTCCGGATTGGCTAACCGGGTGCTGGTTGCGGGTGCCCGTTTTGCGGCTGTACCCGCCTCGCTTCAACAGCAGATCTCATTTGCTTTCGGCCGTGACATCGAAGGCGAGCCGGTCGACCCGCAAATATTTGCATTTGCGGTCACCAACGGAAGGCGGATAACGCTTTCCTTCCAACCCGCGACTCAAGCGGACAGGGATGCATTGTCTGCATTGCTTCCTTCGGGCGATGTCACAGATTTCAGTCAGCTCATAAGGCCCATTCCCGGCTATCTGGTTCGCGTAGTCCCGCAGATCAAGATTGATGACAACGTCGTGATGAGCGGCGCCTCGGTGAGTCTCGGGCATGAGATCGATTTTGTATTCACACCGAAATTCGTGAGTAGTGGTCCCAAGACCTTCTCCTACCGGCTACCCGCTGGTTCATACCTTGCAGTGGCATCGCTTGCAGGGTCCGTTTCCGATAGTCGACTAAGTCAGCAGCGGGCCGAACTCAGCCGAGTAGGAAATGCGGTCGAGATTCCAGGCAATCCGGATGCCGCACAGCTCACTCGCGATGATCTGCTAGGCGACCCCTACTATGCGGGCTTGCTCGCCTACTATGGCCAATATCAGGCGAATGCTCTGATGCTTGCCCGCAATGGAGGTGGTCATTTCGCATTGGGTGCGGGCGTGGGCACCTTTGGCTATGAGCCCGAAGTGGACTATTTCTTCGGAGTGCCACGCAGCATCAAGGCAGGTTCGTCTGTCTTCAACGTGCCGATGGTCAATATCGTTGGCAGTTCAACAGGAGATTCCAGCGTCTCGCGCTCGTTGACTTTGCAGATTGGAATAATGTCTTCGGCATTGGAACACGCCATTCCCGAGCAGATGGATCCAAATACGCGTGCCATCTCCGCAGCACGCGCCTTTGAGATCGCAGTGTCTCAGGGGCGGCGTATTGTCGGAGCAGATCAGTCAAATCTCGCGAGCGCCTTGGCGCAAGTAAGCTTGGCCCCCGAGGCGGCTCAAGAAGTGAGTGCAGCGGTTGCGGCAGGGCGGTTGGCGATCCTGCACACAGGGACAGTAAGCGTCCCCGGATGGACCGGAAGTGGCTACTTGCTCATCGATCCATCCACGGGAGCCGGAGCCTACAAGATCTCCGGCGGGATGAATGGTGGCTTTCAACAGGCTTCGGATGCCATCACGATCGCAGCTGCGGGTGCGTCCGGATTTCTGGAAGGTAGAACCGCCAACTATGTCGGCCGGGACTTTTGGTACTCCGAGCGCATGAAGTACCTTGCAAGAGTAGGCAATGCGACACAGGCGCTGGGATACGTGGGTTTTGCGCTCAATGCGATGACTATTTGGTCGGATGACACACTCTCAACCTCAGAGAAGATCCTGCGGGTATGCACTGAAATGCTCTTCTTTGGTATTACAAACTACCTCACTGGAGCCGTTGCAGCCGCGATAGCGGCTCCGATAGGAACTGTTGCGATCCCGCTGGTCGTCGGAGTGGCAATAGCGGCAGCTGTTTCTGTTGCCATGGCAGCTGCACTCCTAACTATCAAACTGATGTACTTCACCGCGCTTCGATTTCGAGGAGATCTCAGATGGGTGTAGTGCTGTGGATGATAGTGGCCGTGTTCAGCATCCTCGTGGCGTGGCTGTTGGTGCACCTATTCTCCATTGCATTCAAGCGTTGGCTGCCATTTGAGTTGGCGGTGGTTGATGGAGTGACGCTCGGCGATTCGCGTGTGCCGAAGGCCCAACAGGTGTTCTTGACGGTGCGTTACCACACGAAGGAAGGTGAGGGTGCGGTGCGCCTGTTGTTCTGTCGCAGTAATAGAGCGGCTGTCGAAAGGTCCAGGCGGTTTCACCGCCTCAAGGATTTCTATCAACCAGGGACCCAGTTTCGACTCTACCGTCCTCTGATTGGCGGGCGATCGGATTTCATTCCTGAATGTCCGGTGCTGCGGGTTGAAACGCTGCTCTTGTTGCTTGCTGTTTGGTGTTGCGGCGGCGTACTGGTCGGTGCGCTGATTGCCGTTCTAAGGAATTGAACTAACCCGGATTTCTCGTGCGCCGTGCCTTTTCACGGCGCACGAGAAATGCGGGCTAGGGGCGATGTCTTCATTCCTGGAACACGCAGTGCCTGAGCAGTTGCTTGGGGGCGCAGGCAGCAATCCGGTGAATGCGATCTCGGCCGTGAAGGCGATGAGTCTCGCTAGCGCAGCGGGCCAGCGTGTGTATCACATCACGCCGGAGAACCAAGGAGTGACATTGTCACGAATACACCATGATCCGGGTACGATGGCAGAGAGCTCTTCTGCTCTCGCAAGCGGTAGGCACGTGATAACGCACACGGACGCCGTAAGTGTGCCCGGCTGGTCTGGCGCTGGATACATCTTGGTCGATCCAGAAACGGGAGCCGCGGCATGGAAGATCGGTGGCGGTGCAAACGGCGCATGGATCTTCGCAGCGATTGCGAGCTTCTTCGTCGTCGCTGTCGGCGCGCTCTTTGTGGGCATAGGTCTAGTCCCACTGCTCATACTGGGGGCTTCACTTATTCTATGGTCTGAATAGCTATGTGGATCGAGTCGACCAGATAATGAACGCAGATGAGTTGACTCCAGAACAGCGCGAGGGAGCAGTCATAACCTTGTCGGTCATGGTGATTGTTCTGAATCTATTGGCGCGCTACAACCTGACCCCCAAGGGGGAAGCGAACTCGAATATCGGACCTGTGCTCCTCTCCTTGATCGGAGCCGTTCTTTCGAATTCCTTTTACTGGGTGACACAGCTGTTTATCAGCTTGCCGCACATGATGGATCGACCACGCGTTCCTTCTGAAGTCTAGCGAACCGAGCAATCAAGATGCCGTCTGAGCCCTCGCGGTTAGTGCTTCAACTGGGGATCGTTCTAGTCGCCGCGTTGCCGGCCATGCTGGCCATCGGTTTGATTCTGTCGTTAGCCGGACGGCGACCATACGGCCCCGTCTGTCGCGCTGTGGTTATTCTATGGGCCGTCGTCATTGCCGCGTTCAGTGCGGGCATCGCTGCTGCGGTGCTGTTTGCGAACGATTTCTCACGCCGATTGATAGTGTTCTTGTTGGTGTTCCTTGGCGTACTGGTGCCATTTGTAATCCGCTCAACGACCTTCAAGGCGCTCAAATGAAAGCACGAATAGCAAGTGCTCGATTGCTACAGTACGGCGAATCCCTTTGTACGGAGAGCGATTACCACGCATGACTTGGTCGAGGGGCCTCCATCGGCAGCCATCGCTCGTCAGTGCAAGCGATCGTTTCACTATGTCGTGGCCGACCAGGGGCAACCATTGCAGTGATTGCACTGGGGCTGGAGGCGTTCGCCCAATTCGAGTCGCTCTGGTACTCAGACGAAACGAGCGCAGTGCTAGTCGGTGCGGGTCTGCTTGCAATCGGCGGAATAGTGCTATCGCTCGTGTTCGCGCCAACGTTCGTTGCTGGATTGGCTCTTTCGCTTCTTATCATGTTCCTCATGGCCGCTCTGGCAACCTTCGTACGACCGCCTCCGTCACCTCCTGTGGAGCCGGAATGAAGAAGCCTTCGTTGCTGATACTGGCGACGGTGATCTTTGGCCCTGTCGTTCTGGCGGCCATTTTGCAACCTGTTGTCATCCAGGTGGATGCTGACTCCGCTCGATCAATGGTCGGTTGGTGCGTTGTTTTGTCGCTTACGCTGCTTGGAATCGCGGGACTCATGATAGTGGCCGTGGGCATGCAGGCATTGATCGCAGGGCAATGGCCAATCGTTGATCCAATGGCCTATCCAATGAAACCCCGCGCGGAGAAGCGAGGCGTCGTCGCGAGGGTCATTGGGGTGCTGTATGTGGTGTTGGGTTTTGTCGTTGGCGGCTCGGCGCTGCTGCTGGCGGGCACCGTACTTAACGCATTTGCAATACCCGCGCGCGTGGCAGGGTGAAGGCGACACTCGCCCTCGTTATGACTATCGTCCTAATGGGGTCGCTGCTGTACTGGAATGATTCTCGCGAAAAGTGCGGCACTCGGATCGTACAGAGCGTGCCTTCACCCGACGGCAGGATGACTGCAGTTCTCAAGGTTGTCAGATGCAAGCGGTACAGCGATCCCGACGTTGAGCTTTGGCTGCTTGACTCGACACAGGTGAGTGCGGATCCAGAATATGTGCTCCGAAAAGCACGCTCGCCGGGCTCAATTGCATGGAAAGATGATCAGACACTTCTCTTCTCCCATCCTGACGGGCATGCAGAACGAGTGGATACAAGGCTCGGTGTAGCAATTGAGGTGGCCGGGCAACTTTGAGCGTCCGTCTGTCGTATTCCACACCCAAAGGGGTGTGGAGCTTCGTCGGAGAATTCAAACCAATATGAGCTGGTCGCCACGGCGGGCTGTCAGGAGACAATGTTTTGGACACGGCATTTGCGAATTCGCGTCGATCAGGAATGAGGAGTGCACGTCCTCTTGTCAGAGGGCAGCGACCATTGCGACATCTGCTGACGAGTTGGCTTGGTGCGCTTGCCCTGGGGTTCGGTGCCTTCACGTCCGCAGTCGCACAGGTAGATACCAACTAGTTGATGGAACAAAGCCAGCCAGATGGCAGCATCGTCTCGCTTGGCGACATTGCGCTACCCGTGCAATCAACCGCAGAAGCAGTTTCTGTCCTGCGTATGGCGGCACCAATGGCTGCCGAAGCGTTTGTGCTTGGTTATCCGTATCGCGGGACGGAAGTGGTCGCGCGACAGCTGAAGCTTACTTCTGAGCGTGGAAGTCCCACACAGGTACTTGTATCAGACCTTCTGCTCCGCCAGAGCAGTGATGGTGGTATGGGGGAACTGCCAGGATATGACAGTACGCCTCTCGATACCGCGCTCGCTCTGCGGGCGTTTGTACACGCAGGTCAGACCACGACGCCACAAAATCTTGCTGCGCTAAATTATTTCCAGAATGCGATGTGCTGGTCACTCCGCCTGGTGGGCAAGGTAAACGCTTCGATGCTATGTCTGCCGATGGAACCCTCTGGGAGTTCAAGACCGATCGATACAGTCGACACAACCCATTTACTAAGGGACGGATCATTGCTGATGACTTCACAGCCGCAGAGGTGGAAAGCAACATCGCGCGTCAATGCAAGCGAAGTTACAATTACGTCGTTGCAGACCGCGAACACTATGAAGAATTGCTGAGGAGAGGGTTCGATAGGCTTCCAACTCAGTTATTGATTGAAACGGGGTGTTTGTCGCCATGAGTTGCGACTATTGGTTCTTTCGCCCGACACGGGACTTGTGCAGTGCCGACGAGATAGATGCGAGCGCTATGCAATTTCTCGGGACATCGGAAGATGTCAGAGGCTTCCTCAGCACTGCATACCCTGCTACCCGGTGGAGTATTACGGCAGGTATTTTGTGGGGAAGCTTGATTCTGGACGGGGAGCGTCTCGAGATCATGTTGGGTGAGCCATCTGCGATCCAGACCGCGATCTCGGTCAGAGCTTCGCGAAGATCCATTGCAACGGAAGCGCTTCAGAAGCTTTCTAACTCGTTGCAGATGGCGTGCCTAGACAAGCAGACAATGTCATTGATTAAACCGAATTGCAGTGTTGTTCACGTATCACATGGCGGTGATTGAACTCGCGCTGTTGGCCGCGGAGGGTGGTGCCGCCGCCGAGTCGTTGTTTCCATTGCCCACTGCGTTGCCTAGCCCAACCCCGACGAAGAGGATTGCAACGAAAGCTGTGAGGACAATCCAAATCAGGAGAGTTGCGAGTGCAAGTATGAGCCGGTCTGCCCCTCATCTCGGCGGAGATCCCGTTCATAACACTTGCGCAGATTTCGTGTCGGACGTGTATCCAGAATGCGGTGTACTGGTGACGACACCATTCGGACAGAGCAAGCGATTCGATGGCATGTCTGCGGATGGTTCCTTGTGGGAGGTCAAGGCGAATCGATACAGTGTTCAGCCACCGTTCGTTCAGCAAGCGATCACAGCAGACGACTTTGCAGGGGGAGTCCCGTCAGCGGCTGTCGCTCGGCAATGCAAGCGTCCATTCAGATGCGTTGTTGCCGATCAGGGTCACTACGATGCCTTGGTGCGACTCGGATTCGGCAGCGTCCCTACGACGCTGGGAGCGGAACCTCGCTGTTTGCAGTAGCTCTTCAGTCAGAGAGACTCGATTCACATGAGTGCAAATCATTGGTGGTTGCATGCGGCTGTTACGCCTACGCAGGTGTTGCGCATGAGGCCGATGTTCGATCGAGCCATATCGACAGCGAGCACTGTGCAGTAAGGAAGTCTTTGAACGCTGGTCAGAAGTTGAAGACACGGCGGAGTCGGTAGTGCTTGATGAGTTCCAAAGGACTTTCAATCTGGAATCAGTGAGGGAATTTTGGCAGGGCATCACGCTTGGAGACGCGCCTGAGCTGGAACTCACAGCTGGGACGGTTATCAGCCTGACGAGTACGTCAAGGGTGACGCCTGTCTCAATCCTCTATTACGGCGTCGGTAAGGCGGTGGCCGGTAAATTGCCAGGTCATCTTGGCAATGTATTGCTCTCCCCAGGAGAGGTGCCGGAGTTTCTCGGTCAGCTTGAGAATGTGATTAGTGGAGAGAATCGCGACGCGATTGTAAGACGGGGTGCGCAGCTGTATCGCCTCGATCATTACCCTTGCGAGAGTGAAGTGGCGCAGATCCTCGACGCTTGGCCAACGGCGCTTCGGACAGCTGTCGAGCGCGACTGTGGATTACTGTCGGTTGGCCTTCGCGCGCCGTGACCCAGGAGCAGAATTTCCGCACCAAGGTTGAGTTACACGCACTCTCGAGACCGTGACCGCCGCATTGAGGGAGATTGGGCTTGAACGTAACAAGGATGGTGGCAGCAGTTGTTGCGATCTGCCTGCACGTATCGTTGTGTGTGACTGCGGTTGCCAGCCCCGACTGGCTCATTGCACAGCAACAGCCTGACGGTTCCATCGCTGTTGCAGATGGTTTGGTCTCCGATGTTCAGAGTACTTTCGCTCCTCGCAAGGACGCGGACAATACGCTCCTGGTATTCATTAAGAGAGCGAGCAATGAACGGAGCAAGCAACGACGACGAGATGCGAATGCCTGAGGTGAAGGAGGTGGATGCAAGCGTGTGTCGCAGGGCATCCGCGAGCGTCACGCGCAGATGGGTGGCGAAGTTACAGGCCGAGTAGACTGCGCTCGAGCAGGGCATCGACGCGCTGGTGGATGCCACCAGCGATGCCATTGCGACTCAGAATGCGCGGGTCGCCTTCGACTGTCTCGACAATGCGCGCCTCGGGTGAGTTCAGCAGGACTTCGATCCGGACAATCTGCCGAGCAGCCCCCCCTGCAAGCAGATCCGAGCGAAAATCCGGAACAGTTGCGCGAGGCATCAGTCGGCGGGCAATCACGCTTGGCAGTCCACGCATTGGATTTCGTGGGGCGGTAGCCTACTACGATGAAGGTGCGATCTTGCTCGGTGTTGTAATGCTCTCGCTCGGCTACCTGTGCGAGATACGCGCTGAAGTTCGTGAGTGGTCGCACGAGGCTCATTGCAGAGGCGGATATCTCAGTCGCGTATCTGATGGCCGGCCTGACAATGTTTCACCATCAGCTCCTATAGGGGGCGTCTCGACGTGAAGTACGCCGGCGGCACATGAAAAGCAGAAGCAAGAACCGGGAAAGACGCGTCGACAGGAATCATCCCGGACTGACGCTGGCGGGAAAGGGATTGATCATCGAAGGCATTCTGGTCTGCATACTGATACTTCTGGTGTATCTCTATCGGCGGTTCAGTTGAGTCCTTGGCTCGAGGAGGCAGGTCAATAGGAGGCAGGTCAATGAATTCGATGGATCCCATGCGAGAAAGTTTGCGCGAGGACTGCGTCCTGAATTTCTCGATCACTACGCAGCCAGAGCAATGGGCCTCAGGCCTCGATGGATTGTGCGCAGCGCTCGAGGTCGAGTTTCCGTCGCAGCAGCCATTGATCCATGGGCTGGTGGGCCGCAAAGTCGTACGACTGAAAGATCGACGATCACACCTAGATGCTGTCGCGAGGACGCCTTTCCGAGATCTGCTGATTCGAAATTCGCTCGATCGCAAGGCGTCGATATCGATTCGTGGAGTTCTTAATGATAGAGCGCGTCTAGCTTTCGATTTTCAAGTTTTTACGCCTGCGTCGTCTTGGGAGGAGCGTGCACGGCTGCTTCAAGTCTGCGGTGATGCGGCGGGCGTGTACGCCGGTGGTTTCACTCCCTTATTCAGTGCTAACGCACTCTACGCATACGCAAATCTGGCGCGATCTGGAGTGGCGAACATAAGCGCGGCACCTGTGATTGCTGCTCTCGAACAGACTGGCGAAGTCCTGCCCTCACTACGCCCGGTCGCGACCGGCGGCGCGCGGTTCGACTCCGCTCAGCCGGACCAGTTGCACTGGGTCAACTACTGGTCTGCAGCGACGTGCAAATTCCTGGACTTTCCAGATGCTGAGCGTGACGGCGAGTGGTTGCGTCTGGCGGAGCAAACACCAGCAGATGCGTGGGTGGTTCGTCTGACGGATGAACCGTTTGACGTCCGATCGAGCACCCACATCGGTGTGCTCGCGCGCGCATATCGCCGGTTTGCTGGAGTAGGTATTCGCTCGGCGGGCTGAACAAGGCGCTCACGTGTCTCCGCGACGGGATGCACGTTCACAACTCGATGATCCCGCGCCTGACCGCGATGGTTACCGCGTGAGTACGATCGTCGGCGCGCAGCTTGGCGAGAATGTTCTTCACATGCGTCTTGACGGTTTCCTCGGCGAGGTCGAGGAAGCGGGCGATCTGCTTGTTCGAGCGGCCGTCGGCGATCTGTCGCAGCACGTCCGTCTCGCGTTCCGTCAGGGCATGTTCGCCGGCGTACTGGGTGATCCCCACGGCGATCTCGGGAGGAATCCGGCGACGGCGGACGTCGCGGCGCATCTGGATCTGAAGGACGCAATCCACATCGGCCATTCGACCGGCGGCGGCGAGGTGGCCCGGTATGTTGCCCGGTACGGCGCCGGCGGCCGCGTGGCGAAGGCCGTGCTGATCGGTGCGGTGCCGCCGGTGATGGCGAAGTCGGAGAAGAATCCGGGCGGCCTGCCGCTGGAGGTCTTCGACGGTTTTCGCGCGGCGCTGATCGCCAATCGCGCGCAGTTCTATCGCGACGTTCCTGCCGGTCCCTTCTACGGCTTCAATCGTCCGGGCGCGAAGATGCTCGACGGCGTGATCGACAACTGGTGGCGGCAGGGAATGATGGGCGGCATCAAGCCGCAGTACGACTGCATCAAGGCGTTTTCGGAAACGGACTTCACCAACGATTTGCAGCAGATCGACGTGCCGACACTGGTCATGCACGGCGACGACGATCAGATCGTGCCGATCGCAGACTCCGCACCGCTATCGGCAAAGCTGCTGAGAAAAGGGACGCTCAAGATCTATCCGGGTCTCGGCCACGGCCTGTGCACGATCAATGCGGAACGGGTGAACGGGGATCTGCTGGGGTTCATATGCAGCTGAGCGCGCTGGACGCGTGTATGTCGGCGATACGCTTGAGGCATCCCTTGATGTCGCTCGCGATGCGTCTTGAAGCGCCTTCAAGGCAGCAAGCGACTCCGCCAACTTGACACCCCCGTCCTTCTCCAAGGTCGTCGAAGCATCCACTCATCTGGACACTAAGAACCAACGGAGGCCGGGCGCAGCCGCAGTTCCTTCACCTGGTTCGCGCTGACCGTGGCGGCGCTATTGCCGAAGCTGCGAGTCAGATAGTTGCCCAATGTGGCGATCTGCCGGTCGGACAGTTCGCCGGCGAAGCCTGGCATGCGGAGCTCGTCGCCTTTCGACACACGGTGGATGCCATCGAGTATCACCAGCACTCATGACCCAGGCTCGGGTTCGCTGACCTCGCCGATCTTCGGCGGCAGAGGAATGAATTCGTCGTGGTCGAGGTCGGGCAGCTTCATGCGTCCGGCCTGCCAGTCATCGCGCGCCTGATCGATGCGTTCCTTCGACGACGACACGAAGTTCCAGTCGATGTAGCGCGGCCCCACCGGTTCGCCGCCGAGCGCCATGACCACGGCGTCACCGAGTGCAGAGATCGTGGCGGCCTTGCCGGGCGTGAGCACCGCCATGGCGCCGGGCTCGATGCGCTGGCCTTCCAGTTCCACCTCGCCGCCGGCGACGTAGACCGCGCGCTCGGAATACTCCGCCGGCAGCGATACGCGCGCACCGGCACGCAGTTTCCAGTGCACGTAGAACTGCGGCGAGTCGATCTGCACCGGCGACGTCACGCCGGCCAGCCGTCCCGCGATCAGGCGCCCGGCCGCGCCATCGCTGTCGAACACCGGCAGCGATTCGCTCGCGTAGTGCCAGAAGCCCGGATCGATCTCCTCGCGTTCGTCGGGCAATGCCACCCACGCCTGCACGCCGTCGAGCGGTCCGCCTTCTTTGCGCAGGCGCTCGAAGCGTTCGGAGTGGGTGATGCCGCGGCCGGCGGTCATCCAGTTGACCTCGCCCGGATGAATCGCCTGCGCCGAGCCGACGCTGTCGCGATGCATGATCTCGCCGTCGAACAGATAGGTGATGGTCGACAGTCCGATGTGCGGATGCGGTCGAATGTCCGCCTCCCGCGGCAGGCCCGGTGCGAAATCCTTCGGGCCCATGCGGTCGAAGAAGATGTAGGGCCCGACCATGCGGCGTTTCGCGAACGGCAGTACGCGGCCCACCTCGAAGCTGCCGAGATCGCGGCGACGCTGCTGGATGACGAGTTCGATCACGTCGTTCCCCCATTGGTGCTCATGACGTCGCTCCCGGTTCGCCAGTCGGCTCCGGCGGGTCTGCCTCGGATGCTGGCGCTGCGTCCGGCTGAGTGGCGCCATACTGTGGCGGCGCGGTACTTCTCCCGTTCGCGGATTCACCGTCTGTTGATGCTGAACCTCCCGGGCCCCAGCAGCGCCACGGCAACGGCCGTGAACAGGAACATGCCTTGCAGTTCGAGAGCCCATCCGCCGCTGCCGTTCAACGTAAACAGCTCCGGCACGTGCACCAGGGCGATGGCGAACACCATATTGATCGCAATGACTGCCGCCGCAATGCGGGAGTACCAGCCGGCGATCAGGAGTACCGGTGCGACGACTTCACCGACGTAGACGCCATAGGCGACGAACGAGGGCAGCCCGGCCTTCGCCACGACATCGGCAATGAAGCCGATCCCACCCGTCAATTTGGCGACGCCGTGAAAGAGAATCAGCCCGCCCAATGCGAGTCGCAGTATCAGTTTCCCGTAGTCTTCGGTTCGTTCGGCAGCGATGAGACTTGGCTCGTATGACATGACTGTGTGCTCCCAGGTCAGTAGCCGGTGGTGAATCGAACTCGAAGGGCTCGGCATCGTCCAGTTCAATGCCTGCTCTCATGCAGAAGAGCAAGCGAGTCATGTACGCCTTCCGCGGTGGCTTTCCATGCGGGTGGAAATTGCGACCGGCGTATGCGCAACTCGTCAGGTGTTGGTCTGGTCGGGCGGCACGTCGCCCGGAAGGTCGGCAACGCCCTCGGTTTCGCCCGGCAGGTCGAGGTCCGCACCCACGTTGTAGCAGGTCATCGAGAGCGAGCCGAGCGAATAGCTGCGGAGCAACGACTGGCAGCGTCCCTCGACCGCGGCCAGGCCAGCCGTATAGAGCAGTGGAATGAAATGCTCGGGAGTCGGTACGGCTCTTGCGAAGTCCGGATGTTCGCCGAGCTTGGCGATCGCGGCGGGCTCGTCGTGCATTTGCGCCACGGCGGCTTCATCGAACCGATGCGCCCAGTCCGCGCCTTCGGTCGGCCGTTTCCAATCGATGAGACGAAGGTTGTGGACGACGTTGCCGCTGGAGAGCACCAGGATGCCTCGATCACGCAGCGCCGACAGGCGCGTACCGAGATCGAAGTGATAGTCGAACGGCTTCGACGCATTGATCGAAAGCTGGATCACCGGAACGTCCGCCCTGGGGAACAGGTGTGCCAGGACACTCCAGGTTCCATGATCCAGGCCCCATTCACCGTGGTCCGCTCCCACCCAGCCTGGTTTTACCGCATCGACGATTTCCTGTGCGATCTCGGGTGAGCCAGGCGCCGGGTACTCGAAATCGAACAGCGGCTTGGGAAAGCCGTAGAAGTCATGAATCGTGCGCGGTTTTGCCATCGCCGTCACGGCGGTGGCGCCGATGTACCAATGCGCTGACACCGCGAGAATGGCTCGCGGCCTTGGCAACGTTGCCCCAAGCGCGCGCCAGGCGCGCGTGAAGCCGTTCAACTCGAGAGTGTTCATCGGGCTGCCATGGCCGATGAACAGGGCAGGCATACGGGACATGTTTATCTCCAGAACGCCGGTGATCGTGTAACCGGATGCTTTGTGGGTCAGGTTGGTTCCGCAGGTGTTCGGTGTCGCCGGCAGCAAGAATAGCCGCGGCAACAGGTGCCGGTTGTTACGGGTGCGTTGCGCGTGGTGTCGCCTCCGTATTCTTGCAAGTGATCCGCACCGACATTCCGGCGAGTCGATCGGACAAACGCGCGTCGGCGAGGATCGGCCACCAATCGTAGAGAAAGATCTCCAGGGGTCGCCACATCGCGACCCAGCCGCCGACGACGAGGCTTTCCTTGACGATGCCCGAGAATCCGCCGAACGGGCCGAAGTCCTCGAGCAGCCTGCTCAGGCCGAACGCCACGGCAAGGCATCCCAACCCGATGACCAGCGCAATCCGCCCGTGAGCGAACAAGCGTCGCAGCCGCAGCCGGGTGGCAATGCTTCTTCCCCGGAAGAAGTGACGTATCGATTCGCCGATGATTGCCGGATCGCTCGATTCCTCGTCCGAACGATCCACGTGAATGTGCAGGCAGAGCGCGGCATTCCGCGGCAGCTCGCGGCACCAGCCGACGATGTATTCCTCTGTCCTGGGATTCAGGTCGCGTTCCCGCAGCGGAGACGGATCCATTTCATTGAACAACTGCCGGAGTGTCGCGACGCGCAAATCGATGATGCTGGCGTCGATCGGGTCTTCGTTCATCGGTGTCTGAGCCTCGATTGCGATGGGGTCAGATTGCGACCGCCGGCGGGCCAGTATGGTTGTAAGAGTCGTTGAGTCGTAATATCCAGCGAGAGTATCGGAACGATCCTCGACATCGCGTGCGACCGCCGACAAGATGCGTCATCTGAAGGGCACGCTGCCGTGACCGACCGAAGAGATCGAATGGCCGCGCGGCTCATTCAGCTTCGAACGCCTGCGCGTGAACTGCATGGTTTCTCCCGCGCGGCGCACACGGATGACCACGCCGCCTGGCTGCTGGTGCAGGAGCGGATGCTGCCGACGTGGTATGCCGAGATTGCGCGACGCGCGACCGACCAGCTCAGGCCGACGTACGGCCGGTTCTATGGTTTCGAGGCGGCGACGCCTGCAAATGCGGAGATGGTGGCCGAGTATCTTTACAACTATCGGTAGGAAGCGGGGCGGGGCAGGCCTGTCGAATGAGCTGTTCCGACAAGCTTGAATTCAGGCGTTGACAGACTGCATCCTGCCATCGTCGGGCCGGTGCATTTCCGGTCGTGAAGAGCAATCAGAGATGAATTTCGAGCAAGCCATGAAGAATCCCGGAGCGACGTTCGGAACGCCGGAAGCTCTGGAGGCAGCAAGCGATTTCACCGCCGAACAGAAGCGCGCGATTCTCCTGCAGTGGAAGGACCAGCTGCGCCGGCTGCAGACGGCATCCAACGAAAGCATGACCGGCCCTGAATCGAACGGCACGGGAGCGGAATGCATGCGGCGGGTCGTGGATGCATTGATCCGGCTGGAATCCTGAAGTCGCTCCGCGTTCGATGTTTACGCACGACCGGCTCGACTGGTCTGTCGACCCCACCAGGGATCACATCCTCGGACCTGCGACTGCTGAATTCACGGTCGTCGAGTACGGCAGCTATGCCTGCCCGCATTGCCGCGCCGCGAATGCCCGCATCGCCGCACTGCGCGACCGGTTCGGCGGGCGCATGCGCTACGTCTTTCGGCATCGGCCGCTGACAGGCAGCGACATTGCCCGGCAGGCTGCCGAACTCGTGGAGCAGGCCGGGGACGAAGAACAGTTCTGGCGCGCGCACATCGCGCTGATGACGCGCTCCGGTGTGCTGACGCAGGAAGATCTGCAGGTCGTCGCGGCCGACCTGGGCGTCGACAGCCAGGATCGCGAGCGCGCCGAGGCCGCTGCGGCTGCGGTGGAAGCCGACATCGCGAGTTCACACGCGAGCGGCGTGAAGTTCACGCCGACTTTCTTCATCAATGGCCGCCGTTACGACGGACCGTGGGATGAAAGTTCGCTGGCGGATGCCATGCTGGGTTCGCTGGGTCATCGGGTTCGCGCGGCCGCGCTCGACTTTGCCGCATGGGCGCCCTCCGCGGGCGTGCTGTTGCTGCTGATGTCGGTACTGGCGGTCGTCATCAGCAATTCGCCCTGGGGCCCGCAGTTCGCTGCCTTCTGGGAACAGCCGTGGGCGATCGAAGTGGCCGGCGGCGCGCTGCGCATGCCTGCGCTCGACTGGATCAATCACGGCCTGCTGTCGATTTTCTTTCTCATCGTCGGACTCGAGATCAAGCGCGAATTCACGGTGGGTCATCTGGCCACGCTGCGCTCCGCGGCAATGCCGATCGCAGCCGCACTGGGCGGCATGATCGTGCCGACGATCCTGTATTCGCTGCTGATTCCCGAAGGGCGGTGGAGTCATGGCTGGGGCGTACCGATGGCGACCGACACGGCGTTCGCGGTCGCACTGATTGCGATGATGGGCCGCCGCGTGCCGATCGAACTGCGCATCTTCCTGACGGCGGCGACGATCGTGGACGACATCGGCGCGATTTCGGTCGTCGCGATCTTCTACAGCTCGCAGATCAACTTCGGCTATCTCGCGGTCGCTGCCGCGCTCACGGCGACGCTCGCGTTTCTCAATCGCGCGCATGTCTACCGCATCGCTCCGTATCTGCTGATCGGCATCGCGCTATGGATCTGCATTCATGCCTCCGGCGTGCATGCGACGCTTGCCGGCGTGATCCTCGCGCTGTTCATCCCGACGCGCCCGCCGCCGCATCTGAAGGCCCTGATGACGCAGGCCAACGTCATCGTCGCCGCGGAGGCGAGCCGCGGCGATGAAGTGCTTCGCAACGGTCCGTCGCTTCCCGCGTTGCGCGCCCTGGATGCGATTCATGACCGGATCGAGTCGCCGGCCGATCGCGTGCTGCGACACGTCGCGCCCAGTTCCAGCTATTTCGTGCTGCCCCTGTTCGCGCTGGCGAATGCAGGCGTCGTGATCAGCGGCGGCGTGTTCGCGGGTCACGAACCGCTGATGCTGGCGATCTTCTGCGGCCTCGTGATCGGCAAGCCGCTCGGCATGACCCTGTTCTGTCTTCTTGCGGTCGGCTGCGGCGTGGCGCGCAAGGCGCCGGAATACACGTGGCGTCAGGTCGCAGGCGCCGGCGTGCTGTCCGGCATCGGCTTCACGATGTCGCTGTTCATCGCCGCGCAGGCATTCCCGGTGGCTTCGGACTTCGCGGCGGCGAAGATCGCCGTGTTCGCGGCTTCCATCGCGGCTGCGATCGGCGGCGTGGCCGTGCTGTGGAACGCGCGCGCCCGCGATTCGCAAGGCGCGACGGCGTCGGTTTCATAGTCGATGATCGATCTGCAAGCGAACCTGGAACTGCAGCGGACGCTCGTCCTCATTCTCGATCTGGGAGGAACATTTGCGTTCGCACTCAGCGGCGCCATGGCGGGAATCCGGCGTCGCCTCGACCTGTTCGGCGTCCTGGTGCTGTCGTTCGCCGCGTCCACGTCCGGCGGAATCCTGCGTGACCTGCTGATCGGCGCGACGCCGCCGGCGGCATTGAAAGACTGGCGCTATCTGACCGTATCGCTCGTGGCGGGCGTGAGCGCTTTTTTCTGGTCTGCCTGGATCGAGCGGCTCCGCAACCCGGTGCGGTTGCTGGATGCCATGGGACTGGCCCTGTTCGCAGTCGCCGGCACGGAGAAGGCGCTGGCATTCGGATTGAGTCCGCTCATGGCTGCGCTCCTGGGCATGCTCACAGGCATCGGCGGCGGAGTGGCCCGCGACGTACTGCTCGCCGAGATTCCTGCCGTGCTGCGCTCGGATCTCTACGCAGTCGCCGCTCTTGTCGGCGCCGGCATCGTCGCGGGCGGCCACATGCTGAACGTTCCCGTGATCGTCTCCGCGCTCTGCGGCGGACTCGTCTGTTTCAGCCTTCGCATGATGGCGATTCGTTGGGGATGGCATCTGCCGGTGGCGGGAGGGAGAGAGCCGCCGTGATACTTACGCAGCGGTGACGGTTCGGATTGCGTCCGTGTCACCGGCGCGGAGCGACCTGCGTCATTGTTCGTGGAAAAAAAGTGGAAACCAAATGGAAACATTTGGGAGGAACACTGCGAGGTTCAGTCTTGACCTGGCCTCGCAAGTCCTTGAAATGGCGGAAAGGGTGGGATTCGAACCCACGAACACCCGTGAAGATGTTACTGGAATTCCAGTCCAGCGCCTTCGACCACTCGGCCACCTTTCCGCGGCTGGAAAATCGCTGGGGCGCGAAGGTTACACGCCGGGCTGGGCCGCAGGCAAACGCGGTTCAGGCAAACGTGATTCCGGCGGTCCGCAGGGCGTCCAGTACCTGGCTGTGGAAGGGAGCGGCGAAGGGGGTCAGGGGAAGCCTGATTCCGTCAGCCATCAGCCCCATTCGCGCCAACGCCCACTTCGCCGGAATCGGATTCGATTCCAGGAACAGGGCCTTGTGCAGCGGGACCAGGGTGTCGTTGATGCGACGGGCCGCATCGGTATTGCCCGCCAGCGCCGCGGCGATGGCATCGTGCATGGCTTGCGGAGCGATATTGGCCGTCACGGAAATGACGCCCTTGAAACCCGCCAGCGTGCTTTCGACCGCGATGTCGTCGTCGCCGCTCAGCAGGTCGAGCCGGCTGCCGACCAGGGAGACGAGCTTGCGGTTGCGTTCCAGCGAGCCGCTGGCTTCCTTGAGGCCCACGATGCTGGCGACCTCGGTCAGGCGCGCGACGGTTTCCGGCTGCATGTCGCAGGCGGTGCGGCCGGGCACGTTGTACAGGATCAGAGGAATCTGCACCGCATCGGCGACCGCCTTGAAGTGGCGATACAACCCTTCCTGCGTGGGCTTGTTGTAGTAGGGCGTAACGAGCAGGCAGGCATCGGCGCCGACCTCTTTCGCCCGGCGCGTGAGATCGATGGCCTCGGTCGTCGCATTGCCGCCGGTGCCCGCGATGACGGGAATGCGTTTGGCGGCCTTGATGACGGTCCTGCGCACGACTTCGATGTGCTCATCGGCATCGAGCGTTGCCGACTCGCCGGTCGTGCCGACCGCGACGATGCCGTCGGTGCCATTGTCGAGGTGGAACTGGACGAGTCGATCGAGCGCGCCGAAATCGACTGCACCGTCCGCCTGCATGGGCGTGACGATGGCCACAATGCTGCCGCTGAACATGGGAATCCTTGCTGCGAGGAGAGCAGGATCGTACTGGCCGCGGCGCGGCTGCTGCAAGTCCGCTGGCCGATCGTTTTGCGCACGACTGCAAGCCGCATAGATCGCGACTGCCGCAGCCTGTACACTCGCCCGCAGTCAACACAGTCACTGCGTTCAGGGATGCAATTCATCGTCATTTCCGCGCTGGGCGGCGATCGCACCGGCCTGGTCTACGACCTCACGAGGGTCGTGCTCGATTGTTCCGGCAACATCGTCGACAGTCGCATGAGCGCGCTCGGCAGCGAGTTTGCGATGCTGCTGCTGGTCTCGGGCAACTGGCACACGCTGGCGAAGCTGGAGACGGAACTCAAGAAGCTCAGCGACTCCACCGGCATCACGATCAGCGTGCGGCGGACCGAGCAGCGCGCGCCGCGCAAGGACGTCGTCACCTATTCCGTCGATGTCGTGTGCCTGGACCAGCCGGGCATCGTGTTCAACCTTGCCGGCTTTTTCAGTTCGCGCGGCATCGACATTGCCGAGCTGAACACCCGCAGCTACGCCGCTGCGCATACCGGGGCGCCGATGTTCGCCGTCCAGCTCGTCGCGCACATTCCGTCCAAGATCCACATTGCGGCACTGCGCGAGGAGTTCATGGACTTCTGCGACCAGTTCAACCTGGATGCCATTCTCGAACCGCTGAAGTCCTAGAAGGCCTGAACCCAAGCGCCAATGCCGACCCGCTCAGCAACGCTGGACAAGAAGATTCCCGCCTTTTCGCTGCCGGCCACGGGCGGCAAGACTTTCAGATCGTCCGATGCGGCGGGCAAAGCGCTCGTCATCTACTTCTATCCCAAGGACAACACCGCGGGATGTACCAGGGAAGGCGAGGATTTCCGCGACCTGCATGCCGCTTTCAAAAAAGCGGGCGCCGTGGTCGTCGGGATTTCGCCGGATTCGCTGGCGTCGCATGAGAAGTTCAAGGCGAAGATGTCGTTCCCGTTCGAACTGCTTTCGGACGAAGACCGCACGGTCTGCGAGCTGTTCGAAGTCTGGAAGGAAAAGACCCTGTACGGCCGCAAGTACATGGGCGTCGAACGAAGCACATTCCTTGTCGATGCCGACGGCGTGCTCAGGCGCGAGTGGCGCAAGGTGAAGGTTCCGGGACACGTGCAGGAGGTACTGACTGCAGTGAAAGCCCTCTGATGCAACCGACCGGTCGCCCGTCGAGCCGTTCTGAAGATTTCCCTGCCCTCAACACGGAGGCTCCCAGATATCCATGATCAAAGGCGACACCTCTGAATCCGGACGCGGCCGCAGCGCTGCGCGCGGCCGTAAAGTCAGTCGGGAACGACGCATCTTCGTCCTCGACACCAACGTGCTGATGCACGATCCCACCGCGATTTTCCGTTTCGAAGAACACGACATCTTCATTCCCATGATCGTGCTGGAAGAGCTCGATGCGGGTAAGAAGGGCCTGTCGGAAGCCGCGCGCAACGTGCGCCAGGTGAGCCGCTTCCTCGACGAGCTGATGGAAGGCGCGAAGAAGAACGAGATCGACAAGGGATTGCCGCTGCCCAGCACCAACCAGCTCAACGGCCACAAGAAGCGTCCGAGCGGCCGGTTGTTCTTCCAGACCAGGGTACTGAGCGGCGGACTGCCGGCGACCTTGCCGGGACACGGCGCCGACAATGCCATTCTCGGCCAGGCGCTGGCGCTGCAGAAGGAGCATCCCGATGCGCGCGTCACGCTGGTGTCCAAGGACATCAACCTGCGCATCAAGGCGTCGATCATCGGCGTGCAGGCCGAGGACTACTACAGCGACAAGACGATCGAAGACGCGGACCTGCTGTACACCGGTTCGCTGGAACTGCCAGCCAACTTCTGGGAGAAGCATGGCAAGAACATGCACTCCTGGCAGGAGCACGCGCGCACGTTCTATCGCGTGCAGGGGCCGATGGTGCGCGACTGGCATGCCAACCAGTTCCTGCATCAGAAGGATCCCAACGGGCTCGAGGCGCTGGTGCGCCGCATCGACGGCAACGGCGCGGTGCTCGAACTGGTGCGCGACTATCGCAACGAACGCCACGGTATCTGGGGCATCACGGCCCGCAATCGCGAACAGAATTTCGCGCTGAACCTGCTGCTCGATCCCGAGATCGATTTCGTCACCATTCTCGGCCCCGCCGGCACGGGCAAGACGCTCCTGACGCTCGCGGCGGGTCTGGCGCAGACGCTGGAAAGCAACCGCTACAGCGAAATCATCATGACGCGCGTGACGATTCCGCTCGGCGAAGACATCGGCTTCCTGCCCGGCACGGAAGAAGAAAAGATGGAGCCGTGGATGGGCGCGCTGATGGACAACCTCGAAGTGCTGACCCAGAGCCAGGAAGGCGGCAACTGGGGCAGGGCGGCGACCAACGATCTGCTGCGCAACCGCATCAAGATCCGTTCGCTGAACTTCATGCGCGGCCGTACGTTCCTCAACCGCTTCCTGATTCTCGACGAGGCGCAGAACCTGACGCCGAAACAGATGAAGGCGCTCGTGACGCGCGCCGGCCCGGGCACCAAGCTCGTGTGCCTGGGCAATATCGCGCAGATCGATACGCCGTATCTGACGGAAACGACTTCCGGTCTGACCTACGTCGTGAATCGCTTCAGCGGCTGGGAGCATGCGGGGCACATCACATTGACCCGCGGCGAACGCTCGCGGCTCGCGGATTACGCATCGGACAACCTGTAGGAGATTTCGCGGATGGCCAGGCGCAAGGGCAGCGGCTCAGCGGAGCCGCCAGTATCACTGCTGGGGAAGGAAGTTGCCTGGCCGCAGTCGCCGGAGGCGGCGACGCTCGAGCGCGTGCCGAATCCGCATCCCGACAAGACCTATCTCGCGCGGTTTACGGCGCCGGAGTTCACGTCGCTGTGTCCCGTCACGGGTCAGCCGGATTTCGCGCATCTGGTGATCGACTACGTGCCGCGCAAGTGGCTGGTCGAAAGCAAGTCGCTGAAGCTGTACCTGGGCTCGTTCCGCAATCACGGCGCGTTTCACGAGGACTGCACGATCGCGATCGCCGATCGTCTCGTGCAGTTCCTGTCGCCGCGCTGGCTGCGGATCGGCGGGTACTGGTATCCCCGCGGCGGAATTCCCATCGACGTTTTCTGGCAGACGGGCAAGCCGCCGGCGGAGCTGTGGATTCCGGATCAAGGCGTCGCGGCGTATCGCGGGCGGGGTTAATCGGTCGTCGGCTATCCGCTGCCGGTCGCGGCTGCTATATTCCGCGCCTCTTTTTCGGGCCTCGCCCGAATGCCGCTTCGGTCCCTCCTGGTCCTATGGCGGCTCGCGTCGGTTTCTCCGCGACGATCAGCCGCGAACCCCGCCAGGCCCGGAAGGGAGCAACGGTAACGGTGATATCGGGCGCCGGAGAGGTGCCGGCGCGGGCCGTCGCCCGGCTGGCGGCGACTGGCTTCTGGCCGCTGGCCAGAGTGGCCGGCGACCTGCACCCGACAGTCTTGGTAGTGTCGTGTAAAGTTCGCCCCTCGGATTTTGCCAGTCGCCAGTCGCCAGTCACCCTCATGTCCTATCTCGCTCTCGCCCGCAAATGGCGGCCGCGCAATTTCAGCGAACTGGCCGGTCAGGAGCACGTCATGCGCGCGCTGACGAATGCGCTGACGACGGGGCGGGTGCATCACGCCTTCCTGTTCACCGGCACGCGCGGCGTCGGCAAGACGACGATCGCGCGCATCCTGGCGAAGTCGCTCAACTGCGAAACCGGCATGACGGCGACGCCGTGCGGGCAGTGCGCGGCGTGTAAGGAAATCGATGAAGGCCGTTTCGTCGATCTGATCGAAGTCGACGCCGCCTCGCGCACCAAGGTCGACGATACGCGCGAGCTGCTGGACAACGTGCAGTACGCGCCGACCCGCGGTCGCTACAAGGTCTACCTCATCGACGAAGTGCACATGCTCTCGGCGCATTCGTTCAATGCGCTGCTCAAGACGCTCGAAGAACCCCCGCCGCACGTCAAGTTCCTGCTCGCGACCACCGATCCGCAGAAGCTGCCGGTGACCGTGCTGTCGCGCTGCCTGCAGTTCAGCCTGAAGCGCTTTCCGCCGGGCATGATCTTCAAGCGCCTCACCGAGATCGCCCAGGCGGAAAAACTGGACTTCGAACCGGATGCGCTGCGGCTCGTGGCGCGCGCTGCCGAAGGCAGCATGCGCGATGCGCTGAGTCTTCTGGATCAGGTCATCGCCTTCGGCGGCGCGAAGCTGACCGCTGAAGACACCCGCACCATGCTGGGCTCGCTCGACCGTTCGCAGGTATTCGGCCTCATCGATGCCGTCGTCTCGCGCGATGCCAGGAAGGTGCTGGATTGCGTCGAGCAACTCGACGAACGTGCGCCGGAATATCGCCAGGTGCTCGCCGAACTGGCCGCCGTGCTGCAGAAGATTGCGTTGCTGCAGGCGGTTCCCGACCTGCAACTGGACGAAGCCGAAGACATCGAAGCCTACAAACGTCTCGCCGCGGCCATGACGCCGGAAGACACCCAGCTGTTCTATCAGATTGCGATCGTCGGCCGGCGCGATCTGGAACTCGCGCCCGATGCGCGCGCCGGATTCGAGATGGTGCTGCTGCGCATGCTTGCGTTCGGCGTTGCCGATGACGGCGCTGCAGCTTCGCCGTCGCCCGGCGCCGTGACGCCGACGCAATCGCGGCCCGTCGCGGCTCCCACGCGCAGCGCCCCTGCAGTAAAGCAGGGTGCAGCGAATACCGAATGGAGTGCCATCGTCGGCAGTCTGAATCTGCACGGGCCCGTCAGTCAGCTCGCTGCGCATTGCGTGCTCGCCGGTCGCGAGCCGGGAAAGATCCGCCTGACGCTGGATCGGGACGGCGACGCATTTCATCGGCCCGCGCTCGAGGAAAAACTGGCGCAGGCGTTGTCGGAATACTTCGGCGAGACCGTCAGGCTGGAGATTTCGCTGCAGGAGGAAGTCATTGCGGATACGCCAGCGAGGCAGTTGAAAGCCGCGGCGGACGATCGCCTGCAGGGCGCGCGGCGTTCCATCGAAACGGATCCGAACATTCGCGCGATGCGCGATGTGTTCGGTGCGACGGTGCAGCCGGATTCGGTTCGGCCGATCGAATAGCAATCGAGTGCGCTCGCTCGCCTGAGCGCGTTTTCCAGGAGTTTTCATGAAAGGCAACATCGGCAACATGATGAAGCAGGCGCAGCAGATGCAGGCCAACCTGCAGCGTGCGCAGCAGGAAATCGCCAGTCTGCAGGTCACCGGCGAGGCCGGCGGCGGCATGGCGAAAGTCACCATGACGGGCAAACATCAGGTGCTGCGTGTCGCGCTCGACCCGTCGATCGTCAGCGCCGACGACAAGGACATGCTCGAGGATCTGGTCGCGGCGGCGGTCAACGATGCCGTCCAGAAAGTCGAGCGCGCGACGCAGGAGAAGATGTCGGGCGTGATGGGCGGGATGAACCTGCCGCCCGGATTCAAGCTGCCGTTCTGATGTCGTGATCTACCCGCCCACACTGGTTCGACTCATCGAAACATTGCGCTGCCTGCCCGGTGTCGGGCCGAAGTCGGCGCAACGCATGGCATTCCACCTGCTGGAGAAGGATCGCAATGGCGCCAGCGCGATAGCCGACGCCTTGCAGAAGGCGGTCGGCACCATCGGTCGCTGCCAGCGCTGCCGCATGTTCGCGGAAGCGGAGCTGTGTCCGGTCTGTGCTTCGCCGAGCCGCGACCGCGGCCTGCTCTGCATCGTGGAGTCGCCCGCGGACGTTGCTGCCATCGAGCAGTCTGGCAGCTATCGCGGTTGTTATTTCGTCCTGATGGGCCATCTGTCGCCGCTCGATGGCATCGGCCCCGACGAACTCGGATTCGCCGAGTTGTCCGCCCTGTTGCAGACGGGCGAAATCAAGGAAGCCATCCTGGCGACCAACGCCACCGTCGAGGGCGACGCCACGGCCCACGTCATCGCCGAGATGGGGGCGCGGTATCAGGTGAAATCCAGCCGCATCGCCCACGGCGTTCCGGTCGGCGGCGAACTCGAATATGTCGACGGCGGTACGCTCGCCCATGCCCTCGCTGGGCGGCACACGCTGAGTTGAAGAAGCAGGGAGTTTCACACGGAGATCACGGAGATCACGGAGTCAGAGATCAAGAAGTAAGAATTTCCACGGGGGAAGAATGGGAACACGGGGAACACGGGGACAAGAAAAGATTCTTCTGTTCCGAGACCCCGTGCTCCCCGTGTCCCCCGTGGAATTTTTTCTTCTCTTCTCCGACCTCCGTGTCCTCCGTGATCTCCGTGTGAAACTCTTATCCTTCAGCGCCGCCGTTCGTAGTCCGGCGCCAGTTCGCGCATGATGTTGAGCAGCCGCTTGTAGCTTTCGTAGCGGCGGGCGGAGAACGCGCCTTCTTCCACGGCGGCGATGACGGCGCATCCCGGTTCGCGCAGGTGCAGGCAGTTGTGGAAGCGACAACCTGGCGCAGCCCTCACGATTTCGGGCCAGCCTCTCTGGACCGTCGCATCGCTGACGAGTGCGGGAGCGAAATCGCGTACGCCGGGAGAATCGATCAGTTCTCCGCCGGTGGGAATGCGGAAGAGGGCGGTGGATACGGTGGTATGCCGCCCTTCGCCCGTGGCGTCGGACAGCGAGCGCGTCAGTTGCTCGGAATCGGGAATCAATGCATTCGTCAGCGTCGATTTGCCGACGCCGGATTGTCCTGCCAGCAGGGTCGATTGGCCCTTCACCAAGGCGCGCAGATCGTCGATGGCGTCGCGATTGAGGGCGGAAACCGCGACGACGGGGTAACCGGCATGGCGGTATTCGTCGATCAGTGCCGCAAATCCCGCGGCTGCCGCGAGATCGGATTTGTTGACGATGATGGCGCTGTCGATCTGTGCATAGGCGGCGGCGGCGAGATAACGGTCGACGATGTAGGCATCGACGGCAGGCTCCGGTGCGATGACGGCGGCCAGCAGCGTCAGGTTGGAAGCGAGCGGTTCGGTACGGCCGCGACTGTCGGTACGTTGCAGCAGCGTGCGGCGCGGCGCGACGGAGATGATGCGCGGCGGATCGCCGGACGCCGCGGCGACCGGTCGCGGCATGCGTACGTGAACTTCATCGCCGCAGACGATCGACAGACGTTTGCCGAAGAGTTCGGTGGCCAGTCGTTCGCCATCGCCGGTGCGCACGATCGCGCGGCGTCCGAAAGATTCGACGACACGCGCGGGAAACTCGACCGGCGCGTTCATGAATGTCATGGCGGCGATTCCGTCTCAGGCGCGTTGCGCCGCGAGTTGCTGCAATCGGGCGATGCGGGTCAGTGCCGGCGGATGCGAATCGTAGAAGGTCGAATGCAGCGGGTCGGGCGTCAATGTCGTCGCATTGTCGCGATACAGTTTGACCAGCGCCTCGGCGAGTTCGCGGGCATCGGAGAACTTCGCCGCAAACTCATCCGCCTCGAACTCGTGCTTGCGCGACCACCAGGCGCCGATGGGCGTCAGGAAGAACGTAAACGACGGCAGGACGAGCATGAACAACAGCAATGCGGCATGGGCGGACGGCTGGCTGACGCCGAGGGCCGGATAGAACTGCGGCCAGGCGGCCAGCACGCCGAGCAGCGCCAGTCCGCCGAGGCCGAACAGCAGCGAAAGGATCAGCCGCGAACGGACGTGATGCAGCCGGAAGTGCCCGAGCTCGTGCGCCAGCACGGCCTCGATCTCGGTCGCCTGCAGGCGTTCGACCAGCGTGTCGAAGAACACGATGCGCTTGTTGCGGCCCACGCCGGTGAAGTACGCATTGCCATGCACCGAGCGTCGCGAGCCGTCCATGACGAACACGCCCTGCGATGAAAAGCCACAGCGCTGCAGCAGCGATTCAGTGCGCTGTTTCAGCGTCTCATCGGCGAGCGGCGTGAACTTGTTGAAGATCGGTGCAATGAAGCGCGGCCAGGCCCAGGTCACGAACAGCGTGAACCCCACCCAGACGCCCCATGCGTAGACCCACCACAACGAGCCTGCGCGCTGCATGAGATACAGGATCACGAACACGAGCGGACCGCCGAGCAGCAGGGTCAGCAGCAACCCCTTCAGCAGGTCGGCGATGAACAATCCCGCCGTCATGCGATTGAAGCCGAAACGGGCTTCGATGCCGAACGTGCGATAGATTGACAGCGGCAGGCCGATGGCCGATATCGCCAGCAATGCCGACAGCACTACCGCCGTGCCGTGCCACACGGGGCCCAGGCCTGCCGTCTGCCAGGCGAGATCGATGGCCTGGAGGCCGCCGCCCAGCGTAAAGGCCAGTGCGATGATGGCATCGAGCAGAATGTCCCAGCGATTGAGGCGGCCGAGCGCAACGGTGTAGTCGGCCGCCTTGCGGTGCGAATCGATGTCCACCTGCCCGGCAAATGCTTCGGGAACCCGGTCGCGATGCCGGGCCACCGCAGCGATCTGCCGTTGATTCAGCCAGCTGCGCAGCAGCGTCGACAACATCAGAAGCAGCACGAACAGCAGGGTGAACCAATGCATCGGGAGTCTTGTGATTGAAGGAATTTGCGCAGAAATGGAGCGATCGGGAGCTTAGCCGCTGCTGTTATGATGGGCAACGCCGCGACATTCGAAGGGGACCGATGTGAACGACCGCGATCCGACCCGACTGATCTGGATCGACCTGGAGATGACGGGTCTCAAGCCGGACTCCGATCGCATCATCGAGATTGCGACGGTCGTGACCGACAAGCATCTCAACACGCTCGCCGAAGGGCCGGTGCTGGCGATTCATCAGTCGGATTCCATACTCGATGCCATGGACGACTGGAACCGCAGGCAGCACGCCTCGTCGGGACTCGCGGCGCGCGTTCGCGCCAGCACGGTGACGACGGCGGAGGCCGAGCGCCGCACCCTCGAATTTCTGCGTCAGTGGGTCGAGCCCGGTGTCTCGCCGATGTGCGGCAACAGCATCTGTCAGGATCGACGCTTCATGGCGCGCGAGATGAAGGATCTGGAGCGCTACTTCCACTATCGCAATCTGGACGTCAGCACCCTGAAGGAACTGGCGCGGCGCTGGGCGCCCGAAGTGCACACGAGCTTCCAGAAGACCTCGACACATCTCGCCATGGATGACATTCGCGATTCCATCCGCGAACTGGCGCACTACCGGACGCACTTCCTGCGAGTCCCTTGATGCCGAAGCCGCACTCCGAAGCGTGCGAGCGCAACAAGGGGCCGATTCTCGATGTGCTGAAGTCGTGGTTCCTGCGGCCGGGGACGGTGCTGGAGATCGGGTCGGGCACTGGGCAGCACGCCGTTCACTTCGCTGCGCACCTGCCGCATCTGATGTGGTCGGCGACCGATCGCGAAGAGAATCTCGATGGCATCCGGCAGTGGATCGATGAAGCTGCGTTGCCGAACCTGCGCGGTCCATATGCGCTCGATGTGCGCCAGGAAGTCTGGCCTGTCAGGGAGGCGCTCTATGCCTTCAGCGCGAACACCGCGCACATCATGAGCTGGGGTGACGTCGAGGCCATGTTCGCCGGCGTGAGCGTGGCGCTGGAGCCGGGCGGTTGCTTCTGTCTTTACGGCCCGTTCAATCGCGATGGGCAGTTCACCAGCGATTCCAATCGTGCCTTCGATGAATCGCTGCGGGCGCGCGATCCGCAGATGGGCATCCGCGACGATCGCGCCTTGCAGACATTGGGAACCCGCTGCGAACTCGAGTTCGCAGCGGATTATTCGTTGCCGGCACGAAACCGGTTGCTGGTCTGGACGAAGTAAAGTCCGTCAGACCTTGTTGCCTGCGAGGAACAGCCAGGTTTCCACGACGGTATCCGGATTGAGCGACATGCTCTCGATGCCCTGTTCCACCAGCCAGCGGGCGAGGTCGGGATGATCTGACGGGCCCTGGCCGCAGATGCCGATGTACTTGCCGGCCTTGCGGCAGGCATCGATCGCCATCTTGAGCAGCGCCTTCACGGCGTCGTCACGTTCGTCGAACAGCCTGGCGATGATCGCGGAGTCGCGGTCGAGGCCGAGGGTGAGCTGCGTCATGTCGTTCGAGCCGATCGACATGCCGTCGAAGTACTGCAGGTAGCGGTCGGCGAGCAGCGCATTGGTCGGCAGTTCGCACATCATGATGACTTTCAGTCCGTTCTCGCCGCGCTTCAGGCCGTTGGCGGCGAGGAGCTGCGTCACCTGTTCGGCTTCCTTGAGCGTGCGCACGAACGGCACCATGACCTGCACGTTGCTCAGGCCCATCTTCTCGCGCACGCGCTTCAGTGCGCGGCATTCGAGTTCGAAGCAGGGACGGAACGCCTCGTCGATGTAGCGCGAAGCGCCGCGGAATCCGATCATCGGATTCTCTTCGTGCGGCTCGTACTGCGGGCCGCCGATCAGATTGGCGTATTCATTTGACTTGAAGTCGGAGAGACGCACGATCACCGGTTCGGGTGCGAAGGCGGCGGCGATCGTGCCGATGCCTTCGCAGAGCTTGTCGATGTAGAACGACACCGGATCGGCATACCCGGCCATCTGGCGACGGATCGTCTGCTGCAGTTCCTGCGACAGCTGGTCGAATTCCAGCAGCGCGCGCGGATGCACGCCGATCATGCGATTGATGATGAACTCGAGTCGCGCCAGGCCCACGCCCCTGTGGGGAATGCCGGCGAAATCGAAAGCGCGGTCGGGGTTGCCGACGTTCATCATGATCTTGGTCGGAATCGACGGCAGCGAATCCAGTTCGATGTTCTTCTGCTCGAACGGCAGCTCGCCTTCATAGACGTAACCCGTATCGCCCTCGGCGCACGAGACGGTCACGCCCGCGCCTTCGCGGATCTTCTCCGTCGCATCGCCGCAGCCGACGACGGCAGGAATGCCCAGCTCGCGAGCGATGATGGCGGCATGACAGGTGCGTCCGCCGCGATTCGTGACGATCGCGGATGCGCGCTTCATCACCGGTTCCCAGTCGGGATCGGTCATGTCGGCGACCAGCACGTCGCCGCTCTGCACACGCGTCATTTCCTTCACGTCGCGGATGATGCGCGCGGGGCCGGCGCCGATGCGCTGGCCGATGGAGCGGCCGGTCGTCAGTACGCTGGTCTTCTTGCCCTTGAGCGAGAACCGCTGAACGACGCGGCCGGCGCGACTCTGCACGGTTTCCGGACGGGCCTGCAGGATGTAGATCTTGCCGGTCTCGCCGTCCTTGCCCCATTCGATGTCCATCGGGCAGCCGTAGTGCTCTTCGATGATGAGTGCCTGGCGCGAGAGATCGAGCACGTCCTGGTCGGTGATGGAGAAGCGGCGTCGATCCTCAGCCGGCACATCGACGGTGGTCACGCGCGTGGCGCTGCCCGGGGCGGCATAGACCATCTTGATGGCTTTGGCGCCGAGCGTGCGACGCAGGACGGCTTCCTGGCCGGCGCGGATCGCGGGCTTGTAGACATAGAACTCGTCCGGATTCACCGCGCCCTGCACGACGGTTTCGCCGAGGCCGTAAGACGCGGTGATGAACACGACGTTGCGGAAGCCGGAGTCCGTATCGAGCGTGAACATGACGCCGCTCGAACCGACGTCGGAACGCACCATGTACTGGATGCCGGCAGACAGCGCGACCAGGTCGTGCTTGAAGCCCTGGTGCACGCGATAGGCGATGGCACGATCGTTGAACAGCGAGGCGAACACTTCGTGCACGCACTTGAGCAAGGCATCGCGACCGCGCACGTTGAGGAACGTTTCCTGCTGGCCGGCGAACGAGGCATCCGGAAGATCTTCCGCCGTCGCTGACGAACGCACTGCGACTGCGATGTCGCGCCCGCCGCTCATCTTCTCGAAGGCTTCGAGGATTTCCTTTTCGAGACGCGGCTGAAACGGCGTCGCCAGGATCCAGCTGCGGATCTGCGCGCCGACTTCGGTGAGCCTGTCGACGTCATCGACGTCGAGCGAGGCGAGCGCCTGCGAGATGCGTGCGGCGAGACCGTCGTGTGCAAGGAAATCCCGATAGGCCTGTGCCGTCGTCGCGAAGCCGCCCGGGACCGTGACGCCCAGGCCGGCAAGATGGCCGATCATTTCGCCGAGCGAGGAATTCTTGCCGCCAACCGTATCGACGTCATGCCGACCTACTTTCTCGAAGGGCAGGATGTAAGCAGTCAAAGGGATTCCTCTTGATCTACGCCGTGCAGGGGTGAACACTCAAGGCCGGCGATTCTACGACGAACGCGAGCCGCTCAGAACGCTTCAACGCGTATGGGAAAGGCCGATCGGCCGAATGCGTTGCAACGGGGAAATGATGGAGCGACGGACAGTATTCTTTGTGTCGGATCAGACCGGCGTGACCGCGGAAACGATGGGGCACAGCCTCTTGACACAGTTCGACGGGCAGGCGTTTCGACAGGTGACTTTGCCATTTATATCCACGATTGACAAGGCAGAAGAAGCCGTCCGAAGGATCAATGCAACCGGCGAAGCGGAGGGTGTTCGGCCCGTCGTCTTCAGCACCCTGGTGCAGGAAGACCTGCGCGAGGTAATCAAACGGGCCAATGGTCTGTTCCTGGATTTCTTCGACGCCTTTCTCGGCCCGCTGGAACTCGAACTGAACGTAAAGTCGTCCCGCGCGCAGGGCAAGGCGCACGGCATGCAGGACCTGGGCGCCTACACGTTACGCATCAACGCGACCAACTTCGCGCTGGCCAACGACGATGGCGCCATCGCACACGACTACGATCGCGCCGATCTGATCCTGGTCGGCGTCTCGCGTTCGGGAAAGACGCCAACGTGCCTGTACATGGCGCTGCAGTACGGCATCTTCGCGGCCAACTATCCCTTTGCGGACGAGGAGTTCGAGTCGGGCCGCTTGCCGAACTCGCTGCTGCGCTACGAAAAGAAACTGTATGGTCTGACGATTGCGCCCGAACGCCTGCAGCAGATCCGCAACGAACGCAAACCGAACAGTCGCTACGCATCGCCGGCCCAGGTCGACTACGAGCTGCGTACGGCCGAAGGATTGTTCCGGCGTTACGGGATTCCCTATATCAACACGACCGAATGCTCCATCGAGGAAATCGCCAGCCGGATTCTCGACAAGACCGGCGTCGAGCGTCGTTTGCGGCCGTGACGCAGGTCTCAGCGCAGCGGCAGATACGCAAATTCGCTGTGCTATATTCGATTCATGAACGTCGCGGCACTGCAGACCGATACGAACTGTGCAGTGAGCTGGCGGGCGCGGCCCGCGAGCTTCGTGAGCCTCATGTCGCTCTACGAAAGCAACTACATCCGTCTGAGCTGGCTGATCGGCGATCTGTCTGCAATCGATGACGCCGCCGTTTCCGTCGTGACGGACGATTGTCCGCTGCACCTGCGCGTCGAAGAGCGCAGTCGCTACACGACGACGTTGACGCTCACCTATCTCTTCGAGAACGACAGCATCGTGGTCGCCGATCCGGATCTGCAGATCCGCATCTATCACGACGCGCGTCTCGCCGAAGTGCAGTCCTGCGCACGCTGGCATCGGCATGCCATGCTGGAGTCCCTGCGCTCGACACTTGCGCGCGCCGTCGGCGATCGTTGGCTGCGCAACGTGATGCTCAACAAGTGGCTCGACTATTGCGTCGAGCGCGGTCATCGTTTTGCGGGAACGATTGCACCCGTCGCCGCAATGGCGCGCTGATTACAGACACCTTCCTTCCGCACCCGCCATCTCACCCTGCGCATGGGTATCTCCGACCGGCTGGGACAGCTTCTTCCGAGCACTCGCCAGGCCGCCGAGGAAGAGCGGCTGCTGCGTCTGTACTGGAATCGCGCCGAACTCAAGAAGGAACTGAGTCGCCTGCAGGAAGAGCGACATGAGCTCATCGAAGAACTCAAGAAACAGGAAGCCGCGGCGCTGCGTGCCGACGAGCGTCTGGCCGAGCTCGAAGCGCATCTCGGCGATCCGGATGCCGCCACCCACGCCCTCGTGTATTTCCAGTTACGCGCATTGTGGCGTTCGTGCGGCGAGCGCCTGCTTCGCTTCTCGCAGCAGTTGCAGAACCAGCAGCAGGATCGCGAACGCCGGCGTCATCTGATCGAGTTCGACCAGACCCGGCGACGTCAGGTCGCAGACCTGGATCGACGCATCCTGGAAGCGCGGACGACCGCGGACAAGCTCGAGACGCAGCTCAGGAAGCTCGAAGCCAGACTCGTTTCCCTGCGCGGTTTCTGGAATTACTTCCGGCGCGGCAGGCTGGCCGAGGAAATCGAGAGCATCCGGTCGCAATGGGATGAAGCAGCAACGCGCGTCACCGATCTATCCGACGATCGCGCCGATGCGGAAGAAAAGCAGCCGCCGACCTTCGAAGGCATATCGATCGACGGCAAGCGCATCGTGAATACGGCCGTGATCGCCTATGCACAGCAACTGGTGGGGCTGCTGTCCACGGGCGGCCTGGCGATGCTGGCGAAGGAAGCAACGTCCAAGACGGTTTTCGATCTGCGCTACGGCAACCGCGAAGACTGCGTCCGGCTCATGGCGCTGCTGCGGGAGGCGAAGCAGCTCGTCGGCAGGGACAGCGACGACCTGAGCGGACTCAAGGGATACACGGACGCACTGCGTGCCCGTGCGACCTATCGAAGCGATGCCGATACGACGCCGTTGACGGATTCCATCGGCACGATGTCGCCGCCCGAATCGCCGGTCTCGGGACTGGAAAGCATCAATCGTTCGGGGATCAACGTGCTCGTCGACGACTACTGGGATGTGTACGAGGCGTTGCTGAAGTAAGGGCGCGGCCGACGGATCGCTGATCCGCCGGCCGGCGAGAAAGAATCAGGGCGTCGCAGGCGCGCCGCTGTTGTCGCTCTTGAGCTTCGACAGATACAGGTTGCCCATCCCGCTCATGTCGGCTGCGATCTCCGCGGCTTCGGCGAGCGTCGGGTCGGGCGCCTCCGCCGTGTTTACTTCGGACAGCTTGGCCAGCGGCGTCAGGCCATGGGCAGCGCGACGCGTGTTCTCGCGTGCCAGCCGTTCCGCTTCCTGCGTCTCGCGTTCTGCAATCCGCTTCTGCAGGTTCAGCGACACTTTCTTCTGGGTACGGACTTTCTCGAAGGAATCGAGATCGCCCAGCAGCGACACGAAATCAGCGTCCTGCGCGATGCGCCGCTGATGCGCCTGCTCCAGCGTCGCGACCGCCTGAGTCAACTGCGCCTCGCGCCCGAACTCGACGGGGCGGATGCGATCCCAGGGCAGGGCGCTCTCACGGGTGCTTTCGCCGACTTCTTCGGTGCTAATGGCGGTCGGCATCGAAATGTCGGGCTGCACGCCGCGATGCTGCGTGCTTTCGCCCGTCACGCGGTAGTACTTGCCGATCGTCACCGTGAGCTGGCCGAAGCCGGGCTCGGGTCCGAGCGCATAGCGATCGAGCGGATACAGGTTCTGCACCGAGCCTTTGCCGTAAGTCTGCTGACCGACGACGATGCCGCGGCCGTAGTCCTGGATGGCAGCAGCGAAGATTTCCGAAGCCGAGGCGCTGAACCGGTCGACCAGCACGATCATCGGGCCGTCCCAGGCGATCGTGGGTTCCGGATCGTCGAGTACTTCGACGCGACCGCCGGTTTCGCGCAACTGCACGATCGGACCGCCGGGAATGAAGAGACCGGACAGTGCCGTCGCTTCGGTGAGATGACCGCCGCCGTTGCCGCGCAGGTCCATGACCAGCGCATCCATGTGTTCGGTCTTCAGTTCTTCGATCAGCTTGCGTACGTCGCGCGTGGTGCTGCGATAGTCCTTTTCGCCCGCCGACTTGGCTTCGAAGTCCTGATAGAAGCTCGGCACGTTGATGACGCCGACCGTCAGTTCGCGGTCGCCGCGCTTGACCTTGCGGACTTCCTTCTTCGAGGCCTGGGCCTCGAGCGTGATCTTGCTGCGGGTCAGGAACAGATCCTTCTGCGGCGAACCTGGCGCTGCGCCGGCCGGCAGGATCTGCAGATGCACCGTCGTGTTCTCCTTGCCGCGGATCAGCTGCACGACGTCATCGAGGCGCCAGCCGACCACGTCGACGGGCTTGCCGTTCTTGCCTTCGCCGACCGCCACGATGCGATCGTTGACATTGATCTGGCCGCTCGACGCGGCGGCGCCGCCCGGCAGGACGTTCAGCACGGTCACGTAGTCGTCGACGAGTTGCAGCGAGGCGCCGATGCCTTCGTACGACAGGCTCATCTGGATCCGGTATTCCTCGGAGTTGCGCGGCGAGAAGTAGCTGGAGTGCGGATCGAAGACATGCGCGAACGCATTCATGAACACTTCGAAGATGTCGTCGCTCGTGACCTGCTGTGTGCGCTTCAGCACACGCTCGTAGCGCTTCTGCAGCACGTCGCGGGTTTCATTCCATGGCTTCTCGGTCAGCATCAGGGAAACCGCGTCGTTCTTGACCCGCTGACGCCAGATCTCGTTCAGCTCGGCCGGCGACTTGGCCCACGGCGCCTTGGAGCGGTCGAACTCGAAGTATTCGTCGACGGTGAAATCCGGCTCTGTCTTGAGCAACTGCAATGCGTAGTTGATGCGTTCGAGATTGCGGGTCTGGAAGCGGTTGAAGATTGCGAAGACGGGTTCGAGCTTGCCGGAGACGACGGCGTCGTCGAGCTGATAGCGATAGCGTTCGAACTCGGCGATGTCGCTTGCCAGGAAGTAGCTGCGACCGCCGTCGAGCTGTTCGATGAACCGGTCGAGCACCAGCGAGGAAACGGGATCGTTGATCGGCGACTGGCGATAGTGCGAGCGCTCGATGACGTTGCTCACCAGTTTGCTGACCCGGCGCTGGCGTTCGGTGGGGGTCAGGTCCTGAGTCGATGCGGTGGCAACCGCATTCGCGACCGGCGCCTGCGCCGTACCGGCGAGCAGCGCACAGGCAATGAGCAGGGCGGGAAGGCTGAACAGCAGCGTGAACCGACGCGGCGTCGTGGAGGCGTCGCTGTGGCGGATCTGGCTGTCGCGCGGAGGCTGGTACACTGTTTCTCGTCCTCGGTCTGTCTGCCAACGTCTCGAAACCGGCGCAGGTTGCAAGACGACGTTATTGCCTGTCCGGGCGGGAACTCAAGGGCTCGCCCGGCACCTCGACTCTCTTCGATTCGCGCACACCGCTGTCCACGGAAATCATCATGCGACCACTCGCCGTACTCAACGCAATTCTGTTCGGCTCGGCTGCGGCCATTACGTTCGGTCTGTGCGCGGTTCTGGTCATTTACCTGGTCTTGCAGGGCCGGCATCCGCAGTTAGCCACAGAATTCGGACCCCTGCTGCGCAGTAGCGGCATGTTCGGTGCACTGGCCATCGTGTCGGGTCTCAGCCTGTACGGTAGCCTGAAGGGACTGAACTGGCGCTGGACAGCGCAGATCGCGATGTGGATTACGCTCGCGGCCACAGTGGCGTTTTACTGGCCCCGATGATCGGGGGGACATGAGGGAAAGCCCCAAAAGGGGATGGGGCCGGGATGGATTTCCCGGAATTCGCTCCGTACCCGTCGTTGCGGGTCTCGTGACCAGCCCGTCACATTCAATCGCTGTCCCCCAGTCGATCTGCACCCGGTCGAGCGTACGTGTGCGCCACCGCGCCGGTCAATCAACGGGGCAAGGGGCGGACGTGAAGGATGTTCAGCGTCGCCCGATGCGCTCCCAGGCCTTGTGACGCTCGAACGAGCCGCTGTTGTAGGGATCGAAGCTCGTGGGTTTCTTTGGCGCGGCTTTTGCGCCGTTCTGGACCGGCACGGGTTGTTTTGAAACCGTTGCGGATGGATTACCGACAGGGCGCTGCGGCGCTGTCGCGGTAGGCAACTCATCGTCGCTACCGTCGTCCCGTCCGCCGAACAATCTGGCGAACCACATAATCGTCTTCCCGAAAAAAGATCAGCGAATCTGCTTGTTGTGTGCCGGAGCTTACCTGCCGCATCACACGGCTCAGACACCACTTTCTGAAAATGTGAAAGCGATCACGCTTCCCTGAGAGGGATTTGTGCGTGTCGGAAAATCTTCCAGTCAGTCGAGGCTGACGCGTGGTTCGACGCGGCGGCCCTCTGCGTCGCGACGAGGGGACGTCTGCGGCGGCGCAGCATGAGCATCGGACGAATCCGGGCCCGCTCGACGCAGGAACAGCAGCCGCACGATCTCCACGATGATGAGCGGCCCCAGCGCCAACGCCCAGGCACGAATCCCACCGATCGCGAGGTCGCCGAAGAAATCGCCGTAGAACGTACCCATGCCTGCATCCTTGCCGTAAGGACCGAGCAACGTGCTGCCCACCCAGTAGACCGGGGCGGGCAGGACGAACAGTCCGAAGGCGAGCAGGAGGCTGGCCGCGATGAGTTCGAAGCGCAGGCGGTGGGCGTTCGATGGATTCTCGGCGGAGGAGCTGCGGGTCATACGGTCGCGACGCTTGGAGTCTGTTCGATGGGCGCGCGCATCTTGGGGGCTTGGCCTCTTCGCCGCAACTGCAGGCCGGCGGTGCCGCTATCATCCGCATCGCCATTACGTGTAGGGGACAGGCATGAGCAGCGACACGGGAACGCCAGTGAGAACCGCAGTGATCGGTGTGGGCTATCTCGGCCGCTTCCACGCGCAGAAGTATCGACAGCTCGAAGGCTCGCAGCTCGTGGCGGTCGTCGATGCCAGTGCCGAATCGGCGCAGAAGGTCGCGGCGGAACTGGGCGTCGAGGCGCTGACCGATTACCGCGCCGTGCTCGATCGCGTCGATGCCATCAGCATCGCCGTCCCTACGCCGCTGCATCACGCGGTTGCGATGGCTGCGCTCGAGCGCGGCATTCATGTGCTGGTGGAAAAACCGATTGCGACCAGCGTCGCCGAGGCGCGTGAAATGGTCGCCGCCGCCGCTCGCAAGGGCTGCGTCTTGCAGGTCGGACATCTCGAACGATTCAATCCCGCCATCGTCGCCGCCGCCGGCAAGCTGAACACGCCGCGATTCGTCGAATCGCATCGCCTCGCGCCGTTCAAGCAGCGCGGCACGGATGTCAGCGTGGTGCTCGATCTCATGATCCACGACATCGACCTGATCCAGGAACTCGTCGGCCAGCCGATCGAGAGCATCGATGCGGTCGGCGCGCAGGTGTTCTCGGGCGAGATCGACATCGTGAACGCGCGCATCCGCTTCCGCGGCGGCTGCGTCGCCAACACCACCGCGAGCCGCGTGAGCCTCAAGCAGGAACGCAAGATCCGCATCTTCCAGGACGACGCCTACCTGTCGATCGACATGCAGCAGAAGATCCTGACCGTGATCCGCAAGAAAGATGCGGCGCCGGTCGAGTCGCCGGCGCAGGTGTCGATCGAAGAAGAGTCCTACGAACAGGGCGATGCGCTGCGCGATGAAATCGCGGCCTTCCTCAAGGCGATCCGCGAGAAGTCGGCGCCGGTGGTGACCGGCGAGGACGGACTGCGCGCGCTGGAGACCGCGATCAAGATCACCGAACTGGTGATGGCTTCGACGGCTGCCCGGACAGCGTAGCCCGTTCCAGCGATTCGAGCGGCTTGCCCGCGATCTTCTGCGCCGTCGCCTGCAGTCGTTCCAGGGTGACTTCGCCGCCGCGGGCCGCCAGTTCACGTGCGACGTCGTCGAGACTGGCTTTGTCTCTGGTGAGCGAGCGGATCTCGCTGTCGACCTCCTTCATCACGATCACCGCCCGTGCGGTCGTCGCACCCGAGGACTTCGCATCGAACAGATTGATGGTGCGACGGCCCCACTTTTCCAGCCGCTGCATGGCCTGTTCGTAGCGCTGCTGACCGATGCCGCCGGAGCGATGCAGCGTTTCGAGGGAGTAGTACTCGGCGAAGCCCTCGACGATCCAGTCGCTTTCCTCGTCGCCATGAAGGCCCATCGCGACGTGCACCAGCTCATGCAGCAGCGTGCTGGTGCGGTTCTCGCTGATGAGCGGGCGACTGGCGTGAATGAAAAGGGACGACGGACCCGACAGGCCGCCGCGCCACATCGGATCGCCGGCGGAGACGACGAGCAGTCGCCGCGGAAAGTCCGGAAACACATTCAGCAGGTGCGGCAGATTCCAGTTCAGGAACGACAGCATGTCCTGACGCCGGGCGCTGTCGCCGGCCGGCGCGGCGACGATGGTCTGTACGCCGCCGATCAGTTCGCTGCGCTTGCCCAGTTTGCCGATCAGCATCCAGCCGCGCGGCCGGTCGAAGCGGCGACCGGGATCGTCGATGTGGAAATGGCCGCTCGGCAAAATCGGGTAAGCGCTGACGGCCGTCCACTCCTGCGGCAGCTGGAATTCCAGTGTCGAACGCGATTCGAGACCGCGCACGGCCGTGACGCGTGCGCTCGGTACCAGCCGGTCGCCGCGGAACAGCGCCCAGTCCCTGGTCATCAACGAATCGAAACGCCCCGACGAACGTTCGTGATTCACGACGAAGTCGTAATACAGGCGTGAATACTTGCCGTGCGGGCGCCAGGTGACGGTGTCGTCCGCAACTTCGACGCTGTCGGTCGACGTGAAATTGCGATGGCGCCGCGGATCGATCGTGAAGACGATCTTGCCTGGCAGCTTTTCTCCGGAGAGCTTCAGTTCGACGTGCAGGCTGCCCGAAGCCGGCTGCGCTTCGACGCGAAAGTGGGCGTCATAGGTGGCCGCCAGGGCAGGGCATGCGGCGATCAACATGGCCGCAACGACTGCGATACGGGACGCTGACTGCATGAACGATTCCGCGAAACGTGTTCGCCGCAGTGTACCCGAGCCTCCGCGATTGCCGCCCTTGAAAGGTTTCGGGCGGTCCCTATTCAGGGGGCAACAGGGTTTGTGACCCGTCATCCATCACTGTTCTTCGGAGGCCAGCACCATGGCACTTGCTCGCTATGAATCGTCCTGGGATGCGTTGAATCATCTGCATCGCCAGATCAACCGGATTTTCGATTCGCAGACCGCGGCGAATGCCGACGTCGGCTCTTCTGCGACGGCGGACTGGATTCCGTCCGCAGACATTCTCGAATACGCCGACCGCTTCGTGCTGAAGCTCGACGTTCCCGGCGTCAACGCCAGCGCCATCGACATCACGCTCGATCAGGGCGTGCTGACGATCAGCGGCGAACGTCCCGCCGAAGTTGCCAGTGCCGATGTCGAGCGCAGCCGGCGCGAGCGTCCGCAGGGTCGCTTCCATCGTCGCTTCACGCTGCCCGACACCGTCGATGCAGCGGCGGTCCGCGCCACGGGTCGCGATGGCATTCTCGAAGTGACCATTCCGAAGCAGGCGAAGGCGCAGCCGCGCCGCATCGAAGTCGCGACGAACTGATCGCGATTGCTTATCGGCCCATCACGCAGGGCGGCCCTGGCGTAAGCCGCGGCCGCCCCGCTCTTTTTACGCGTATCCCGCCGGTCGCCGCGGGCTGCGAATACCGGTACGATCCCCGCACATTCGTGAGCTGAGGGGGACGCGTGATGAGCGAGCCGACTGCGGGCTTCAAGCCCAAGAAATCCGTTGCACTCTCCGGCGTGCCGGCCGGCAATACGGCGCTGTGTACCGTCGGGCGCAGCGGCAACGATCTTCACTACCGCGGCTACGACATCCTCGATATCGCGACGACCTCGGAGTTCGAGGAAGTCGCCTACCTGCTGATTTACGGCAAGCTGCCGAATCACGCCGAACTCGCCGGCTACAAGGCCAAGCTCAAGTCGCTGCGTTCGCTGCCTGCGGCCGTCAAGTCAGTGCTCGAGCAGTTGCCGGCGGCGAGCCATCCGATGGACGTGATGCGCTCGGGCGTGTCCGCGCTCGGCTGCGTGCTGCCGGAAAAGGACGATCACCATCTCGCCGGCGCGCGCGACATTGCCGACCGGCTGATCGCCAGCCTCGGCTCGATGCTCACGTACTGGTATCACTACAGCCATGCGGGCCGGCGTATCGACGTCGAGACCGACGACGATTCGGTCGGCGGACATTTCCTGCACCTGCTGCATCAGAAGCGCCCGCCGAATGAATGGGTGCATGCGATGCACACCTCGCTGATCCTGTACGCCGAGCACGAGTTCAATGCATCGACGTTCACCGCCCGTGTCATCGCCGGTACAGGTTCCGACATGTACTCCGCGATCACCGGCGCCATCGGTGCGCTGCGCGGTCCGAAGCACGGCGGCGCGAACGAAGTGGCGTTCGAGATCCAGCAGCGCTACGAGAATCCGGATGACGCGGAGAAGGACATCCGCGCACGCGTAGCGAACAAGGAAGTCGTCATCGGCTTCGGGCATCCGGTCTACACGATCTCCGATCCGCGCAACCAGGTCATCAAGGAAGTCGCGCGCTCGCTCGCGCAGGAGACAGGCGACATGAAGATGTTCAACATCGCCGAGCGTCTCGAAGCGGTGATGAAGGACGCCAAGAACATGTTCCCGAACCTCGACTGGTTCTCCGCCGTCTCGTACTACCAGATGGGCGTGCCGACCGCGATGTTCACGCCGCTGTTCGTGATCGCGCGCACGAGTGGCTGGTCGGCCCATGTGATCGAACAGCGCATCGACGGCAAGATCATCCGCCCGAGCGCGAACTACACGGGTCCGGAAAACCTGAAGTTCGTGCCGCTCGACCAGAGAAAATGATGCAGTGATGTCGCAGGATTTCCGCTCCGCCCAGCGACCGGCGCCCGACAAAGTGCTGGTCGACATCGCCGATTACACGCTGTCGTATCGCATCGACAGCGATGATGCGTACGAGACTGCGTTCTACTGCCTGATGGATTCGCTCGCCTGCGGATTCCAGGCGCTGAAGTATCCGGCGTGCACCAAGCTGCTCGGTCCGGTCGTGCCGGGAGCAACGATGCCGGGCGGCGCGCGCGTGCCGGGTACCTCGTATGAACTCGATCCGGTGCAGGCGGCGTTCAACCTCGGCGCCATGATCCGCTGGCTGGATTTCAACGACACCTGGCTCGCGGCCGAGTGGGGTCATCCTTCCGACAATCTCGGCGGCATTCTCGCCGTCGCCGACTATCTTTCGCGACGCAACGTCCTGCAGGGACAGAAGCCGCTGACCGTGCGCGACGTGCTGACGGCCATGATCAAGGCGCACGAGATCCAGGGCGTGACGGCGCTGCAGAACAGCTTCAACCGCGTCGGTCTCGATCATGTGCTGCTGGTGCGTATCGCGACGACGGCCGTCGTCACCGCCATGCTCGGCGGCACCCGCGATCAGGTGATCAACGCGCTCTCGAATGCCTGGGTCGATGGCGGCGCTCTGCGAACATATCGTCATGCGCCGAACACCGGTTCGCGCAAGAGCTGGGCTGCGGGCGATGCAACCAGTCGCGGCGTGCGCCTCGCGCTCATGGCGATGAGCGGCGAGATGGGCTACCCGTCGGCGCTGACGGCGCCGACCTGGGGATTCCAGGACGTGCTGTTCGACGGTCGGCCGCTCTCGTATCCGCAGCCGTTCGGCAGCTACGTGATGGAGAACATCCTGTTCAAGATTTCGTATCCGGCGGAATTTCACGGCCAGACGGCGGTGGAGGCGGCGATGGCGCTGCATGAACAGGTACGCGAGCGGCTCGACCGCATCGACCGCATCGTCATCGAAACCCAGGAATCGGGCGCACGCATCATCGACAAGACCGGGCCGCTGGCGAATCCGGCCGACCGCGATCATTGCATTCAGTACATGGTCGCGGTGGCGCTGATCTTCGGCCGCCTGACGGCGGAAGACTACGAAGCCGCGACGGCCGGCGATCCGCGCATCGATGCCTTGCGCAGCCGGACGCTCGTGATGGAAAACACGACTTTCACGCAGGAATACTTCGATCCCGAGAAGCGCTACATCGGCAACGCGGTCCAGGTCTTTTTCACGGATGGAACCGCGACCCAGCGCGTGGCAGTCGACTATCCCATCGGCCATCGCAAGCGCCGCGCCGAAGGCATCCCCGTGTTGCGACGAAAGTTCGAGGCTGCAGTGATCGGGCACTTCTCGCCGAAGCAGAGCGAATCCATCAAGACACTGTTCGCTGATCGCGCGCGGCTCGAGTCGCTGGCCGTGCAGGAGTTTGTGGCCAGCCTGATAAAGAACTAAGCTTGCGGGCGCGCGGTGCCGAAGTCTGACGCAGAACCAGGCGACACCGTCAGCGGGAGTGAGTGAGGATGCCGAGCTCTTTCAGAGCCCTGTTCGTCGGTGACCGGTCTGAGAATCACGCATTGCTGATCCGGATGCTGGAAGGCTCGGACATCAATGTCGACGATGTTGTCTCCCCGAATGACGCGATTGCCAGCGTGGCGCAGCGCACGCCCGACCTGATCGTGGTCTCGATCGAAGGCGATGCGCGCTCGCTCGCCGATATCTGTCGTGTGCTCAAGGCCAATCCGGCGACCGTATCCGTCCCCGTCGTGGCGCTGGCCCGCACTGCCCGATCGCGACTGGTGGCCTTCGATGCCGGGGTCGATGACTTCCTCACCCACCAGATCCGCCGCGAGGAATTCCTCGTGCGCGTACATGGTCTGTTGCGTGCCGCCGCGTCGCGCCGGCAACTGGTGGCCCAGCAGCTGGCCGCGGAGGTGAAGCAGCGCGAGGCCATCCGTGCGGCCTTCCGTCGCTACATCTCGCCGAAGGTCGCGGACCGCATCCTCGAGAATCCGGATCTGCGTGACTCCGTGCTCACTGGCGCCAATGCCCGCGTGTCTGCATCGGTGATGTTCGCCGACATGCGCGGCTTCACTGCGCTGTCGGAACGTCTGGCGCCGGCTGAAGTCGTCGCGCTGCTGAATGAATTCTTCGGCCTGCTGGTCGACGTGAGCTTCGAGTACGACGGCACCATCTTCAGCATGGCCGGCGACTGCCTGCTCGTCGGCTTCGGCGTGCCGGTGGAGCAGGCCGACGGTCCGCAGCGTGCGGTGCTGGCGGCGCGCCAGATGCTGATCCGCTTCGGCCAGCTGGCGGATCGCTGGAAGACGACGCATCAGATCGAAACCGGGCTCGGCATCGGCATCAACGTCGGCGAAGTCATCGCCGGCAACGTCGGGTCGGCGTCCTACATGAACTACACCATCATCGGCGACACCGTGAACGTCGCGGCGCGACTGGCGCAGCGCGCGCGTGCCGGCGAAATGCTGTTCTCGCAGGCCGTCATGACGGCGCTCGACGGTTTCGGCGTCGACGTCCAGGCATTGCCGCTGCCGCCCATGGTGCTGCGCGGTCGCTCCAATCCCATCGACATTTTCTGTATCCCGAGCGATCACCGGATCGACTTCCGTCCCCATTGACGGCTTGCCTCGGCCGGTGCGGCTCCGCTACATTCGGGCCATGTCACCTCGCGTGCACACCTTTCGATTTACCGGCCCCCGGCCTGTTTCAGGCATCGGGCATTCCGGTCGCGCGCGCTGGATCCTTCTTTCCCGCCTCGCTGAACGCCTGACCGCCTGAGACCGGCGCGGGGGTTCGTTCGTCCGCTGCATTCGCAGCACGTTCCGAACTTCAGCCGTAGTCGAGGTGTGTCATGTCCCTGTCCGTCGAAACGCCATTCGAAATCCGCACCCTGGATGCCGCGAGCTATCGCCGCGCGCTGTCCGTTCGCGATCTCACCGACGCGGCCTGGGGGCCGCACGCCCTGCAGCTGCTGGTGCAGCAGGCGATCGACGCCTTGCGCCGCCGGTGGAGTTGCGAGGCGATCGTCTATCGTGCGCCGCCGCTCGTATCTGTTTCCGCCAACTACGACGAGCTGCAATATCCGGCGGAAGGTGCGGCGCGGGATGCGCGCTACACGCGCTATCTCAGCGCCGACCGACTGCTGCGAACCCAGACGTCAGCCATGATTCCGGGCGCGCTGCGCATGATCGCCGCCGCCGACTATCCCGATGTGCTGATCGCCTGTCCCGGACTCACGTACCGGCGCGATTGCATCGATCGGCTGCACGTCGGCGAGCCGCACCAGCTCGATCTGTGGCGGGTTCGTCGCGGACGACTGGAGCAGGACGATCTCACCGAAATGATTCACACGGTCGCGGCGGCCTTGCTGCCGGGCGCCGAACTGCGGCTGGAACCCGCGACGCATCCCTACACGATTCACGGGCTCGAGGTTCACGCGCGCATCGACGAGCGCTGGGTGGAGATTCTGGAGTGCGGCCTCGCAGCGCCGGCAGTGTTGCAGGCGGCGGGACTCGGGGCGAACTACGGCGGACTCGCCATGGGCCTGGGGCTCGATCGCCTGCTCATGCTGCGCAAGGGCATCGACGACATCCGCCTGCTGCGTTCCGACGATCCGCGCGTCGCGCGCCAGATGCTGGACCTCGAACCGTGGCGTCCGGTGTCGTCGCAACCGGCGATCCAGCGGGATCTCTCGATTGCCGTGGCCGCCGCGGTCACGGCGGAAGAACTGGGCGATCGCGTGCGCGCTGTGCTCGGCGAACGCAGCGATGCGCTCGAAGAGATTCGGGTGATCGCCGAAACGCCGTGGCTCGATCTGTCCCTCGCAGCACGGCGACGACTGGGCATCGCATCGACCCAGAAGAACGTGCTGCTGCGTCTCGTCATCCGCGATGTGAGTCGTACGCTGACATCCGCGCAGGCAAACGTGCTGCGGGATGAAGTGTACGCAGCATTGCATGAAGGGTCGGTCGCGACCTGGGCCAGTCGCGAATCGATCTGAGCGAGGCGGGCGGGCATACTCCGCGCTCGAGATTGCGAACGGAAATACCGATGACGAGAGTCGTACGACTTGCGCTGCTGGCGCTGACGCTGGCGTTCATTCATGGCTGTGTGAGCACGCCGCAACAGCAACCGCCGCCGGTCGCGACGCCGCCGAAAGTGCTGTACGAGCCCGTGGCCTGGGACAAGGTCGACGGCTGGCAGCAGGATCAGGTGCAGTGGGCCTGGGATGCGTTCCTGAAAAGCTGCCGCGCGCTGGCGTCGAAGCCGGAGTGGTCCGGCGTGTGCGCCGCCGCCGTGCCCTCGACGAACGCGCGTCAGTTCTTCGAAACCCGGTTCGTGCCGTATCGCATCGTGCAGAGCGCGGGTCTGGACCAGGTGGTCGATACGGGACTGATCACCGGCTACTACGAACCGCTGCTGCGCGGCTCGCGCAAGCCGTCTGCGGCGTTTGCGGTGCCGCTGTTCGCGCCGCCCGACGATCTGCTGACGATCGACCTCGCCGAGTTGTTTCCCGAGCTCAAGGGCAAGCGCCTGCGCGGCCGCGTGCAGGGCCGAAAGGTCGTGCCGTACTACACACGTGCGGAGATCGCGGGCAAGCCGTCGCTGCAGGGCAAGGAACTCGTCTGGGTCGACAATGCGGTTGATGCGTTCTTTCTGGAAGTGCAGGGCTCGGGCCGCGTGCAGTTTGCCGACGGCAGCGTGGTGCGTATGGCCTACGCCGACCAGAACGGCCAGCCGTATCGTTCCATCGGGCGTTATCTCGTCGACCAGGGCGAGATGACGCTCGACCAGGCTTCGGCGCAATCGATCCGTCGCTGGGTCGACGAACATCCCGAACGCAAGCAGGAAGTGCTCAACGCCAATCCGAGCGTCGTGTTCTTCCGCGAGGAGAAGATCGAGAACCCTGCGGAAGGCCCGAAGGGCGCGCTCAGCGTGCCGCTGACCGGCGGCCGTTCGCTCGCCGTCGATCCGCAGTTCGTGCCACTCGGTGCGCCGGTCTTCCTCGCCACTACGCAGCCGAACTCGACCGAACCGCTGAAACGCCTGGTACTGGCGCAGGACACCGGCGGCGCCATCCGCGGCGTCAACCGCGGCGATCTGTTCTGGGGCTTCGGTCCTGCCGCCGGCGAGTCTGCCGGTCGCATGAAGCAGCAGGGTCGCATGTGGCTGCTGTGGCCGAAGGGGCTGCCACTGCCGCCGCAGTAGCGCTTCTTTCTATATGTAAGGCTTTGAGATGAGATCGAATTGTGCGTCCCTTCCTCCGCGCAGCGGGGGAAGGGCAGGAAGGGGGTTGTTTGAGAAGGCTGCGCAATTCTCACTGCCCCCACCCTAACCCTCCCCCGCTGCGCGGAGGAGGGGATCAGAGGCGATTCATGCAGAAAATCGTCAACGCAGTGTCACTGGGCTGAAGCCCGCCCCACAGACAGAATCAGAAAAGCCCGAAGCGCTTCTTCATCACGTTGCGACGTTTGACGTCGACGAGATCGTTCACGCGGTGTTCCAGCATCCGCGTCAGCAGGAATTCCATGCCGTGCTCGGCATGGGCGTCGAGTTCTTCGCGATAGAGCGGGATGGCGGCGTAGAACTCGATGTGGTGCCGGCCGGTGTCGAGCGCATAGAACTCCTTCTGCACGAGCAGCGACGGCGCGATGATCACCGCGCACAGCTTCGTATCGCTGACGTAGGGCGCGGGCGGATCACCATTCGGCACGGTGTCGCCCCAGGCCAGCGCGCGGCCGGTCTGCCGCGGCGACATCGCCAGGTCAGCGAGCAGCCGGATCGGCCAGTAGCGGGGATCGGACGATTGCAGTCCATCGAGCTTCCATTGCTCGGGCAGCGTCATCATGAGTTCGATACGGTCCGGGGCATCCTTGCGGGCCGGTGTCATCGCCGCATCGCTCATGCCGGCGGTGACGAGCATGTGCACCGGCCGATCGAAGGCGGCATCGACGCACAGGATGTCGATGTCGCCTTCGCGAAAGGCCCGGGTGACGGGGCCGAGATGGCGCTCGACGTGGGCCTGGATCTGCGGACGGCTGGAAGAAGTCGATGAGGGATCGCGGGTCACGCGCTGCTCCGGAAGAACGGCGCGTGGATTCTACGAAACCTGACTCACACCAGCGACCTGCCTTTCGGGACGCGCACCACGGCCGTGCCGGCGATCTTGTCGTGCCAGCCCTGGCGATCGGGATCGACGGCGATCCAGATGAAGCCCAGGCCCGCGACGACCAGCGACAGGAAACAGCCGAGCGCGCGGGCGATGGCAGTGGCCCAGTCCACTTCGCGACCATCGACCCGGACGATGCGCAGGTTGCAGAGAATGCCGCCGACGGTGGTGCCCTTGAGCTTCCACATGACGGCGCCGTAGGTGGCGAGGAGCGGCAGGAACAGCCCGTCGCTGGCCCGGTCGAGTTCCAGCACGCCGCAGATGATGCCCACCAGGATCATGTCGATCAGCAAGGCGGCCATGCGGATCCAGAAGCCGGCGCGCGGCAGCGTGGCATCGGGCACCAAAGGTGCGGGTTCGACCGCAGGTGCCGCCGACGCTTCGGCGCCCGGCGATGTGCTCGCGACCGGATCGAACGGCGCACCCGCGACGGCGGCGGCTGGCGCTGCGTTCAGCGCCGCTTCCTCGCGCTTTTTCTGTGCGGTCAGCACGAGGGTGTAGACCACCACGCCGAGTCCGAGGATGCCCAGCACCTTGTAGGCGATGAAGCCGACGACCGGGATCACGTACAGCACCAGCATGATCGCGCCGCCGATGGCCACCGCGATGGCGTAGTCGGCCATCGGGCTGGAGATGCTCGCGAAGCGCGTCAGGCGGCGGCCGAGTGCAGCGAGGATGACTGCCTTGCCAAACAGACCGGCGATGAACAGGCCGATCCAGAAGAAGGGCACCAGCGCGACGCCGACCACCGTGACGAGCAGCACCATCGTCGCCACCGGCGTCAGGATCAGCGTCAGCAGCGACGCCAGCAGCGTGGCGCCCGGACGGGTTTCGATCGTCGTCACACACTTCTCGACGGCGCCGGAGAACATCACCGCCAGCAGCACGTACAGCGTGAGGAAGCCGATGGCGAGACCCCAGGCCCAGCCGAGGCCGGGTTCGAGCGCGAGCGGCCGGCCGAGGAACAGGCAGTGCTTCATCCACGGTCGCAGCCAGTCGAAGTGGATGTCGACCGGCAGCGTCACCTGCTGGGTGCCGCCATGGACATTCGCTGCCGGGTCGCGTTTCAGCGTGCCGCCGACGACGACCACCTCGCCGCTGACGTCGGCCTGCGGGCCGAGTTCGACGTCGCCGAAGATCGCCGCGACGTCGCCCTTCACGCGGCTGTTGACGTAGGTGTCGCCGAAGATGGCGACGGCGCCGTCGCCGACCGGTCCGGTGACGTGCGTGTTGCCGAAGATGGAGACGACCGCCTCGCGCACCGTACCGGCACTGGTCGCGGAGCCGCCGATGGAGATGACGGCATCGACGACCTCGTCCGGGCCGACGTTGGCGTCGGCAAAGCGCAGGATGACGTTGTGGTTCTTGCTGCGCCGCCCGTTGTCCCAATCCCAGTCATGGTCGTGGTCGATACCGGCTCGCGTGCCGGAATCGTCGGACTCGACCGCGGGCGTCTCGGGCGCTTCGACCGGTGCGGGTGAAGGCGGCGTTTCCTGCGCCAGCGCGAGCGCCGACAGCCAGCTCAGGATCGCCGTGGCCAGCAGTTGCCGGCTGCGATGCCCGAAAGAAAACGACGATGCGATGGGAAAGGCGAGCGTATTCATTTCAGCGATTCGCATAGAGGGTCCGATAGGCGGCAGCGCCGATGCCGAACAGGGCGATGTACGTGACGGCCATCACGGCGATGGCGCCGTAGATCCAGACCGACGGGATGTTGTGAGCGATGAACGAGAAGGCCCCGGCCGTCGCTTTGACGGAAGCGGCGGCCGGCGAGAGATCCGATTCGATGCCGGAAATCGTCGATGCCGAGCGGCCGAACAGCCATTCGGTGGCGCGCACGGCGAGGCTGCCGAGTGCGACGCAGGCGGCCAGGAACAGGATGCGCACGATGGCGGGCCAGTCGCGATAGCTCGACTGCCACCAGGGCCTGGCCGCGCGACGTTCCAGTTCCGCGAACACGCGGGCTTCGAGCGATGCCGGCGCGCGGCGCGGCGGCAGGTCCCGCAGCACGGCGTCCGTGAACTGCTCGAGTGACTGATGGTCGGGTGTGTTGCTCATGGTGTTACGACTGCAACGCTGCGCTGCTGAGTTCGCTGCGGCCGAGGGCTTTCGCCAGGGCGGCGCGCGCGCGATGGATGTCCACTTTCACCTTCGCCAGCGAAACGCTCAGCTTCGCGGCGATTTCCTCATAGGGCATTTCTTCGAAGTGATACAGCACCAGCGGCAGGCGCTGGTGATCGGGCAACTTCTGCAGGGCCTGCTCGATGAGGCCGCGGCGGCTTTCGAGGTCGAGGTCCGCCAGCAGCGTTTCGGGCGCGGCGAATTCGACGTCGGGCGTGTCGTCCTCGGCATCCGCGGCGCGCATCTCCGAGAAGAAGCGCCAGCGTTTGCGATAGCGCGAGGCATGGTTGAGCGACAGGTTGGTCGCAACGGTCTTGAGCCAGCCGCCGGCGGTAGGGCTGGCGCTCAGGTGGGAAAAGTTCTCGAAGGCCTTGAGGAAGACTTCCTGGGCAATGTCTTCGGCCTGCGCGTCGTTGGCGACGATCCGCGCGGCGGTTGAAAAGACCATGTCCTGATAAGCACGCATGAAGCCTGCAAACTCTCCGGAACGCTGCGGATTCCAGCCTGGTTTAGCCACGGTTGAATGTCGTCGTTTATGGCCAGAACCCGGCGCCGGACCGGAAGTTACAGGAACGTGTCGCGGCGGCTCCCCGGCAGATTCTGACCAGCGGGGCGGGGTGGGGTAAACCCCTGCTCAGCAGTCGAAGGGCAGCATCCCCGACAATCCCGGGACCGCATGAACCAGCCACGGGCCCGCCAGCGTCAGAGCCGCGCTGACCAGCAGGATCGACCCGGCCGCCTGCCGCGCCGCCGGTCGGGCCGCCGCCGCCGCCAGACGCGGTGCCCCGAGCGCCGCAGCAAACAGCGCAGGCGCCGTGCCGAGACCGAAAGCCGCCATGATCGCGGCGCCGCGCACCGCATCGAACTGCAGCGATGCCATGACCAGCACCGTGTAGACGAAGCCGCAGGGCATCCATCCCCACAGCGTGCCGAAGGCGAAGGCGCGCGGCAGCGTGGCGACGGGCAGCAGCTTGCGGCCGAGCGGAGCGAGTTTCGACCACCAGCGATGGCCGATGCCGAAACCCGGATCGCGCACGCGGCCCAGCACCACCAGCGCGGCGAACAGCAGGGCAGCGGCGGAGAAGGCGCGCAGTGCGATCCGTATGGACTCGATGTCGAGCAGACGGACGACGCCGCCGAGAACACCGCCGAACAGCAGGCCCGCCAGCGTGTAGGAGGTGACGCGTCCGAGCTGGTAGCCGAACAGCAGCGTCGGTCGCGGCCGGCCGGCGGCGTTCTTCGCTGTCGCCAGGCTCAGCGCCGAGGAAATGCCGCCGCACATGACCACGCAGTGCCCGCTGGCGGCGAGCCCGAGCAGCAATGCAGCGGTCAGGGTGAGGGCGTTCATGGGCGCGGCAGATCGTCGAGCGGCGTGAGCCCCGGTGTGTCCATGTCGTCGAACTGATCGTTGTCGACGGCCCAGAAGAACGCGACCGCAGCGCCGATCAGCAGCGCGATCGACAGCGGAATGATGACGAGCAGGACGTTCATGCAGCCTCCGTGCGCAGCAACGCCGCGCTATGGGGCGCGTGCTTCGTTGCGGGCTCGCGACCGATCCGCAGCGCGTTCAGCACGACGCACAACGAACTCAACGACATGCCGATGGCCGCGAGCCACGGCGGTACGAAACCGAGGGCAGCGATCGGCACGGCCGTCAGGTTGTAGACCAGTGCCCAGCGCTGGTTCTGCTGCACGATGGCGAGCGTCTGGCGTGCGAGCGTGCGCGCCGGCGCCAGTGCATCGAAGCGTTCGACGGTGAGCACGATGTCGCTGCTGGCCTGCGCGAGTTCCGCTGCGGTGGAGAGCGATATCGCCACGTCCGCACCGGCGAGAACCGGCGCATCGTTCACGCCATCGCCGACGACGATCACGCGTGCACCCGCGGCGCGCAATGCGGTGAGCCGATCGAGCTTGTCCGACGGCAACTGTCGTGCATGCCATTCCGTGATGCCGAGTTGTGCGGCGACTTTCGTCACCTTGGCTTCGGCGTCGCCGCTGGCGATGAGGACGGTCAATCCCTGCGCCTTCAGTGCGTCGACGGTCGCCCGCGCGTTCGCTCGTAACCGCTCGTCGAGGCGGAAGGCGGCGATCGGGCCGTGATCGTCGGCGAGTACGACGCAGTCGTCATCGATGCCGCCGGCATTGCCGGATAACGCGAAATCAGGACGGCCCAGCCGCAGCGTGCGTCCGGCGATGCAGGCGCTGATGCCCAGGCCGGCATGCGCGATCACATTGCAGTTCTGACCCCTTCCCCCGCTTGCGTGGAGGAGGCTTTGCGGGTGGGAAGGTCGGGATGGGGGTAAACCGCTGGCAGCGGTGCCTGCTTCGCCCCCTCCCTGGCCCTCCCCCGCAAGCGGAGGAGGGGAAAGAGGAGAGTCCCAGGCAGCGGCAATGGCGCGTGCCGAGGGATGACGGCTTTCGCGCGCCAGCGATGCGGCCAGGCACAGCGCTTGTTCGCGCGAGACGCCGAAAGTCTGCACGGCTGCGAGCGCCAGCTGCGGTTCGGTCAACGTACCGGTCTTGTCGAACACCACATGCGTGGCGCCCGCGAGCGCTTCGATCGCATCGGGCTTGACGACCAGTACGCCGCGCCGCGCCAGCACTGCCAGGACGCGAGTGATGGCTGCCGGTACGGCCAGCGCGAATGCGCAGGGACACGAAACCACCAGCACCGCAAGCGACGCTGCAAAGGCACGCGAAGGATCGAAGAAACTCCATGCCGCGGCGGTGAGTGCGGTCACGGCGAGGATGCGCGCGACCAGCCGCGCCGCAGCGCGTTCACCAGCGCGTGCGAGCCGCGGACGCTGCGTCCGTGCGCGTTCCACCAGCGCGGCGATGCCGGCGAGTGTCGTATCGGCACCGACCCGCGCAACGCGCAGATCGACCGGGCCATCGATCAGCAGGCTGCCTGCAATCAGCATCGCGCCGCGTTGGCGGACGACCGGCAGCGATTCGCCGCTCAGCAGCGATTCGTCGACCCGGCAGCGTTCGTCCAGCAGCGTGCCGTCGGCAGGTACGATGCCGCCATCGACGACGTGCACGACATCGTCGACCCGCAGTTCGTGAATGCCGACGCGTTCCAGCGCGGCATCGGCGCGCCGACGTTCCGCGAACGGTGGAGTGAGTCGGGCGAGCGCGTCCGTCAGATCGCCGGCGCGATGCCGTGCGCGCATTTCGATGTAGCGGCCGGTGAGCAGGAAGAACACGAACATCGATACCGAATCGAAGTACACGTGCACGCCGCCCTGCAGCGCCTCGATCAGGCTGGCCGCATAGATGATAGCGATGGCGGCGGCCACCGGCACGTCCATGCCGAGCTGGCGCGCGGCGAGCGAGCGCGTCGCTCCGGCGAAGAAGGGGCGCGCCGAATAGAAGACCACCGGCGTCGCGACGAGAAAACCGAGCCAGCGAAACAGTTCGTGCGTGCCGGCCGCCGTATCGTCGCCGCCGAAGTAGAGGACGGCGGCGTACATCATGGACTGCATGCTGCCGAATCCGGCCACCAGCAGGCGTTTCATGGCCGCGCGCGATTCGCGCCGGCGTACGTCGTCCAGTGCCCGCGCATCCAGCGGCTGGGCGCGATAACCGGTTCGTGCGAGATGGTCGAGGATCTGCGGCAGTCCGATGCGTGCGTCGTTCCAGACCACGCGAGCCCGCTGTGCAACGGCGTTGACCTGCACCGACATCATGCCGGGGAGACCGCCCAGCGCGCGTTCGATCAGCCACACGCAGGCCGAGCAGCGTATGCCTTCGACCAGCAGCATGGTTTCGCGACGGCCGTCGCCGAGATCGCGCACGACATGACGGGCGATCTCGGCGCGCTGCCAGTCAGCCGTGCTGGCGGCGACTTCGGGCCGCGGCGCCGACTGGGTACGCAGACGGTAGTAGTCGCCGAGGCCGATCTGCTGGATCCACTCCGCAGCGGCGCGACATCCCTGGCAGCACATCGTGCGTGTCTCGCCGCCGATGCGCGTGTGTATGACGACGTCTGCGGGCACCGGTTCGCCGCAATGCCAGCAGGCGTTGTCGCGGATCGTCATGACGAAGCGGGATCGCGTGTCGTCGGCATCTTCAGCAGCCGCTCGCTGCCGACCGGCATCGGTTCGTCGGAATACTGCGACGCCAGCACGATCATGCCGATGCAGCCGGCGAGCGAGGCGCCGAACAGCACGATGCCGAGCCACAGCACCGGCACGCGATACCAGCGCATCGATTTGTTCATGTCGATCCCTGCGAGTGCAACCACGCAGCGATCATGCGCACCTGTTCCTCGCCGAGTCGATGACGCCACGCGGGCATCACGCCGCTGCGGCCGTGCTCGATGCTGGCGGCGACGCTGGCGAAGTCGTTGCCGTAGAGCCAGACGCTGTCCGTGAGATTCGGCGCGCCCAGCGCAGGATTGCCGCGGCCGTCGGCGCCATGACACGCCACGCAGATCGCTTCGTAGCGCGTCTTGCCGGCGGCGACCCAGTCGGCCGGCGCTTTCACTCCGCTCAGGCTCAGCACGTAGGAGGCGACCTCCTTCACTCCTTCATGGCCGAGCGCCGGACCCCACGGCGGCATGGCGCCGGTGCGGCCATCGAGAACGCTGGCCATCAGCGTGCCTTCGCCGTACAGCCAGTCGTCGTCGACCAGGTTCGGCGCGCCGATCGACGGATTGCCGAGTGCGCGCGTGCCATGACATGCCGCACAGTTGTCGAGGAACAGTCGTTCGCCGAGCGCGCGTGCATTGTCGTTGCGCGCGAGTTCCTCGACGCTCAGCGAACTCAGCGGCTGCAGCGTCGCTGCGAGCTTCGCATCGTTGACCTGCGTGTCCTGCAGCCACTCGCTGGCCGACGTCCAGCCGAGTCGCCCCTGGTAGCTGCCGAATCCCGGATACAGCGCCAGGTACGCGAAGCCGACGATGAACATGCCCGCCGAGAACAGCACCCACCACAGCGGCAATCTGCGCACGCCCTCGCGCAATACGCCGTGTGCCCAGACGTGGCCGGTCGTGCCATCGGAGCGGGTCGGAATCTTGAGGCGCTGCGCCCACACGAACAGGAACAGCGTGATGCCGAGGTTCAGCACCACCAGGAACATGACCCAGCCGGACCAGAAGCGGCTCATCGTGATTCATCCTCATCATGCATGGGCAGGTGCGCCAATGCGTCGAAGTTCTTGCGGTGATGGGGCAACCACGCCCAGACCCAGATGCCGATGAACGTCAGCGTGAGCACGACGATGAACACGCCGATGACGTGACCCCACAGCTCATTCATGGCCGGCTTCCTTCGCTGCGACGTTGTACACGCCGAGTCCCTGCAGGTAGGCGACGAGCGCGTCGAGTTCGGTCTTGTCCTTGACCGCTGCCGGCGCGGCGGCGATCTCCTCGTCGCTGTACGGATCGCCGAGGAACTTCAGCACGCGCATGCGGGCCTGGATGTCTTCGCCGTCGAGTTCGCGTTCGGCGAGCCATGGGTAGTTCGGCATGTTCGATTCGGGCACGACCTGGCGCGGCGTCAGCAGGTGCAGTCGATGCCAGTCGTCCGAGTACTTGCCGCCGATACGCGCGAGATCGGGGCCGGTGCGTTTCGAGCCCCACTGGAACGGACGGTCGTACACCGATTCGCTCGCGGCGGAGTAGTCGCCGTAGCGCTGCGTTTCGAAACGCAGCGTGCGCACCATCTGCGAGTGACAGGCGTAGCAGCCTTCGCGCACGTAGACGTCCTTGCCGGCGAGCCGCAGCGGATCGTAGGGCTTGAAGCCCGGCGCCGGCTCGACGGTGTGCGCCTTGATGAACAGCGGCGTGATTTCGGCGAGGCCGCCGATCGACACCATGAGGGCGATCAGCGCGCCGAGCAGGCCGGCGTTCTTCTCGATCTTTTCCAGGTACTTGTACTGCAGCGGCATGATGGCTTACCCACGGGCCGGCAGCGGCGCCGGCACCTGGTCTTCGACGGGTTCGGGAATTTCTTCGGGGATCGGCACCAGGATCGGCTTGATCTTGTTGGCGCGCGCAGCGGCGGCCGTGTGCCAGAGGTTCCACGCCATCACCACCATGCCGCCGAGCACCAGCAGGCCGCCCAGGAACCGGATCGCGTAGTACGGCTTCACGGCGATGAGGCTGGCGAGGAAGCTGTAGGTCAGCGAGCCATCGGGATTGGTGGCGCGCCACATCACGCCTTCGGTGACACCGGCCGCCCACATCGCGAGCACGTACAGCACGAGGCCGGTGGTGTGCATCCAGAAGTGCAGTTCCATCGCCTTGCGCGAATGCATCGCCGGGCGATCGAGCGCCCGCGGCGCCATCGCATACAGCGAGCCCATCGTGATCATCGCCACCCAGCCGATGGCGCCCGAGTGCACGTGGGCGACGGTCCAGTCGGTGTAGTGCGAGATCGAATTGACCGACTTGATCGCCAGCATCGAGCCTTCGAAGGTCGACGCGGCGTAGAACACCAGCGACAGCACCATGAACTTGGCGGCCGGATCGGTCTTGAGCTTGTCCCACGATCCATTGAACGTGAGCAGGCCGTTGGCGGCCGAGCCGAGACTCGGCATCAGGAGGATCAGCGAGAACGCCATGCCGACCGACTGCACCCAGTCGGGCAGCGCGCTGTAGAGCAGGTGATGCGAACCCGCCCACATGTACACGGAGATCAGCGCCCAGAAATTCACGATCGAGAAGCGATAGCTCCACAACGGCTGCTGGGCCTGGCGCGGCACGAAGTAGTACATCATTCCGAGGAAGCCGGCCGTGAGGAAGAACGCCACCGCGTTATGGCCGTACCACCATTGCACCATCGCATCGACCACGCCCGAGTAGATCGGATAGGACTTGGTCAGCGACACCGGCACCGCCAGATTGTTGACGACGTGCAGCAGGCCGACCGCGATGATGAACGCGCCGTAGTACCAGTTGGCGACATAGATGTGACGGATGCGTCGGCGTGCCAAGGTCGCGAAGAACACCACGCCGAACGAGACCCACACGACTGCGACCAGCAGATCGATGAACCATTCGGGTTCGGCGTATTCCTTGGACTGCGTGATGCCGAACGGCATCGTCGCCATGGCGAGGAAGCAGGCGAGCTGCCAGCCCCAGAACGTGAACATCGCGAGCTTGCCGAGTGCCAGGCGCGTGTGGCCGGTGCGCTGCACCACGTAGTAGCAGGTGCCCATCAACGCCGAGCCGCCGAAGGCGAAGATCACGCCGAAGGTGTGATTGGCGCGGATGCGGCTGAACGTCAGCCACGACACATCGAAGTTGAGCGCCGGCCATGCAAGCTGCGCGGCGGCGAGTACTCCGATGAACATCCCGACGATGCCCCAGACGGCGGCACCCAGCAGGAACAGGCGAACGATGTGATCGTTGTACGTTTCCGATTTCGGCATGGCTTCGAAGTGTTTTTGCGCGGCAGCAGCAAGGTACCGCGCGCACGCGCGGCGCCCATTAAGGAAAGTCCGAGAATTGCTGCGGGTAAGCACGCAGAAGCGCGTGCTGCAGGTCACACCTGCGGGTCAGGCTTGCAGGTCAGGCTGCAGGTCAGGCTGTAGGTCAGGCTGTAGGTCAGGCTTCAGCCTGACTCCTTGAATCCCAAAGGCCGGCTGAAGCCGGCCCCACAGGAAGAAAAATCAGGTGTTCTCGCCCGTCAGCATCATGTGCATCTTCACCAGATGTGCGATGGACCGCGCGCCCATCTTTTCCATGACGTTGGCGCGATGGATTTCCACGGTGCGTTCGCTCAGTCCCAGGTCGATGGCGATGACCTTGTTGGCGCGGCCGTCGACGACGAGCTTGATGACGTCCTGCTCGCGCGGCGTCAGCGATTCGAAGCGGCGGCGGATGTCGGCGTGGCGTTCGATCAGTTCGCGGTTTTCGGCATCGAGCTTCAGCGCGGCGTTGATGCGGTCGATCAGATCCTGATCGCGGAACGGCTTCTGCAGAAAATCGAAAGCGCCGTGCTTCATCGCCTGCACGGCCATCGGCACGTCGCCATGCCCGGTGATCATGATGACGGGCAGCATCGAGCCGCGGCTGTTGAGCTGCTGCTGCACTTCCAGGCCGCTCATTTCCGGCATGCGAATGTCCAGGATCAGGCAGCCGGGACGCGCCGGATCGAACTGCTTCAGGAACTCCGTGGGGCGCGCATACGCGGCCGTCGCATGACCGATGGTGCTCAGGAGCGCTTCGATGGCGCGGCGCATGCCGTCATCGTCATCCACCACGCAGATGAGCGGTCCGTTCTTCTTGTCGACTTTCATGGACGAAGAATCGCAGATCTGCAGCGGACAGAAAACCCGGGCGCGTTTTCTACGGAGCGGCGGGGGCCGGCAGACGGATCCAGAAGCGCGTGCCGCCGGCGGGAACATCGTCGAAGCCGATCGTTCCCTCGTGCGCCTCGACGATGGCCCGGCTCGATGCGAGGCCCAGCCCGGTGCCGGAGGTCTTGGTCGTGAAGAACGGGCGGAAGATCTGTTCGCGGGCGGTGGCAGGTATGCCGGGGCCGGAGTCGGTGACCGATATTTCGATGCCGTAACGGGTCGATGTCACGTCGATGTCGACGCTGGCCCGTGGCTTGCCGCCGCCGAGGCTCGCCGCCTCGATGGCGTTCTGCGCCAGCGTGAAGATGACGTGCTGGATGCGCAGGGCATCGATCTCGATGCAGGGCAGTCCATGCGCGACATGCAGATCGAGCTGCACCCCGGTGCGCGTGGCGAGCGTGTCGAGCAGGGGAAACAGCTCGTAGATCAGATCGCCGATGGCGTGGGGCGTCTTCTGCCGCGCCTCCCGATTCACCAGCAGGCGCATGCGGCGGATGCCTTCGGCCGCGGTCATGGCCTGCGCGCTGATCTGCTGCAGCACGTCGATGGCCTGCGGCAGCATGGGATCGGCGCGATCGAGCATGCGCTGGCCCGCCTGCGCGAACGTGGTGATGGCGCCCAGCGGCTGGTTGATCTCATGCGCCATGCCGCTCGCCATTTCCTCGAGTGCTGAGGCGCGCGTGATTTCCAGCAGGCGTTCGAACATCGGCCTGGCGACGTTGTCCCCGCGGCGGACGGGGAGGGGTAACCGGTTCATGCGTTGGTCCATGGGCGCAGAATGATTGAGGGATTAGCCTGCCGGAGGGCGCACGGACGGCACACCGCGAGATCCCCTCATCCGGTTGCGCCTGCCCCTTAATGCGCAGACGGCGACCGCAGCGTCGCCATGCAACAATGTATGTCATGAATCCAGCCGATGAAATCACCCGGCAGCTGCTGCGCTATTCGCCGGACGCCATGATCGTGGTCGATGCCGGCGGCGTCATCCGTTTTGCCAACGAGACGGTGCGCGACCTGCTGGGATACGAGCCGGCGGATCTCATCGGCAAGTCGATCGAGACGGTCGTGCCCGAGCGCCTGCGCGACCGGCATCGCACGCACGTGGCGGGCTACATGCGGGCGCCGCGCAATCGCGAGATGGGGGTGAGCATCGCCGACCTCGCCGCGTTGCGGGCGGACGGTACCGAGTTTCCTGCGGCCATTCGTCTGGCGCATTTTCACGTCGGCACCGAACCGTTCGTCGCAGCCGCGATCCGCGACATGACGGACCGCCGTCGCATCAACGAGGCGCTGGTCTCGGCGCGCGAGGAGGCCGATCGCGCCAATCGCGCCAAGAGCCGCTTCCTCGCCTCCGCCAGTCACGATCTGCGGCAGCCGTTGCAGACGGTGCGGCTCCTGAACGCCTCGATGCTGCGCATGGTCAGCGATCCCGACGTGGGGGCATTGCTGAAGCGTCAGGAGCAGGCGATCGACAGCATGACGCGCCTGCTGAACGGCCTGCTCGATGTCAGCCGGCTGGAGTCGGGTGCCATCGATCCGCAACTCGGCGATGTGCGTCTGGAACAGGTGCTGAACGAACTGCGCGCGCAGTTCGAGCCGCTGGTGCGTGCGCGCGGACTGTCGCTGCAGGTGACGACGGCGGATGTCGTGCTGCACACGGATCGCACGCTGTTCACGCAGCTGCTGGAGAACCTGCTCGGCAATGCCGTGAAATACACCGACAGCGGCAACATCGCACTCACCTGTGAACTGACCGCCGAAGCGCTGCACATCGATATCGAAGACACCGGCATCGGTATCCCGCAGGACAAGATCGAACATATTTTCGACGAGTACTACCAGGTCGATTCCAGCGGCACCCGCCGCGCCGGCGTCGGGCTGGGGCTGGCGATCGTTCGCGAAGTGTCGCGCCTGCTCGGCTATGCGGCGGAAGTGAAATCGCAGGTCGGCGTCGGCACCTGGGTTCGCATCACCATTCCCCGCATCCATCTGGCGATGCGCGACGCGGTCGTCGATACGCAGGTCGCGGTTCGTTCGGCGCGCCGGCCTGGACGCACGCGTCTGGTCCTCATCGAGGACAACGAGGGCGTGCGGGTGGCCACGCAGCTCTTCCTGCAGCTCGAAGGCTACGAGGTGACGACCGCGGGATCGGCGCGCGAGGCGCAGCGGCTGGTGGAATCGCTGCAGGGCGATGAACTGATGATCGTCGACTACCACCTCGACGGCGGTCAGACCGGGCTGGAACTCGTGCATGCGGCGCGGCAGCGCCAGGGCACCGACATTCCGGCCGTCGTGCTGAGCGGCGATCTGCCGTCGGTGATGCGGGTACTGAAATCCCCGATTCCGCGCTGCCGCTTTCTCAGCAAGCCCGTCGATACCGAGGCGTTGCTGCAGGCGATTGCGGAGCTGGCGCCGTGAGTCTGGTCTTGTGTCTTTCTTACTGTGGGGCCGGCTTTAGCCGGCCTCCGAGTCAGGCTGAAGCCTGACCCACAGGAAGAATCGCATTTGGCAAGTCTTGTTGCCCGGGAAGGCGTTCTGCATAGTTCGCGTCCCTCGCAACGACCGTGCCGACTGACGCTTCATGCTGCCGCCCATCGAATCGCGCATCGCCGCCGAACTCTCCGTCAAACCCGTCCAGGTGGCCGCCGCCGTCGCGCTGATCGACGAAGGCGCGACCGTGCCGTTCATCGCGCGCTACCGCAAGGAAGCGACCGGTGGACTCGACGACGCGCAGCTGCGCACGCTGAATGAGCGCCTGACCTACCTGCGCGAACTGGAAGAGCGGCGGGCCACGATCCTGAAGAGCATCGACGAACAGAAGAAGCTGACGCCGGAACTGCGGGCGAGCATCGAAGCGGCCGACAGCAAGCAGCGCCTGGAAGATCTCTACCTGCCGTACAAGCCGAAGCGGCGCACCAAGGCGCAGATCGCGCGCGAGGCGGGGCTCGAGCCGCTGGCCGAGGCGCTGCTGGCAGATCCCACGCTGACGCCGGCCGTCGAAGCGGTGAAATACCTGAAGGAAGCCTTCAAGACCGAGAACGGCGACAACCCGGGCGTGCCGGATGCGAAAGCCGCGCTCGACGGCGCACGCCAGATCCTGATCGAGAAGTTCGCGGAAGACGCGGAGCTGATCGGGTCAGTGCGTACCTGGCTGCAGGACAACGCCGTCATGGTGTCGAAGGTGGCCGAGGGCAAGGAAGAGGCGGGCGCCAAGTTCCGCGACTACTTCGACTACAAGGAGCCGCTGCAGTCGATTCCGTCGCATCGCGCGCTCGCGCTGTTCCGCGGTCGCACCGAGGAAGTGTTGCGTGTGGCGCTGAAGCTGCCGGAAGAGCTGGAAGCGGAGGACAAGGCGCCTGCGGTGGCGACGCCCAATGCATGCGAACTGAAGATCGCTGCGCGGTATCGGATCGCGGATCAGGGCCGTCCCGCCGATACGTGGCTGAAGGAAACCGTGCGCTGGACCTGGCAGGTCAAGGTCGCGTGGCAGCTGGAAGCGGAACTGTTCACGGCGCTGCGCGAACAGGCGGAAGAAGAAGCGATCCGCGTCTTCGGCAGCAATCTCAAGGATCTGTTGCTCGCCGCGCCCGCCGGCGCGCGTATCACGATGGGACTCGATCCCGGCATCCGTACCGGCGTGAAGGTCGCGCTGGTCGACCAGACCGGCAAGGTGCTGGAAACGGCGACCGTCTATCCCTTCCCGCCGCGCAACGATCTGGAAGGCGCGCTGCACACGCTGGCGGCGCTGGTGAAGAAGCACAAGGTCGAGCTGATCGGTATCGGCAACGGCACGGCCTCGCGCGAAACCGATCGCCTGACGGCCGAACTCATCAAGCGTCTCCCGGACAGCCGGGTGACCAAGGTGGTCGTGTCGGAAGCGGGCGCTTCTGTTTACTCAGCGTCCGAACTGGCGTCGAAGGAACTGCCCGAGCTGGATGTGAGCCTGCGCGGCGCCGTGTCGATCGCGCGCCGCCTGCAGGACCCGCTGGCGGAACTGGTGAAGATCGATCCGAAATCCATCGGCGTCGGCCAGTACCAGCACGACGTGAACCAGACGCGCCTGGCGCGTTCGCTGGACGGCGTGGTCGAGGACTGCGTGAATGCCGTGGGTGTCGACGTCAACACCGCATCGCCGGCGCTGCTGGCACGCGTGTCGGGCCTGACGGCTTCGCTGGCGGAAAACGTGGTGAAACATCGCAACGAACATGGCGCTTTCGCCACCCGCAACGAACTGAAGAAAGTGCCGCGGCTCGGACCGAAGGCGTTCGAACAGGCCGCGGGCTTCCTGCGCATCGTCGGCGGCGACAATGCGCTCGATGCGTCCTCGGTGCATCCCGAGGCCTATCCGGTGGTCGAGCGCATCCTGGCCGATCTCAAGCGCCCCATGAAGGAAGTGCTGAGCGATGCGTCGCTGGTACGGAAACTGGATGCGGCGAAGTACACCGACGAGAAATTCGGCCTGCCGACCGTCCGCGACATCCTGCGCGAACTGGAGAAGCCGGGTCGCGACCCCCGCCCGGAGTTCAAGACGGCCGCCTTCAAGGAAGGCGTCGAAGAACTCAAGGACCTGCAGCCGGGCATGCTGCTCGAAGGCGTCGTCACCAATGTCACGAACTTCGGCGCCTTCGTCGACATCGGCGTTCACCAGGACGGACTGGTGCACATCTCGATGATGTCGACCAAGTTCATCAAGGATCCGCGCGAAGTGGTGAAGGCGGGCGACGTCGTGAAGGTCAAGGTGCTGGAGGTCGACGTGGCGCGCAAGCGCGTCGCGCTGACCATGCGGCTGGACGAATCCGCACCGCGTCCGCGCGCTGGCGAATCCACTGCAGCAGGCGGCCGTCCGAACTTCCGCCCGGCACCGGCGCGACCGCAGGCACAGCGCGAGCAGGCGCCGGCCGGCAACGGCCTGATGGCCGAGGCGTTCGCGAAGGCGCTGAAGAAGTAGGCCGGCCCAGCGGCCACCCCTGTGGGGCCGGCTTTCCCACGGGGATTTCCTTCGGTCACAGCCGGCCTCTGAAGAGTCAGGCTGAAGCCTGACCTACAAGCCTGACCTACAGGAAGAAGGCAGCACAACCAGCGTCAATGCAGCGCCGTGGCTCAGCGTCGCCGCCGGCGCGCCGCGCCGGGTTCGTCGATGTCGTAGTCGTCGATGTCGGAAAGCAGGGCGGCCGTTTCCTGTTCCTCGCGCCGCCGTTCGAGGCGGCGCAGCGCGGGCTCGCCGGCGCGCGGCGCGCCTTTCTTGCGCTTGTTGTCGAAATCGTCGAGCAGATGATCTAGCCCCGGATCATCCGCATCGGTGACGGCGTCGTCCTCATCGCCGTCGAAATCTTCTTCCGGCTTCTCGATCATTCTCAGCACCGATACAAGTCGATGTCAGAACCGCGGGCGAATGTGAAGGCGCGAAATATATAGAAGGAATGCGTTGGGCCTGCAAGAGTGATTTCCAAGCAACACTCGGCGAGCGCTGCAGCGGCGACGTCGCCCCGGAAACGTTTCAGGCAATGAGCTGATTGAGCTCGAAAATCGGCAGCAGCATCGCCAGCACGATCAGCAGCACGAAGCCGCCCATGACCAGGATCATCAGCGGACCGAGCAGGCCGACGAACGTCCCCAGGATGGCTTCCATCTCGCGCTCCTGATTCGTGGCGGCGCGGTCGAGCATGGTTTCGAGTTCGCCGCTCGTCTCGCCGCTTGCGATCAGGTGGATCATCATCGGCGGAAACATTTTCGTCGCACCGAGCGAGCGGCCGATCGCCGCGCCTTCGCGAACCCGCGCTGCCGCCTCCTGCACCGCATTACGCATCGGCAGATTGGTGACGACCTCGCCGGAAATCCGCAAGGCTTCCAGGACCGGGACTGCGCTCGAGGTCAGCGTCGCCAGCGTGCGGGAGAAACGGGCCGTATTCGTGCCGCGAACGACCTTGCCGATGAGCGGCAACCGCAGCAGGAAGGCGTGATAGCGCTGACGGGCCGCAGGATTCCTGAGCCAGCGATTGAACAGCCATGCACCCGCGCCGATGCACAGGATCACCAGCCAGCCCCAGTTGCGTGCGAAATCGGAAATCGTGATCAGAATTTCCGTCAGTACCGGCAGTTGCGCCTTGGAATTCTCGAACTGCTTGACGATCTTCGGCACGACGAACGTCAGCAGCAGGAACACGATGCTGGTGCAGACCACGAACAGCAGCACCGGATAGAGCATCGCGTTCAGCGTGCGGCTGCGCAGCTGCTCGCGGCTCTCGGTGTAGTCGGACAACCGTTCGAGCACCGTGTCGAGATGGCCGGACTGCTCGCCCGCTGCGACGGTGGCGCGATAGATCTCGGGAAACACGCGCGGGAAGTCGGCCAGGCCGTCGGCAAGCGAGTGACCCTCCAGAACCTTGGCCCGGACACCGAGGATGACGCTGCGGATACGTGGCTTCTCGGTCTGTTCACCGACGGCCTGCAAGGCTTCGTCCAGCGGCAGGCCGGACTGGACCAGCGTCGCGAGCTGTCGGGTCAGCAACGACAGGTCGCTGGCCGACACGCCGCGGCGCACGGTCCCGAGCTTGGCGCGTTGCTGCTTGCGTTCCTGCTGCGCGACTTCCGTGACCGTCAGCGGCAGCAGGGCCTGGTCCCGCAGCAACTGGCGAACCTGGCGCGCAGTGTCGCCTTCGAGAGTGCCCTTGCGTTCCCGGCCCGAGGTATCGACGGCTGTGTATTCGAAGGCGGGCATCAGTGACCAGCGGAAGAAGAAATAGCCGCAAAAAGGCGCAAGTTACGCAAATTCGGGATCCGGAACATTCTGAGTCTTTTGTGCCTCTTTGCGGCCATTTCTTTCAGTCCGACTCTTAGTCTTCCCGTGTTACGCGCAACACTTCCTCGATCGTCGTGACGCCCGAGGTGATCCTGGCGCGGCCGTCGTCGCGGATGCTCGGCGTCAGCGTGCGGGCGTGGCGTTCCATTTCCTGTTCGCTCGCGCCGTCGTGAATCATGGTGCGCATCGCGTCATCGATCATGACGAGTTCGTAGATGCCGGTGCGGCCCTTGAAGCCCTGCGCCGTTTCGACGCCCGGGCGATAGAGCGTGGGGGAGGGCGCGCCTTCGGGAATGTTCAGCAGTCGCCGCTCGTATTCGCCGGCCTCGTAGGCTTCCTTGGTGTCGGGATTCAGCACGCGCACCAGCCGCTGTGCCAGCACGCCCACCAGGCTCGATGAGAGCAGGAAGGGCTCGACGCCCATGTCGCGCAGTCGCGTGACGGCGCCGACGGCGGTGTTGGTGTGCAGGGTCGAGAGCACGAGGTGGCCGGTGAGCGAGGCCTGCACCGCGATGTGGGCGGTTTCCAGGTCGCGGATTTCGCCGACCATCACGACGTCGGGATCCTGCCGGAGAATCGCGCGCAGGCCGCGCGCGAAGGTCATTTCGACCTTGGTATTCACCTGCGTCTGGCCGATCCCATCGATGTAGTACTCGATGGGATCCTCGACCGTCATGATGTTGCGGGTGTTGTCGTTGATGCGCTCGAGCGCGGAATACAGCGTCGTCGTTTTGCCGGAGCCGGTCGGGCCGGTCACCAGCAGGATGCCGTGCGGCTTGTGGATGAGTTCATCCATCAGCTTCTGGGTGCGCGGCTCCATGCCCAGCGAATTCAGTTCCAGCCGTCCCGCCTGTTTGTCCAGCAGACGCAGCACGACCCGTTCGCCGTGACCTGCAGGAATGGTGGAGACGCGAACGTCGACGGCGCGGCCGGCGATGCGCAGGGAAATGCGGCCGTCCTGCGGCAGGCGTTTCTCGGCGATGTCGAGCTTCGACATGACCTTGATGCGCGACACCACGAGCGGCGCGACGGCGCGACGCGACTGCAGCGCCTCGCGCAGCACGCCATCGACGCGGAAGCGCACGACCAGCCGGTTCTCGAACGGCTCGATGTGGATGTCGGAGGCGTTGTCCTTCACCGCCTGCGTGAGGATGGCGTTGATCAGCTTGATGATCGGCGCGTGATCGTCGCTTTCCAGCAGGTCGGACGGTTCGGGAAGATCCTGCGCCAGGTGGGCGAGATCGGTGTTGTCCTCGAAGCCCTCGACCATCTGCATGGCCGTGTTGGTGCCGCCTTCGTAGTGCTTGCGCAGCAGTTCGTCGAACTGATCGCTGTCGACGCGCCGCAACTGCAACGGAATGCCGAGCACGCGGCGTACCTCGGCGATGCTCGCCGGCTGTGCGCCGGCGCGATAGACGGCGTCGGCGACGCCGCCTTCGATCTTCTGCACCAGCACGCCATGACGCTTGCAGAATGCGAACGAAAGCACGCTGTTGGTCGCCGGCGCGCTCGGGGCTGCTGCAGCAGGCTCCGCAGCTAGCGACAATTCGACGTCTGCACTCATGACGGATCTCCTGCGGACGGAAGCGGCTCGGCCGCCTCCCTCTCGATCTCAGGGATTGGGCGGTGGCGGCGCCGTTTCCGGAACCGGCTGCGCAGGTAGAGGTGCGGTCTGCACCGGCGGCTGGATCAGCGTCTCATCGGTGTCGGCCGCCGGCGGCGTCGCTCCCGCCGTCGGATCCGCATAACGCGAGAGTTCCTCGATCGGCGGCAGCAGCGGCTGACGCTCGCCCGGGAGCAGGTTGACCTTGCCGCCGCGACGCTGCAACTGCTGGTTGCGCATCACGTTGTACTTCGCGTTCGTCTCGATGGCCGCCTTCACGCCGTCGCGCAGGATGGTCGGCCGGATGAAGACCATCAGGTTGCGCTTTTCCTTGCTGCCGGAGCGGGTCTTGAACAGTTCGCCTATGATCGGGATCGCGCCCAGTACCGGCACGCGGCTTTCGTTTTCGATGGCGGCATCGCGGATCAGGCCGCCCAGCACGATGACGCCGCCGTCTTCCACCATCACCTTGGTATTGATGGTGCGCTTGTTGGTGATCAGGTCGACGGCGCCCGACGAGGCGGTGGCCGAGGGAGCGAGATCGGACGATTCCTGTTCGATCTTCAGCGTGACCGCGTCGCCTTCGTTGATCTGCGGCGTGATCTTGAGGATCGTGCCCACTTCCTCGCGCTGGATGGTCTGGAACGGGTTCACCGAACCGTTGTTGCCGCCGGTGCCGGTGCTGCTGTACTGGCCGGTGACGAACGGCACTTCCTGCGCCACCTTGATCTCGGCCTCTTCGTTGTCGAGCGTGGTGATCGACGGCGTCTGCAGAATGTTCGAGCTGCCGTCGCCGCGCAGCGCGCGCAGGATCACGGCGAAGTTGGTGCCGTTGTCGAGGAAGCGTCCGGCGCCGAGGGTCAGACCCGTCGGCAGGCCGGTGGTGGCGAGCAGTTCAGGATTGTCGATCGCTGCGGCGATGCTGCCGATGCTCGCGTTGCCGACCGGCTGGTTCCAGGTGCCGATCGGCACCGTGCTGTCCGAATCGGTGTTGCCGATGGCCCAGTTCACGCCCAGTTCCGAGGCCTTCGTGGTGGAGATTTCGACCAGGATGGCCTCGATGAGGACCTGCGGGCGGCGGATGTCGAGCTTGTCGACCACCGACATGATCGAACGCATGATCTTCGGCGGCGCCGTCACGATCAGCGCGTTGTTCTGCGTGTCCGACCAGATCGTGATTCCCTTCTCGGCTGCGCCGCTGCCGCCGCCTCCGGGAACCGGCGGTGCGCCCGGCGTCGCCTGCATGATGCCCGTGATCTGCTCCTTCAGTTTGCCGGCGAGCTGTTCCGCATCCGCGTAACGCAGATAGCGGACCTGGGTATCGCCGCCGGATTCGAGCGGGGTGTCGAGGTGGGCGATCAGCGCACGAAGCTGCAGCCGCCGGTTCTTTTCGCCCGACAGCAGGACGCTGTTGGTGCGGTCGTCGGCCACGACCTTGGTGGCGGCCACGCCGCCCTCCTGCTGCGGCCCCGCGGCCGTATATAAAGTGTTGACCACCCGCACGATCTCGGCGGCGCTCGCGTTCTCCAGGCGGATGATCTCGACTTCCTCGTCGCCCGCCTGATCGATGCGCTGGATGATGCGGATCATGCGGTTCACGTTCGCGGCGCGGTCGGAAATGATCAGCGTGTTGGAACTCTGGTGCGCCACGAAGTGCGCGCCCTGCGGCAGCAGGGGCCGCAGCGCCGGCACCAGGTTCGCCGCGTTGATGTTCTTGACCTGGATGACCTGGGTCACGATTTCGTCCGACGACGGGCTGACCTGGTTCGGCAGATCGTTGCCCGGCATCCAGCGCGAGTTCTGGGCCGGCACGATCTTCACGACATTGCCGGACGGCACGGCCACGAAGTCATGCACCTGCAGCACGGACAGGAATGCGTCGTAGAACGCGTCGGCGCTCATGGGCGTGGACGAAAGAATCGTGACCTGCGCGCGCACGCGCGGGTCGATGATGAAGGTCTTGCCCGTGATGGACTGCACGGCCTGAACGACCAGCGCGAGATCGGCATCCTTGAAGTTCGGCGTGATGGTCTGCGCCTGCTGCTGCGTCTGCGCCGACGACCACGTCAGGGTCATGGCGATCGCGCACAGCAGCGGGCCGGCCTTGCGGGTCGCGCGCGACGTGTCCCGCGGCGGTCTTGTCATTGCTCTCGTCATGCACAGTCCTTGCTGGTCACTGCTGCGCTCATTGTGATTCCGGTCCGCCGTTCTGGTTGATCGGCGGTGGCGGTATGCCGCGATTCGTCGGTGCGGCCTGCGGTGCCGCTGCGTCCGGCAACATCATCTGCGCCGTGTTCAGGCTCAGGTCCTGAGATTGCCCGTTGCGCTCCACGGTGACTGTGACGCGATCGGACGATCCCATGGTGTTGAAGATTTCCATGCCGCGCTGCGGATCATCGAGCGCGGTGCCGTTGATGGCCAGCACCAGGTCGCCGGGCTGCAGGCCGAGGCGGGCGAACTGCTGGCGATTGCGGCCCGGATACACGCGATAGCCGCGCTGCACGCCGTTCGCGAAGACCGGTTGCGGCCGCACGACCTCGGCGAAGGCGCCGGGATTGGACTCGGCGACGCGCCGCAGGTTCTCCTGGAATTGCGACTGGGCACGCGGCGGCGTCGCAGGCCGCGACATCTGCAGGCCGGCCAGGCTCTGCGTGGGCAGCGCCAGCGCTTCCAGGTTGCCGCCGCGATCCAGAATGACGCGATCCGGATACACGGCGTGCAGCTTGGTGCCGGGCCGCACCGCTTCGCCGACCGAAAACACATTCGCCGCCGCGGCCGACTCGCCGATGATCGCCAGTCCCTTCGCCGGATCGTTGGTGGCGAAGACGGCCGAGAGCACCAGATTCATCTGGGTGGGCGCGGCGCTCGCGGGGTCCACCGGCGCCGCCGCTTCTTCCTGTCCGAAGAGACTGGCGTCGGCGATTTTCTGAACATCGTTGCCGCGTGCTGCGACAGCGGCCGTGCCGACGGCCGGCGCAGGCAATGGAATCGCGACCGGCTCCTGGCGGTCGAGCAGCATCCAGGTGAGCTGCACGAGCTGCCACGCGATGGCGACGACGAGGAGGACGGTCAGTATCTGTGGCAGCGTGCGCGACGCCCGATCCAGCAATTGCTGTGGCGTCAGTTGTTCGAGGGCGCGCAGGCTGGATGAAATCGGCATTCGGGTATCGATCGTCGTTCCGGCGTCGTTGTAATCATGGCCGCGTGTGTCACGCCGCAATGGCGCGCCATCATACGGAGTCGCACTGGGGAGTCACAAGAGATTGTTCCCATTGATGAAAACGCTTTGCGGACCGTATGTGTTTGGCGTCACCGCGCGCAGCGGCCGGCAAGACTAGCGGGCGTTCGTGTCGGTTTCATGGTGCGTCGCGGGCGATGTCGCCTCGTCGGTGGGCCAGCTTTTGTTAGGTCAGGCTTCCCCGTGGGATTCCCTTCGGTCACAGCCTGGCACCTCAGCCAGGAAGCCGGCTGAAGCCGGCCCCACAGGGAAGAGATCCACGCCGATCGTCGTCGCTTCGCGAGCGCTTTTCGCTTGCAGGAACCGTAACTTAGTTGCGCGGGCTGCTGCCTTGTAATGTCCCACGTTCCCCCCTATAAAGAGTCGGAACCGATTTTCGGCAACGAACATTCCAGTCACTGCGGCGACGATGGCGGACGAAGGTACACAGCATGAACGTGGTCTGGTCACTGAAGAGGCCGAGCCGCGCCTCAAGCGACCGCCGCTGTTCCGGGTCATTCTGCTGAATGACGACTACACGCCGATGGAGTTCGTCGTCGACGTGCTCGAGAGTTTCTTCGGCATGGATCGCACCACGGCCACCCGCGTGATGCTCGAAGTGCACACGCGCGGCAAGGGCGTTTGCGGAGTGTTCACCTTCGAGATCGCCGAAACGAAGGTGGCACAGGTCACTACGTATTCCCAGCAGCACCAACATCCGTTGTTGTGCACGATGGAAGAGAACTGAGACACCGAAGTGTTAAGCAGCGAACTTGAAATCTGTCTCAACGAGGCCTTCCAGGCAGCCCGCGAAGCGCGTCATGAATTCATGACCGTCGAGCATCTGCTGCTCGCCATCGTCGATACCACCAAGGTCCGCGAAATCCTCCGTGCCTGCGGCGCCGACGTCGTGCGGCTGCGCAAGGATCTGAAGGAATTCATCGACCAGACCACGCCCCGACTGAAGGAAGACGACGACCGCGAAGTCCAGCCGACGCTCGGCTTCCAGCGCGTGCTGCAGCGGGCCGTGTTCCATGTGCAGTCGAGCGGCAAGAAGGAAGTGACCACCGCCAACGTGCTGGTCGCGATCTTCAGCGAGAAGCACTCGCACGCGGCCTACCTGCTGTCGATGCAGGATGTGGCGCGCCTGGACGTCGTCAACTACATCGCGCACGGCCTGTCGAAGATCGCCGAGGATCGCCCGGAGAAGGACGAGTCGGTGGCCGCGGCCGAAACCGAGCGTGAAGGCGAGGGCGGCACGGCCCTGGAAAAGTACGCGACCAATCTGAACAAGCTGGCGCAGGAAGGCCGCATCGATCCGCTCATCGGCCGTCGGGTCGAGATCGAACGCACCATCGAGATCCTGTGCCGCCGTCGCAAGAACAATCCGCTGTATGTCGGCGAAGCCGGCGTCGGCAAGACGGCCATCGTCGAAGGTCTCGCCCGCCTGATCGTGGAAGAGAAGGTTCCCGACGTGCTGGCCGACTGCACGGTGTTTTCGCTCGACATGGGCTCGCTCATCGCCGGCACCAAGTACCGCGGCGATTTCGAGAAGCGCCTGAAAAGCGTGCTCGCGGAGCTGAAGAAAACGCCGGGCTCGATCCTGTTCATCGACGAGATCCACACCGTCATCGGCGCCGGCGCGGCTTCCGGCGGCGTGATGGACGCCTCCAACCTGATCAAGCCGGCGCTCGCCAACGGCGAACTGCGCTGCATCGGTTCGACCACCTATGCCGAGTACCGTGGCATCTTCGAGAAGGATCACGCGCTGGCGCGCCGTTTCCAGAAGATCGACATCGTCGAGCCGTCGGTGACCGAGACCATCGAGATCCTGCGCGGCCTGCGCTCGCGCTTCGAGGAGCATCACGGCGTGCAATATGCCGATGACGCGCTCATCGCAGCCGCCGAACTCGCGGCGCGTCACATCAACGATCGCCAGTTGCCCGACAAGGCCATCGACGTCATCGACGAAGCCGGTGCGCGCCTGCGCCTGAAGCCGGAAGGCGAACGTGAAACCACGGTGACGACGCAGATGATCGAAGACGTCGTCGCCCGCATCGCGCGGATTCCCGCCAAGAACGTGTCGAAATCCGATCGCGACGTGCTGCGCAATCTGGAGCGCAACCTGAAGCTGGTCATCTATGGCCAGGATCCGGCGATCGACACGTTGGCTGCGTCGATCAAGATGTCGCGCTCGGGTCTGGGCGACCAGCGCAAGCCGGTCGGTTCGTTCCTGTTCGCAGGGCCGACGGGCGTCGGCAAGACCGAGGTCACGCGGCAGCTCGCCATTGCGCTCGGTGTCGAACTGATCCGCTTCGACATGTCCGAATACATGGAGCGTCACACCGTGTCGCGGCTGATCGGCGCACCGCCGGGCTACGTCGGTTTCGACCAGGGCGGCCTGCTCACCGAAGCCATCAACAAGCATCCGCATTCGGTGCTGCTGCTGGATGAAATCGAGAAGGCGCATCCGGACGTGTTCAACCTGCTGCTGCAGGTGATGGACCACGGCACGCTCACGGACAACAACGGCCGCAAGGCGGATTTCCGCCACGTCGTGATCGTGATGACGACCAACGCCGGCGCGTTCGAAATGAACCGGCCTTCGATCGGCTTCACGCAGCAGGATCACACCACCGACGGCATGGAGGCGATCCGCCGCATGTTCTCGCCGGAGTTCCGCAACCGTCTCGATGCCGTCATCCAGTTCAGCGCGCTCGATCCGCGCACCATCCAGCGCGTCGTCGACAAGCTGCTGGTCGAAGTCGAAGCCCAGCTGGAACAGAAGGGCGTGCAGCTCCATGTCGACGATTCGGCGCGCGAATGGCTGACCCGCAATGGCTATGACGTGAAGATGGGTGCGCGGCCCATGGCGCGCGTGCTCCAGGAAAGCATCAAGCGCCCGCTCGCCGAGGAACTGCTGTTCGGCAAGCTTGCCAACGGCGGCCATGCCTTCGTGACCGTAGGCGCAGACGACAAGCTGAAGGTCGAAGTGCGGGCGGACAGCGAGCAGCCGCTGCTGGAAGGCAGCTGATCCTCTCTTGTCTTGCTGTGGGGCCGGCTTCAGCCGGCTTTCCGGAAGTCAGGCTGTGACCGAAGGGAATCCCATGGGAAAGCCTGACCTACACAAGATAAAGAAAAAGGCCGGCATTGCCGGCCTTTTTCATCATGTTCGTCGCGTTTCAGCGTCCGCGGTAGACGATACGTCCCTTGGTGAGATCGTAAGGCGTCAGCTCGACAGTGACCTGGTCGCCGGTGAGGATGCGGATGTAGTTCTTGCGCATCTTTCCCGAGATATGCGCCGTCACCGTGTGGCCATTGGTGAGCTGCACCCGGAAAGTGGTGTTCGGAAGCGTGTCGACGACACGACCTTCCATCTGAATTGCATCCTCTTTGGCCATGCACTCTCTGTGAAATTACCCGGGGCGGGGCCCGGAAGCGCGCGAATTGTGCATAAAGGGCGACCCCATTGCAATGAAGCCACAGCGAGCGCAGACGCGCGGCACGAACCGCGCGGGAAGTGTCTGACACCGGTTTCAGGTCGTTGCAGCGAGACAACGTGAGTCCCAGAGTCCCGCCGGTCGATCGCTCGTCGTGTGTTCGGCCAGTTGCTGGATGAACCGGTTGCGGGGGATCAGCTGTGCACCAAGACTCATCAGGTGCGGTGTGGCCATCTGGCAGTCGATCATGTGGAAGTCGCGCGCAACGAGTTCGCCGCACAGACGGCTCATGGCGACCTTGGAGGCATCGCGTTCGAGACTGAACATGGACTCGCCGAAGAACATGCGACCGACGGCCACGCCGTACAGTCCGCCGACCAGCCGTCCCTCGTACCAGGTCTCGACCGAATGGGCGTAGCCCTGTTCATGCAATGAGACGTACGCCGCCTGCATTTCCGGCGACAGCCAGGTGCCGCCCGGACGCACCGCGACGCTTCCGCAGGCCTGGATCACGGACGTGAAAGCCGTGTCCAGACGGGTTTCGAACCCCTTGTTCCGCAGGGTTTTCGCCAGGCTTCGCGACAGCTTGAATTCACCCGGGAAGAGCACGGCCCGCGGGTCGGGGCACCACCACAGGATGGGCTGGCCCTGCGAATACCAGGGAAAAATGCCGCGGCGGTAGGCGGCGATGAGGCGATGGGGGGAAAGATCGCCGCCCGCGGCCAGCAGGCCGTCGGGTTCGCGCAGGGCACGATCCACCGGCGGAAACGTATCCGGCGAATCGCGCTCCGACAGCCAGACGATGGAGCCTCTCACGATGAACTCCGTCAGAAAGCAGGTGGTGAGCGGAGTGTTGCACAGGCGTGCGGGAGACGGGAAATCCTCATCTTCCTGTAGGTCAGGCTTCAGCCTGACTTCCTGTCAAGAGTCAGGCTGAAGCCTGACCTACAGGGAGTCGGGCCTCTTGAACGGCACGTGCTCGCGAACGTTCTCCGCATACTGATCGACGGCTTCGCGCTATTCGGTCAGGTATTCGTCGATGGCGCGACGGAACCGCGCGTCCGCGATCCAGTGCGCCGACCAGGTGGCGGTCGGCTCGAAACCGCGGGCGACCTTGTGTTCGCCCTGGGTACCGGGTTCGAAGTGCTGCAGTCCATGCTCGATGCAGTATTCGATGCCCTGGAAGTAGCAGGTTTCGAAATGCAGGCTGTCGAAATTGGCGGCCGCACCCCAGTAACGACCATAGAGCGTGTCGTGACTGCGGAAGCAGATGGCGGCGGCGATCGGTGTGTCCTGCAGCATCGCCAGCTTGACCACTATCGCCTCGGGCAGCGTGCGCGACAGGGTCTTGAAGAAGGCAGCATTCAGATAATGCTCGTGGCCGTGCATCGCGAAGGTGCGGGCCGAGAAGGCGAAAACGATGTCCCACAGCGGATCTGAAATCTCGCCGCCGGACAGCGTCCGGTAGGTGACGCCGCCTTCGCGCACGCGACGTCGTTCGCGCAGCGCCTTCTTGCGCTTGTCTGCGCGGAACGTGGCGAGGAATTCCTCGAAGCTGCCGTAGCCGCGGTTATGCCAGTGAAACTGGCAGTCCTGTCGCAGCAGAAAGCCGTTCTCGCGCAGGACATCGCGATCGGTTTCGGTAACGAATACGGCATGAGCCGACGACAGCGAATGCTCGCGGGCATGGTCGACGATGGCTCGCGCCAGCGCCTGTCGCGTTGTCGACGCGTCGACGCCCGGTGCGACCAGCAATCGCTGCCCCGTCGCCGGCGTGAACGGCGGCATGCTGACGAGTTTGGGGTAGTAGTCGAGCCCGGCCTGCGTATAGGCGCGCGCCCAGCTCCAGTCGAAGACGAATTCGCCCCAGGAGTGCGTTTTCAGAAACAGCGGTGCAGTCCCGGTCAGTGCGCCGGCGTCGTCTTCCAGCAGCAGGTGATGGGGGATCCAGCCGGTGGCCTCGCCGACGCAGCCCGTCGTTTCGAGTGCTGCGAGAAATTCGTGACGCAGGAAGGGCGCCTGCGTCGTATTCAGCGCATTCCATTGCGCTGCCGGAACGCGGTCGATCGACTTCAGGAACCGCGTTCGCATGTCGCCGCGAATCGACCGTCAGTGCTTCTTCGCGGCATCGAACTGGTCGAGATACTTGTCGGCATCGAGCGCCGCCATGCAGCCCGTACCGGCGGACGTGATCGCCTGGCGATAGACGTGATCGGCGACGTCACCGGCGGCGAATACGCCGGGAATGCTGGTCTGCGTGGCGTTGCCGTTGATGCCCGACTGCACGACCAGGTAGCCGTTCTTCATTTCGAGCTGATCGACGAACAGCTGCGTGTTCGGCGCGTGGCCCACGGCGATGAAGACTCCCGACACGTCGAGATCGTTCTTGAGCTTGCTGGTCGTTCCGGCGATGCGCAGGCCCGTGACGCCGCTGTCGTCGCCGAGCACTTCGTCGACCGTGTGATTCCACAGGATCTTCACCTTGCCTTCGCGCTCGCGCTCGAACAGGTGGTCCTGCAGGATCTTTTCCGAGCGCAGCGAATCGCGGCGATGCACCAGCGTGACGTGCGAGGCGATGTTGGAGAGATACAGCGCTTCCTCGACCGCCGTATTGCCGCCGCCCACCACCGCGACCTTCTGGTTCTTGAAAAAGAAGCCGTCGCAGGTCGCACACGCGGATACGCCGCGACCGCGGAATGCCTCTTCCGAAGGCAGTCCCAGATACTTGGCGGTCGCGCCCGTGGCGATGATCAGTGCGTCGCAGGTGTAGACGCCGCGGTCGCCTTCGAGCCGGAACGGACGCTGTTTCAGATCGACCTTGTTGATGTGATCGTTCACCACTTCGGTATTGAAGCGCTCGGCGTGTTTGCGCATGCGCTCCATCAGTCCGGGGCCGGTCAGGCCGTGCGGATCGCCGGGCCAGTTGTCGACTTCGGTGGTGGTCATGAGCTGGCCGCCTTCTTCCAGTCCCGTGATGAGCAGCGGCTTGCGGTTGGCGCGCGCTGCATACACCGCAGCGGCGTAACCCGCCGGGCCGGAGCCCAGGATCAGGACGCGGGAGTGACGGGGAGTGCTCATGTATCATCCACCTCGAATTTCAGACGTTCGTTTCATGTCAGGCACGCATTGTCCGCTCGGGTCTCGAGCAGCGTCGGTTCGACGGCTGGCGAGGGGAGGCAGGCTGCGGCGAGTCGGCGCCATGGTAAGTAATGACTTACGTGGCGGCAAAATAGACTGCTTCGATGGCCCGGATCGAGGCGCCCGCGGGAATCACTGAAATTCCCGACAGCAGAGGCCACCGACGAGCCGGTCGTGTCGTCGGAAGATTCATATAGATCATCAAGCTACAGGTATAGTCTGAAGTCGGTTATCGGACGATCGCAAGAAGGCACCCGCATTGGCAAGTACAGCTCCCGCCCGCAGCAGCAACGCACGCGGCAACACGCGTCTCGGATCGACGGTCGTGCGATCCCTGCGCGAGGGTGCGCTGTGGGTGTTCGGTGCGCTGGCGTTGATCGTGCTCGCGGCCCTGCTCAGCTACGACCGCAACGATCCTTCCTTCGCGACCACCGGTGAGCCCGGGCCGATCTCCAATGTCATCGGTCCGTTCGGCGCGCATCTGGCCGGCCTGCTGGTGATGCTGTTCGGCGCGCCGTCGTTCCTGTTCCCGATCATGATCGGCTTCGCCGGCTGGCTGCTGTACCAGGATCGCAGCAAGGAAGATGCTCCTTCGCGCGCGACGCTGGCGTTCCGTGCGACCGGTTTCTTCCTGACGCTGATCACGAGCTGCGGACTGGCCACGCTGCATTTCAGCGCCAGCGACTATCCGAGTTCGGCCGGCGGCGTGCTCGGCGAGTTCGCGGGAACCGGATTACAGGGCAGCCTGAGTTTCCTCGGCGCAACGCTGCTGCTGCTGGCGCTGTGGCTCGCCGGCGTGTCCCTGTTCGCCGGCGTTTCCTGGATCGAGATCATGGACCGCCTCGGTCGCGCGACCTTGCGACTGGTCGAATGGGCCAGCGGCAGGATCAGCGATGCCCGCGAGATCAAGCAGGGCCGCGACGTGAAGGAAGCGCGCTCCGAAGTCATCCGCGAAGAGAAGAAGCGGGTGGCGAATCGTCCGCCGCCCAAGATCGAGCCCGTCGTGCCCAAGGTCGAGAAGAGCGAGCGCGTCGAGAAGGAAAAGCAGGTTCCATTGTTCGACAAGCCGACGTCGAAGGAACTGCCCCCGCTGTCGCTGCTCGACGATGCGCCGCCGCAGACGGCCGGTTACTCGGCGGAAGCGCTCGAAGCCATGTCGCGCCTGGTCGAACTCAAGCTGCGCGACTTCGGTGTCGAAGCTGAAGTTGTGGAAGTGCATCCGGGGCCGGTGATCACGCGCTTCGAACTGCGTCTTGCGCCCGGCGTGAAGGTCAGCCAGATCACCAATCTCGCGAAGGATCTCGCGCGTGCGCTGTCCGCGATCAGCGTGCGTGTCGTGGAAGTGATTCCGGGCAAGTCGACGGTCGGCCTGGAGATCCCGAACGAGAAGCGCGAACTCGTGACGCTCGGCGAAATCATCAAGTCCAGGACCTACGACGAGATGACGTCGTCGCTGGCGCTCGTGCTGGGCAAGGACATCGCCGGTCACCCGGTCGTCGCCGATCTGGCGCGCATGCCGCACCTGCTGGTCGGCGGCACGACGGGCTCCGGTAAATCGACGGCGGTGAATGCGATGGTGCTGTCGCTGCTGTACAAGGCGACGGCCGAGCATGTCCGCATGATCATGATCGATCCGAAGATGCTGGAACTGTCCGTGTACGAGGGCATTCCGCATCTGCTGGCGCCCGTCGTCACCGACATGAAGGAAGCCGCCAACGCGCTGCGCTGGTGTGTCGCGGAGATGGAACGTCGCTATCAGCTCATGGCCGCGCTCGGCGTGCGCAACCTCGCGGGCTTCAATCGCAAGATCAAGGAAGAGCAGGAGGCCGGCCGGCCGATCCGCGATCCGCTGCTGATGAAGCACCTCGGCCCCGAAGGCAGGCCGGAAGACATCCCGCTGTTGGAACCGTTGCCGTTCATCGTGGTCATTGTCGATGAGCTCGCCGACATGATGATGATCGTCGGCAAGAAGGTGGAAGAGCTGATCGCACGACTCGCCCAGAAGGCGCGTGCCTCGGGCATTCACCTGATCCTTGCCACGCAGCGTCCGTCGGTCGACGTCATCACCGGCCTGATCAAGGCCAACATTCCGACGCGTATCGCGTTCCAGGTTTCTGCAAAAGTGGATTCGCGCACGATTCTCGACCAGATGGGCGCCGAACAGCTGCTCGGCCACGGCGACATGCTGTTCCTGCAGCCCGGCACTTCCGTGCCGGTGCGCGTGCACGGCGCGTTCGTTTCCGATGCCGAAGTGCATCGCGTCGTCGGCGGACTCAAGGGCTCCGGCCCGCCGACCTACGTCGATGAAATCCTGAGCGGACCGTCGACGCCGATTCCCGGCTTGCCGGGTGAAGGCGGCGAAGGTGAGGGTGGCGAAGGCGGCGACGGCGAACAGGATCCGCTCTACGACCAGGCGGTGCGCATCGTGCTCGAAAGTCGCAAGGCCTCGATCTCCGGCGTGCAGCGTCGTCTCAAGATCGGCTACAACCGCGCCGCGCGAATGATCGAAACCATGGAAACCGCCGGCCTGGTCGGGCCGTTGCAGTCGAACGGTTCGCGCGAAGTTCTCGCTCCGGCACCGCCGGAGGAATAGTCCCGCCCCCTTCAGGAATTCATGACCATCCAATCCTTCGCACGGCGCACGATCGCTGCGCTTTTTCTGTCTCTTGCCATCGCCAATGCGCAGGCTGCCGACGACGGTTACCAGCGCGTCGATCGCCTGCTCGGCAACCTGCAGAGCCTGCAGGCCGACTTCAAACAGACGCTCACCGACAGCAAGGGCGAGGTGACGGAGCAGTCGAGCGGCACGATCGCGATTCGCCGTCCGAACCGCTTCCGCTGGGAATATCGGCTGCCGCACGAGCAATTGATGGTGGCTGACGGCACGCGCATCTGGCTGTTCGATCCGGATCTGGAGCAGGTCACGGTGCGTCGCATGGGTGATTCACTGTCTGCAACGCCGGCGATGCTGCTGAGCGGCGACGGCAAGCTGGCGGACAATTTCACGGTAACGAAGACGAGTCAGGATGCGGCGGCGCAGTGGGTGATGATGGAGCCGAAGCGCAACGACACGGACTTCAAATGGGTGCGGCTCGGCTTCGCCAGCGACGTTCTCAAGTACATGCAGCTCGCCGACAAGCTCGGACAGATCACGACGCTGGAATTCGACAACGTGCAGAAGAATCCGTCGCTCGATGCCTCGCTGTTCGTCTTCGAAGTACCGGAAGGCGCAGACGTCATCGGCGATGCCGGCACTGCGGCGAGTGCGCCTTGATGCTGCAGGTCCGCTATCCGCGTTTCTGGCTCGTCATCGGCTGGCTCGGCATCGCCGCCGCGGTGATCGTCTGTCTCGTGCCCGGCAACGAATTGCCGAGCACCGGCATGAGCGACAAGACCGAACACTTTCTCTGCTACGCCACCTTGACGTGCTACTTCGCCGGCCTGTATCCGCGCTCGCGCTACTGGGTGATCGCGACCGGCCTGATCCTCCTGGGCATCGCCATCGAGTTCGCGCAGAACGCGATGCATCTGGGACGCATGGGCGACGTTCGCGATGTGATGGCGAACACCGTCGGCGTCGCGATCGGCCTGATCCTGTCCCTCGCTGGCGTCGGTCGCTGGACGCAATGGATCGAATCGCTGGCAGGTATTCGTGCGCCCGCCCGACCCGAGTGACCCTGTTCCGAGTGACGATGGCGCGCGGCCGCTGGCCGATCGCCTGCGCCCGGCGTCGCTCGACGACTACGTAGGCCAGGCGCACCTGTTGGGCCCGGGCAAGCCGCTGCGGCGCATGCTCGAAGGCGGCCATCTGCATTCGATGATCCTGTGGGGACCGCCGGGCACGGGCAAGACGACGCTCGCGCGACTCGTTGCGCATCACTGCAACGCCGATTTCATTGCGCTGTCCGCCGTGATGGCCGGCGTGAAGGACATTCGCGCGGCAGCAGAAGCGGCATCGGCTGCGCGTCGCGAGTCCGGACGTCGAACCGTTCTGTTCCTGGACGAAGTTCATCGATTCAACAAGGCACAGCAGGATGCCTTCCTGCCGTGGGTCGAGGATGGCACGCTGGTCTTCATCGGTGCGACCACCGAGAACCCGTCGTTCGAACTCAACAACGCGTTGCTCTCGCGCGCCCGTGTCTATGTGCTGCGTTCCCTCACCGAAGCGGATCTGCTGCAGGTGTTGCAGCGCGCATTGCGCAAACAGTCGGCTATCGAAGTCGAGGAGGGCGCGCTGGAGGCAATGACGGTTTCCGCCGACGGCGACGCGCGTCGCGCGCTCAACATGCTGGAGCTGGCGATCGACCTGGCCGGCGCGGCCGAACCGCCGCGCATCACGCAGGCGATTGCCCGCGAAGTGGCGTCGGGCAGCCTGCGTCGCTTCGACAAGCAGGGCGAGGCGTTCTACGACCAGATCTCCGCACTGCATAAATCCGTGCGCGGCTCCGATCCCGACGCGGCGCTGTACTGGTTGTGTCGGATGCTCGATGGCGGCTGCGATCCGCGCTATATCGCGCGCCGCGTGCTGCGCATGGCTTCCGAAGACATCGGCAATGCCGATCCGCGCGCGCTGACGATGGCGCTCGAAGCCTGCGAGGTCTACGAGCGGCTCGGCAGTCCGGAAGGGGAACTCGCCATCGCACAGGCCGTCGTGTTCCTCGCCTGCGCGGCGAAGAGCAACGCGGTCTACCGCGGGTTCGGTGAGGCCATGGAAGATGCGAAGCAACGCGGTTCGCTCGATGTCCCGCTGCATCTGCGCAACGCGCCCACCCGCCTGATGAAGAACCTGGGCTACGGCAAGGGCTATCGCTACGCGCACGACGAACCGGATGCCTATGCGGCCGGAGAGAAGTACTTCCCGGACGAAATGGCACCGGCCCAGTACTACCGCCCCGTGCCGCGCGGGCTGGAAATCAAGATCGCCGAAGCGCTGGAGCGCCGGAAGAGGAAGTGACGGCGGCGAGCCGTTTGGAATTCGTCACGCGTCTGCTACCTTCTTGCCCCGTCACCCCGTCACCCCGTCACCCCGTCACCCCGTCACCCCGTCACCCCGTCATGCTCGACCCGAAACTGTTGCGTTCCGATCCGGCCGCCGTCGCGGCCAATCTCGCCCGTCGCGGCTTCACGCTGGACGTCGCGCGATTGGGATCGCTGGAAGAGGCGCGCCGCAAATGGCAGCTGCGGGTCGACGAACTGCGCAACGAGCGCAATACGCACGCCAGGTCTGTGGGCAAGGCGAAGGCGCAGGGCCAGGACATCGCGCCGCTGCTCAAGCAGGTCGAAAGTCTGGGCGAGGAACTCGCGAAGGCCGAAGTCGAACTGACTGCCGTGCAGGGCGAACTGGACCAGATCGCGCTCGGCATGCCGAACCTGCTGCACGAGAGCGTGCCGGACGGCCGCGACGAAACCGGCAACGTCGAGATCCGTCGCTGGGGCGAACCGCGCCAGTTCGAGTTCAAGCCGCGCGATCACGTCGAACTCGGCGAGAAGCTGGGACAGCTCGATTTCGCTGCGGCGGCAAAAATTTCCGGTGCACGCTTCAGCGTGCTGAGCGGCGGACTCGCACGACTGCAGCGCGCGATCGTCCAGTTCATGCTCGATCTGCATACGGGCGAGCATGGATATCGCGAGGTCTATGTTCCCTACCTCGTCAATGCCGATTCGCTCACGGGTACCGGCAACCTGCCGAAGTTCGAAGCGGACCTGTTCGCGCTCAAGGGCGAGCAGAAGCTCTATCTCATTCCGACCGCCGAAGTGCCCGTCACCAACCTGGTTCGCGACACGATCGTCGAAGCGGCCGATCTGCCATTGCGCTACACCGCGCACACGCCGTGCTTTCGTTCCGAAGCCGGCTCTCACGGCAAGGACACCCGCGGCATGATCCGCCAGCATCAGTTCGAGAAGGTCGAACTCGTGCACATGGTGCGACCGCAGGATTCCTATGCGGAGCACGAACTGCTGACGCGCAATGCAGAAGAAGTGCTGAAGCGGCTCGACCTGCCTTATCGGGTCGTGCAGCTCTGCGCGGGCGACATCGGCTTCGGCTCGGCCAAGACCTACGATCTCGAAGTCTGGCTGCCGGGCCAGCAGGCCTATCGCGAGATTTCCTCCTGCTCCAATTTCGAAGCCTTCCAGGCGCGCCGCATGCAGGCGCGCTGGCGCAATCCGGACACGGGCAAACCCGAACCGCTGCACACGTTGAACGGTTCGGGCGTCGCCGCGGGGCGCGCGCTCGTCGCGATCATCGAGAACTATCAGCAGGCCGACGGCAGCGTCGCGGTGCCGCAGGTACTGCAGCCGTACATGGGTGGCCTGACGGTCATCGCGAAGGCCTGAGCCTCGTTCTTCCTGTGGGGCCGGCTTCAGCCGGCCTCCGACTGTAGGTCAGGCTTTAGCCTGACTTCGAGAAGGCCGGCTGAAGCCGGCCCCACAGGCAGAGCAAATCCTCAATTCCGTGCCATTGGACCCAAGCCGGCGCCACAAACAAAAAGGGCGCTGCTTTCGCAGCGCCCTTGGCATTTCAGCCTCGACCGTCGCCGATCAGTCGTCGCCGCTCGCGGCGCCGAACAGGTTCAGCAGGCTCAGGAACATGTTGTAGATGCTGACGTACAGCGTGATGGTCGCGCTGATGTAGTTCGTCTCGCCGCCGCGCACGATCTCGCTGGTCTGCCACAGCATCAGGCCGCCGCTCACGATCAGGAACATCGCGGAAACGACCAGCGACAGCGTCGGCAGGTTGAAGAAGTAGGCGACGAGGCCGAGGACGAAGGCGCCGATCGCACCGATCATCAGGAAGCCGCCCATGAAGCTGAAGTCGCGGCCCGACTTCACCGCGTACGCCGACAGGCCGACGAACGCCGCCGCCGTCGTACCGAGCGACAGCATGATGATCTGTCCGCCGTTCGGCAGGAACTTCAGATACATGTTCAGGATGGGTCCGAGCGTCAGGCCGAGGAAGCCGGTGAGCGCGAACGTCCAGAGAATGCCCCACGAGCTGTTCTGGGTCTTGGTCACGGCGAACAGCAGACCGAAGTAGACGAGGATCGTGAGCAGCCCGAAGGAGGGCAGATTGAGCGCCATCGAAACGCCGGCCATCGCCGCGCTGAATGCGAGTGTCGCGCCCAGCAGCAGGTAGGTGTTGCGGAGAACCTTGTTGGTGCTCAGCGCCGAGCTTTGCGTTGCGCTGCCAACTTGGGCGGGATAAGTCTGCATTCGATATCACTCCTGTCAGAGTCGGAAACTGATCCATTCGACCCGGATCGCTGTAGCGAGTTCGCGTCAGCGGCCGATTCTAACCATAGCGCGCGACGCGATGTCCACGTTCGTTCGATCTCGGGGTAATCCCCGCAAAATCAACAGTTAGGCTTGTTCATCCGGGGCGGAATAGTGACAATGCGCGCCCCGCGACGCAGCGACGATCCGCTGGCGCCGAAGAATGCCAGCGGACTGTCAGCCGATTGTCAGTTTCATTGCATACGGAAGGGTGGCGGAGCGGTTGAACGCACCGGTCTTGAAAACCGGCGTCCTCTCACGAGGACCGTGGGTTCGAATCCCACCCCTTCCGCCACGTCTCTTCATGTAGGTCAGGCTTCAGCCTGACACTTCCCCCATGCAGCCCCTTCGTCGCCGACCACGGCTGATCGCGCCATTGCCTTGCCGAATTTTGCCGAGCTTCCTACGATCAGGCGCATGGGCACGATGAACATTTCGCTTCCGGATTCCCTCAAGTCGTTTGTCGACGAGCAGGTCGCACAGGTCTCAGGCGCAGGCACGTGACTACAAAGAACAATCGTTGAACCCAGCAATGGCAAACAGGGGTACGGCATGGTCACGCGAAGAGGTGGAAACCATCGTCGCGGACTACCTCCAGATGTTGGCAATGCAGCTGGCCGGGCAGGCGTACAACAAGACGGCTCATCGGGTCGCGCTTCGCTCCAAACTCGATGCCAGAACGGATGGCTCGATAGAGCGCAAGCACCAGAACATCAGCGCCATCCTGCTTGAACTCCGTGTGCCCTGGATACCGGGTTACAAGCCGCTCGGAAACTACCAGGATCTGCTCTACGACGTTGTCGTGGAGCGGATGGCGCAGGACGCGCGCCTCGATACGCTGGCTCTCCAGTCCGTAGAACAGCCGGCAGTGACGCCAACGGTGGTGGACTATGCCAGCCTGCTCGTGCCTGCGCCCGTGCCGGGACTCGTACGTGAAGAGCCCGCCCGATACGAACGACGGCAGCAGGGTATCAAGCGCGACTACTTGGCGCTGGAGACGCGGAATCGCACGCTCGGCGCCGCAGGTGAAGATTTCATCGTTGCTTACGAGCAGCATCGGCTGCATGCATTGGGCGCGAAGCATCTGGCAGATCGTGTCGATCGTGTCTCGGTGTCGAAGGGTGATGGGCTGGGTTACGACGTGCTGTCATTCGAACCCAGCGGTCGCGAGAGACTTATCGAGGTAAAGACGACTGCGTTCGGACGCGAAGCGCCTTTCTTCGTCTCCAGGTCGGAACTGGCTCTATCGCAAACCGAACCGGCACATTTCGTTCTCTGTCGCCTGTTTCAGTTCCGGCAAGGACCACGCATGTTCGAACTGCCTGGGGCGATCAGCGATAACTGCCGACTTGATCCTGCCAGTTACGTCGCGAGATTCTGCTGATCCGAGCCGCTGTATGCGGAACCGCACCTACGGGGATGTGGGAGGGCGGCGGGTGTAAACCCGCCCCCTGCCCGATGTCACATCTGCACGCGCCGGAAGATGTGCATTTCTCCGTGAAGCCGGCAAATTCTTGCCCACTGCATAACATCTGCATGGCATAGCCTCCTTGGTCCTCGCGGGATTCGGGGACGCCTCTCATGTCTGCCGCCTGCGCGCGGCGGACGCGCCCGCCTTCTTTCATCGAGCCGCCCGGCTATGCGCGGCATCGGCCTGAAAGCACGCTGCTGTATCGCCTCGTCGAGCAGCACTATCCAGCATTGCGCGAACTGCGCGTGCAGCAAGGCCGCGCGTTGCCGGGCTACGTGCAGGAGGAGTTCGACGCCTATCTGAAGTGCGGCCGGCTGGAAGAAGGATTCCTGCGCCTGCGCTGTGAGCACTGCCACGCCGGGAAGCTGGTGGCGTTCAGTTGCAAGAAGCGCGGCTTCTGTCCGTCGTGCGGTGCGCGACGGATGGTTGAGAGCGCGGCGCTGCTGGCCGATGAAGTGCTGCCGGAACGACCCCTGCGACAGTGGGTGTTGTCGCTGCCAGATGCACTGCGATTCCTGCTGGCCACGGACCCTGAGTCACTCACGCAAGTCTTGCGCACCGTCTACCGCACGATCTCCGGACTTCCACATGATCTTCCTCGATGGTGTGTACTTGCCGGCGGGGACGTCAGCGTCAGCGGTATTCCGTTCGCTGCCGGCGCCGAGTCGCACGGAGTTGCAGACGCTGGTGGAGCAAATCGCCGCGCGCGTCGGGCGGTTATTGGAGAAGCGCGGCGTGGTGGAGCGGGACACGGAGCATGCCTGGCTGACCCGCGATGGGGAGGCCGGCGTGCTGGATGATCTGATCGGCCCCTCCATCACGTATCGGATCGCACTCGGCCCGCGGGCGGGACAGAAGCTGTTCACGTTGCAGACCCTGCCGGCGAGGCCGGAGACGGACGATCATCGCTCCGTTGCCACCGCGGGCGGATTCTCATTGCACGCCGGGGTGGC
>CALMII010000016.1 GCA_937864115.1 uncultured Steroidobacter sp. | reverse complement strand
CTCATGCTGGCGCACTCAATGTCGCCGGATCAAAGGGGGGGACGGGTCCATCCCATTATTGGGCTTCAGCCGGCCTGGGGTAGGCTGAAGCCCACCCCTACATCACTGCCCTTCACTCCATCCGCCGCCCAGCGCCTTGTACAGCGCCACCAGCCGCACGCCGATCTGCGTGCGGCTCTCGCTGAAGGCGCGTTCCGCCTGCAGCAGCGAGCGATGGGCGTCGAGGTCGACCAGGTAGTTGACCAGTCCATGCTCGTATCGCACGTGCGCGATCTCGTAGGCGTCGCGGCTGGCGGCGACGACTTGCGCCAGTTCCTGATGGCGACGCTGTTCGGCCGCATACGCCGCGAGCGCATTCTCGATCTCGTGCCACGCGCCGAGAACGGTGCGCTGGTAGTTCACGGCGGCTTCCTGCTGCTGCAGTTCGCGCAGCTCGACCACGGAACGCAGACGACCGCCCTGGAAGATCGGCAGCGTCAGGCTCGGGCCGATGACCCATTGCCGCGCGCCCCAGTCGCCGAAGTCGGAGGCGTCGAGCGATTGCTGGGAAAAACTTCCCGTGATCGACAAGCGCGGATACAGGTCCGCCACGGCCACGCCGATGTCCGCCGTGGCGGCGTGCAGCTGTGCTTCGGCGCGACGGATATCGGGACGACGGCGCGCCAGTTCGGAAGGAATGCCGCCCGGCGCGACCTGCGGTAGTGCGTTCGTCGCCGGTGTCGAAGCCAGTTCGGCGTTCAGCGAGGCGGGATCGGCGCCGACGAGCAGGGCGAGTGCATTCTGCAATGCCGCCTCCTGATGTTCGAGCGGCGGAATCTGCGAGCGCACCGTCGCCACCTGCGCCTGCTGCGTGCTCAGGTCGAGGTTGCTGACCAGTCCGCCCTTGACGCGGTATCCGGTGAGTTCCAGTTCGTCGGTGCCGGAGGCGACATCGTCACGCGCGATGCGCAGCTGGTCGCGCACGCCCCGCAGTTCCAGATAGGTGCGTGCAACTTCGGCGACCAGGGTCAGCTCCACGTCATGAAAGGCTTCCTGGCCGGCGGCGACATTGGCATCGGCAGATTCGACCGCGCGTCGCACGCGACCCCACAGGTCGAGTTCCCATGCGGCGTCGAAGCCTGCCTGGTAGACGTCGTACGGTTCCGCCAGGGCCTCGATGATCTGATCGCGCGCAGCGCCGGCCGGCGCCAGGATGTCGATCATGCGGGTCGTGACGCCGAACTCGCTCTCGCGACGGCGCTGGTAGCCCGCGTTGGCGCTCACGCCGGGCCAGCGCTCGCCCGTGGCGATGGCGCGCTGCACGCGACTTTGCGCGACCCGCAGTCCCGCGATCTTCAGATCCAGATTGCCGGCGCGCGCACGCCCGATCAGTGCATCGAGCGTGGGATCGCCGAACTGCTTCCACCATTCGGCGTCGACGGACTGTACGTCGGCCGCGCCCTGCCACTGTTCGGGTAGCTGCGCCTGCGGCGGCTCGAAGGAGGGGCCGACCGCGCAGGCGGCGATGCACAGCGACGAAGCGGCGAGCAGGAATTTACGGGTCAGCATGGGACACCTGCATTACACCAGCCGGTGGCGGAACAGCCACGAGGCCGTGGGAAGCGTCAGCACGGCGATGAGGATCAGCGGCCACATGTCGTTGTAGACCCACTCGAATCCCGCACCTTCGAGATAGATCCGCTGCACCATCTCGATGGCATAGCGCAGCGGATTCGCCAGCGTGAGGTACTGCATGGCCGTCGGCATGTTGCTGATCGCGGAGGTGAGGCCCGACAGCAGCATCATCGGCATCAGCAGCACGAACGTGTAGAGCATCGCCTGCTGCATGGTCGCGGAGTAGGCGGAGAGCGCCAGCCCGACGCCGACCGACGCGGTCGTGAACAGCAGCAGGCCGACGTAGAGCGTGAGCAGCGAACCCTGGAACGGAATGCCGAACCAGAAACGCGCGACCAGCAGGATGATGGTGGACTGCGTGAGACCGATCAGGATCGGCGGCACCGCCTTGCCGATCATGATCTCGCGCGGCCGCAGCGGCGTGACCAGCAACTGATCGAAGGTGCCCTGTTCGCGTTCGCGCGCCACCGACAGTGCCGTGAGCATGAGCGTCTGCAGGAAGCTCAGCGCGGCAATGAGACTGGGGATCATGTTCCAGCGCGTTTCCAGGTTCGGGTTGTACCAGGCGCGTGTTTCCACCCGCAGCGGTACTGCCGCGTGTCCGTGCGCGGCACTCCAGTCGGCATTGAAGCGTTCGACGACCGCCGAGAGATAGGCGGTGGAGATGCCGGCGGTATTCGAGTTGCGGCCGTCGGTGATGGCCTGCACGGTGGCGCCCTGGCCGGACTGGATGCGGCGCTCGAAATCGTCGGGAATCTGGACCACCAGGATCGCCTCCTTGCGGCCGATCGCGGCATCGATGTCGCGGGCATTGTTCAGGATGGCCACGCGATTGAAGACGGTCGTGCCGTCCAGGCGCGCGACGAAATCGCGCGAGGCCTGGCTGCGGTCGCGGTCGAGCAGCGCGTAGGGCACTTCGTTGAGATCGAACGTGGCCGCGTAGCCGAACAGCAGCGACTGCAGGAAGATCGGCAGGAACAGCACCAGCCGGCTGCGCGGATCCTTGAGAACCGCGATCAGCTCCTTGCGGATGAGCGTGGCGATGCGATGCAGCGCGGCGTTCATGCCAGCTCCTTGCGGATGTTCACGCGCGTCAGCACCAGCAGCACCGCGGCGGCGAAGGCGAGGACGGCGCAGTCGCGGATCAGCAGGCCCGGCACATTGCCGGCGAGAAACAGGGTCTGCAGCGCCTCGACGTAGTAGGTCGCCGGCAGCACGTGACTGATGCCGCGCACCACCGCCGGCACGCTGCGCAGGTCGAAAATGAAACCCGACAGCATCAGCGCCGGCAGGAAGCCGACGATCAATGCGATCTGGCTGGCCAGGAACTGGTTCTTCGTCGCCGCCGAGATCAGCAGCCCGGTCGTCAGCGACACCAGCAAATAGAGCATGGACGTGAAGACGATCAGCAGCAGCGAGCCGCGGATGGGCACGAAGAACAGCAGCTTCGCCGACAGCAGGCACATGATGAGTCCCGCCAGCCCGACCATGAAGTAGGGCACGAGCTTGGAGATGACGATCTCCGTGGCGTGCACCGGCGTGACGAACAGCGATTCGAGCGTGCCGCGTTCCCATTCGCGTGCGATCACCAGCGACGTCAGCAGCGCGCCGTTCAGGGTCATGATGAGCACGATCAGTCCCGGCACCAGGAAGTGCCGGCTGTTGTTGGCCTCGTTGAACCATTGACGCGATTCGAGCGTGATCGCGGGCGCGAGCGTGGGCTCGCCCGAGGAGGCGCGCTTGGCCGCCCACGAACCGATCGCGCCCTGCGCATAGGCCTCGATCACGCGCGCGCGATTTGCATCGACGCCGTTCACCAGTACCTGGACGGTGGCGTCGCCACGCGCCAGGCGCCGCGAGAAATCCGCGCGCACGTAGACGATGCCGTCCACCCGCCGCTCGCGCAGCAGCTGCAGGGCGTCGCTCATCGATACCAGCGGTACCGGCGAGAAGTAGGGCGACAGATAGAAACCCGAGAGCACGTCCTGCGCCGTCGGCGATGTGTCTTCGGTCACGAGGGCAAGCGGCGCGTTCTTCACGTCGAACGACAGTCCGTAGCCGAAGATCAGGATCAGCAGCAGCGGCAGGAACAGTCCCACCATCAGGTTGCTCCGGTCGCGCACCAGCTGCCGCGATTCCTTGCGCGTCAGCGCGACCAGCCGGCGCCACGAAAGGGCATCGGCAAGGCGCGATGTGGCGGCGGGCTGGGTCATGAGGCGTCCTGCGCCTGCCGGCGTGCATTCGCGACGATGGCGATGAAGGCGTCTTCCATCGTCTGCGCCGGCGCGCCGTCTTCCGCCGCGTGCGCCCGGACTGCCTCCGGCGTGCCGATGGCGAGCATCCGGCCGGCGTCCTGGATCATGATGCGATCGCAGTATTCGGCCTCTTCCATGAAGTGCGTGGTGACGACGATGGTCGTGCCGTGGTCGGCGAGCGCCGTGATGCGTCGCCAGAATTCGCGGCGCGCCAGCGGATCGGCGCCGCTGGTGGGCTCGTCGAGAAAGACGATCTGCGGTTCGTGCAGCAGCGCCGCTGCCATGGCCAGCCGGCGCTGGAAACCGCCGGGCAGCAGGCCGGCAGCGGCCGATTCGCGTTCGCGCAGATCGAAATTGTCGAGCGCCCAGTCGATGCGCGCTTTGAGGCGCGAGTTGCGCAAGCCATAGGCGCCGGCGAAGAACTCCAGGTTTTCGCGGATGCTGAGATCGCCGTACAGCGAGAATTTCTGCGCCACGTAGCCGACGTTCTGGCGCGCCTCGGCGCGCGCGCGGCGCAGGTCCGCGCCGGCCACGCGCAATGTGCCGCTGGTCGCCGGCAGCAGGCCGCAGAGCATGCGGAACGTCGTGGTCTTGCCGGCGCCGTTCGGGCCGAGCAGTCCGAACACTTCGCCGCGCCGCACATCGAAGCTGGTGCGGTTCACGGCCGTGAAATCGCCGAACTTGCGCACCACGTCGTGCACTTCGATGACGATTTCGGAATCGCTGGTGGGCCTCGCCGAGGCCAGTTCGATGGCAGCGGCCGCGGCCGGCGGCACGCTGGCCTGCGCCCGCAGCAGCATCATCAGTCCATCTTCCAGGTCCGGTTCCACGGGGTCGAACCGCACGTCCGGCACGCTCGCCGCGTGTGCTTCGCGCATCACCGTGCGCACGTGGCCGCTATGGGGCACGGCGTCGATGATCTCGGGCATGTCCATCAGTCGCGCCTGCAGCGAGCGGGCCGACTCCTGCATTGATGCCGTGGCTATGAAGGAATGACCGCGCGCCCGCGCGCTGAGATCCTGCGGCGGACCCAGTGCGACGGTCCGGCCTTCGTGCAGCACGATGACGTGCGAGCAGCGTTCGGCTTCGTCCATGTACGACGTCGAGACCAGCACGGACAGTCCTTCGTTTTCGACCAGCCCGGCCACGATCGACCACAGTTCGCGCCGCGACAGCGGATCCACGCCCACGGTCGGTTCATCGAGCAGCAGCAGATCCGGCGAGCGCACCAGCGTGCAGGCGAGGCCGAGCTTCTGCTTCATGCCGCCCGACAGTTTGCCGGCGAGCCGGTCGCGAAACGGCGCGAGCGCCGTCATCTCCATCAGTCGCGGATAGCGCCCGGCACGTTCCTGTGCAGTGACGCCGTGCAGGTCGGCATAGAGATCGAGGTTTTCCTGCACGCTCAGGTCTTCGTACAGGCCGAAGCGCTGCGGCATGTAGCTGATGCGGTTCTGGATCTCCTGCGGATGCGTCGCGACGTCGAGACCGAGGACCGTCAGCGTGCCGGCATCCGCGCGCAGCAGGCCGGTGGCCAGTCGCAGCAGGGTGGTCTTGCCGGCGCCGTCCGGGCCGACCAGCGCGGTGAGCGATCCGTGCTGCGCTTCGAACGACACCTGGTCCAGCGCCGTGACGACGTCGGTCTTGCCGCGCGCAAACCGCTTCGACACCTCGCGTGCCTGGATCGCGACGCCGTGACGGGGCGCGGTCATGGCATTCAGCCCGCGGCGGGCGCTGCCGTCTTCGCGGTGGTGTCGATGCGTACCGTTGCCGGCATGCCCAGTCGCATCCGGTCGTCCGGGTCTTGCACCAGGATGCGGACCTCGTAGACGAGGCTGGTGCGCAGTTCTTCGGTCTGCACGGTCTTCGGCGTGAACTCCGCGGTCGAGGAGATGAATCCCACCGTGCCGGCGATGGGCTGCTTCGGATCGGCGTCGATGGTGACGCTGGCCGCCATGCCGACATTGACGCGCCCGAGGTCGGGTTCGCTGAGATAGGCGCGCACCCACTTCGGCCTGGCGATTGCAATCGAGAACACCGGTCGCTGCGGCGTGGCGAGTTCGCCGGGCTCCATCAGCCGGTTGCGGATGACGCCGTCGGTCGGCGACACCAGTTCCGCATCCTGCAGCTGCTGGCGCAGCAGGGCGAGATCGGCTTCGGCGGCATCGAGCTGCGCCTGGGCCTGTTCGATGTCTTCCTTGCGCGTGCCTGCCAGCAGCAGCGCGAGTGCCTCGCGCGCGTTCTTCGCATGGGCTTCGCTCATGCGTGCCTGCGTCGCTGCGGCTTCGAGATCCGTGGTGCTGATGGCGCGACCCTTCGACGCATCGCTGATCGATTGCAGCCGGTCGATCTGGCTGCGCGCATTGGCCGCTTCGGCCTCCGCCGCAGCGACGGCGGCGCGCGCCTGGGCGATTTCCTCCGGCCGCGCGCCATTGCGCAACTTGCGCAGCAGCTCCGACTGCGCGGTCACCTGCGCTTCGCCCTGGCGTACGCGCGGTTGGAGCCGGCTGGTGTCGAGCCGCGCCAGCACGTCGCCGGCCTTGACCGGGGTGCCTTCCTCGACCAGTACCGCGGCGATGCGTTCGCTGTCCTTGAAGGGCAGATCGACCTGGCGCAGGTCCACGTTGCCGTGCAGGGTGATGACATCGGACTGCTCTTCGCGACCGAAGAGCCACCACGCGAGAAGGGCGAGCAGTGCAATCGCCGCCGCGGCGATGACGATGGATTTCCTGTTCACGAAGGCTCAACTCGCAGGCAGCCAGCGGACGGGCATTCTATGCAAAAAGCCGGCGCGAACGGCACAGGGGATTGCCGGTCCCGCCGCCAGATTCACGTGACGGTGAATTGCAGGCGTCGGAGCAGTTGCCCCTGCGGTGTGCGGACATCGACGAACCAGCGTCCGCGCGCATCGGCCGGAAACGACTGCTTGCGCGAGTACGTGCGCCAGCCGCTGTCGTTGCCGCCATGGATCTGCGAGGTGATGAGTTCGCTGGAGCCGCGATGACGCCACTCGAAGACGATCGACTGCGCCACGCCGCTCGGTGCGCGGATGGCGACGAACGCGATCACGCCCGCGCCGAGTTCCGCCTGCGACAGCACCCGCACCCGCGCGCCGGGCGTCAGTTCGTCGATGGACTGCGTGACCACGGCCTGCGTCACCGCCAGTCCTGCCGGCGGAATATGGGCCCGCAGCGACCAGACCAGCAGTGGCGCCGCCACGGAGCAGGCGATCCATGCTGCTTTCAGGCGCATCGAACGCAGCGAATGCAGCGACATCGGCGCCGTGAGCAGCAGCCAGACGCCCACGGCGCCCAGCGCAAAGGGCAGCGCCTGCTCCAGCGACAGATGCACGACCATCGGCAGCACCACGACCGCCGCGATCAGGCTGCAATACGCGTGGAACAGCAGGCGGCTCGCGGCGCGTGCAGCGATCCAGCGTTCATAGAGCGGATCGAGCGCGGTCAGCAGCGCGGCGATGCAGGCAATCACCAGGAAGGCGATCTGCCCCGCGTCCAGCTGCGTCGCGCCGACCATGAAGGGCAATGCGAAGAACAGCATTTCCTGCTGCAGCGACTGCGTCAGGAAATTGGAGACGAACTTGCCGATCCCTGCGCGCCGCCGCTCCAGGTAACGCCGCACCAGCGGCTCGATGAGCAGCCATACCCAGCCGGCCAGCGCGATCATCGCAATGATTCGTGCGAGGTCCGCGCCGCGCTTCACCATCGCGAAGCCGACGACGCCCGACACGAAACTGATCGACGGTATCAGCCAGGGAACGCGCTCCAGGAACCGCGCGATGCGGGCGAGGGGCGGATTCGATGCCGATGCGTCGGACGACATCGCGCTAGTCTGCGGAGGCCGCCGCCGCGGTGCGTTCGATCACGTAGGCGAAGAACGGATTGCTGCCCAGGCGCACGGTGGTGATGTCGAGACCGCCGGCCATCACGCCGCGTTCGCCGCGCATTCCCAGCGTCCCGAGCGCGACGCCGAAGTTCTCGGCGGGGTCCGGCGTGCGTCCGTACAGGCCATCGCTTTCCGGAAACGGCAGGGCGATGTGCGACAGCGAGAACACGTCCGCCGGATATCGCAGGTTCAACGGTCGAATGATTTCCTGCGATGCGCCCGCCGCTGTCGTGCGGGCGACGATCTCGAGCGTCCTCGGCCCGGCATTGGTGACGATCGTCACGCCATAGTTGCGCGGCGCCGCGCCCAGCATGGCCGATGGCGCGACCAGCGCGCCCTGGCGCAGGAAGGGTTCGAGGTTCGCTTCGCGATTGATGTCGAACAGCACCAGCGCGCTGCCGTTCGCCGGCAGGTGGGCGTAGAAGGCCGTGGCCACGGCCGAGGCGATCACGGTGGCATCGACCAGCGACTGGAACGTGAGCACCGGCGGCAGCCGTGCGAGATCGCCGCTCGCCTTCAATCGCAGCAGCTGCCGCTGCACCGCGTCCGTCAGCAGGTAGGACTGTCGCGCGGCGTTGACCGGGAACGAGTTGTACTTGAAGGGATTGAACTCCGGAAGAATGTCGAGCCAGGCAGTGCGCGCGAACGGCGGCAGGATCGCGGGCCAGCCGGCGATGCCCGCATAGCGCGCACTGCGATTGACGCCGATCATCGGCGAGAGCAGCACCAGCCGCTCGACCTGCGGCAGCGCCGGATTCTCCAGCGCATCGAGCGCGTACTTGACGGCGAGCGCGCCGCCATTGGAATAGCCGACGAGATGCACCGGCAGGCTGCCGTGCGATCGTCGCGCTGCTTCGCGCATCGCCATGCGGGTGGCGGCCGTCCAGTCCTGCCATTCGATGCGCGTGAGCGCGCCGGGCACGGTGCCATGCGCCGGCAGGCGCGGGACGAGTGCGATGAAGCCGCGACGTCGATAGTCCTCGGCGAGATGGCGCATCGAGTACGGCGAATCGGTCAGTCCATGCAGCAGGACGACGACGCCGACCGCCGCTGCCTCGGGTTCGAGGACATGGGAACGGTTCCAGCGGGTCGCGAACCGTTCCGGATACACCGGGCTGTCGGGATTGTAGCGATTGAAGTGCGCGCGCTCGTCTGGCGCGACCGCGTGTTCCATGTCGCGGGCGACGTCGGCGAAGAGGTGGTTCTCCGCTGCGACGTACTGCGACCAGTCCGCAGCATCGAGCGCCCGGGCATCGAGTTCTTCGGGGACCAGTCGATGCCACGGTTGCAGATCCGGCGTGCTGCGCGACATCCAGGCACGCATGCCGAGTGCGCCGATGAGTAGCGCCAGCAGCACCAGGACGATCCGCTGCGCGTAGAGCCGCAGACGATGCAGCCATCCGGTTCGGCCGGTGTGCGGTTCGATGGTTGCTGTGGCTGTCATGCGGGCACAGGGTACCGCGCATGCGGGAGCGATGGGTTGTGGGGCCGGCTTCAGCCGGCCTCTGAGGAGTCAGGCTGAAGCCTGACCTACAAGCCTGACCTACAGGAGGAGCCGATCGGCTACTGCGCTGATCCGTTCCATCTCGTAGCCGACCGTTTCCATGGTGCGCGGATCGATGATGGGATTGCCGCGACGGAAGGCGCCGGTCTGGACGGCGAAGTGTCCGAAGGCGCTGTCGGGACTGGCCGCCTGCGACGAGATGTCGCCGTTGTTTTCGCGGATCAGCACCTGGCCCCCGGCGCCTTCGTCCAGCAGCCAGCCGATCACTTCACAGGTCGGTTCCACGGCACGTACCTTTGTTGTCGGTTCGACGATGACAGAGCAACGAGCGTGCCAGACGCGCCCGTTTCATCTGGATCAATCACTTAGGCCACGACGGACTACGCGCGTCACGTGACGAGGATTGTCACCTTGTGCGTCAGCCGCGCGACTTGTCAGAACCCGACGCCGAATGCAGACAGCGGTGCGCTGCCAATGCATTCGCGGCCAACGCCTGCAGACGGTCGGGGTTGTCGGCCCCGTTGGCAACACTTATGAAACCTTCATGCAGGAGCGTGACAAGATCCCCCGGCGTCTGGAAAGCCTGCCGCGCGGCGGCTCCTTGCAAGAATCGGATGTCGGGGGAACTCATCATGTGGATCCGCAAAGGTGATCGCGATCGCTCGCTCGGCATCGACTCGCCGATTCCGACGCAGGTCGTGTCGAACGAGGAATTCCTGCCCCGTCCGCAGACGGAGAAACAGAAGCAGGTCGAAGCCCTGACGATGGAGATGGGCACGGCCAATGCGAAGAAGCTCAACATGTCCCGTCGCGCCTACATGGCCTCGTCGCTGGGCATCACGACAGCGTTGCTGGCGCAGAACCGCGTATTCGGTGCCGTGTGGGATATCGACAGGGAAGAACAGTTCAGTCTCGCGGCCGTGCAGGAAAAGCTGACCGGCGGCAGGAAGGGCAAGTACTTCATCATCGACGTGCAGGCTCACTACTCCAACGGCATTGCGCTCAACTTCCGCAATTCCGAAACCGCGAAGAACATGGGCTTCGATCTCAAGAACGACGTCGAGGCCTATTCGTTCAAGACCTTCGTGAAGGAGATGTTTCTCGATTCCGAGACCGCGATGGTCGTGATCTCGGGCGTGCCGAGCCGCGAAGAGCAGCGCGCCGCGGACGGCCGCGTGCTGGTCGATGCCGAACGCACGCCGCGCGGGGCCATCCTGCCGTCATGGCTGATGGCGAAGAGCCGCAACGAGATCAACGCGATGGCCGGCTCACAACGCGCACTGAGCCAGGGCAACCTCGCGCCGAACCACTACTGGAATACGCAGACCAACACGATCGACAAGGCCGCGACCCTCGAACAGATGGAACGCGAACTCGATGTCTACAAGATCGATTCCTGGAAGTGGTACTGCCACACCGACCCGGCGCGCACCGGCAACGGCTTCCAGCTCGACGACGAGAACGCGCAGTGGTTCATCGAGGAGTCGAAGAAGCGCGGCAAGAAGCTGTTCAGCGTGCACAAGGGCTACAGCTACCAGTCGAAGAAGCTCGGTCATCTGGCGAACCCGAAGGATGTGGAGCTGGCGGCGCTGCGCAATCCGGACGTCAACTTCGTCATCTATCACTCCGCGCTCAAGCACGGTTCTTCCGACGGCGAGAACTGGAAGGAGATGAACGAGTACAACCCGGAGACCGGCGACTTCCTGTGGCACAGGATCCTGATGGACATCAAGCGCAGGAATCCGCAGGTCAACAACGTCTATCCGGAGATCGGCTCGTTCTTCAACACGCTGGTCGTGCAGGATCCGGTCATGGCGATGCACGGCATGGGTCTGAACATCAAGACCTACGGCGCCGATCACGTGGTGTGGGGCACCGACTGCCTGTGGTGGGGTTCGCCGCAGTGGTCCATCGAAGCCTTCCAGCGCTTCCAGATCTCCGATGAGATGTGCGAGAAGCACGGCTACAGGAAGATCACCGACGAGGACAAGGCGCGGATCTTCGGCCTCAACGCGGCGAAGCTCTACAACGTGGACGTGAATGCGCAGCGCAACGCGCTGCCGGCCGACGCATTGGAGCGCACCAGGCTCGCCTATCTCCAGAGCGGCGGCCTGCGCGACAACGAGGCGCACGGCTGGGTTCGGGGATGATCACATGAGCCGCAAAGAGCCCGCCTGGGATTTCGAAAGCGAGCCGCCGTTCGAACTCATGAGCGAGACCGGCATCAATCTGTGCGCGTATTTCGATGCGATGCCGGACGCGAAGCTCGCGACCTACGATCCCGGCTTCCCGGACGAGGCGCTGATGGCATGGGACGGCAACTTCACGTCCGAAGGCGCGCTGCTGCTGCCGTGCTGCGAGAGCGAGGAAGTCGACCCCGCCATGTACCGGCGCTATGCACAGGAGTGCATCCGTTACCGCCAGCGCGCACGCCGCGCGCTGGCGGTCGTGGCCTGATGATCTCGACCCAGGATTTCCACCGTTACTGCCGACTGCTGCACGGCTGGCTGTCGGCCATCGCTTTCCTCGCGCTGTGTTTCTTTTCCGTCACCGGCCTGCTGCTGAATCATCCGCAGTGGACCGAGGGTGAGCCGCCGGCGCCCGTGACCAAGACCGTGCAGCTCGATCCGCAGGCAGTGAAGCGGATCGAACTCGCCGACGATCCGGGCGCGGTGCTGGCGGAGATCGCCGCAGCTCACGCCGCGCTGCGCGGCGAATACAGTTCGGGCGATCGCGCCGGCCCGGATGTGTTCGCGAGATTGCAGGGCGTACGCGGCCTGACGGATGTACGCGTCAATCTGCCGACGGGCCGGCTCGAAATCGTCATCGAACCTGCGCCTGCGACGCTGGTGATGAATGAACTGCATCGCGCCGAACGCGCCAGTCCGTCGTGGCGGCTGCTGGTGGACGTGGTGGCCGTGCTGCTGATCGTGCTGTCGCTGATCGGCTATCTCATCTTCCTGAGCATGCGTTTCCGACTGCGCACGGCGCTGCTGCTGACCCTCGTGAGCGCCGCCGGCATGTGGACACTGTTCTCGCTGACGGTGCACTGACATGCCGTTCGAGACGCTGCCGCCGCCCATGCCCGCGCTGGAAGTGCCCGCCGCCGATGCGGGCGCGTTCGTGTTCCGGGACGAGTGCGTGTTGGGCACACGCATGCTGCTGGCCTTTACGGCGCAATCGCTGCGCGTCGCGCAGGAAGCGGCCTTCGCCGTACGTGCCGAGATCGACCGCTTGCGGCGCGTGCTGGATCACCGCGACCCGGACAGCGAGCTTTCGCAGTTGAATCGCGCCTCGCGCCATCAGGCTTCGGCGGAACTGTTCGACGTCGTCTCGCTGGCCGAACACTGGCAGCGTGTTTCGTCCGGTGCGTTCAGCGGACGGCTGGGACAGGCGTTGAACCTGTGGCGTCAGGCAGTGCACGAATTGCCGTCGCGGATCGAACTCCAGGACGCTGTCGCCCGTACGATGGCGGCCGAGGTCGGGTTCGATCCGCGCACGCGAACCATCGTTCGTCCGGACGCAGTCCTGTTCTCGCTCGACGCGCTCGCGAAAGGCTGGATCGTGGATCGCGCCTTCGATGCTGCGTGCCGCGTGCAGGGCGTGGCGGGTGCACTCGTCGACATCGGCGGCGATATCCGCTGCGGCGGTCAGACGCCGCAGTCCGCCGGCTGGCGCGTCGGCATCGCCGATCCCACGCGGCCCTTCGACAACGCACCGCTGGTCGCGACGACGCACCTGCGTGACGAAGGCATCGCGACCAGCGGCCGCGGGCCGCGCGATCCGCTCGTGCGGGGTGCGCGACACAGCGTCACGCTGTCGCCATTCACCGGCTGGCCGGTCGATCAGCGCCGTTCGGTCAGCGTCATTGCAGCGAGCGCGGCGGAGGCCGACGCCATGGCGACCACGCTGCTCGTGCTGCAAGAAGAGAAGGCGCTCGACCTGGCGAATCGTCACGGCGTCGCTGCACGCATCGCGCGCGATGACGGTTCGATCCGCGTCACCGATGCCGGTCGCGAAAGATTTTCCGTTGCATCGTCCGCCGGACCCTCTGCGTGGTCCGACGGCTGGCAGGCGCTCGCCACTTTCACGGCGCCGCGACGCCAGCTGATCCGCGATCCGAGCTTCCGTTCGCCGTACCTGGCGATGTGGATCACTGCGCCGGACAACCGCCCGGTGCGCACCCTGCTGCTGGTCGGCAAACGCGCCGACTGGCAGAAGGACAACTACCTCTGGTGGTCGATGAACCGGGCGCACACGGACAGGCTCGTGACCACGCGTTCCATGTCGACCTCGGGCGCGGGCGTCTACAACGTGTTCTGGGATGGCGTCGATGATGCCGGCGAACGCGTGCCCGCCGGCACCTACGTGCTGCACGTGGAGACGAGTCGCGAACGCGGCCGGCACACCTATCGATCGCTCACGCTGGAACTCGGCACCGCGCGCCGCTTCGTGCAGGAATTGCCGCCGACCGAGGAGGGCGGCGGACTCAGGGTCAGTTTCGATCACTACTGAACGGATGAAGAGGAACTCCACGGGGGACACGGGGGACACGGGGAACACGGGGATCTGAAAGGAAGCTCTCCTTAAGTTTTCCGCCCCGTGCTCCCCGTGCCCCCCGTGGAGATCTTCTTTTCTGAAATCACGACAAGCACCTGAAGTAGGCGCAGCAGCTGCCGACGGCGCCGGCGTGCGGGGTATGATCCGGGCCCCGCCTTTCCGGAGAAACCCATGAAGACCCGCGCCGCCGTCGCCTTCGCTGCCAACCAGCCGCTGGAGATCGTCGAACTCGACCTCGAGGGGCCGAAAGCCGGCGAAGTGCTGGTGGAAATCATGGCCACCGGCGTCTGTCACACGGACGCCTACACGCTCGAAGGCAAGGACTCCGAAGGCATCTTTCCCTCGATCCTCGGCCACGAAGGCGCCGGGATCGTGCGCGAAGTCGGCGCGGGCGTGACGTCGGTGAAGCCGGGCGATCACGTCATTCCGCTGTACACGCCGGAATGCCGGCAGTGCAAGACCTGCACTTCGCGCAAGTCGAACCTGTGCACGGCCATCCGCGCCACGCAGGGCAAGGGCGTGATGCCCGACGGCACGAGCCGCTTCTCGTACAAGGGCAAGCCCATCTATCACTACATGGGCTGCTCGACCTTCTCCAACTTCACCGTCATGCCGGAAATCGCGGTGGCCAAAGTCCGCGAGGACGCACCGTTCGACAAGATCTGCTACATCGGCTGCGGCGTCACGACGGGCGTCGGCGCGGTGATCTACACCGCCGATGTCGAGGCCGGCGCGAACGTCGTGGTGTTCGGTCTCGGCGGCATCGGACTGAACGTGATCCAGGGCGCGAAGCTCGTCGGCGCCGACAAAATCATCGGCGTCGACGTCAATCCCGCCAAGCGCGCGATGGCCGAGAGCTTCGGCATGACCGACTTCGTCAATCCGAAGGAAGTCGGTGCGGCAAACGTCGTGGCGAAGATCGTCGAACTCACTGGCGGCGGCGCCGACTATTCCTTCGACTGCACCGGCAACACCGACGTCATGCGCCAGGCGCTGGAGTGCTGTCATCGCGGCTGGGGCCAGTCGATCATCATCGGCGTCGCGGAAGCCGGCAAGGAAATCGCCACCCGCCCATTCCAGCTCGTCACCGGCCGCGTCTGGAAGGGCACGGCCTTCGGCGGCGCGCGCGGTCGCACCGATGTGCCGAAGATCGTCGACTGGTACATGAACCGCAAGATCCGCATCGACGAACTGATCACGCACACGATGCCGCTCGAGAAGATCAACGATGCGTTCGATCTGATGCACGAAGGCAAGTCGATCCGCAGCGTGGTGCTGTTCTGACTCTTCTGTAGGTCAGGCTTCAGCCTGACTCCAACAAGGCCGGCTGAAGCCGGCCCCACAGGAAGAGGCCCGCAGGCAAATTGTTTTGGCGGAGTCGGATCCATGCTCAAGACCGTTTCATCCTGGCGCTGCTTCGGCGGCAGACTCGACGTGTTCGACCACGAATCCAGCGTGTGCCGCACCACCATGCGCTTCGCTGTCTTCTCGCCGCCCCAGACAGGGAAAGTGCCGGTGCTCTGGTATCTCTCCGGCCTGACCTGCACCTGGGAAAACGTGATGACCAAGGCCGGCCTGCAGCGCACCGCCGCGGAGCTCGGCATCATGATCATCGCGCCCGACACCTCGCCGCGCGGCGAAGGCGTGCCGGACGACACTGCCTACGATCTGGGCCAGGGCGCCGGTTTCTATCTCAGCGCCACGCAGGCGCCGTGGTCGACGCACTTTCACATGGATCGCTACGTCGTCGAGGAACTGCAGCAGGTCGTTGCAGACAACTTCGCCCATGCCGATCTGAATCGTCAGGGCATCACGGGCCATTCGATGGGCGGACACGGCGCGCTGATGCTGCACCTGAAACATCCGCAGCTCTACCGCTCCGTCTCCGCCTTCGCGCCGATCGTCGCGCCGACGCAGGTGCCGTGGGGACAGAAGGCATTCACCGCCTACCTCGGCAACGACCGTGACGCCTGGCGCCCGTACGACGCCTGCGAACTGGTGAAACAGCGCCCGTCGCAGGCGCACGTACTCATCGATCAGGGCAGCGCCGATACCTTCCTGCAGCGCGAACTGCAGCCGGAACGCTTCGTCGCCGCCGCGAAATCAGCCGGCCAGCAGGTCACGTTGCGCCTGCAGGAAGGCTATGACCATTCCTACTACTTCATCGCGACGTTCATCGATGATCATCTGCGGTGGCATGCGCAGGCGCTGGCATAGGAATGGTACGCAAAAAGCGCAAGGCGGAACGCAAAAGGCGCAGGTCCGAAAGAAGCTTTTACTTCTTCTTGCGCTTTTTGCGTTCCGCCTTGCGCCTCTTGCGTACCAATCTTCCTCTTAAGAGGAAGCCACCACCTCTCCCGCACACTCCCCGAAGCCGATCCGCACCCGCCCCGGCGCTTCGGCATGGGCCGTCATGACGAGCCGGTCGCCTTCCTGCAGGAACGTGCGCGTTTCGCCGCCCGGTAGCTGAAGCGGATGGCGGCCGCCGCCCGACAGTTCGATGAGACTGCCGAAGCTCGACGGGTCGACGCCCGACAGCGTGCCCGTGCCGAGCAGGTCGCCCGGACGCAGGTTGCAGCCATTGCAGGTGTGATGCGCGATGAGCTGTGCGACGGTCCAGTACATGACGCTCATCGGGCCGCGGCTCAGGCGATGCGGGGCGATGCCGGCGTCGCGCATGCGCGATGTCTGCAGATGGACTTCCATCACGATTGCGTACGCACCCGCCGCTTGATCGGCCGAATCGAGCAGGTACGGCAGCGGCGCGGGATCGCCCTCCGGCCGTGACGGCTGCGCCATGCGATACGGCGCGAGTGCTTCGCGGGTGACGATCCACGGCGACACGGTCGTCAGGAAATTCTTTGCGAGGAACGGACCGAGCGGCTGGTATTCCCAGGTCTGCACGTCGCGCGCCGACCAGTCGTTGAGCAGGCACAGTCCGGCGACGTGTTCGCCGGCGCGAGCGATCGGAATCGGCTCGCCGCGTTCATTCGAACCGGCGATCCACACGCCCATCTCCAGTTCGTAGTCGAGCCGCTGCGTGGGTTGATAGACCGGCGGCGCATCGGCGGCCTTGATCTGTGCGCGCGGCCGGATCACCGGTGTGCCCGACGCGACGATGCTCGAGCTGCGACCGTGATAGCCGATCGGTACGTACTTGTAATTCGGCAGCAGCGGATGGTCGGGACGGAACAGCTTGCCGACGTTGGTCGCGTGATGGATCCCGGTATAGAAGTCGGTGTAGTCGCCGACCTCCGCAGGTACGTGCAGTGTGCAGTCGTTCGCGGCGAACAGGGCGGGCTGCACGGCATGCGCCTGATTGCGATCGGTCAGCAGCCTGAACACGGCGCGGCGCAAGGCGCGGCGGGGCGCGGCGCCCAGCGCGAGCAGGCCGTTCAATGTCCCCGATCCGCAGGCGTCGACGGCGCGTCGGGCGTCGCCTTCCAGCAGCGATGCAATGTGGCTCAGCGAAAGAATGTGATCGCCGATGGCGATGCCCGCGTGCCGGCGCGTATCGCCGGGCTGCGAGAACGATCCGAGCGGCAGGTTCTGGACGGGGAAGTCGGGATGACGCGCGGCGCTGGCGACCCAGCTCGCGGCGTCGGGCGCGTGGGTCTCGTCGAGTGGCGGATGCATATGCGAAAACCCCGGAATGGATATGTGCGAAACACTAACACCCTTCTGCAGGCGCTTCTGTGGGGCCGGCTGTAGCCGGCCTGAAAACGTCAGGCTGAAGCCTGACCTACAGAAAGACGCGGATCGCGCGGCGCACGGGTAGATTCATTCCCGCGGCCGGTGGTGTAATCGCGACCCCGCAGCGCAGGGCCGTTGCGGCAGAAATGTCCGGCGAATTGCCGGACAAAATTGCAGCAAGAGGTTGACGATGACCAGCATGATCGATCGCGCGGGACTCTCCGTCGCAGCACAGCTCGCGACATTCATCGAACAGAAGGCATTGCCGGGGACGGGCGTAAGTGCCGATGCATTCTGGTCGGGCCTGGCGGGCGTCCTGGCGAAGTTCGCGCCGGAGAATCGTGCGCTGCTCGCCGAGCGCGATCGCCTGCAGGCGGCCATCGATCGCTGGCACGAACAGCGTCGCGGTCAGCCGATCGATGCGGCGGCCTACCAGTCGTTCCTGCGCGAACAGGGCTATCTCGTCGCCGAGCCGGCGCCGTTCAGGATCGAGAGCCGCAATGTCGATGCCGAAGTGGCGACGATGGCGGGGCCGCAGCTCGTGGTGCCCTCGCTCAACGATCGCTTCGTGCTCAACGCGGCGAACGCGCGCTGGGGCAGTCTCTACGATGCGTTCTATGGCACCGATGCGCTGCCCGGCAAGGCCAGGGCCGGCGGCTACGATGCCGAGCGCGGCGCGCAGGTGATCGCACGCGCCAAGGCGGTTCTCGACAGCGCGCTGCCGCTCGCGAGCGGTTCGCACAAGGACGTGAAGAGCTACAGCGTCGTCAATGGCGCGCTGGTGCCGGCGCTGCAGGATCCGTCGCTGCTGTCGGGCTATCGCGGCGACGCTGCGAATCCGTCGAGCCTGCTGTTCCGTCATCACGGACTCGGCATCGAACTCGTCATCGACCGCCAGCATCCGATCGGTCGCGATGACGCGGCCGGCATCGCCGACGTCGTGATGGAAGCGGCGCTGACGACCATCATCGATCTCGAAGATTCCGTCGCCGCGGTGGACGCCGAGGACAAGACCGCGGCCTATTCGAACTGGCTCGGCCTGATGCGCGGCGATCTCGAAGCGACGTTCGACAAGGGCGGCCGCTCCATGACCCGCAAGCTCGAGGCCGACCGCACCTGGACCTCGCCGAAGGACGGCAAGGAAATCACGCTGCCGGGCCGCTCGCTGCTGTTCGTACGCAATGTCGGTCATCTCATGACCACGCCCGCCGTGAAGCTGGCGGACGGTTCCGAAGCGCCGGAAGGCATCCTCGATGCGATGGTGACGTCGCTGATCGGCATGCACGATCTCAAGGCGCTCGGCCGGCATCGCAACAGCCGCGCCGGCTCGATCTACATCGTCAAGCCGAAGATGCACGGTCCGAAGGAAGCGGCCTTTGCGAACAGCCTGTTCAATGCCGTCGAAGATGCGCTCGGTCTCGCGCGTCACACGCTCAAGCTCGGCCTCATGGATGAGGAGCGCCGCACGTCGGCCAATCTCGCTGCGTGCATCGAAGCGGTGAAGGGCCGCATCGTGTTCATCAACACGGGCTTCCTCGATCGCACCGGCGATGAAATGCACACCTCGATGCAGGCCGGCCCGATGATCCGCAAGGGCGCGATGAAGGCCTCGACCTGGATCAAGGCGTACGAGGATCGCAACGTGAACATCGGCCTGACGTGCGGCTTCGCTGGCGTGGGCCAGATCGGCAAGGGCATGTGGGCCGCGCCCGATCGCATGGCCGACATGCTGGAACAGAAAGTCGGTCATCCGCAGGCGGGCGCCACGACCGCGTGGGTGCCGAGCCCCACGGCTGCGACGCTGCACGCGCTGCACTATCACCAGGTCGACGTGTTCGCGCGTCACGCCGAGATCGCCAAGCGTGCGACGCCGGCGCTCGATCTGCTGCTGACCATTCCGCTGCACACCGGTGCGTCGTGGTCCGAGGCCGAAATCACCGAGGAACTGGACAACAATGCGCAGGGCATTCTGGGTTATGTCGTGCGCTGGGTGGATCAGGGCATCGGCTGTTCGAAGGTGCCCGACATTCACGACATCGGCCTGATGGAAGACCGCGCGACGCTGCGCATTTCCTCGCAGCACATCGCCAACTGGCTGCTGCACAAGGTGTGCACGCCGCAGCAGGTGGACGCGGCACTGGCGCGCATGGCGGCGAAGGTGGATTCGCAGAATGCCGGCGATCGGCTGTATCGCCCCATGGCGGCCAACCTGCAGAACAGCCTGGCATTCCAGGCCGCGCGCGCGCTGGTCTTCGAAGGGGTCGCGCAGCCGAACGGCTACACGGAACCGCTGCTGCATCGGTTCCGCGCACTGGTCAAGTCGCAGCACTGACCGGGCGTCATGTTTCTGGCGCGCGATCCGTCGCGCGCCAGCTTTTCCCTCCCTCTCGATTTCTGCGCGCCAGTTCATGGTCCGCGCGACGACAATCCGTCGAAACTCCGTCGACCGCCGTATCGCCCGTCGATGCGGCTGCCTTGTCTCCTAAAACCAAGAACCGCACCGCTGCTGCGGCCCGACAAGCCCGAAGGAGTTCCCGATGACGAATGCCATGTGGATGAGCAAGATCCAGAACGATCCGCAGTTGATCAACATGGTATTGCCGGCCAGCCATGACGCCGGCGTCTACGGCGACAGCCTCAGTCGCGTCGCCGCGCCGAAGCGCTATGCGCGCTGCCAGGGTTCGAACATCTACAACCAGGCGTTCGCCGGCTCGCGCGTGTTCGACGTGCGCGTCTTCCTGAAACGGGTCAAGGACGAGAAGGGCAAGAGCGTCGTCGAACCGACGATGGGTCACTTCGCCATGGAGAAATTCAAGTGGCCGAAGATCGGCAAATCGACCGGCGCACTGGGCGCGTACGGCGGTTCGTTCATGACCGCCGTCAAGGATGCGGTGGCGTACGTGAAGACGTATCCGACCGAGTTCCTGATCCTGCGCATTTCGCACACCTATTGCCCCGAACACGTCGGCGCCGCGCTCGATGATTTCCGCAGCATCGGCAACAACGCGAACTACATCTACAACAAGAGCGGCAACATCGCGCTGTGCTCGCTCGACGACCTGCGCGGCAAGGTCATCATGGTCTTCGCCTCGGAGTTTCACAAAGGCTTCACGCCCCAGAACGGCTATCTGCCCATGTACAAGTACGAGGCGGGTTCGCCGACGGTGAGCGGCCTGTGTTTCTGCGGCACCTACAAGTCGAAGAAGGACATGAAGGATGTTCTGAAGACGGCGCAGACCGCCGCGGACGAACACCACGGCCACCGCGCGGATCATCTGCACTGGGTCTACTGGCAGCAGACCGGCGGCAATGTTTCCAGCAACACCAGGTCCAAGGATGGCGCGCACGCGAAGCTCGGCGACTTCATCACCGAGATCAAGGCCAAGTCGAGCATGAACCGCTGGACCCTGCCGAACGTCATCGGTCACGACTTCGTCAACGAACAGACCTGCAAGCAGATCATCGAGCTGAATCCGGGTTACGGAAGCTGAGAGCGGCAGGTCTGATCCCCTCCTCCGCGCAGCGGGGGAGGGTTAGGGTGGGGGCTTCTTACTGTGGGGCCGGCTTCAGCCGGCCGCTTTCAGAGTCAGGCTGAAGCCTGACCTACAGGAAGAAGCCGGCTGAAGCCGGCCCCACAGGAAGAAGGGGCATGTGACGCAGTTCCCTATTAATACTTCGTCATGCGATCTGCGGGTTTCCCCCAGCCTGTGATGCGCGTCGGAATTCGCGGCGGTTGAGGGACCACCTCGTTCAAAACTCTGCGCTGATGCCGAAGATTCGGATACAGGCCTTCCTAGAGTGAGCCATGTCCGTAATCCAGCGCCGGCGTCCCTGGTGTGCCGGCTTGATCATCGGTGCCATCGCGGCCCTGCCGGTCTTCGCGAATACCAGCGAGAGCGGTCTGCGCATCCGTCATTTCGAGCGGATGCAGACGCTCGAGCCGCTGACGCAGGCGGTGCGCGACAGCGACGAGCGTCCGCTGTCGATGCGGTTTCGCGCCTACGGTCGCGATTTCCACCTGCGTCTGCAGCCGAACGAGCGACTGGCGCTGGCTGCGGCCGGCAGCAGCGTGGGACTGTTTGCCGGCGTCGTCGAAGGCCGGCCGAATTCCTGGGCGCGCATCAGCATCACGTCGGGAACGGCGCGCGGCATGTTCTGGGACGGTGTCGAACTCTTCCTCATCGACAGCATGAAAATTCTGGACGCCGCGAGTGCCGCGTCGCTGGACGCGGGCGATACGGTCGTCTATCGACTTGCAGATACGATCGGCGGGCGCGACCCGGTCAACGCGACCTATCGCGAACTGCGAGATGAGCTGAACGGCGGCGCGGTGCAGTTGCCCGCGGCCAGCTATCGGATCGACGTGGCGGCGCTCGGCGACGCCGCGTTCCGGGCACGCTATGCGACGGACGAGCAGGCGCGCGAGGAAATCCTGACGCGACTGAACAATGTCGATGGCATCTTCGTGGCGCAACTCGGCGTCGCGATCCAGGTGTCCTCCATCGATACGGGCGCATCCGCGACCGCGGGGCTCTCCGATTCCACCAATGCTTCGCAGCTGCTCTCGCAACTCGCCGGACTGCGAATGCGGCAAGCGGATCGGCAGTCGCAGGCGATCACCTTCCTGTTCACGGGCCGCCGGCTCGACGACAGTCGCGTAGGCCTGGCCTACACGCGCACGCTCTGCAGTCCGTACTTCAGCACCGGCCTGGCGCGGGCCAGCGTCAACTCGGGGCTGGATTCGCTGATCGCGGCGCATGAGATCGCGCACATCCTCGGCGCGCCGCACGACGGCGAAAAACAGTGCACGGGCACGCCCAGGAGCCGCTTCCTCATGACGCCGGCGCTGATCTCCAGCGAGTCGGTGTTCTCCGAATGCAGTCTCGCCAACATGCGTCCGGCGCTGCACTCGGCGAGCTGCGTGGTCGAGCTGAACGATGGGCCGTTCCCGTCGGATCGCGCCCTGGCGGCGGCTGCCGCCGTGCCTGTCGAACCCGCTGCCGCCGAAGTCCATGCAGAGGATGCTGCAACGGACGACGCTCGCTGACACCGCTTCGGGTCGGCGCATTCCGTACCTGCCTGCACGGTTGCCGAGCACGTAGCTCGACCGTGTTTGTTCATATTGCCGCCCTCGTTGCGGCGTAAGACCATCGCCACTGATCGGCAATCGCCGGGTCCCGTGGAGATCGTCGCACCATGTCTGCATTGTCCCCCGATCTGTTGCAGGGCATGGATGCCTGGTGGCGCGCAGCGAATTACCTTTCCGTCGGTCAGATCTATCTCTACGACAATCCGCTGCTCAAGGAGCCGCTGCGCAAGGAGCACGTCAAGCCGCGCCTGGTCGGCCACTGGGGCACGACGCCGGGGCTCAACTTCATCTACGTGCATCTGAATCGCGTCATCAAGCAGCGCGATCTCGACATGATCTACATCATCGGTCCCGGTCACGGCGGGCCGTCGATCGTCGCGAACACCTGGCTGGAAGGTACCTACAGCGAGATCTACAGCAACGTGCCGCAGGACGAGGCCGGAATGAAGACGCTGTTCAAGCAGTTCTCCTTTCCCGGCGGAATTCCCAGCCACGTCGCACCCGAAACGCCGGGCTCGATTCACGAAGGCGGCGAACTCGGCTACGCGCTGAGTCATGCGTTCGGCGCGGCGTTCGACAATCCCGATCTCGTCGTGGCGGCGATCGTCGGCGATGGCGAAGCGGAAACCGGTCCGCTCGCGACGAGCTGGCATTCGAACAAGTTCCTGAATCCCGCGACCGATGGCGCGGTGCTGCCGATCCTGCATCTCAACGGCTACAAGATCGCCAATCCCACGGTGCTCGCGCGCATCACCCACGAGGAACTCGACCAGTTGCTGCGCGGCTACGGCTACGCGCCGATCTACGTCGAGGGTCACGAGCCGCAGAAGATGCATCCGCTCATGGCGGCGGCGCTCGATCAGGCGCTCGACGAGATCGCGACAATCCAGCAGGCAGCGCGTCGGGACGGCAGTCAGGAACGGCCGCGCTGGCCCATGATCGTGCTGCGTTCGCCCAAGGGCTGGACGTGTCCGAAGGAGATCGACGGCAAACGCGCCGAGGATTCGTGGCGCGCACACCAGGTGCCGATGGGCGAGATGCATCAGAAGCCCGAGCACATCCGGATTCTCGAACAGTGGATGCGCAGCTACCGGCCGGAGGAACTGTTCGACGCCAACGGCCGCTTCAAGCCCGAACTGGCGGCACTGGCGCCGCAAGGTCGGCGCCGCATGAGCGCGAATCCGCATGCGAACGGCGGCGAACTGCTGCGCGACCTGCGCCTGCCGGACTTCCGCTCCTATGCCGTCGACGTGCCGAAGCCCGGCGCCGTCGACGCCGAGGCGACGCGCGTCATGGGCAAGTTCCTGCGCGACGTCATGAAGATGAATCTCGAGTCGAAGAACTTCCGCCTGTTCAGCCCGGACGAGAACAATTCGAATCGCTGGCAGGACGTGCTCGATGTAACGAATCGCGTCTGGATGGCGGAGAAATTTCCGTACGACGATCACCTGGCCTGCGAAGGCCGCGTCATGGAAATGCTCAGCGAACATCAATGCCAAGGCTGGCTGGAAGGCTACCTGCTCACCGGCCGCCACGGTTTCTTCTCGTGCTACGAAGCCTTCATCCACATCATCGATTCGATGTTCAATCAGCACGCGAAGTGGCTGAAGGTATGCAACGAGATCCGCTGGCGCCGACCGATCGCCTCGCTCAACTACCTGCTGTCATCGCATGTCTGGCGCCAGGATCACAACGGCTTCTCGCACCAGGATCCGGGCTTCATCGATCACGTCGTGAACAAGAAGGCCTCGATCGTGCGCGTCTACCTGCCGCCCGACGCGAACTGCCTGCTGTCGGTCACCGATCACTGCCTGCGCAGCCGCAACTACGTCAACGTCGTCGTCGCCGGCAAGCAGCCGGCGCCGGTGTGGCTGACGATGGAAGAGGCGGTCAGACACTGCGAGGCGGGCATCGGCATCTGGGAGTGGGCGAGCAACGATCGCGGCGTCGAACCCGACGTCGTCATGGCCTGCTGCGGCGACGTGCCGACGCTCGAAACGCTGGCGGCCGTCGATCTGCTGCGCCAGCACCTGCCCGATCTGAAGGTGCGCGTCATCAACGTCGTCAACCTGATGAAGCTGCAGTCGCCGAACGAACATCCGCACGCGCTCAGCGACAACGACTTCGACGACCTGTTCACGCGCGACAAGCCGGTGATCTTCGCCTTCCACGGTTATCCGTGGCTGATCCATCGCCTGACCTATCGCCGCACCAATCACGACAACTTCCATGTCCGCGGCTACAAGGAGGAGGGCACCACCACCACGCCGTTCGACATGTGCGTGCTGAACGACATCGACCGCTTCCACCTCGTGCAGGACGTGATCAACCGTCTGCCGCAGCTCGGTTCACGCGCAGCCTATGCCAAGCAGGCCATCCGCAACGCGCTGATGGAACATCGCGAGTACATCAACCAGCACGGCGAAGATCATCCGCGCGTGCTCGGCTGGCGCTGGGGGCAGGAAACCGCGGTCGGCGGGGTGCACAGCTCGACCGAGGGCGACAACGTCTGAGAATCTCTTGCCGTAGGTCAGGCTTTAGCCTGACACCTCCGAAGGCCGGCTGTGACCGAAGGAAATCCCCTTGGGAAAGCCGGCCCCACAGGAAGACCGGCCCCACAGGAAGAGAAGAGGCGGACGTCAGAACGTCCGGCGCTTGCCGATGGTATGACTCAGCGCGCTGTCGAGCTTCTTCAGCGCGCCATCGATCGCCAGCTTGATCGACGACGCCTCGTGCGACACGGCGACGGGCTGCAGGTGATCGAGCCGGGCTTCCAGGGTGCAGCGCTTGTCTGCCTCGCCATGCTTGCCGCCGTTCTGGTCGGCGAGATGGACTTCGATGCGGGTGACCTGGTTCTTGTACTGGGACAGCGATTCCTCGATGGACTGGGCCAGTCTTTCCGAAGTGTCCTGGGCGATTCGCACGTGACTGCCGTGATTGATCTGGATTTGCATCTCGACTCCACTTGCCGCGGACTTGCGGCACCTCTTTGATACGACGCTGCGCTGCGGCGACTCGTTCCGCAGTCGCCCCGCTTCTTCTACGTCGATCCTGTTGGCAATTGCCGCCGAATTCAAGGCCGGCTTTCTGCTTATGGAGTACGCACCGATCCGGGATCGCCTCTGATCCCCTCCTCCGCGCAGCGGGGGAGGGCTAGGGTGGGGGTGGAGGGCAGCGCCTACGCCGCCATCCGTTCAGGCAGCACCGATTCCGCTTCGCCGTAGGCGACACCCGAGGCCGGCACAGCCGCGTGGATCCTGTTGTCACGCCCTTCGAGACTGAAGAAGCCCATGACCGTCAGCAGCTGCTGGGTCTGATGTTCCATCGACTTGCTGGCGGCGGCGGCTTCCTCGACCAGCGCGGCATTGCGCTGCGTCACTTCGTCGATCTGCGCCACCGCACGATTCACCTGATCGATGCCGGAAGACTGCTCCTCGCTGGCGGCAGAGATTTCCGCCACGATGTCCGTGACTTTCTTCACGCTGTCCATGATGTCGGCGATCGAACGTCCGGATTCGTCGACCAGCACGGTGCCGGCTTTGACCTTCTCCACCGACTCGCTGATGAGCACCTTGATCTCGCGCGCTGCGCTGGCGCTGCGCTGGGCAAGATTGCGGACTTCGGAGGCGACGACGGCGAAGCCGCGGCCCTGTTCGCCGGCACGCGCCGCTTCGACGGCGGCGTTCAGCGCGAGCAGGTTCGTCTGGAACGCGATCTCGTCGATGACGCCGATGATGTCGGAGATCTTGCGGCTCGATGCGCTGATTTCGTTCATCGCACTCACGGCGCGTTCGACCACCGATCCGCCCTTGTCGGCCTGGCCGCGCGCGCTGGCGGCGAGCTGATTGGCCTCGCGGGCATTGTCGGCATTCTGTTTCACCGTGGCGGCCATCTCTTCCATGCTCGAAGCCGTTTCCTCCAGCGCCGCCGCCTGTTCCTGCGTGCGCTGGCTGAGATCGTCGTTGCCCTGCGTGAGTTCGCGCGCCGCCGTGCCGACCTGTTCGGCGCTGCCGTAGACGGACTGGACGATCTCGCTGAGCTTGCGGTCCATGCCCTGCAGCGCTACCAGGAGTTCGCCGAGTTCGTCGCGGCTGGTGATCCGGATGTCGCGACCGAGTTCGCCGCGGGCGATGCGCGTGATCGTCGAGGCCAGCTGGGCGATGCCCTGCGCGATCGAGCGGACCAACATCCACGAGACCGCCAGTGCGATGAGGGCGGCGGTCACGAGGATGGTCAGGCCGACCCTGTCCGCGTGCGCAATCGCCTCTGCTGCCGCGCCTTCGGCGTGGTCGCTGCTGTCTTCGATGCGGCCGCTGACGTCGGCCAGGCGTCCTTCGAGATCCGCGAACGCCGCGAGGAAGCCCGGCAGCATGCCATGCGCCGCGGCCTTGTCCGTCGCCGCCGTGGCAACGATCGCCTCGGCGCTGGCGATGTATTTCTCCAGTGACGGCCGTACTTCGTCGAGCGCGGCGCGCGTGTCGCCCTGCGCCTGCTGACGGTTGGCGTCGACGAGCAGGCGGAACGTTTCCGCATGCTGCTGCACGCCGGCGTTCGCCGCGTCGCGTGCTTCGGGTGTCTCGGCCAGCAGTGCGGCCAGCACGTCGGCGCGCAGCGCGTCATGCATCATGTCGCCTTCGATGTGATTGCGCAGCGTGTGGCTGGTCATGATGACGCTGTCGAGCGATCCATTCACGACGAACAGGCTGTGGCGACTGGTGAGTCCCAGGACTCCCATCAGCACCAGCATGAGTACGACCACGCCAATGAGCCGGGACTTGATCGTGAGTTGCATGGAAACGCTCCGCCCTCGATGAGGAAACTGCCTCTTGGCACGGCTATCGGCCGTTCATCCGGAAACTTGTTCAGAGAGAAAAGAATCAGGGTTTCCCTTAGGGTGGTGCACGTTCAGTCCAGCCGCCCGTGCGCCGATGAAGTGGACATGTCATCGGTCATCCATCTGGACGCGCTTATGTATCGCCCGTTGCCGGCCATCTTCTGTCTCCTGGTGGCATCGACCGCCATTGCACAGGAGGGAGCCGAAACCAGCCTGCTGCAGGTCGAATCCGCCTACACGGGCGAGATCTGGAGTCAGGTCTCGGGCGGCATCGCGAGCGGCGAGCGCTACCTGGACAATCTCGAAGTCACCGCCACCGTCGATGGCGGGCAGTTGCTGGGCCTGGAGGGACTGCAGCTCTTCGGCTACGTGATCTACAACAACGGTCATGCGTTCGCCGACGAACTGAGCGGCGCGATGCAGGGCATCAGCAACATCGAAACCACGCGTGCGGTGCGGCTGTACGAACTCTGGTCGCAGTGGCAGTTCGGCAGCGGCGAACAGTCGATCCGCTTCGGTCTCTACGATCTGAATTCGGAGTTCGACAGCGTCGAGACTGCGGGACTCTTCATCAATCCCTCGCATGGCATCGGTCCGGACTTCTCGCAGTCGGGCCGGAACGGGCCTTCCATCTTTCCGGTGACGGGTCTGGCGGTGCGCGCGCAGAAGAACTTCGGCGCGTGGTCCATCCAGGCTGCGGCGCTCGACGGTGTGCCCGGCGACCCGGACCATCCGGATCGCACCGCCATCCGGCTCTCGAGCGAGGAGGGCGCATTGCTCGTGGGCGAAGTGAACTATCGCGCCGAATCCGGGTTGCGCACCGGCCTCGGTTACTGGCAGTACACGGCGCAGTTCGACGATCTCACCGCCACGACTTCCGCGGGCGAGCCGCGCCAGCGCGACGACAATGCCGGCGCCTACGCCATCGTCGAGAGCCCGACGTTCTTCGCGAATGCAGCGGAGCAGGGACTGAATCTGTTCGTGCGCGTCGGCGCTGCGCAGGCGGACATCAATCCGGTCGGCCGCTATCTGGGCGCGGGCGCCGTTTACAGCGGACTGTTCGTGTCCGGGCGCGACCAGATCGGCGTCGCCATTGCCGTTGCCGAACTCGGCGATCCCTATCGTCGTGCCCAGGCCGAGGCGGGCTTCGCCACCGAGGCGCGCGAGTACAACTACGAACTCACCTACCGGTTCGATGCGGCCGACTGGCTCGCGCTCCAGACGGATGTGCAGTACATCCGCAATCCCGGCATGGATCCGCAGCTCGACTCCGGCTGGGCCGTCGGCCTGCGCTTCGAACTCAGCGGCGGCTGGAGCCGGTAGATCAGGAATCCACGAACGGCAGGATGATCGCCGACGGCTGCGCGGCGGAGTGATGCACCGACTGCGTTGCCGCCTGCATCCGCGTCGCCGTCGCGATCGGCTCCGTGCCGCCGGGATTCCTGGCCCAGCGCGGAAACGCGCCGCTGGACACCTGCACGCGCAGACGGTGTCCCGGTGCCACGCGATAGGCGGTCGGCCAGCACTGCACCTGCACCCGCTGCGGCGTGTTCGCTGCGTCGATGCGTACGCGCTGCAGGCCGTCGCACACGTTCTTCGACACGCCATTCGCGTCGACATCGCATAGCCGCACGAAGAAGTCGGCGCTGGGGGCCGTGGACGACACATGCAGCTCGGCCGTCACGGGGCCGATGATGTCGCGCTGTCGTGTCATCGGTTCCGACGTGTACGTGATGACATCGGCGCGCGCCTCGAGCCGCGTGTTGTCGACCGAGAAGGGAACCATGTCGAGCGCGGGGCCGCCGACCGAGGGCGTCGGGTCGGCGGGGTCGTAGCGATAGGTGTCGGGTGCCGAATCCGGTGCGGCCTGCTGCGACAGCATTCGCCCGGGCTGCAGATGCCAGCGTTCGGCGCGCGCCTCGCGCGGCGGCCATTGGTCGAAGTAGCGCCATTCCTGCGTGCCGATGACCTGGAGCTTCACGGGCTTTTCAGGCGGCGCCGCAGGCTTGCCGCGCAGCTGCCGGTCGAACAGCGCGAGCGACTCGTGCATGCCGGCGTGACCCATGCCGAAATCCTGGTGACGCCACGGGCCGATGGTGATGCGCGCATCGCATCCGGCCGCACGCAGCGCGGCGAAGTCTTCCATCTGGAAGGGCAGGAAGATGTCGTACCAGCCCGCGGCCATGGTGATGGAACGCTTCACCTGCGGGATCGTGCGGCGATGGTTCATCGGCGCCCACCACGGATCGCGGTGGGTGTCGTGCTGCATCCAGTCCTGCCAGAAGTCGACACGGTTGCCGGCGACTTTCTCGTCCAGGCTGCCGAGCGGCAGCAGGCGCCATTGCGCCGCGCTGATCGCCGGGCGTTTCGTCAATCGCTGCAGCAGCAGACGCAGCATGGCGTTCGGCTTCTGCATCGTGTTGACCATGTGCGTCCAGCCCAGCGCGTTCTCCAGCGCGAACGAATCGCCCATGTAGGTCATGAGCGAAAAATCCGCGAGCGTTGCCTGCATGCCCATGGCCTTTACTTCAGGACCCGCCGCAGCGGCGACAGCCCATTGCGTGTAGCCGAGATAGCTCGGACCGTACGTGCCGATCGCGCCGTCGCACCATGGCTGCTGCTTGATCCATTCGATGGTCGCGAGACCATCGCGCTGCTCGTCGTGATGCGGATCGAATCTGCCGGTCGAGGCAAACGTGCCGCGACAGCTCTGCATGACGACGTTGTATCCGCTCGCGGCGAGCGGATACGCCATGCCTGCCGCGAGCAGCACGCTGATGCCGTAGGGCGAGCGGATCAGGATGGCGGGTGCCCTGGTGTCGGGACTGCCGAGATAGAGATCGGTTGCGAGTTCCGCGCCGTCCGGCATCCGCACGCTGATGTTTTTCCGGATCGTCACCGGATGCGTCTGCGTGACACCGAGCTTTTTCAGCATCATCCGGAACAGGAACTGCATGCGTCGCTCCCTTTTTCTTATACGTTATAGCGACTGGCAGTATCACGAGGGACCCATTGCGCCTGCAGGCAAGCGAGTGCGCAGCGAAGCGCGCGATCCGGCTGTCTGACTGTAGGTCAGGCTTCAGCCTGACGATTCTCAGGCCGGCTGAAGCCGGCCCCACAGGCCGAGCGATCCGGCTGTAGGTCAGGCTTCAGCCTGACGATTCTCAGGCCGGCTGAAGCCGGCCCCACAGGCCGAGCGATCCGGCTGTGGGTCAGGCTTCAGCCCGACTGCTCCAGCACTTGCCGCTATCAAAGTCCCGCCGCGACCTTCCGCACTTCCTCCGGCGAACGCTCCCCCGCCAGCGCCGTGCCAGGCATCAGATGCTTGCCCATCTCGAGCCCGCCGATCAGCACCGGCTCGTAGCCGATCTCGCGAATCAGTGTCGATGCGATCTCGATCGCCTGCCGGTCGTCGCCGGCGATGGGCAGTCCGATCTGGCCGGGCGTTTCATGGGCCGTGGCCATGCGTGCGGCACCGACTGCGTTGAACGCGCGCACGATGCGCGTGCCGGGCAGCAGTTCCGCGGAGGCCAGTCCGGCGCCTTTCTCGCGCGCCCAGTTCGCGATCTCGCCGTCCCGGGCGGGAAAGGGATTGCAGGCATCGATGATGACCTTTCCCTTGAGTTCCGCGGCGAGCGACTTGCCGAGGTCCGGCAGCGCACTGTAGGGAACCGACATGACGATCACGTCGCCGAACGCCGCGGCCTGTTGCGGCGTGCCTGCACTGGCATTCGCGCCGACCTGTGCCGCGAGTGCCTTGTCCTCATCGAGATGCCGCGACGAGAACATCACCGGATGGCCCGCTTTCGCCCACACCGTGCCGAGTGCGCTGCCGACCTTGCCGGCGCCGATGATGCCGATCTTCACTTTCGCGGCATCGGCAGCGTCGGAGGACGCAGGCAGGCCCAGCGCGAGCGCGGCGACCAGACCGGCAACGATGGCGAATCGACGGCTCATGTTCTGACTCATGATGATCTCCGGGGCGGGGGTGAGCGATTGTCGATGGCGGTTTCGGTATTTTCAATCGCGTCCTTGCGGACAAATCCGGGTGTCGCGGAACAGATGGTCTGGCGCAGCATTGAAGCCGTATCAGGCACGAACGGGCGAGGTGAAATCGAATGACGCGCACGGAAACGGATCGCGACGATCCCTCGGAAGGCAAATCGGGCGCTTCGCCCTCCGCGCCGGGAACGGGCGCGAAGAGCGAAACGGTGAAGGCGGACCCGACGACCGACGAGGCGAAGGTGGCGGATACGCTGCCCCAGGCCAGCCCGGTGCCTGACGTGCAGCGCGCGCTGGAAGAGTCGCGCAGATATCCGGCGAAGGCAGAGGAAGTCAGCGCGCCTGAAAGAACGTATCGTCCGGAATGAATTTCAGGATGGCCTTGCCGTCCTGGCGGATCAGATCCTTCGATACCTCGCCCGCGAGCAGCGAACGCGCCTGCGTCGACAGCGACTGGCGCAATAGCCCGAGCATTCTGGGCGGTGCGATCAGCAGCAGCTTGTCGAAATCATTCCTGGCGCGATCGGCGTCGATGCGGTGCGCAACGGCCTTCGCGAACAGTTCGACGTCATGACGCTCCGTGCTGCGCTCGCCGTCGACGCCATGCGAGTGGCCGTGATTCACGCCCGTCGGCCCGCCGTGGCGTCGACCGGGGCGATCGGTTTCCAGGTCGGTGTCCTTCAATCCTGCGGCGCCGTTCTGTATCGATCCTCGTCCTGTCAGCGGGCCCGTGAGTTTTGATGTATCGAAGAAATTGGCTTCACGTTCATCTGACACGACGATGCGCAAATTCATGATGTCACCTCGCTGTGGAGTGGGGCGATTGCCGACGCAACGGAACCTGACGCGCGCGTCCGGGTTTTCTGCACTGCATCATGACGTCGCGGGCCCGTTGCCCGTCGAGCGTGCCAGCTTGGGAGGAAGCGTCAATGCGCGGTTTACGTGCTTCTGCGCATGCGTCGGCGGGTTCGTGAAGAGGGGACGGCAGGGCAGGCGAGCCAGGCTCACGTAATCAGATCCAGTAGTGCATCGAAATCGCCAATGACTGTTTGCGCGCCGGCACGTTCCAGTTGTGCTGGCGTGAATACATGCCCGGCAGGACAGAAGGCGATGGTCCGCATGCCTGCAGCGTGCGCTGCAACGACGCCCGCCTGCGAATCCTCGACCGCGATGCACTGTGCGGGAGATGTACCGAGCATGCGGGCGGCGAGCAGATAGATATCGGGCGCCGGCTTCAGGCGTTCGACATGATCCGATGAAGCGATGCGATCGCCGAAGAAATGACGGATGCCGCAGGACTGCAGCGCCTGCTCGATGTATGCGGCGTGCGAGTTCGACGCAACCGCCATGTGCGCACCTCGTTCGCTCAGCGCCGTCAGCACGCGTACTACCGAAGGTATGGGTTCGAGTTCAGCGGCAACGAGACGATGCAGCTCCGCTTCGATCCGCTGCTGCGTGTCGGCAGGCAGCGTGACTCCATGCTCCTGCTCGATGATGCGCAGCATCGCGGTCCGGCCGATACCCGTCGATCGCCGCAGATGCTCCTGCGGATCCAGGACGATGCCGAACTGCGCCAGCACGGTAACGTCGGCACGGTTGTGAAGAGGTTCGCTGTCGACGAGCGTTCCGTCGCAGTCGAATGCAATGCTCGGCATGGGGATCGTTGCGTTGGCGAAGGGAGTGCGGGAAGAGTGCCATGCAGGATGGGTGTTTTGCATCGGATGAGTGGAGTTGCACGTTGACCGCCCGGTAACCGGCCTGCTTTAATCCTCGCGCCTCTCCTAGGGGAGTAGCCTGGGCCGCAAGGCTCTGCGGTGTCGTCAGTACGGATCTGCTTTCACGGCGTGTGAGGCAGGTCCCGGCACCGCATCATGCGACGGCGCATGACGGGCAAGACCGCGAAGGGCAATACACCGCCGGGGCTGTTCGCCACAGCCTCATTGCCTTCGAGGTCCGTATGACGGGAACTCCCCTCATGTGGTCGCTGTTTGCGACCTTCGTTCTGATCGCACTGCTCGTCGATTTCTTTGCCCTGCGAAAACAGGGAGCGCACGCCGTTTCCATCAGGGAAGCCACGATCTGGTCGCTCATCTGGGTGGCAGTGAGCTTCGTGTTCGTCGCGTGGATGTGGTGGTACCTGGGCGGCGCCAGCGCCGATCCGGCGGCGCAGGTGCTGGCGAAGGACAAGTCGCTCGAGTTCATCACGGGCTACCTGGTCGAGAAGGCGCTGGCGGTCGACAACATCTTCGTGTTCCTGATGTTGTTCACGTATTTCTCGGTGCCGGCGGATTACCAGAAGCGGGTGCTGATGATCGGCATCCTAGGGGCACTGGTGCTGCGCGCCGTCATGATCCTCATCGGCGCCTGGGCGATCAGCCGCTTTCACTGGATTCTGTACGTCTTCGGCGTGTTCCTGGTGTTCACCGGCATCAAGATGTGGTGGGCTGCCGGGCAGGAGCCCGATCTCGAATCGAATCCCGCGCTGAAATGGATCCGGCGGCGCATGCGCATCGCGCCGGACTACGACGGTGAACGGCTGACGACCCGGATCGACGGCGTGCGCGTGGCGACGCCGCTGGCCGTCGTCGTGATCCTCATCGGCATCGTGGACGTGATCTTCGCGGTGGATTCCATTCCCGCGATCTTCGCCATCACCACCGACACGTTCATCGTGCTGACGTCGAATGTCTTCGCCATCCTCGGCCTGCGCGCGATGTACTTCCTGCTCGCCGGCATGCACGAACGTTTTCACCTGCTGTCCTACGGCCTCGCGCTGGTGCTGGTGCTGATCGGCACGAAGATGCTGCTGATCGACGTCTACAAGATTCCGGTGGTGTGGTCGCTCGGTGCGACGCTCGGCATCCTGGCAGTGACGATGGTGCTGTCGCTGATGATTCCGCCGAAAGGGCCCGCGCATCGCGGCGCGTATCCGTTTGCGCGCAAGCGGCCGGAGGTGGAGAGCAAGGAGGGATAGGGCGTCCTTTCCTCCGCGGGTTTCTGTAGGTCAGGCTTTAGCCTGACTTCCGATAAAGAGGCCGGCTAAAGCCGGCCCCACAGTAAGAGGCCCACCCTGGCCCGAACTACTTCAGATCGAACCGGTCCAGGTTCATCACCCGGGTCCACGCCGCCACGAAGTCATCGACGAACTTGCGGTGGGCGTCCGAACTGCCGTAGACCTCCGCCAGTGCGCGCAGCTGCGAGTTGGAGCCGAAGACCAGGTCCACGCGCGTGCCGGTCCACTTCGTCTCGCCGGTCCTGCGGTCGCGACCTTCGAACACGTCCTTCGCGTCCGACGCGGCTTTCCATTCCGTATTCATGTCGAGCAGGTTGACGAAGAAGTCATTCGTCAGCGACCCGGGCGTCTTCGTGAAGATGCCGTGCTTCGACTGTCCAGCGCCCAGCACGCGCAGCCCGCCGATCAGCACTGTCATCTCGGGTGCGGTCAGCGTGAGCAGTTGCGCGCGATCGATGAGCAGCGCTTCGGCAGGTACGGCGTACTTTGCCTTCTCGTCATTGCGGAAGCCGTCGGCGATCGGTTCGAGCGCCGCAAACGATTCGACATCCGTCTGTTCCTGCGAGGCATCCGTGCGTCCCGGCGCGAACGGCACCGTCACATTGATGCCGGCGTTCTTCGCCGCCTGCTCGATGCCCGCATTGCCGGCGAGCACGATCAGATCGGCGAGCGATACTTTCTTGCCGCCGGTCGCCGACTTGTTGAAACCGGACTGGATGTCGCCGAGCGTCTGCAGCACCTTCGCCAGTTGTGCCGGCTGATTGACCTGCCAGTCTTTCTGCGGCGCCAGGCGAATGCGCGCACCGTTCGCGCCGCCGCGTTTGTCGGAGCCGCGGAAGGTCGATGCGGAAGCCCAGGCCGTCGACACGAGCTGCGACACCGTGAGGCCCGATGCCAGCACCTTCGCCTTCAGCGCAGCGATGTCCTGGTCGTCGATCAATGGATGATCGACCGCGGGCACCGGGTCCTGCCAGATGAGTTCTTCGGCCGGCACTTCCTGGCCGAGATAGCGCGAGCGCGGGCCCATGTCGCGATGCGTGAGCTTGAACCAGGCGCGCGCGAAGGCGTCGGCGAACTCGTCCGGATTCTCCATGAAGCGGCGCGAGATCTTTTCGTACGCGGGATCGACGCGCAGCGACAGATCCGTGGTCAGCATCGTCGGCACGAGTCGTTTCGACTTGTCGTGCGCATGCGGAATCGTCGCGCCGGCGCCCTTGGCGACCCACTGCTGCGCACCCGCCGGACTCCTGGTCAGTTCCCATTCGTAACCGAACAGGTTCCAGAAGAAGTTGTTGCTCCACTTCGTCGGCGTGGTCGTCCAGGTGACTTCCAGGCCGCTGGTGATGGTGTCGCCGCCCTTGCCGCTGCCGAATCTGTTCGCCCAGCCCAGGCCCTGCAGTTCGAGATCCGCTGCTTCGGGTTCGGCGCCGACGTTGTCGGCCGGGGCCGCACCGTGAGTCTTGCCAAACGTGTGACCGCCTGCGATCAGTGCGACGGTTTCTTCATCGTTCATCGCCATGCGCCCGAAGGTGTCGCGGATGTCCTTGGCCGCAGCGACCGGATCGGGCTTGCCGTCCGGACCTTCGGGGTTCACGTAGATCAGGCCCATCTGCACGGCCGCGAGCGGATTCTCGAGATCGCGGGTGTGCGGCACCTGGCTGTTGTCGTCCGATGACACGACGCCGTGGCCTTCGACGCCCGGCGAGCCGCGCGAATAGCGGATGTCGCCGCCCAGCCACGTGGTTTCGCGACCCCAGTAGACATCATTGTCCGGTTCCCACACATCGGCGCGTCCGCCGCCGAAACCGAACGTCTTGAAGCCCATCGTTTCCAGCGCGACGTTGCCGGTGAGGATCAGCAGGTCGGCCCAGGAAATCTTGCGGCCGTATTTCTGCTTGATCGGCCAGAGCAGCCGGCGTGCCTTGTCGAGACTCACGTTGTCCGGCCAGCTGTTGAGTGGTGCGAAACGCTGCTGGCCGCGACCGCCGCCGCCGCGTCCGTCGCCGGTGCGATACGTACCCGCGCTATGCCAGGCCATGCGGATGAACAGCGGGCCGTAGTGCCCGAAGTCCGCGGGCCACCAGTCCTGCGAATCCGTCATCAGTGCGGCGAGATCCTTTTTCAGGGCCGCGAAATCGAGGCTGTTGAATTCCTTCGCGTAGTCGAAGTCTTCGCCCATCGGGTCGGACCTGGCGGAATGCTGGTGCAGCAGATCCAGTCGCAACTGGTTGGGCCACCAGTCCCGGTTCGTCGTGCCACCGCTGTGTTTGAAGGGGCATTTGGGTTCCGCTGACATGGCTCATCTCCGTGGCTTGCTGGGGTGACGCTGAGGCTAGGCGCGGTGGGACCGCCTTTGAAGTCGATTATTCTTCATGCACTGATAGAGACGACCTATCCCGGAATACCGTAGTCGACTCAGAGGTTCTGCCGGGTGCCAACGCAGGCGGGCTCTGCTTCGCTCTTCCTCGATGCTGTCATGCTCCTGTCATGATCGCGTCAGCGCGAAATCGATCGCGGCGCATGCGGCTGCTACCTGCGCTGCATTGCACTGTTCGGGCGTCGCGCGCGGGCTGTCGGGATAGACCTCCGTCGTCGTGGTGTAGCGTGCGCCGGTGATGCCGGCGCACAGGCCGAGCTCGCGCATCGGATAGCGGATGACGCCCGGAGCGAGGACTTCCGAGCCGATGATCTGGCCCTGCGCGTCGGTCGGCGCGATGTGCGTCACCCGGGCGACGGCGTCGATGACAGCCTGCTGGAACTGTGGCTGCGGATTCCCGGTATCGTCGACGAGATAGAAACCGTCCGGAATTTCTCCCGGTTCGAACGGCTTGCCATCGCGGGCTGCCAGTGCAGGGCGGAATTCGCTTTCGTCGCTGTCGGTGGTTTCGTGCAGGTCGATGTGAACGAGGAAGCGCCCGCGCAGCGGCGCGATGAGCCGCATCAGTGCGGCGGACTCTTCGGCCGGACTGTTCTCGCGGAACGAGCGATTGGGATCGATGGCGTTCGCGTTCCAGCGATGGATGCGTTCGTAGGCCCAGGGACTCACGCAGGGCGCGACCAGCAGATCGATCCGGTCCGCATAGTCGCCCGCGCGCTGCTCGAGGAACTGCAGCGCGCCGTGCACGCCGCTGGTTTCGTAGCCATGCACGCCTCCGGTCACCAGTACCAGCGGCCTGTCGTTGCGCCAGTTGCGATTGCGGACTGCAAAGAGGCGATAGCGATCCGGCGGATAATTCAGCTCGCCGTATTCGGTGACATCGAAGCGCGAAGCCAGTCGTTCGACTGCGCGTACCACGTCGTCGAGGTAGCTGCGATGGCGAGTCTGGCGCGACAGCCACAGCGCGCGTTCAGTGTCTCCCCAGGGAATGCCGGGCGTGCCGATGGGATAGGGGGAGGATGCGGCGGTCATGTGTGAGGTATCTCTCGGTCTGGAAGCGGACACTCTAACAACGCGTGCCACCAGCGGCGAGCGGGCTTTGGAGCGAGAAGTGACGGCTGTAGGATCGCGTGGCCGCCCAGTCGCGGATGCGGAACTCAGGTGGAAACGAATGCGCATCGTCGTCGCCCATCACAATCCGGCTTCGTGCGAGCGCTGGCGCAATGCGCTCGCAGCGGAGTTGCCGGGCACCGACGTGATCGTGTGGAGCGATGCGGAGACGCGCGAGGCGGACTACGCAATCGCATGGGCCGCGCCGTCCCGGACGTTTTTCGAAGCACAGCCGCGACTGAAGGCATTCTTCTCCACCGGCGCCGGTGTCGAGAAACTGCTCGCCAGTTCGTACATGCCGGCGGATCTGCCGGTGATCCGGCTGGAAGACGCGGGCATGGGCGAACAGATGGCGACTTATTGCGTCGGTGCGGCGCTCAACTGGATGCGTCAGCGTGACGAATACGCGGCGCACCAACTGGCGCGGCGCTGGCAGCCATTGCCGAGAGAAGATCCCGCGGACTGGCCGGTCGGCATTTTCGGCCTCGGCGTATTGGGGCAGCAGGTGGCGACTGCATTCGCGGCGCTGGGTTTCCGTGTCAACGGTTATGCGCGTTCGGTGCATGCCATACCGGGTGTTCGCTGCTTCGCAGAATCCGGCGGCGTGGGAGATTTCGCTGCCTTCCTCGCGGCCACGCGCATTCTCGTCATCCTCGCGCCGCTGACGCCGCAGACGCGCGATCGTTTCGGTCGCGATGAACTGGCGCAACTCGCGCCGCATTCCTGCGTCATCAACGTGGCGCGGGGCGAATTGCTGGTCGAGGAGGCGCTGCTCGCCCTGCTCGACAGTGGTCATCTCCTCGGTGCTGCGCTCGATGTCTTCCGGCAGGAGCCGTTGCCGCCGGATCATCCGTTCTGGATGCATCCGAAGATCCGCATCACGCCGCACGTCTCGGCGATCACGGTCATCGGGCCGTCGGCGCGTCAGGTCGCGGACAAGATCCGGCAGCTGGAGCGCGGCGAATCTGTCGGCGGTATCGTGGATCGAAGTCGCGGCTATTGATCGCTGTAGGTCAGGCTTTAGCCTGACGCCCTTGGAAGGCCGGCTGTGACCGAAGGAAATGGATAAACCACTTCCTTCGGTCGTCCGGCGGGAAAGCCGGCCCCACAGAAGAGGTCAATCCGAGCACAGAAGGACAAACGGCCGCTCGCGCACCGCCCGAGGCATCGCCGCTCGTTTGCTATGCTGCCCGCCCACTCGCGCAACCTTCTGGTGAAGTCATGGCCGACACAAAGAAATTTTCCGAGTACCTCATCCTGTCGCGTGGACGATGGGACGAGGATCTGCCGCAGGAACGTATTCAGCAGGCCATCGATGATTTCTACGAATGGCACGCGGGTCTGGTCGCATCGGGCAGGGCGAAGCCGGGACAGCGGCTCGCGGAGCCGACGATGCTCGTGTCCAGGGACGGTGTGATCGACGGACCGTTCGCCGAAACCAAGGAAGTCATCGGCGGGTACTGGTTTTTTCTGGCCGAGAGTCTTGCCGACGCGGCGGCGCTGGCCGGGAAGAATCCTTGCGTCGCCTGCGGCCTGACTTTCGAAGTCCGGCCCGTCGAGCCGGAGCGATGCTCGGCCTATGCACAGACCAACGAAACGCCGCTGAAGCGCCGCGCGGTGTCCTGATCAGCTTTTCGGGTCCGGCGGCGGGGCGTACTTCCGCAACAATCGATCGAGACTGTTGGCGAACGCCTCGCGATCACGCGGGCCCAGCGGTGCCGGCCCGCCGGTCGCGACGCCACTGCTTCGCAACTCGTCCATGAAGTTGCGCATCGACAGGCGTTCGCGAATGTTGTCTCGCGTATAGAGCTCGCCGCGCGGATTCAGCGCGTGGGCGCCTTTCTCGATCGCGGCGGCAGCGAGCGGGATGTCTGCGGTGACGACGAGATCGTCCGTTTCCAGCTGTGCCGCGATGTGCTTGTCGGCAACGTCGAATCCCGCGGGGACCTGCGTGAAGCGGATGAAGGGTGAGGGCGGAATCCGCATGCCCTGATTCGCGACCAGCATCATCTGCGTGCGGGTGCGTTCGGCGGCACGAAAAAGAATTTCCTTGATGACGCCGGGACAGGCATCGGCGTCGACCCAGATCTTCATCAGGTGCGTTCGACCGCGTCGGTGGTCTGCGGCAGATCGTTCAGCGCCTCGCCTTCGCGTTGCGGTTTGCTGAACGGTACGGGTTTGAGCGGCGCGGGAGCGACGTTGCCGTAGAGCAAGGCCTTGCCGGCTTCGAAACCGCCCGTGGCCAGTTCCACGGCGAAGCGTTCGGCGTCGCGGCTGCGGATCTGTGCGGCGATCTGTGCAGCTTCCTCGTCGCTGACGTCGAGCTGGCGCAGCGTTTCCTCGCCGAAGCGCAGCGCGGATTCGAAGGTTTCGCGAATCTGGTAGTCGATGCCGATGCCGACGAGTTCGCGCGCATGTTCGCGATCGAAGGACCGCACCAGCAGACGCGCCTGCGGAAACTCCGCGCGCACCAGCGTGGCGATGCGGCTCGTCGTTTCGCGGTTGTCGATGCACACGGTGATCGCGCGCGCCTTGTCGGCGCCGCAGGCGTGCAGTACGTCGAGCCGCGAGCCGTCGCCGTAGTACACCTTGAAGCCGAAATCCTGCGCGGTGCGGATCATTTCGATGTCGGTGTCGATGATGCTCACGTCGACGCCGCGTGCGAGCAGCGCCTGGCTCGCGACCTGGCCGAAACGGCCGAAGCCGATCAGCAGCACCGAACCGCTCAGGCCCCTGGCGACCTCGATGCCTTCCATGCCGCCGGCGACTTCGATGCGGGTGAACCGCCGCACGGCCAGGACGACCAGCGGCGTCAGCACCATCGACAGAATGACGATGGCCGTCAGATTGGAGCTGATGTTGGCGTCGATGATGCCGTTGACGGCCGCCGCGCCGAACAGCACGAACGCGAACTCGCCGCCCTGCGCCATGAGCACGGCGCGATCCAGCGCCTCCGGGTGCGAGCTGTGGGTCAGGCGCGCGATCACGTAGATGCACGTCGCCTTCGCGGCCATCATCGCCGGTACTGCCGCAGCGATCAGCATCCAGTTCTGCGCGACCACCGACACGTCCAGCGCCATGCCGACGGCGAGGAAGAACAGGCCGAGCAGCAGGCCGCGGAACGGCTCGACATCGGCTTCGAGCTGATGCCGGAACGTGGATTCCGACAGCAGCACGCCGGCGATGAAGGCGCCCATGGCCATGGACAAGCCGCCCATTTCCATCAGCAATGCCGCGCCCAGCACCACCAGCAGCGCCGCGGCCGTCATGACTTCGCGAGCGCGTGCCGCCGCCAGCAATGCGAACAGCGGATTCAGCAGCCACAGGCCGGCAGCGATCAGGCCCGCGAGCGAGCTGACGCCGATCGCGATGTCGAGCCAGCGCGTGGTGGTCTCTGCGGTCACCTGCGGCGCCAGCAGACTCACGACGGCGAGCAGCGGCACGATCAGCAGATCCTCGAACAGCAGGATCGACACCATCTTCTGGCCGCGCGGCAGCGCGATGTCGCCGCGTTCGGCGAGCAGCTGCATGACGATCGCCGTCGACGTGAGTACGAATCCTGCGGCACCGATGAAGGCGACGACCAGCGTGAAACCGAAAGCGAGGCCGACACCCGTCAGGCCGGCGACGCAGGTGAGGATCTGCAGCGTGCCGAGTCCGAAGATCTGGCCGCGCAGATGCCACAGATGCGACGGGCGCATCTCCAGCCCGACCACGAACAGGAACATCACGACGCCGAGTTCGGCGACGTGCAGGATGCTCTGCGGATCGCTGAACCAGCCGAAACCGAAGGGACCGATGACGAGTCCGGCGGCCAGATAGCCGAGCACCGAGCCCAGTCCCAGGCGCCGGAAGAGGGGAACGGCGACGACGGCGGCGCCGAGCAGGGCGACGACGCTGACGAGGAGATGCGAATCGTGGGCGGCGGCCATGCAATCCCGGGGAAGATCTGGATCAGGCTGCGCACCCTAGCAGGAAATGGCGCTGACTTAAGGATTTGCTCTGCCTGTGGGGCCGGCTTCAGCCGGCCTGAAAACAGTCAGGCTGAAGCCTGACCTACAGCAAGAAGCGGCTGAAGCCGGCCCCACAGGGGTGGGTGGCGCGCTATTTCTTCCAGACCAGCGGCACGTACTCGGGGCCGACCACGCCGCCGGGACGATAGATGATCGGTGCGCCCGGCTTCACCGAGAATTCCGGAATGCGCTTCAGCCATTCCTGCAGCGCGATCTTCACTTCGAGCCGCGCCAGGTGTGCGCCCATGCAGCTGTGCACGCCGACCGTGAACGCCATGATCGTCTTGCGCGGGCGGTCGAAATCGACTTCCAGCGGATTCGGGAAAACCTCCGGATCGAAGTTGCAGGCGGGCAGCACGCAGGTGATGCGATCGCCTTTCTTCATCTTGACGCCGCGCATCTCGATGTCCTGCGCGATCACGCGGCCGGAGAACGTCACCGACCAGCGGCGCAGCAGTTCTTCCACGACTTTGTCGATGTCGTCGGGCCGGTCGATGATTTCCTTGCAGCGCTCCGGGTTCTGCGCCAGCCACAGCCACATGTTGTTGAGCGTCGCGAACACGGTGTCGAGTCCGCCGATGAACAGGAAGACCACGAAGCCGAACACTTCCTTGTCGCTGAGCGGCTGGCCGTCCGGCGCCGCGTGTGCGATGCGGCTGACGACGCCTTCGTCGGGATGCGCCTTCTTTTCCGCGATGGCCTGCTTGATGTAGGCGACGATGTTCTGCATCGCCCGGCCCATGGTCGCGCGATCGGGTGCGTGCAGCAGGTCGATGGCCCAGGAGACGAACGTGTCGCGCATGTCCTGCGGCAGGCCCATGATGTCGAGGAACACCGACACCGGCAGCGGCCGGCCGAAGGCCGTGGTGAATTCGCATTCGCCCTTGTCGATGAACCCGTCGATCAGGTCGCTGGCGCGCTGGCGGATCAGCGATTCGAGTTTCAGCACGCCCTTCGGGCTGAACAGCGGATCGACGATGTTGCGGTACTTGCGGTGATGCGGCGGATCGATCTCGATGGGAATGAAATAGAAGTAGTCGTTCGGATCGCGCGGAAACGGCGTCGCGCCTTCGTTCGAGAAATATTCCCAGTGACGCAGCGCGAACAGCGCATCCTCGTGCTTGAGGAACAGCCAGGCATTACCGTACGGATTCACGTCGTAGAAGATCGGCGGCTGCGTCTCGTGCAGCTTCGCCATGAAGTCGTGCGGGCTGGCGAGAAATTCGGGGCCGGTGGTCAGGCCGACGGAGCGCACGAGTTCCTTCGGCACATGCGGCGGAATCTGATCGGGGCCGGCGAAGCGGGGAAAGACGGGCGGGACGGGGTGGGCGGCGTCGATGGGCATGGTGCGTCTCCTGTTCCTCGAACCGGATCAGAACTGCTTTTCAGGCAGGCGGACGACGAGGCCGTCGAGTTCGGACGTCATGGTGATCTGGCAGGAGAGCCGCGCATTCGGTTTGGTTTCGTCGGCGCCTTCGAGCAGTTCCCGTTCCGCGTCGGATTCAGGCGTGCCTGCTTTCGCAGCCCAGGCGTCGTCGACGTAGCAACGGCAGGTCGCGCAGGAGCAGGCGCCGCCGCACTCGCCGATGATTCCCGGCACATCGTTGTACAGCGCGCCGCGCATCACGCTTTCGTCGACCGCCACGTCGACGACGTGCTGCTCCCCGCTGGCTTCGATATACGTCACTTTGGGCATGACTACCTCGAATGAACATTCGGGCAGCAATGTACAACAGTGGTGTCGGGAATGCCCGATACGGGGATTCCCGGTGCAGTTCCGGACATGTCCTGCCGCGCCCGCAGGCATCCATGCGATCAACGGGTCAGCTTGTCCTGCGTGCGCGTGTCGAAGTCGCTGGCGTCGTGACGTTCGTGGAGCTGGCCGGCCGGATCGCCGGAGAGCCGGTTGACCATGCGGCCGCGTTTCACGGCGGGTCGTGCGCCGATGGTGTCGGCCCAGCGCCGCACGTTCCTGTATTCCTGGACGCTGAGAAACGTGCCGGAGTCGCCGTAGATCTCGCCTTTGACGAGCGGCCCGTACCATGGCCAGCCGACGATGTCCGCGATCGTGTAGCGGTCACCCGCCAGGTATTCCGATTCGGCGAGCCGACGATCGAGCACGTCGAGCTGGCGCTTCACTTCCATGGTGTAGCGATCGATGGCGTATTCGATCTTGAACGGCGCATACATATAAAAGTGGCCGAAGCCGCCGCCGAGAAACGGCGCGCTGCCGATCTGCCAGAACAGCCATGCAAAACATTCGGCACGCTCGGCGGCCTGCGTCGGCAGGAACTCGCCGAACTTCTCTGCGAGGTACATCAGGATCGCGCCGGACTCGAACACGCGGATCGGCTGCGGGCCGCTGCGATCCATCAGTGCCGGAATCTTGGAATTGGGATTCACCGCGACGAAGCCGCTGCCGAACTGTTCTCCCTCATTGATGCGGATCGGCCAGGCGTCGTACTCCGCGCCGCTGTGGCCGAGCGCCAGCAGTTCTTCCAGCATCACGGTGACCTTGACGCCGTTCGGCGTCGCGAGCGAGTAGAGCTGCAGCGGATGCCGGCCGACCGGCAGTGCCTTGTCGTGCGTCGGTCCGGCGATGGGGCGATTGATCTTCGCGAACTGACCGCCGTTTTCCTTTTCCCATTTCCAGACTGTCGGGGGCGTGTAGCTCGGCGTATCGGTCATGGCGGTCATTCCTGTTGCGAGGTCGGAGCAACGAATGAACTCATGACTGCAGCCGAAGGTCCACCGGTCGCGAGGGATTTCAGGTTTTCTCTTCCTGTGGGGCCGGCTTCAGCCGGCCTTTTTGGAGTCAGGCTGAAGCCTGACCTACAGCCTGACCTCAGAAGACCGTCAGCAGCGCGACGCTCAGCGCCGCGTAGATGCCGATCACGACCCAGAAATAGCGCGGATTCGTCTCTCTCGCGATGGTTCGTCCCCAGACGCCCGATTTCGCGAAGACCTCGCCGCGCAGGCCGGCGAACAGCGTGTAGAGCGCCAGCAGTGCGCCGAGCAGTTTGAACATTCCGTGAGTCTCCTGCGGCGAGTGCCTACAACGATTGCCAGCGCGCACTCGCGGTCGCATTCTATGGCCACATTTCAGCGCGAAGCCGCTGCCGAGTGCAATGAAAAATCAGGGAGAAGTCGTCAGCCTGTGGACCTCGATCGCGGATCGCGAGTCACGGCTGCTGGCGCTTCTGCGAACGGCCGTGCAGATCATCTGGGTCACCGATGCCGAGGGCCGGGCCTCCGAGAGCGATCCGGAGCCGCCCTCGGATATCGCCGATCTGACCTGGTCCGCCTTCACCGGCCTGTCGACTGCGCAGCTGGCGGGCGTAGGCTGGCTGGCGGCGGTGCATCCGGACGACGTGGCGCAACTGCTCGCTGCCAGGGAGCGGTCGATCCGCACCGGCGAAGATCTGCGTACCGAATTCCGCGTCCGGCATCGCAGCGGCGAATGGCGCTCGATGGCCTCGCATGGCGAGGCGGTGCGCGATGCGAGCGGCGCAATCATCGCGTGGTACGGCACCTGCGCCGATGTCACCAGCATCCGGCGCGCCGAGGCGGCGCATCGCGAAGTGCAGGACCGCCTGCTGGCGGCGCTCGATGCCGGCGAGATGGCCACGTGGATCTGGCAGGCCAGCGACCAGCGTTTTTACTGGGATGCGACCGGCGGCCCGTTGTGGGGACTCGATCCCGCCAACGCGGGGTCGTCCGATCTGGCAACGCTGCGCCAGTACATTCATCCCGACGATCGCGAGGCGACCCTCCGCGCTGCCGAAATGACGGCGGCGACCGGTACTTTCCACAGCGCCCTGTTTCGTGTGGCGCGCGCCGATGGCGTGGTGCAATGGCTGCAGACCCGCGGTCGCGTCGAGAAGGATGCGAATGGCCACGTCGTGCGCGTCATCGGCGCCTTCGTCGACGTGACCAAGCTCAAGACCACCGAAGAGGCGCTGCGCCAGACCCAGAAGCTGCAGGCGCTCGGCACGCTGGCGGGCGGTATTGCGCACGACTTCAACAACCTGGTGCTGGCGATCGGCGGCAATGCGCAGCTGGCGCTGGGCGACGTCGATCCGCCGCATCCGGCCTATGCCTCGCTGCAGGAGATCGCGAAGGCCGCGGCACGCGCGAGCGACCTGGTCCGGCGCATTCTGGCGTTTGCCACGCGCGAGCCGCTCGCGCCCGCGGTCACGCCGCTGCAGCCGGCGATTCTCGATGCAGTGAAGCTGCTGTCGCCGGGCATTCCGCCGACAGCGAGCATCGAAATGCATTTCGACGACGAGACGGTCGCCTGCTCGCTCGGTCAGGCGGAACTCGGCCAGGTGCTCACCAACCTCATCACGAATGCAGTCCATGCCCTCGGCGACAAGCCGGGCACCGTGCGCATCTCGGTGGATCCGCCATCGAGCGATCTGCCCGCCGAACTGAATCCCGCCGGCGCCTATGTGTGCGTGTCGATCCGCGATACCGGCGCCGGCATGAGCGCAGAAACGCGCTCGCGCATCTTCGAACCCTTCTTCACGACCAAGCCGACCGGCAAGGGCACCGGGCTCGGGCTCGCGGTCGTTCATGGCATCGTCACCGCCGGCGGCGGTGCGCTGGTCGTCGACAGCGCGCCCGGTCGCGGCTCGACGTTCCGCGTGTGGTTGCCGCGTGCGACGCAGATGGCCGCTGCCGCGGACGTCGATCCCGCGGCGCCGATCGCGCCGCGCGGCGAACACATCCTGTACGTCGACGACGACGAATCGATCAGCTACCTGATGCGACGCACGCTGGAGCGTGTGGGCTATCGCGTCACCTGCATGATCGATCCGCGCGCAGCGGTGCAGATGTTTCGCGACGGCCGCGGCCACGACGTCGATGTCGTGGTGACCGATCTCGCGATGCCGGGCATGAACGGCTTCGATCTGGTCGTCGCCCTGCGCAGCATCCATTCGGATGTGCCCGTGCTCATGACTTCGGGTTACACGCGCGACGAGGATCAGCAGCGCGCCGCGCAGCTCGGCATCGGACGCATCATTCTCAAGCCCGACACGGTCGAAGAACTCGCGCGCGAGCTGGATCGGCGCTGTGCGGAGTTGCGGGCGCTGGTCTGATCCCCTTCGCCGCGCAGCGGGGGCCGCTTGGCGTGGGGCTTCTCACTTGTGGGGCCGGCTTCAGCCGGCCTTTTTTTAGAAGTCAGGCTGAAGCCTGACCTACAGAAGACCCCCAGACTCGAAGAGCGCAACCCGCGCGACGGCATCACCGCGCATCGGCCCGCGTCCGGGATGAACCGGCGCGGCTCGCGGAAGTTGCAATGAGCCCCTTCCGCGGCGCACGCTGCCGCCATTGGGTAAGGAGCCCGCAATGCGGCGTGCATGCCTTGGCGCGATGGTGTGGTTGCCCGGATTCGCCCTGCCTGCGGCAGCGACGGACGGTATTGCACCCACGCCGGAGGAAGTGGTCACGTCGGGCATCGAAGAGGTGCTCGTCGAAGCGCCGGAGCCGCTGTATGCGGCGCCAACCCTGCGCGATCGCATCGGCCGCGTCTGGGTGCCGGTGAAGATCAACGGCAAGGGCCCGTTCCGTCTGGTGCTCGACACCGGCGCCACGAATTCGGCCATCCTGAATCCCGTCGTCGAAGCGCTCGGGCTGCCCATCAACTCGAATGAACGCAGCTGGCTGCAGGGCGTCACCGGCAACGCGATCGTTCCGCACGTCATGGCCGACAGCATGGAAGTGGGCGACCTGCTCATCAATCGCGCCAAGCTCGTCATCGTGCCGGACGTGTTCGGCGGCGCCCAGGGCGTGCTCGGCACGCAGGGCCTGACGGACAAGCGCATCTTCATCGACTTCCGGCGCGACGTGGTCGAGATCGTCTATGCGCGCGGCAAGCCGCGGCCGGTCGGCGTATCGGTGTCGAAGTTCGAACTCGGGCGCGGGCGTCTCGCGGAACTCGACCTGATGGTGGGCGGCGTGCGCACCCGGGCGATCATCGATACGGGCGCGCAGCAGACCATCGGCAATGACCGTCTGCGCGATGCGCTGCTGCTGCGCAAGCGCGAGTCGCAGGACGCGAGCGTCATCGGCGTCACGCTCGATGTGTCGTATGGACAGCGCATCCGCGTGCCGCCGGTCGTGATCGGCGACGTGCAGGTGCGCAACCTGTACATCACGTTCGGCGAGATGCCGATCTTTGCGCACTGGAAACTCACCCGCGACCCGGCGATGCTGATCGGCATGGACGTCATCGGCACGCTCGAAACCTTCGCGATCGACTATCCGCGTCGCGAACTGTATCTGCGCCCCCGTCGCTGACATTTCCGACTTACTCTTCCGCGACGCAATCGCACGATCGAGGAAACCAGGAATGGCAGAAGCAGACAGCGCGCCGTCGCCCCGCAGCGGGGGCGCCTTCGAGCCGCTGCGCGAACGCACATTCCGCGCCATCTGGTCGGCCAGTCTGCTGTCCAACTTCGGTCAACTCATCCAGGGCGTCGGCGCGGCCTGGGAGATGACGCGTCTCACGACCTCGCCCGGCATGGTGGCGCTGGTGCAGACGGCGCTGATGCTGCCGTTGATGCTCGTGTCGGTGCCGGCCGGCGCCTTCGCCGACATGTTCGACAAGCGCCGGATCGCGCTGGCCGGACTCGTCCTCGCCACGCTGTGCGCCTCCGCGCTCACCACCCTCGCCTGGCTGGGGCTCACCACGCCCTGGGTGTTGCTGTGTTCCACGTCGCTGATCGGCGCGGGCGTGGCGCTCTACGGCCCTGCGTGGCAAGCATCGATCCGCGAACAGGTGAAGCCGGCGCAGCTGCCGGCTGCCGTGGCGCTGGGATCGGTCAGCTACAACATCGCCCGCAGCTTCGGTCCGGCGATCGGCGGCATCATCGTGCTGGCGTTCGGTGCGACGGCGGCATTCGGCGTCAATGCGCTGTTCTATCTGCCGCTGATCGCGGCGTTCTATTTCTGGCGGCGCGAACACGTGCCGGCGCGCCTGCCGCCGGAGCGGATCGATCGCGGCATCATTTCGGGCGCGCGGTTCGTCTTTCATTCGCCGCCCATCCGCATCGTCATCATCCGCGCGCTGCTTTTCGGTCTGGCGAGCGCTTCGCTGTCGGCGCTCACGCCGCTGGTCGCCAAGCATCTGCTGGCGGGCAATGCGAGCACCTACGGCCTGCTGCTGGGCGCCAATGGCGTCGGCGCGGTGGCCGGCGCGCTGCTGGTCGGTCAGGCCCGCGAGCGGATGAAGGCCGAACACGCCGCGCGCCTGTGCGCCGTCGTGGGCGGCATCGTCGTACTGCTGATCGGCCTGAGTCATCACGTCCTGATCACTGCGTTGCTGATGGTGATTGCCGGTGCAGCGTTCATGCTCAACATCGCCCTGCTGAACGTGGCCGTGCAGCTGTCGGCGCCGCGCTGGGTGACGGCGCGCGCCGTCGCATGGTTTCAGTCGGCGCTCACGGGCGGCATCGCGCTGGGCGCGTGGGGCTGGGGACAGGCGACCGCCGATTGGGGACTCAGCATTGCGCTGATCGCGTCCGGCATCGCACTGCTGCTGACGCCGCTCGCCGGCCTGTGGCTGCCGATGCCGCGCGTCAATGTCGACGATGTCGAAACGATCGATCTCGCCGGCGAACCCGAAGTCGCGCTCGCGCTGACCGTGCGCAGCGGTCCGATCGTCATCGAAGTCGACTACCGGGTCGATCCCGAGGTCGCGCGCCAGTTCTACGAGATCATGATGAAGGTCCAGACCACGCGACTGCGCAACGGCGCCTTCGACTGGTCCCTGTCGCGCGACATCGCCGACCCGGCGCTCTGGACGGAGCGTTATCACTGCCCGACCTGGGGCGACTACCTGCGGCTGCGCACCCGCTTCACGCAGGGGGACATCGAACTGCAGACGGCCGCGGACGCATTCCATCTCGGCGGTGCGGGATCGCGCGTGCGCCGACGCCTCGAACGGCCGCTCGGTTCGGTGCGCTGGCGCGCGGAGACGCCGGATCCCGGCAAGGACTCGATCGGCATCCTGCCGCCGTGATAGTGCTTCGCCGGTCGCGGGAGTAGGCTAGGAGAAAAATAAGGAGGTTCCCATGCCGATCACGATGAAGGTCGAAGCGCCCGCGGGCGGCGACTCCCGGTACACCCTCCGCCTGGTGGAGCGCGATGGCCAGACCGATGCGGCGATCGAAGCCCTCCTGCTCGGGATCCATGAACGCGTCAATCCCGCCGTCGGTCACGATCCGGCCGGCGCGGTGTTCGCCGCGTTGTTCAAGGACGGTCCCGTCCTCTTCAATGTGGCCACGGTCGATGAACGCACGCAGCGCACGGGCGAGCGCCTGGCCGGCCTGAAAGTGTCGGCGGATCGGTTGCCCGCGACGCTGGCCGTTCTGAAAGAACTCGGCTTCGCGATCCAGCAGTAGATCGTGACGATCCGCCGCGGAGCGTCGCATGTCGGATAGGGCCTGGCTCGCGCTGCATCTGGGTCTCGCGCTGATCGGTACCGTCGAATGGTTCTCGGCCAGCGTGGCCCGCGCCATGGCGAAGTTGCAGCAATCGCTGCTCGACATCGTGGCGGGCGCCCGCGGCGACGAGATTGCAGCGCGCATTGCCGCAGCGGTCGGCGGACAGATCGGTTCCCGGGTCGGTACATCGCTGGTCGTCGCCATCCTGCTGGCGGTCGCCACGTACAGCGGCGTGGAAATCCTGCGTCCGAAGACCGTGATGGGCTGGTCCGATGCCGCCGGCGAATGCTTCGTCTGTGCGGCGGTCTGCCTGGCGTTCGGTATTGCAGCCGCGCGCTGGATCGTCGCGATGGTGCCGAATCCCGCCGGGACGCTCTTCACCAATGTGCTGGGCTTTCTCATCCAGGGCGGCCTCGGCATGGGACTGGTGCTGGCCGTCGCCGCCATCGCGGGGGTTCTGTCTTTCGAACCGCTGGGCTTCGCGCGCTGGCTGATTGCGATCGTGCTGCTGCTGAGCGTCGCCGCCTGGCCATTCGCGTTCTTCGCCAGATCGCTGTTCGATCTGGCGCCCAAACCCGTCGACACGCGGTTCTGGGCCGAACTGCAGCGATGGAGCGGTCGTGTCCTGCTGATGGCCGGTCTGCCGGGTGTGGGCCTGCTGGTCTATGGCCTGCTGACCGAAACGTCGGTGAGCTGGGTCGATCAGGTCATGCTCGCCGGCGTGCTGTTGCCGCTGTTCGCCGCGGTGCTGATGCTGCTCGGCGCCGCGCTGGCATTGCTGCTGGGGACGCTGTTCGTCACCAGCGCGCAATCGGCACAGCATGTGTTGCGCGTGCTGGTGCAGAAGAAAGTCAATCTCGGCTACACGCTGCTGGGTATCGAGCTGTTCTTCAAGGAAGTGCTTACCCTTCTCTGATCGCGATGATTCAGACCCGGCAGCGAATGGCTTCGCAGACGGCGTGTGTCGTCGCGCTCATCCCGGGCGTCAGCGGCGCACGCTGTACACGAAGCTCGCCTTCGGCGAACGCAGCCAGCGTTCGGCGATCACGCCCTTGAGGCCGGCGAACTCGTCCTTCGCATCGACGAAGTCCGCTTTCAGTTTTTCCGCGCTGGCCTTGTCGCCGCTGGCCTTGATCTTCAGCACGGTGGTTTCGAATGATTCGATCGCTGCCGGCAGCGCATCGAAACTGATTTCCATGCAGCCCTGGTCGGTGCCGTTCGCCGCCGGTTCCGTCGGCTTCCACGTGAGTGCGCCGGTCTTCATGAACGCGCCCACCTGCATCGCCGCGAGCTGGCTGTAATTGCGCGGCGTGCCGTCGGCCGTGTACATGCCGCGCGAGATATGGCCGAACGCCCAGGCGATGTTGCGCACCTGGATGCTGCGCACTTCTTCCGGCGTGAAGACGCCCTTGGCGGCGAGCCAGTCGGTCAGATACAGCGAGGAGGTCTGCGCCTTGAGCTCTTCGAGCGTCGAGGCCATCGTGCCGCCGAACAGCGCATCGTCCTCCTTGCCGTTCACCTTGTACTCGTGCGACGGCCCGAGGTTGTGCGCGGCCTCGTGCAGCAGCGAGCCGATGATCTGCTCGCGCGAGGAAGTGCTGGCGACGGCATTGGTGTTCCTGCAGAACACGGATGCCATCAGCTTCGCCTGCGTCGCCTGGCTGTCGGCATCGGTATAGAGGTTGGTCATGGCCACCGTGCGGCCGCCTTTCTCGGCCGTCGGGCCCCAGTTCGGCAGCGACTGGCCGACGGTCGCGCCCGAGGGTGCGCGCTGATCGCCCGCATTGATCACGACATCGATGAAATCCGGAATCTTGAACTGCACGTCGCGCGCCTTGTATGGCTTGCCGGCCATGGCTGCGAGCGCGCCTTCCATCTCGCCCTTCATCGGATCGAGTTTGCGCTGCCATTCGACGGATTCCGGGTTGATGCGCGCGAGCTGCAACGCGAAGCCGGCCTTCCACGCGCATGGATCGTAGTAGACCTCATCGGGCGCGATGCGCACGAACCACTTGCTGTTCTGTGCGCCCATCGCCACCCACGCGGCGTTCGCCGGTTCCCAGTCGTTGCTGCGGAAGGAGGCGGCCGCCGCGGTCAGGTAGGTTTTCAGCGCCGCTTCGTCGTCGCCGAGTCCAGTGATCGCCGCTTCCAGTTCGGTCGCGATGGCTTCCATCTCCTGGCGATAGGCTTCGTTGTACGGCACCGCGCGATAGCTGCCGGGCTTGTCGCCTGCGACCACGATGCTGAAGTGATCCATGAGCTGCTTCGCATTCGGCTGCTTTTCGAGCGCGGCGCAAAAGCCGGAATCGCTCTGGAGTTCCGCCGGATACAGCCCGACGACGCGTGGCGGCTTCGGTGCGATGGCGCTGCAGGCCGGATCGCTTTCGGTCTTCGGCGCTTCGCAGAACGGCGACTGGTTGCGATGGAACACGGCGCGACTGGCCGGATCGTTTTCGGGAATCTGCCCCGCCATGCCGAACACACCGTTCTGGCGTGCATAGAGGCGCTCCACCAGCGTGCCCACCGTCAGCATGTGATTCAGGAAATTCTTCTCGCCGTCCGACGCCTGCGAGAAATCATTCGCGACCAATGTCGGCTGGCCCTGTGCCAATTCCTCGCCGATCAGTTTGAGCCGGTGCTGTTCGCTGGCATCGGCAGGCACCGGATCGGCCTGCTGCATCCGTTCGTAGGCCGCGCTGAATTCTTCGGTGAACCGCCCGGAGTCGTCGACCCAGGTCGACCATTCGTCGCGCGGAAAGCCGGTCAGCACCGCGAGTTCATTCGGATCGAGCGCGCCATTGGCATTCGCGTCCTCGCGCCAGAACAGCGGCAGGAAAAGTTCGGCCGCGCGACGATTGAAAGCGATGCGCTCGATCGCCGCGTACCGGGTCGCCGCCGGTTGTGTACCGGACACGCCCGTGTCGTGGCGATTGCAGCCGACGAGCGCGGCCGAGCACAGGGATGCGTATACAAGACTCGTACAAACATGACGCGACATGGCCGGCTCCGGGAAAACGACGCCGCAAGTTCTACTGCGAGAAGAGGGGAGCGGCAAGCGCCGTCTTCCTGCTGTGGGGCCGGCTTCAGCCGGCCTCCTTGCAGCGGTTGCTATCCCGTCGGCGCTCGCGGCCCACATGCCACCTCATGGACGCGGCGAATTCGCGCAGACACTGAACCGCGGCCCCGGCGTACGCGTTGCATGGGCGGCAGCGGAATGGGTCCATGCTAGCCTTGGCCGGGGTTTGGCATCAGATGTTGGGCGCACAGTGATCCCGTTCGACAGGTTGAAGAAACGCGGCGCGATACCTTACGAAGACTGTCCTGCGAATACGGCCGCGTCGCCGATGCGGCTCGGCATGATCGTCCTGGTCGTCGGCGTCGCCTATACCCTGCTCATCAGCTGGCTCGATCCCGCGCTGCCCTGGCCGGCGACGTTCGACAGCGCGGAACCCTGGCGGCTGGCGCTGCTGAACGTCATTCCCGTGCTGATGCTCACGGCAATTCTCGTCGTGATCACCCGCCGGGTCGTGCTGTCGACCTGGCTCACGCTGCTCGGGCTCGCGCTGCTCTACACGGTCAATCATCTGAAAGTGCGCGAGCTGGCGACGCCGCTGCTGCCGGACGATTTTCATTTCCTGCGCGCACTGGGCGTGAGCTATTCGTTCTTTGCCAACTATCTGGCCGGTGCGCGCATGCAGCTGGCCGTGGCAGCACTGGTTTGCGCAGTGACGCTGCTGCTCTCGCGCGAACCGGTCATTGCATCGCTGCGCGGTTCGCGGCGCGCGCTGGCGGGCGTGGTTGCCGTCGTGCTCGCGGTGACCCTGATCCAGGGGCGCATGCCGTGGACCCGGATCTACGATCCGGGAAAGTTGCAGTTCGAGCCGTGGGCGCCGACCGACAGTGCCGCGCGCACCGGGATCATCACCAACATGCTGCTGTTCTACTGGGAGCTGCGCGGTCAGATGCCGGCAGAACCGGATCTCTCCGAAGCCGTGCGCCTGGTACGCGACGCGGGTCTCACGCCGCCGGAGGCGTCGTCGCCGCCGCTCGCGAGCGACGAACTGCCCGACATCATCATCGTGCAGAGCGAGTCCCTGCTCGATCCCGCGCGTTTGCAGACCGCGTCCGGCCCGGTGCTCACGCATCTGCACGACGTCACGACGCGCGGCTGGTCCGGCGATCTGTACGTGCCGACGTTCGGCGGCGGCACGATACGCACCGAGTTCGAAGTGCTGACGGGCCTGCCGCTCGCCGCCTTTCCGCAGGTGCGCTATCCGTACCTGCAGCTCACGCGCCGCGAGTTTCCCGGCATCGTCCGCGTGCTCGGCCAGCATGGCTATCGCACGCTCGCGATCCATCCGAATGGCGGCGCCTTCTGGAATCGCAACCAGGCCTTCCGTTCGCTGGGCTTCGATCGTTTCCTCGACAGCAGTGAATTTCCGGACGCGCCGCGCTATGGCTGGTACGTCAGCGATGCGGCGCTCACCGACCGGATCATGGCCGAACTGTCGGATGACGGTGCGCCGCAGCTCATCATGGCGATCAGCATCCAGAATCACGGCCCCTATGCACCGCATGGCGAATTGCAGGCGGATGCCGAAGCGACCGCGGAAGCATCGCTGAGCGCCGAGGCGCAGCAGATGTACGGCACCTACGTCTCGCTGCTGCGCGCAACGGACGAGCAGGTCGGCCGGCTGGTTGCTTTCGTCGAGTCGCGGCAGCGACGCACGCTGCTGCTGTTCTACAGCGATCATCTGCCGCCGCTCAATGCCGTGTACGACTCGCTCGCTTTCCAGGACGGACGCGCAGCGCGCGAACAGCCCGTGCCGTGGGTGCTGTTCGACAATCGCGCGCACGAATCGTCGTCGCGCAACATCACCGCCTGGTCGCTGCCCGGCCTGCTGCTGTCGCGCGCCGGCATTCCGCACGATCGTTACTTCCAGGCCCTGGAACAGTTGGCGGGTACCGACGAGGCAACCCATGCGGTCAGCGATCGCGTGCGTGCCCTTGCGCTGTTGCGTTACTGGGGCCGGCTCGACGAAGCACTGGATGAAGCGGGCGATGCGGTGCCGGTCGATTGAGTCGGGTCGTCCCTGTCGGCGGGTTGATGCCGCAAAACCGCTGAGACGCCGCGACGCGGCCCGATGCCCTCACACGCGCAACGAAATCAGCGCGCGCTTCGCAAAGAATCAGGGCGATGCCTGCGTCGCGGTGAATGCTTGCGACCCGGCGAGATGAAGTTCTACCCCCACGTCACATCGAAGGTCGATCCGATCATCGCAGCCGGCGATCGTTGCTAGCTTCGTCGTCGCGGCCCGCATTTCCAGCCGCGTCGTAACGGAGCTTCTGCATGAGAGTGTCGGCATGGTTGCTCGGCCTGGTCGTCCTGACCGGCGCCGGCGGAGCGGGTGCGCAGGATCAGTTTGACGGCATGGGTTTCTACTTCGGCAATCCGACGCCGGAGGCGGTGCCGGTGTACGACTCGTTCGTTGCGAAAGTGAAGCAGCTGCCCAACTCGACGACCCTGTTCGTCGACTTCCGCCAGCCGATCTGGCTCGCGACGGCGACCGCGCATCAATGGAGCACCAGCGCACGCTGGTCGGCCAAGAATCTGGCGCTGCTCACGACCGCGGCCCATATGGATCGACGCGATGCACAGGGCCGCCCGGCCATCACGCCCATCCTCAGTGTGGGTCTCACGGACGAGCCGACCGCGTTCCAGCTCGATCTGCCGGCGGACGATCCGCAGCGCGGCAAGTACAGCGAGGCCGCGGCCGTGCGCATGATGAAGGACATTGCGAACGGCAAGTACGACGGCGGCACGTATCGCGTATGGCCCGCGATCCTCGATGCGTATCGCGACAACGGCTTCCACAAGGTCTATCTGCGCATCGGCTGGGAACAGAACGGCGACTGGTATGGCTGGCGGGCGCGCAGCACGGCGAGTCGCGATGCGTACGTCGCGGCGTGGAAACACGTTGCGAACCTCGCACACAACTACGCGGCCGCCAACGGCATGACGATCCAGACCGTGTGGAGTCCGTCTGCATCGTTCGCGAACTTCGGACTGAGCGAAGAAAGCACGTATCCCGGCGATGCCTATGTCGACATCATCGCGCCCACGGCCTACAGCAGCATCTGGAATGCCACGCGCAATGCCGATCGCACGGCCTGGTACGACTGGACCACGAAACAGAACGTCACGCTGGAACAGTGGTATGCCAATGCGGCCAATCGCAAACACAGCTGGGATTATCCCGCGTCCGATTACTGGAATCCGACGCGTGGCTGGGGCATGTCCTCGGCCATCGCATTCGCGATGTCGAGGAACAAGCCCTTCGGTCTTTCCGAGACCGGCACCGGCAATGCAGGCATGGTCACGCAGGGCGGCGGCCCCGCGGATGAGGGCGACTATCCGCTGTATCTCGCGGAGCGTCTTGCCGGCGCCGCGTCACAGGGATTGAAGGTGGAGTTCGTCGATGTCTGGGCGGTGGCCACCGGCAGCGACGGCAGGAATTTTCTCGGCGGCGCGCGACCGAAGGAGGCGCAGGCCTGGAAGGAGTTTGGCCCGATCATGGCCGCGGCGGCAGCGAAGAAGAACATTGCGTTGAAAAAAACCATTACGGCCAGTTCGACCTATAACTCGACACTGGCCGTCACGAACATCAACGACGGCAAGACCGCGACGCGCTGGAGCAGCAAGGACAGCACGCCGACGCAGTGGGTGCGCGTGGATCTCGGGCAGCGATATCCGTTGTCGCGAATCCGTCTGACCTGGGATGCCGGCTACGCGTCGAGCTACAGGATCCAGATCTCCGACAACGGCAGTACCTGGTCGGATATCTACGCCACCACGACCGGCAACGGCGGCACGGATGATCTGGTCGGACTGACCGGATTGGCGCGTCATGTGCGTATCCTGTGTACCGCGCGTCAGGGCAGCTGGACGTATTCGTTGCGTGAGATGGAAATCTATCCGTAGGGTTCAGAGCTGGTCCGCCACCGTGGCATCCGCCGCTTCGCGCCACTGCCCGTCCCAGTCCTCCGCCGCAAACCGGTTCGTCGACGGAAAGCCCGGCGGCCGCTGGCGCTCGAAGCGGCTGTCGTATTCGATGCGCATGGCGTAGCGCGGCTCGCTCGCCGACACGCTGCCGGCCGTGAGACTGCCGAGGATTCGCAGCGTCGCCGGCCGGCCGAGGTCGATGTCGCGCACCACGAAGCGTCGTCCGGCGAACAGCGCGCCGTGGATTTCGATGTCGCCCGGGCCGGTGACGTGCGGCGCGGCGACTTCGATGTAGCGGTCGCTGACGAGGCCGAGATAGTCGGTCGAGTCCGGCGTCCGGCGCGGATCGTGTGCGTACGTCAGGTTGCTTTCGATGACGATTCCCTGCGGCGAATACACCAGCACGCGGCCCGACACCACGCCCTGCACGTACAGTCGCGCGCCGTGCACGGCGATGAAGTACACCGGCTGCAGCGTCGGTTGGTTCACGTAGCCCGGCGCGTCGGTGTTGCGATCGCGCCAGGAATAACTGCCGTCGGCAAAGAAGCGGATGCGCGTGTCGTTGCCGAGTTCGTGGATCCGCGGCTTTTCGTCGGGCGGTGCCCAGTCGAAGGGCTGCAGTTGTTCCGGCAGTTCGATACGGCCGGCGCGCGTTTCGATGCCGCCGCGAAAAATGTCCGACTCGCGGCGGCGGCCGCTGGCCTCGGTGCTGAAGCTGCTCGCCGCCGTCGTCACCTTGCCGAGGAAGACGGGCACGGTACGGCGGTCGTATTGCAGATTGAACCGCGAGTTCACGTGGAAGCGGCCGATGATTTCATCGTCGTGCAGCTGCACCATCGGGTCCCAGCGATCGATCATCTGGGTGTAGTGCGAGAAGGCGAGGCGCTTGAGCCGGATCTGCGTCTTGAATTGCCGGCCGCCGCTCTCGGCGCTGACGTCGGCGATGACGTGATCGAAGTCGATGCCGCTGCTCGCGGGTTGCAGCGCCAGCGCGGCGTGATACAGCCTGCCTTCCTGTTCCCAGCTGATCTGCGCCGCCGGTGCGTGGGTCAGTTGTTCGGCCAGGCGTGCCAGGTTCTTGATGAGCGCGGCTTTCTCCGCCTCCGCGGAGAGGAAGGTCGCAGGCGTTGCGATGGCGATCGCCGTGGATTCGTCCTCCGTCGATGTGTCCGACTCGACCGGCGCTGCGGCGCTGAGTGCGGAGGAATCGAGCGTTTCGGCAGGGACTTCGACCGCCGCGGGCGGCTGACTCCCGGTTGCCGGCAGCGGCTCGACCGGCTGGAGCTCGGGCGTGTCGGGCATTCGAGGCGGCGTGTCGCTGCCGTCCTGCCGTTTCGCCTGTGGAGATTCGAGCAGCAGCAGCTGAGTGAGGGATGTCTCGCCTTCGTGGAGCCCGTCGAAGCGGCCGCTGGTCGACAGCAGCACCAGAAAAAGACCGAGATGGAGGAGGGCGGTCACTGCTCCCGCCAGGATCCGTCGAGAATTTTGCGGCCCGAATCGCATGGATTGCGTCATCGGAGATCCCCACACTCGCCGGCCAAGCGTAATCCCGGCGAGGCCGGAACGGTACTGGTTTGTGCCGCCGGTCGAGCACGAACAGCCGATGCACGGCGGCGGCGCCGCGACCCACTTGTGCCCGCCGGCCGGCGGGGGAGAATGGGGACATTCGTCTGCATAGTCCGGAGACCGCCATGATGGATCGTCTGCGACGCACGGCCGTCCTGTTGACTTGTTTCCTCATGAGTGGCGGCGTACTGGGCGCCGAAGAGCCGCCGGCCGGGAAACCGGCGGTGACCGGCGGCGAGTCCGCCCCGGTAGAAGCGGTCTACAAACTGCATCAGGTGGGCTTTCACTATCGCAGCGATGTCGCGGTCTACGCCTGCGATGCGCTGAAGGGCCGTGTGGCGGGCATCCTGCGCGCCATGGGCGCGCGCGATGACGTCGAGGTGCGGGTCGACAACTGCTTTGCGTCCATGATGTCTGCGGAGCCGGTGGCGAATCCCTTTCCGCCCGACCCGACCGATCCGTGGCGCAACCGGCGTTCCAGCACGCTGACGGGTCAGACGGAGAACCGCGGGCAGATGGTCGGCGTGCGTGTCAACGTGATGTGGCCGACGGAAGTCACGCCGCAGATCCTCGCCGAGATGAAGAAGGATGCGTCACGGCGCGATCTCATCTCGCGCGTGACCGGCAATCCGGCCGCGAGGCTCAACGATCCCGTCGTGTTTCCGGCGGCGCGGCAGCAGTTCACGCTGTCGCGCAAGACCATCGGCATCGAAGCCATCGAGTGCGAACTGCTCGAGCAGATGTCGACGGGCCTGTTCCGAAAACTGGGCGTGCGCGTCATCAGCCGCAGCGTAATGTGCGACCGCGACGGCCGTTCGCACCTTCCGCCGCAGATGACGGTCGAGACGCTGGTGCCGCTGGCGATCGGGGCCACGCAATTGCCGTCGATGGAAGATGCAGGGGATGCCGATCCGGCGGCAGCGGAGACGCCGTCATCGCCCTGACGCTCCCCCCTGCCTGAAAACAGTCAGGCTGAAGCCTGACCCACAGGAAGAATCAGAGGTGAAGATGGCGGCGAAGTCCGACGAAGCAGTCACGAGCGACCTCCGGCAGCTGACCGTACGTGCGCTCGCCCGCAATGCATCGCTGCCGGCAATCGAGTACGACCGTCGCTGGTTTCCCTGGGGCGAGCTGCGTCGCGTCGCCGAACAGGTGAATCGCCTGCTGGACGCGAGCGGCGTCGCCGGCCGCACGCCCATCGCCTTCGTACCGCGCAATCGTCCCTCGGCGATTGCCGCCCTGCTTGGTCTCGTCGCCGCCGGCCGTTCCATCCGCATGCTCTATGCATTCCAGTCGGCAACCGCACTGGCTCGCGATGTGGCGCGCATCCGGCCGGCCGTGCTGATCGGCGCAGTCGAGGATTTCTCCGACGAACTGCGGGTCGCGTTGCGCGCGCAAGGCAGCGCGGCCATCGCCTTGCAGGAAATGGCGGCGACGGCGGTCGCAGGTTTCGAGCGCACGGCGCGGCCGGACGATCCGCAGGCGCCGCTGCAGTCCCAGATCGAAATCCTCACCAGCGGCACGACCGGCCCGCCGAAGCAGTTCGCCGTCAGCTACGACCTGGTCGCGCAGCACCTGGTCGGCCGCACCGTGATGCAGTCCGGCGCCGATGCCGATCTGTCGCAGACGCCGCCCACGCTGTTCTTCATGCCGCTCGGCAACATCTCGGGCATCTATTCCACGCTGCCGACGTTGCTGAAGGGGCAACGCGCCGTGCTGATCGAACGGTTCAATGTGCCGGCCTGGCACGATCACGTGTTGCGCTTCCGCCCGGCGGTGAGCGGCCTGCCGCCTGCGGGCGTGCAGATGGTGCTGGATGCGGACATTCCGCGCGAAGACCTGTCGAGCATCCGGGTCATCGGCACCGGTGCCGCGCCGCTCGATCCGACCGTGCATCGCGCGTTCGAGGAGCGTTACGGCATTCCCATCCTGCTGTCGTACGGCGCGACCGAGTTCGGCGGCCCGGTCACGGCGATGACGGCGGATCTGCATGCGCAGTGGGGCGCGCAGAAACTCGGCAGCGTCGGGCGTCCCTTGCCCGGCGCGCAGTTGCGCGTGAAAGACCCCGACACCGATGAAGTGCTGCCGCTGGGCAGGGAAGGGATTCTCGAAGTGATCTCGCCGCGCATCGGGCCGCACTGGATCCGCACCGCCGACATCGCGCTGATCGACGAGGACGGATTCATGTTCCATCGCGGCCGCGCCGACGGCGCCATCATGCGCGGCGGTTTCAAGCTGCTGCCCGAAACCATCGAGCGCGCCCTGCTGCTGCACGACGCCATTGCCGCAGCCGCCGTCGTCGGCATCGACGATCGACGGCTCGGACAGGTGCCGGCGACCGTGATCGAGTGCAGGCCCGGCGTCGTTCCGCCCGCCATTGCCGAACTCGAAGCCCACCTGCGCGATCAGGTGCTGGCGACGCACATTCCTGTGCACTGGCGCTTCGTCGACGCGCTGCCCAGGACGCCTTCGTTCAAGATCGATCGCCCGGCGCTGCGCGCGCTGTTCGAGACGTGAACATCAGGCCGCCTGCGACGCTCCCATCAGTTCATTCTTGCGCGCCGCCATCTGTTCGCCCAGTTCCACCAGGTCGAGGCTCGAACCGCGGGCTTCGGCGAACATGCCGCCGCGCTGTTCCTCTTCCTTCACGTGATGTTTGATCATTTCGGAAAGAACGCTGATCTTGGCGTCGAAGTAGTCATCTGACGGACTCGACTGCTCGATCTCGGCGATGAGCTTCCTGGCGCCGTCGTGCTCGACGATGGCTTCGTGGTGCAGATCCTTGTCTTCGGTTGCCTCGTAGAACGCGGGATAGAAGATTTCCTCCTCGATCCGGGTATGCACGCGCAATGCCTGGCAGATGTTGTTCACCAGCATCTGCTTGCGATCGGCGCTGCGCGCCTTCTCGAATTGCCCGAACCATTCCTCGACCTGACGATGGTCGGCCTTGAGCAGCGCAATCGCATCTTTCGGCGTCGCTGCGCCGCGGCGGCTGCTGCTTCTGGATTTTTTCGCGGTACGGATAGCCATGTGAACTCCTGCGATGAATGAAACAGAACACGACCGCTACTAAAGCCACTGTCTCCGCGACGGGTTCCTTGCGGGGCATCGCAGAGCGATGCGCGGACGTCGCTCGACGGGTCCTGCGCGATCTGCACGCGCGAGGTCACACGGCGGTCATATGCAGTTGCTGCAATGCGCGTCGATCGACGTTGCGGTGAGGGTGCGGCGAAAGCGGATTGCAGTGCGCCCGCGCTTGGCTTACTCCTGTCGCCGATCCGGAACTCGCTCGTGTCGCCGTGCATTGGAGCCGGCTCGGCGGTGGTGTTCCTGTGCTGCGAGTGACCCAAGGCGGGGCCAACGATGAAACCCGATACCTCCTCGATCGCATCGGCACGCAATGCTTCTTTCCGGCGTCCCAGGCCGTGGGCCCTGGTGCTGGCCGGCGGCGAGGGCACGAGACTGCGTCAGCTCACTACCGACGCCTCCGGTACCGCGGTGCCGAAGCAGTATTGTTCGCTGACCGGCGGCAATACATTGCTCGATGCAGCGCTTTCGCGTGCGCGCCAGATCGCCGGCGCAAGTCGTACCTGCAGCGTCGTCTCCGAGACGCATCGTCGCTGGTGGCAGCCGGTCCTCGGCGCCGAAGTGCCGCAGAACGTCATCGTTCAGCCGCGCGGCCGCGGTACGGGCATCGGCATTCTCTTTTCTGCGCTGCACATCGCCGCGCGCGATCCCGATGCATTGCTGGTGGTGCTGCCGGCCGATCACTACGTCGCATCGGAAGATGTGCTGCGCGATTCGATGCTGGGCGCACTGGGCCGGCTGGCTGCGGGCCCCGACGAACCGATCCTGCTGGGCCTCGAGCCTTCCAGCCCCGACAGCGAACTCGGCTACGTCGTGCCGGGCACCGCTGCGGACGAGACCGGAATGCAGCGCGTCGGCCGCTTCGTCGAAAAGCCCGACGCCCTGATTGCACAGGACATCATGAATCGCGGTGCGCTCTGGAACCTGTTCATCCTGGCCGCATCGGTCCGCTCGCTGGTCAGGCTCTTCATGCAGCGCTTTGCCGTTACGGCCCTGGAAATGCAGGCGATCGTGAGCGCTGCGCTGCACGCCCAGCCGGCACATTCGGCATGGGCTGCGATCGTCGAGATGTACGAGCGGCTGCCGCAGATCGATTTTTCTCGGGACATCCTGCAGCAGCAGCCGCAGGCCTTGCGCGTGATGCGCGTGCCGGAGTGCGGCTGGAGCGATCTGGGAACGCCGGCGCGGGTGGCTGCGACGCTGCAGCGGTTGCCGCCGGTTGCGGAAACGCGGCAAAGCGATGCCGTGATCAACCTGGCATTGCAGCACGCGAAGTTCGAAGGACACGCCGCAGCGCGGGCGCAGTTGATGTAGGACGCAGGTTCGTCAGGGCGCGTGGTCGAAGAGGCTCGTAACTCCAAGCCATAGCCTCTCGTCTGATCCCCTCCTCCGCGTAGCGGGGGAGGGTTAGGGTGGGGGCCTCAACACAAACTGCGCTGCCCGGTTTGACACCCCCGTTACCTGTCCTTCTCCCCTCGCTGGGGGATCTTCGGCTCGCTTCGCGCGCCTCCTCCCCGCTGCGCGGAGGAAGGGACGCACTATTCGATCTCACCTCAAGCGTTCAGTGCCTGCTCCTTACTGCGCCGCCAGGAAAACAGACGGGACCAATTTATTTCCGCCTCTGTAACGCGGTGCATCGACGCAAACTGACTCGGACGAAACGCACCACAGCCCAACTCCCTGCAACATCATTGAGTGCCATCGAAACCGCCAGACATATTGCTCAAGCCACCTTGGTGGCCAGCTTCAGTCCCAACGCCTTCACGACCTTGAGCACGGTAGCCAGGCTCGGGTTGCCCTCTGCGGACAGCGCCTTGTACAACCCCTCGCGCGAAATGCCTGTGTCCCTGGCGAGTTGTGCCATACCGCGCGCACGTGCAATGTCCCGCAACGCAGCCGCGATGTATGCGGCATCGTCATCTGCCTCCTCGATGCAGGCATCCAGGTACGCTGCCATGTCCTCATCGCTATCGAGGTAGTCGGCAACGTCGTAACGCGAGAACTTCTGTTTCTTCCGCGCCATTGCTTCAATCGCTCCAGTCTGCTGCGATCTCGATCGCCCGCTTGATATCCGCATCCTGCGTTCGCTGTAAACCACGGTTTACGAACAGGCTGGCGGCTGGAGTCCTTCAGTTGTGGCGATTTTCTGGGCGATTCAGCGAGAAAATCGGGAAGAACTACTACATTGAATCGATCGGCAGACGGGAAGCTGATCCCAAGTCCTGCCATCCAGCAGAGGCTCGACTGGATCTGCACCATGATGCGGTGAACCGGGCAGGAATACGTGGTCGACGTTGGGTAGCGTCCCGCGATAGTGCTCCACGCGGCCCGGTTTGAGCGGCGCCGGCCGGGCGTCGGGATAGACATCGATCAGCTTCACGATCCAGTCGCAGGACGTCGGAACTTTCGGGCGAACCGCTTTGCCGCGCACTGCGGACCATTGCAAAGCGCTGCTGAGCGTCGTCTCGACTCAGTTGGTCACTTGCAACATGTACGTCGCCACGGCGATGCGCGTCTCGGGATCGAGATAATCCTGCGGCGGCATTTCTGGATAGTCATCGCGCTTCCTGGTGGGCGTGGCGATGTAGTCGGCGAGACCCTGCGGGTTGTCCATGTACAGCGCCTGGATTACCTGCACAGGCGGGCCGATCATGCGGCCGTTGTAGGTATGACAGCCGGTGCAGATGCCGAGGTAGACGACCTTGCCGCGTTCGCCCGGTTTGATCTCGCGCGGCGGCACCGGCGGCAGCAGGTAATTCACGGTGGCCGCGGTGTTGGTGAAGTCGCACTCGGCGAAGTCGCTCACGCCTGCGGTCACGTACTGATGGCGATTGATGATGCAGCTTCCCGGGCTCGGGCCGACCCGCACGATATCGAGGTTCCTGGCGCCGACCTTGCCGTCGGCGAGCAGCAGCGCCTTGGCCTCGGTGATCGTGTCGTAGCCGTTCCTCAGCATCACGTTGTCGAGGATCTTCACCCGATCCGAGTTCGGATCCGATTCGGGATCGGCCGTGATGTTCGAGGCATGGGCGTGATCCGTGATGATGATGCCGGACACTTTGTTGTCGGAGATGATGTTGCCTTCGATGACGACATCGTCGGCCGCCATCACCAGGATGCCGGTGCCGGCGGGAATACCGGAAACGGTCGAACCCGGCGCGCCGAAGTTCGGATGGTTGTTGCCGACCACGAAGTTGTTGCGGAAGATCACGTCGACCGTGTCCTTGATCGGCAGCCCCGGCGTGACGAACGCGAGCAGGCCGCCCGAGTTGTTGTGCACGTAGTTGTTCTCGACGATGGCGTGGCGGCTGTTCTCGATCTCGATGCCGGCGACGCTGTCGAATACCTCGTTGTGCGCGACCAGGATGTTGTCGCTCATGCCGATGTAGATCGCCGCATCGGCGATGCCCGAAACGACGTTGTGCTCGACGATGCCGTTCTGTCCGAGTTGCGGAAAGACGCCGTAGACGCCGGACTCCGCGATCACGTTGTTGCGGATCTCGAAGTTGTTGCCGGCCTGTCCCATGATCCCGTTGCCCTTGTAATTGCGGATCTCGAGGTTCTCGGCGACGAAGTTGTTGCCCGAGTAGAGGATGGCGTCGTTGAGCTTCTTCTCGCCGTCGAGCACTGCGCGGCGACCCTCTTCGATGACGCCGATGATGCGGATGTCGTCTTTGTCGACGTACACGGTCTCGTGATACGTGCCCGGCATGACGTGGACGATCGTTCCCGGCGCCGCCGCCTTGATCGCCGCCTGGATCGACTCGCCGTCCTTCACGACCACGACGTTCGTCGGCGCCGGGCCTGCGACCGAATGGATGACGCCTGCGGGTCCGGAGACGGCATCGCCTTCCGCCTTGAAGCCGCCGCGGTAACTCGCGCCGCCGGCGGACGAGCTGATCTTCAGGTCCTGCTTGCCGTTGCGACCGAAGAACAGGCCGGCGCCGAAGGCCAGCACCGCGACGAGCAATCCCAGGATGAGGCCCTTCTTCATCTTCATTCTCCTCGCTTGGTGAGCGTCAAGCCGGAGGGAACCCGCGCCGGCGTTTGCGGCAGGAAGGCTTCATCCGTCAGGGCGCCGAGAAAATCAGCGATCCGGTCGACCTCGGTCTCCGTGAGCTGCGGATCGGAGATGTGCCAGTGCAGATAAAGATGCATGTCCCCGGGCACGGCGTGGCCGCGCCCCTTGTTGTAGAAGGCGACGGCGCTGCGCAGATCGGGGAATGCACCGGAGTGCGAGTAGGGCGCAGTGCGCGCGATGTTGCGCAGCGTGGGGACTTTGAATCCGCCCTTGAGCTTCGGGCTGTTCAAGATGGTCTCCGCGCCCACGTCGAATGGCTGACCGGCAGGTTCAGGCATGCCGATCACGGCGATCTGTTCGTTGGTGAACAGGGGCGGCGTATGGCACTCGGAACAGCGCGCGACGAACGAGCGGAATACGTTCAGGCCTTCGATCTCGCGATCGGAGAGCGCGGCGTCGTAGCCGTGCACGTAGCGGTCGTAGCGGCTGTTGAGCGATATGAGTGAAGTCTGGAAAGCGGCGAGTGCCGAGTAGACCTGTTGTTCGACGATCGCGCCGCGACGATTCGGGAAGGCCTGGGTGAACAGACGGCGATAGGTCGCGTTGCCGTTCAGGCTCGTAAGCAGTTGCACCGGCGTGTTGCCCATTTCCCTCGGTGAGTAGAGCGGACCGGGAGCCTGCGCTTCGAGCGAGTCGGCGCGTGCGTCCCAGAAGAAGCGCTTCAGGAAGGCCACGTTCCACAAGGTCGGCGCAGCGCGGCCCGCATCTTCGCCGTGAATGCCGATCGAGCGCGGACGTCCGTCGGACAATCCACGCGCAGGATCATGGCAGCTCGCGCACGCGAGAGTGCCATCGCCCGACAGCAGCGGATCGAAGAATAGATAGCGACCGAGATCGATCTGTTGCGGCGTGAAGCCGTCGCGATGCGGCGGCAGGGCCGTGCGCGTGCCGCCGAGGCCGCGGTTCTCGAGCGAATCGTAGAACTGGTACAGCGTGCGCAGTTCGCACACGCCAGCGCGGGTTTTCTCGAATCCCGGCGGGCAATGGGTATTGAGCGTGAAGTCGGTCGGTGCCGGCCCGGTTGCGCCAGCGGTCCCCATGGCCGCGACGAGCAACACGAGCGCGCGAATCATTTCGGCCGGCCCTGTTGATGAATGAACGCGATGATGTCGTCGAGATCGCGTTCGGTCTGCAGCGTCTTCGCCATCATTGCCATCTGTCGGCCCGGCGTGTCCTGCGGGTCCGTGCCGCGCGCGCCGTCGCGGAAGTGCACGAATTGCCGCTTGATGTAGTCGGCATCGAGACCCGCGAGGCGCGGCGATTTCAGTGCCGGATTGCCTTCGGCCGCGCCGCCGTGGCAGGCGCCGCAGGTGCCGTTGTAAAGGTTCCTGCCGTTGTGAAGATTGCCGCGCGCGGGTGTCGCGGTGACTGTCTTCGGCAGCTTCGCCGCGAAGCTGGCGACCGCTGTGACGGCGGCATCGTCGGCGAGCGTCGTCACGGCCGCCTGCATCTGCGCGCCGAATACATCAGATCCGTGCACACCGCGCCGGCGATTGCGGAAGTTGTGCAACTGGCGCTCGAGATAGGCCGCCTCCTGACCGGCGATGGCGGGCGCATGGAGCGCCGCGTTGCCCTCGCCCTTGCTGCCGTGGCACGCGACGCACGGCGCGAACAGGGTTGCATTATCGGCGGCGAGCGAGGCCGGGCTGCACATCGCCCACGGGACGCCGATCAATGACACAAGCGCGATTTTTCGTGAGAGGGTGACGTGCCTGTTCGATGGCCGCACTGCCGTCGTCTCCGCAGAGACTGCGTCTGAAAATCGGACTGGGCTTGCAAGCATCGGAAGAAAGAGGCGCTGTTGTTTGTTGTCGATTGCTGCCGCGCTGCGTTGATACCCGACGCATCGCCGGACTGCAATCAGGGGGAGGGATGATGTTGCTTTCAGATCGAGAAATTCTCAACCGACGGTCGTATCGGCATGGTTAGTGTCGTGAGACTGTCGGGCAGTCGGTCCGTGACGCCCGGTTGTCGGGTCAACCTGAAGACATTCGTCTGCAAGTAGCCAGAAGCCGTCCGCATATTCAATAAGACCTGACCGACATGCCGACGATCCCGGGCTTGCGTCAGGGCACTCGCTGTCCGCTACTCTTCGTTTTCGCTTTCACTGCGAAACAGATGCCGGTGATACCGCTCGGGCGCATTCAGGAAATCGCGCGTGAGCCTGAAATGCTCCGTATTGCGATAATCCACCTTCCGCAGTTCGCCTTCCTCGATGCTCAGTACCGTTGCGCCGGGCAGGGTGAGCAGGATCGGCGAATGCGTTGCAATGACGAACTGAGCCACCTTCATCTGCGCCAGATGATGGAGGATGCTGAGGAAAGTCAGTTGCCGGCCCGGCGAAAGCGCCGCCTCCGGTTCGTCGAGCAGATACACGCCGTCTTCGATGCGGTTCTCGAACAGCGCAAGGAATGCTTCGCCATGGCGATTGCGCGTGCAGCGGCTTGCCGCCGTATGCAAGGAAGGTACTGCCGACTTCTTCAAGATAGGTGGCAAAGTTGAAGTTCGATCCTGTCTTCCTGCAGCGTGACCCGCGTGAGGAAGGGACTGCCGGGGGATCTGTGGGGAGCGCGGGTTTTGCGGCTTTTGGACATGCGGGAGGGGTCAAGGAGAGTGGAGGGGTCGGGTGATTCAGGGCAAGGCTGCGCGGTCTCTTCCACACGGTTGATGCGCATGAATGATGCGCATATGCTGTGCGCATCACGCGGAGTTTGTACATGCGATCTTCCACCAGTCGTAACCGTAAAGCGCCCAGACAGGCCACCAATCTGAGCATCAATCGGGATCTCTTGAATGCCGCCAGGGAGTCCGGGGTCAATCTCTCGGCGGTGCTTGAAGAAGCACTGGAAGAAAAGGTTGCGGCCGCCAGGCGGGAGAAGTGGATCCGGGAGAATGCCGAGGCCATCGAACGCTACAACGATCTTGTCGGTGAGCAAGGGGTGTTTTCGGACGATCGTCGGAGTTTCTGATGGCTCAGTTTTCTGTTCACAAGAACAAGAATCCAAAGACGCGATCCGCGTACCCGTATCTGGTCGATATTCAATCGGATCTTCTCAGCGGGCTCAGTACACGGGTCGTGGTGCCATTGATCAAGCATGCGGCGCTGCTGAAGAAGCCGGTCAGGAATCTGATGCCTGTCGTCGAAGTCGATGGACAGCCATTTCTGTTGTTGGTGCCGCAGTTGGCGGGGATTGCCACCAGTGAGTTGGGACCGGCGGTAGGGACGATCGCAGAGAGACGGACAGAAGTAGTTGCTGCGCTGGATTTCTTGATTACTGGAATTTGAGATCTGGGCGCGTGAGGCTGCCGATAGAGAGATTGTGAAAAGCGAAGTGCTGCTAGCGGGAGTCTCAGCAGGAAGAGCAGTTCAGTGCCGAGAGTGCCGAACCTGTCGCAGCCGTGCACGCTGCTTCTGACTCAGTTGTCAGTTGATGGAGGGTGTGTTGCAGTTGCAGGCAGCTTGGCTGGCGTGGGCGAGAACGCTAGCCAGCAAGGAAAGGATCGATGTGCGGAGATAATGACGGGTCTCGCAACAGAATGGACGCAGGAACCGCTCAAAAGCGTTCAGGCTGATTCCGCCGATCGAAGATGAGAAGGCGACGCTCGCTGTCTGAATGAACGTCTTCCTGGCGGAGGATCGAGCAATGACTGCGCATTTCGTCAATCGACAGTACTTCGACGATTCACCCGTGCATGGCGCACCCGCTGCGAACCAGCCGAAACGCGTTCGGCAGCAGACCTATCTCGATGCGCGTGGTTTTGATGCCATGGGATATCGCGTCGGCGGCATCGTGAAGCCCGCCGAAGTCGACCTGCCCGCGGGGACGATACTGTTCCGTCTCTACGGAGATAAGGCTCAATGGGACGGTCGTTGGTGGGTCACTCCGTTCGAACTCTCGCAGATCATCGATCATTTCGGGCATCACGATGTCCGGGCAGGCAGAAGGGACGGCAAGGGAATGCTGCACGCGTCGCTTGCAGTGCTTGCGCAGGAGTGGCGCAATTCGATGCGTCACTTCTGTGTCGTCGAACTGGCCGGTGCTTTCAAGGCATTCTACGGAGAGGGCGATCATGCCCTTCTCGGATCGGAGCATGGAAGGAAGGTGGCTCTCTTGCGCGATCAGCGTACGGGTACACAGAAGGCGGCCCGGCAGTTGTTTCTGCCGGGCCTTCGGGACTTCACCGCTGACGTGACGGTGCACGTACAGCGTGGCATGACCGATTCAGCACTCGCATCGAATCTGCGGCGCTTTCGACGCGCGCCGCTCTACTTCGAAGTCTGAGGCGCGTGCTTTCGACACGAATGTCGAGGCAGCAAGCCGCGAGCTCAATCCGCGTCGCGAGCGCTCATCCTGTCCATGTCCACCTCCATCTCGTCGGCCTTCAGATAGCCGTCGCTGTTGGTGTCCAGCGCGTTGAACATCGCCTGTGAGCCGTCGGCGTATTCCTTCGCACTCAGTACGCCGTCCTTGTTGCGATCGAAGCTCTTGATCTTGTCGGCAGCCGACATCGGCTTTTTGGCCCAGGCGATGCGTTCTGCGCCATGACTTGCGTTGATTTCTGCGGCAGTGATCCTGCCGTCGCCATCGGCGTCCATCGCCTCGAAACGCTTCTGCGCGTTGGCTGCGTGATCGGAGGCGCTGATCTGGCCATGGGCGCCGCCTTCCGCATCGATGTGCGCCACTTTGTCCTGGCATCCGGGTCCGCCGCCTGCCAGGGCAGGGGACGAGATGCCGAATGCTGCGATGGCGCAAAGTGCCGCTGTGTAAAGACCGCGTTCAGAACGAGTGTTCATCACGAATCCCTCCTCGAATGTGAGAGCAGCAGACCGGATGGCGGGGTCAGGCGCACAGTCCCACACTTGCGGTCGCTGTGCCATTGGCGACAACCGAAAAGCAACCGTGGCTACGGCGCGGATCCCGGTGGAGGCTCAAAGGAACATCCCGCCCGACGCTTCGATGCGCTGGCCGTTGATCCAGCCGCCTTCGTCCGAGAGCAACAAGGCGACAGCGCCGCCGATGTCATCCGGCAGTCCGACGCGGCCGAGTGCGGTGTTGCCGGCGAGGAAGGCGTTGACCTGCTCGTTGTCGCGTACGGTGCCGCCGCCGAAGTCGGTTTCGATGGCGCCCGGTGCGAGGATGTTGACGGCAATGCGGCGCTCGCCCAGTTCCTTCGCCATGTAGCGGGTCAACACCTCCATGCCGCCTTTCATCGCGGCATACGCGGCGTGGCCGGGCAGGGCGAAGCGGGTCAGGCCCGATGAGATGTTGAGCACGCGACCGCCGTCGCGCAGCAGCGGCAGCAGTTTCTGGCTCAGGAAGAACGGCCCCTTGAGATGGATGTTCACGAGCTGATCGAACTGCGCGGCATCGGTCTGCATGAAGGGCGCATGGATGCCGATGCCGGCGTTGTTGACCAGGAAGTCGAAGTTCGTGCGCTTCCAGGTGTCTGCAAGCGCCGTCTTCACCGAAGCCGCGAATGCATCGAACGTCGCGCTATCCGCTACGTCGAGCTGCAGCGCAACAGCCTTGCGCCCCTTGCGTGCAATGTCCCTGACGACTTCGTCCGCTTCTGACTGGCCGCTGCGGAACGTCAGGATGATGTCGATGCCCTTGTCCGCCAGGTGCAGCGCCATGCTTCTGCCCAGGCCGCGGCTGCCGCCGGTGATGAGTGCGATGCTCATGTGGATTCTCCTCGCGATGGATGTCGTGCAAGCGATGACGAGTGGTTCTCAGGTTCAGAACGCGTGCCCGGCGCTGCGCACCGAGCGGATGATCATTTCGCTGACGTCGACATCGGCCGGCTGCGAGATGGCGTAGAGCACGGCGCGCGCGATCGCATCCGCAGACAGCGCGATGCTGCGCAGTTGCCCGACGGAGGCGGCGGTGCCGTTGTCGGTGATGTCGTGGCCCAGTTCGGATTCGGTCACGCCGGGAGAGATCAGGGTCACGCGGAGGGTGTTCATTTCCTGACGCAGTCCCTCGGTGATCGCGCGCACTGCGTACTTGCTGGCGCAGTACACGCCCAAGTTCGCTCCTACGGCATGCGCGCCGGTGGAGGCCGTGTTGATGATGTGGCCGCTGCCTTGCGCTTCCATGATGGGCAGGGTGGCGGCGATGCCGTTCAGCACGCCCTTGATATTGATGTCGATGATCCTGTCCCACTCGTCCGTCTTCAGGGCGCTCATGGGCGACACCGGCATGACACCGGCGTTGTTGAAGATGACGTCGACCCGACCGAACTTCTCCTGTGCGAAGGCGACGAATGCCTTCACGTCGTCGCGATTGGCGACATCGAGGCGCCGGTGCTCGGCGATGCCGCCGTGCTCGCGGATGTCGGCAACGATCTTCTGCAGGCGGTCGGTGCGACGCGCGCCCATGACGACTTTCGCGCCATTGGCGGCCAGCAAGCGGGCCGTGGCTTCGCCGATGCCGCCGCTGGCGCCGGTGATGAGGACGACGCGGTTTGCCACCGAGCCGTTGACGGAATCATTGATTGAATGAACGTTCGACATGGTGTTCTCCCGTAGCGTTCGAGGTGTAGTCGCGATGGGAGAGAGTCTGCTGCCGCGGGCCGCGAGCCCGGATGCCGAGAGCTCCGGCGTTCTTGCCTATTCCTCCAGATTCCCGGAGCAGCCATTGAACGCTGCTTGGAGACGGAGGTATGGTCGGTCCGAAATGAACGCTGAAATCAATACGGTAGAGGATCGCCAGCGGCTCGAACTCGCGGCCCTGATCGAGAAATTCTCTAGCGGCGACGGCATTCACGCCACTGCGATCGACGGGCTGCGCTGCATCAGGCTTTCGGTGCCCAACATGCAGCTGCCCGCGGTGTATTCCCCGTCGCTGTGCGTGATCGTGCAGGGAAGCAAGCAGGTGTTGCTGGAGGATGAGATCTATCGTTACGCGCCGCCGCAGTTCCTCGCCGTCTCGGTGGACCTGCCCCTGCTGGGCCAGGTGATCGAGGCCAGCACGCAGCGGCCGTACCTGTGCCTGCAGATCGAGATCGATCCGCGCCGGATCGGCGAGCTGATTGCACAGTCCGGCGATGCGAACTGGTCGCAGGGCGAGACGACGCGCGGTCTGTTCGTCGGTGCGGTGGATAGTGCGACGCTGGAAGCCGTGCTGAGGTTGACGCGGCTGCTGCAAACGCCGAAAGACATTCCGATGCTCGCGCCGATGATGCTGCGCGAGATCCACTACCGCCTGTTGAGCGGCGAGTACGGACCGTCCATCGCGCAGATCGCGATTGCCGGCAGCAGCACGCAGAAGATCGGCCAGATCATCCGCAGGATCAAAGCCAATCTGATGCAGCCGATGCGTGTCGACGAACTGGCCGCGCTGGCGAACATGAGCCCGTCATCCTTTCATCAGCATTTCAAGGCCGTCACCGCCATGAGTCCGCTGCAGTACCAGAAGCGACTGCGCCTGACCGAAGCCCGACAGATACTGTTGTCCGGGGACGTGGATGCGGCCAGCGCCGCCTATCGAGTGGGGTACGAGAGCGCATCGCAGTTCAGCCGCGAATACGCGCGCATGTTCGGCGCGCCGCCGATGCGCGATATCGCGGGGATTCGGGGCGCGCTGTAATGCGTTCTGCGATCCCCATCACGATTCACCGGCGCGCTTTTGTCTATGTCGTCACGGCAGCGCTGCGTTCGGGAACTACACTGCCCGTCAATTCAGAATACGAAAGGACTTGCAGTGACAACCCGCTCATTCGCCAAGCACATCGCACAGACAGTTTCGATCCTCGGCTGCGCGGCACTCGCCGGTTGCACTGCCGTGCAGGTGAAGCCGGTCGATCCTGCGGCGCAGATGCTTCATGTCTGCATTCAGGAGAATCCGAAGGTCACGATCGACGACTTCGTTCCGGTGTTGCGGGAAGGCTTCGATCGTCACGCCATCTCGACGGAAGTATTCAGCGGCACGCGTCCGGATCGCTGTGAATACATCCTCACCTACACCGCACGCCGTTCATGGGATATGGCGACCTATCTGTCGCAGGCCGCGCTGCGGATCGAGAAGGATGGTCGCATCGTTGCGTCCGCGGACTACCACCTGCGTGGCAAGGGTGGGCTCTCCTTGATGAAGTGGCAGGGCACCAAGGCGAAGATGGATCCCGTCATCGATGAGCTGCTGAGCGGAGCACCGTCGAGTGCGAGGGTTGCGGCGAAGTAGCGAACTCAGAATTTCGCAGCGAACCCGAAGGAATAGATCCGCGGCGCGCAGCAATTCTCCCGCTACCCGACGACGCCCGGTCTGAAAAGCTCCCGGTATCAGATCGCGTGATCTTCATCGGCGACTTTGCCTGCGTTCTTTCCGCAGGGCTGAATCGTGCGACTGTTCCGGGGCTCGGTGGCGGCTGGTTTGGGCGGGCATGGCTCATGTCCACGCCATCGACACATCGATAAAACATGTCGATAAAACTTGAAAATATCGACATATGCAAGCCTATCGAAAATATCGTCACCACTGGATCTGCCAGTCCTGTATCTATCACGCGCCATCATTCGATCGAAGGCTGATTACTATCGGCTCCTCCTTGGTGTGACCACTCATCAACGCTGGGAAGAATGGATTCTCTATATGCTGCAGGCCGTCGCCCAGACGGCGACCTGGACCACTGCCAAGGTCAAGGCGATCCAGCAACGGCAGCTGCGTGCCACCGAATACGTGCGCAATAACGCGCCCAAGATCTATAGTCGCGAACTCGTAGAAATCATCTTCACGCAGCCGTACTGCCGCATCCAGAACCTGGTCGAGTCCGGCATCGCCAAACGCCAGACCGCCTCCGTCTATCTCAAGACGCTCGAATCCATCGGCGTCCTGAAAGAGATCAAGGTCGGCCGCGAGAAGCTGTTCATCCATCCGAACTTCGTACGCCTGCTGACCAGCGACGATCATCCCGTGCCGCCGTACAGCGTCACGCCGACCCTCATCAACGTTTGAATCGAAAGCCACGGCTCAGATCGACAACGCAAAGCTCAAGCGGCTCGACTTCTTCGCACGCCGATGCGCCGCGCGGGATGGAGTTCCTGTACAGCCTCAACCGGCTGAACGTTGCGACATCGCGTGCGGGATGCATCTGCGTGCTGGCAGGCTCGCCGCAGTTGTTTGAGCCGGAATGCCGGACACCGTGGCAGATGGAGATGGCCAATGCGTTCTGTCGGTACCTTGAGCTGGCGCAGGTGGTGTCGTGCGCCGCGCCGATCTCCTAGGAGGTCGTGCTCGTGGCTGATCAAGCCGGCAGACAAGTCGATCAGAAAAATCGTACGGAGCATGCATGGCTTCAAGCCGCGGCGAGCGACGCCAGTGCCTCTTCGAATGCGGGTTGATCGGGTCCGATGAACGGCGCCGCGTTGCGCGCTGCGACCAGTGCATCTGCGAATGTCTCCGTCATGCCGAAAGCCGGTGGCAGGTGACTGCTCAGGACGGCTCTGGGCTGCATTCGGCGCAGATCATCGAGTGCGCCCGCAAGCCAGGTGTCGCTGGTGTGTCGCAACCATGGCGAATCGATGGTCGTCCACAATGTCTGGCCTTCGCGCAATGCGTCCGGTGCGATGGCGGCGGCATCCTCCGCTGGTTGATTCAGGATGGCGCCGAAGCAGTCCGAGCTGAAGAACATGTGCGACTTGCCGTCGTAGACGCCCATCGTTTCCGGCGCGTCGTAGGTCGGCGGTGCAACGGCAAACAGCGTTCGATCGCCTGCGTCGATGCTCTGGCCGGGATTCAGCAGATGAACCCGTTCCAGCGGAGGAGGGCCCACCAGACCGAGTTTCCCCAGTCCGAGGAAATTGGTCACCACCTTGGCGCGTGGCGCCTCATCGAGCAGTCGGCGCAGGCTGCCGACGTGATCCTGGTCGATGTGCGTCAGCCAGATCCAGCGCAGGTCGCGTGGATCGATGACCGACCGCAGCGCATTCATGAACTCGTCGGTGTCCGCAGGCAGGCCGGTGTCGATGAGCACGGGTGCCGTGGACTTCACAACATAGGCGTTGGCGGGCAGAAGCCCCAGTCCGGGAATCTGAACGTAGGACGGCAGCACCGATACGGCGCCGGAAATGTGCAGTGGTTTTTCCACGGGCGTCTCCTTGGATGAGGGTACTCGTGGCGCGCAACGTAGCCCGGGGGCGATCTGCGCGATGGCTATAATCGGTCAATGGATATCGCCAAGCTGCCAATCGCCAAACCGGTCGATCACGGCCGTGTCGATGATCCGCAGCGGCCGATTCTGACGATGTCCTATCGGCTGGGTCCGGGCCGGACGCCAACGCACCGGCATTCGCGTGCACATCTTTTCTATTGCGCCGAGGGAGTGTTTCGGCTCGTCCGCGAAGAGGCCACGTGGCTGGTGCCGCCCAGCCAGGCGGTGTGGATTCCCTCCGAAGCCGAACACTGTGCGTATGCGACGCAGCCGGTCGTGCTGCTGTCCCTGTTCGTCGATGCTTCCGCAACGCAGGGACTGCCGGACGACTGCCGGGTCGTTCACGTATCGCCGCTGCTGCGCGAGCTGATCTTCGAGGCGGTGGATGTCGGAAACGCATACGCGGCTGCCGGTTCGGCGGCGCGTCTGATGCAGGTCATCGTGGATGAGTTGCATGGTCTGGAGGCGGCGCCGTTGAATCTGCCGCTCGCGAGCGACAAGCGCGTCCGGCAGTTGTGCGAGTCGTTGATCAGGAACCCCGCGGACGAGCGTGGCCTGGAGGCGTGGGCGCCGCAGGTCGGAGCGAGCGCACGCACGCTGGCCCGATTGTTCGTGAGCGAAACCGGATTGACCTTCGCCGAGTGGCGCCGGCAGATGCGTCTGCTCGAAGCGATCGACCGGCTCGGTAAAGGGCAGACGGTCACGCGCGTCGCGCTGGATCTCGGTTACGAAAGTCCCAGTGCCTTCATCGCGATGTTCCGGCGCACGCTCGGTGCCTCGCCCGGGAAGTACTTTCGGAATGCGGAGCCGGCCAGCGAAGGCGAAGGTCCGTAGGCGGAGTCCGCCGTCGAGCGGCGCTGTCGCGAGCGGCCAACTCGCCAGTCGCCCCCTCCCTTCGGCTACCATTCGCCGCCGTCATTATTTCCTCGTGGTTACATGAGCTTCGAGTCTGTAAAGCAACTGGTTGCGGGCGATCTGAAAGAGGTCGATCGCGTCATTCGGGATCGCCTTGCCAGCGATGTCGTCCTGGTGAATCAGGTGGCGGAATACATCGTCGGCAGCGGCGGCAAGCGTCTGCGGCCGCTGGTCGTGGTGGTCGCCGCTCGCGCCTGTGGCCTTACGGATCAAAAGCATACGCAGGCGGCGGCCATCATCGAGTTCATCCACACGGCCACGCTGCTGCATGACGACGTGGTCGACCATTCGGCCCAGCGCCGCGGTCAGGACACCGCGAACTCGCTCTGGGGCAATGAAGCCAGCGTCCTGGTCGGCGACTATGTCTATTCCCGTTCCTTCGAAATGATGGTCGACCTCGGCAGCATGCGGATCATGGATGTCATGGCCCGTGCGACCAATCGCATCGCCGAAGGTGAAGTCCTGCAGCTGATGAACGCCCACGATCCGGACACGACGGAGGAGCGCTACTTCGAAGTCATCCATCGCAAGACGGCGCAATTGTTCGAAGCCGGTTCGCAGGTCGCCGCCATCCTGGCCGGCAGTTCCCCGGCCATCGAGGACGCCATGAAGCGCTACGGCAGACACCTCGGTACGGCGTTCCAGCTCGTCGACGACGCGCTCGATTACCGCGCCGACCGGGATGCCCTGGGCAAGAATCTCGGCGACGACCTTGCGGAAGGCAAGCCCACGCTTCCTCTTATATATGCGATGAAACACGGTACCGACGCCGAGCGCGCCATGATCCGCAACAGCATCGAAAACGGCCTCGCCGAGAACCTGCCGCAGATCACCGCTGCAATTGAATCGACGGGGGGGCTTGCGTACACTGCGCGCCTCGCGCGGCAGGAGGCCTCCCTCGCCATCGAGGCGCTCGCGGTATTGCCCGATTCGCAATACAAGCAAGCCCTGCGCGAACTGGCAGATTTCTCCGTCGAGCGTACTTACTGATCCCGACACGCCGACCGGTCCGCCATTCTCTCCGCTTCGGGGTGTAGCTCAGCCTGGTAGAGCGCTACGTTCGGGACGTATAGGTCGCAGGTTCAAATCCTGTCACCCCGACCAAAAAGCAAGTAATTACAGCGAGTTGCCATTCGACAGGCGGTGCGTGTCGAAGGCGGTGGCGAGACAAGGGATGTTCGGGCCGTGCGGGGTCCTGCGCCGGCTGGCTCCCACCTAAGTGATTGGCTGAAATGCCGGATTTCTTCCGGTCCGTGTGATCGGCAGCAGTTGCCAGAGACCGCTTCCCTCCGTACACTTCGCGGCCTTTTCTCGCCCGGGCTTCCTGGGCAAGTCCGGAGTTTTCGAGATCATGTACGCCGTAATTGCCACGGGTGGTAAGCAGTATCGCGTTGCCGAAGGTTCGGTGGTGCGCGTGGAGAAGCTGGAAGCCGAAGCCGGTGCGAACGTCGAGTTCGACCAGGTGCTGCTGGTGGGCGAAGGCGAGAACGTCAAGGTCGGCACACCGTTCCTGAGCGGCGGCAAGGTCGTCGCCACGGTGCAGAGCCACGGCCGCGACGACAAGAAGACGATCGTGAAATTCCGCCGGCGCAAGCACTACCTGCGCCAGGGCACGCATCGTCAGTCCTACACCGAAGTGAAGATCACCAGCATCGTCGCCTGAGCGACGGTCTGACCCCATCGAGAGAGTTCAGTCATGGCACATAAAAAGGCAGGCGGCAGTACCAAGAACGGTCGCGATTCCGAGTCGAAGCGCCTCGGTCTCAAGAAGTTCGGCGGTCAGCACGTGATCGCGGGCAACATCATCGTCCGTCAGCGCGGCACGGTTTATCGTGCTGGCGACAATGTCGGCACCGGCACGGACTACACGCTGTTTGCCACGGCCGAAGGCCGCGTGCACTTCCGCAAGAAGGGCGTGCAGCAGCACACCTACGTGAGCGTGGTGACCGAGTAAGTCGCGCGCGATCAGAGTTTGCAGAAAGCCCCGGCTCGTCCGGGGCTTTTTGTTGGTGGGGCGGCGAAAGAGTCGTGCGATCTGCTTCTTTCTGTAGGTCAGGCTTCAGCCTGACTCTGCAGAAGCCGGCTAAAGCCGGCCCCACGGGAAGAGCGCGTCCGGTTCTCGCCAGTTAGCCAGTAGTCAGTTCACCAGTTAGCCTTCACCCATGCGTTTCGTCGACGAAGCCACGATCAAAGTCAGCGCCGGCCATGGCGGCCGCGGCGCCGTGAGCTTTCGTCGCGAGAAGTTCATTCCGTTCGGCGGTCCGGATGGGGGCGACGGCGGCAAGGGCGCGGACGTCTACATGGAAGGCGTCGAGGGCATCAACACGCTCGCCGATTTCCGCTTCAACCGGGCATTCCGCGGCGCGCATGGCACGGCCGGCAGCGGCAACGACTGCACGGGAGCCGGCGGAGAGGATCTGGTCGTGCCCGTTCCGGTCGGTACCGTGATCGTCGATATCGAGACCGAGGAGCAGCTCGGTGACATCACCGCGGTCGGGCAGCGGCTGCTGGTCGCCAAGGGCGGCAAGGGCGGCTGGGGCAATGCCCGGTTCAAGACGAGCACGAACCGCACTCCGCGCAAGGCGATGCCGGGACTCGAAGGCGAAAAGCGCGAGCTGCGCCTGGAACTCAAGGTGATGGCGGACGTCGGGTTGCTTGGCTTGCCGAATGCCGGCAAATCGACGCTGATCCGCGCCGTTTCAGCCGCGAAGCCGAAAGTTGCCGACTATCCGTTCACGACGCTGCATCCCAATCTCGGCGTGGTACGCGTTGGCGAGCACCGAAGCTTCGTGATGGCGGACATTCCCGGCCTGATCGAGGGAGCCGCCGACGGTGCGGGTCTGGGCATCCAGTTCCTCAAGCATCTGCAGCGCACCCGGGTGCTGCTGCACCTGGTGGACATCCTCCCGCCCGATCCGGACGTGGATCCGGTCAAAGATGCCCGCGCGATCGCGGCAGAACTCAAGAAGTTCAGCGCCGATCTGGCCAAGAAAGAGCGCTGGCTGGTTCTGAACAAAGTCGACCTGATGCCGGCCGATGAGGCCGACAAGCGCTGCAAGGACATCGTGCGGCGCCTGCGCTGGAAGGGGCCGGTGTTCCGGATCTCGGGGCTGTCGAAGCAGGGTACCGATGCGCTGTGTCAGGCGTTGATGGTGCGTATCGAAGCGCTGGCGGCGGACGCTGCTGCCGAATGAAATCAACGGGTTGACGCGCCGAGCGGACAATAAAAAAGCCGGGTCGAGCCCGGCTTTTTCATTTGACCGAAGAGCGCGGCTTACTCGGCCGCCATTTCCTTCACGCGGGCATTCAGCGCGCTCTTGTGCCGCGATGCCTTGTTGCGATGGATGATGCCCTTGTTGACCATCGAATCGATGATCGGCGCGGCCGCCTTCAGCTTGGCAGCGGCAGTGGCCTTGTCGCCCGATTCCACGGCGTTGACGACGCCCTTGATGGCGGTACGCAGCTTCGAGCGGGCGGCCATGTTGCGGGCACGGCGCTTGATGGTCTGTTCGGCGCGCTTTTCAGCTGACTTGATATTGGCCACGGACGGTCGACTCGGGAAAAAAGAGGCGCGAATTCTGCCGATGTGACCCGGCCAAGGCAAGGGAAAAGTCGCCGATTCGCCCCGCAAGGCGAATCGGGGCAGGGATGAACCGGATTCGCCCGAGCCCCGCGTCTTTCCGCCGGTGGTTTGTCGCATCGGGCGGTTGAACTCGGGCCGTTCCGGACGGTTCGCCCCCTGTACCATTGCCGCCCCATGAATTTCGACCACGAATCCGCAAGGCGCCCTCACGCATGAGTCGCGCCTTTTTTCGCAGCACTGCGATCGTAGGGATGACCACGCTGCTGTCCCGCATTACCGGGCTGGTGCGGGACGTCGTCTACGCATCGATGATTCCGGCCGTCGCGCTCGAAGCGTTCGTGCTGGCCAACCAGATCCCGAACCTGCTGCGCCGGCTGTTTGCGGAAGGCGCGTTTTCGCAGGCGTTCGTGCCCGTGGTGGCCGAATACCGGGCGAAACGTTCGACCGACGAAGTGCGCGGGCTGGTGGATTCCGTCGCCGGCACGATGGGGCTGTTCCTGCTGGTGCTGTCGATCGTCGGCGTGGTGATCGCGCCGTTGATCGTGCTGATCTGTGCGCCGGGCTTTCGCGCCAAGGATGCGGGGCAGTTCGGGCTCGCAGTGGAGATGCTGCGCTGGACGTTCCCGTACCTGCTCTTCGTCTCGCTCACGGCGCTCGCCGGCGGGGTGCTGAACAGCTATCAGAAATTCGCGTTGCCCGCCTTCAGCTCGGTGCTGCTGAACGTCGTGATGATCGTGTTCGCGGCGTGGCTGTCGCCGTATTTCGAACAGCCGGTGATCGCACTCGCCGTGGGTGTGTTCGTCGGCGGCGTGGTGCAGTGCGCGCTGCTGTTTCCGCCGCTGATCCGCATGAAACTGCTGCGCCTGCCGCGCTGGAACCTGCAGCACGAAGCGGTGAAGCGCATCGCGAAGCTGATGGGCCCGGCGATTCTCGGCTCGTCGATGGGCCAGCTGAGCGTGATGATCAGCAGCGGCATCGCCTCGCTGCTCGCCGACGGCAGCATGACGTGGCTGTATTTCGCCGACCGGCTGGTCGAGTTTCCGCTCGGCGTCTTCAGCATTGCGCTCGCCACCGTGATCCTGCCGAGCCTGTCGGCGCAGCATGCAAAACAGTCGACGCGGGATTTCGCGATCACGCTCGACTGGGCCATTCGTCTGGTCTGCCTGATCGTCATTCCGGCCTCGGTGGCGCTGTTCGTGCTGGCCGGGCCGCTCACCGTGGCGATCTATCATCGTCGCGAGTTCACGGCGTTCGATGTCGAGATGACGCAGCTGGCGCTCATGGCGTTTTCGTTCGCGCTGCTGGGCTGGAGCCTGATCAAGGTGCTGGCGCCCGGCTACTACGCGCGCCAGGACACCAAGGGGCCCGTGAAAGTGGCCATGCGCGCGCTGGCCCTGACGATCGTGCTGAACCTGCTGGTGGTCGTGATCCTGTGGGGCACGGGGCGCCTGGGCGATCCGGGCATGCATGCGCTGCTGGCGCTCAGCAATGGCGTCGGCGCGATCTTCAATGCGGGCCAGCTGTATTTCGGGCTGATCCGCAGCGGCGCTCTGGTGCCGCAGCCGGGGCGGCGCAAATTTCTGCTGCAGGTCGTACTGGCGACGGCGGCGATGGCGCTGTTCCTGTGGTGGTTCGGTGGCGATGTGGCGCAGTGGCTGGCGGCGTCGACGACGCGCCGGATTACCTGGCTTGCCGCCATCGTCGCGGGCGGCGCGGCGGTCTATTTCGCTGCGCTGGCCGCGCTGGGCGTGCGGCCCGGGCAGTTCCGGCTGCAGACCGTGGATTGAACTTGTGGAGCCGCGCGATCCGCTGCCTCTTCCTGTAGGTCAGGCTTTAGCCTGACTCCAAAGACGCCGGCTAAAGCCGGCCCCACAGGCCGCGCCGCCGCCCCCTATAATCCCGGCCCTTCCATGAAGATCTGGAGTTCATGAGGCCGCGATGGAATTGATCCGGGGCCTGCACAATCTGCGTCCCCGGCATCGGGGCTGCGTGCTGACGATCGGCGCCTTCGACGGGGTTCACCGCGGTCACCAGGAGATGATCCGCGTCGTGCGCGAACGGGCCGCGGATTACGGCGTGCCGGCCGCGGCCCTGTCGTTCGAGCCGACGCCCCGCGAATACTTTGCGAAGGACATGCCGCCGGCGCGGCTGACCCGGTTTCGCGAGCGCTTCGAAGCGTTCGAGCGCTACGGTCTCGACCGGTTCGTCTGCCTGAACTTCAACGAGCGCATTCGCGCCATGGAGCGCGGCGAATTCATCGAGCGGGTGCTGGTGGAAGGCCTGGGCGTGAAGCACCTGGTGGTCGGTCACGACTTCCGTTTCGCGCGCCAGCACGAAGGCAGTGTCGCGACGCTGCGCGAAGCCGGGCCGCGCTACGGCTTCGACGTGACGGAAGTGCCGCCGTTCGAGATCGATGGCGAGCGCGTGAGCAGTTCGCTGATCCGGCAGGCGCTCGACGTGGGCGACATGGCGCGCGCCGAGCGTTTTCTCGGGCGCCCGTATCGCATCACCGGCAAGGTGATCGAGGGACAGAAGCTCGGCCGCAAGCTGGGCTTTCCGACCGTCAACTTGCGATTGCATCGGCGCGCGACGCCGCTGGCGGGCATTTTCGCCGTGCGTGTGTCAGGGTGCGGGCTGCAGGATGCGCCCGGGGTGGCGAGCCTCGGCACCCGGCCCGTCGTGAACGGGAAGGAATTGCTGCTGGAAGCCCACATATTCGATTACAGCGGCGACCTGTATCGCCGCTACGTGCACGTGGATTTCATTGCACGATTGCGCGATGAACTGTGGTTTCCGGACCTGGATGCGCTGGTGGCGCAGATGAACAAGGACGCGGCCGAAGCGCGGCGCGTTCTGGCTGACCTACGAGGATGACTGCCGCGCCGATGCGGTGACGAAACGACATGGCCGAGTACAAAGACACGATCAATCTTCCCCAGACCGACTTTCCCATGAAAGCCGACCTGGCCCGCCGCGAGCCCGACATGCTCAAGTGGTGGGAAGAGCATTCGATTTACGCCAGGCTGCGCGAGATCGCACGCGGTCGTCCGACGTTCATTCTCGCGGACGGCCCGCCGTATGCGAACGGCGCGATCCATCTCGGTCACTCCATCAACAAGGTGCTGAAGGACATCGTCGTCAAGTCGCGCACCATCGACGGCTACGACGCGCCGTACGTGCCGGGCTGGGACTGTCACGGCCTGCCGATCGAACACCAGATCGAGAAGACCCGCGGCAAGGAAGTGAAGTCGCTCGAACCGCGCGCCTTCCGCCAGGCCTGCCGCGAATACGCGATGGAGCAGGTGAACATCCAGCGCGAGGATTTCAAGCGCCTCGGCGTAATGGGCGACTGGGATCGTCCGTACATGACCATGCAGCCGCGCTACGAGGCGGAGCAGTTGCGAGCGTTCGCGCAGATCATCCGCAATGGCCACGTCTACAAGGGCCTGAAGCCGGTGCACTGGTGTCTCGATTGCCGTTCCGCGCTGGCCGAGGCGGAAGTCGAATACGAGGACAAGACCTCGCCTGCGATCGACGTGCGGTTCGCAGCGAAGGATGCGGCCGATCTGGCGCGTCGCTTCGGATTGACGACGGCGCCGTCGACGCGCGCCAGTGTCGTGATCTGGACCACTACGCCATGGACGCTGCCGGCGAACCAGGCCGTCGCGCTCGGGCCCGAGATCAAGTACTCGCTGATCGACACGGGATCGGAACTGCTGATCCTCGCCAGCGAACTGGCGGACAGCGTACTGAAGCGTGCGGAAGTCGCTGAGTCGAAGAAGCTCGCCGAAGCGACCGGCGCCGCGCTCGAAGGGCTGCAGCTCGCGCATCCGTTCTACGATCGCACCGTCCCCGTGATCCTCGGCGATCACGTCACGCTCGATGCCGGTACCGGCGCCGTGCACACCGCGCCCGGGCATGGTCAGGAAGACTATGCGGTCGGCATGAAGTACAAGCTGAAGATCGACAATCCGGTCGGCAGCGACGGACGTTTCGTCGCCGGCACGCAGTTCTTCGAAGGCGAGAAGGTCTTCGATGCGAACAAGCACGTCATCGAAGTGCTGAAGGAACACAACGCACTGCTGCACGACGAGTCGCTGCGTCACAGCTATCCGCACTGCTGGCGTCACAAGACGCCGGTGATTTTCCGCGCCACGGCGCAGTGGTTCGTCAGCATGGAACAGGCGGGCCTGCGCGCCGGCGCGCTGCGCGAGATCGGCAAGGTGAAGTGGATGCCGGGCTGGGGCGAGAGCCGCATCGGCAACATGATCGCGGATCGTCCCGACTGGTGCATCTCGCGCCAGCGCGTCTGGGGCGTGCCGATTCCGCTGTTCACGCACAAGGCGACAGGCGAACTGCATCCGCGTTCTGCCGATCTCGTGGATGAAGTGGCGAAGCTGGTGGAGAAGGACGGCATCGATGTCTGGGCCGATCTCGACCCAGCACAGTTGCTCGGTGCCGAGGCAAAGGACTACGAGAAAGTCACCGACATCATGGATGTCTGGTTCGATTCCGGCGTCATGCATCACTGCGTCACGACGATGTTCCCGCAGATCACGGCGCCGGCTGATCTGTATCTGGAAGGCTCGGACCAGCATCGCGGCTGGTTCCATAGTTCATTGCTGACGTCCGTCGCCCTGCACGATCGCGCGCCGTATCGCGCCGTGCTCACGCACGGATTCACGATCGACGAGAAGGGCCGCAAGATGTCCAAGTCGCTCGGCAACGTGATCGTGCCGCAGAAGGTCATCGGCTCGCTCGGCGCCGACGTGCTGCGCCTGTGGATCGCGGCCACCGACTACGCCAATGAAATGAGTCTGTCGGATGAGATCCTGAAGCGGGTCGGCGAGTCGTATCGGCGCATGCGCAACACGGCGCGCTTCCTGCTGGGCAATCTCGCCGGCTTCGATCCTGCGACTGACCAGGTGCCGGTCGATCAGCTCGTTGCCATCGACCGCTGGGCGCTGTGGCGCACGCAGCAGGTGCAGGACGAGGTGATCGCCGCGTATCGCGACTACCAGTTCCACCTGATCTACCAGAAGGTGCACAACTTCTGCAGCGTCGATCTCGGCGGCTTCTATCTCGATGTGCTGAAGGATCGTCTGTACACGACGCCGGCGAAGAGCGCGGCGCGACGTTCCGCGCAGACGGCCATGTTCTGGATCGCCGAAGCGATGGTGCGCTGGCTCGCGCCGATTCTCTCTTTCACGGGCGAGGAGATCTGGCGGCATCTGCCGAAGTCCACGGGCAACGGCGAGCGCGGCCAGTCGGTGTTCTTTGAAACGTGGGCGCAGTTGCCGCAGGGCGCGGCGGTGCGGCCGTCGGTCGATTGGGATGCCGTGCTCGACGTGCGCAGCGCCGTGGCGCGCGAACTGGAGAAGGTCCGCAACGAAGGCGCGATCGGTGCGCCGCTCGATGCGGAAGTCGATGTGTACTGCGCGCCGGCATTGCTGCAGACGCTGGGCGAGTTCGGCGAGGAACTGCGCTTCGTGTTCATCACCTCGGCCGCCCGCGTGCATCCGGCCGATGCGCGTCCGGCCGACGCGGCGCCGGCGCAGAACGACGATCGCAATACGGCCTGGATCGTCGTCAAGCCGACGACGGCGACCAAGTGCGTGCGCTGCTGGCACAAACGTCCGGAGGTGGGCGCGAATGCGAAACATCCGGAGCTGTGCGGGCGTTGCGTGACGAACATCGATGGCCCCGGCGAATCGCGCCGCTTCACCTGAACCAAGTGCTGCACGAAATGAATTCCACGCACCCGATCGCCCCCACCCTGACCCTCCCCCGCTTCGCGGAGGAGGGAAGTAGGCGCGAACCTCGCTCCAATTCTTCCCCTCCTCCGCTTGCGGGGGAGGGCAGGGTGGGGGCTGTCTGCGCATGAACGCACCTCTTTCCAAGGTCTGGTTTCATCCCACGCGCGGCGCCAGCAACTGGCTGTGGCTGTCGTTCTTCGTGGTGCTGATGGATCAGGTGACGAAGGCGCTGGTCGTCGGTTCGGTGAAGGGCAAGGCGAGCTTCGCGCTGTTGCCGATTCTCGAAATCGTGTACCTGGAGAATCGCGGCGCCGCCTTCAGCATGCTGCACGATGCCGGCGGCTGGCAGCGCTGGTTCTTCATTGCGCTCGTGCTGGTCGTGAGCGTGGTGCTGATGCTGTGGCTGCGCAAGCTGCGTACGCCCGAACAGACGATCCTGGCCATCGGCCTGTCGCTGGTGTTGGGCGGCGCGCTGGGCAATGTCATCGATCGCGTCTGGCACGGCTATGTCGTCGACTTCATCTATTTTCACTGGCGCACCTGGGATTTCCCGGCGTTCAATATCGCGGACACGGCCATTTCGATCGGCGCGGTCTGTCTCCTGATCGATGCGTTCCGCGAGAGCGGACGCGAAAAAATGGGTGAGAGCGGGCGCGAGAAAGAAAAGGCGGCAGCTCCGGCGGAGAAACAGTAGTGCAGATCCTGCTCGCCAATCCCCGCGGTTTCTGCGCCGGCGTCGATCGCGCGATCGATATCGTCGAACGGGCCATCGAACTCTTCGGTGCGCCGATCTACGTGCGACACGAAGTCGTGCACAACCGCTACGTCGTCGATCGCCTGCGCAACATGGGTGCGGTGTTCGTCGAGGAACTGAACGAGGTGCCTGCCGGCGCCACGGTGATCTTCAGTGCGCATGGCGTGTCGCGGGCAGTGCAGGACGAAGCGCGCGGCCGCGACCTGAAAGTCTTCGACGCGACCTGTCCGCTCGTCACCAAGGTGCACATGGAAGTGACGCGCTATGCGCGCGAAGGGCGCGACGTGATCCTGATCGGTCACGAAGGGCATCCGGAGGTCGAGGGCACGATGGGGCAGTTCGATACCTCGTTCGGCGGCCGCATCCTGCTGGTCGAGACGCCGGCTGACGTCGAGCACCTGGACGTGCGCAATCCCGAGCAGCTGGCCTTCGTCACGCAGACGACGCTGTCGGTCGACGACACGCAACTGGTCGTCGATGCACTGCGCCGCCGTTTCCCTGAACTGGCGAATCCTCGCAAGGAAGACATCTGCTACGCGACCCAGAACCGCCAGGACGCGGTGAAGCAGCTCGTGCAGCGCTGCGATCTGATCCTGGTCGTCGGCTCGCCCACCAGCTCCAACTCCAACCGCCTGCGCGAGATCGCGGAGAAGGCCGGCATCCCGGGCTACCTCATCGACGGCCCCGAGGATCTGAAGCGCGAATGGTTCGAAGGCAGGAAGTGCGTCGGTGTTACCGCAGGCGCCTCGGCGCCGGAGATCCTGGTCGAGCGGGTCGTAGCGAAAATCCGCGAATGGGGCGGCGAAGCGCCGGTGAACCTGGTGGGCCAGCAGGAAAGCGTCGTGTTCAGCCTGCCGCGCGAACTGCGCATCGCGCGCGTCGCGAACTGAAATTTCATTTCGAAGGCTGCACGCGCACCACGTACGATGCCGCACCCGCACCGGCTGCGGACCAGCTCACCGAAACGACGAAGGTCGGCGGATTCGTCGTCAGATCGCGCGTGATTGCGCCGCTGCCGTTCGGCAGCGCCTTGCGGATCTCGTCGTGCCAGCAGGCCGCTTCCTGGGCGGCGGCATTGACCGGGCGCGGATCGCGCGTTTCCGTGCACAGCACGCCGATCACATTGGCATAGCCGGTTCGTCCGGCCGCATTCGCGTTCACCTTCTCTGCCATGAGCTGGGCGAGCCGCGCAGCCTGGGCCTGCGGATGCGTGTCGATCTCCGTCTGCATGGCCTCGCCATACAGGGCCGCAATACCGATGAGACCGATGCCGACCACCAGCAGGGCGGCGATGACTTCGACCAGGGTGAAACCCGAAAAGCGGAGCGGTGGGCGGTGAGCGGTGAGCCGGAGTTGCATGGGCGGGGCAGCGAGCTGTTTTGCGCAGCCTATAGCCTGCCGGCCTCGCCCGCATCTCCCAGGCCGTCGCCCCGCTTCACGGACAGCGCAGCGGCTTGTTGCTCGAGTCGCGCTGCGACACCCGCGGTCGCCCCGTCTGACTGATGATGATCGCCCGTGCATGCGCACCGCCGCGAGCGTCGCAGAAGAGCAGGGTGCCGTTGACGACACCCTGGTTGTACGCGCGAAACGAATAGGCGAGGCGGTTGGACGTGATCGAGCCGTTCGACCATCCCTGGTAGACCATCAGGATGTCTTCGCCGTCGTCGCGTTGCGGCAGGTCATCGGCGTCGTCGTTGACGAAGACCATCCAGCCCTCGCTCCAGGCGGCGGCGCCGTTGTTGCAGGTCGAACCGTTCGATGACTTGCAGAGACTGACGATCCGCCCGCGCTTGATCGCTTCCGAGCGGGCGAGATACAGCGCGTGCACGAAGCTGTTCACGGCGGTCGTGCGTTCGTTGTCGCGGATCATGCCGGTGAAGCCCGGCACGGCGAGGCCGCCCAGAATGGCGACGATGGTCAGCGTCATCATCATTTCCAGCAGGGTGATCCCTGCAGACCGTGGTCGACGGGCACGCATCCATGCGCTCCAGAATTGGCTGTACAGGAGAGCAGCCTATCGGGAGAGAACGGCTGCGCGGTGCGGAGTTTCTCGACTTTCAGCCAGTTTTTCGGAGCCGGCTGGCCGCGGCCGCCGGGCCGGGGGTATGCTCCCCGGCAGTTTCTTCGAGCCACCGTACCCGCCGCCGTGAGCAGTCTGTTTCAGGCCTACCCGCAATCCCCGATGAGCCGGGAATCGATCGTCGATGAATTGCAGCTCCATGGTCTCAAACCGACCGGCCAGCGCGTGCGGGTCGCCGAAATCCTGATGCATGCGCCCACCCACATGACTGCCGAACAGATCCTGGCGGCGGTCCGGCAGGGCGGCGAGCGCGTTTCCAAGGCCACCGTCTACAACACGCTCAAGGTGCTGGCCCAGACCGGGCTGATCCGCCAGATCCACCTGGACCCGGAACGGTCCGTGTACGACTCCACCCGAGCGCCGCATCATCATTTCCACGACCTGGAGACCGGTGAGCTGCGCGACATCCACCCCGACGAGATCGCCTTCAGCCGGTTTCCCGCGCTGCCGGCGGGCATGGAGGCCGAGGCCATCGAGGTGGTGATCCGGATTCGCAAAAAGCACGCTCCCCGCTGACAGTTCACAGATTGCGGGCGTCTGCTACCTCTCTCCGGCTTCTTTCTCTATACTTCGCCCCCCTCGCGGGCCGGAGTAGCTCAGTTGGTAGAGCAGCGCATTCGTAATGCGCGGGTCGGGGGTTCAAGTCCTCTCTCCGGCACCACTTTTTCGTGACACAGACGCCGCGCCCCAAGCGCGGCGTTTGCGTTTTCGGGGCCGGACGCAGTGACCACACCCGCACGTTCCAGATCGAGTCGCAGCCTCACATGGGGTCGCGTTTTCGTGTATCGAATCGCCGTCGGCGTGGCGATGCTGGTCCTGGAAATCCTGTTCCTCACCTGCCGCTTTCGTTACGTGGGAATCGACCGCTTCCGCAAGCGGGTCGAGGAGCACGGCGCCGTCGTGCCGGTGTGCTGGCACCAGCATCTGCTGATCTGCGCGCGCTTCCTGGTCAGCAGACACATTTCGCCGCCGCTCAAGCCCGGTTTCATGATTTCGCCGTCCGTCGATGGCGAGGCGCCGACGATGCTGGCGCAGGCTTATGGAGTCCATGTGGTGCGCGGCTCCAGCACCTATTCGGGGATGCGCGCGGTGCGCGGCATCAAGCAGGCCATCGAGAAGGAAGGCATTTCGGCGGCGGTCACGCCGGACGGACCCAAGGGGCCGCGCTTCAAGTTCAAGGCCGGTGCGATCTTCACGGCCCGCGTCGCGGGCAAGCCCGTCATTCCGCTCGCCTTCGCTGCGCGTCCGGCCTGGGTGCTGAAGACCTGGGACAAGTTCGTGATTCCCGTGCCCTTCGGCCGCATCTGCATCGCCGCCGGCGAGCCGTTCTATCCGCCGCGCGACATGACGGATGAAGAGATGGAGCAGGCGCAGGTCGAGATGGAACGGCGCATGCTCGAGACTTATCGCCTCGCGGCGGATGCGTTGAAGCGTTGATCTCTTCCTGTAGGTCAGGCTTCAGCCTGACTCCTTAGCCTCAAGGCCGGCTGAAGCCGGCCCCACAGGAAGAGGGGTGCTCGTCGGCGCAGTCCTCCGCTTCGATCTGTATCGTCGCGTGCGTAATGCCGTAGCGTTCCGACAGCACGGCCTGCGCCTCTCGCAATACCCTCGCGTGATCTGCGCCCGTGCCGACGGAGGCGTGCATGGTCAGCAGGATTTCCTGCGGTCCGACCAGCCAGGTGTGGATGTGGTGGACGTCGCGAATGTCCGGCACCCGTTCTTCCAGCGTGCGACGCAGTTCCGCGATGTCGATTCCCTCCGGCGAGCCTTCCATCAGGATGTGCGTCGAACGCCGGATCAGCGACCATGCGCTGCGCACGATCAGCAGGCACACGAAGACCGACAGCAGCGGGTCGATGGGCGTCCAGCCCGTGAACATGATGACGAGTGCCGCGACGATGGCGGCGACGGATCCGAGCAGATCGCCGAGGACGTGCAACGTCGCGGCGGCGATGTTCATGTCGTGCGAGTCGCCCCGCCGCAGCAGGGCGAACACCACCAGGTTGATCACCAGTCCGGCGCTGCCGATCCACAGAATCATCGAACCGTCGACCGGTGCCGGCTGCAGGAAGCGCTGCACTGCCTCGATACAGATCCACGCCGTGATGAACATCAGGGCGCAGCCGTTCACGAAGGTCGCCAGCACGCGCAGTCGCTGATAGCCGAACGTACGCCGCAGATCGGCCGGGCGTCTCGCGATGAGTACGGCAGCCCACGCAACGCCCAGCGCCGCGGCGTCCGTGAGCATGTGGCCGGCATCGGCCAGCAGCGCCAGCGAACCGGCGATCAGTCCGCCCGCGAACTCGATGACCATGAAGCCGGCGGTCAGCGCCAGGGCGAGCGCCAGCAGCTTTCCGGAACCATGGGCAGGGTCGTGATGATGGGCATGACCGTCGTGAGAGGCGGCTCGCCGATCCTGCGGTCCGTGCGCAGGGTCGTGGTGGTCATGCGGATGATGCGCGTGCATGCCATGGAGCATAGGTCGGCGCCCGATCATTACAAGGGCGGTCTGCGATCTATGACGATTGATTCCCGCAGGGGCGTACGTCTAACTGCGATCTGCGGGCGCCGTCGTATGGCGGGGACGTAATGCGGCGGCGGCGTGGCGCCCGCTATTCTCCCTGTCGAACAAGGAACCGTCCGGAAGCACAGTGCAGGAATCATGCGAATTTCGGTTGTCATCCCGGTCTGCAACGAAGAAGAGAACGTCGGCCCGCTGGCGCGGGAAATCTGCCAGGCATTGGAGGGATTTCGTCCCTTCGAAATCATCTTCGTCGATGACGGCAGCACCGACGGCACGGCCGCGGCGCTGCTGGCGGCGCAAGTCCAGGAAATTCCCGAGCTGCGATTGCTGCGGCATTCGCGACGCAGCGGTCAGAGCGCCGCGGTCCATAGCGGCGTGCGCGCGGCGCGCGCCGAATGGATTGCGACACTCGATGGCGACGGCCAGAACGATCCGGCCGACATTCCCGTGCTGATCGCTGCGCGCGAGGCGCGCGGCGACGGCGCGAAACTGGTCATGGGCAATCGCAAGGCGTCGCGCCAGGACACGTGGCTGCGCAAGGTCTCGTCCCGCGTAGCCAATGGCGTGCGCAGCTGGTTTCTCGACGATGCGACGCCCGACTCGGGCTGCGGCATCAAGATCATGCATCGCGCGACGTTCCTCGACCTGCCGCGTTTCGATCACATGCATCGCTTCCTGCCGCCGCTGTTCCTCAACGCCGGCGCCGAAGTGATCTCGGTGCCCGTGCGGCATCGTGCGCGCATGCACGGCACGTCGAAGTACGGGCTGTGGAATCGGCTGTGGGTCGGCATCGTCGATCTGTTCGGCGTGCGCTGGATTCTCAAGCGCAATCCGCCGCGGCCGAAGGTCGTGGAGCAGGGCATCGAACGTTAGGCGCCGGTATCGCGTGGACTCCTTCATCCAGCAGTGGTTCCGGTCAGGTCAGCATCGTCCAGCCGATGTGCGCATCGATCTGCTCTGGCTGACAGGGCTGGTGCTGTTGCTGGTGGCGACGGGCATCGGGCTGCGCGACCCGTGGCCTGCGGACGAGCCGCGCTTCGCCCTGATCGCCCGCGACATGCTGGCGACCGGACAGTGGCTCATTCCCCAGGTCGGCGGCGATGTCTACGCCGACAAGCCGCCGCTGTTCTTCTGGCTGGTCGCCGCCGGTATCGCGGCGACCGGTTCGGTGCGATGGGCATTCCTGTTGCCTTCGCTGTTCGCAAGCCTCGGTTGCGTCGTTCTCGTCTATGACCTGGGTCGTCGGCTCTGGAATCGGGAGACCGGACTCGCGACGGCGCTCGCACTACTGTTCAGCGTGCAGTTCGTGTGGCAGGCACGACAGGCGCAGATCGATGCGACGCTCTGTTTCTTCACGACGCTCAGCCTGTATGGACTGCTGCGACATTGCCTGCAGGGTCCGCGCTGGGGCTGGTACACGATCGGCTGGGCCGCCGCCGGCTTCGGCATCATCACCAAGGGCGTCGGCTTCCTGCCGCTGCTGGTGTTGCTGCCGTATGCGCTGAGCCGCAAGGGCGGCTGGCAGCCTCGACCGCAGTTTCGCGGCGGCTGGCGCTGGTGGCTGGGACCGCTGGCATTGTCGATGGCCGTATCGGTGTGGCTCGCGCCGATGCTGCTGGCCGCGGAATCGACTCCGGAACTGCGCGCCTATCGCGACGAGATCCTGTTCGGACAGACAGTCGAGCGCTACGCCTCGGCGTGGCATCACCGCGAGCCGTTCTGGTATTTCATCCTCGAAGTCATTCCCGGCCTGTGGCTGCCGTTCACGGCGCTGCTGCCCTGGCTCGTGCCGCGCTGGCGCGATCGGCTGCGCGAGAAGGATCTGCGCGTGCTGCTGCCGCTGGCCTGGGTCGCGATCGTGGTGCTGTTCTTCAGCTTCAGCACCGGCAAGCGGGGGGTCTATGTGCTGCCGGCATTGCCTGCGCTCGCGCTGGCGACGGGGCCGGTGCTGGCGCACATCGCGCAGCGGCGCGGTGCGCAGCGGCTGATCTTCGCACTGGCCTGCCTGATCGCCATCGTCGGCCTCGCGGGTGGCGCCTGGCTGTTCTTCGAACCCGCGCAGCGCCAGAAACTGCTCGATCTCCATGGCATCGATGGTGTCGTGCCGTTGCTGAGTCTCGGACTGGCGACTGGCCTGGCGTGTGCGCTTTGCCGCCCGCATCGCGGATTCCTGGCGTGGGGGCTGGTGGTGGTGGCAACGCTGGTGTGGGTAAGTTTCGTCGTGAATCCCGCGATCAATGCCGTGCGCTCGGGGGCGGCACTCATGCGCAGGGTCGAAGCGCTGACACCACCCGACAGACCACTTGGACTGGTCGGGTACAGAGAGCAGTACCTGCTGGAACTGCGTCGGCCGGTAACGAACTTCGGACACGCACGCTGGCGCGACGCAGACCAGGAAGCAGCCGATGCGGCGTTATGGCTGTCGCAGGATCGCGACCGGGTATTGCTCGTCGATGAGTATGTCCTGCATGCCTGCTTCCCCGACGTTTCGCCTCACGAACTGGGACTCGCCAACCGCGAGCACTGGTATCTCGTCGAAGGAGCGGCGAGTCCGGACTGCATCGCGCGTGGTCGCGCTTCGGCGACGATTCGCTACGATCCCTCGCAGGCCCTGAAGTACTCGCACAAGTAATCGTATGTCGTTGACGGCTATGATCCTCTGCAAGGCCGTGCCACAATCGGCCGCAGCCGTCGCCGGCCCATAATCTCAACACTGTCGGGCAGCGAGGGCGGGAGGATCGTCCAATGACTGCCACCGACCGGTCCGGCATGCCGGGTCGACACAACAATTTCCGGGCAGCAATGCGCAGCCATGCGGCTGTCGTCCGCGTGAGTTCGCGTTTCCGCTGACGACGACCCTTCGGGCTCCACCCAGTGGCGAGCGATCCGACCAAGGCCATCGATCCGATTCCGCGCGCAGCGGGCGGCAGTCTCTTCATTACGCGACCGCCCACGGGTACGCAGCGCTCGAAGGCCGGACTCGATGTCGTCCTGACCAAGGCGGCCGTCGATTTCCAGAATCCTCCGGCGGCCGATGTCGATTCGCTGGTACGTCAGAATCTCGATGCGGTCCGCGAAGCGGCCGCACTCGATGCTTTCTTCATCGCATTGATCGACGAACACGAACCGACCATCCGCAAGGTCGTCGGCTCGGCGAGCCTGTTCGCCACCTTCAATCCCGAAACGCTTGCGGGCCAGTCGATAGAAAATCTTCCGTATCTGCGCGAGCGTCTCGAACACATCCGCATCGCCGAGATCCGCGACACGCAGCAGCCGCGTCGCGAACTCGTCGCCGAAGCGGCGCGCTTCGCGGCGCTGCAGGTCGGCGCGCTGCTTCTCGTGGGCTTCGCCGTGGCCGGCAAGGTGCGCGGCTTCTTTGCGATGTGTTCGACGCGACCGCGCGAGAGCTGGGATGCCAACCTGCACCTGGCGATGAAACTGCTGGCGTCGAGCTATGCCAGCGGTCTCGAACGCAAGCAGTACCGCACGCAGTTCGACGATCTCGAAGAACGCAGCGAACTCGCGCTGCACGGCGCCAATGACGGGCTGTGGGATTTCGATCTGGAGAAGACCACGTCGTATTTCTCGCCGCGCTGGAAGTCGATGCTCGGCTACTCCGACGACGAGGTCGAGCCGCTGATCGACTGGCAGCCGCTGGTGCATCCCGAGGATCTGCCGCGCGTCCAGACGGCGCTGCGCGATCATCTCGCCGGCAAGGAGCCGATGTTCGAAAGCGTGCATCGCCTGAAACATCGCGACGGTTTCTGGCTGTGGGTCGTGAGCCGCGCCAAGGCGCGCGTCGACGAACACGGCCGCACGCGCCGCATCGTCGGCGTCGATCTCGACGTGACCGAGCGCAAGTTGTACGAAGAAGCGCTGTTCCGCGAGAAAGAGAGCGCGCAGATCACGCTGCAGTCCATCGGCGACGGCGTGATCACGACGGACTCGAACTGCCGTATCGAATACCTGAATCCGGTCGCCGAGCAGCTCACCGGCTGGCGGCTCGAACATGCGCAGGGCCGCGTGATCGATGAAATCTTCCGCAGCTTCCACGAGGAAACCTGCGAGCCGCTGGAAAACCCGCTCGCGGTGTCGATCCGCCGCACGCGCGCCATCAAGTCGGTGCGTCCGACGCTGTTGATCCGTCGCGACGGCAACGAGCTGTACATCGAAAGCTGCGCCTCGCCGATCCGCGACGGCGCAGGCTCCGTCTGCGGCGGCGTGCTGGTGTTCCATGACGTGAGCGAAAGCCGCGAGCTGAACCGCAAGCTCTCCTATCACGCAAGCCACGACATCCTGACGGGCCTGGTGAACCGCCGCGAATTCGAGTCGCGGCTCGAACGCGCCATGAAGAGTTCGAGGGCGCGCGAGGCGTCGTTTGCGCTGTGCCACATCGATCTCGACCAGTTCAAGATCATCAACGACAACTGCGGCCACAGCGCGGGCGATGCACTGCTCGGTCAGGTCGGCGCGCTGCTCAAGTCGAAGATCCGCTGGCGCGATACCGTGGCGCGGCTCGGCGGCGACGAATTCGGCGTGCTGCTCGAAAGCTGTTCGCTCGAAGAGGCGATCCGCAGTGCCGAAGCGCTGCGCGAAGCGATCCGCAACTACAAGTTCGTGTGGGAAGAGCGCACGTTCCGGCTCGGCGCCAGCATCGGCGTCGTGCCGCTGTCGACCGAGAACGAAGACGTGGCTTCATTGCTGTCGGCCGCCGACAGCGCCTGCGCCGCCGCCAAGGAAAGCGGCCGCAACCGCATCTACAGCTTCCAGGAAAACGACATCGACCTGATGCGTCGTCGCCGCGAAATGCAATGGGCGGCGCGCATCAACAACGCGCTCGAAGACAACCGCTTCGAGATCTATCGCCAGGTGATCCAGCCGCTGCAGACGCCGGACCTGGGGCTGCACTACGAACTGCTGCTGCGCATGCGCGACGAGGCCGGCAAGATCGTCGCGCCCGATCAGTTCATCGCCGCCGCCGAACGCTACGGCCTGACGCCGAACATCGATCGCTGGATGATCGAGCACGCGCTGCGCTGGCTGGTCTCGGAAGCCGACGAGCGCGAGAAGCTCGCGATGTGTTCCATCAACCTGTCGGGCCAGAGCCTCGGCGACGACAAGTTCCTGCCGTTCGTGATCGATCACTTCCATCGCAGCGGCATCGATGCCTCGAAGATCTGTTTCGAGATCACCGAGACGGCGGCCATCGCGAGTTTCTCGCAGGCCAACCGGTTCATTCACGCACTCAAGGAACTCGGCTGCCGCTTTGCATTGGACGACTTCGGCACGGGCCTGTCGTCGTTCGGCTACCTCAAGCACTTTCCCGTCGACTTCCTCAAGATCGACGGCAGCTTCGTCAAGGAGATCCTCCACGACCCGATCGACCGCGAGATGGTGCGCTCGATCAACGAGATCGGCCACCTCACCGGCAAGCAGACCATCGCCGAATTCGCCGAGAACGCCGAGATCATCGAGATGCTGCGCAGCCTGGGCGTGGACTATGCGCAGGGCTTCGGCATCGCTACGCCGCAGCGGGTGATGCGGGCGGTGGTGGGATAAGAGAAAGAGGTTTCACACGGAGTTCACGGAGAGCACGGAGAGCACGGAGAGCACGGAGAGCACGGAGAGCACGGAGAGCACGGAGCAGAAAAGGATTTCACACAGAGAACACAGAGAAAGAAAATCCGATCTGAAATCTTCTTGACCTCTGTGCTCTCCGTGCTCTCTGTGTGAAATTCTTGATCTTCTCCTCTCCGTGGCCTCCGTGGCCTCCGTGATCTCCGTGTGAAACTCCCTCTTCTTACTGCCCCGCCAGCGCTTCGGCCGGCGCGCGATCCGGTACACGCTGCGGTATCTCGCGCCACGCGGCAATGACGCGTGCAGCGTCGATTCCAAGAATGTTGGGCTGGCCGTCGATGTGTCCCTGAAGCACGACTGACGAACTGTCGCGTCCGCCGGGACGGTAGCGGGCGGGGTCGGCATCGGCGAACAGCGTGACGACGGGGCAGCCCACTGCGGCGGCGACGTGCGCTGGACCGGTGTCGACGGAAATCATGCTGTCGGTACGTTCGAGCAGTGCGATCAGGATGGGCACGGGCAGATCGTTGGCGACGTTGTGGATGTTCGTCACGCGCGCGGCACGGATGATGTCCTCGTTGAGATCGGATTCCTGCGGCACGCCCAGCAGCACGATCGCGCTGCGTGGGCAGTCCTGACGTACGGCGCGGATCACTTCGGCCCAGCGTTCTTCGGGCCAGTACTTCTTGTTCGTCACGCGGCGACGATTCCACGAGCGCATCGTGCGCTTGTTGCCAGCCTGGATCGCAATCAGGGACTGGTCTGCCAATCCATGGCGGTGTAGCCAGGGCTGCAGGTCGCTGCGCATTGCCGACGTCACCTGCAGGAACGCATGCGAAGGTCGCGGCAATGCCGGAGGCGGGTAGGCTTGGCCGAGCACCGCGGGCGTGTCGTCGGCGAATCGCACCCAGCGATCGGCGTCATGTTCGCCGGGAATGACATGCGTGAAATCGCAGACGAATTCGTCGGGGATCCTGCCCCGGCGCAGCAGATCGCGACCGACATCATGCGGATGAGCGAACCAGGTGGGTGTCGGGCCGCGCTCGCGCAACCAGCGCACGAGGCGTTGCTGATCCGGACTGAGAAAATACGGCCGCCGCCGGCTGCCGACGAGCATGATCTCGCCGACGCCGGGTTGTCCTTCGAGCAACGGCCGCGTCCAGCTGCCGGAGCTGACGAGGTCCACCGGCACGCCGAATCGCTGCTGCAGTCGCTGGATCATCGGCGTCAGCAGCACCATGTCGCCGAGCGCACCGAAACGCACGATCAACACGCGCTGGAAGGTGGGTGTTCGGCTCGCGACAAGTTGCATTGATGACCGCTGGTTCTCGCGGCGCTGCATCGCCGTCATTTCGCTGTACACCGCCTCGAGATGGGCGGCACGATCGCGGGGCCGAATCTACGCCAAATCGAGCGTAGATGCGCGGATTTGAGCGAGGCTCGAGCGCCACGGCCGACCGGTGCCTTGCTTGCGAGCCGCGGGGCCCGCTGTTATTTTGCCGGGCGGAGATCGACCGGCGTACCTGCCCGTGCGCGCCCGGCCTCCCACTCACGCTCGACGGTTTTCGTATCACGCATTCGTTGCGACGAGGTCGTTCGCGGGAGAAGGATCTGCCAGCGGTTCGCAGGTGCCGCGGCTTCAAACCTATCGGAGATCGCCATGAGTTTCAGTCTGCCGACACTACCCTATGCCTACGGTGCGCTGGCCGAGCGCGGCATGTGCCAGGAAACCCTCGAGCTGCATCACGGCAAGCACCATCAGACCTACGTGACGGCATTGAACGGCCTGGTCGAAAAGAACGACGCGCTCAAGGGCAAGTCGCTCGAAGAGCTGGTGAAGCTGTCGCACGGCAAGGAAGACCTGACGCCGGTCTTCAACAATGCCGGCCAGCACTGGAATCACAGCTTCTTCTGGAATTCGCTGTCGCCGAACGGCGGCGGCATTCCCGGCGCGCTGGAGCAGAAACTGACGGCCGATTTCGGCGGCGTCGATCAGTTCAAGGCGCAGTTCAAGGCGGCGGCGCTGGGTCAGTTCGGTTCGGGCTGGGCGTGGCTGGTGCTGGGCAAGGACGGCAAGCTCGCCATCACCAAGACGCCGAACGCCGGCACGCCGATCGCGACGGGCGAGAGCAAGCCGCTCTTGGTGCTCGACGTGTGGGAGCACGCGTACTACGTCGATTTCCGCAACCGCCGTCCGGACTTCACGGACAATTTCCTCAATCGGCTCGCCAACTACGAGTTTGCCGCGGCGAATCTGAAGTAGCTGCTGATCTTCTGCTTGTCTGCTGTGGGGCCGGCTTTAGCCGGCCTCTTTGTCGGAGTCAGGCTGAAGCCTGACCTACAAGAAGAATCCGGTTCTACAGCACGAACCGCATCGACAGATCGACGGCCTGCACATGCTTGGTCAGGCCGCCGATGCTGATGAAATCCACGCCGGTCTCGGCAATCCCGCGAATCGTTGCCATCGATACGTTGCCTGAAGCCTCCAGCTTCACCCGGCCATTGTCGTGCCGACGATTGATGGCCACGGCCTCGCGCATCATTTCCAGCGTGAAGTTGTCGATCAGGATGCGATCGATATCGGTCGCGAGCGCCTGACGCAGTTCATCGAGATTCTCCACTTCGACTTCGACGACGCGCTGGCCCGCGATCCTGCGCGCCTGGGCTACGGCTGCAGCGATCGAGCCCGCTGCAGCGATGTGGTTCTCTTTCACCAGAATGGCATCGAACAGGCCGATGCGATGGTTGACGCCGCCGCCGCAGACCACGGCGTATTTCTGCGCCAGGCGCAGGCCGGGAATCGTCTTGCGCGTGTCGAGCACGCGCGTATTCGTGCCCGCGATTGCATCGACGTGGGCGCGCGTCGCCGTGGCAGTTGCGGAAAGAGTTTGCAGAAAGTTGAGTGCGGTACGTTCGCCCGTCAGCAGATGCCGCGCCGAACCGCTCAGTTCGCAGAGCTTCTGATTGGCCGCGATGCGATCGCCGTCGGTCGCGAACCAGCGGATCTCGATCGCCGGATCGAGCTGACGGAATACGGCGTCGAACCATGCGCGTCCGCACAGTACGGCGTCCTCGCGGGAGATCACCGTCGCCCGGGCGCGTTTGTCGGCGGGAATGAGCGAAGCCGTCAGATCGCCGTCGCCGACGTCTTCGGCGAGTGCGCGGGCGATCTGGGTGTCGATATCGTGCGGCAGGGCAGGAACGTTCATGCGGCGGGATTAGATCACAGCCGATCCACGCCGACGATTGGCGCGAACCCCCGCCTCGTGCGGCATAACTCCCTGATTTCCCGGACGGCATTGAACAAACAGGGCGCGGTCCCCATAATTTCCGCCCCGCACGGCCCCTCGTTCATGAATTCGCAGCCACTTCCGTCGATCCCGGTCGCCTCGCCGTGCACCAAGGTGTGTACCCTGAACGGCCAGGGTGTCTGCATCGGCTGCGGTCGCGAGCTGAGCGAGATTGCCCACTGGTCGCGCCTGTCCGCCGCGGAGCAGATCGAAGTCTGCCGCCGCGCCAGCGAACGTCGCGACCGGTTACGAGTGCCGTAAAGTCGAGAAATCCTGTCGAGGTGTCATCCGTGGACGTCATTGAACGCATCAAGTCACAGCTCTCTGCCAATCCCGTGCTGCTCTACATGAAGGGCACGCCGGACTTTCCCCAGTGCGGCTTTTCCGCCGCTGCCGTGCGCGCACTGAGCGCAGCCGGCGCAAGCTTCGGACATGTGAATATTTTCGAGGACCCGGAACTGCGCGAAGCGCTGAAGCAGTACTCGAACTGGCCGACCTATCCCCAGCTCTACGTGAACGGCGAACTGATCGGCGGCTCGGACATCATCATGGAGATGTACAACAGCGGCGAACTGCAGAAGGTGCTGTCGGAGGCGAAGTGACGGAGAAAGTCACGGAAGTGACGAAGGTCACGAAGGTCAGAAACCAATCTGTACCCTCGTCACTTTCGTGACTCTCGTCACCTTCGTCACTGATGCATTCAGCGCACTGCGCTGAATGCATCACACACCCGGCAGAACAGCTCTGCCGTCTGCTGGGCGTCATACAGCGCCGAGTGCGCTTCGTTCGAATCCCATGCGATGCCGGCGGCCTGCAGGGCCTTCGAGAGCACGGTCTGCCCGTAGACGACGCCGGCCAGCGTCGCCGTGTCGAAGCTCGAAAAAGGATGGAACGGATTGCGCTTGATGCCGCAGCGGGCCACCGCGGCATTGAGGAAATTCAGATCGAAGTAGGCATTGTGGCCGACGAGCACGGCGCGCGTGCAGTCGTTGTCCTTCATCGCGGAGCGGATGTCGCGGAACAGACGGGCCAGCGCATCCTTCTCGGAAATGGCCGGGCGCAGCGGGTGATAGGGATCGATGCCGTTGACCGCGAGCGAAGCGGCTTCCACTTTCGCGCCCGGGAAGGGTTGCACGTGATAGCGCCAGCCTTCGCCGGGACGCAGCGTGCCATCGCCCTGGATCTCCAGCAGAACCGCGGCGATTTCCAGCAGCGCATCCGTGTTGGGATTGAATCCGCCGCATTCGACGTCGATGACGACCGGGAGAAAGCCGCGGAAGCGGCGCGCCATCGGCAACTGTTCGGTCAAGGGACGGATTCCTTCAGGTCAGGCGCCAGGCGATCGATTCGCCGGCACGGAACGGTACCAGGTCATCCGCGGCGAACGGATAACTGGCGGGCGGCGTCCACGCCGACTTTTCCAGCGTGATGCGGGTGGTGTTGCGCGGCAGCCCGTAGAAATCCGGGCCGCGCAGCGAGGCAAAGGCTTCGAGACGGTCGAGGCGTCCAGCCTGCTCGAAGGCTTCTGCATACAGCTCGATGGCGGCGTGCGCGGAAAAGATGCCGGCACAGCCGCAGGCATGTTCCTTGGTGTGTCGCGCGTGCGGTGCGCTGTCCGTGCCGAGAAAGAAACGCGCATCGTCGCCGGTGGCCGCTTCGACCAGCGCGCGGCGGTCGCGCTCGCGCTTCAATACAGGCAGGCAGTAGTTGTGCGGCCGGATGCCGCCCTGGAAGATCGCGTTGCGATTCAGCAGCAGATGCTGCGGCGTGACGGTTGCGCCAATGCCGGGCCGTGAACTGGTGACGAACTGCACGGCTTCGCGGGTCGTGACGTGTTCGAAGACGATCTTCAGTTTCGGAAATTTCTCCGCGACACGCGCCAGCGTGCGGTCGATGAACACGCATTCGCGATCGAACACGTCGATGTCCTGATCAGTGACTTCGCCGTGTACCTGGAACACCAGGCCGCATTCCTCCATCGCCGCCAGCGCCGGAAAGATCCGTTCGATCGAAGTCACGCCCGCATCGGAATTCGTCGTGGCGCCGGCCGGGTAGAGCTTGGCGCCGATCACGAAGCCGCTGTTGCGGGCCGCATGGATCTCCGCAGCGGAGGTCCTGTCGGTCAGGTAGATCGACATCAGCGGTTCGAACGACAGTCCCGCCGGCACCGCTTGCAGGATGCGCTGGCGATACGCGCCCGCCTGTTTGACCGTCGTTACCGGCGGTTTGAGGTTCGGCATGATGACCGCGCGTGCGAACTGCCGCGCGGTGAAGGGCACGACGCTGGCCATGGCGGCGCCATCGCGCACATGCAAGTGCCAGTCGTCGGGGCGGAGGATCGTCAGTGTGGACATGTCGTGAGTGAGGAGTTTCTTCCTGTGGGGCCGGCTTCAGCCGGCTTCTTCCGGATGTCGTCAGGCTAAAGCCTGACCTACAGGAAGAACGCCCACATGCGGTTACTTTCTGGCGCGGCGCAGCTTACCAGTAGGCCGTTTCTCAGTCGCCTTCTTCGCGCGCTTGCGCGCCCGCAGCAGATCATGGTCCAGCAGCAGGCTCGTCGTGAAGCGCACGCCGAAGCCGGTGAAATCCGTCGGGATATGTGCGAGCCCGCCGCTGCGGTTGCTGGCGGACAGATCGATGTGGATCCACGGAATCTCTGCCGGGACGAAGCGGTTCAGGAAGCGCGCGGCGAGGATGTGATCGCCCTTGCCTTCGATCGTGCATTGCAGGATGTCGGCGATCGGGGAATCGAGATCGGCGTCGTAGTCCTCTTCCATCGGAAACGGCCAGACGCGCTCGCCGCTGTGGCGGCCCGCGAGTTCGATGGCCGTGTGCCATTCGGGGCGGTTGGTGAATGCGCCGCTGTAGCGTTCGGTGAGTGCCGTGACGCACGCGCCGGTGAGCGTGGCGTAGTCGATCACGAGCCCGGGTTGCTCGCGTGCGGCGAGGGCGAGCGTGTCGGCGAGCGCCATGCGTCCTTCGGCATCGCTGTGCACGACCTGGATGGTGACGCCGTTGATGGCCTTGATCACTTCCTGCGGCCGGTAGGCGCGCGCGCCGATCTCGTTTTCGGTGATCGCGAGCCAGCAGTCGATGTGGCAGGGCGCCTGCATTTCGCTCAGCGCCAGCAACGTGCCGACGGCGACGGCGCTGCCCTGCATGTCCTCGTGCATCTGGACCATGCTCCTGTGCGGCTTCAGGTTGATGCCGCCGGTATCGAAGCAGATGCCCTTGCCCACCAGCGCGAGACGCGGAGCATTCACACCTGCTTTCGGCGCGCGGTAGCGAAGACGCACGATGCCTGCATCGCGATGGCCATTGGCGCGCGCGACGGCGAGAAATGCTCCGGCGCCGAGTCGTTTGAGCGCGCCTTCATCGAAGAACTGGAATCCCCAGCCGTGGCGTCGCGCGAGCGTCATCAGGGCACGACGGTAGCTGCCGCTCGACAGTACGTTGGGCGGCAGCGTGGTGAGCCAGCGCGCGAGATGATTGCCGCGGTCCATGGCGAGCGTGCGATCGGCATCGATCGTCGCGTCCCTGCCGATCAGCGTGATGCGTTCGAGAACGGTGTGACGCGGCGGCTTCGACTTCATCACCGGCAGCGGCGCCGTGCCTGCGAGCGCTGCCGCAGTCATGGCTTCGAGCGCGTCGCGCGCGACCGAAGCATCGAGGTCATGCGTTGCGAACACGACGCGCGAAGGTGCGTGAGGCGCCAGTTCCTTCCAGGCCTTCGCCGCCGCGCTCAGTCTGTCGAATGCGGAGGCGCTGCTCTTGATGAATGCGACGACCAGCACTGTCGCCGCCGACCCGACTCGCGTGCTCAACAGACCGACGGACCCGCGTTGCGATGCTTTGCGATGCAACGATGCCAGCAGCGCGCCGAACGGCAGCCTGTCCAGCGTTGCATCGCGTTCGCACAGGATCACCGCAGCATCCTGCGACTGCAAAAGCCGCTCGGTGAGCGCAATGTCGCGCTGTTCGACGTGAATGTTGCGCTCTGCGGGAAGCAATTCCACGGCCCACTTTCCTTGACGTCAAAAATGCAAACCCAGATGATACGCGGGCTCTTCTGCTGGTTGGAATTTGACTGACAACCCGTCGAACAGCCCTTGCAACCGAAGGCGAACGACATTGCGCAGCGTTGCGCCGTCGCTCGCATCAGCGCGGCGAAATCCTGCCTGCTTCGCGATGCCGGCCCCCTCGCGAAGCCATCCAAGAGTTCGTTCCTCGCTTCCGACACCTTAAGTCAACGAGTAGCAGCAACGCATGTCCGACCTCTCGAAGATGGAAGACCTGGATCCCCAGGAAACCCGGGAATGGCTCGAATCCATCGACTCGGTCCTCAAGGCGCAGGGTGCCGAACGCGCTCACTTTCTGCTGGAACGTCTCATCGATCATGCGCGTCGCTCCGGCGCGTATCTGCCGTACAAGCCCAACACGGCGTACCTGAACACCATCTCCGGCGCGCAGGAAAAGGAATATCCCGGCGACCGCACCATCGAGCGTCGTCTGGAGGCGTACCTCCGCTGGAACGCGATGGCCATGGTCGTGCGTGCGAACCGTCAGAGTTCCGAGTACGGCGGGCACATCGCGAGCTATGCGTCTGCGGCGACGCTCTACGAAGTGGGTTTCAATCACTTCTGGCGCGCGCAGTCCGACAAGCACCCGGGCGACATGATTTATTTCCAGGGTCACGCTTCGCCTGGCATCTATGCGCGGGCCTGGCTGGAAGGTCGTCTCAGCGATGAGCATCTGAATCACTTCCGTCAGGAGGTGAAGGGCGAGAAGAGTCTGAGTTCGTATCCGCATCCGTGGCTGATGCCGGATTTCTGGCAGTACCCGACCGTGTCGATGGGCCTCGGCCCCATGATGGCGATCTACCAGGCGCGTTTTCAGCGCTATCTCGAGCACCGCGGCATCGTGCCGGAATCGGATCGCAAGGTCTGGGCCTTCCTCGGCGACGGCGAAATGGACGAGCCCGAATCGATGGGCGCGATCACCATGCCGGTGCGCGAGAAGCTCGACAACCTCGTCTTCGTCATCAACTGCAACCTGCAGCGTCTCGACGGCCCGGTGCGCGGCAACGGCAAGATCATCCAGGAACTCGAAGCGGCCTTTCTCGGCGCCGGCTGGAACGTCATCAAGGTCGTATGGGGTTCGCGCTGGGATCCGCTGCTCGCGAAGGACACCAAGGGCCTGCTGCGACGCGTGATGGAAGAATGCGTCGACGGCGAGTACCAGAACTTCAAGGCCAAGGGCGGCGCGTACACGCGCGAACATTTCTTCGGCAAGTATCCCGAACTCAAGGAAATGGTCGCGACCATGTCGGACGACGAGATCTGGCGCCTGAATCGCGGCGGTCACGACTATCAGAAGGTCTGGAACGCCTACAACGTGGCGTCGAATCACAAGGGCCAGCCGACCGTCATTCTCGCCAAGACCGTGAAGGGCTTCCTGATGGGCCGCTGGGGCGAGAGCCAGAACCCGACGCATCAGCAGAAGAAGCTCGACGACGAGGCGCTGCGCGAATTCAGCAAGCGCATCTTCATGGATGTGTCGGAAGAAGAACTCGCGGCGGCCGCGTTCAAGCGTCCGGCCGACGACAGTCCGGAAATGAAATACCTGCGCGAACGCCGCGGCCTGCTGGGCGGCTCGCTGCCGGCGCGACGCACGACGGCGCCGGCGCTGACGGTGCCGCCGCTCGAAGCCTTCGATGCGCTGCTGCAGAGTTCCGGCGATCGCGAAATCTCCACCACGATGGCGCTGGTGCGCATCCTGCAGGTGCTGATCAAGGACAAGAACATCGGCAGGAACATCGTGCCGATCATTCCCGACGAAGCCCGCACCTTCGGCATGGAAGGCATGTTCCGCCAGATCGGCATCTATTCGTCGATGGGCCAGCTGTACACGCCGCAGGATTCCGACCAGCTGATGTTCTACAAGGAAGACAAGAAGGGCCAGATCCTCGAAGAAGGCATCAACGAAGGCGGCGCGCTGTCGTCGTTCATCGCGGCCGGCACGGCGTATTCGAATCATGGCGTGAACATGGTGCCGTTCTACATCTTCTATTCGATGTTCGGCTTCCAGCGCGTCGGCGACTACATCTGGGCGGCGGGCGACAGTCAGGCGCGCGGCTTCCTGATCGGCGGCACGGCCGGTCGCACGACGCTGGCCGGCGAAGGTCTGCAGCACCAGGACGGCCACAGCCATCTGCTGTCGTCGACCGTGCCGAACTGCGTTTCGTACGATCCGACGTTCACCTATGAACTCGCCGTGATCGTGCAGGACGGCATGCGCCGCATGTACGCCGAGCAGGAAGACATCTTCTATTACATCACCTGCATGAACGAGAACTACCTGCACCCGGCCATGCCGAAGGGCGCGGAGCAGGGCATCCTCAAGGGCATGTACCTGCTGCAGGGCGGCGGCAAGGGCAAGGTGCGCGTGAACCTGCTCGGCGCCGGCACGATCCTCAACGAGGTGATCAAGGCCGCCGAGATTCTCGAGAAGGACTACGGCGTTCCGGCTGACGTGTTCAGCGTGCCGAGCTTCTCCGAACTGCGTCGCGAAGCGCTCGATGTCGAACGCAACAACCTGCTGCATCCGGATCAGCCGGCGAAGCAGCCCTACGTGCGCGAATGCTTCGGCGATCGCACCGGCCCGTTCATCGCCGCGACCGACTACATGAAGATCCTGCCGGACCAGATCCGTCAGTGGGTCCCGGGTCGCTACGTGGTGCTCGGCACCGACGGTTACGGCCGCAGCGATTCGCGTGCGCAGTTGCGTCATCACTTCGAGGTCGACACTCCGCACATCGTGCTCGCCTCGCTCAAGGCGCTGGCGGACGAAGGCAAGCTCGACATGGCAACGGTGAAGGCCTGCATGAAGAAGTACGGCATCGACGCCGACAAGCCGAATCCGGTGACGCAGTAAGTCGCGACCGCAGACCCGTTCACGAGTTGCCCCTCAATCATCATGTCCCAGAAAATCACCGTTCCGGATCTCGGCGACTTCCACGACGTCGAAGTCATCGACGTGCTCGTGAAGCCGGGCGACAAGATCGATGTCGACACGCCGCTGCTGACGCTCGAAACCGAAAAGGCCACGATGGACGTGCCGTCGACAGCGGCGGGCGTCGTGAAGTCCGTCGTCGTGAAGAAAGGCGACAAGGTGTCCAAGGGCAGCGCAGTGCTGGAGCTGGACGCCGATGCGCAGGCTGCCACGCCAAGCGCCGCTCCTGCCGCAGAACCGCAGAAGGCAGCGGCGCCGACGGCTGCTGCGCCCGCACCAGCATCAGCTCCTGCTGCGAGTGCGCCCGCCCCTGCACTGGAACCGACTGCGGCTGCACCGGCCGCACAACCTGCACGTTCTACGGCCGTCGCGTCATCTGCGTCGGCAGTCATCGACGAAGCCGGGTTCTCTCGCGCCTACGCCAGTCCGTCGGTGCGTCGCTTCGCCCGCGAACTGGGTGTCGACCTGGGGCGCGTGAAAGGCTCGGGGCTCAAAGGTCGCATCACGCCGGACGACGTCAAAGGCTTCGTGAAGCAGGCGCTCTCGTCGGGCGCCGGTGCGGGCGGCGGCGCTGCATTGCCGAAGATTCCGGAAGTCGATTTCTCCAGGTTCGGCAGCGTCGAAGTCAAACCGCTCGGTCGCATCCAGAAAATTTCCGGACCGCGTCTGCAGGCGAGCTGGCTCAACATTCCGCACGTCTGGCAGATGGACGAGGCGGACATCACCGACCTCGAAGCCGAACGCAACCGTCTCAAGGACGAAGCGGCGAAGCAGGGCATCAAGCTCACGCCGCTCGCGTTCATCCTGCGTGCCTGCGTCAAGGCGCTGCAGGAATTTCCGACGGTCAACAGCTCGCTGGACGGCTCGGGCCAGAGCCTGGTCTTCAAGAAGTACATCCACCTCGGCTTTGCTGCCGACACGCCGAACGGCCTGGTCGTGCCGGTGATCCGCGATGCGGACAAGAAAGACATCTACGAAATCGCCCGCGATCTCGCGACGCTGTCCGCGAAGGCGCGCGACGGCAAGCTGAGCGCCACCGAGATGCAGGGGGCGAGCTTCACGGTGTCGAGCCTCGGCGGCATTGGCGGCGTGTCGTTCACGCCGATCATCAACGCGCCGGAAGTGGCGATCCTCGGTGTCGCGCGCTCGTCGATGAAGCCGGTCTACAAGGACGGACAGTTCGTGCCGCGTCTGATCCTGCCGTTCACCTTTGCCTACGATCATCGCGTCATCGACGGCGCGGCGGGCGCGCGCTTCACGACCTTCCTGGCGCAGAAGCTGGCAGATGCGAAGGGATTGCTGGAAGCGGTGCCGTGACGAACGGCGAGCGATGAGCCGCGAGCGACCAGCCAGAGAAGACACGAAGAGAAAAGATGGCCACTGACGTACTCGTTCCGGATCTGGGCGACTTCAAGGATGTCGAAGTCATCGATGTGCTGGTAAAGCCCGGTGACCGTATCGAAGCCGAAACGCCGCTCATCACGCTCGAAACCGAGAAGGCGACGATGGATGTGCCGTCGTCGTCCGCGGGCGTCGTGAAGTCGGTGGCGGTGAAGAAGGGCGATCGGGTGTCGAAGGGTTCGGTGGTGGTGACGGTCGAGGCGGGTTCGCCGGAGAAGACCCCCACCCAGCCCTCTCCCGCAAGCGGAGGAGGGGAAGAACCCGAGCCAGCCGCTTCTTCCTCTGGCCAGTCGCCAGTCGCCAGTAGCCAGCCGCCTTCCTCCTTCGCCTTCGACCTCGTCGTTCTCGGCGCCGGCCCCGGCGGCTACACCGCCGCGTTCCGCGCCGCCGATCTCGGCATGAAAGTCGCGATGATCGAACGCTGGCCGACGCTCGGCGGCGTATGTCTCAACGTCGGCTGCATACCCTCGAAAGCACTGCTGCACGCGGCGAAGGTCATCGAGGAAGCCGAAGAGATGCACGTCGGCGGCATCACCTTCGGCAAGCCGCAAATCGATCTGGCGAAGCTGCGCGAATGGAAGGGCAAGGTGGTGGGTCGCCTGACCGGCGGGCTCGCCATGATGTCGAAGCAGCGCAAGGTGGAGATCATCCGCGGCACGGGCAGGTTCGTATCGCCGCATGAGATCGAAGTCGCGGCGGAGGTGACGGGCGACGAGGAACAGGCGACAGGCGACAGGCGACAGGCGACAGCCAGAAAGGTGTCGTTCCGTCACTGCATCATCGCGGCGGGTTCCGAGTCCATCAAACTGCCGGGTCTGCCGGACGATCCGCGCATCATCGATTCCACCGGCGCACTCGAGATCGACATTCCGAAACGCTTCCTCGTGGTCGGCGGCGGCATCATCGGCCTGGAAATGGCGACGGTGTATGCGGCGCTCGGCGCGCAGGTCAGCGTCGTCGAACTCACCGACGGGCTGATTCCCGGCTGCGATCGCGATCTCGTCAGGCCGCTGGAAAAACGCATCGCGAAGAAATACGAACAGATCCTGGTCAAGACCAGGGTCACGAAGATCGAAGCGCTCGAGGAAGGCCTCAAGGTCACGTTCGAGGGCGAGAAGGCGCCCGGGCCGCAGCTCTACGACAAGGTACTGATCGCCGTCGGCCGCAGTCCCAACGGCAAGCGCATCAACGCCGAGGCGGCCGGTGTGCAGGTCAACGAACGCGGCTTCATTCCGGTCGACAGGCAGATGCGCACCAACGTGCCGCACATCTTCGCGATCGGCGACATCGTCGGCCAGCCGATGCTGGCTCACAAGGCATCGCACGAAGCCAAGGTCGCTGCCGAAGTGGCGCACGGCGAGAAGCGTTTCTTCGACGCGCGCGTGATTCCCTCCGTGGCCTATACCGATCCGGAAATTGCCTGGGCCGGTCTCACTGAAACCGATGCCAAGGCGCGCGGCGTCGACTACGAGAAGGCCAGCTTCCCCTGGGCCGCGAACGCTCGCTCGCTCACGCTCGGCCGCGACGAAGGCATGACCAAGCTGCTGTTCGACAAACAGACGCACCGCGTCATCGGCGGCGGCATCGTCGGTCCGAACGCCGGCGATCTGATCGCCGAGGTCGCGCTGGCCATCGAGATGGGCAGCGACGCCGCGGACATCGGCCTCACGATCCATCCGCATCCGACGCTGTCGGAGACCATCGGCATGTCGGCGGAGGCATTCGAGGGGACGTTGACGGATCTGTATCTGCCAAAGAAGAAGGGCTGACTGGCAGACCCGTCGGCCGGTCTGGCTCTTCCGGGCCAATGTCCCGCCGGTGTCCGCGGCGTAGAATTTCCCGCGTCCCACACCAAACCATAACCGGGAGAAATTCGTGGACTTCAACAAGCTAGTCGCGCGGGCGAAGGCGATCCTGCTGATGCCGAAAACCGAGTGGCCCGCGATCGCCGACGAGCCGGCGACGGTCGCGGATCTGTACAAGAACTACATCATCCTGCTGGCCGCCATTCCGGCGATCTTCGCGTTCCTCAAGATGAGCCTGATCGGCATGAGCATCCCGTTCGCCGGGACGATCCGCATCGGCATCAGTGCCGGCCTGACGCAGATGGTGCTCAGCTATGCGCTGTCGCTGGCCATGGTGTTCGTGATGGCGCTGATCGTCGATGCACTCGCGCCGTCGTTCGGCGGACAGAAGAATCAGGTGCAGGCGCTGAAGGTGGTTACCTATGCCTACACCGCCAGCTGGGTTGCAGGTGTTGCGCAGGTCGTGCCCATCCTCGGCACGCTCATCCTGATCGCCGGCGGCATCTACAGCATCTACCTGCTGTATCTGGGGCTGCCGCACACCATGAAGTGTCCGCCCGACAAGGCCGGCGGCTACACGGCCGTCGTCATCATCATCGCCATCGTGCTGAACGTCGCCATCTGGACGGTGGCCGGTGCCGTGGCGGGTGTCGGTTCGCTGATGAGCGGCGGGTCCTCGTTCAGCGTTTCCGACAACGACGTCACCTTCGACAAGGACAGCTCGCTCGGCAAGCTCGAGCAGTGGAGCAAGAGTGTCGAGCAGGCCGGCAAGCAGATGGAAGCCGCGGAGAAGTCGGGCGATCAGCAGGCGCAGGCCGATGCCATGAAGGCACTCATGGGTGCCGCGCTCGGCGGCGGCCAGGTCGAAGCGTTGGCCCCAGATCGTCTCAAGGCATTTCTGCCCGAGTCGCTGGCGGGGCTGTCGCGCGGCGATCTGTCGAGCGAACGCAATGGCGCGATGGGAATGCAGATCTCTGAAGCGCGGGCCTCGTACGCCGACGATTCGGGCCGCACGCTGCAACTGGACATCACCGACACAGGTTCGGCAAAGGGACTGCTCGGACTCGCAAGCTGGGCGGGCGTCGAGGGCGAGAAACAGACTTCCAGCGGTTACGAAAAGACCTACCGCACCGACGGCCGCCTCGTGCACGAGGAATGGCGCGGTTCGGACGGCGAATACGCGGTCGTGCTCGGCGAGCGTTTCACCGTCAAGGTCAGCGGACAGGCGGCCAGCATCGACGAACTGAAGTCCGCGATCGCCGAAGTCGATCTCGGCGGCCTCGAAGCGCTGAGCAACGAGGGCGTCAAAACCCACTGAGCGGAGCCCACTGAGCGGGTGACGCATGGCGACGGGCGAGGCAGAATGCTGCGCCCGTCGCCACCGCCGCATCACCCATGAGCCCGATCCCCGCCCGCATGCGCGTCGTCGAAGTCCGCCAGCCTGGCGGGCCGGAGGCGCTGCAGATCGCTGAATGGCCGGTGCCTGCGCCCGGCAATGACGACGTCCTGATCCAGGTGGCTGCGGCCGGCGTGAATCGTGCCGATGTCCTGCAGCGCCGCGGTCACTATCCCTCGCCGCCCGGCGCGCCGCCGAATCCCGGACTCGAAGTCGCCGGCCATGTCGTCGCGGTGGGTGACCGCGTCAGCGAATTCAAGGCCGGCGATGCCGTGTGTGCATTGCTGCAGGGCGGTGGCTATTCCGAGTACTGCGCCGTCGATGTCGCGCAGGTGCTGCCGGTGCCCGGCAAGCTGAATCTCATCGAGGCAGCTTCCCTGCCGGAAACGTATTTCACCGTCTGGAGCAATCTGTATGAGTTCGCCGCGCTCGAGCGCGGCGCAACGCTGCTGGTGCACGGCGGATCGAGCGGCATCGGCATCTCCGCGATCCAGCTCGCGAAGGCGCTCGGCAGCGTGGTGCTCACGACCGTCGGCACGGACGACAAGGCGCGCTTCTGCGAACAGCTCGGCGCGCAGCACGCCATCAATTACAAGACGCAGGACTTCGTCGCGGAAGTCGACAAGCTGACGCAGGGCAGGGGCGTCGACGTCGTGCTCGACATGATCGGCGGCAGCTATCTGGCGCGGAATCTCCAGGTACTGGCGGTCGAAGGGCGGCTGGTGATGATCGCGACCCAGGGCGGCACGAAGGGCGAGATCGATGTGCTGCGCGTCATGCAGCGGCGGCTCAAGATCACGGGATCGACGCTGCGCACGCGCGATGCGGCCTTCAAGCGCCGCATGAAGCAGAAACTGCTGGAGCACGTCTGGCCGCTGCTGGCGAGTGGCGCGATCAGACCCGTCGTCGATGAAGTGTTTCCGCTCGCGCAGGCGGCCGCTGCGCATGCGCGCATGGAAAGCAGCGTTCACAAGGGCAAGATCATCCTGCAGGTGGCGTGATGGCGACGAGCGCGCAAGACACACTGCAGTCGCGGTTCCTCAGTCCGGCGGCTCGCCAGCGCAAGGCGCAGTTGATCGAACAGCTCGCCTCGATGCTCGGTTCGCGGCTGAGTACCGGCGAGGCGGTTCGCGAACAGCATGGCCACGGCGAAGCGTCCGGTCGCACCTATCCGCCGGATGCGGTGGTGTGGCCGGAGTCGACCGAAGAAGTCAGCCGTATCGTTGCGGCCTGCGCGCAGCATGAAGTTCCGGTGATTGCCTTCGGCGCAGGCACCTCGCTCGAAGGTCACGTGAGCGCGCCCTACGGTGGCATCTGCCTCGACCTGTCGCGCATGAACCAGGTGCTGGACGTCCGCGCCGACGATGCGGACTGCGTGGTGCAGCCGGGCGTCACGCGCGAACAGCTCAATGCCTACCTGCGCGATACGGGACTGTTTTTTCCAGTCGATCCGGGCGCGAATGCCAGCATCGGCGGCATGGTGTCGACGCGGGCATCGGGCACGACGACCATCCGCTACGGCGCGATGACGCGCAACGTGCTGGCGCTGCAGGTGGTGCTGGCAGATGGCCGCATCGTTCGCATCGGCACGCGCGCGGCGAAATCGTCGACGGGCTATGACCTCGTGCGACTGCTGGTCGGCGCCGAAGGCACGCTCGGCATCATCACCGAGATCACGCTGCGTCTCTACGGCATTCCGGAGGCGATGACTGCGGCGACGTGCGTGTTCCCGGATCTGCAGGGCGCGGTCGATACGGTCGTGGAGATCATTCAATCCGGCGTGTCCGTGGCGCGCATGGAATTCCTCGATGAACATCAGATTCGCGCCTGCAATCGCTACTCGCAGATGAACCTGCCCGAGCAGCCGACGCTGTTTCTGGAGTTTCACGGCACCGCAGACAGCATCGACGGGCAGACGACGCGGGCCGAAGAGATCGCCCGTTCTCATGGCGGTGCGGGATTTCAATGGGCCGCGGCCCAGGAGGAACGCACGCGGCTGTGGAAGGCGCGTCATTCCGCGTACTTCGCCGTGCGCGCCTATCGGCCCGGCTGCGATTGCCTGATTGCCGACGTCTGCGTGCCGATATCGCATCTGGCAGCGGCGGTCGCCGCGGCGCGGGCCGACATCGATGCTGCGGGACTGCTCGCGATGATCGTCGGCCATGTCGGCGACGGCAATTTCCATGTCATGTTCATGCTCGATCCGGCGGTGCCCTCGGAGAAGGAGCGCGCCGATCGTGTCTACGACGCGATGATCGATCGTGCGCTGCAGGCCGGCGGAACCTGTACGGGCGAACATGGCATCGGACTGGGCAAGCGCAGAAAACTCGTGCAGGAATACGGCGGGGAAGTCGTCGGCCTCATGCACTCCATCAAGGCGGCGTGGGATCCGCAGGGCATTCTCAACCCCGGCAAGATTTTCCTGGAGGACGGTCGGTGAGCCCGATCGAGTTCCGCGCCCCGTGAAATTCGCCGACTCTCCGTTCGCCAGGTAACGTCATGGCCGAGTACACGATCTATCACAATCCGCGCTGCTCCAAGAGCCGCGCCACGCTGGAGCTGCTGCGCGAGCATGGGGTCGAGCCCACGATCGTCGAATACCTGAAGGAACCGCCGAGCGCGGCGCAGCTCAGGGAGATCGTCGCGAAGCTCGGCATGGAACCCGGGCAGCTGGTTCGCAGGAGCGAGGACCTCTTCAGGGAGAAGTACACGGGAAAAACCCTGAGCGATGCGCAGTGGATCGACGCGCTGGCAAGGCATCCCGTGCTGATCGAGCGCCCGATCGTCGTGCACGGCAAACGGGCCGCGATCGGCCGGCCGCCGGAAAATGTGCTGACTTTGCTGAAGTAGCCGGCCCGGTGGGCTGGCAGCGCGCCCGACCCGGCGTAAAATGCCGGCTCCTTTCCACCTCCCGTCGAGAAACTGCGATGACCGGCTTGTCCCTGCGCGAGCAATTGCTGGCTGCTGGCCTGGTGTCCAAGAAACAGGCCCAGCAGGCCGAACACCAGCAGAAGCAGAAACACCATCAGCACGCCAAGGGCCAATCCAGGGGCCAGGCCGCGCCCGTCAACGAGGCGAAGAAGGCGGTGCAGCAGGCGCAGGCCGCCAAGGCCGCGCGCGATGCGGAGCTGAACCGCAAGCGTCAGGAATCGCTGGAAGCGAAACAGAAGGCGGATCAGATCCGGCAGCTGATCGAGGCGAACCAGTTGCCGAAGCTGGAGACGGACGACTACTTCAACTTCGTCGATCGCGGCAAGGTTCGCCGCCTGTCCGTCGATGCGCAGCGCCGCGAGCAGCTGATTGCGGGCACGTTGATGATCGTGCGGTTCGAAGGCCGCTACAGCGTCGTGCTGCCGCCGATCGCGGCGAAGATCGGCGAGCTCAATGCGAAAGCCGTGGTGTCGCTCGATGCCAAGGGCGAGGCGCCGGCGGAAGATGATCCCTACAAGGATTTCGTGGTGCCGGACGACCTGCGCTGGTGAGTCTTCCTGTGGGGCCGGCTTTCCCGTGGGATTCCCTTCGGTCACAGCCAGTGGCACTGACTTGAGGATCTGCTCTGCCTGTGGGGCCGGCTTCAGCCGGCCTGAAAACAGTCAGGCTGAAGCCTGACCTACAAGTCCATCTCTTACGGCTTCCACTTCTCCACGAATCCCAGGAACGCCGTCTTGTCGTAATCCGAGCGGCCGTGCTCGAACGAGCCGGTGGATTGCGATGCCAGCACGTTGCGCTCCGGCGAGACGACCCAGAAATGCGGCGCACCGCGCGCTGCAGGCAATTGCGAGAAAAAGAACTCGTTGAAGTTCTCGTCGCCGACGTACACCTTCATGACCACGAACGCATCATGCAGCGCATGGTTCACGTCGTCGTTGCGCGTGATGAAGCGGTCGAGCGCATAGCACCAGCGACACCAGTCGCCGCCGGCGATGATCAGCACGCGCTTGTGTTCGGCCTTCGCCTGTTCGATGGCGGAGTGATACTGATCGAAGGGATCGGCCTGCGGATCGTAGCCGAGGCGATTGTCCATGCGTGCTGCATGTGCCGCCGCGGCCGCGCAGGCCGTTGCCGCCAGCGCGATCAGGATCTTTCTCAACATAATGACAATCCCCGGATTCTTCTGATGAATTGCGCGGGGAGGAAGACTAGCGTCGTTCCGCGATCGTGACACCCGTCGCGATTTCTTACAGGCGTTGCAGACGAAACCCGGGCGCGACAGCAGTTCAGCGATCGACGAGTACGCGCGAGGGCAGCTCCTGCAATGCGCCGCAATCGGCCACGGGCAGGCCGTCGCCGGGAGACGATTCGTAGTCCGCATCCCACGGCATCACGACTGCCATGCGCGATTCCGCGCGAAACATTTTCGGCAGGATCGGCATCACTTTGCGGGTCGCTTCGCCAGCGAGCAGCGCATCGAGCGAGCCGTAGCGGGTCAAGGTCGCCTGCAGATCGTGCAGATTGCATTGGGTGGGATGCGAAATCGGCATGTCGCGCCGCTGCGCGGCCTGCAACAGATCGTGCGGCGTCATCCACACCGACTCGACCGTTTCGCCCGTATCGGCGCTGGCCAGATGCGCCTGCGGCGCGCGCACGATGAAGAATCGCGTATCGAATCGTTTGGGCGCGCTCGACGGCGTGATCCAGTGCGCCCAGTACGTCATGCCGGCGAGATCCGGTCGCAACTCGTTGTCGCGGAGCAGTTGCACGAACACTTCGGCGTTCTCGTTGCTCGTGGCCCGCAGCGGCTGCACGCGTTCGAGCAGCGCGGCGGAAGGCGACGAACCATCGTCATGCTTCGCCAGCAGCACGCCGGTTTCCTCGAAGGTTTCGCGACAGGCCGCGAACACCAGGCCGCAGACGTGTTCTGCATCCAGCGCATCGCCGTGCAGATCCACCATCGAAATGCGTCGCGTCACGGCGTCGACATCCAGCAGCTCGAGCGCCGCCGCGGAGCTGTCCGAGGGATGCAGCGATCCGCCGGGGAATACCCACATGCCTGCCATGAAGGAAAGATTCGCGTGCCGCCGCACCATCAGCACTTCGACCTGCGCGCCTGCCTCGCGCAACAGAAGGATCGTGGCAGCGAGGCGCGGTAGACTCGCGCTCGTGTTCGGATCGCCAGCCGGTGTCGTCATTGAGCGGGAACAACCTGAAGAGGGAGAATTTCCACGGGGGAAGAACGGGGACACGGGGAGCACGGGGATAAGAAATTTTCTGTTCCGAACCCCGTGTTCCCCGTGTCCCCCGTGGAAATTCTCTTCATCTTCTCTTCGATCTCCGTGTGCTCCGTGATCTCCGTGTGAAACCCTCCTCTTCCTAAAGCACCACGACCGTCCGGATCGACTCGCCGTTCTGCATCATCCGGAATCCTTCGCCGATGCGTTCCAGCGGCAGGCGGTGCGTGACGAGCGCGTCGAGGTTGATCTTGCCGTCGACATACCAGTCGACCATCTCCGGCAGACGGTCGAGACGCGCGCCGCCCATGTAGCAGCCGGTCCAGTGGCGGCCCATCATCAGCTGCGTCGGCACGGCGTTCACTTCCGTGCCGTGCGGCGCGACGCCGATCACGTAGGCCTTGCCCCACGCCGGGTTGGTGCATTCGAATGCCTGGCGCATCACCTGCGGCAGGCCGATGCATTCGAACGTGTAGTCGGCGCCGCCGCCGGTCATTTTCATGAGATGACTGGTGATCTTTTCGACCTGCTTCGGGTTCACGAAATCCGTCGCGCCGAACTGGCGGGCGATCGTTTCCTTTGCGGGATTCATGTCGACGCCGATGATGGTCTTCGCTCCCGCGAGTTTCGCACCCTGCACGACGTTGAGGCCGATGCCGCCGAGGCCGAAGACGATCACGGAACTGCCGGGCTCGATGCGCGCAGCGAACATGGCGGCGCCGATGCCGGTGGTCGCGCCGCAGCCGATGTAGCAGATCGGATCGAAGGGCGCGTCATCGCGCACTTTGGCGATCGTGTCCTGCGGCAGCACGGTGTAATCGGCGAACGTACCGAGTCCCCACAACTGCGACACCGGTTTGCCGTTCAGCGAGAAGCGGCTCTCGCGCGGACGCAGGCGATTGAAGGCCTCGACGCAGAGATTGGTTTTCTCAGGCCGCGCGCAGTACTGACACTTTCCACAATGTGGAATCAGGAACGGAATGACGTGATCGCCGGGTTTGAACTTCGTGACGCCCGGACCGCACTCGACGACGACACCGGCGGCTTCATGACCCAGCAACACCGGGAACTGCCACGGCGACTTGCCTTCGTACACGTTCAGATCGGAGTGACACAGCCCGGTCGCCTTCACGTGGATCAGGACTTCGCCTTCGCGCGGTCCTTCCAGCTGCAGCGTTTCGATGACGAACGGCTCGTTGGGAGCGTGAACGACGGCGGCACGAACGTTGAGCGGCACGAGCGTTTTCCTTCGGCAGTGTTACGCGAGGGGGCGACTCTACGCAGGTCGGCGCGTGCGGGCAATGAACGACGAGACGTTCTGATCGTGCGACCATGAGTCTCGCGCCGCGAGTCCGGCACGCTGCTGCTCTGCGGATTCTGCCGCTAGAATCCCGGGGCACCGTCGGCCAGCGCCGCCCCGTGTGCACGTATGCCAGCCACCCGCCAGCCCGAGGATTCCGCCATGCTCACGCTCGACATCAACGGCAGGAAAGTCGAAACCGACGCCGAACCCGATACGCCGCTGCTGTGGGTTCTGCGCGATCACCTCGGCATGACGGGCAGCAAGTACGGCTGCGGCAAGGCGTTGTGCGGTGCGTGCACCGTGCATGTGAACGGCGCGGCGACGCGCAGTTGCGTGCTGCCGGTCGCTGCGGCCGCGTCGATGAAAATCACCACGATCGAAGCCGTCGGCGACTCGCCCATCGGCCATGCCGTGCAGGAAGCGTGGATCGCGGAGAACGTGCCGCAGTGCGGTTACTGCCAGTCGGGCCAGGTGATGAGCGCGAGCGCGCTGCTCGCCACCAACAAGAAGCCGAGCGATGCGGACATCGATGCCGCCCTGTCCGGCAACATCTGTCGTTGCGCGACGTACGTGCGCATCCGTTCGGCGATCAAGCGCGCTGCCGAATCGCTGGCGTAACCGGAGGTCCACCATGAGCACCGTAGAGAAAGAGACGCTCCTGCACGCCAGCCGCCGCGATGTCCTGAAGGCGAGCGCGGCATTGACCGTCGCGTTCTGGTTGCCGCAGGGCAGGGCGATCGCCAACGGCACGGCACATGCCGCGTTCGAACCGAACGCCTTCATCCGCATCGGTACCGACGGCATCGTCACCGTCGTCTCCAAGCACATCGAAATGGGGCAGGGCGCGTACACCGGGCTCGCCACCATCGTCGCCGAAGAGCTGGATGCCGACTGGAGCAGGGTGCGCGTCGAAGGCGCGCCGGCAGACACGAAAACCTACGCCAATCTCCTGTTCGGCAGCGCCATGGGCACCGGCGGCTCTTCGTCGATCTCGAATTCGTTCGATCAGCTGCGCAAGGCGGGTGCGACCGCGCGGGCGATGCTCGTGAGTGCCGCGGCGCAGAAATGGAAAGTGCCTGCGAACGAGGTGACGGTCAGCCAGGGCGTCGTGTCGCATGCGGCGTCGAAGCGCAGCGCAACCTTCGACGAACTGGCGGCCGAGGCCGCGAAAGTACCGGCACCGGCCGATGCGAAGCCGAAGGATGCATCCGCGTACACGCTGATCGGCAAACCGGTCGCACGCGTCGACAGCCGCGACAAGTCCACGGGCAGGGCGACATTCACGCAGGACATCCATCTGCCGGGAATGCTCACTGCGGCCGTCGTGCATCCGCCGCGTTTCGGCGCGAAGGTGAAGGGTTTCGATGCCAGCCAGGCGAAAGCAGTCAAGGGCGTGAAGGCGGTCGTCGCTTTCGAGACGGACGTGCGCTCGGGCGTCGCGGTACTCGCCACGGATTTCTGGACTGCGAAGAAGGCGCGCGATCTGGTGACTGTCGAATGGGACGAGACGGCAGCTTATCGCGGCAGCACGACCGAACTCTTCAGGGAATATCGCGAACTGGCAAAGCAGCCCGGCGAATCGGCGAAGAAGGTCGGCGACGCGCCGGCCGCGCTCGAGTCCGCGGCCGAGGTGCTGGAAGCCACGTATGAATTCCCGTATCTGGCGCATGCGTCGATGGAACCGCTCAACTGCGTCGTGCGCATCGGCGCGCAGGACTGCGAGATCTGGAACGGCGAGCAGTTCCAGAGCATCGACCAGATGGTCGTCGCGCGCATGCTCAACCTGCCGCCGTCGAACGTCACGCTGCACATGCTGTATGCCGGCGGCAGTTTCGGCCGTCGCGCCAATCCGCACGCCGACTACGTCGCGGAAGCAGTGGCGATCACGAAGGCGGCCGGTGTCGACGTACCGGTGAAAATGGTGTGGACGCGCGAAGAAGACACGAAGGCCGGCTACTACCGGCCGCTGTACGTGCACACGCTGAAGGCCGGACTGGACAAGTCGGGCAGGCTCATCGCGTGGCAGCACCGCATCGTCGGCCAGTCGATCATGGCCGGCACGCTCTTCGCGGGCCCTGGTGCGATCGATGCCACGTCGGTCGAAGGCGCCTCCAACCTGCCGTACACGGTGCCGAATCTGTCGGTGGAACTGCACACGACGAAGAACCGCGTGCCGGTGCAATGGTGGCGTTCGGTCGGATCGACGCACACCGCGTTCTCGACCGAGTGTTTCCTCGACGACATCGCGCGTCACACGAAGCAGGATCCGTACGCATTGCGCAAGGCACTGCTGAGTGCCGACCACAAGCGCCATCACGCCACGCTCGATCTGGTGGCCGAGAAGTCCGGCTGGAACAGGCCGCGTCCGGAAGATGAAGTGTGGGGACTGGCGCTGCACGAATCCTTCAACTCCGTGGTCGCGCAGGTGGCGCAGCTCAAGCGCACGGCGAACGGGTTGAAGCTCGCGAAAGTGATCTGCGCCGTCGACTGCGGTCTGGCCGTGAATCCGAACATCGTCGCGATGCAGATGGAGGGCGGCCTCGGCTACGGTCTCGCCGCAGCGCTCTCCGGCGCAGTGACGCTCAAGGACGGCGTGGTGGAACAAGGCAACTTCGACGACTACCCGGTCCTGCGCATGAACCAGATGCCCGCCGTCGACGTCCACATCGTGCCTTCGACCGCCAAGCCCACCGGCGTCGGCGAACCTGGCACTCCGCCGATCGCCCCAGCCCTCGCCAATGCACTCGCGCTGGCGAACGGCACGCCGGTGCGATCGCTGCCGTTGTCGGCGCAGGGGATTACGTTGGTTTGAGAATTCAGAGGAAGAACAATGGCCGCGAAAAAGCGCAAAGAACACAAGGTCGGAAGCGGGAAATCTTCTTCAGGCCCTGCGTGTTTTGCGCCTTTTTGCGGCCATTCTCTCGCGATCTACGTTCCGGTTCCGATCAATCGATCCGTCGGCAGCACGACATCGGGCGCAATGCCCGGCGTATTCGCGAACTGCCGGTAGAACGGCGCGAAGTCGGTGTCGTACCCGGCGTGGAAGAGCTGTTCGAAGCTGTCGATGACGAAGTAGGTCTGCTGGTAGTCGTCGATCAGGTAGTCGGTGCGCAGGACGCGTTCGAGATCGAAGGCGATGCGGTGCGGTTTCGGGCTTTCGATGCTGTACGCCGTTTCGCCCTTCGATGACAGGATGCCGGAACCGTAAGCGCGCAGTCCCTGCGGTGTGGCGATCAGCCCGAACTCCACCATGTACCAGTACAGGCGAGCGAGCATCTTCAGCGCGCCCGCCGCGATGGCTTTCGGTCCCGCCTCGCCGTACGCCTGCATGAAACGGGCGAACGGCGGATTGGTCAGCAAGGGCACGTGTCCGAAGAAGTCGTGAAAGATGTCCGGCTCGACCAGGTAGTCGAGTTCGCAGCGCTTGCGGATCCATACCGTGACCGGGAAGCGTCGGTTCGCCAGATGCGCGAAGAACTGTTCCTCCGGAATCAGTCCGGGGACGGCGACGATCTTCCAGCCCGACAGCGGTTCGAGGATGCGGTTGGTGTCATCGATGCGCGGAATGCGATCGGGCAAGGCATTCAGCGTGCGCGTGCCCGCGACGAACTCGGGGGCAGCGTATCGCTCGATCATGTGGATCTGACGCGCATACAGCGTCTGCCAGATCGCATGATCCTCATCCGTGTAGCGATCCCACTGCTGCTCGATCGTGTAGTCGGCCCTGGCCTGCGAATAATCGCCTCGCAGTGCGACGGGATTGTGCGTCGGCGCGGCAGGTTGGTTGGCCATGCGCGGCACGATAGCACCGCCGCAGGGCAGCAAGCGACGCGCCCATGTTTCTGTATACAGGAGAGAAGAGTTTCACGGAGATCAGAAGGGTGATCCCTCTCTTCCTGTGGGGCCGGCTTCAGCCGGCCTCTTCAAGTGCAAAGGCCGGCTGAAGCCGGCCCCACAGAAGAACTCCGTGTGAAACCTCTCAACTCTTGTGTACAGCCTTCGCAGCAGGCGCCTGCAGGCCGCGAGTCAGCAGCATGAGCTGTTCGAGGTTCACGGTGAGCAGCATCGGATCATCCGGATTTTCCGGACGCACGGCGCGATCGACGACGGCGCGGCCGCCGAGCGTGGCGGCTTCGCTCATCGGCAGCAAGCGGCTGACGGGGATTGCGGGGATGATGCCGAGATCGTCGACCCGCAGGCCGATCGTGCGTGTGTCGCTGTCGGAGCGGATCATGACCACGTCGCGACCGTGAGTCGTTGCCGATGGATCCATGAGGCGCGCGAGGTCGATGACGGGGACGGGCTGATCGCGATACATCAGCAGGCCGGCATGCCACGGCGGACTGCCGGGTACGGCGCGCAGCTGGGTGCCGTCGACCGATTCGAGTACCTGTTCGCGCAACAGTCCCAGCCACTGGCTGCCGCTGTGGAACGTCGCGATGTCGAGAGTCTGTTCCTTGCCGTGCTGTTCGACGCCGTGCAGCGTGCGCGGCGCCGCCTTGCGCTGCAGGTGCGGCGTTGCTTCGAGCTGCGAATGCGCGCCTCCCAGCGGAATCATCACCACGCACCACAACGACGTGGCGCGGTACTCGCGGTAGCCGCCGGTATGGCGCGCGCCGATGGCGTAGTGCGTGCCGTCGATGTCCGCCACGAATGCCGCGTCCACGCCGCGACCCAGTTGCTCGCGCGACAGCGGCAGGAGGTCGCCGCACTGGAAACCGGAGGAGGCGGCGATGACGCGGCGATCCGCATCGACGAAGGCGCTGACTGCGCCGGCGACCGGTGTGCCGGCTTCGGTCTTCGGCAGCGCATCGCGCAGGATCGAATCGAGCTGCGCCTGGGCATCGAACACGATGCCGATGCCGCCGGCGGTGCGGCTGTTGCGGCGCAGGGCTGCGCCGTAGACCAGCGTCGGACGATCGTCGTAGAAGCTGCTCGGCTCGAACGGCGACACCGTGAACTCCTGCGAACTGCGCAGGGCGAGCGTGTTCGCACTCCACGATTCCGACAGCCGCCCGCCGACGTAGCGCTGATGCGCGGGGTTCGAGACCGCAACGACTTCGCGCTGCGCATCGAACAGCACGATGCCGTGATAGACGGTGTAGAGACTGTTGATGTGCTGGAGGATCGCCGTGACTGCCTGCCGATCGGGTGAGCCGGTGATCAGATGATCGATCAGCGTGGCGTTCAGCGCCCACCAGCGGCCGTCGTTGGCGCGTTCGTACAGGTTGCGGTCGAGGATGTCGGCGGCCAGCGAGGCGAGCAGCTGCGCGTCGTCGAGGATGGCGGAGACGACGGTGCGCTGCAGGTCGGTGATGGATTCCTCGAAGGTGGCCTGCGTGCGCCGGCCGGCATTGCCGATCTCCCACAGCAGCACGCGGGCGAAGTGCACGCTGGCGTCGGTGCGCTGCGCGAGCCGGATGTTGCCGTTCCAGACGGCGCGATTGAGTTCGCGCTGGATCTGTTCGGCCTGCACGGGAATGCGGCGCAGGCCCTCGGAAAAGATCGAGGTGCTGTCGCGCAGCTGCTCCAGCAGTTCGGCGCTGACGGAACTGGCGAGGCTCGCGCCATCGCGGGCGAAGGCATGTTCGATCGGAATCATGGCGTGGCCGTGCCAGCCAGGACCCAGGTAGCCCTGGAAGCCGTGCGTGCGGCACGTCACGGCGAGGTATTCGCGGCCGCCGAAGCGGATGATGCGATGCTGGTCGTCGAGCGCCATCGTCATCGGTGCGCCGACCGGCACCTGCCACGGATCGCTGCTGGCGATGACCTTGCCCTGCGCATCGAGCAGCGCGAACACGCTCCAGTCGTTGGCTGCGTGCAGTTGCGAAAAGATGCCGGCCACTTCGTCCTCGAAGCGGAAGCACAGGCACAGCACGCCGACGTTCCTGCCGCCGTCGACGACGCGGAACGAATACACCAGGCTGCGTTCGTTGTCGGGCTGCAGGTCGAAGCGTCGATAGGTTTCGACGTAGGCGGCGCGCGTCGTCAGCGCTTCCGCGACGAGCGGATCGCGGGTCTGCATCGCACCAGGATGATCTTCGAGCCGCGCGAGCACCGTGCCCTCGGGGCTCAGCAGGATTACGTCCTGGTAGACCGAATACTTGGCGACGTACTCGCGGAAGCGTTGCCGCAGCGCTTCGCGGGCCTGCGCCAGCGTGCGCGTCTGCGAGGCATCGTCGGCGTTCGTCTGGCGCTGCAATCTCAGGAACTGGCGCACGTCGTCGTCGGTGCTGAGAAAGCCGATGTCGGCGGTGCGCTCGAACAGGTTGCGCACGATGATGTCGATGGCGATCTGGCTTTTCGCCTGCAGCGCCAGCATCACCTTGCGATGCGTTTCGGCAGCCAGGTTCTCGGTCAGTTCGGCCGTGAGCTTTTCGAACGCTTCGCGCGTGCCGCCCATGTCGGTGGCATCGCCGCTCAGGTGCGACAGCAGCGACAACGTGTCCCACGAGCCCTGCAACGTGGCCAGCCGCGCCCGGTAGCCCTCCACGGACGGCATGTGATGGGCGAGGGCTTTGAGCATTGCGACCGGTCCGAAAGTGTTGTTATCCCTGGAAGTAACGGCCGGGGGCAGGGCGGCTTTAGGTGTGGAGAGTGACGGAGGTCACGCGGCCGGGAAGTGCCGTTCGCGGACTGGCGATGATTCCGCCGCTGGGACCAAGGTGCCGGTACGAATCTGAAGACGGCGCGCGATGACCAACGGGCCACAGTAAGGTCCTATCGCTGCGACTCCATTCGGCGCAGGGCATCGGCGGCGGCGAGGATCGGAATGTTCTGATAGACCTTGAGATCGAGCAGATCGAGATCGCGCGTGACGATGAGGTCGGCGCGCGCGGCGAGTGCACAGGCGAGCACATGGTCATCGTCGGGGTCGCGGCTGACTGGCCCGGACAGGGGTTGCGGCTCAACGACGTAAGCCAGCCGACCATAGTCCTGTACGTGCTCGGCGGCGGATACGCCCGCAAGGTGGAGGCGGTGCGCGAACTTGTCGCGTGCGATGACCTCCGCGAGTTCGGCCAGCAGGACCAGGCTGGTGTACAGCGATACGGAATGGGCGCGAGCCATATCGATCAGCTGGCGCGGCGGCCCACCCCATAGCAGGCCCGAGAGGACGGTGTTGGTATCGGCGACGATGCGCATCCGAGGATGGTGCGTCAGATCCCGGTGGGCTGCTTGCGCGTCAGCGCTGTTGACGACGTTCGTGCCGTGCCGCGTCGATCTCGGCCTGCAAGTCTTCGTCGGTGAGAGGTGGCAGGTTCAGGGCGTCGAGTTTCTCGAACGCCTGACCGAGCCGCTGGGCGGCCGCATCGCGAGCGCGCTCCTCGCGGGTCTTGAGGAAATCGACAAAATCCTCTACCTCCGCGCGCTGCTGCGGGGGCAGGCTCTGAAGCTTTTCGAGGAACGCCTGGTCGGTACGTGCGTTCATGGCGGTCATCCTCGGCCGATCTTGACGATGAGGGCTTCGATGGTACTGACCCGGCGACGTGACCTCAATTCCGCGGTGAATTCATCACCAACGGCATCTCTCGACTGGCCCTTGGACCCCTGCCGATCACCGGTACGTAATGAGCTCCCGTCGACCTTCCCGCTCCAGATGCGGCAGCGCGTTGAACATCGACAGCGAGACCTTGTCGGCGCTGTAGATCAGGCGCGTGATCGAGGCGTTGTGGACGGCCCAGTTCAGTTCGATGCCCATGTGGTTGGACAGGCCGAGTACATGTGCCACGGTGGTGCCGATCACGCCGCCGGAGGTGCTGACGATCAGGGTTTTCGAACGCCCCTCGCTTTCCATGATCTGGCGCAGTGCCTGCGTGATCCGCCCATGGAAGTTTTTCCAGGGCAGCATCTGTTCGGCCTCGATGCGCGCCTCGACCCAGGCGCGCGCGGCGCGTTCGAGAAAGAACTGGAACTTGCGCCGGTCGTGTCGCAGCTCCGGCCAGCCGGCCTCCGCGAGCTGTGCAGCCGTCAGGGAGCCGGCGAATTCGCGCAGGATCACGTCGCTGTCGTATTCGTCGAACGCGCCTTCGGTCGCGATCGGCGGCGCCGCGGGGCCGAGCGCAGAGGCAACGATCTCCGCGGTCTCGCGCTGGCGTTGCAGCGTGCCGGTGTAGATCCGGTCGATACGCTCGCCGCTCTCGGCGAAATACCCGCCCAGCAGCTTCACCTGTTCGCGGCCGCGAGCCGACAGCTGATCGTAGTGGTCGGTGCCGAACGATGCCTGGCCGTGGCGGACGAGATAGAGGGTACTCATGAGCCGGAATGGTGACGTCGCGACCGGCGTCACCGCAACAAAAAACCGCAGCGCGTTCCCGCTCCTGGGAACCGCACTGCGGTTTTCTCTCGACGATCGTCAGGATCAGCGAGTAATCGCTGCCGTCTTCTGCGTTTCGGCCGGGGGGAAGCTGACGTCCTTCACTTCCACGCTCCACGACTTTTCTTCGATCTGCTTCACTTCGACGTGGCCGGGCTGCTTGGCTGGCGGCGCCATCATCAACGACGAAGCCCACAATGCAGCGCCGACGACGGCGAGTGCTGCCGACGCACCCACGATAGTCCGCGATTCGATCAACATGGTTCCTCCAGTTTCTGCAGCATCGGGCTGCAGTGCGCGGTGCGGAGGACAGTCCGCATCACGCGGCTCGATGATTCGGTCGGGGATTACCTTAGTCCCTTGCGTCGCGGGCTCCGTGCGTCGGGTCACATATTTCCGCGACGCAAAAGCGATGGGTCGCCGGGTCGCGACACAGGTCTCACGCTGGGACCGTTGATTGAACAAAAGATCGTCGGGAAAGAGGCGCGAACGATCGATGTTCTGTCGCATCGATCGTTCGTGCGCGCAGAACTGCGCAGATCAGAAGAGTTCGACTTCTCCGGCCTTGGCGTTGCCGGCGCTGGCCGGCGCAGGCGAGGCGTGCATGAAGCCCGAGCCATCGCCCTCCATCACGACCTGGAACACCTCGCGTTCTTCCTGCGTGCGATACAGGCGGCGCAGCGTGGAGTGCAGGCGCGTCCACTGTTCGGGCTGCTGCATCTGCGAGCGGCTGCAGGCGAACTGCGCGAGCGTCGAGAGGCTGTAGCGAACGTGGCCGAGACGCTGCGAGAGCTTGTCGTAGAACTGGAAGGCCACGACCGCCGCCGCCATCTGGTTCTGGAATGCGGCGATCTGTTCGTGGAAGGACGGGCCGAGCTGCGTCTTCACGTCATCCGGCAGGGCGCCCGTCAGCGAGCTGACGGCGCGGGCCGTATCGACGAGACTCGTGAACGCGGCCACCAGCGCATCGATCGACTGGTCGGATTCCTGCAGCGCCGAGTCCATCTGCGCTTCGCACAGGCCGAGCATGAGTCCGAGCTGGCTCTCCGGAGTCCAGTCCTCGCTCAGCTTCAGCGCCGGCAGCAATGCCGTGTCTGCTGTACTCGCCGACATGATCGATGGTCCGTCAGCGATCAGAGTACGCGGCTGATGGTGGCCAGCAACTGTTCCGGATTGAACGGTTTGACGATCCATCCGGTGGCGCCGGCCTGCTTGCCGCGCATCTTGGTTTCCTGGCCGGACTCGGTGGTCAGCACCAGCATCGGAACGAACTTGTAGGAGTCCAGCGAGCGCAGTTCGCGCACCAGCGCGATGCCGTCCATGCGCGGCATGTTGACGTCGGTCAGCACCAGGTCCACCGAGGCGCCCTTGGCGACCTCGAGCGCTTCCATGCCGTCGGAAGCCTGCACGACCTTGTAGCCCGCGCCTTCGAGGGTAAAGCGCACCATCTGGCGCATCGAGGCGGAATCGTCGACTGCCAGAATGGTCTGCTGATGTGCACCGGACATCGCTGTCGCTCCGAACTAGATATGAATGCCGAACCGTACCGGCCCGCAGGGCAGGCAGGTGCGGCGTTTCAGCTTGTAACGGCAATGAGGGCAGGGCATTGAGTGCGATCGGCGCAGAAGCGGAACTGGGTCTCAATCGGGTCGGGGTTTTTCCCATCCGCCACGGGCCTGAAGGGATTACGCCGGCTGTGGGGCCGGCTTCCCCATGGGATTCCCTTCGGTCACAGCCGGCCTTTTCGGGAGTCAGGCTGAAGCCTGACCTACAGGAAGAATGTCGCGTCCCTTGAGCGGCAGGTCGTAGGTCACGGTTGCGCCGTAGGCTTCCGGCGCCTGCGGATCGTGCCGGCGCTTGTCGAACACCAGCAGGCGCGTGCCGAGCTGGAAGCTCTCTTTCAGATCGTGCGTGATCATGAAAATGGTCATGCGGTTCAGCGCCCACAGCCTGAGGATGATCTCGTGCATGTCGGCCGTGATGCCGGGATCGAGCGCGCCGAAGGGCTCGTCGAGCAGCAGGATGCGCGGCTCGCAGATCACCGATTGCGCGATCGACAAGCGTTGCTGCATGCCGCCGGAGAGCTGCGAGGGATACTTGTCCCGCGCGGCGTACAGGCCGATCGAATCGAGCAGCTGATTCGCCTTCTCCGTCGCGACGCGGCGCCGTGCGCCGAACAGCCGGCCGAGAAAACGCGAGCCGGCGAATTCGAGGCCCAGCAGCAGGTTCTCGGTGACGGTGAGATGCGGGAACAGCGAATAGCGCTGAAAGACGATGCCGCGCTCCGGTCCAGGCTCGGCCGGCACAGGCTTGCCGTCGAGCAGCAGTTCGCCGCGCGTCGGCTTTTCCACGCCCAGCAGCAGGCGCAGGAATGTCGTCTTGCCGCAGCCCGACGCGCCGACGATGGTGACGAATTCGCCGTGGGCAATCTCCAGGTTGAGATTCTCGAGCACGACCTGCGGGCCGTATTCCTTCCACAGGCGTTTGACGGTGACCGCGGCCATGACTAGCGCGCCACCTCCGCCCAGGGAAACCATCGCCGCCGCGCGACTCGCAGCAGCCAGTCCATCAGAAAGGCGAGCAGCGTGATCCACACTACGTAGGGAAGGATGACGTCCATCGCGAGATAGCGCCGGACGAGAAAGATGCGATAGCCGAGGCCTTCGGTCGAAGCGATCGCCTCGGCCGCGATCAGGAACAGCCAGGCGCAGCCGAGCTGCAGCCGCACGGCATCGATGAGCCGCGGCCACAGCTGCGGCAGGATGACCCTCGAAGACAGCAGCCAGCTCGACGCGCCGAGCGTCTGCGCCTTGATCAGCTGCTCGGTGGGCAGTTCGCTGGCGCGCAATGCCACATCGCGTGTGATCACCGGCGCCACGCCGATGACGATCAGCACGATCTTCGCGACCTCGCCGAGTCCCAGCACGATGAACAGCACGGGCAGGATCGCCAGCGGCGGAATCATGGACACCGCCGCAACGAACGGTGCGGCGAGCGCCCGCACGTACGGAATTGCGCCGATCGCGAGCCCCACGGCGAGTCCGATCGCCGCGCTGATGCCGAGCGCGATCAGGATGCGCTGCAGGCTGGCCCAGGTATCGAGCCACAGCAGCACCTCGCCGCTGCGCTTGTCCTCTTCGAATGCGTACGTGTGCATGGTGCTGGCGATCGTCGAGAACGCCGGCAACAGCTTGTCGTCCGGATTCGCCGCCAGCCGCGCGTTCGATCCCAGCAGATAGGCAAAGATCAGCAGCAGGAACGGCAGCGCGGCCAGAACGACTGCGCCGCCGCGATTGGGGTGGAGGTTGATGAGGCGGGGCATGGGAGAGGCTACAGGCTACTGGCTACAGGCGACGGGCCGGAGCAAGCCCACGCATTCTGCCTGTCGCCTGTCGCCTGTCGCCTGTCGCCTGTGGCCTGTAGCCCGTTCGCTCACAGCTTCCCCTCGCTCGCCAGCTTCACATACGTCGCATCGAACCGCATCTTGATGCTCTTCGCATTGCCCAGCGTCTTGCCGCCGGGGAACTCGATGCCGACGGCGTCGACGCTCTTCGCGCCTTCGCCGAGCAGGCCGTGATCGAAGGAGAACTTGCGGACCGAGTCCATCGTCGTGACGAGATTCGGGCTGGCGGTAAACGCCAGCGCTTCGGCGGGCGTCCAGAACATCTTCGTGGTGGCGAGCTGGCTGTTGAAGCCGGCGAGGTCGGTGCCGGAAGCCTTCGCCATGTGCGCGAGCGCTTTCGGGTCCTTCTTCGCCATCAGCGCCAGCGTTTCATACCACGCGCCGACCAGCGCCCTGGCGAACTTGGGGTTGTCTTTCAGCGTGGCGCTGTTCACGACCAGCATGTCGATGATCTCGCCGGGGATCTTGCTGGAGTCGAACACGAGCTGCGCATCGGGCGCGGCGAGGATTTCGCTGAGCTGCGGCTTCCAGGTCACGATGGCCTTGGTATCGGCCGCCGCATACGCGCCGACGATGTCGGCGTCCGAGGTGTTCACGACCTTGATGTCGCGTTCCTTGAGGCCGCCGCTTTCCAGGCCGCGCACCAGCAGGTAGTGCGACACCGAGAGTTCAACCAGGTTCACCGGCAGTCCCTTGATGTCCGCGAGCTTCCTGCCCTTGCCCTTCAGCACCACGCCGTCGTTGCCGTTGGAGAAGTCGCCGACGATCAGCGCCGTCGAATCGACGCCGCCGGCCGACGGGATCGTCAGCATGTCCATGTTCGTCATCACGCAGCCGTCGAAACCGCCGGCCGTGTACTGATTGATGGACTCGACGTAGTCGTTGATCTGCGTGAGTTCGATCGCGATGCCGTACTTGTCGGCCCACTTCTTGAGAATGCCGCTCTCGGCGGCGTAGTCCCACGGCATCCAGCCGACATAGATACTCCAGGCCACCTTGAAGGATTTCTTCTCGGCGGCAGCGGCGCTGTGGGTGAACGTGGCGGAGAACAGGGCGCAGGCCAGGACGGCTGCGCGGGCGAACAGTTTCAGACGCGATTGCATTCGGCGACTCCTCGTTAGCGGTCTGGTCGTCAGCTCTCGCAGCACCGCTTTCGGGTCGGAGGTCCGTCCGCAGGCCGTGCCGCGTTCCTGGGAAGCTGCGTGAGCCTCCCGACCTCCCGGGCTTTTATCCCGCCGTGTATCCGTCGATGCCTTCTCGTGAACGCATCACCCGGACTGCCTCTCTCGGACCAGCATCGCGCGCCGCTGCGTGATCGGAACCCTAGACGCACATTTGTGAGCGGGAGAGTGCAAAGGGTGTGCCGGAGGGCCGCTGGCGGCTGGCGACGGGCGGCTGGCCAGAAATGGAACGAAGAGCGGTGGACGCTCGCGCCGAAATGGAGCGTGATGAAGGGTGCTGTGCTTCCGATTGGTGCCGACCACTGCGTCGTGCACCAATACAAATCCGCCGCTTCTCCGGCCAGTCGCCAGTTGCCAGTCGCCGGTCCCCTGATTGGTACGTTCCTTGCTCTCTCCCCCTCGTCACAAATTCATTCGAGGTCGTTCGCGACGATGGCCGAAGGCGCGCCGTACTGGATGCTGTGGGAAGAACTGGTGGCCGCGGGAGCGCACTGGTCCGGACTGCTGCGTCGTGGCACCACGCTGCGTCTCACGGACGTCGCGGGCGGCGCGAACGCATCGGTGCTGTTCTTCAATTACGACGATCGCACCGAGCGCTACAACATGCCCGACACGCTCAAGGCGCAGCACACCGCATTCCTCACCAGGGGATTCGTGTGCTACTCGGACATGGGTCGCGTGATGTGTTCGCTCACCGACGACACCTGCGGCTGGCACGACACGCTCTGCGGCGTGTCCTCGCCGCGGCTGGTCGAAGAGAAGTACGGCATCGCGCGCTACCAGGAGCGTCGCAACGACTGGCATCAGAACGGCTACGAGAGCCTGCTCAACGAGCTGGGCAAGTACGGTCTCGGTAAAAGAGATCTCAGTGCCAGCATCAATTTCTTCAGCAAGGTCACGGTGAACGGGCAGGGCGCTCTCGAGTATCACCGCGGCAATTCGCTGCCCGGCAGTTACGTCGACCTGCGTTTCGAAATGAACGTGCTGATGGTGATGGCGACCTCGCAGCATCCGCTGGATCCCGCGACGGTGTACCAGCCGCGCGAGATCCGTCTCACCGCATGGCATTCGCGGCCGGCGCCGCGCAACGATCCGTGCCGCATCAAGTGCCCGGAGAACGAGCGCGGCTTCAGGAATACGGAAGTGTGGTTCCGATGAGCATGGAGGAGACTGCGTCGTGCCCCTGATCGAAAGCACGCTCGACCCGCGCAGCGCCAGTCGCCGCGAGATCATCGCGGCCGGCGCGCCGTGGATGGGAACGGTTCGCGCAGGTCAGACCTTCCGCATCCTCGACCTGGAAGGCAACCAGGCCGTCGATACGCTGTTCTATCGCGCCGATACTCTCGAAGAACGCTACAGCGCGCAGGACACGATTCGCGCACAAGGCAACATCTACCTCACCGCCGGCACGCCGCTGTTGTCGAACGAAGGCAACAAGATGCTCACCATCGTCGCGGATACCTGCGGTCGTCATGACACGCTCGGCGGCGCCTGCTCGGCCGAGAGCAACACGGTGCGCTACGCACTCGACAAGCGGCACATGCATAGCTGCCGCGACAACTTCCTGGTCGCACTGGCGCGCTGGGGCGAGAAATACGGTCGCGATTTCGGCAAGCGCGATCTGTCCAGCAACATCAATTTCTTCATGAATGTGCCCGTGACGCCGGAGGGCAGGCTCACTTTCGCCGACGGCATTTCCGGTCCCGGCCGTTACGTGGAAATGCGCGCGGAGATGGACGTCACGGTGCTGATTTCCAACTGTCCGCAACTGAACAATCCTTGCAACGCATACAACCCGACGCCGGTGGAAGTGATGGTGTGGGACTGAGGCTCTCGTGTGGGTCAGGCTTCAGCCTGACTGCGAGAGCACTGCAGTGACGATAGTCACGGCTCCCGGGACGACCCGGTAGCCGATCAGAAAACGCCGGGACGACCCGGCACCTTGGCTCCTCACGGTGCTGCATGTTCGACAAGGTGCTGATCGCCAACCGCGGCGCGATTGCCTGCCGCATTCTTCGTACCCTGAAACGTCTCGACATCCGCTCGGTGGCGGTCTATTCCGACGCCGACCGGCATTCGCTGCATGTGACGCTGGCCGACGAGGCCGTGCGACTCGGTCCCGCGCCGGCGGCACAGAGCTATCTGTCGCAGGAACTCATCATCGCAGCGGCGCGCGAGACGGGCGCGCAGGCCATTCATCCCGGTTACGGTTTTCTCAGCGAGAACGCTGACTTCGCGGAGCAGTGCGAACGCGCAGGCGTTGCCTTCATCGGGCCGACACCGACGCAGATGCGCGATTTCGGACTCAAGCACACGGCACGCGCGCTTGCGCTGAAATACGAAGTACCGCTGCTGCCGGGCAGTGCGCTGCTCGAAGGCATCGATCACGCCCGCGACGAGGCGCGACGCATCGGTTTTCCGGTGATGCTGAAGAGCACTGCCGGCGGCGGCGGCATCGGCATGCAGCTGTGTCGCAGCGAAGCGGAACTGCAGGATGCATTTCATTCCGTCGAGCGGCTGGCCAAGAGCAATTTCAGCCAGGGCGGCGTCTTTCTCGAAAAGTACGTCGAACGGGCCCGGCATATCGAAGTCCAGATCTTCGGCGACGGACTCGGCAACGTGGTGGCGCTCGGCGAACGCGACTGTTCGGTGCAGCGTCGCAATCAGAAGGTGATCGAAGAAACGCCCGCGCCGCAACTCGATGACACGACGCGTTCGCAGTTGCTGCATGCGGCGCAGCGCCTCGGCCAGGCCATCGGCTATCGCTCTGCCGGCACGGTCGAGTTCGTGTACGACGAGGCGTCGCGTCAGTTCTACTTTCTCGAAGTCAACACGCGACTGCAGGTGGAGCATGGTGTGACCGAGCAGGTCACGGGCATCGACCTCGTCGAGTGGATGATCCGGACCGCGGCCGGCGAGCCGCCGGATCTGCGCGCGTATCGACATGCGCCGCGCGGTCATTCGATTCAGGTGCGCGTTTACGCGGAGGATCCGCAGCACAACTTCCGGCCGTCGAGCGGCCTGCTGTCGCATGTCGAGCTGCCGGATGGCGTGCGCGTCGACAGCTGGATCGAGACGGGCACGGAAGTGTCGCCGCACTACGATCCGATGCTGACCAAGATCATCGCGGACGGCATCACGCGCGAGGAGGCGCTGGCCACTCTCGAGAGTGCACTGACCCGGACGCACATCCACGGTATCGAAACCAACCAGGCCTATCTGCTCGACATCCTGCGCGATGATGTTTTCCGGCAGGGCCGCCAGTACACGCGCTATCTCGCGGGCTTCGCGTACCGGCCACAAACGGTGGAGGTCGTCCAGGCGGGCACGCATACGACAGTGCAGGATTTTCCCGGCCGCGTCGGCTACTGGGATATCGGCGTGCCGCCGTCGGGGCCGATGGACGATCTGGCTTTCCGGCTCGCCAATCGCATCGTCGGTAATGCCGGATCTGCCGCCGGGCTCGAGTGCACGGTCGGCGGGCCGACGCTGAAGTTCAATGTACCCGCGCGCATCGCACTGACGGGTGCGCGCATGCAGGCGGAACTCGATGGCAAGCCGGTCATGTACTACACGCCGGTCGAAGTGAATGCAGGCAGTGTCCTGAAAATGCGCTCGATCCGCGGCGCAGGGCAGCGCACGTATCTTGCGATCGCCGGTGGCATCGACGTGCCGGCTTACATGGGCAGTCGCGCGACGTTCACGCTCGGCCAGTTTGGTGGTCACGCGGGTCGCGCGCTGCGTGCCGGCGATACGCTGCGCATCGCATCGGCAGAGATCGCGCAGTCGGGCAACGCGGATGCACTGCCGATTCCCGAGTACTCATCGCAATGGGAAATCGCGGTGATGTACGGCCCGCATGCTGCGCCGGATTTTTTCACGCAAGCTGACATCGATGCATTCTTCGCGGCGGACTGGGAGGTGCACTACAACTCCAGCCGCACCGGTGTGCGGCTCATCGGCCCGAAGCCTGCGTGGGCGCGTCCCGATGGCGGCGAGGCCGGATTGCACCCCTCGAACATTCACGACAACGCCTATGCGATCGGTGCGATCGACTTCACCGGCGACATGCCCGTGATCCTCGGGCCCGACGGCCCGAGCCTCGGCGGGTTCGCGTGTCCGGCGACGATCGTGCGCGCGGAGTTGTGGAAGGTCGGGCAACTGCGGCCGGGGGACAGGGTGAGATTTCGCTGCGTGTCGGTGGAAGAGGCGGGGGTGATGGAGGGCGCGGTCGAAGAGTCGATCGCTACGCTTCGCCCCCTCCCCAGCCCTCCCCCGCTTCGCGGAGGAGGGGGTATCTGGCCCCTCCCTCCGCTTGCGGGGGGAGGTTGGGAGGGGGGCACGAGCGGACGAATGTCCGCGATCCTCTCCGCGAGCCCCACCGTCACCTACCGCCAGGCCGGCGACAAATACCTCCTCGTCGAATACGGCGAACTCGTGCTCGATCTCGAACTGCGTTTCCGCGTGCACTCGCTGATGGAATGGTTGCAGCGCGCGCAGATCCACGGCGTGCAGGAACTCACGCCCGGCATCCGCTCCCTGCAGATCCATTACGACAGCCGCGTGATTTCGCAACGCGCGTTGCTGGATGTCCTGCGGCGCGCCGAGGACGAACTGCCCGCCGTCGACGATGTGGAAGTCCCGAGCCGCATCGTGCACCTGCCGCTGTCCTGGGACGATCCGGCGACCCGCGTCGCCATCGACAAGTACATGCAGTCGGTGCGCAGGGATGCGCCCTGGTGTCCGAGCAATATCGAGTTCATCCGGCGCATCAATGGTCTCGATTCCATCGAAGACGTACAGCGCATCGTGTTCGATGCGAGCTATCTGGTGATGGGTCTCGGCGATGTGTATCTCGGCGCGCCGGTGGCCACGCCGCTCGATCCGCGTCACCGGCTCGTGACGACCAAGTACAACCCGGCGCGCACCTGGACGCCGGAGAATGCCGTCGGCATCGGCGGCGCGTACCTGTGCGTCTATGGCATGGAAGGGCCCGGCGGCTATCAGTTCGTCGGCCGCACGATCCAGATGTGGAACCGGTATCGCCAGACGGCCGACTTCACCGACGGCCGGCAATGGCTGCTGCGCTTCTTCGATCAGTTGCATTTCTTTCCTGTCAGTGCCGATGAACTGCAGCGCCTGCGCGAGGAATTCCCGCGCGGCCAGTACCGGCTGAAGATCGAGCCGACGACATTGAAGCTGCGCGAGTACCGGCAGTTCCTCGCCGACCATCGTGCCTCCATCGATGCCTTCAAGGCGAAGCAGCAGGCAGCGTTCGATGCGGAGCGCGAACGCTGGCGACGCGATGGGCGGCTCACGTTCGACTCCGAGGTCGCCAGCACTGAACGGGAAGCGTCGCAGGCGTTGCCGGAAGGAACAACCGCGGTCGTGTCGCCGGTGACCGGCAGTACGTGGTCGGTCAGTGCGCGCGCCGGTCAGCGCGTGAACGAAGGCGACGAACTGCTGGTCATCGAAGCCATGAAAATGGAAATCCCCGTGCTCGCCGACGAGCCGGGAGTCGTCGTCGACATCCGCTGTGAGCCGGGCAAGCCGGTCGCTGCCGGCGATGTTCTGATCGTATTGCGGGCGGCATCATGACTTCATTCACCATCGATGCCCTGTTGCGGGGCTATCGCGCGGGCACGTTCACGCCGCCGCAGATCATCGACGAGGCGCAGGCGCGCATCGCCGCCGGACAGCGCCGCAATGTCTGGATCACGCTGCTGACGCGAGAGCAGATCCTGCCGTACCTGCAGGCCCTCGAAGGCCGATCGCCCGAGGACCTGCCGCTATACGGCGTGCCGTTCGCCATCAAGGACAACATCGATCTGGCAGGCGTACCGACGACCGCGGGCTGTCCCGAGTTTGCGTATGTGCCGGCGCAGTCCGCGACGGTCGTGCAGAAACTGATCGATGCCGGCGCCATCCCGATCGGCAAGACCAATCTCGATCAGTTCGCCACGGGACTGGTCGGCACGCGCTCGCCGTACGGTGCGTGCGAGAACAGCTTCGATCCGCAGTTCATCTCTGGCGGGTCGAGCAGCGGTTCAGCCGTGTCCGTCGCCACCGGGCTCGCCAGTTTCTCGCTCGGTACCGATACGGCAGGTTCGGGACGCGTGCCCGCGGGCTTCAACAACATCGTCGGCCTGAAACCCTCGTGCGGACTGTTGAGCACGAAGGGTGTCGTGCCGGCCTGCCGCTCGCTCGATTGCGTGTCGATCTTTGCGTTGACGGCAGAGGATGCGCGGCGCGTGCTGGACGTGGCGCAAGGAGTCGATGCCGACGATGCCTACTCGCGCGAAGTCGAACCCGCCGCACTGCCTGCAGTGCCGCGCCATGGCGTGCCCCGGGCCGATCAACTGGAGTTCTTCGGCGATGCGGAGTACCAGCGGCTCTTTGCCGAAGCCTGTCAGCGCGTTCGCGACATGGGCGGCACGCTGGTCGAAATCGACTTCGCTCCTCTGTTTGAAACCGCGCGCCTGCTCTACGAAGGTCCGTGGGTGGCCGAACGCTACGCGGCCATCGCGTCGTTCCTTCGCGATCATGCGGCGGCGCTGCATCCGGTGACTGCGGCCATCACGCTCGCCGGCGACAAGCCGACGGCGGTCGATGCGTTCCGCGCACAGTATCGGCTGAAGGAACTGCAGCGCCGTGCCGCCGGCATCTGGCACGAAGTCGATGTGTTGATGGTGCCGACGTCAGGCACGATCTATCGCATTGCCGAACTGCTGGCCGATCCCATCGCGCGCAACTCGAACCTCGGTCGCTACACGAACTTCGTGAACCTGCTCGATCTGTCGGCGATTGCCGTGCCTGCCGGGTTTCGCGCCGACGGCCTGCCGTTCGGAGTCACATTCATCGCGCCGGCGGGCTGCGATCGCGCGCTCGCGGAACTTGGATCGCGCTTTCATCATGCTGCGACGACATCGCTGGGTGTCTCGAATGAGCCGGTGCCTGCAGGCATTCCCCGCAGCTACCGCGCGCCACCGGGCTATGTTCCCGTTGCAGTCTGCGGTGCGCATCTTTCCGGCCTGCCGCTGAATCACCAGCTCACCGAACGTGGCGCCTTCCTGCTGCGTGCGACCCGCACTGCGCCAGCCTATCGCTTCTTCGCCTTGCCCGACGGTCCGCCGAAGCGACCGGGCCTGATCCGCGTGGCGCAGGGCGGCGCGAGCATCGACGTCGAAGTCTGGGCCGTGCCGCAGAAGCATGTCGGTTCGTTCGTCGCAGGCATTCCTTCGCCGCTCGGGATCGGCAGGATCGAACTGGAAGACGGATCGCTGTGCCCGGGATTTCTTTGCGAGGCGTGGGCGATCGATGGTGCGCAGGACATTACGGCGCTCGGGAGCTGGCGGAAGTTCGTGCAATCTGCTCTTTCTGCAGGTCAGGCTTCAGCCCAATAATGGGATGGACCCGTCCCCCCCTTTGATCCGGCGACATTGAGTGCGCCAGCATGAGAGATGTTGATTG